>NZ_OZ035018.1:0-1473560 GCF_964031205.1 Spiroplasma endosymbiont of Stenodema calcarata
TGAATACAAAAGAATTATGAAGTGAGGTTAAAGAAATTCTGTCCCGGGATGAATCAGTTTCGCCTGAAATTTACAATTATTATATTAGTGACACAAACTTATATACTGTATCTGATAATAATTGTTTGATTACAACAAAATCAGAAATTGCAATTGGCGTATTTGAAGCCGGACTAAATGATAAAATTAAAAATATCCTAAAAAAATTAACTGGCATTGAATATAACATTTCTTTTGAATTGGAAAAAAATATAAATAAACAAGCATCTGTTACTGACAATATTGATTCCTTAAAGGAAAACAATAATATTGAATATTATAAAAATTATACCTTTGAAAACTTTGTTCGTGGCGATTCTAACCGCGAAGCAATGCAAGCAGCCTTAGCAGTTGCTTTGGATTTAGGAAAAAAATGAAATCCTTTATTTATTTATGGAGATTCTGGATTAGGGAAAACACACTTATTACATGCAATTGAAAATAAAGTAAATGAAATATACACAACAAAAAATCGTGTCAAATATTTAAAAGCTGATGAATTTGGAAAAATTGCAATGGATATTTTAAATCAAGGGCATGAAATTATTGAGGCTTTTAAAACATCATATGATATTTATGATTGTTTATTAATTGATGACATTCAAATGTTAGCAAAACGAAATAAAACAAATGAATTATTTTTTTATATTTTTAATTCATATATTGAAAAAAACAAACAAATTGTTATTACTTCCGATAAATATCCTGATGATCTCGATGGATTTGAAGCTAGAATTATTTCTCGTTTTTCATATGGTTTAAGTATTGGATTAGATTCACCAGATTTTGAAACTGCTCTTAAAATATTAGAACAAAAATTAAAATCCCAAAATAACTTAGCATTATTTTCCGAAGAGTCATTAGAATTTATTGCCCTAAATTTTAATAGCGATGTTCGAAAGTTAGAAGGGGCAGTTAAACGATTATTATTTTTAGCAGTTATGAATAAAAAACCCGATGAAATTATTACTTTAGTTGATGTTGAAAAAGCTTTTAAGAACGCTCCATTACAAAATAACGAGAAAATTACTCCGAAAAAAATTAAACAAATTATTGCTGATAACTATAATATTACTGTTAAAGCAATGATGAGCAAATCTCGCGTTAGTAACGTCATGCAGGCGCGCCAATTAGCAATGTATTTTTGTCGAACATTATTAGATGATCCTTTTACCAGAATTGGAACGGAATTTGGGGGTAAAGATCATACTACCGTAATGAACAGTGTTAAAAAAGTGGAATCACAAATTGGAACTAATAAAGAATTTAAACATTTAGTAAATACAATCCGAAAAAAAATTGAAGGGAAATAACACAGTGTTTTGCACTGCCTTTTTTTCAAAAAGAATTATATGATTCAAAACTTTGCAGAGTTTTCCACATTTTCTACATTATAATAATAATAATAAATAAATAACATTTTTAACATTAGTATATAATTTAAATATACTATATGTTTAGTAAGGAGTAACAAAATGACAGTAAGCATTAAAAGAGATAAAATATTAGATGAACTTTTAAAAGTAAGTCGAATAATTTCTCAAAAAACATTAATTCCATCATTATTAGGTATTTTAATTGAAGTTAAAAAAGATAAAGTTACTTTTACAACTTCTGATGGGGATACATCAATTAAATCAGAAATATTAGTGGGAAAAGATTTAATAATTAAATCACTTGGCAGCATATTAATTAAAAATAAATTTATTATTGAAGTTATTCGTAAAATTGAAGATGACTTTATTACCCTAGAAGCAGTAGAATGTAGTTTAATTAAAATTAAAGCAAATAACTTTGATTCAGTTTTAAATACTTTAAATGCAATTGATTATCCGCATTTATCATTTGAAACTGAAGGAAAAAAAATAGTTTTTACTAGTAATTTATTAAAAGAAATTATTTTGCAAACAAGTTTTGCAATTGGGGAAAAAGAAAAAAAAATAGTTTTTAATGGTTTAAATATCAAAACGGATCAAAGTAATAAACAATTGATTATTACAGCAACTGATTCATTTCGCTTATCATGTAAAAAAATTAATTATAACAATAGTAATGATTTTGATGTTATTATTCCAGGAAAATTTATTAATGAAATTGGAAGATTAATTTCAGAAAATGAACAAGAAATTAGAATGAAAGTAACAGATAAATCAGTTAGTGTTATTATTAACAATACAATTGTTCAAACAAAAATAATTGAAGGAAAATATCCAGATACAAGTAAAGTTATTCCAGAAGTTTTTAATACTTCATTAACTATTAATAATCGGGAATTGATTAAAATTATTGAACGAGCTAGTGTTTTATCAAATGAAGCAATGACAACAATTGTAACATTAAAAATAAAAGAACAAAAAGTTTTAGTTACTTCATTTACGCAAGAAATTGGAAATACAGAAGAGGAAGTTAAAGAATTTAAAGTTGAAGGATCAGATCAAACAATTGCTTTTAATTCAAAATATATTCTTGATGCTTTAAAAGCATTTCGAACAAAAGAAATTACTATTAAAATGATTGATGAAACAAAACCATTAATTATTACATCAAATGATGATAATTCATTGCAACAATTGGTTTTACCAATTCGATCATATTAGTTAATTTTTTAAATCAAAACTATTTTATTTAGGTACGCATAATATTTATTTTTCATAAGTAATTAATAAATATCTTTGTATGCTTAAATAATGTGTTCTGCAACCAAAAAATGTTTTAAATTAAATAATTTAAAACATTTTTTGTAGTAATTTTTAAAATTGCTTTTCTTATTATGTTTCATTATAATTAATAAAAATGAACGGAAGGAAAAAATAATGAAAGTAATTAAAGACAAATGATTTTATTATCAATTATGTTCAGGAATTATTATTATTGTTGCTTTATTAACCGTATATTTATATCATATGATTACAAAAATATGATTACGAAATATTGATTCACTTTTTTCTCCGGTTTTATTTCAGGGTCAATTTTTTAGTTTTTTTACATATCAAAGTAATTTCTTATTAGGAATCTGATTTATAGCATCAGCTTGTACATTTCATAAGCGACAATATTGGTGAAAAAATCAATATACTAGAATTGCAATAACTTTATATATTACTGTGACATGTATAACATTTATGGCGTTTCTTTTACCGGCAATGTTAATGGCTGAAAAATTTTATTTCAGTAAAATTTTGGTTGGATTATTTTTTCATTTGGTGACACCAATTTTAATGATTGTTTATTTATTTATGCACCGTGAAAAAAATAACATTAACTAATAAACAATATTTTGGAAAAGTTTTTCCAATTTATTTAATTTATCCCTTTTTATATACATTTTTCTTATGCTTTCGATTTGGCCTTTATATAAATGATCCAGTGTTAAGCAAAATTCCTTATGATATTATTTTTCCTTATGCTTTATTAACAAAAAGAGATTTTCCTTTTATATTTGCGAATGTTTTTGAATTAGTTTTTTCTATTATTGCAATTCTTATTATTAGTTATTTATTATTTATTTTGGTTAATATAATATATTTTTTTACAATTAAAGTAGTTTCTAATAGAAAAGGAAATCTTTAATTGGTCATAATTTTGTTTTATTTTATAAAATTAAATTGTAAGCATAAAATATTTTTAAATAAAAAGAAGGTTTAATACCTTTTTTTATTTAAAATGTAAGGAGAAGATAATTGTTTAATATTTATTTTATAACTTTTTACAGGGTAAAATTAGACACTAAAAATAAAAAAATATTTTTTAATATATTTGATAATATATTTGATAATTTAGCCCTAAAATTAGGTAATAATGGTAAAATAAAAGTGCACAGAAATGGGGGGATTATATGCGTGATAATTATAATTCAGATTCAATTCAAGTTTTAGAAGGTTTAGAAGCAGTTCGGAAACGACCAGGGATGTATATTGGTGCAACTAATATAAGAGGATTACATCATTTAGTTTGAGAAATTGCGGATAATGCCATTGATGAAGTATTAGCAAATTTTGCTAATAAAATTAAAATTACAATTAATAAAGATGAATCAATTACCATTACTGATAATGGTCGGGGAATTCCAATTGAGATCCACCCAAAAACAAAAGTTTCAACCTTAGAAACTGTTTTTACTGTTTTACATGCAGGAGGAAAATTTGATTCAAATACTTATAAGATTTCTGGAGGTTTACATGGGGTCGGAGCAAGTGTTGTTAATGCTTTAAGTAAATATTTAAAGATTGAGGTCAAAAAAAATGATAAACATTATTTAATGGAGTTTCATAATGGTGGTCAAATTTTAACCCCAATTAAAGAAATTGGAGCAACCAAAGAAACTGGAACGGCTGTTACTTTTTTGCCAGATGAAAAAATTTTTAAGGAAACAACAATTTTTAGTTTTTCCACAATTCAAAATCGAATTAAACAGTTAGCTTTTTTAAACAAAGGATTAGAAATATCATTATTTGATTTACGGGACGATGAAGAAGAAAAATCCGTTGTTTATCAATTTAATAATGGAATCAAAGATTATGTTTTAGAATTAAACAAAACAATTGGAACGCCATTAAATGATGTTTTTTACGTGGAAGGTGTTGAAAATAATATTGCCGTGGAATTTGGATTACAATATAATGATAATTATTCAGAAAATGTATTTTCTTTTTGTAATAATATTAATACTCATGAGGGGGGAACCCATGAAGAAGGAACTAAATTAGCGATTGTTCGAGAATTAAATAATTATTTTAGAAATATTAATAAAAATAATAAGGTAAATGAAGATAAATTTACTTGAGATGATATCAAAGAAGGAATGACAACGATAATTTCAATTCATCATCCTGAACCACAATATGAAGGGCAAACAAAGACAAAATTAGGTAATAGTGAAGTTAAAAAAATAGTATCAAATATTGTTGGGAAAGGTTTAAATAGTTATTTATTAGAAAATCCAGAAGATGCTAAAAATATTATTGAGAAAATTAATTTGTCTCTAAAGGCAAGAATTGCTGCACAACGAGCAAAAGAAACAACCCGTCGAAAAACAGTAATGGATAATTTTTCTTTACCAGGAAAATTAGCTGATTGTGAAACAAAAGACGCAAATATTGCGGAAATTTATATTGTCGAAGGTGATTCAGCGGGAGGAAGTGCAAAATCGGGAAGGAATCGAAGATTTCAAGCAATTTTACCATTACGGGGAAAAATCTTAAATGTTGAAAAAGCAAAACAATTAAAAGTTTTTGAAAATAATGAAATTAATTCTATTATTACAGCATTAGGAGCTGGTATTAAAGATAATTTTAATGAGAAAAAATTACGTTATCAAAAAGTAATTATTATGACGGATGCAGATGTTGATGGTGCTCATATTAGAATTTTATTATTAACATTCTTTTATCGTTATATGAAAGATTTAATTGAAAATGGCAATATTTATATTGCACAGCCACCGTTGTATAAAATTCAGAATGGTAATAATATTCGTTATGGATATAGTGACAACGAATTAGAAACTTATAAAGAAGAATTATTAGCTCAGAATATTAAGAATTATATTATCCAACGCTATAAAGGATTAGGAGAAATGAATCCGGAACAATTATGAGAAACAACAATGGATCCTGAACGAAGACTATTATTAAAAGTATCTGTTAATAATGCATTTGAAGCAAATTTAATTTGTAATGAATTAATGGGCGAAAATGTTGAACCACGGAAAAAATTTATTCGGGAAAATGCTAAATATGTTAAAAATTTAGATATATAAGAGGAGGTGGACAAATTGAATCCAGAGAATGATAAATATGATTATGATGGTAAAATCCGGGATATTGATATTGCGGATGAAATGAAAAGTGGCTTTTTAGATTATGCAATGTCAGTGATTGTTTCACGTGCAATTCCTGATGTTCGGGATGGTTTAAAACCTGTTCATCGGCGCATTATTTATGCAATGTGAGACTTAAATATGACATATGATAAACAACATAAAAAATCAGCACGAATTGTTGGGGAAGTAATTGGGAAATATCATCCTCATGGTGATAGTGCGGTTTATGAAGCCATGGTGCGGATGGCACAGGATTTTTCTTATCGTTATCCATTAATTGATGGTCATGGTAATTTTGGATCAATGGATGGTGATGCTCCAGCGGCAATGCGGTATACTGAAGCAAAGATGAGCAAAATTGCGGGTGAATTAATTAAAGATATTGAAAAAGAAACAACAATTTTTATTGATAATTATGATGGTAGTGAACATGAACCAACTTTCTTACCAGGTTATTTTCCAAATTTATTAGTTAATGGTGCAAGTGGAATTGCTGTCGGGATGGCAACTAATATTCCACCACATAATTTAAATGAAGTAATTGATGGGGCTATTGCTGTCACAAAAAATATGGATATTACAACTGTTGAATTAATGAAAATTATTAAAGGACCAGACTTTCCAACGGGGGCGTTAATTACGGCTGGTAATAGTTTAGTTAAAGCTTATGAAACAGGGAATGGAGCAATTACAATTCGTTCAAAAATTATTATTGAAGAAATCAATAATAAACGCCGAATTATTGTTTCTGAAATACCATATCAAGTTAATAAAGCAAGATTAATAGAACGAATTGCTGAATTAGTACGGGATAAAATTATTAATGGAATTACTGATCTTCGTGATGAGTCAAATATGGAAGGGGTTCGCATTGTTTTAGAATTGAAACGTGATGCCCAAGAAAATGTTATTTTAAATAAATTATATAAATTAACACCATTACAGACAAATTTTTCTTTAAATATTTTAGCGTTATATAAGAATCAACCGAAAGTAATGGGTTTGAAACAAATTTTAAAATATTTTGTTGATCACCAAATTGACATTATTGTTAAACGTAGTCAATTTGAATTGAAAAAAAACAAACATCGATTAGTAGTTTTAGAAGGATTAAAAATTGCGCTTGATTATATTGATGAAGTAATTGCAGTAATTAAAAAATCACAAACAACGCAAATTGCTTCAAAAGCTTTAATCAATAAATTTAAATTAGTTGAAGAACAAGCACGAGCAATTTTAGAAATGCGCTTGCAACGTTTAACAGGTTTAGAAATTGAAAAAATTAATAATGAAATTAGAGAAATTCAATTTGCAATTACAAGATTAGAAGAAATTATTAATAATAATGAAAAACAAATTGAAATTATGATTAATGAATTGCAAGAAATCAAGAAGAAATATGGTGATGAGCGACGTAGTCAAATCATTAGAGAGGAACTAACTGAAATTGATCCAGAAGAATTAATTCGTCGAGAAGATATTTTAATTATGTTAACGAAAGATGGATATGTAAAGCGGGTAGCGGATGATACTTTTAAATTACAACATCGTGGTGGAAAAGGAATTAGTGGGTTAGCAAATATTGAAGATAGTTTGAAAAAAATTGTTAGTGCTAATAGCATTGATTCATTATTAATTTTTTCAAATTTTGGTAAAGTTTATAAATTACGAGCTTATCAAATTGAGACTTATTCTCGTCATGCCCGCGGACTACCAATTATTAACTTAATTTCAATCGATAAAACAGAAAACATTCAAACATTTTTGGCATTAGATGAAACAATTTCTGAACAAGATAATTTATTTTTTGTTACAAAAAAAGGATTAATTAAAAAAACAAAAGCAAGTAAATTTAATCAAATTCGGCAAACTGGAAAAGTTGCCATTGAATTAAAGGAAAACGATGAATTAGTTAGCGTTATTATTACAAAAGGTACGGATGATATCATTATTGGTAATAATATTGGGAAAGTAATACGTTTTAATGAGGAAGAAATTAGAGCTATGAGTCGGCAATCTGTTGGTGTTAAGGGAATTGCAAATGGTGATTTAGGAGTAACAATTGGGGTAAGTTCTGGGCGATCCACAAAATATGTTTTATCTGTAACAGAAAATGGTTATGCAAAAAAAACGCCAATTGAGGATTATCGTTTAACAGGAAGAAATACAAAAGGTGTTAAGTCTATTAACTTAACAGATAAAACAGGATACTTAAAATTTGTCCAAGCCGTTGTTGGTGATGAAGACATTTTAGTGGGAACAAAAAGTGGTAATATTATTCGAATTTCATTAGAGCAAATTCCATTGTTTGGGCGGACAACATCAGGTGTTAAAATTATGCGTTTAGAACAAGATGATAAACTAGAAGTGATTGAAATTTTAAAAAAGAAAAATGATAGTGAATAAAAGGAGAACCAAAAAATGTTAGATCAAAAAAAAGTTGTTGATAACTTTGATGAAATAATAAAGAAATTAAATCGCCGTCAAGATGATTTTTCATATTTACAAGATGTTAAAGAATTATCAGAACAACGCCGGACATTAATTGTTAAATCAGAAAAATTAAAGGAACAACGAAATATAGAATCAAAAAAAGTTGGAGCTTTAGTTGCAGAAGAAAAGAAGCATGAGGCAGAAAAAATTAAGGCATTAATTGTCACAATGAAAAAAGAAATGGAAATAATTGATGAACAATTAAACCAAGTTGAAGCAAAAATTAAAGGAATATTAGAAGTTACTCCCAATATTCCTGATGACTCAGTTCCAACAGGACAAGATGAAAATGATAATTTAGAAATTCGAAAATGAGGGGAAGGAATATCAAACTCAAAAATAAAAGAACATTGAGAAGTAGCGGCAAAATTAGATATTATTGATTTTGAAAGAGGGACAAAATTATCTGGATCACGCTTTGTTGTATACAAAGGAATGGGAGCAAAATTAGAGCGAGCTTTAGTGAATTTTATGTTGGATGAGCATGGAAAACGAGGATATATTGAAATTGAACCACCAATTTTAGTGCAACCACAAATTATGTATGGGACAGGAAACTTGCCAAAATTTAAAGAGGATACATATTATACTGAAAAAGATAATTTATATTTAATTCCAACTGCCGAGGTACCATTAACTAATTTATATCGGGAAGAAATTTTAACAGGAAGAGATTTACCAATTTATCATACTGCTTACACACCATGTTTTCGACAAGAAGCTGGCTCAGCAGGTCGTGATACAAAAGGGATTATTCGTTTACACCAATTTAGAAAAGTGGAGATGGTTAAATTTACCAAAGCAGAAAATTCTTTTGATGAATTGGAAAAAATGGTATTAGATGCCGAAAATATCTTGCAATTATTAGAAATTCCATATCGTGTAGTTTTATTATGTTCAGGTGATATGGGGTTTTCTTCGACAAAAACATATGATATTGAAGTATGAATGCCAGGGCAAAATAAATATCGGGAAATTTCCTCATGTTCAAATTGTCTCGATTTTCAAGCACGAAGAATGAAATTGCGCTATCGTGATGATAAAAATGAAACAAATTTTGTTCACACTTTAAATGGTTCGGGATTAGCAGTTGATCGTTTGATTGCAACAATTTTAGAGAATTATCAAAATGAAGATGGAACTATTAATATTCCAAAGAAATTGCAAAGTTATTTGCAAGGGCAAACAATTATTTCTTAGAATGTTTCACGTGAAACATTCTAACGACATAATTTTAATTATTTTAATGAATAGATGTTTCACGTGAAACATTGGACTATTTTAATAAAAATATAGTCAAACAAAAATTATATGTTATAATTGTTTATGTCATTACAATAGTTACATTTGAAATTGGTCAGGACCGGAAGGTAGCAGCCATAAGACTAAGGACTATGTGTAATGACATTTTTTATGATAAGGGTGGATTTATGAATGATAACAAACTAATTTTTAATAAATTATATAAATTATCACAACGAGCATATAAGAAAAAACATGTTCCAATTTCTGCATTAGTTGTTGATCAAAACGGTAAAATTATTGCTATTGGTTATAATAAGACAACAAAAAACTCAGTTACCACACATGCTGAGATTTATGTCTTAAATAAAGCTTGCCGTAAAAAACGTACAAATAAAATTAACAATTGCTCAATTTGAGTTACTGTTGAACCATGTATGATGTGTTTAGGCGCAATAATTAATTCAGGAATTAAAGTTATTAATTACTATTTATCAAATAAAAAATATGGTTTTGTCAAATCTAATCATACATTTGACTTGTCAAAAATGAAAGTTCATCACGTCCGAAGAAATGAAGAAAATATCGTTTTGAAGGATTTAATGAAAAAATTCTTTAAGCAATTAAGATAGAATATTTTAAATTAAAAGAGTAAAATAAGACTGTATTAATAATTATGGGGGTAAAAAATGGATTATATTTCATTATATCGTAAATATCGACCAAATACTTTTGATAAAATTGTGGGTCAAGTTGAAATTAAAAAAGCTTTGAAAACGGCAATTACTAATAATACTTTTTCCCATGCTTATTTATTTTCTGGTCCACGAGGGACAGGAAAAACTTCTATTGCAAAAATATTTGCAAAGGCAATAAACTGTACCAATTTAGATAATGGTAATCCTTGTAATACTTGTTTAAACTGTAATGAAATTAATTGAGGGGGAAGTGTTGATGTTTTTGAAATTGATGCAGCCTCAAATAATGGTGTTGATGAAATTAGAGAAATTAGAAGTAATGTTCAGTTATTACCAACAATGGCGAAATATAAAGTTTACATTATTGATGAAATTCATATGTTAAGTAATTCTGCTTTTAATGCTTTGTTAAAAACATTAGAAGAACCGCCACAACATGTTGTATTTATTTTAGCAACAACAGAGAGTCATAAGATTCCTGCAACAATTATTTCACGTTGTCAACAATATAATTTCCGAAAAATCCCAAAAGTGGAATTAGAAAATAATATAATTCAGATTTTACAGAAAGAAGAAATTAAACATGATTTAGTTGCAATTAAAGAAATTGCTATTTTAGCTGATGGAAGTGCTCGTGATTCATTGAGTATTTTAGAGCAAGTAATTATGTTTTCGGATCGTAACATTACATTGGAGAATGTTAATATAATTTTTGCAACAGTTTCAAAAAGTGTTAAGTTAAAATTATTAAAAGATGTTTTAGAATATAAAACAGAAGATGTTTTATTAACTAGTAAAAAAATTTATCAGGCTGGTTCTGATTTTGAAATTTTAACCCTAAATTTGTTGGATCTTTTAAAAGAAATTTTTGAATATAAACAAACAAAAAATATTGTTTTCTTAAATTTATTATCAGAGCAGCAAGCAAAAATATTTTCTGATAAATTAACTTCGAAAGAATTGTTGGCGTTACTTGATCTATTTACTGAAGCAGCAACGAAAATGCGTAGTAGTAGAACCCAAGAAATGTATTTTGAATTAATTTTATTAAAAGCTTTAGCAATGTTTGAAGGTAATATTAAGAATTTAGAAGGTTTGGAATTAAGTGATCCTATGCTTAATATTAAGATTAAAAAAGCAGATAATAATTTGGATAATTCAGAAATAATTGATGAAAATAATAAAATAATAGAAAATAATTCTGAAAAGATGGAAAAAGATATAATGCCTATTTCAGATGTTCAAGAAAAATTAGAAAAAAAGATTGTTTCTGAGGAACCAACTTTGCAGGAAAAAGAATCAAATCCACAACGATTGTTTCATAATTTTTCGTTATTTGATGATGAAATATCAAATACTAATTCTTTTCCTGAATCACGGACAGTGATACCAGAAATAATAACTGAAGATGCTCCTAAGATAGAGGCAGATGTTAATAAAATTGTTGACCAAAATAATATTGGGGCAATAGAATTAGAAGAAGTTCCGCATGGAAAAGAAATAGAGGGAATAACTGATTTACATAAATATCGTGATGATGTGAAAAACAAAATTAATATTTATGAATTCTCAAATATTAATTATTCAATTAATCAAATTTTTAATATTTTAATTAAAGCTAATAAAGAAGAACGTGAAAAGTTTGAAAGTAAGTTTATGGAATTAATTAAAGAAAAAGGGAAAAATGTCCAATTAGATAAGCTAATTAGTTTTTATGATGTTAAATATGCTGCAGGTTCAGAGCAAGGTTTAATTATTGTAACAAACACTAAACCCGAGGCAAATTGAATTAGTTTTGAAATGTCTGATTGAGAATTTCGTAACAAAGTTTTTCAAGCTTTTGATTTTGATTTTGTTGTTATTGCTTTAAGTGAAAGCGAATGAAATAATGTTCGCAATGATTATGCTAAAATTCGGCAAGCAAATAAATTACCACAGGTAGTAAAAATTGATGTTGAAGAATTTTATCAAAGTTTATTAGTTAAACAAATTGATAATTATGATGATCATAAAGATATTCTTGAGACAGGAAAACAAATTTTTGATAATATTAAAATAATTGATTAACCTATAGGAGAATGAACTATGACTTATGAAGAATTAATTATCGAATTAAAAACTATTTTAGGAGTAGGTAAAAAAGCAGCCGAAAGAATTTTTAACAAGTTAATTATTAACCCAACACTATTTGACTCATTAGAAAATATTTTTAAAGAAATAAAAGATAATCTTCATCAATGCCCAAGATGTTTAACATTAATGCACAATAATTTCTGTTTATTTTGTCATAATGATTTACGTGATCAAACAAAACTTTGTGTTATCAGTAGTTTTTATGATGTAGTAAAAATTGAAGCAACAAAAGTTTTTAATGGTGTTTATCATGTTCTAAATGGTGAAATTAATGTTAAAAATGGAATTACACCAGATAAATTAACTTTTTACTTTAATTTTGTCGAAAACTCTTGATGAAATAAAAAAATCATCAATATGACAATTTGAAAAATAATTTTGTTTAAGATCATGATTTTGCTTTAAATTTTTTTAAACATTAAAATATAATACCGTTGATTGTTGTTTTGGTGTTAAACCTTTATGTTGGTATTTTCATTTTCATAGATTTAAATAATTTTGAATATTAGTGAAACCCAAACCATGATAATGAATTAAGGCTTCTTTAAGACTGGATTGTAATTTACTAATCTTATTTAACTTTCGATAACTAGTATCAGGGTTTGTACTAGTTTTGGTAGAATATAGAGTAGAATTTGTTTGTTTTGCTACTAATAAATATAATGGTTGCATGTCAGAAATAATTATTGATTTTTCTTTAATTAATTGCTTATTCATATTTTCAATAATTCATTGTTTTTGTAATCGTTTGGTATTGGTGGATTGAACAAAAATATTATTATTGCTATCAACTACCATTTGAATACAGCATTTGGTATTAGTTGAAAATGGATCAAGATGAGTTTTTCGTTTATCAAATTTATCTTTAAAATTACCTTTATGGATTTTTTTAATAAAAGTTTCATCAATTTGGATTTGACCATTTAATTTTTTAAATTTTAATTGAGTATTTTCTAATTGTTTTGATTGCATTAATTTTTGACGATTATATCAAGCAGTTTTTGGTGTTGTTTTAATAAAACGGGAAATTATTTTACTAGATTGTCCTAATAATGAAATTTGAATTAATAAATTTCACTGTTCATAATTTAAATGACTTCAATAAGTAAAATGATGACGAAAAGCATCAAAACTAGCACGACATTTTTTACATAAATATTTTTGTTTTCCTTCGGGATTATGACCATTTTTAACACAATGATAAGATTTACAATCAGGACATATAATGCCTTTATCTCTAAATTTTTGATCAATTTCATTTAAACGTTTTTGTTTTTTGATTACTTCTGCTTCTTTTTTTATTTTTTCAGCAAATTCTAAAAATTGATCATCTGTAAAACTGTTTTTTAATTCTGTAATTATTTTTTCCATCAATTATTTACCTCTATATATTAAAAATATACCTAAAATTAGATATATTCTATAAATATCAAGAGTTTTCGACAAAATTAAAGACTTTTTATGGTTTAGAATCTAGAATGAATGATAAAATTATAAAAGAGGTTATTATTGCTGTTGGTGCTACTTTTGAAGGTGAAGTAACAGCACAATATTTAAAAACAATTTTGCAACCTTTTAATGTGAAAATATCCCGTTTAGCACAAGGAATTCCAATTGGTGGTTCATTAGATTATGTTGATGAAATAACCTTAAAACAAGCGTTAGAAGGTAGAAAAGATATATAAGAACGGAGAGGTTACAATAATGCTATTTATAACATTAGAAGGAATTGATGGATCTGGGAAGACAACAATTTCAAAATTATTAAAAGAAAAATTACGTTCAAAAGGGTACCAAGTTGTTTTAACACGAGAACCAGGGGGCAATGAAATTGCTGAACAAATTAGAAATGTTATATTAAGTAAGCATAATTTAGGAATGGACCCTTGAACCGAAGCGTTATTATATATTGCTGCACGGAAACAACATGTGACAGAAGATATTTTGCCAGCGTTAAAAGAAGGAACAATTGTTATTTGTGACCGTTTTATGGATTCTACATCAGCTTATCAAGGCTATGCGCGTGGATTAGGAATTCGTACATTAGATGAAGTTCAATCAATTATTTTAGGAACAACAAAACCAGATTTAACTTTATTTTTTGATATTGAACCAACAATAGCAAATGAAAGAATGAAAATTAGAAAAGAAAGTGAAATGAATCGGTTAGACTTGGAACAAAATTCGTTTCATGAAAAAGTATACGAAGGATATCAAGTTTTAATTAGTGAACATCCTGAACGGATTAAAGTAATTGATGCGCGTAAGTCAATTACTGAAGTTTTAGAGCAGGTTTATTATTATGTTGATGAAATAATTAAAAAAATAAAGGAGAAGGCAAATGAATAATTTGTTTTCAAAAAGTGATGTAGAAAAAATCTCAGTATTTAAAAATTTAATTTTAAATAAAAATTTATCAAATCAACTTTTAATTTCTTGTAATAATAAAATTAAGTTAGAAACTTTTGCAACTGAAATCATTAAGTTTTTATTATGTCAAGAAAAAAAGGATTCTAATTGTCAATGTGAAACTTGTGAACGTGTTGATAATAAAGTTTATTATGATTTAAAAGTTAAAGGAGATTTTGAGGCAACAATTAAAAAAGAAATTATTCAAGAAATTATTCAAGTTTTTAATTATTCAGCATTAGAACAAACAGGAATTAAAGTATATGTTATTAATGGGATTGATTTATTGACTTTAGAAGCTGCTAATTCATTATTAAAATTTCTCGAAGAACCTAACAAAAATACTTATGCTTTTTTACTAACAACAAATAAAACAAAAGTAATTGATACGATTAAATCCCGATGCTTAAATGTTATTTTAGAAAATACAACTAGTGAATTAAAAATTGATGATTTTAAAACTAAAT
The DNA here is from genome assembly GCF_964031205.1 of Spiroplasma endosymbiont of Stenodema calcarata. GTDB lineage: Bacteria > Bacillota_I > Bacilli_A > Mycoplasmatales > Mycoplasmataceae > Spiroplasma. Next base: position 15,303 of record NZ_OZ035018.1, read on the forward strand.
TTATTCAAACTTTTTTCAAAAATTTTGTAAGTATGCCAGAAAATAATTTTATTCATATTCGTCAATTAAATAGTTATAATTCTTTAGAGTCTCGTCAACTTTTTTTGGAAATTGCCAATGTTTTAAAACGAAAAGAATGAAACAAATATGAGATTACAGATCAAAGTCTAATTAAAAAATTAAATGATAAAAATACCAAATTAATTGAAATTTCTTATACGATTGCTAATTTATTATTGGAAAATTTAAATAAAGAATTAGTTTTAGAAAAAGGCATAATTGATTTGTATAATGAGGTGGAAAGTGAAAGTTTTAAATAATTTGTTAGATTATGAAGGAATTAAAATTAATCAACGTACTGATATGTTTATTTTTTCATTAGATACTGTTTTGTTAGCCCGATTTGTAACTTTAAATACTAAAATTAAAAAGATTCTTGATATTGGAACTAATAATGCGGCAATTCCATTAATTTTATCAACATTGACTTCCGCGGTGATTACTGGGATTGAATTGCAGCAAGAAGCAGTTCAATTAGCAGAAGAAAATGTATTAATAAATCAGAAGACGGCGCAAATTAAAATTATTCATAATGATATTAATGCGTATGTTAAAACAAATGCCAATTTTAAATATGATTTGGTTTTATGTAATCCACCATTTTTTAAAATTGGAGCATCAAAATTAAATGAAAAAAATAAATTACTAATTCCTGCTCGGCATGAAACAAATTTAACTTTAGCAGATATTATTTTTGCGGCAAAAAAATTAATTGCTAATAATGGTTATTTTGCAATAATTCATCGAACAACAAGACTATTTGAAATTACTTCTTTATTAAATAAGTATGGCTTTGAAATTAAACGGTTGCAATTTATTCATCCGTTTCAAAATAGTCCAGCAAATAATGTTTTAATTGAAGCTCGCTTTCAAGGAGGCAAAGGTCTTATTGTTGAAAAACCAATTGTAGTTCATAATGATAATTATCAATACAGTGAAACAGTTTTGAAGTTATTTGGGAAATAGGTGATTAAAATGGATAACAAATTTTTAAATCGGAATGAAAAGTATATTATTGGGGTTTCGGGTGGCCCAGATAGTATGTTTTTGCTTGACAATATTTATTATAATTCTGAGGTAGATATTAATAATTTTATTGTTTGTTTAGTAAATTATCAAAAACGAGTGGATAGTGATCATGATGAACAAATTGTTCTTGAATATTGTAAAAAACGAAACATTAAAATTTATGTTAAAAAAGTAATACCAACAGATTATGACCAGTATCAAACTATTTCCCACAATTTTCAAAATATTGCCCGTAATATTCGCTATGATTTCTTTTTACAAGTTAGTAAAAAAAATCATTGCCACGGTGTTTTAATTGCCCATAATTTAACTGATCATATTGAAACATACATTTTACAGAAACAACGGAAGGGAATTGTTGAACATTATGGTTTAAATGAAATTAGTTATTATCATTCCCATTTATTAAATACTAATCTCAAAATAATTCGAATGATGTTAAAAACAACAAGAGAAGAAATTATTGAATATTTATTTCATAATCAAATTAACTATGCAATTGATTCAACTAATATTTTAGGAATTTATAATCGTAATATTATTCGAAATGAAATTCAACAAATTAATTTAAAAGATATGTTATTAGAAATTAATCAAAAAAATAGGGAAAATGAAAATTTAAAATTATTGGCCAAAAACTATTTAATTGATAATTTTGGACAAATTAATGTTACTAATTTTAATATGCTTGATAATATTCAATTACAAAAAATTATTCTTTTTAATTATTTTAAGGTAATTAATCTTGTTCATTTAATTAGCAATAAAAAAAGGAAATTTTTAGATGAAATAATTAAAGAATTAAAAAGTCAGAAACCAAATATTGTTGTTAAAATTAATAATTTTTATTCTTTAATTAAATCATATGATAATGTTGAAATTATTGGAAATAAACTTTTGGAACCAGTAACTGTTAAAATTACAAATACAACAATTTCCCCAGTTAAATGAAAAGAGAAGATAATTTCTGAGGGAACAAAAAATAGTTATGAGTTTAAAATAACAGCGAATCAATTACCATTAACAATTACAAATGATATTCTTATTTTGCAAAAGGTAACTCTTGGTAAAATACCTTTAAATAAGTGATTCATTAAAAATAAGATTCCGATTTTAGCTCGGAAAAGTTATTTTATTATTGATAGTAAGAATCAGCTTGTTTATGTTAATAATTTAGTCGATTTGAAGATTAATAAATTTATTAATAATACTTGAACGGAAAAACACAATTTATTTTTTTTTATGATAAAATAGTTTAGAATTGGGTCATTGTTTCAAGTGACTTAAAGAGATTAATTTTAAAGTCTTAATAGAGAGGAAATGATTATGAATAAGAAAAGAATGTGATTTGCTATTATAAGTTCATTAATTTTTATTGGATTAATTATCTTAACAATTGTGTTATGAACACGATCAGATGTTACAAAAATTAGTGAAGGTGATATGAGGAATATCGGTAATACGCAAAAATATAACGAAAAAGATATTGATGAAATTACTATTAAGGCTGAAGTTGGTCAGAATAGTGTTCTAATGTCTGGGGTCATTAAATATGTGGAAAATGGCACTGTCAAAACAGTTCGTTATAGTTCGGAGTGAAACCGCGAAGGATTTAATAATTATTCTTACCCAGTAGGTCAAACGCAAAGTACTTGGGATAAAAATTTTGGTATTAAGTTAAAAGGCGGACTTGTTTCAATTGACCGTGAGTTTGTCCCAGTATGACAAGAAATGTTAATACAATTAATTCCATGGATATTATTAATTGGACTTGCTGCTTTTATGATCGTTCGATTGTCAAAAATGGGCGGTGGAATGGGCGGTGCAAATCCATTCTCAATGGGAAAAAATAAAGCACGTCAAATCCAATCAACAGTTAAGTTCTCAGATGTTGCTGGAATTAACGAAGAAAAAACAGAATTAGTGGAATTAGTTGACTATTTAACAAATCCACAAAAATACTCAAGTATGGGAGCACGAGCTCCAAAAGGAGTATTAATGGAAGGTCCACCCGGAACTGGGAAAACCTTGTTGGCAAAAGCTGTTGCGGGAGAAGCAGGTGTACCATTCTTCTCAATTTCAGGTTCTGAATTTGAAGAAATGTTTGTTGGGGTTGGTGCGTCACGAATCCGTGAAATGTTTATTGCAGCAAAAAAGGCAGCACCATGTATTATCTTTATAGATGAAATTGATGCTGTTGGTAGAAAAAGAACGGTTTCAATTGGTAGTGGAGCTAATGAACAAACATTAAACCAATTACTAGTTGAAATGGACGGATTTGGAACTAATACCGGAGTTATTTTGATGGCAGCAACAAACCGTGTTGATGTTTTGGACTCAGCCTTATTAAGACCTGGCCGTTTTGATCGCCAAATTCAAATTTCATTACCAGATATTAATGAACGAGAAGCAATTTTAAAATTATATGCCCGTAATAAAGCTGTTTCGACCGAAATTGATTTTAGGCGAATTGCAGAAAGAACACCTGGTTTCTCAGGAGCACAATTAGAAAACGTTTTAAATGAGGCAGCAATTTTATGTGTTCGTAAGAATTTAAAAATTATTACACTTAATATTATTGATGAAGCAATTGACCGTGTTGTTGGAGGACCAGCTAAAGAGTCACGAAAATATTCAGTAATGGATAAAGACATTGTTTCATATCATGAAGCTGGGCATGCTTTAATTGGAATAAAATTAGATGCAGCTAGCAAAGTTCAGAAAGTTACAATTATTCCTCGTGGCCATGCGGGTGGTTATACAATTATGACCCCCAAAGAAGAAACAATGTTTCAGAGTAAAGAAAACTTATATGCAACAATTACTGGTTATTTAGGTGGGCGTGCGTCAGAAGAAATTATGTTTGGAAAAACGAAAGTAACAACTGGTGCACATGATGACTTGGAAAAAGCAACAAATATTGCTCGTCATATGGTAACTGAATATGGGATGAGTCCATTAGGACTAGTTCAATTTGAATCACCAAAAGATGAATATACTGGTGCCGTAAAACGTTATTCAGAAGATGTCGCTGCTAAAATTGATGCGGAAGTTCGTAAGATTTTAGATAATTGTTATGTTACAGCAAAAGCAATAATTTCAGAAAACCTTCCGTTGTTAGATTTAATTGCAGAAAGTTTAAGAATATTAGAAACAATTACTGCTGAACAAATTGAATATATTAATAAACATAATAAAGTACCAGATGAAGTAATTCGTCAAAAAGAACGTGCTGCTAGACATAAAGAAAAAGAGGCAAAAGGTGAAATTTTGGAAGTTAAACCAAAAGAACGTAAAAAAGATCATCCTGAAGAAGATAAAACTGAAAAATCAGGTGACAAGTAATAGATTTAATTAACCTTTGTTTTGTAGTTAAAAAGTAAACTTTCTAGTATCTTTTATTTTTTAAAAGAGAGGGAATGTTTAGAAAATTTATTCAATCATAATATTTTTAATTTTCCCAAACAAATGCGGAAAATAAATTGGAGGTACCTATTAGGTACCTCTTTTTTTAGATATGTATAATGTACGATGAAGCTCCAAAAAACAACTCTTGTTAGGGTTGTTTTTTTATTTTAAAACAATCTAACAATTTAATAGTTATTTTGGCGGTCTAGCTCAGCGGTAATCAGTCCGGAAATAATAGACGCTTTAACAAGCGATAGTCGTGATAAGTCCAGGGCTAATATCAAACGACAATAAAAAAAGAGATAGTGACTTAAACAATTAAATTTGCGTTTAGCATTCGGTCCTTCATATGGATGCAAGTAGATTTAATTTCAAAAACTGAGCGTAAAATCCCAGAGCGAAAGCACAAATGGGCACGGAAGAAGGAAGACATATATGTCTGGCGTATAAACAATATAAACAATTACAATTTGTAGTACTTTGTAGTTAATTAATGGAGGGTTATATGAAAAAGTTAAATAAAAAAACACAAATAATATTAAATAAATTAATGCTTAAAAGTTATCCTGTTTCATTTGAAAACATGACTGATGAACATTGAGCATTAGGAAAACAGAATTAGGAGAAACTAATCTATGAAATGTCAAAAAATTAATTGTAATAATAAAAATGCTTATTTTGGAAATAATTATATTGAAAAAATTGGTGATAAATTAGAGTGAAATTTAGGTTATAAAAAAGAAATTATATTATGTAAAGAACATTGATTAAAAACTTATCAATTAGAAAATTTAATTGTAAATAAACAAAATTAGGAGGAATTAAAAATGTCATATTGTATTAGTGATTATTTAAATGAAAAATGAATTAATAATAAAGCATTAAAAATTAGTAATAAAGATATTATTTATGCAGAAATTGATAGTGATGATGAAAATTGAGAATTAAATTTATATCTTAAATTTGGTAATGAAGAACGATATGTCGGTAATGTTTCATTGCCAACAGATTTTGACTTAAATTTAAAATGATATGAAATTGATGAGGTTAAAGGTTTAATTAGTGATTATTTAGAAGATGAAGAAGCAGATTACGAGGTGATAAATTATGAATAAAAGATATTTATTAGTAATTAAAAATGGTGACTTTGATATTAACAGTACTTTATTATTTTATACATTAGAAGAAGCAAAAATGACTGCTAAAAAATGTTTGGTATAACTACAATTATTGATTTAGAAGATAAAAATATTGAGTGAAATGGAGATAAATAATATGGAATTAAAAGATATATTAAATGAAATGTTTGATAATTTCCCAGAAGTTGCTCAAAATTATGGTGAAGCAATTATGGATCGATATGAAATTGAAGTTGAAAATAAAAAATTAACACCAGAACAAATAAATAATCTTACATATATATATTTTACAAAACCAAAAAATAATTATATTGGAAATGAGGATAAATAATGAATATAACAGAATCAATTAAATTTGACAAACTTAAAGAAGAAAACGAAGAACTTAAAAACAAAATCTCTGAAAAAGATAAAGAAATTGCTGAAAAAGATAAAGAAATTGAAGAACTTAAAGAAGAACTTAAAGAAGAACTTATTTTAAAAGAAAATCAAATTAAAAATCTTAATTTAAGACACGAAAGAGAATTAGAAAAAGAATTAAATTCTTGAAAGAAATTAGCAGCAGAAAATTTGCAACAAATAGAATTTTTAAAAATAGAAATTAGAGAATATAAAAAAACAGAATTATATAAAGAAGATTTTTGTGTTTCTTTCTATTGTGAGCGAGATTATGAGGGTGGTTTTATATTAGATGTTGATAATGATATGAGTGAAGAAGATATAATTGAGGAATATAGTACAGAAATTGTTCAGAAAATTATTCAATTAAAATACCATTCAAAATATGATTTATTACTAAGTAAGGATGAATTAAAATAGAAACACATTATATTATTGGATGATTAAGTACTATTTTATCAGTTTCTTATTTGATACCTCAATCTTTGAAAACAATTATTAAAAAAGATACAACAAGCATATCATTATTAATGTTAATTTTATATTTAATTGGAAATATTAGTTGAATTAATTATGGATTTATATTATATCCAATTAATTTAGTGCTTATAGTTTCTAATTTATTACAGTTTATTTTTGCAAATATTATATTACTAATAAAAATAAAAAATATAAAAAATAAAATTGATAATTTTAATTTTAAAAAGAAAGGATGATAAATAATGAATAATATAGTGCAAAATGTAGTATTCCCTTTTGTAATTAAGGGTGATGATTTTAAAGAATTAAGTTTGAAAGCAATTCAAATTAAAAAGTGAATTGATAATAATAGTAATGAATTAGTTGAATTTATATATCGTCATCGTAATCAATATAATACTACTGGTTATAAAGATGTACATTTAAAAGATATTCCAAGCACTTTAAGTAAAGTTGATATTGTATTTAAAGAGCCACTAGATTTAATTAAAGTATTTAAAGATGATTTAAATCGTATTCATAATAATATTATTAATTTTGAAAATTCGGTTAAAAATAATAAAATTGAAATTAAAAATAATATTAATCAGGTGCGAATTCAAAAACAAAATGAATTTTTTAGAGAACAAGAATTAAAAAAACAAGAATTAATTGAGCAAGCTAATAATCTAAATACAGATATGGGTTTAGATTTAGATCAAATACAAGATGAGCAAATTCGTGTAATGGAAGAAATTGAGCAACTTGATAAATCACTTGAGGTAAAACCATTAAAAAAAGTTGGTATTAATATTATTAAAGATAAATTATTAGTAAAAGATATTGAAATATTAGGTATTAATGATGATTTTTTACAAAAAGCAGATAGATTAGAACTTATTTCTTTTTATAAAGATTATCTTTTAATAGATGAAAAAATAGTTAAAAATAAAATTAAAGAACAATGAGATAGTAATGCAGATATGAATGCTATTGGAGTTAAAGGTATTAATTTTAAAATAAATAAAGGAGAAAAATAATATGGCAAATGAATTACAACAATATATTAATGGTGCAATAGTTAAATATGAATTAAAAGTTAATGATAAATATTTAAAAGAAAATATTTTAGCATTAGAAGAATTAAAAATGAAAAATGGTAATAGTTATATGTCATTAGTTTCTAATGCAGATAATGCAAAAATTACAGCATTAGGAATTATTAAATTAAGTAATAAAGGATTAATTTTTAGTAAAGATTTTAATATTATTCCATTTAAAAATAAATTAACAACTATTATTGATAGTAAAGTTTATTGTAAAAAAATTGAAGAAAATGGTTATAGTCCAAGAAAAGCAATTATATTTAAAGGTGAAAAATTTGAATGAGATACTATAAATTCTTGCCCTAAAATGCATGAAATTAATTTTAATGCAAATACTAGTGATTATAATGAAATTATTGGTGCTTATGCTTTTGCAAAAGATAAAAATGGGAATTATCAAGGTATTTTATTAAGAAAAGCAGATATTGATCGTTTAAAAAATAGTAGTCCATCAGGCAATGGGCAATATAGTCCATGAGTAAATTGACCAAAAGAAATGGTTGAAGCAAAATTATATCGTAAATTAGCATTAGAAATGGGTATTGATATTTCAGATATTGATTTAGATGAAAAAGAAATTAAAGAAGATGGTAATTTTGAATATATTCCTTTTAATGATATTACTGTCGCCAAAAATCAGGGGCAGATGAGCGATGAACCCTTTTCAAATAATATAAATACCCCATCGCATGCAAAAATAGCAGACACAAACGATAATGTAGTTAAAGAAGAAGATATTTCAAATGTAATACCAGTATTTAATAATAATGATGAGGAATGAGCAAGATGGGAATAAAAATAGGTATTGACCCATCAGGAACTGGTACTACTGCTATTACTGTGTATGAAAATAATATTTTAAAACAACAAATTATTTATACAGATAAATACTGATTAAATCATGCAAAATATATACTTGGTTTTCTAATTGATTTTGACCTTATTGAAGAAGATTGTTTTCTTTTTATAGAAAATTGTTTATATACAACTGCTAATGCTAGTAAAGATAGAGATGACTTATTAAAGTTATTGGGTGCAATTGAAAATGACCGTTATGAAGTTATTAATTGAATATCACCAAAATATACTAAATCAGTTGTTAAAAATATAGAAAATTTAAGTAAATATAATGACGGTTGTTTATGAAAATATGAAAAAGATACTAATTTAACTTATCAATATGGTAAAGGTTGAAAATATAATAATGAAAAAATAAGTAATCATTTACGAGACGCAATTATTATTGCTAATTATGAAGGTAAATAATGAAACCTAAAAAACAACAAGTTATTATTAGGAATGTTAATGTTTATCTTAATAAAGAACAAGAAAAAATATGAAATGAATTACCTAGTTTATATACTCATAGCCAACGAGTACAGCATTTTATAAATTATTTTATTGTAAATGAAAGGAAAAAAGATAATGAATAAATTAGAAATTAAACATAAACGAACAAATGAAATTATTATGACAATAGAATATAAAAATTCAATTAATGGAACAGACCTTAGTGGAACAGACCTTAGTGGAACAGACCTTAGTGGAACAGACCTTAGTGGAACAGACCTTAGTGGAGCAAACCTTAGTGAAGCAAAAAATATCAATTACGATTATTTAATTGGAGCCAATACCTGTGTTAAAAAAAATGATAAATTAAAAAAGGTAAAAGCTAGTGAATAACTATATATTATGTTATCGATCTGAACAAGGTAATCGACCATGTAAAAACCCTCGTGGTGAATATATAACTGGTATTGATAAAGAAGATGTTGATATTAATTCTCTTGAATATTGAGAATACTATAAAAGTATTTATGGAGAAGAAAATTTAATTATATTAGAAAATAAAAAATAACCTTAATTGGTTATTTTTTTAAATGCTATTTGTTAGTTTTTTAATAGCATCTTTTTGTGCTTGTTTTTTAACATTTTTAATTTGACCTGTTTTTAATGCTAATTCTGTTGCATATTCAGGTCCTCTTAAATGCTTTTCGTGAGCAATAACAGCAGTTCGTAATTCTCTAATTTCTGCTTTATATTTTTTAATTTTTTTAGCAGATAATCCAAGAATACCAAGACTACCCATTCCACCCGCACCAGCTAATACAAGTAAAGCAATCATTAATGTTTCATTCATTTTATTTAATTCCTTTCTTATCCTTACTCAAACAGTGGCCATCTATTTTTTCAGAACAAAATAATTTATAAATTAAATTATATAACCACCCAATATCAACCACCCCTATATATAATTTAATTTTTACTATTTAATATATCATTTGCTGTTTGTATTACTGTTTTTTGTTCTTTTTCTTGCACATGATCTATTTCATTTCATTTTTTTGCTAATTTTGGAGCAACTAATCTTGTGTTATTCCGACAATCTAAACAATATCTTAAATGGTCTTTTTTTCATTTTGATTTATAAATCAAAATAATAATTAATGAAATTATTAAAGTAATTAAAGGTAAAATTGTAAACACTAAACCAATTTTAGAAACTCTAAATCTTGGTATATCAATTTTCATATCTACTTTTGGCTTACTACTAGCAACAAATATACCTTGAATCCCATGTGTAAATAATGGTGTTAATAATATTGCAATACCATTACCTCAATATTGTCCATAATTATATCAATTAATATTATCTTTTATTGCATTAATCATTCCATATTCTAATCAACAATTTAATGCTAAAAATAATAATGTATAAAAACTAACTACTCAGCTACGAATAATATATTTTATTTTTCAATTTTCAATATCTTTATGAGTTCATTTATCAGTTAAAATAGGGTCTTTTTTAAATCAATTTCAAGGTAAAGCACCTTTTAATCAAGTTGTTTTATCTTGTGTCATTATTAAATTACCAACTTTCTTTTAATTTTTAAATTAGCTATATTTGTTGTTTCATCAATCATTTTAATAAGACCATCAGTATTAATAGCAAAACCATAAAGATTATCTTTTAAATAAGTAGCATAGCCACAATAAATATCAAAGTTTTTAAAAGTTTCTGCAAACATATAAGGTAAAAGTGAAAATTGACATCATACTTTATATTCATATTTAGATTTATCAAAATCTTTAATCTGATAACTTATACTTGTATTTGATACAAAATCACTTGTATCAACAAATTCTCATTCATTTGGAATTTTTGGTAAATCTTTTTTTTGTAAAAAAAACTTATCTAAATATTTAGTAGTACCTAATGTATCATCAGTACTTTCAATACCAGCAACTGAACTATCAATAATGCCATAATTAGCCGTATTTTTTCCACCCTCAAAACTAGGGTCTCAAACTCTTAATTCACCTGTTTCAGCATTAAAATCAGCATTATTACGACCACTTGAATTAGATAATAAAGTTATTTTATTTTGTTTTAAATCTGAAACAGTAATTTCATCATTTTGATTTTTAATAATAAATTTATTATCAATTTTAATATTACTACCACTTTGTTTTGCTTTTCAAACATTATCTTCATAATAAATTGTATTATTATCAAATGGAACTATTAATTTAATATATTCATTATAATCAATTTTAGAAAAATCATTAATAATAGGATAAGTTATATTTATTGAATAATCAGTTTGTAATCGTTCTTTTAATCAAAATAATAATGTTGGATAAAAAGTTTTTTTACTAATATGTTTATATTCTTCTTCTCATGGATGAGCATAATTATCTAATAAATAATTATAAGGTCTAGTTTTTGTTTTACTAGATATAATATCAATTATTTCACCAGCTAATTTTAAAGCATTTTTAACATCTCTTGTAATAGTATCATTTGCATCAGGATCATTAGTTTGTGAATAAGCAACACCACCTTGTGAAAATGAAGCACTACCAGTTAAATCATTAACTCCTTTGGGTAAATATCAATTTATAACTGCTAATAAACAAGCTGATTGAATATAACTTAATCATTTATCATATTCAATTAAACCCGTATTATCTTTTTTTACTCAGGGAAATAAATCTTTTTTATTTATTTTATCTGAAATTGTCCCACCTGATAATCTATCCATTCATAAACTAGTTTTTAAAATAGCATTATAAATTAAATCTTTAATTTTGTCGAAAACTCTTGATATTTATAGAATATATCTAATTTTAGGTATATTTTTAATATATAGAGGTAAATAATTGATGGAAAAAATAATTATAGAATTAAAAAACAGTTTTACAGATGATCAATTTTTAGAATTTGCTGAAAAAATAAAAAAAGAAGCAGAAGTAATCAAAAAACAAAAACGTTTAAATGAAATTGATCAAAAATTTAGAGATAAAGGCATTATATGTCCTGATTGTAAATCTTATCATTGTGTTAAAAATGGTCATAATCCCGAAGGAAAACAAAAATATTTATGTAAAAAATGTCGTGCTAGTTTTGATGCTTTTCGTCATCATTTTACTTATTGAAGTCATTTAAATTATGAACAGTGAAATTTATTAATTCAAATTTCATTATTAGGACAATCTAGTAAAATAATTTCCCGTTTTATTAAAACAACATCAAAAACTGCTTGATATAATCGTCAAAAATTAATGCAATCAAAACAATTAGAAAATACTCAATTAAAATTTAAAAAATTAAATGGTCAAATCCAAATTGATGAAACTTTTATTAAAGAAATCCATAAAGGTAATTTTAAAGATAAATTTGATAAACGAAAAACTCATCTTGATCCATTTTCAACTAATACCAAATGCTGTATTCAAATGGTAGTTGATAGCAATAATAATATTTTTGTTCAATCCACCAATACCAAACGATTACAAAAACAATGAATTATTGAAAATATGAATAAGCAATTAATTAAAGAAAAATCAATAATTATTTCTGACATGCAACCATTATATTTATTAGTAGCAAAACAAACAAATTCTACTCTATATTCTACCAAAACTAGTACAAACCCTGATACTAGTTATCGAAAGTTAAATAAGATTAGTAAATTACAATCCAGTCTTAAAGAAGCCTTAATTCATTATCATGGTTTGGGTTTCACTAATATTCAAAATTATTTAAATCTATGAAAATGAAAATACCAACATAAAGGTTTAACACCAAAACAACAATCAACGGTATTATATTTTAATGTTTAAAAAATTTAAAGCAAAATCATGATCTTAAACAAAATTATTTTTCAAATTGTCATATTGATGATTTTTTTATTTCATCAAGAGTTTTCGACAAAATTAAAGAATTAAATTATCATTATAAGCAGATTGTCTGCTATCATTAATAGGTTGTCAAAGTTTACTTTCTTTAACATTTTCAACTGTTATAAATAACAAATTATTTAAATTATTTTCCATATAAAACACCCCTTAATTGATTACGATATTTATTTTTTAAATTAGATGGTTTATAACTATTAACTTTTCTTTTAGTTTTATTAATTACTTTAATAGATTTATTAACCTGATAAAATTTATTTTTAACTGGTGTTTTATATAAATTCTTAATATTTTTAACATCACTTTTGCGCTGACGATATCATTTTTTATTATTAATTTCACCAGCAAAATTAAAATTAAAATGTCCAATCTTTAAATTATTAATAAAATTTTTAATTTGTTGTAATTTTTGAACTGTTGGTGATGTTAATTTAATGTTTCCTTTTGGATATTTTTCTTTTAGTGATTTTGGTAATCGTTTTTTAATATAATCTCTTAAATGACTAGGTAATCATTTTCTTAATCAATATCTTCAAAATAAAGTCCCAGCATTAGATACAGCATTACTTAATAATTTTCATATTTCAACTGGAACACTAGGATAAACATAAGGTCCATAAAACTTAGGTCTCTTTGCTGTTTTTGTATATATTAAAATAGTTAAATTACCTGTTAAAGTTAACTTATTTGTTATATTAAACATACCACTTTCAAGTCAACTACTATTTAAAGGTTTTCAATTAGTATTTAGATAATTTTCATTTTTAAATTGTTTTCTATTTTTAATATTATTATTTTTTTCTAATTGACTTAATATTTGTTGAATTTCTCTTTTATGACCTTTTTTAATTAAATCTAAATAAGTAAACGGATTTAATCATTGATAAATATCTTCAACTTTATTTGTAATTTTTTGTAAAGGATTATAAACTTTATTAATTAAATTAACAAATTTATTAAGTAAAATTGTATTTTCTTCACCTAATAAAATTGTAGTAATAACTCTTAAAATTAATAAATTCATAATTAATTTTAAACCTGTTCCATTAATTTAACACTATAATTAATTACTTTTTTGTAGCACTTGGCATTTGAATATTAATATCATTTGCTGAATTACCTACTAATCAATTTTTACCATTTAAAGAAATTATAACCTGAGTTGGTACTGACATATCATATCTTGCTTTTGTATTAAAATCAGGGTTTTTAATGACAATTTCAAAATCATTTTCTGTTATAGTTTCTGTTAAGTCATCATCAATACCTTTTATAATTTGAGGTTGTAATGCATTAATTAATTCATTTTTTACTACATTTTTAGGGTCGTTAACTTTAAATTCTGTTGGACTATCAACATCACCATTAATTACATCACTTAAATTTTTTAGTATAAATTTATTTACATTTATATTAACTACTTTTTGTCCATCAGCATTATTTTTACCTTTAATATTTAAAACAAAATTATTACTATTAGCAATTAAATTAATATCATTTTTTCCCATAAAATCAGTGCTTATTTCAAAATCATTTTCTGTTAAACTATCATTAATTTTTTTAATTTCTGATAAAACAAAATTTTTATAAACATCACTTATTTCATTTTGAGTTGCTGTTTTAGGGTCTAAAACATTTTCAATAAAATCATTTTCTGATGCTGTCGGTGTAGCAATATTACTTATATTTATTTTCCTAGGGGTTGGTCCTGGGTGTTGGTGATGGAATAACATAATCAATAGGAACACGATAAGTTTTATTTAAGTTATCATATGCTTGTTTAATTTCATCTTGGGTAGGTGCTTTTTCCAAAATAATTTTACATGTTTTAGGATATAAAATTGTTGGTGTTGCATATTGTACTTTACCAATTCATTTAGGGTTAGCAGTATCATTATCTAAAACTTGTTGAATAGTATCCATATTAATTGGATATGCTCATACTTGTTTATTAATAAGTAAACCATTTACATTAGTAAAATTATAACCTTTATCTCGATTAACTTGTCCTTTTGTATATGTTTTTTCTAAATGAAAACTTTTAGATACAGGAATACCCATTGCAGTATTTTCATATAATTCACCATTAACCATTGCTTTTAATTGAGCTTGTGATCCAATTACTTTTAAATAAGCAGGTGTTAATCCTAAATATGCTCTTCGCCCTAAAACCATAAACATTTTATCTGTTGGTAAACCAAAATATAAATTACTAATTTGATTAGTTAATTCAATTAAATTTTCATTTAATGTAAAGAATGCTTTATTTGCATCATCAGCATTTTCAGCTGTATAACTACGAAATGGAATAACTTCATATTGACCATCTGCTAAACAATAATCATAAATCGCTTGAATTAATTCACATTCTAAATTGACAAATTTATTTTGTACAACACTAGAAATAGCATCAGCAATAACACCATTTTTAATATTTTGTTCTATTAATGCTAAGTCAAAAGCTTCATTCATTAATTTTAAATTAAATCTTTTATCAATAGGAACTGGAATTCTTGTTAATCCCATTGTTTGAGTTGTTCCACCATTTGGTAATGAATAATCATTTTGTCATACCACACGATGAGTTAAATTATATAATGCTTGTCCAGCATTTGGTAATCAAGCAACTTGTTCTGCTGTTGCTGTTGCATATTGCATAATACTTGCATATTCATTATATAAAGGTCCACGCAATAAAGCATTAACCATATCAACATATGCTTTTTGATCTGTTGTATTACCTTCTAATGTAAAAGGTACTTGTGGCAAATTAATTGTTGCCATAATTTCACTCCCTTATTATCTAAGGTTTTTAAGTGTAAAATCTGATATCTTTTTAATCTCTTCAGGTGTATATGCACCTTTTTCTTTAATACTTTCAATTTCATCATTTTTATTTTCAACCGAATTTTCAATCATTTCTTTAATAAAATTAGTTGGTGAAATTGATTGTTGTTCTTCAACAAACAAATCAGGTTTTAATTCTTTTAAAGTTTGCATTTTTTCAGTTAAAGAATTACCACTAACTTTATTTAAATTAGTCTTAATATCTTCAATTTTAGTAGATGGAACATCTTTAAATGCTTTTAATTCATCTAATTCATTAGATAATTTAATAAAGTCTTCTTTTGATATAACATCTTCTCGTTTTTGCACACTTTCTCTAATTTGCTTTGCTTCATTATTAAATTGATTTAAGATATTTTCTGCAATCTCTTCACTTAAACCTTGTTCGATTAATTGTTCTTTTGTTAGTGCCATTTTATAAACCTCTCTTTTTTTATTCTTGTCCGATTAACAAGTCAGCTAAACTCTTTTTTAACGGTAAAAGATTAAACCTATAACTTGATTATATATAAATAGTTAACAAATGCAATATATTTTGTAAACAAATACTAAACAAATAATATAAAAATGTTATAATGAAATTGAAATTATTATTTATTGGTATATAATTACTAATAAGAATGATGCAGTCATTCTCTTTTTTATTTTTTGCTGTATAATTATATTAATTAAGGGGTGGAAAAAATGAATTTAGAAAAATTAAAAGGACTATGTAAAGAAATTATTAAATTTTATGATGAAGAACAAAAAAATGAAAATATATTAGAAGAAGATATTGAAAAAATTAGTAATTTAAGAATTCAAAAACTATTGTTTTTTATATATGGTTTTTATTGAAAAGAAAAAAAACAAGAAATTATTCCAATTACATTTGAAGCATGACAGCATGGACCAGTCATAAAAGAATTGTATAATTTTATAATTAATAAATTAGATAAATCAAATATGAAAAGAAATAATGAAATAAATTTCAACTGATTTAGAGATGCTAAAACTCCTGAATATGACGAGAATTTACTTAATAAAATATTAAAATATCTTAGCCAATTTTCTACCATTAGATTAGTAAATGCTTCTCATAAAACAGAACCCTGATTGTTTACTGAAAATTCAAAAGTTATTAATAATGAAGAAATTAAGAAATGGTTTGAAAAAGATGTACCAGCAATTAAATAAAACCGACAAATTATCAAATTATGATGACAAATACATTTTATTTAATTTTAGATTTACTTTAATTGAAACAAAATTAGATACTAGCGATTATAAAAACATATTTAATAGAATTATTACGCATTACTCTAAAATTACAGTTAGAGAGTTTGATAGTTCTGTTAATATTGAATATAATAAAAAAATAATAAACAGGCAAAAAGAAAAAAATACTCAATTTATAGATTATATAAAAAATAATTATGACTTAGATTTAAAACGTACTTTTGATATTTATAGAGGTGGAAACGGAAAACGAGCAGATGGTTTGTTAATAAAAAATATTTTTTATTTATTAGAAATTACAAATCATAATCAAAGAGACGGAAAAAAATAGATATAAATAGGGAGAATGCATATGAAAAGATTATTAAGTATTATTGGTGCAATATCACTACTAGGAACAAGTACAACAAGCTTAGTTGCTTGTAAAGATAAAATACATGAATATACACCAGAAGAATTAAAAGAACTAAAAGAAAAGAATAAAATAGATACAAAAAATAAAGAAATTAGAGACAACTTAGAATGAATAGCACCACAAGAAAAGCCTTTTAGTGAAATAGTAGATAATAAATGATATTACATAATATATAAAGATAATTATAATAATATAAAATTAACAAAAAAATTAAATAATAATCCAAATTCTAATATTGATTTACCTTGATCACCATTATGAATAAAAGTTTATCGTTGAAATTTAAACACAACAGAGCCAAATTTAATAGTTGATGATAAAGGAAATGTAAAAGTTAAAGGCGAATAAAAATTACTGGATAAGGAGAAAAATTAAATGCCCGAGTGAGCAATACTAATAATTATAGGAGGTGTTATTTTCTGAACAACTGTTATAATAATTGCTATTTTAAGTTTTGTTACACAAAATAAAAATATTGATGAAACTGTAGAACAAGAAATAGAGGATAAATTAAAAAAATTAAATCATAGTAATTATGATTGAAAAAGTTATCAAAATTATAATAATTTAAAAAATGAATTACGCGGTTGTATTATGGATAATAGAAAAAATTTTCCTAGTTTTTCCAGAGCATATAAAAATAATTCACCAACTAAAAATAAAGAAATTTTAAACATTGTAAAAGAATATTTAGAATTAGACAATGAATATTAAATAAAAAATTAAAAAGTGCATTAAGCACTTTTTCTTTTACCTAGGTTTAATTGTAATTTTAACTGGATCATCACTATTATTTACCATATTCAATACACCTAAGGCATTTAAGTCTATTGTTATATTTTTATCATTACCAAAATATGGTCAATATTCAGCCCCACCTAAAAATGTTAATTTTGGTTTTACTGTTTTTGAAAATCTAATTTTTAATTTCATATCATTTGTATAATATGCTTGTAAATAAGTTTCTTTAATTTTATCATTTTCTGTATCATTTATTTTAGATATTGTAAAAGCAAAATGGAAAACTCCACTATTTTTTTCAGTCCAATAAAGACTGTTGTACTCTCCACTATCCAAATTATTAGCAATACCAATAATAAAATTTTGTGGTTCATTGTTAATATTATCAGTATATAAAGTTATTGTGTTTTCAAAATTGATAGATATTTTTTGTTTTAAACCTACTTTTTTTAAAACAGAATTTGATAATATACCCAAATCATTATTGCAACTATTTTCTCCCGCCGATAAATTAACATTTCTATCTTTAATAAAATATTTTAATTCTGGTTCTAAACAATTAGATTGTAAATTATTAATATTACTTATTTCTATTGTTTTGTAAGCATCTTGGAATTTACTAATACTTTGAATTGTTGGATCAATTTCTTTTAAATCAATTTCAGTTTCATAATATGCTTCATATAAATTATCTAAAAATATATTCACATCATTAATACATTGTGCTGGTGCTGTAATTTTAGTTATTAATGCTTGTCCTGTTTTACCATCTCATATATTTTTTGTATATTCTGGGTAATTATATGGTACTGGTGGGAGAACATATTGTGGGTAATTAAATGTTGGTATTTCATAATCATGTGGTAATAAAAAACTAGTTTTATAATTAGTTGTCATATCGCGTAAATAATTATTTAATACACTTTTTGTTTTACCTCTAAAACTTCACACTGATAATCTTAAAAAATCTTCTTCATTATTAGTATATGGATTATCTGCATAAAAAATAATTTCAAAATTACCTTTATATAATGCTTGAATTGAAAACATATCAATAATATAACTACAATTTGTACCATCTGGTGTTTGTA
Organism: Spiroplasma endosymbiont of Stenodema calcarata; assembly: GCF_964031205.1. GTDB lineage: Bacteria > Bacillota_I > Bacilli_A > Mycoplasmatales > Mycoplasmataceae > Spiroplasma. Next base: position 34,420 of record NZ_OZ035018.1, read on the forward strand.
AAAATTCTAAATCATTATCTTTTTCACTATCACTAACTGGTGTTTGTGCATCTACGGCTCTTATTAATTCATTAATTAAATATATTCGATTAGTTTTAGGATTTAATTGTTTTAAATTATAAGTTGAATAAGTTATTCTTTCAGTTGGTTTACCATCTTTTTCTAAAACATTACCTTGTATTTTATCAGTTAATAATGTTGTAAAACCTAAACTAGTAGCATTAGCACCAAAAATAGCACCAACTTTATCATTTCCTTGTTCTCTAAATATTTCAAATGGTAAATAACCTTTACCTTTGGCATCATCACCTCAAAATGCATCATTATAAAAACTATAAATATTTGCACTCATAAAACCATTTAATCATTGAAAATTAGGTCATGTTTTTTCATCTTGATTAATAACTCAACCTCAAGGAATACCAAATGAAATAAAATTTAAGAATTTACCAACTCCACCAGGTATTGTAAAAGGATTAAATACTAATTTTTGTGTATAGTTTAAAGGTAATATTGTTATTTGTCGATTAATAAAATTATTTATATTTAAAATATCTCAAACATTACAAGACCCCATTTTATTATATTCAAATTGAACTTGTCCAACTGTATTACCAAATTCATCTTTTCTTCTAAAATATGATGAAGCTTGGGTACTAATAATATTATCAACATTTCCACTATTTACTTTTATTTTATTTGGTGGAGTTATATTTCAATTTTTAGATCAATAAAATTTAGATTCTTTATTTTCTGTATGAATATTTCTACCAACATTAGAATTAGTAGCTGATGTAGTAGTAGGGTCTGTTATAACAATACCTTCACTATTTTTTGAACTTCAAAAATCATATCTTGCTTCCATAAAATCTTTTCAATCTTTAAATCCTGTTATCATTGTTGGTTGAATACCTTGAATATTATATCAACTTACATCTGGGGAAGCATAAGTATTAATTTTATCAGGTGAAGCAGGATACATATTATACATTAATAAATCTCGGGAATTCATTACTTTTTTATTAAATTGACCTTTAATAATTGGTCGACCAATAACCGGTATATCAAATAAAATTGGATTACCATAAAATTTAACTGACATTGCTCTAACACCAGGGTCTTTTAATAAAATCTCATCTAATTCAACAATACCTTTATTTAGTTTTTCATCATAAGTTATTTTAGGAAAACAATAACCTTCACCCGGGGCACTTGTTTGAATAAATTGTCGTACTGATAAACCACTATTACTAATTTTGTCATTAATACTTGAAAATGTAATTTCTTGTCATAAAAAACTACCATCATAAGGTGAATAATAATTAATAACATTAGAGGGATATAATCATTGTCTATCTTGTGGAGCAGAATTAATATCACCACCACCAATATTTAAACCACGATCATTAAATACAGTATAAAAATTATAATAATCATTAATATTTAATTTCTCAGCATCTTCATCTAAAATTAATAAAGTATATTGTCTTTCTGTTGATTGTTGAGTAAATACTTGTTCAAATTTTGCTTCACCAAATTGAATTGAACTTCTATCATCAATCATATAAGCATCTCAATATTTACCAACTTTAACTTCTTTTGTATAAAAATTATCTGCTTTATTATCATTATTAATAAAATAACTTAATTTATATTGATTTAAGTATTCTAGCATTTTATTAATATCATAAATGTTTGCACCATCAATTAATTTTCAATAAACATTATTATTTTCATCATTTAATTTTATTGCAAAAGGTGTTTCATTATTAGCTCATATATTTGAATTAATGGGCTGATTTTTAAAATCATCAATAGTTAAAATATTAATTTCTTCACCTTTATATTTTTGTACTATTTTTAAACTATTTTGTCATTGTGCAATAGTACTTTCCATATTATCAAATATTCTTGTATAACTACCATAATCACTTGGCTTAGCATTATTAGGTTTTCAACCTGTTTCAGTATCAGGTATATATGAACTATAAACATTAAAAGGAAATACCATTCAATGTCTATTATCTCGTATGTTTTCTCTGATATCTATTAAAGTATCATGGGCTTGTCTTCTTAATTCTTCCATTACACCGGGGTTAATTCTACTCATTTTTTTAATCCTCTTTTATTTCTGTTCGACCTTGGGTAGCATTTTGATTATTACCAGTTTCATCATATTCCATTAATTTATTATTATGTTCTATTTCTTTACTTTGCATTTTATCTTGTCATGCTTCTACTTTTTCAAAATACTTATTTGCTTCTAATTCATCAATATTATCATATTCAGTAATTGCTCTTACTGGCTCCATTGTTCCATTTTCTAATCTAGCAGTAATTAATTCATTTTGTCGCATTTGATCTACTAAACTAGCACTAACAAAATCAAAACCATAAGGTCTTTCACCAGTACCATCTCATAAACCATAATATTTTAAAACTGTATCAAATACTTTTGTATAGTATTGCTTACGATATGCTTGTAAATATGCTTGTTTTTCTAAATCTTTTGTTTTAGTTAATAATGATTGTGTTTTATTTTGGTCATTATCTGATTTATCACCAAAAGGACTAGAAAAATGACATGCTAAATATACTTGTTCAATAATTGCTTTTTGGTCTTCTGTATATGTTTCTAGTGTTGGTGTACCTTGTACTACTTGTAAAGATTGTGATAATTGACCATCTACGGCTGATTGACCTGATTGAATAAAAATATCATCAAAAGCATCTTGTATTACTTTTTTATTACCTTTATTATAAGCAGTCATTAAATCATCATCTAATACTCCATATCAGTGTGTACGATTTGCTCATCTTTCTTTTGATTTAATATTAAAACTATCTTCTAAATCAAATTGTAATTTATAACAATTTGCCATAGTAGGTCATGGATTTAAAGTTGTTGATGTTGATAAGAACAACGGATTAGGTTCATTTATCATTTCTCAAAAAGGTACAATACCTAATTTATTATTAAATTCTTGTACTAAAACAGGTTTAACATCATCTTTAATTTGTGTTTTACTTTGACCAACAACTACTTCATTATTTTTAGGTCAACCTTTAATAACTATTTTATATTTTGTACAAATTAAATTTAAAATAAAACCACTGTCTGATTGATGATAATTTAATCAAATATCAGCACCTTGTTCAATTTCATTTATTTTACTTACTCGTGATGTAAAGTTAAAAGGATTAATTCATAAATCAATATTACCATCACTAGTTTCTAATAAACCAAAGATAGTTTTACCCATTAAACTTGCTGTTAATTCATTTTTATCTAATTTTTCTTTAATTTTATAAGTTTCATATCATCAGTTTAATTTTTCTAAAATGTCTTTACGATGAGACTTAAATAAAATATCTTTACCATTTATTAGCCGCATTTGATGACGAGCAATAATATTTGCTAAATTAATTGTTCATTCATAATTATAAAATTTTAAAACACTATTAATATCAGTTAAGTTTGGTAAACTAGGGAAAGTATTATTCATTGTTATTTTGCTCCTTTAATTTTAAAATAAGTGCATAATTAATAATATTTACTGTTAATAAATTTGGTTCATTTGCTAAAACTTGTACACATACTTTAACTTTTTGATATTTCTTAATATATTCGTTATATAAATTTAATTTACATATTGCGATATTATCTTTTTTTAATTCTTGACAAAGTCTTTTTTTAACTTGTCCACAAACAGACATATAAGGTCTTTTTGCATTTATTACACGTTCATCATGTATTACATAAATATCTTTTTTCATTAAGTTATTCACTCCCTTTGTTGTCATAATTTATAATCTGCTGAACTATTATGTTTAACCATTGGTATTAATTCAAAATGTAAAGCATAAAAATCACTATCAAATGTATCATCATATAAGTCTAATACTTTTTCTTCTCTTGCTTCAGACTTATCTTCTCATTGAATTAATTCATATTGGGTTTTACTTACAGGACATTTTTCTCATAATCATTTTAATTGATTAGTATTTATTAACATTGTAAATGCTTCTACACGATGTCTTACTTTAAATTTTTGTTTTTGTGCTGGTTTAAATGTCATATATTGACCAAAATTATAATTATATTTCTCTCGGTTTAAACTTTGTAATGTTGAATAAGCACTATCATCAACATTAATTGATATACCTTGTTGTATTAAATTAAAATATTGATTTAATTGATTGTTATAAAACTCTAAAATATCTTTAACTTGTTCTAATTCAGTTTTAAATTGTTGAGTAGCATTTGAGTGTGTATATTCTGCTACTTTATATGCTTTTTTATCAAATGAATTATATATTCAAAAACTCGCTGCTGTTGTATGTCCTTTGGGACTAGTAGCATTCGCAATGTCAACACCACCTAATAACTTAGTTGGTTGAATAATATCTGTTGCTTGCATAATATCAATATATCTTGCAAAGATTGACCCACTAGTATTGCCAGGCAATCCTCAACTCCATACTCTTGCTCTTTCAATATCTAATTGTTCTAATCTTAATTGTTCATTAACTTTATCTTGTGGTAATTCATAATTTAATCTTCAACTAGAATAATGAATAATAATTTTCATATTTCATTTTTCAATATACTTAATTTGCTCATATTTACTACGCATTATTTCTTCATTAAAAGGTAATAATTCATTACAATAACCAACAATATATCTTTTTAAACTTTCAGGATTACATGTATTAATTGTTATTTTATTTTGATAACCACGAATAGCAAACTCTAAATCACTTAAATCTTTTTGTTGAAATTGGTCGCATTCTTCTCTTCAATCAATAACTAATTTATATTTATTCAAATCAGCAAAAGCTTTTAATTTTTCTTTCCGACTTGGTGAATGTAAACCTTTACAATATATTTTGCTGCCATTTGATAAAGTAAAAGTAAAATTTGATAAATTAATAGTATAAGGAATATGATTTTCATCTAGCATATTTCATATATTTTGAAATACACTATCTTTTAAATCTTTACTTCAATACATACTAGCAATTATACAAATTGGCTCTTTAATTAATAAACTAATTTTTAATAATTCACCAAACATTTTAATATTTGATATAGTCTTACCACTATATCGTGTTCCAATTTGATTAATTTCATTAACTAACTCAAACTTTTTAGCAAAGGGATATTTATTACCAATACTACTATTTTGCAATAACCAATAGGGCGTTTCTAACAAATAAGTAAAATGATTAAGCATTATTATCACTTTCTTTTTTAATATCTCTAATATCAGTTTGTAAATTAACAATTATTGGCTGTTGATTATTTAAGTTTAATTCTTGTTCTAATTGTTTTTCTTGGAGTGAATATTTATGATTAAATGCTCGTTGTCAATATGTTTTTACTCCATCAGGTGTTTTAACCATTGTTTTAATTAATTCACTCTCAATTTTATCCACTTGCTTTTGAATATATGGTACTATCTTTTCGCTCTTGTAAGTTTCATGTCTTCATCTGCTAGAAAGATTGAGTTTATCGGTTAAATCGTTCAAAGTATAGGGGATATTTGTTTCCTTATCTTTTCAAAACTCTTCAATTTTTCTTCAAATTGTTGTATAACTTGCTTTATTTGGATTAAATTCTTTCATTTTTTACTCCTTTTTGCATATTAAAATTGCTATTATTTAATGAATATGATTAAATAAAAGAGTAAATAAATATCTGATAAATAAAAGAATTTTCACAAGTTCTTTTTTTATTATCTATATTTTACATCAAAATAAAAAAAAGTAAAGTAATTTACTTTTTATTTTAGTATACAAGCATATAGAGATAAATTGGAGCTTGCTACAATTTAATTATATAATTAATAATATATTTGTCAATAATTCTTTAATTTTGTCGAAAACTCTTGATGAAATAAAAAAATCATCAATATGACAATTTGAAAAATAATTTTGTTTAAGATCATGATTTTGCTTTAAATTTTTTAAACGTTAAAATATAATACCGTTGATTGTTGTTTTGGTGTTAAACCTTTATGTTGGTATTTTCATTTTCATAGATTTAAATAATTTTGAATATTAGTGAAACCCAAACCATGATAATGAATTAAGGCTTCTTTAAGACTCGATTGTAATTTACTAATCTTATTTAACTTTCGATAACTAGTATCAGGGTTTGTACTAGTTTTGGTAGAATATAGAGTAGAATTTGTTTGTTTTGCTACTAATAAATATAATGGTTGCATGTCAGAAATAATTATTGATTTTTCTTTAATTAATTGCTTATTCATATTTTCAATAATTCATTGTTTTTGTAATCGTTTGGTATTGGTGGATTGAACAAAAATATTATTATTGCTATCAACTACCATTTGAATACAGCATTTGGTATTAGTTGAAAATGGATCAAGATGAGTTTTTCGTTTATCAAATTTATCTTTAAAATTACCTTTATGGATTTCTTTAATAAAAGTTTCATCAATTTGGATTTGACCATTTAATTTTTTAAATTTTAATTGAGTATTTTCTAATTGTTTTGATTGCATTAATTTTTGACGATTATATCAAGCAGTTTTTGGTGTTGTTTTAATAAAACGGGAAATTATTTTACTAGATTGTCCTAATAATGAAATTTGAATTAATAAATTTCACTGTTCATAATTTAAATGACTTCAATAAGTAAAATGATGACGAAAAGCATCAAAACTAGCACGACATTTTTTACATAAATATTTTTGTTTTCCTTCGGGATTATGACCATTTTTAACACAATGATAAGATTTACAATCAGGACATATAATGCCTTTATCTCTAAATTTTTGATCAATTTCATTTAAACGTTTTTGTTTTTTGATTACTTCTGCTTCTTTTTTTATTTTTTCAGCAAATTCTAAAAATTGATCATCTGTAAAACTGTTTTTTAATTCTGTAATTATTTTTTCCATCAATTATTTACCTCTATATATTAAAAATATACCTAAAATTAGATATATTCTATAAATATCAAGAGTTTTCGACAAAATTAAAGCAATAATTTAATTTAAAAAAATGTGAAAATTTATCTTTTTTATAAATTTAATGTATAACTATTTTTATAAAAGAATTGGAGGAAATATAGAGTAATGAAAGATTATACACATGTAAAATATGATGAACGAAGATTTTTTAATGATTTATTGTTATCTGATAGTTGTAAAAAGAAAAATGGTAAGCTTAATTTATCTGAAATATCAAGACAAACAGGAAGAGATATTAATACTGTTAAAAGAGAAATTAATAGATTTACAAATATAGAAGATTATAATGCCCGTGAGGCACATGATTATTATAAAAAACGACAGAAATGTATTAAAAAAATACCAACATTTACAGAAGAACAACAAGAATTTTTAAATTTAAGATTTAATATTTTGGGAGATTCACCAGCAGAAATTATTCATCGATTTTTAATAAATTTTGGTATCAATTTTCCCGCTTGTCTTAAAACATTTTATAAATGAATTTTTTTAGGTCTTTTGGGTTTGTTAAAGAAAAATTTATTAAATGGTGGAAGAAGAAATAGAACAAAGAAAAGACCTGATAATCGTGGCAAATTAGATGAAAGATTTAAATCAATATGAGATATTGAAAATAAAGACACTGATGTTGGTTGATTCGAAATGGATACAGTAGTTGGTAAAGACCATCAATCTAGTAATTTAGTTTTAGTTGAACAAAATAGTAAAAATTATTTTGTTATGAAATTAGAAGAACATACTGCTAATGAAGTTTTAGAAAAACTTGAAGAATTAGTTAGAATTAATGGTTTAGTTGGAAAAATTAAAGGAATAATAACAGATAGAGGGAAAGAATTTAGTAAGTTTGAGGAAATGGAAAAAATTACTGGTTCTAATATTTATTTTTGCGACCCAGGTTCACCTAAACAAAAACCTTTAATTGAAAGAATGAACCGTGAATTTAGAAAATGATATCCTAAAGGAACAGATTTTAATAATGTTAGTCAACAAAAAATAGATTGAGTAGTTAATATTATAAATGAAAAATTAAGGCCTGTTTTGAATTGAAGAACAGCAAAAGAGGTATTTTCAGAGAATTTTAGATAAGTTTATTTGAATAATTTAACAAACTATTTTTCAGTGTGCTAAAATTAAGATAAATTTACAAATAATTTTTTTTTTTTTAAAAAAATAGTTGTATTTTTTTAAATGAATGTTATTATCAAAATAACAAGAGATAAATTTGGAGCTTAGATTTACATTATACAATAATAAAAATAGAGACTAAATTTTATAGATATTAGGATTATCTTTTTTTGTACTATTTTAGGGGTCCATCCGCTCATTTTAATTTATTTTTATATTTTCTTTACTTTAGAATACTACTTGCTTTTTTTTTTTTTTTTTCTTATAATAAGCAAAACAAGTAATATTGTTTTTAAAAGGAGTAAATAAATATGAAAAAATTATTAGCCCTGCTTGGAACTTCTGTTTTAACACTTTCTGGGGTCAGTACAATTGTTAGCTGTCGTTATGAACAACCTGAAGATGATTCAAATACGGGCATCGCAAAAGATGCTGAGATCTTAAATAAAATTTCTCAGCAAACTTCTAAGTCCTTTTTAGAATATGCCCGGAATAAAAATACAATTAATAGTAAAGAATATCAAACAACATTTGATGAGTTATACAAAATGGTTAATAAAGATAATCCTAATAAAGAATTAGATGAAATTGATCCAAAAGTTATCTCTGCATTAGAAATTTTAAAAACTAGTTTTATGACAATTTTTAATAATGTTAATTGGGAAATTAAAAATGAATATTCAAACTATTATATTGATACTAACCCAATTGAATTATTCAATGATAGTCTGAAATATAATTTAAATTATATTGATACGGAGCAATTGGCCAATATATCGCAAAATCCAAACGTTAAAGATATTAAAGCGGTGCGATTAGATTTTAGTTTTAATTTTAAGGTTAATTTTAAAAATTTATCAACTAGCTCAAATTATCTTATTGAATATGTTATAACAGATGATCCAAAAACAATGAAAGATGTCCTAAGTGGAATCGTTGAAAAACTTTCAAAAGTAATTGTAAAATTTTTCATTGAGCAAGGAACATTCCAAATTGATAAAACGCCTGGTTTTAAAGAAATTTATGATAATTTTAATGTAAACTATACAGAAGGATTTTCTAGTCTAGATAATATTATTTTAGCAAAATTAAAATCAGTAATTGCAGAAGATGAGAATTTAACAGAGCTTATTGCAAACATTAAATATAATTCATCCGTATCATTATTAACATTATTAACAAGTGCCATTAACAATAGTACAAATGGGGTTGGTATTGTACAAGAGAAAACAGCTTCTTATGTGTGAACAGGCATGGGTTATCAACCGGATAAAATTATTCCAGAAAACTTTGTGGCATTTTATCGGTCATTAGTTAATATCTTTAATACTGGAAACAATAATTTAAATTTAGCTTATTTTAATGTAAATTTATCAAAGATTCAAGTAGCTGGATTCCCGTTATCAGGGGCAGTGATGAATGGTGGTGAGGCATTAAAAGTTCAAGTTGAAATTACAAAAGATGGTTTGGATAAGAAATTAATGGAGTATGGAAAATTAGTAACTGCCTTTTACAAACATTTTCGTCTTGAATCTAATAAAAACTCTGGTGTTTTTCACCTTACCGAAAAGGCATTTAATCAAATTTTAGCTTTACCAGAATATAAATATCAAAAAGTGCTTAAAATTTTAATTGATGATTTTAAAGAATCAGATGATGCAAAAAATTTGGGGGGATTAAATATTTTTACAACAGGTGATTGAGAAAAACGGGGACATAATGTTACCTTAAACTCTGCAAAAGATACTTTTTCCCTGCGTCGTCGTGCGGTTTGAAATTTTGACTTAATATTTGGTACAGATAATGCTGTCTACTATACAGGTTGGACATCGACATTATTTACTTTAGAATTTACTAAAAAATAAGAATAATTTAAAAAAGCAAGAAAGACTGAATACTTAAAATAAAAGGGACATGTAAAAAATATGTACAATAATTTTATTTGAAGTATTCATTTTTGCTTTTTATTTATTATAAATCTTAAAAGATATATAATACTATCTTTTTTGAATGCAAATTTTTAATAAAGTTTGTGGAAATGATAGTTATTTTAAATTTGGAACTTTTTATAACCAAACTGCACTTTACATTTTACTTTTAAAAATAGTTGTACTATAATTGCAGAGTGAACAAAATTATAAAGGAGTTTAAGAAAATGGATAAAGTAATAAAAGCGATTAGTAATTTTCATAATGTAAAAATGACTATTGTCGATGCAACTGAAGCACTAAACAATATTATTAAATTACACAGCACCAATCCGTTAGCTACAATTGCTTTGTCAAGAGTTGTGTTAGCAACAATTTTAATTGGTAGTGATATGAAAAATGCAACTGATAAAATAACAGCGATTGTCAATGGGAATGGACCAATTGGAACTATTATGGCGGAATATAGGGGACATAAAGTTCGGGCTTTTTGTGGAAATCCACAGTTTGATGTTGAACAAATTGATCGTAGTCAAAATGTTATTTCTCAAGTAGTAGGAACGGAGGGTTATTTACGAGTGATCAAAGATTTGGAAATGAAAGATAATTTTTCTGGTCAAATAGAATTAATTTCTGGAGAAATTAATTTGGATTTTACATATTATTTATCACAAAGTGAACAAATTAAATCGCTAATTGCCTGTTCAATTAAAATGAATGATGATAATACAATTAATAAGGCCATTGGTTTTTATGCCCAGTTATTGCCAGAACATACTGATGGCGATATTGATTATTTAGAAGAAAAAATTGGGAATTTAGAAACTATTAGTCACAAGTTAATTCAAGAAGGTAATTTAACTAATATTTTTAAATTAATTGATAATGAGGCGAAAGTTTTAGAAACTGATACTATTATATTTGAATGTAGTTGTTCTTATGAAAAAGCTTTAGGGTCAGTTAAACTATTGGGGGATGAACAACTAACTGAAATTTTAGAAAAAAATAGTGAAGTGGAAATTGTGTGTGATTTTTGTCGTAAGAAATATCTGATTAAAGCTAGTGATTTAAAAGATTTGTTAAAAGAATAAATTTAATAAATATAAATAAGTTGCTAAAATTAAAATAATTTTGTTATTATATTATTATAATAAAAATTAATTGAATAATATATGTGATATTTACTAGGGGAGCAAAAATAAAATGACTGAAATGGGGAAAACACCTAATACGGAAGAAAAAAAATCGAAAGTAAAACAACCAAAAGAAAAGAAAGAGAAAATCGATTATACTGCAGTTAAAGAATTTAAACAAAAACTAAAAGAACAGAAGAAACAAACTAAGTTATATTCAAAACGAATTTTAAAAGGGGAAGTGATTTCAACGACGGAAACACAACCAGATACAAGTAAATATGTTATTGAATTAATAAATGTTAAAAAATCATATATTACCGGAGAAGTTGAAACACCTGTTTTAAAAGGAATTGACATAAAATTAGAAAAAGGGGATTTCATTGTGATTTTGGGCCCTTCTGGGTCAGGGAAAACAACATTGCTAAATATTATTTCAGGATTAGATAAAGTTTCAAGCGGTGATGTTTTTGTTATTGGTTATAATCTTTCCTTATTAAAAGATGTTGATTTAACAAAATTTAGAAGAGATAATGTAGGGTTTATTTTTCAACAGTATAATTTATTAACTAATTTAACTGCAAAAGAAAATGCCGAAGTTGGGGAAAACCTAAGCAAAAATAAAAATAAGGATATGACAATTAAAGATATTTTTGAAACAATTGGAATGGAAGAACAAATGAACAAGTATCCCCATCAAATGTCGGGGGGTCAACAACAACGGGTTTCAATTGCTAGAGCATTAGCAAAGAATCCTGATATTCTATTTGGTGATGAACCAACCGGAGCTTTAGATGAAGAAATGGGACGCAAAGTACTTGAAATTTTAGTTGATGTTAATAAGAAATATAAAACAACAGTTATTATTGTTACTCATAACCCAAATATTGCTGATATTGCCAATACAGTCATTCATGTGCGAAACGGACTAATTGATCAAATTAAGAGAAATGAACATCCAAAAAAACCAAGTGAAATTGATTGATCATAATCTTTAATTAATTAAACCTTTTTTATCCACAAAATTATCATCTTTTTTAAGATAAGTATAATTAGGATAAAAAAGGTTTTTATTATGGCAAAATTAACAAAATAAGATATTAGAAAAATTAAATAAGGCATTAAAATTAAATATATTCTAGAGTCATTCAATGTAACAATATCTTTTGTTTATCATTTACATGATATTTATTAGTATAAGGGGAGTTAGCAAAAATGGGGGCTGAAATGTAATTCAATCTAACTATTGTCAATTTCTTTTTTTTAATATATAATTAAAAAAAGGAGCAAGATTTATTATGAAAAAATTACTTAGTTTATTAGGCGTTTTTTCATTGTCAGCAACTAGCGCCACAGGTGTTGTTAGTTGTAAACCAAAGACAAAGACCAATGACGAAAATACGGAAGAGCAAAGAATAAAAGATTTAGAAACCCTGCAGAAGATTGCAATTATGGCAAAAAATGATTTAAATGAACAGCTATTTAAAAATAATATTGATAGTAATAATGTTAGTCTTTTGACTGAGATTTATCAGACAGTAAATAAAGATAAAACATCCTATGTGTTAGAACAAGTAAAAGATGTTAATATCATCAGTTATTTTAATACTGTTTTAAATGTAGTATTCGATAACATTAATCGAAAAATTGCTCATGAGTATTCAAATTATTATCATGATAGTTTACCTTTATCATATGATAAAACAGATGTGTAATATACTGTTAATTTAGTTGATAAATCTAATTTACCTAGTGAGGATAGTGGTTCGGCAATGACTTTTAGTCTTGTTTCTGTTGATTTACATATGAAGTTCAAAGTCAAATTTAAAGATTATGTTCAAGATGAGAATCATTTTGTAAGTTTTAATGTAACAGATGATTTACCGAAACTTAATTTAATAACTAAATATCTATCAGAAGTTATTTTACCAATTTTTAGAACGTATGCAGAAGAGTATGCAAATGTTAATTTAGGTGAGGAAAATATTTTTAAAAAGTTATATCAAGAGTTTAACATTATGTATGGAAAGGACTATCAAGAAGTAGAAGATATTTTTAAAAATAGTTTTAAAACCTATGTCAAAGCAAAATCAGAATCAGAAAAATATAAGATTTCTTTTAATAATCAAAATCCGTTTTTAAAACAAACTCGTTCCGCTTTTTTAATGTGAGAGAGAAAATAAATAGATGTAAACAATGTCCTATCTTTAAATTATAATTTCCAAGAAACATAGGATCACTTATAGTAAAAATAGCTCCATAAATTTAGGGATGATGTTTTATTAGAAAAATTTAACTCTAGGTAAAACTATTTTGTTTTAATTAATTTGGCTGGCCAATACTCAGACTGAAATTAATTAGAATTTTTTATTCAAAATAGTACGTTCTTTTTTAAAGACCATACTATTATGAAAAAATTAACAGAATTAGGTAGTTCAATGAATTTAAGAAAAAGATATACGACGTCTGATCGAGGAATACAACTATATTCAATCTTATAATTATGAACGAATCCATAGTAAATTAAATGATATATTTAAAACTTATATACTATAATTAGAGTCAACAAAATTGGGCAAAAGAATATTAAATGTTAATATTAATGTTTTATAGATTTTTTCTATTTTTCTGATTATAATAATTATCAATAGTTTACAAATAAAAAAAGGAAAGAGAAATGTTAAGGATTGAAATTTTTCAAGATCATATTAATGAAAAAATACTTTGAGAAAATAGTAATAGTAGTTATTATAATGTTGATAATTATATTTTTTATTATGTTTCTTTTCTGATCATTATGGGAATTACGTTATTGATTAATTCCAAGCCATTTTTAAGACTTAATAATAAGAATTTTAACCATCGAAATTATTTCTTTAACATTATTTTTACAGTTGTTTTTTGTCTTTTGAATGCTAGTATGTTTTTTACGGAAATAAGATTTGAAAATGCAAATTTTTTGTTGCACACATATTTTTGATATTTCTTTATTCCAACATGAATTTTATGAGTTGCTGCTATTTTAACTAAAAATAAATTTTTCTTTTTAATTATAAAAATAATCTTATTGATTATCTTATTTTTATTTTTAACGCCGTGGTCATTTTTAATATCATTTAAAATCATTAATTATCTTTTAAATTTTATTTGATTTAATATTTTAACTAATATTTTACGAAGCATTTTAGTATTATGTTTTTTCATTGTATTTTTATTATTAATAAAATTATGTTTTTTAAATTTACTTCAAAAAATAATTGCTAAAATTAGTGCAAATAAAATGTAAAAAACGCTCTTTTTTTATTTAAGGTACAACAAACAACCGTAAAAACATTGGCTGCTACATGTGCCATGGATTTCTTTTTAATCTATCTTAATAATTTAATTAATGATAAAAATAATAAAATTAATTTAAATGATGAATATAATTTTAGCGAAGACTGGGAATTGTTATTGTTAACACAAAATGATAATAGTATTAAAGAAACCAAAATAGTTGTTAATGGCTGAAAATTAACTTTACGAAATTAATTTTTTCTTCTTTTAATAAGTATATAAGAAAAGAGGAAAAAAAGATGAAGAAAGTTTTAAAAAGTTATATCAGAACCTATCTTAAACAATGAGTTGAATCACTAGGTCTAATTTTATTTGTTACAATTCTATCGTTAGCGGTAATTGGAATGTTAGCGTCACCATTGCAATTATCAAATAAAAATAAAAGTATTAATCGAGAAGCAAACCATTGAAATTATAGTTTAATTAGTACTCCAAATAAATTTGAAAATGAATTTGCATATAATTATTTTGCTGCAGAATCAACAGCTTATAATTTGACCCCATTTAAAAGTCCAAATCAATTGGGAATTTTATCACAAGCTGGTTATGATGCTTTGAAAAATAAAGATAATGACCCAATTGGTAATTCTGAGTATCAATTGGCATGAGGAGAGGATTTAAAAAATATTTTAAATGATTATTCAAGATATCCTGATACACCAACTAATCTTAGTAACGGTGGAAAAAACTTATTAGCTAGTGAAGTTTTTAACGATGTTTTTAAAAACACAATTAAAAACTATTACAATGATGCATCTTATTATGTAAATAGTAAGATTATAGAAAATTATCAAGATCAATTTGTATTGTCAGTTGATTTAGAATTTTATTATGAATCATATGCTGCACCAACAGCAATTACACCAGATGGTTATTATTATTTTACGAGTGGAACTGAAAAAATTAGTCCTATTTTAGGGAAATGAATTAATAATCTAATTATGTTGAAAGGAACAAATAAAACAGAAAATAATGAAATTGTTATTACTGACAAATTTGCAAAAGATAACAATTATCAATTAAATAATAAAATTAATTTCTATACATTAGGAACATTAATTCCGGAATTAAATCAGCCAGTGATTAGTGGGTTTGGAACAAAAGTAGATACTTTATCACAAGCAAACTATTTTTCAATAACGGGTGATCCCTCTAAATATGCTGCCGTTTTTGTTAATGATGATATTTTAAATAAAATGTATCAAAATGTATGATTAAATCAAAATAAACTAAAAGGTTTTAATTTTGGGATAAATCAAAAAGTTAATTTTTTAAATGGTTCATCATTTGTTACTTTACGTAATGCTTTTACCCAAAAGAATAACTTTGATAAATCTGTTTATTTAGCAAGTAGTGGTGTTCTGACTGCCTATGACTCATTAGGACCAATTTCAAAAATTAATTCAATGAAAGTAACAACAACAATTTATACTTTGATTGGAATTGGAATGATTATTTTAGCATTTATTTTTATTAGCTTTGTTATGAAGAAAGAAATGAATAAGACAAGAAAACAGTTAGGAATTTTTAAAGCATTAGGTTATCGTACCAAAGAATTAGTTTGAATTTTTACTGTTAAAACATTAATAACGATTGCGATTGGTCTAATTTTGGGATATTTAATTTCGATTCCGTTACAAATTTATATGTATGGTCAATTTGAAACATTGGTAACAATTAGTTATGAGAAAGTGTATGCGGGGTGAGGTTTTATGACAATAATTTTTGTTGTTGTTCCAGCCTTTTTTACAATTGCTTCATATATTACAACTTTCTTATATATTAAAGAGCCGATTTTGTCATTAGTGAATAATGTTGCAAACAGTAATAAGACTGTTCGTGCAGGGATAATATCACGGTCATTATCAAAACGTGGTAAAGCATTTACATGGCGGTTACAACTTGCGTTTACTTCACGGAATAAAGGTAAATTTACTTTAACGATTATTTTATTTTTCTTTTCATCGTTATTATTAATTATGATGTTAGGAGTAACAAACATTGTTAAATCAATTACTGGAGGGGTCTTTAATATTTTAAATAATAAATTAGATCACACTCTAACATTTAATAACTTTCCACGAATTAATGGCAATGGTCAAACAAATGGGCAGTTAGTTGTGAGTGACCAAGAATATCAACAATATAATTTTAAATTTAAAACTTATCATGATGTTAGTGATATTACAAAAAATAATAAAACAGCGGCAAACTTTCATGAAGAATTTATTAAAATTGATCCAACTTCCCCAACGGCGGGGCAAGAATATATTGCATTATTAGAAAAATATAATGTGCAAGATCAAAATGGAAATAATCAGTATCTTTATCTAAAAGATTTAAAAACAATTTTTACGGCAATGGACATTAATAGCCTTGTTCAAAGTAAATTTAATCCGAGTCTTTATTCAAATTTAATGAGTTTAATGTTAAATGCAATTATGATGGATGATAATGCTCATTCTGTTGTCACATTTAATGACTTTTGGTATAATCCTAGCCAAGAAACAACATTTTACGCCTTGCCAGTTGTCTTAGATAGTGATCTTGATGAACCGGGAGTAACAATTAGAGGTCTTAATAATGACGATAGTGTCGGCGGTCATTATTATAATGCCTTGAATTGAGAAGGAATTTCGGAACAACAAATTAATGAAATCTTTAAACCAGTAAATACGCCGAATAAAATTAAGGGTTTAATTTCTTATAAATTAGCACGAAATGCTAATTATAAAATTGGTGACACGTTTAAAGTAAAAACAGAAACACCAAATAAAACTAATATTACAGTCGAAGTTACTGGGATTGCTAAAAATAATACAATTTCTGGTGATATTTACACTAGTTATAATAATGTAATGGATAATTTATTTATTCCAAATACAATAACTCCAAATCACCCAGAAGACAATATTTACAATGGTTTGTATTCTCAGCAAAAAATGTATGAGGGTAAAATTAATTTAAAAAATATGGTCGAGTCAATTAAAAATTCAAAATTTATTGGAAATAATTTAGCCCTTGCTGCTAACCATAATCAATCAATTTGGCAAGCCTTACTTGCTGCGGATACGAAAACAGTGACTACCACTCTAATTAGTGGAATGGCAGGGTCAGGGTCATCAGAGCAAAACATTGGAATGTTACCATTAGGCATTCTTCGAATTTCAATTGATGATATGTTAACAAAAATGAATACTTCAATGATAATGTTTGGATTATTAGTGACACTAATTATTTTAATTTTATTGGTAGTTGTCGTAATGGTTATTATTGATGAATTAATTCCAATTATTTTAACAATGAAAGCAATTGGATATAATAATCGCAAAATTAATTTTGTTGTGATGGGTAGTTATGTTATTGGTATTATTATTACTTTTATTGTGGCATGAATTGTTTCGATTTTAATTTGACAAGGAATGGGAGTTTTAATTTATAATCTCTACAAAATTGTTTTAAATATTCCAATTGATATTAAAGGGCCATTAATTGCTTTGACAATTATTACTATTATTTTATTAACATCATGATTTACAGCAATGAATTCAATTAAAAAACGACGAGTGACAGAAATTACTGATTAAAATTGGTAGGCTATAATTTACAAAAACTTATGAAAAGAGTTTTTAAGGCTAGACAAATTAATAAAAATAACTTTATTTTATTGAATTTATAATAATTTTTCTTTAAGATTTATCTAATGACTATTAATTAAAGAAGGAATTAAGAAAATGAAAATAGGGAATATTGAAATTAAGGGGCAAGCCTTTTTAGCACCAATGGCAGGTATTACAAATGAGGCGTTTCGCATTATTTGTCATGAATTAGGAGCAGGATTAGTTTATGCAGAAATGGTTAGTGATAAAGCAATTGTGCAAGGAAATGAACGAACTCTGCAAATGATTAAAGTAAATAAGTTAGAACATCCAATTTCCATGCAAATTTTTGGAACAGATGTTGAAACGTTTATTGAAGCTGCTAAATATGTTGATCAGAATAGTGATTGTGATATTATTGATATTAATATGGGCTGCCCAGCACCTAAGATTGCGATTAAATCACAAGCGGGTTCATTTTTATTAAAGCATCCTCAGCGTGTTTATGAAGTTGTTAAGGCAGTTGTTGCAAATGTTAAAAAACCAGTAACAGTTAAAATTCGTATTGGTTGAGATGAAGAAAATATTAATTGTGTGGAAATTGCAAAATATTGTGAACAAGCAGGAGCAAAAGCAATTGCAGTGCATGCTCGTACGCGTAATCAATTTTATTCAGGAAAAGCCGACTGAAGTTGAATTAAAAAAGTAAAAGAAAATGTTAATATTCCAGTAATTGGTAATGGTGATGTTTTTACTTGTGAAGATGCAAAACGAATGTTAGAAGAAACGGGTTGTGATGCAGTTATGTTAGCCCGAGGGGCACAAGGGAATCCGTGAATATTTAAACAAATTCAGCATTTCCTTGATACAGATGAAAAGATTGAACAGCCGCCACTATATGAATGACAAAATATTATTTTTCGCCATGCTGAATTACTGCTAAATTTAAAAGGGGAGCGTATTGCTGCTAGTGAAATGCGAAAAAATTTGGTATTTTATTTTAAAGGAAAACCTGAAGCAACGAATTATAAAGTACGAGCAACACAAATAAATACAATATTTGAGTTAAAAATGCTTGTTAATGAATATATTGACTATTATAATAATATTAGTGTTGTTGAATAATTAAGGAGAGTTAAAATGGAAAAACGGAATTTTACAGAGCAGGAACAAATTAGACGTGATAAATTAGAAAAGTTAGTCAAAGCTGGGCAGAATCCTTTTATAATTGCAAAGTTTGAACGAACACACACTAGTGAAGAAATTAATGAACAATTTAATAATTTATCAAAAGAAGAATTAAGTTCAATGTCTGATAAGACAGCAGTTAAAATTGCCGGACGAATTAAAACATTTCGTGAGGCAGGGAAAGCTAGTTTTGCAACATTACAAGATCAAAATGGAATTTTTCAAATTTATGTTCGCAATGATGAAGTTGGTGATGATAAGTATCAGGAATTTGTTAATTTTGATTTAGGTGATATTGTTGGTGTTAATGGTGTGATGATGAAAACAAATACAGGAGAATTAACAGTTCGGGTAAAAGATTTTGTTCTATTGTCAAAAGCTTTACGGCCATTACCAGATAAATATTATGGGATGACAGATATTGAAGAAAAATATCGACGTCGTTATGTTGATTTAATTATGTCAGCTGAAACAAAAGATATTTTTATTAAAAGAAGTAAAATAATTGCTTTAATGCGTGATTTTTTTAATTCCAAAGGATATTTGGAAGTTGAAACACCAGTTTTACAGCCAATTTATGGTGGTGCGGCAGCTAAACCATTTACAACGCATCATAATACATTAGATATGAATTTTTATTTACGAGTAGCAACCGAATTACCATTAAAAAGATTAATTGTTGGTGGTTTTGAAGGAGTATATGAAATTGGCCGTTTGTTTAGAAATGAAGGAATGGATGCTCGTCATAATCCAGAATTTACAACAGTTGAAATTTATGTTGCATATCAAGACATGAATTTTATGATGCAATTAACCGAGGACACAATTTGTTACATTGCGAAAAATATCTTAAATAAGGATGAAACAGAATATGATGGCGTGACAATTTCATTTCAACAACCATGGAAACGTTGACATATGGTTGATGCAATTAAAGAATTAGCGGGTGTTGACTTCTGAAAATCAATGACCTTTGAAGAAGCAAAAAAAATTGCTAAAGAAAAAAATGTGCCACTTGAGAAATTTCATAATTCAGTTGGTCATGTTATTAATTTATTTTTTGAAGAATTTGTTGAAGATAAGTTGATTCAACCAACATTTATTTATGGGCATCCTGTTGAAGTTTCACCATTAGCAAAAACAAATGCAAAAGATCCTCGTTTTACTGATCGATTTGAATTGTTTATTAAAGGACGTGAATATGCTAATGCTTATTCAGAATTAAATAATCCTGTTGAACAATATGACCGTTTTGTTAGTCAGTTAGCAGAACGTGATAATGGTAATGATGAGGCACAAGAATTAGATATTGATTTTGTTGAGGCATTGGAATATGGAATGCCACCAACGGGGGGATTAGGAATTGGAATTGATCGTTTAGTTATGTTATTAACAAAACAAGATTCTATTAAAGATGTCTTATTATTTCCACATATGCGGCCAAGAGGAAAATAGGTGATTGTATGGCACATGGTATCCAAATTGGATATAGTTCAATTTTAACATTACGAGAAACAGTAGAGGCAATTAGTTTAATTAAGCGTGAATTGGCCCGCCGTTTTATTATTCAATTTAATTTATTAAAAGTTGATGCACCTTTAATTAGCTTTCAAGAAAAGGGATTAAATGATGATTTTCAAATGACAGAGCGACCAATTGATTTTGATATTTCACCAAGTAATCTTGTTGCTGAAATTTTACAATCGCATAATAAATGACGAAGAAGTGCTATTGTGCGTTATGATTTAGGTAAAAATGAAGGTATTTTAACAACAGCAACGGTCCTTCGTCGGGATATTAAACAATCAAATAGTCAGGCGGTAACTTTTAATGAAATTGGTTTTGACTTGCTATTAGATGAGAAAAAAATTACCTTATTAAAAATTCAGGAAACAATTGATAAAGCAATTAATATTATTGGGGAAGTGGAAAATATTTTATTGTTAAAATTTTCTCGTTTAAATAAAAAATTTGATAAAAAGTTAAATTGGAAAAGCTATACAGAATTGCAGAAAGCAATGCGGTTATTAAGTTATCAAGAACGTTTAAATCGTTACACCAGAGAAAATGGGGCGACAATTTTATATGGTTTAAAAAACATAATTACTAATAATACAATTGAAATTAGTGAGTCACAAGATGTTTTTAATTGAGAATTATATGCAAAAATCTTTGTCTATGATTTTGTTTTAGAAAAAGCAATTTGCCTTGGTTATTGTGGGGCCACTGTTAATCGTGATATTTTAAAAGACCAGCTAGCTGTAACAAAAGAAACAATTAAATTAAAAACAGAATATGATGCGAAATTGGCAACTAATGAATGACCAGTAACGTTATCATTTGGTATTTATAAATCACAGTTAGATTTATTTTTATTAGAAAAACAGCATATTGGCGAAGTGGTTGCTTCGGTTTGAAGTGATGATCTTTTAGAATACGCTGAAAAAAATGGAATTGATATTTTATAAATGAAAAATTATACTGCAATTATTGTAGCGGCAGGAAAGTCATCACGGTTCAAACAAAAAAATAATAAATTATTATATAAAATTAATGATACGAACACTATTATTGAAAAAACAATAGCACTATTTAGCAATGATCGTTTTTGTACGGAAATTATTGTGGGAGTTAATGTGGAAGTATTAGATTTTTTACTAACGAAAAATTATCAAGATCAAAAGTTTCACTTTGTAATAGGTGGCTCCGAACGAGTTGACACGATATATCAGTGTTTAATTAATCATAATATTAAGAATGAATTGGTAATGATTCATGATGGTGTACGTTGTTTTACTAGTTTGGATTTTATTAACAAATTAAATCAAACTTTTTGTAAAGAAAATTATGAAGTTTTAATTCCAATGCTGCCAATAACTGAAACACTTAAGAAAGTTACTAATCATCTTGTTGAAAAAACAGTTAATCGAGATGAATATTTTACTATTCAAACACCACAAATTTTTAAAACAACATTATTATATGCTGTTTATGAGCAATATTTTTGTACCAAAAATAAGAAAATAATTTATGATGATAGTTATTTAGTTGAATTATTTTCTGAAAAAACAAAGATTCATACAATACTGGGGGAAAAACAAAATATTAAAATAACTTATCCGGAAGATTTAAAATTATTAAATTTAGGTAAATAAACCTTACAATTATAATTAATATAAGGTATAATTGTTGTCGAGTTAATAATGCTGTAATGATATGATTATTAGCTCCTTGTCCGAATAGGACCTAGACCAAAAGGAGGAAAATAAAATGCGTAAGTATGAAGTTATGTATATCTTAAATCCAGAAGCAACTAATTTAGATGAATTAGAAACTCGTCTACATAAAATTTTAGAAGCTAATGGTGCAAAAATTATAGAACAGGGAAAATGGGGAGTTAGACCATTAGAATATCCTATTAAAAAGAAAACAAAAGGTTATTATGGGATATTAATCGTGGAAACAACTTCAGAGAATATTGATGAGTTTGTTCGTATTAGTCACATTGAACAAGATGTATTACGAATTTTAGTAATTAATACAGAAAAAGAAAAAGGATATATTCAATCAACTGTTTATGCAAAAACAGAAGTTAAGAATGATAAACCAGACCGTGAACGTAAACCAGGAAATAGAAGACCAGATTATTATAAACGTAATGATCAACGTACCGATGGTGAAGAACATAGAGTAGCAAAATCAACCGAAACAAAAGAATAATTTAGGAGGTGAAAGAGTTATGTTAAATCGAGTTTCATTAGTAGGAAGATTAACACGTGATTTAGAATTAAAAAATTCTGTTAATAATAAGCCCTTCGTTGCTTTTACCTTAGCAGTAAATAATAATTTTAATGATCAAGCAGCGTTTATTTCATGCTTTGCTTGAAATAAAACAGCAGAAAATATGGCACGTTATTTAAAAAAAGGCTCATTAATTGCTTTAGATGGTCGTTTGCAAACAAGAACAGAAACTGTTAATGGCAAAATGACAACAATTATGCAAGTTGTTGCTGAAACTGTTTCCTTCTTAGATTCGAGAGAAACAGGGGCTGGTTCTAATATGAGTGAAACACCAAGTTCAAATGATTTTAACAATATGACTTCTTTCAGTCAACCAGATTCACAAGAAAACAATAATAGTAACGATAGTATTAGTTTTGATGGTGATGATGCGATCTTATGAGATTAAAAAGAAAGGAACCAAATAATGAATCCAAAATTTAAACGTTTTAAAAAACAATGTTATTTTACAAAAAATAAAATAACATATATTGATTACAAAGATATTGAATTATTAAAAAAATTTATTTCTGGTAATGGCCAAATCCTGCCCAAAAGAGTTACTGGAACTACAGCTAAAAATCAAAGAATGTTAGCTACAGCAATTAAAAGAGCACGACAAATGGCGTTATTACCATTTGTTATTGACTAAAAAATACTTACTTTTGTAAGTATTTTTTCTTTTTTAGTGTAGAATTATTGTGATGTAAATACCAATAAAAAGTTAAGAGATGACATTATGAGAGAAAATCCAAAATTTATTAATGTTTTTAAGAGCGAAGCAAAAGAAAAAATAGGGAAGAATTGATTACAAATAATTAAGTATATCTTAATTTGTTTTGTTCCATTTTTGTATGGTTTTATTTGTTCATCAGCCTTTTGGAATCCACTAACGCAAATTGGAAATATTCCAATGGCAATTGTTGATAATGATAATCCTCCTTGTGTAGCTTATGCTGTCAAAAAAAGTGGGGCGGATGAAAATAATTTATTAACTTCGCCATTTGTGGAATATTTGCATGTAAATGATGCAACAGTTTGTCAGGAAAAAAGTGAAGAATGATTTAATAATAATCCAAATATTGATAAAAATATTTACAAATTACAATATCGTTTTGATAGTATGGTTAATTTATCAGTAACCAATAATAAATTTTATAATCATAAGACAAATTCCTTAGAGTTAAATCAAAAAGGAATGACAATTAAATTAAACTATTTACATGGTCGGCAAACTAATTTTAGACCAGCAGATAAATATTGGGGTCAATTGCAAGTTAAGAGTGGTCTTACAGAAAATATTTTCAAATTAATGCGAGCAGTCGGTAATCATAGTCCGACAGAGGCTATTAAAAGTTTGGAATATTTAATTAATAATGTTCCACAGTTTTGATCAACATATAAGCAAAACTTCTTAGCAGGTCAAGTTTTATATACTTTTACCCAAATTAAAACAGGTTTAGTCCATGCTGCTTTACCAGAAGTTTTAGGAACATCAATGTTTTGACTCTTTGCAAAATCAGATGAAAAAACTAATGTTCCCTATTTGACAGGTCATGATTTTAGTGATTATTTGGAAAAGATTATTTTAATTATTGGTCCAAATACGCCAATTGGGCAAGTGCTTTTAAATTATGTGCAAGATTTTTATCCCCAATATTATGACGCTGTTAAAGAAGTTTTGAAACTAATTGAAACAGGTGGTAAACAATTTATTGCTGAAATTGTCCGTGAGATTTTTCCTGATTTAGATGCCGATGTTACTTGACCTGAATATAGTCAAAAAGCACAACAGGTAATTAATGATTGAACAGCTTTAAATTCATCAATTTTTGAAATTCCAGTTCATATTCAAGGTTATCAGTATGGAGAATATGGGATTGGTTTGGGTGAATTCTTTATTGCCATTGCGATGTGGGTTGGTGTTTTAATGCAGACATTTATTTTTGATCGCACTTGCCGGACAAAAAAGGCAAGATGATATCAACATTATTTTTCGAAATTATTGTTAATGTTGATTACAACAACAATTCAAATAACAATTTTGGCTATTTCGTTAGCAATATTAGGATATAGTAAGATGGGAACTAGTTTTGGATTGTTATATGTTTGGTTATTATTATGTGGTCTTATTTTTACCATTATTGAACATGCAATTTGGTTTGCCCCTGCGGACGGCGATGTTGGAAAATATTTCATAGTGATTTATTTAATTTTAAATCTAACGGCTGGTTGAGGGACATTCCCGTCGTTTATGCAAGCTAGCTTCTTTAATGTTATTTCAGTAGTGACACCATTTAAATATGCGATTCATGGAATGGGCAATATTATTTATGGCATTGGCACGGGAGAAGGTTCTTTGGTTCAATATCAAACTGAAATTATCCAAAATATGGGAATATTATTAATTTGAATTCCAATTTTATTAATAATTAGTTTGGGATTAACTTACTTATGACGAAGAAAAGATCAATATGGAACATTTAAGATAAAAGTTTTGAAAAGTATCTTTATAGCAAACAAAATTAATATTAATAAAAATATTTATCATACTTTGAATAATTTATCGCAACAAGAAATTGAAAGTATTAAAGAACAAGTTTTAATGAATTATCAAGATATATTTACGGAACAAAAAAATAAAAAGATAATGCGGATGGAAGAAAAATTTAATGCGACGAAAAATCCGAAATATTTGTATAAAATTAAAAAAATTAAGGAAAAGAGCTATCAGATTGAGATAGACGGGGAAGACCGCGATAGCATAATGTAATTATTGGGGAGGAGAGAGATTATGGATAACAAAAATAATTTGTCAACATTTAATCAAATCTTTAAAAAAGAATGGCACGAACAGACAGTAAAAAATAAGAAGCGAATTATAAAATTTATTGCAATCTGTATTGTACCGTTTTTATATGGATTTTTTTGTGTTTGAGCATTTTGGAAGCCCTTTCTTAAAACCAATCAAATTCCAATGGCAATTGTTAATCATGATGCAAGTCTATGTGTAATCTATAAACCGAAAGATGATAAGGATCAGTCAATTGCGAATGGGACTGATGTTCACTATGTTAATATGAATGATGAGGCAAGTTGTAGGGCAGCAACTACACCATCAGATGAAATTGCACGTTTTACTAGTGTTAGTGACAATGTTGTTACTGGCTCAAACTATTATGATAAAGAACATAATGATGTTAAAATTAATGTCAGTACAGTTAACCTAAAATTAGCTTATTTAAAAAATCAAGCAACAAATTTTAATCCAGTTGATAAATATTGGGTGCAATTACGAATTCCTGAAAATTATTCGGTGCATTTAATTAATATTTTAAAAAATATTGCTAATTCAACATTTGATGATAATCAATTTTTAACAGATGTCACTTGAATGAGTAATAATCCAATTAACTTGTGAGCTACTTATAAAAAAAATTTTTTAATTGGTTATTTTGCAACGACTTTTACTAATTTACGAGAAAGTTTTGTTCGTGAAGCGGTACCACAATTAATTTTGCCGATGCTTTATACAATTTTATCTAATCCCGATGGGACAGTAACTCGTGCGACATATAACGAATATGTTAAAAGTATTAACACAGGTAATTTAATTAATGAAACAAATAAATTAGTTACGCAGGGTAAATTAACGGCCGGGCAAGGTAAAATTATTAACTCATTATTAAGAGTATTTGGCATAGTAAAAGATAAATTCGCACCATTTATTTTTAATTCAAAAGATATTCTTAATAAAGATGAATATTTTGCGAATAGTAATGAATTAGGACGCCATTTAAAAGATATTGGTAACATTATTGATATTCCATATAACGTTCAAGGTTATGAAAATAATAAATATGGTATTGGTTTAGGAGAACTATTTATGTTAATTGGTGTTTGAGTCGGGGCTCTAACCCAAACATTTGTTTATGATCGGAAAGGAAGAACTAAACAAACATTATCTTATCAACATTATTTTAGTAAGTTATTATTAATGTTATGTACATCCTGAATTCAAGTTACAGTTATGATGGTGGCATTATTAATTTTAGGATTTGGACAAATTGGCCCCGCGTATGCTTTACTCTGATTATGAATGTTATTTTTAGGCTCACTCTTTAATATTATTATTTGTTCAATATGATTAGCAATTCCGTATGAAATGGTTGGTCGTTTTATTGTTGTTGTGTATCTAATCATTAATTTATCATCTGGTTGAGGAACTTTCCCGTCATTTATGCAAAATAAATTTTTTGATATTTTATCATATGTTGCCCCATTCCGTTATGGTTTGCATAACATTGGCACAATAATATATGGTTTATCTTCTCCAACAAGTATTGGAATTGGTCAATATCAAACTGAAATTGTTAAAAATATGGGTATCTTATTTATTTGAGTTATCATTTTTGTTACAATTGGAGTAGTAGCAACTTATTATCGTTTTTTAAAAATGAAATATGGTACAACTAGAATAAAATTAATTTTTCAAGCAATGAATAATATTGATAATATTAAAAAATATGACAAAAATATTAATACCCTAAACCAGTTAACATTAGAGGAACAAATTTTAGTAAAAGCAGAAGTATTAGGACAAGTATCAGCAAATAAAATAAAAAAGAAAATAAAACAATAGTCTAAATAATTGTTAGGGTATTCATAATATTGCTTTATATTATTTATTAAAATATATTATTTATTATTTTATGTTATTATTTAGATACTATTTTATGCCAAGAAAGTGAGTGCCCAAATGCGTTTAAGTTTATTATATAGTTCAGATAATAGTGATCCGCTACATAATTTTTTATCAATTTCAACGTGGCAATCATTTGTTAGTATTTTACTTTTCTTTGGAATTATGTTCTTATTATGATTTTGAATTAAAAAAACAAGAATGCGATTTATTTTTCGAGTTTTATTAGGTTTGGCTTTTGGTTTGATTTTTGGAATTATTGTCCAAGTAATTAATGGCTTTCCGTATAATACTGTTGATCCATCAGCGTCAATGATTAATCCAAATATTCCGAACCCAGATTCAAAACCAGGTTCAGAAAAACCGACAATCCCAAATGATATTTATGTTTTATGAGTTCAAGAATTTTCAATTTGAGTTAACTTATTTAGAATGATCTTTTTAAATGCAATTTTATTGATGACAGTTCCAGTTGTTTTTTTGGCAATTGTTCGTGCAATATCAAAACCGAAAAAAGATGCCGCAACAAAAACAGGAACAATTATTACGGTGGCAATCTTATTATTAAATGTTGCCGTAATGTTTATAATTACGTTATTTATTGGAATTGCTTTTAACATTGGACATGGTTTTACAATTTCAGGTAGTGGGGAGTATGGTAAAGATGCTTCTAAACCATTACCAGAAATTATTTGAGATTATGTTCCTTCAAATTTTGTTGCTCCATTCTTTTATGGAGGAATTATTCCAGTAATGGCTGTTGCCGGTTTGATTGGTTTGGCTATCAAAAAATCATCAAAGAGACATCCCGAAGATATGCAAAAAATTCGTGATGGTTTTGACCGTTGGTGAACAGTTATAATGTCATGCTTAATGTTCATTATTAAATTGATGCCTTATGCTGTAATGGCAATGATTACTTATTCAATTATTTCACGGCCAATTGGATATTTAGCACAAATTGGAATTGTCATTGGGGTTGGATACTTATGTTTAGTAGTTGCTTTACTTTGACATTCATTATTATTAACATTATCAGGAATTAAAACCTTTAAATGATGAAAATTTGCAATTAAACCGGTAATTCAAGGATTTACGACACAATCATCAAATGCAACCTTGCCTTTAGTGATAGAGGTTTTAAAAGATGATATAAAAGTAAAAGAAAATTTAGTTGGAATTTCAGCACCACTAACAACAACAATGGGATTAACTGCCTGTGCTGGGGTCCAAGCAGGAATTATTGTATCGTTTATTGCGACAGCAGGTTTATTTGATTTAACTGTTGGTAATTTCTTTATTGCATTAATTGTTGTTGTTGTGGCATCATTAGGGATTGCTGGTGTGCCAGGAACGGCAAGTGTGGTGACAGCTGGCGTGTTAGGAGGACTTGGTTTAGGTACTTTGTATGTTCCAGTTTATGCAATTATTGGAGCGTTAGATGGTTTATTTGATATGGGACGAACAGCAGTAAATGTTGCCGGAGGAGTACAAGCGACAACAATTGCAGCGCAGTTAACCAATTCCTTAGAAAATGAAGATTTAATTTTCTTTAATTGACGACGTTCACGGCGAAAACAAAAAAGAAAAAAAGAGTCAAAACAAGAATAAAGGTTTTTATTTTATTTTAAAATACGAGGTTATAGTTGTTTTAATAAATTAGAAAGAAGGGGAAAAAATAATGAAAGTAATTGTAATTGGTGGTTCAACAGCTGGAATGACAGCAGTTAGCAAATTAAAACGCATTTTAAAAGATGAAATTGAAATTATTGCTTATCAGAAATTAAAATATCCATCTTTAGGTAGTTGTGGGATTCCTTATTATGTTGGAAAACATTTTGATAATCCAGAAAGTATGATTGCCCGAACTGCTGCTCAATTTCAAGACAATCAAATTTTTGTAAAAACCGCATGTGAAATAACAAAAGCTGATTTTAAAGCAAAAACAATTTATGGCATTAATTTGGAAACAAAACAAGAATTTACTGACACGTATGATAAATTAATCATTAGTGTTGGAGCAATACCACGCCAATTAAATTTGCCAGGTGAAACAGCAACAAATGTTTTTACAGGAACAACTTTGGAAGCAGCAATTGCTCTTCGTGATAGTTTAAAAACAATTCAGAATGTTACAATTATTGGCGGTGGCTTTATTGGTCTAGAATTTTGTGAAAGTTTTGGCTTAGCAGGGAAAAATGTGACATTAATCGAAGCTGATAAATGAGTTTCACGAAAATTAATTGATGAAGAGATTGCACAATTATTGGTAGCAGATTTAGAAAAAAAAGGTATTAAAATTAAAACAAATGCCAAAGTAGCTGAATTTATTGTTATAAATAATAAAGTAACAAAAATTAAATTATTATCTGGCGAAGAAATTTCAACAGATTTAGTTTTAGTTGGAATTGGGGTTACTCCAAATACGGCTTTTTTAAAAACAACAGACTTAAAAATGAATGAGTTTGGTGCCATTTTAGTTAATGATCAGTTTGAAACTAATATTAAAGATGTTTATGCTGTTGGTGATTGTGTTATGACAAAAAATATAATTGATAATAGGTTAAATTATATTTCGTTAGCAACTGTTGCTGCAAAAAATGGTAAAGTTTTAGGCAATATTTTAGCAGGGAAAAAAGACAGTTTTCCAGGAGCAATCGGTACGGCAATTATCCAAGTTTTTAATAGTGAAATTGCTCGAACAGGATATACTAAAGAACAAGCAGTTAATAATGGATTTAATGTTAAAGAAGTAATAATTACTGGAACTGACCATACTAATTATGTTGCTGATGCTAAACCAGTTACAATTAAGGTTATTTATGATCAAAACGCAAAAATTATTGTGGGAGCACAAATCTTTGGCTATAATAAAGCTAGTTTAAGAATTAATGCTTTAATTCCATTGATTTGAACAAAAACTAAAATTAATGAAATTGAATATTTGGATTTACCTTATTCGCCACCATTTTCTAAAAGCGTTGATGTATTAAATGTTGTTTTAGCAAAGATTAATGAAGAATAAAACCTAAAGGAGAACAATTATTAAATGACAGTAAAGAATGCTATTAATTGGCGAAAAACAATTAAAAAATATGATAGTACCAAAACTATCAAAGATAATGATTTATCAACTATTATTGAAGCAGGGCGTTTAGCTCCTTGTTCATTAGGATTAGAAGTTACCAATGTTGTTAATATTATTAATAAAGAATTAAAAACTAAATTTGCTGAAGAGGTAATGTATGGTCTAAATCAGGAAAAAGTTAAAAATGCTAGTTGTGTTATGGTTGTTGTTGGTATTAATCCAGAATATTTAACTTCGACAGAATTTTTAAAAAAACGTTTAGAACGAAATATTGTTGAACCAGATATATTAAAAAATACACTTGAAAAGTATCAAACTTTTTTAGCCCAAAAAGAAAATTTATTTGCATTTGTATCTGAACAAGCACATATTGTAACTAGTTTTATTACGTTACAAGCGGCTGATTTAAAAATTGGGTCGACAATTATGGGCGGTTTTAATGCCGAGAAATGTAATGAATTATTATCAGAACATTGTGATTTTGACGAAGAAAGATTACATTCAATATTAGTGTTAGCATTAGGATATTATGATGAAAAAGATGAACAAACAACTTTACCTCGGATTCGAATTGATTTTAATGAATTTGCAAAGATTATTAAATAATTTTTGTTTTTATTTATAATATGTGTTATCATTATTAACGTGTAAATAATATGCAGGCATATTATTAAAAGAGAGGTGAATTATATGGCAAGAGAAGGAATCCATCCAAAATATTTTGATACTAAGATTATGTGTACAACTTGTGGAACAGAACATATGAGTGGTTCTACTAAAGGGGAAGAATTAAAAGTTGATACTTGTTCTTCATGCCATCCGTTCTATACTGGTAATCAGCAATTTGCTAATGCCGCCGGACGGGTTGAACGCTTTAAATCTAAATTTAATAAAAAAGAAGAATTAGTAAAGCAAATAGAAGAAGCATCAAAAGTACAAAAAGAACTTAACAAAAAAACCGCAAAACCAAAATCTGATAATCAAAAAGCAGAATAATGCGGGAAAAATCTTTATCTTTTATAGATAAAGATTTTTTTTGAAAATAATTTTGGTACAGTTTGTTTTTTCGTTATAATAAAAGTAGACTACTTTAAAAGTTTAGAAGGTATTAAAGGGAATTAAGTGTGAGTCTTAAGCTGTCCTAGCAACTGTAAAACTGACGAATGTTAACAAACCACTGAATAAAATATTTGGGAAGGGTTAATTAGTAGGGTGAAGTTAAGCCAGTATACCGACCTTGTAAATTTAATAAGAGTCCTACTAGGTAAATAGGATTAATTTATTTTTCAAATAAAATAAAAATATAAATACAAAACACAAAAGGAGGATAAAAGAATGTTTAAAAATATATTGACGGTATTAACAAGTTTAACGGTTGGGGCAACAACTACAGCAAATATTGCATTGTAACAAATAGATTTATCGACTACTAAGCAAGTACTACAAAATAGTTCGAATGGGTATAAAATTAATAGTGTTAAAATTACAGTAAAAAATACAACTGGCAAGGTTATTGATACAGTTACTTTTTCTAATTCATTAGTTAGTTTAGGGGACATGTTAGGCACAGATACAGATACTTTTGGTCTTAATGACACAACTTTTGGACGTTTATTAATCAGAGTGGGGGATGTTACAACAGATTTTGCTAAAAATTATTGGGCAATTTATTCAAGTACTCACCCATTTTGTAAATTTAATACTACCCCACTAAATTATTGTTCAGTTGGAATCGATGGCTTGGTTTTTCGGGATGTCTGAGAACAAAACCAATTATTTGATTTTATTTTAACTAATATTTAATTTTATAAATTTAGTAATAATCCTATTTACCCTTTTTAAAGAAAGAGGTTTTTATAATGAAAAAAATATTAGCTAATTTATTAGTTTTATCCGTAGCCATCACACCAACAATAAGTTTAGTCAATTGTAAAATGGTAAGGGAGGAAAACAAAAAAATAATAGAAGACGAATTACCGTCACTGCCAAGTAATTTCACAATTACGCAAGGAGATATTTATCCATCTTTTGGTATTAATAAAGAAGAAGGAAGCCAAAATTATTTTTTTAATCCAATCAGTGACCAGTTACGCACGCTCTTTTTAAATATACCACAACGTAAAATTGCACCATTAGGACTCGAAAAAGATTTAACAACAATTAATGATTTTAGAATGTATTTGGAATATCCATTTGCTGCAACTTTTAAAATTGTTAGTGACCGAGAGTTATCACTTGATAAAGATCAGATGGTTAGTGTTACTTTAAGTGTAAAATGTTTGAAAATAAAGGAAAAATGATCAGTGGGGGGGTGTATGAAAAATGAAATTTATTGACATGAATGTGGAGCAGAAAATAACTTTTAAAATTCCGATTATTCCAAATGAAAATGATGAATTAAATAAATTTATAGTAGAAAAATATAATGAATATATTGCCCAAAATAATATTGAAATTGATAAAAATAAATTAGATTTCAATAATTTAAATAATATTGCAAATGTAAATTATTTAGAAGAAAAGGCAAAGAGTTTTATTACTAAATTTATTAATAATAATCCAGGACTTGATAAAAAAATTAATATTAAAAAGATTACGCCACCAAAGGGTGAGGACATTAAAGCCTTAAATGAGCCTGCTAATAGTTTAGTAAAAATTAATACGATATTCAATTTAACATTAAATATTGAAGGTTTGGGTTATCTACCAAAATTAAATTTAGGGGTAGCAATTAGATACAAAATTATGTAATTTATATGAAACACTATGGAGTTAATAAAATTGCTATTAACTTAAAAATAAGTGTTTTTTATTGTTTTTATTTCGGTATAATAAAAACAATAAGAAGAGTGGTGTTTTTGATGGGACTAAAAATTAGTAATTTAAAATATAAACGGTATAAAAAAAATATTTTTACTGATTTAAATTTTGATGTTAATAGTCAAGAGTTTTTAGGAACTTATTTTGAAAATAAATTTTCACAGTTATATTTTCTGAAACTTCTATTAGGAAAAAAGAAACCACGAACTGGAAAAATTTATTTGAATAATCAAAATATAACGGCGTTACTCCCAAAAGAAAGAAAAATTGGTTATGTTTCACCAGGGACATTACAATTAGGTTTTTTACCAACTAAGTTGCGTTTAGCTTATCATATTTTAAAAACACCAAAATTCTTACATGATAGTTCATTAAAATATTTTAAAAATAAATATCATTATAAAAAATTAGTTTTTATCGGCAATGATTTAAATAAAAAAGATTTAATATTAAAAACAGATAAAATTATTAATGAATATTTTCATAATTCAATTCGAATTAAAGAAGAATGAATTGAAACTTACTTGACACAAATTAGTGAGTTTCATAAGAAAGAAATTAATAAAATTTTAGATGAGGATAATAATTCAATTTTAATTCAAAGTTTGCATACTTATTTTTATAAGAAAGAAGAAATTCGTGTTTATGAAGGTTATCTTGCGTTTTTGCAAGCTTTATGAGATAAAATTTATTATATTTCAGAATTAGATTATTTGTGTGATTGTTGTGAAATTGCCAAAAAAAGAAAAATTAAGAATAAAATTTTTGGTTTTATTGGTGCAAAACTTGTTTGTGAAAAGTATTTAAAGATTTTACAGGCGGAAATCCTTTATGAACGATATCAATTAATTAAAGCACGAAAAGCTTTAAAGAAATATCGGATTAATGTTTTTAATACTGTAATGCGAGATGATGAGCAAAAAAGTATTGTCAAAGGATTTTTTCATAAAAGTAATTCCGAGAATGTTATTACTTGATTAAAAATAACAGAAGATCAATGGTTTAATTATAATCAAAAGCAGGAACAATTAATTGCTAATTTATTACCAGATGAAGCGACAATTATTAAAGGAAAAGTTTTAGAGTATTTTCATAAATATCATTTGGCACTATTAAATAATAGGCTAGTAGAACGTGAAGAAGACAATTCAATTGCTATTGCAGTTGCAAATGATAGAATTGTATCAGTTTATAATCAAGCATTTGAACAAGTAAAAGAATTAATGAGCGATTTAAATATTAAAATGAATTGATTTAAAATTACAAAAAATTTAAGTAGTTTTGATCATACCAAAATTAGATTAATTAATGCAATCTTAACAAATAAAGAATTAATTATTTTGCATAATACATTTGATAATTTAACACATAATGAAGCAATTGAATTAAATGAGATTTTACTTACTTTAAAAAATTATAATCCACAAATAACTTTTTTAGTTTTAACAAGAAATATTGAAAATATTAAAAATTATGTTACGCAGTTATTATTTTTTGATGAAAATAATAATTATAAATTAATGACAAAAAAACATGCTGAATTGTTCCCTGACACAATGAATTTATATGAAATGATGTACAGCAGTTCAGAAAATATTTTTACAATGCAGTATTTTGAAAAAGACAATATGTTAGCAAATGAGGATGTTGCAATTAAGTTATCAAAAGAAATTAAATTAATTGATCAAAAGGAATATTACTTAGCTATTAATCCAAACTTAATTTCCTTTGAAAAAACAAAATATTTTAATAAAGAATTAAATTTGTTTTATAAGGGGCATATTAAAACAATTAGAAAAATTGTAAAGTCAATTGTTTGTTTCTTTGAAACTAATAACAAAGTAGTTTTAAAAGTTTTGGTCCCAGAAAAAGAGCTAAATTTGAAAAAAATGACAACACTATATTTTGACCAACATGCCTTACTAATTTATGATAAAATTAACAATAATTTAGTTGTTAATATTTAAAGTGAGGAAATGTTAAATGCAAGCTACAAAAGAAACAATTTTACAAAAAATTAAAGAGTATAGCACCATTATTTGTTTACGTCATATTTCACCAGATGGTGATGCATATGGTTCAGCATTTGGGTTGGCCCAATTTATTAAGGATAATTTTCCAACTAAAAAAGTATTAGTTGATGGTGAACCAAGTAAATATTTGGCTTTTTTAGCAACCCCTGATCTTGTTAAACAAGAGGATTATCAGGACGCTTTAGTGATTGTGACAGATACGGCTAATATTGAACGTATTGATAGTAAATATTGACAAGAAGCAAAGGAAATTATTAAGATTGATCATCATCCTAATATGACACCGTATGGGGATTTTCAATGAATTGATGAAAAGAAAATTGCGGCTAGTGAAATGATTGCTGATTTAGTTTTAACGTCAAAATTAGAAGTTTCTTCAGTAGCAGCACGATTAATTTTTACAGGAATTGTAACTGATTCTAATCGTTTTATGTATAATAAAACTTGTGGTGAAACTTTGATGTTAGCTGGACAACTAGTCGCAAAAGGATTTGATTTACAAAGTATTTATAAAAATTTATATGAAGAATCATGAAAAAATGTTTGTTTCAAAAGGTATTTATTATCCCAAGTAATGATTTATGATAATCATATTAGCTATGTCAAAATTACAGACGAGATGCTAAAAGAACATCAAATGGATTATCAAACGGTTAAACCATGGGTTAACATTATGAGTAATGTTAAAGAATTTAAAATTTGAATGTTGTTAATTGAAAATAAAGAAGAGGGCTATATTAATATAAGTATTCGTAGTAATAGTTATATTATTAATGGTGTTGCTGAAAAATATAATGGTGGTGGTCATCAGTTAGCAAGTGGGGCTAAAATTTATGAGTGAAAAGATACTGAAAAAATTCTAGGGGATTTAAGTCTTTTAATTAAGAATAATGTTAAGTATGTGGGAGGCCAATAATGTATTTTTTAAATAGTAATGCAAAAATGGGATGAATTGAAGTAATTACTGGTTGCATGTTTGCGGGAAAAACGGAGGAATTTATTCGTCGGTTAGTTCGTTTAAGTTATGCAAAATTTGAAATTCAAGTTTTTAAACCAGCAATTGATAATCGTTATTGTGAGAATAAGGTTGTTAGTCATACTCAAAATGCAGTTGAAGCAATTCCAGTGAAAGATTCTGCTGAGTTATTAGTTAAAGTTAAAAAGACGGCAAATGTAATTGGAATCGATGAAATTCAGTTTTTTGATAATAACATTGTTAAAGTTGCGGATGAATTAGCGGATAAAGGAATTATTGTGATTGTTAATGGTTTAGACAAAGATTTTCGTGGGGAAGCATTTTTAAATGTTGAACAATTAATGGTCCGAGCGGAAGAAGTTAAAAAATTACATGCAATTTGTGTTAAATGTGGCAATTTAGCTAATCGTACACAACGTTTAATTAATGGGAAACCAGCTAATTATAATGATCCAATTGTTTTAATTGGTGAAAAGGATAAATATGAGGCGCGTTGTCGTCATTGTCATGAGGTAGTATATTAACTTGAGGAGGGACAAAAATGTTAACAAAAACAGGATTAAATGCCGAAGCATATTTTATTACAAATACTAAACCAAAAACAGTTATCAAGGTAAAAGGACACTTTGTTGAAAATTTACCAATGAATTCTAAGATTACAATTATTGAAGATTTAATGGCTAAGGAAAATGACAATGTAATTGTAAATGGTTATGTTTTTAAAATTAGTCAAAAGCTTATTAGTAAACATCCTGTTAAGAAAACTTTTGTTAGCTGTGAATATCGATTAGTTTTACTTGATCAGTTAAGAAGATTACCAAAATTCCAGGAAATAATTTTAAATCAGTAAATACATCATTAAGGATGATGATTTAAAATATATTATAATTATTAGAGATTTGAATAGAGGTGGGAAAATGAACCAGAAGACAATAGAGCGGTTAGAAGCAATGTTAAAGCGATGAAATATAATTGCTGAAGAATTAACAAAACCGGAAATAGTTAATGATGTGAAAAATTTAACTAACTTGGCGAAAGAGCAATCACAATTACAAGATACTGTTGCATTGTATTTAAATTATAAAAATGTTTTAAATAATATTAATGAAGCAAAAGCAATTTTGGAAAATGAAAAAGA
The DNA here is from genome assembly GCF_964031205.1 of Spiroplasma endosymbiont of Stenodema calcarata. Lineage (GTDB taxonomy): Bacteria > Bacillota_I > Bacilli_A > Mycoplasmatales > Mycoplasmataceae > Spiroplasma. Next base: position 72,267 of record NZ_OZ035018.1, read on the forward strand.
TGAAGAGTTAATTGAATTAGCGAAAGAAGAAATAAAAACTTCAGAAATTAGAAAAGAACAGATTGCAGCGGATTTAAAAGTAATGTTATTGCCGAAAGATCCTAATGATGAAAAAAATGTAATTTTTGAAATTCGTGGTGCTGCTGGTGGTGATGAAGGAAATATTTTTGCTGGTGATTTATATCGAATGTATTTAAAGTATGCGGAACAACAAAAATGAAAAATTGAATTAATTGAGGAAAATGAATCAGAAGCTGGTGGTTTTTCAACAATTTCCTTTATGGTTAAAGGTGATTCTGTTTATTCAAAAATGAAGTTTGAATCAGGGGCACATCGGGTACAACGAATTCCAAAAACAGAGAGTAAAGGTCGGGTTCATACTTCAACAGCGACTGTTGCAGTTTTACCAGAAATTAAAGAAGTTGATTTTGAAATTAAAACAGTTGATTTGAAAATTGATACATATCGTGCTTCAGGAGCGGGGGGTCAACATGTTAATACAACTGATTCAGCAGTCCGTATTACGCATTTACCAACGGGAGTTGTAGTGACGTCACAAGATGGTCGTAGTCAGCATGATAATAAAGCATTAGCAATGCAACATTTACGTAGTAAATTATATGAAGAGCAACAACGCAAAATTAATGAAGAGCGAGGAACATTACGAAAAGATGCTGTTGGGACTGGTGATCGAAGTGAAAAGATTCGAACATATAATTATCCACAAAACCGTGTTACTGACCATCGCATTAATTTAACTCTGCAAAAGTTAGATCAGATTATGGAGGGTAATCTAGATGAAATTATTACAGCTTTAATCAATGAAGAACAGAGATTAAAAATGGAAGGGAACTAATGACAGTTAACGAATTAATTAAAAAATCAGAAGATTATCTCAAAGAATCTAATATTATTAATTATCTTGCAGATGTTAAGATTTTAATCGCTTTCTTTATGAAAATATCTTTAGCAAAATTATATGCTGTTCAAAATGAAAGAATTAAATTTAACCTTGATGAGTACTGACAAAAATTAACGGAATATCAAAATGGTAAACCAATCCAACATATTACTAATCGACAGAGTTTTTATGGTTATGATTTTTATGTTGACAATAATGTTTTGATTCCGCGGTATGAAACAGAAGAATTAGTTGATAATATTATTTTTTTGATTGATAATATACTTACCGCAGAAAATAAACCATTAACTTTAATTGATGTTGGAACTGGTAGCGGGGCAATTGCTATTAGTTTGGGGTTAGAAAATCCGCAGTTAAAAATTTATGCTAGTGATATTTCACAACTCGCATTAAATGTTGCTAAAAGAAATATTAAACAATTAAAATGTCGTAATGTTCAATTGTTAAAAGGTGATATGTTAGAACCCTTTATTAAAAACAAAATTAAAACTGATTTTTTAGTATGTAACCCACCGTACATTCCAAAGAACCAAGAAATTAGTTACCGTGTTAAAAATTATGAACCACATGTTGCTTTATTTGGTGATGATGATGGATTGTATTTTTATCGTCAGATTTTCAAAAATTGACATAAAGTTGTTAATAAAAATGGTTTCTTATGTTTTGAACATGGTTATGATCAAAAAAAAGCTTTAGAAAAATTAGTTAAAGAATACTTCCCAGATCAAAAATATTTTTTTAGAAAAGATATAAATAAAAAATGACGAATGTTATTTGTTAATATTTTGTAGTAAAATAATAAGTACTTTGGTGTGAGGTGAAATTATGGATGATAAAATTAAAAGAATTAAAAGAATTCGTATTATTAGTATTGCATTTTTAGTAGTTTTATTTATTATGATGCCATATTTTGTCTTCATTGTTGTCTCACATAGTGATAATATTTTAAAGAATTTTTTTACTTTTATTGAAACAACACCCAAAAATGTGTTAGAAACATTCACAGCTTCGAACTTGCCAAATCGATTTTTAATTTTTGGCTTACCATATATTGCATTAGCAACTTTAGCAGGGGCCATCATTAGTACTGTTTTTTATATTTATTATCAAAAACGAACAATTAATTTTAATAATCGAATGTTATTAATTGGAACAATTAGTATTACTTCTTTTATCTTTATGACATGTTTATTATTTTCATTTGCCGAATATTATTATGATTTATTTACAGAATGATGCCGTTCTTTAAAAGGAGGATATACTGGCCCGGATTATATTGAGAATATTAAGAATATGATTAAGCCAGGAATACAAAATCGTGATGCAATTATTCAAGCGTTAATTAATTTAGCAACAGGAGTTGGAACTAAAAATCCGTATCCATTCACATGAATTGGTATTAATGCAATTTGATGAATTACTGGCTTACAAATGATTTTTGTTATTCTTATTATGTTAAAAGTTGGTTTTAAATTAGAATGACTATTAAATACGAATGTTAATTTGGACAAAAAAGAAGAGTTAGTTGTTTTAAAAGATACTTTTAATCAAAGTGCTATTAAAAAAGTTATTAGTTTATTTTTAATTCCCAATGAATTTAATATTTCATTATGAGTTATCTTTTTTTCAAGTATTGTTTTTATGCCCCAATTAGTTTATACGATTCTTATAGGTAGTAATTTTACTGAGGCAAATCGATTTATTTTGTATTCATATTTATATCCAGAATTAACAATTAATATTATTATTCCTGGAACAAGTACTGTTTTAGATCAGCCGAATATTGATTACTTTAATATGACTAGTAAAATGCCAGGGTCCGCGTTTTTTATTAATGTTGCTCCAATTATTTTTTCATCTTTAATTATTTCCATGTTGTTTGCGTTTACTTTTGTAATGCTTAAAAGACCAAATTTAACAAAAAAGGGATTTATTAGTTTTTACATTAGTTTTTTGGTTGTAACTGGAGCATCGCTGATAATGTTTTTGATTTCACAATATCAAATGGCACAAGCAGTAGATTATTGAAATAGTCAAAATGACTCTTTTAAAGAGACAGTTATGAAACCAATATTTGGAACAACAAAATTAAATTATTTTTGATTGCAAGGAAGTGAACTAATTGCCAGCGGAATTTTATTATCCTTTTTTATTAGTGTGTTATCAATTATTGCTATTTCACATATTTCAAAAATTAAAAGTAATAATAATCTTAAAAAACAAATTGGAATAATTTCTAAAAACTCATAAAATGAGGAGGTTAATTAAAAAATGAAAATATATACAACAAAAGATTACAAAGCAATTATTGCTGGTTATTTGGCAGAAAATGTTATTATAATTCCAACTGACACAATTTATGGAATGACATGTATTATTAGTTCACAAAAAGCAAAGGATAGAATTTTTAAAGTTAAAGGCCGATCAGAAAGAATGTATTTGTCAGTAATTGTAAATTCTGTCCGAATGGCAAAAAAATTCATTGAATTAACACGGGAAGATCTACAACTTTTTAAGAAAAATGAAACTATTACTATAATAGGAAAAATAAAGAAAGATATTAATAGTCAGTATAATATTACTAATGATAACACAATTGGGCTTCGAATTACCAAATCAAAATGATTACGAAAAATTATTAAAAAAGTAGGGCCAATTTATGGGACAAGTGTTAATATTAGTGGCCAAAATTATGCCAGAGAATTTGATGAGTTAAAAAAATTTGATGTTGATATTATTGTTAATAATGGATATTTAGATAATCTTCCATCAAAAATTTATAATTCTTTAACAAAAGAATTTATTAGATAAGAGGTAAATAATGATAAAAGAATCAAAACAAAAAAAGTGATTATGATATAAGATTGTTAATATTGTTATTTTAATTATTTTAATTATTTTAACTGTTGTTTTTACTGTTTTATTTGTAATTAATCAAAAAATATACACCTTGGCATTTTTATTTACTGTTTTATTATTAGGAATTTGAGTAACTGGTTATTTTATGGGGCATTTCTTATTTATGAATAGGGACAATATTAAAGATGGGACAAGGAAAGTATTTGATGATTATCGAAAAAAAGATGATGATAAAAATAAGGAATCAAAAGAAGATAAAATTAAACGATTGGAAAAGGAATTAGCTGATCTAAAAGAAAAAGATTAATTTATAAAAGGATAATATCATACCAAATTGCAGTATAAAATGCAATTTTTTTTATAATTTTTTTTAATAAGTATGATATAATTTAACTATGGAGAAATGATGCAGGAGGGCTAAACATGTACATCAATCCATTCGAACGAATGAAAAATTTAAAATTAAATACAGATGAGACAAACTCGAATAATTTAAAAAATAGTAATAATAAAACAAATTCAACAAAAGTTATTAATAATAACGAAACTTCAGCATTGGGTTCACTGGAAAATAATGATTATGAAATCAAAAAAACAGTAAATAAAGAAATGCTGAGCAAGATTGATGGCATGGTATTATCAAATTATGAAATTGCTCGTGATTTAATAAAAACATTTAAAGAAAAGGGCAATGAGATGCAATTTTTCTTGACAATAGTTGATAATCAACATCAAGATTCAATGTCTGAAATTGTTAGTTCATTTTTTTCAATGTCACTTGTTAATCTTGATTTGTTGCGAATTGAATTATATGCTTCACCATTTTTATTCTTACTGAAGAAAATTATTAAAGGGTTACCTAAAGTTAGTTTGGAAGATAAAAAAGTTTTATGAGATCGTGCTAAATTATTTGCAAGAACTTTAAAAAACAATGATTTGTCAGAACAACCTAATGATTCAAATTCTATTGTAATTATTAATGAATTAGAATTTGACGATCCATTAGAGTATATTAAAAAAGAATTTGAAGAAATTTTACGAGCATATGATATTAAAGATAATATTGTAATAATCTTCAATAATATTGACTTAGTTGGATATGCGAAGTTTAAAACGGTCTTTAGTTTGGTACAAGCTATTTTTAAAGGAATTGTACAATTTAAGTTTATTGTTGGATTAAACCCCGTTTTAATTGAAACTTATGTTAAACAAATTTATGGCAACATTTTAACAGAACAATTAATAAAACATGAAATTAGTGTTTTTAACAAATGTTATATTATCAACGATGATAAAGATACTAACGCTGTTGAAAAAACAACGGCAAACATAGATGAGGGATCTTATCAAGCAGCACAAAATTCTGCCCCCGTTGAAGAAGATGATGAAGAAACAATTGGCTTTGATTATTGAGCTATGCGTGGCGGAAAGTAAATAGAGGAGGATAAATTTAATATGTTTACATTTTTAGTAGCTTTAGGATGAGTCCTAATCATAATTGGCGCACTAGTTCAAATTTTTGCCACAATATTAAATCTCTTGGTAATTCAACAAGTTGCGCTTCCAACAATTTTAAACTCAATAAATGATATTTTTCAAACATCAATTTTTAAACAAGAACAAATTTTAAACCGTCTAACTGGCGATGGGTGAGGATATACTATTATCGCATTATCAATCTTTGTTGCTTTAGTAGCAATTATATTAGTATCATTTCAAATCAATCGACTTAAAAAGGGACAACGAATTCCAAAACCATATATTAAAATGATTTTTGTTACATTAATCATTGCTTCATTAGTATATGGGAAAGTAGCTATTTTAATTTTTGCCGCATTTATTTTTATTGGTTTATTATTTATTGAGGCATCATTATTTGATGTTGAAGCGTTACAAAATTTTGCTGAAGAACGAAATATGATTGTTATTTACCATCAAGAAAAACAACTTGAGAGAGAGGTAAGTAAAGAGGGAAAGTATCATGGAAGCGCAACTATGGCAGTTGACGGGACTACCGCAGGGATCGAAGATACCGAAAAAAATTTCAAAGACAATGATTACGTAAGCGTGGTTGGTAATAAAACAACTACGCAAGAATCAAATTCAATCTTTTCATCAAATGAATTAAAAAATTTATTTAATGCCGATAAAAATGATGTTAATGAAAATGAATTAGCAAATTTAATTAATGACATGTCAAACACAATAGATAGCTCTTCTAATTTAGAGGTAAAAGAAGCTAATGATTTGACAAAACCACCATTGCCAACAAATACTGCTAACGATTCAAAAACAAAAGTAATAAATGTTGAAGAATCATCTGTTTTAGCAGGGATAAATGGTACCAGTGAAGCAAATAAGTTAGAGAATGATGATCTTAGTTCTTCATTTAAAGAAACTGAGTATAATTCTTATTATGCAGCTAATGCAAACGCTGACTTTTTTATGGATCAAACCGTAGTGCTTAAAAAACCTAATGATTTAAATGAAGAATTAAATTCTTCCTCGATAATTGATACAAGTGTGCTAAAAGAAAAAGAAAAAAAACTTTATATTAAATGAAATGAAATGCATCAACAAGCTCTTAACATTAAAACATTAATTGAAGAAGAAGTTACGCAAAGTAATCTGCCGACAAAATCAATTAAAAAGAAAACTAAAATTTATAATTTAATTGTGAAAGAGGCAAATAATTTAGCAGAAAAGTTAAAATTAGGACCTGATCAGCAATTAAAAATTATGTATGTTACTGAAATATTTGGTAATAATTCGCAAGCAACAATTAATATTATTAATGATGCTTCTATTTCAACAGAACACGATGAAACTGAACCAATTATTCTTGGGACAACAATTACAGAACCAATTTCACAAAATAGTGATCCTTATAATGTTATTTTTAATCCAGTGGATTATAATATTGCTAAATTAGGAGGAGAACTATTACCAGAAATTCAGTCATCAGATAATCAACGAGAAGAAACTTTGCCTGATGTTAACGAAGATCATAGTTATGCATTCGCTGAATTAGAGCGATTAGACGATGTTACTCTTAATGCTAATGATGATTTAAATTTAGCGGATGATAAGATTGATAATATCGATACAATGATAATTGAAAATAATGAATCGCCTGAACCAATTTCAGAAACTAGAGAATTAACTAACGATAATGAAATCTTATCAGATGAATCAGAGTTTTCGATTGGGATAGACAAAACGTTATTAGTTGATGAAGCAATCACAAGCTCTAATGCAAATATTGAAAACAGCAAACGCGAAGATTTCTCAACATCAACGCCGTTAAGAAATAAATCAGAATTAAATATTACGGCATTGACAGATAATAAGCAAGATAATACAGGCGGTCAGATTTTAGATGATGTTGTTGTAAGCGCACCAATTAAATCGTCGCCATCAGAAATTAAACCTATTCTAGATGATGGAATATCATATAGTTTAGATGAATTAGATAACAAAATAATGCAGGGTGATTTTTCGAATCTTGATGATGAAGAAATTCGTTATGATGATGAACAAGAAGTAGCACCTGTTGTAGCACCACCGGTAGCAGCAAAATTAGAATCAAAACAGTCATTAACTTCAAGTCAGCCTAAAGTTGATAGTAATCTTGAATGTCGTTTTGTGAAGTTAGAAGAATTAATTAAAAACTCAATTGATTTGCAATCAGCACATACTAAGACATTGGGCGAAGTACAAAAGCATCTGAATACTTTAACTTTGAAAGTAGAAACGCTAGAAACAAAATCAACAGATTTTGCAAAAAAAAATGCAGATGTTAAAGTAAAAAAAGAAGTTAATTATCATGGCGTAGTGCCAATTGATCAGCTTTATCCACAGATTGATAATCTGAATTTATCATCAACACGTTATAATTTATATAATCAAAAAGGATATTCAAATACATATGGTGCTGCTAGTGCCAATGATGTTCCATATGGTTTAGGAAATTATTATCGGGCAAAAAATCCTGTGGCAGAGCAAGACAAAATGATAATAAATAATAATCATCAAGTTGATTACAATCATCTTAATTTACATAATATTTCAAAATATACAAAACAAGATATTCCTTTTGAAACAAATTGTCCATTTTGTAAAAAGAATAGTAAATAAAAACCTTAGTTAAGAACTAAGGTTTTTATTATGGTAATTTAAAGTACAATATTTTTGGAATAATATTATACCACAGGGAATGGCAACTTACCATTTTTTATGATATAATACTAATAGTAGATAATTAAGATGTCTACATTAAAGGAGGTGTTTTGTATGTACTTTCCTTCATTAATGGCTTTACCAGTTAAATTACAAAATCATGTTGTTAGCATTCGCCTTGATATGAATACTAACTAGACTAACTTAATAAAAGAGAACTCAGTCGCTTTGGAAACCGGACTGAGAAAAGCAGTTTATTTAACTGGTAAAGTCATTTTTTAGCCACAAAGTAACTACATTTAAGTTATAATAATATAAGATTTTTTAATTTAGAGTTATTTTTAGCTAAAATAGTAATAATAAATTTATTGGAAAATTAAATTCAAATTAATTTGAATTTAATTTTTTTTATTTAGAAAGTAAAATTATTTTCTTTTCTTTCTTTAAGAATTGTGTTAAAAATAAATTAGCAATGATATATTGCATTGTTGGGGCTTTAAAATGATAATATAATGCATAAGAGAATATTGAATTGTTAAAACATAATTAAAAATATAATAGGAGGTAAAATACCATGAAAAAATTGCTTAGTTTTTTAACTGCAGCAACTTTAATAACTACTTCTAGTATTTCTCTTGTAGCATGTGCCAAAAAATATACTTTTGATAGTGATATTTGGGTCATTACCGATGCAGGTACAATTACCGATGCATCATTTAATGAATCAGCATGAGATGGAGCAAGCAAATATGTTATTTCACAAAAAGAAGCAAAAACTCCACCAGAAGACTGGAAAAAAAGTAACTGACGGGCTAGTTATTTTGAACCAGCAAGTCAGACTCCTTCGGATTTTAAATCGGCATATGTCACCGCAAATATTGCTGGAGCAAAAACTTTAATTTTGCCAGGATTTGTTCATGGCAATACTATTGGTTGAGCAGCAGCAGTGACAAAAAATATTATTTATATTGATGGAAGTAGTAAAAATATTCATTTGGAAATGGATGCAACAAAACCATTAGCGACGAATATAATTGGAATAACATATGAAGCTGAATCTTCTGGTTTTTTTGCTGGAATTGCAACTGCGTTATGATTGAATGCTAATCAAGATCGGTATCCGAGTGGTTTAAAAATTGCATCTTATGGTGGAATGGATAATCCCGGGGCTGTTTCGAACTATATGTGAGGTTTTGTTGTGGCAGCTGATATTTTTAATACAATTATTAATAATAATACTTTTCCCAAATTATTTGAGATTAAAAGTGATATTTTAAAACAAGTTCAAAAAATGAATTCAGAAGTCACTACATTACAACCAATTGGAAAAGTTCAAAATGTTGTTAAGGCAAATGAATCATGGTTTTCACAATCATTTGAGGCGGGCCATGGAAAAGATATTTCAGACGAATTGTTGTCCCGTGGGGCAAGTATTATTTTTCCAGTGGCTGGACCACAAACACAAGATACCATTGATCGGATTAAATATAATAAATCAACGACAAAAGTCATTGGAGTTGATACTGAACAATCAAAAATTTATGGTGATATTATTGTAACAAGTGCTCTAAAAGAAATTTCAACTTCAACTTCCGAGGCACTAAAGAATATTTATTTATCAACATGTGGGTATCAAGCGGATACTAAAACATGGGATAACAGTAAAGCAACTAAGGAATGTTGAATTAATACTGATCAATCATCAATTCAGCATCATACTTGAACTGGTATTGAAGCAACAAAAGCAGTTAATAAAGATGCCGTTAATTTTATTCATAATGAAACAAATGAAGAAGCAAAAGATACAGTTTTTGACAAAATTGTTAAAGTGTTACAAGATGTTTATTCACGGGGAATTGGAGACCAACCACCGGTTGCTGCTAAGGTATTTTCAAGTACATTAGCAAATACTTACCAAAGTAGCAATAAATTAAAAGATTACATTTTAAATGCAATTGAAGCAGCGTTGTAGGAAAGAAAGGGAAAAATAATGACAAATAATAGTGAATATGCAATTGAAATGAATCATATTACAAAAGTTTTTGGGGATTTAATTGCAAATGATGATATTACTTTAAAAGTTAAAAAGGGGGAAATTCATGCCCTTATTGGGGAAAATGGTGCTGGGAAATCAACATTAATGAGTATTTTATTTGGATTATATGAACCAACAAAAGGTGAAATACTTGTTAATGGAAAACCAGAGTATATTAGTGATCCAATTAAAGCAAATAAATTGGGAATTGGAATGGTTCACCAACATTTTAAATTAATTGATATTTTTACTGTCTTAGATAATATTACGTTAGGGCATGAAAAAGTATTTGGCAAAGTATTTCTTGAGCGGCAAAAAGAGGCTCGTGACATTGCACAGATTGCAATTAAATATAATTTACAAGTTGATTTTCGCTCAAATATTGCAAACATTTCTGTTGGAATGCAGCAGCGGGTAGAGATCTTAAAAATTTTATACCGTGGGGCAGATATTTTAGTTTTTGATGAACCAACAGCAGTCTTAACTCCACAAGAGATTGAAGGATTATTAAAAATTATGTTGGACTTGAAAAATGATGGAAAAACAATTATTTTTATTTCCCATAAATTAGATGAAGTTAAAAAAATTGCTGATCGGGCAACTGTTATTCGCCGAGGGAAAGTTATTGAAACATTTTCTGTTAAAGATAAAAATGAAAAAGAAATTGCAGAAGCAATGGTCGGCCGAAATTTGGTACCTATTAAAAATGCGGGAAAAGCTCCTGGGTATGAAACATTATTAAAGATTGAAAACTTATCAGTAAAGAAAAAAGGTTTAACACGTTTAATGGCGTTAGATGATTTTAATTTAACTGTTCAGGCCGGTGAAATTGTGGCAATTGCTGGTGTCGAAGGAAATGGTCAAGCAGAGTTGGTTAATGCTTTAGCAGGATTAGAAAAAGTAACATTGGGGAAAATACTTTTTAATGATATTAATGTCACAAAAAAAAGTATTTATGAACGTTATCAGAATGGGATGTCACATATCCCGGAGGATCGCCATAAGTATGGTTTAATTTTAGATTTTAATGTAATTGATAATGTTGTACTGCAAAATATTAATCAAAAACCATTTTCAAATTATGGTTTATTAGATAAAGCCGCAATTCAATTATATGCGCAACAAATTGTAACAAAATATGATGTTCGTGGAGCAAATTCTGGATTTGCAATGATGAGAGGATTATCTGGGGGTAATCAGCAGAAATTAATTATTGGACGGGAATTATCACGACACCACAATATTTTAGTTGTTGTTCAGCCAACCCGTGGTTTAGATGTTGGAGCGATTGAATATATTCATAATAAGGTTTTAGAAGAAAAAGAACAAGGAAAAGCTGTCCTTTTAGTTTCTTATGATTTAGAAGAAATTATAAGTTTAGCTGATCGAATTGTTGTTTTACATAATGGTCGGATAACTGGCGAAGTTCTTGGCAATAAAGTTAAACGTGAAGAAATTGGATTAATGATGGCAGGTACATATCAACAGAAAGGAGCACAAACTAATGCAAAAACAAATTAAAAGTTATGGTTGACTGTTAAGACAAAAAACTAAAATTTTCTTTTGTTCAAATGAATTTAAAACAAAAATGAATTATTTTAAAGCCTCTGTTTGTGCAATTATTGCTGGTGCCATTCTTAGTTTTATTATTATTGGTGCAAATGCTTCAAATCCGTTGTTATTTTTTAATTATGTTTTTCGTTTAGCTTTTCATCCATTATTAAAGGATCAAACGTTAACATATTGAGCAATTTATATTGTTGCAGGATTGGCTGTTGCAGTTGGTTTTAAAGCAGGATTATTCAATATCGGAGTTCCTGGACAAATGTTATTAGCAGGAAGTATGACGATTGTTTTAGGTTTAAAAAATCCAAACATTAGTCAGGGGGCTGGTGTTGTTGGTGCTTTATTTATCTCAATTCTAGCAGGAGCAGCTTTAGCAGCAATTGTTGGAGCATTAAAAGCATATTTTAATATTCATGAAGTAGTTTCAACAATTATGTTAAATTGAATTGTTTGATATGTTATGAAATGAATGTTTATGAATCCAGCACATGGAATGTGAAATTCAAATCATAATTCAACAATTGATATTGTGACAACTGCTCCTAATTTTAATTTAATGTTAAATGGGCAAACATGAATTATACCGTTTATTATTGCGATACTATTGTTAATAACAGTAATTTTTATTATGAATTATACTGTATTAGGCTTTCGTATTAAAGCAGTTGGAAAATCAAGAAATGCATCATTATATGCTGGAACAAATGTTCGTGCTTATATGATTGTTTCAATGGCTTTGTCAGGGGGATTAGCGGGTATTTTAGGAATGTTATATTATATGACCCAATCAACTGTCCTACAATTTACAACTGATGCTTTACCGGTGGTTGGATTTGATGCAATTGCCTTGGCGTTAGTTGCTTTTACAAATGGAGTTGCAATTTTACCAATTGCGTTATTATGAGGAATTATTAAAACAGCAGCTTTACAAGCCACACAATTACCAGATTTTCAGATGTCTAAACAAATGGGGCAATTAATCTTTGGTATTATTATTTATATGACAGCCATTTCGGCATTATTTATTTATTTTAAGCCAATCTTTTGAATTCGACGTTGATGAAATATTCGTCATCATTCAGAATGAAAAGCGGAATATGATAAATATCAACAGCAAATTAAAAAATATCAACAGCAAATTAGAGCAGTTAATAAAAACTATCGTGTTAAAATTCAGGAGTTAAAACGTCAAGGAAATAAGGACGAAATTAAAATTTATCGAGATGACATTAATGGTCAACTAACATTATATGCTGGAAAGATTACTACTCTAAGAACAGAGATGCGGTTTTTTAAAAATTCAAAATATAAGGAAGCAGCAAAAATTGGTAAACGAGGAATTAAAACAAAATATGACTTAGCAGCTTTTATTTCCCTTGGTTCGGCAATGGATCATTTTGTCCAAGTTAAAAATGAATATTTATTAAAAAAACAAGAAGTTAGTTTTTTAAAACGAAATTATCTTCAAGCAGTCAAGAAATGTAAAGGACAAACAAAACAAAATCTTGCCCAACTTTACAGTCTTCCGAAAAAAGAATTATATGCTAAATTAATTCAGTTACAAACACAATATGGTGATTTAGTCTTAAATCAAGAAGAAGCTATTAAAAAATGCCGGGAAAGTTATTATCCTATTTTTGATGAAATTCAACAAAAATTTTTAGGGGATTTTAAAACATTGCAACGAGAAGAAAAGGTTGTTATTAAACAATTAAATCAAGCAATTAGAAAATTAAAACAACAGCAACGACAAGAAATGCGTGATTTTAAAGTGGTAAATCATGAAGCACGAAAAGAAATAAAACGGGAATTAAAAGCAATGGATTATAAATTAAAAAATGATCCTGTTGTTCAAACTGAAGTAATGACATTACGACAAAATTTAAAAAAACAATTGATTACAATGCAACAACAATTTGATGTGGAAAATAAAATTACCAAAGAAAAGCATCAGAAAAATATGCCACAATGAAAAAATGAATTGTCGCAAAAATTAGAAACAATTATTAAAAGCGTTGCCGAGGATAAGAAAATTTTAAAAACAGTATATCTTCAACAAAAAATAGCCTATAATAATTTACCAAAAGAAGGAGGAAAAAACTAATGGAAGCAGTTTCACAATTATTTGCGAATGGTTCAATTCTTTTTGCTGTATTATTAATTGCAGCAATGGCAGGATTATATTCAGAGCGAGCAGGAGTTGTTAATATTGCGATTGATGGAATGATGATTATTGGGGCATTAGTTTATGCCTTGTTAGGAAAAGTTCTTTCACAATATGGAAATGGTATGCAAATTATTGCGTTACTTATTGCAGCAAGTGTTGGCGGAATGTTTGCTTTATTACATGGTTTTGCTTCAATTACTTTAAAAGCACAACAAGTAATTTCAGGGACAGCCTTAAATTTATTAGCAACAGGTTTGGGATTATTCTTTGTTAGTATTCCAGCCTTAGCTGCGGGGAATATGATTCAAACTGGTTTTAGCACAATTGGTCTTGATCAAGCACAAATTATTAATATTTTCTTAATTATTGCAATTATTTTAGCGGTCTTTACTTTTATTTTCTTTAAATTTACTAAAACAGGGCTTCGTTATGCGGGATGTGGTGAAAATCCAAATGCAATTGATGCGGCTGGAATTAATGTAATTAAAACAAGATATAAAGCAGTTGTCATTTCAGGATGCTTAGCTGGTTTAGCTGGAGCAATGTTTACACATTATGTTTCAGGTCAATTTCGTGGTGATGTGCAAGGACAAGGATATATTGCCTTAGCAATTATGATTTTTGGACAATGAAGAATTCAATATATTTTATTAGGAGCTGTTTTATTTAGTTTCTTAATTGCCTTAGCAGGAACATTATGACGATTTACGGAATGAAATATTGCGGATCCTTCAAATCAATTATTAAAAATTTTACCATTTGTTTTAGCATTAGTGACAATGGTAGCATTTTCAAAATACTCCAAAATTCCGAAAGCATCCGGAATACCCTTTGATAAGTCCCTTCGTTAAAACAACCATTGGTTGTTTTTTATTATTTTCAAAAATATCCTTTAATTTTGTCGAAAACTCTTGATGAAATAAAAAAATCATCAATATGACAATTTGAAAAATAATTTTGTTTAAGATCATGATTTTGCTTTAAATTTTTTAAACGTTAAAATATAATACCGTTGATTGTTGTTTTGGTGTTAAACCTTTATGTTGGTATTTTCATTTTCATAGATTTAAATAATTTTGAATATTAGTGAAACCCAAACCATGATAATGAATTAAGGCTTCTTTAAGACTCGATTGTAATTTACTAATCTTATTTAACTTTCGATAACTAGTATCAGGGTTTGTACTAGTTTTGGTAGAATATAGAGTAGAATTTGTTTGTTTTGCTACTAATAAATATAATGGTTGCATGTCAGAAATAATTATTGATTTTTCTTTAATTAATTGCTTATTCATATTTTCAATAATTCATTGTTTTTGTAATCGTTTGGTATTGGTGGATTGAACAAAAATATTATTATTGCTATCAACTACCATTTGAATACAGCATTTGGTATTAGTTGAAAATGGATCAAGATGAGTTTTTCGTTTATCAAATTTATCTTTAAAATTACCTTTATGGATTTCTTTAATAAAAGTTTCATCAATTTGGATTTGACCATTTAATTTTTTAAATTTTAATTGAGTATTTTCTAATTGTTTTGATTGCATTAATTTTTGACGATTATATCAAGCAGTTTTTGGTGTTGTTTTAATAAAACGGGAAATTATTTTACTAGATTGTCCTAATAATGAAATTTGAATTAATAAATTTCACTGTTCATAATTTAAATGACTTCAATAAGTAAAATGATGACGAAAAGCATCAAAACTAGCACGACATTTTTTACATAAATATTTTTGTTTTCCTTCGGGATTATGACCATTTTTAACACAATGATAAGATTTACAATCAGGACATATAATGCCTTTATCTCTAAATTTTTGATCAATTTCATTTAAACGTTTTTGTTTTTTGATTACTTCTGCTTCTTTTTTTATTTTTTCAGCAAATTCTAAAAATTGATCATCTGTAAAACTGTTTTTTAATTCTGTAATTATTTTTTCCATCAATTATTTACCTCTATATATTAAAAATATACCTAAAATTAGATATATTCTATAAATATCAAGAGTTTTCGACAAAATTAAAGAAAATATCTTGTTTTTTTTTTTTTTTTTATTATAATAAAAAAAACAAGAAAAATTGTTTTTTTTATTATAATAAAAAAAACAAGAAAAATTGTTTTTTTGGAGGGAATAAACTATGAAAAAATTATTAACTCTTTTAGGGATTTCAGTTATGATGACTGGTGGCTCAATAAATATGATTAGTTGTCATAAACAAAAAAATGATGGTCTTGATACTAATTCAAGTTTACAAAATGATATGTTAACATTCACAAAGATTGCGAGTAAAGTTAGCTCTATTATTACTGTTTATGATAATAATGGTAATTTAAAAGATTCGGAAACTTCTTCCGAGTTAACAGCTTTTTATGATTTAGTCAATGCAGATCAAAAGCAAGTGGAAATTAACAGTTCAGATCCAAATCTTAGTTTGGGATTAGAAAATATTAAGAATGGTTTTCGTTCTATTTTTGATAATTTAAATTTTCAAATTACACAGGAATACTCGAATTATTATTTAGATACAGTACCATTAACTTTCCTTCATAAACAAAGTAAGTTTATACTAAACTATATTGATTTAGAGAAAATTGGGAAATTAACCGGTACCTCGGTAGAAGGTGTTAAAGCTGTACAACTACAATATAATTTTATGTTGAATTTGCGTTTTAAAAATTTAAATCAGGAAATGCCGGTTACAATGACTTATATTATTACGAATAAAACAGACATAATTAAAAAACTTTTACAAAATTCAATCCAAGAAATTACTAAGATTTTAATTAATTTCTTTACTAATTATCAAGAGGTAATTATTGATACTAATGATAACTTTGCTTCAATCTATAATAATTTTCAAATTAATTATAGTAGTGATGTTCGACCATTAGATAACATCTTTTTCAGTCATTTAAAAACAATGATTAAAACAAGTTCGTCTATTGATCCAGCAGTACGTGATGCAATTGCTTATGATGACAGTGGTAATAAAAGACTGATGCGATTAGTTTCTGGGACAATTACCGCTGAAAATTCAGGTCAAATTCCAGAGACATTGGATATTGGTAATTATCAACCAGCGCTTTGGGCTGGTGAAGGTATTAATCCACCTGGCTTAACAGCTGAGAATTTTGTTAAAGCATATAAAAAAAGTTTACCAATTTTTAATGTTGGGCAAGGAAAAATGATGCTTGCAAAATTAAATGTTAATTTAAATTACATTTCATTATACGGATTGCCATTATCAGGGACTTTGAAAATTAATAATCAAATTTTTGAAAGTAATATTTTAATCAGTCAACAAGGATTAGAGAACAAATTAATTAATTTTGGAAAAATTATTGTGGCGTTTCATAAATACTATAGAATTGATTTAAAAAAACGTCTTGATAATACTCGCAGTGACGAGAATAATTTTAAAAATACTAGTGTTTTTCATGTTGGTCAGAAATTATTTGCTGAATTTAAAAATGACATTAGTAGTGCAAATGCGATCTTTAAAAGATTATTAACTAATTTCAAACAAAGTTCTATTGCAGAAAATTTAAATGATATTGAATTATTTAATATGCATAATTTGGCTAAAGATAAAGCATTATGAATTGGTGGGGCCAATGATTATAATGTAATTCAAAATAAAATTGTTTTTAATTACAGAAATGGGTCATTTTGTTTAGCTTTTACTTTTGGACAAAATCGAATGGATTCAATTTATTATACTGCCTATGGTTCAAATGGCGGAGGTATTAAAGCCAAATATTGCTGATGAGCTTGAATTTTAATTGATGAATAATTAAGTTTAATAACTTAATTATTTTTTAATAAAATTGAATAAATTTTGAAGGAAGACAAATAAAGGAAAGATTTCACTTCAAAGTGTTTTGAATGTAACACAAGATTAATCCGCAAAATAATTTAAAAAAGATAAGGAAATTATTAAAATTATTGACTTTTGGCGTAAACCAATATAAAATTTATAAGCGTATATTGTGAAAAGTGAGGTTAATAATTAATGGCATTAAAAGAAAAAGAATTTGGGCATTACGCTAAAAGAATTGATTATACAAAGGTAAGTGGGAATTTAAATTTACCAAACTTAATTGAAATTCAAACTGAGACATATGATTGATTTAAGAAAATCGGAATTAGCGAAGTGTTCAATGAAGTATTTCCAATTGTGGGGCATGAAGGAAATATTGTTTTAGAGATGTTAAATTGAGAATTTAGAGAACCACGACGAACTATTTCTCAAGCAAAAGATGAATCAAAAATTTTTGAAGCACCAATTTATTCAAATTTAAAATTAACAATTAATTCAAAAGATTTAGAAGTAGAAAAATTAATTGTTAAAGGTGAACCCGAATTAATCAAATCGTGAATTGAAGAACGTGTTGGTCACATGATCACAATTTTGAAAAAATCAACAGATGTTATTTATTATGATATTCACTCTGGTGATGAAACAGCAACTTGTACAGTAACAATTACAGAAAGATTAGAAGATAAGTTGCTTGTTGATGTTACAATTGAAAAAGAAGGTGAGGTCTTTTTTGGTGATTTCCCATTAATGACGGGAAAAGGAACTTTTATTGTTAATGGTTCAGAAAAAGTTGTTGTTTCACAATTAGTTCGTTCACCAGGAGCATATTATAAAATTGATTTAAATCGTAAAAATGGGGAAAATGTTTATTATGTTGATTTAATCCCATCACGAGGGACATGACTTGAATTTGAGTCAGATCACAAAAAAATTAAAATTGGAAAAGAAGAACGATTTGATAATGTTTTTTATGTAAAAATTGATAAATCACGAAAAGTATCAGTTGCTAATTTTTTAACAGCGTTAGGAATTACAAAAGAGGATGCTCTTGATATTTTTGGTGATAATAAATTAGTAAAAAGTACTTATGAATTGGACCCATATACTGGTGATATTTCATATGATCAAAGTCTTGCTGTACAAGAAATTTATAAAAAAATTCGTTCTGGAGAAACAGCAACACCAGATGGAGCAACAAAATATTTATATGGATTATTATTTGATAAACGTAAATATGATTTAACAAAAGCAGGACGTTTTAAATTAGTCCAAAAATTATCAGTTGAAAACCGAATTTATAATAAAGTATTAGCTGAAGATATTAAAGATGTTAATGGCAAAGTTGTTTTCAAAGAAGGAACTTTGATGGGAAAAGAAGCCATTAATAAATTAAAAGGAATTATTAAAGCAGGGGCATGTTTAGAAGAAATTAAGTTTAGTGATGAAATTGTTTGTTCTAATAAGATTCAAAAAATTAAAGTTTATGTGGATAATGAGGTTCGTACGCGGGTAGCAAACATTATTGGAATTGATCCAAATGCTACTGATGAATATATTACTGTTTCCGATATTTTAGCGACATTTTCATATTTATTAAATTTAACAGATGGTATCGGTGAAGTTGATGATATTGACCACTTGGGGAATCGCCGTGTGCGCACAATTGGAGAATTACTACAAAATCAATTTCGAATTGGTTTGTTAAGAATTGAAAAAAATGTTAAAGAAAAAATGTCAACTTCAAACTTATTTAAAATGAAACCATCAAATATTATTAATAATAAACCATTGTCTGCTATTATTGGAGAATTTTTCAATTTGTCACAATTATCACAATTTATGGATCAAACAAATCCACTAGCGGAGTTAACAAATAAACGTCGTTTAACAGCGCTAGGACCCGGAGGGTTATCACGAGAACGTGCTGGATTAGAAGTACGGGATGTCCATTATTCGCATTATGGTCGAATTTGCCCGATTGAAACACCAGAAGGACCAAATATTGGATTAATTAATAACTTAGCAACATATGCTAAAATTAATCCTTTTGGATTTATTGAAACACCATATCGTCGTGTCAATGATTGTAAAGTAACGGTGGAAAATGATTATTTAACAGCAGATGAAGAAAAGAATTATGTTGTTGCTCAAGCAAATATTCGTTTAAGTGATAAAGGCGAAATTTTAGATGAGCAAGTAGTTGCAAGATTTCAAGGTGAAAATATTATTGCCTTGCGTAATGAAGTTGATTATGTTGATGTGTCACCTAAACAAATTGTTTCAATTGCAACAAGTTGTATTCCATTCTTAGAAAATGATGATGCTAACCGTGCCTTGATGGGGGCGAATATGCAACGTCAAGCAATTCCGTTAATTTCGCCAAATTCGCCGTACGTTGGAACTGGGGTTGAATATGCTGCTGCTCGTGACTCAGGATTAGCAATTGTATCACAATATGATGGTAGTGTTGATTATGTTGATGCCACAAGAATTGTTTTAAAAACAAAAGAAGGTCTAAAGAATTATAATTTAGATACTTTTGTTCGTAGTAATCAAGGGACTTCGTTAACACATGTGCCATTAGTAAGACAAGGTCAAAAAGTTGAAAAAGGTCAAATTTTAGGTGATGGTCCATCAATTGATAAAGGTGAATTAGCTTTAGGGCAAAATGTTGTTGTGGCCTTCACAACTTGAAATGGTTATAACTATGAGGATGCGATTATTGTTTCTGAACGTTTAGTATCAGAAGATGTTTTTACATCAATCCACATTGAAGAAAACACAATTGAACGTCGTCAAACTAAACAAGGACCAGAAGAAATTACACGGGAAATTCCAAATATTTCTGAGAATGCTCGTAAATTTTTGGACGATGATGGGTTAGTTATTATTGGAACGGAAGTTAAACCAGGCGACATTTTAGTTGGAAAAGTAACACCAAAAGGACAAACACAATTATCACCAGAAGATAAATTATTACAAGCAATTTTTGGTGAAAAATCAAAAAATGTAAAAGATAATTCATTACGTGTACCAAATGGTGGGGAAGGAATTATTCAAACAATTAAACGTTTTCCACGTGAAAAATATGAACTATCGGCTGATGTTTTAGAAGTAATTAAAATTTATATTGTTCAAAAAAGAAAAATCCAAGAAGGTGATAAGATGGCGGGACGCCATGGGAATAAAGGGGTTATTTCGAAAATTTTACCATTAGAAGATATGCCTCATATGGAAGATGGGACACCAATTGATATTATGTTAAACCCATTAGGAATCCCATCACGGATGAATATTGGACAGGTGCTAGAAATTCACTTAGGAATGGCCGCTAAAAAATTAGGTCAAAAAGTTTCAACTCCAGTTTTTGATGGAATGACAAATGAAGAATTAATTGAAATTATGGATAAAGCTAATATGAAAAACTTTGGGAAAGAAGTTTTAATTGATGGTTGTACGGGAGAAAAATTCGATAATCCAGTTTCAGTTGGGGTAATGTATATGTTGAAATTATCACATATGGTTGATGATAAATTACATGCTCGAAATGTTGGACCATATTCTTTAATTACACAACAACCATTGGGAGGAAAAGCCCAAAATGGGGGACAACGTTTTGGAGAAATGGAAGTATGGGCCTTAGAAGCTTATGGTGCAGCGCATACGCTACGAGAAATTTTAACAATTAAATCAGATGACATTAAAGGAAGAACACGTGCTTATGAATCAATCGTGAAAGATAAAAAAATTCCTGAACCAGGAATTCCTGAATCATTTAATGTCTTAACTCGTGAAATTCAAGGCTTAGGATTTAATATTCATATGGTTGATGAAAAAGGAAATATTAAAAATATTAAAAGTTATGAGGAATCAGATTATGTTGATGAAGACTTGTTAACAGATAATGATGAATTTGAAGATGAATTTGATATTGATAATTTTATTTTAAATACAAACCGTGAATCACAACAAGATAATATTTTAGATGGCTTTACTAAAATTGAAGATACATTTGATTTGCAAGATAATTTGGATGAAGATTCTTATGGTAACGGTGATATTAAAAGTGAAGTTGATTATGTTGATGATCAAGAAGAATTGAATTAAGGGGGAAAGAAAAAATGCTTGAAAATAATTCAAAGAATAATCGTATGATTAAAATTGGTTTAGCGAACCCTGAAGATATTCGCAATTGGTCATATGGAGAAGTAAAAAAACCAGAAACAATTAATTATAAAACATTAAAACCAGAGCGTGAGGGTTTATTTGATGAAAGAATTTTTGGTCCAACTAAAAATTTTGAGTGTGCCTGTGGAAAATATAAAAAATCAAAAAATAAAGGAAAAGTTTGTGAACGTTGTGGGGTTGAAATTACTGAAGCAATTGTGCGACGTGAACGAATGGGACACATTGAATTAGAAGAACCCGTTAGTCATATTTGAATGTTAAAAGCAGCACCAAGTCGGATTGCTTTAATTTTAGATATGAAAACAAAAGAACTTGAAGAAGTTGTTTATTTTGTGTCATACATCGTTTTAGATTCTGGTGATGCCAAGTCATTAAAACCAAAAATGGTATTAGATTTAGGAAATGCCAAAACTTCAGCGGCAACTCGTCAACGTTTAACAAAAACATTACGAGAAATTTTAGATACCTTAGAACAAGGGACAATTGCTTATGAAGCTGGTGAAACTATGATTGAAGATTTAAAAAATACTTCATTGCCGTTTTCAATGGATGAATGTGCGCAATTTATTAATCGTCATACTAATGCTCGTTTTGGGATTGGTGCGGAAGCAGTTGAAACATTATTAAAAAATTTAAATATGGATAATGAAATTGAAAAAATTAAACAAGATTTAAAAGATAAGAAAACACAATTAGATCAAAATAAATTAATGAAACGATTAGAGGTATTAGATTCATTAAAGAAATCTGGTTCATTACCAGAATGAATGATTTTACGAGCAGTACCAGTTATTCCACCAGATATTCGCCCAATTATTCAATTAGATGGTGGTCGTTTTACTACTTCGGAAATTAATGATTTATATCGTCGAATTATTATTCGAAATGAGCGATTAAAAAAAGTTAAAGCAATGGGAGCACCAAGTGTTATCGTTAATAACGAAAAAAGGATGTTACAAGAAGCAGTTGATGCGTTACTAGATAATGAACGGAAAGCACGACCAGTAACAGGAAAAGATAAACGCCCATTAAAATCATTAACAAGTATTTTAAAGGGAAAACAAGGTCGTTTCCGTCAAAACTTATTGGGAAAAAGGGTTGACTATTCAGGACGTTCAGTTATTGCTATTGGTCCGGATTTAAAGATGTATCAATGTGGGTTACCACGAGATATGGCAATTACCTTATTTAAACCATTTGTGATTAGTAAATTAGTAAAAGATGGTTTAGCAGCAAATATTAAAGTTGCAGAGAAATTAATTTTAAATCAAGATGATAAAGTATGAGAAGTTTTAGAAGAAGTAATTAAATTACGCCCGGTTTTATTAAATCGTGCGCCAACATTACACCGTTTAGGAATTCAAGCTTTTGAACCAAAATTAGTTAAAGGAAAAGCAATTCGTTTGCACCCGTTAGTGACAACCGCTTTTAATGCTGACTTTGATGGTGATCAAATGGCGGTTCATGTCCCAATTACGGAAGAAGCAGTTGCGGAAGCACGTAGTTTAATGTTGGGAAGTCGTAACATTTTGGGTCCAAAAGATGGGAAACCAATTGTTACTCCAACCCAAGATATGGTGTTAGGAAATTATTATTTAACATATGAGGAAAAAGGGCAATTAGGAGAAGGAACCATTTTCAAAGATTTAAATGAAGCGGTCATCGCCTATGAAACTGGGGCAGTAGCATTGCATGCCTTGGTTGCAATTCCAGCACGTGGTTTTGAAAATAAAAAATTTAAACCGGAACAAATGGAAAACTATATTATTACTACGCCAGGAAAAATTATCTTTAATCAAATTTTTAAAGAAGAATTCCCATATTTAAATGAACCAAATATTGAAAATTTAACAGCATTGCCAGCTCGTTCATTGATGGCGGATAATGTTAATTTAATTGAGTATTTAGAAAAATGAGAAATTAATCCACCATTTAAGAAAAAAGACTTATCAAATATTATTGATCGTTACTTTAAAATTTATGGAGCTAATAAAACAGCAGAAATGTTAGATAATATGAAAAACTTAGGATTTAAATATTCAGGTAAATCAGGTGTAACTGTTTCAGCTGGTGATGTTAAGGTCTATGATAAAAAGCAAGAAGAGTTTAAAAAGGCAGATAAAAAAGTTAAAGAAATTAATGAATACTTTAAAATGGGAATGTTAACAAGTCGTGAAAAACAGCATCGTATTATTACTGTATGGTCAAAAGTTAAAGATAGTATTCAAACTGAATTAGAACATGTTTTACGGGAAGATCCTAAGAATCCAATTTTTATTATGGCTGATTCAGGAGCACGGGGAAATGTTTCGAACTTTACTCAGCTAGTTGGGATGCGGGGATTAATGAATAATCCTAAGGGAGATATTATTGAATTACCAATTAAATCTTCATTCCGAGAAGGATTAACAGTGTCAGAATTCTTTATTTCAACCCATGGGGCGCGAAAGGGAATGGCTGATGTGGCGTTAAAAACAGCGGACTCAGGATATTTAACAAGACGTTTAGTTGATGTCTCACAAGAAATTATTATTACAATAAAAGATTGTAATGCTCGCCGTGGATTTACTGTTTCTGATATTATTGAACAAAAACATGCCAATATTATTGTGCCGTTATTTGACCGATTAGTAGGACGCTATAATTTGAAAGATATTAAATTAAAAAATGGGGCAATAATTCCTGCTAATACGTTATTATCGGAAGAAGATAGTATGGCTATTGTAACAAGTGATATTAAAGAAGTTGTTATTCGTTCTGTATTAACTTGTGAAGCAGACAAAGGAATTTGTCAACGTTGTTATGGGAAAAACCTTGCGACAGGGATGGAAGTTGAAATTGGTGAAGCAGTTGGAACAATTGCGGCCCAATCAATTGGAGAACCAGGAACACAGTTAACAATGCGGACATTCCATACCGGAGGGGTTGCTGGGGGAGCTGATATTACCCAAGGATTACCACGGATTAAAGAATTATTAGATGTTACCACTCCAAAAGGATCAATTGCTGTTATTTCAGAGATTGATGGGGCAGTTAGTGATATTCGTGATGAAGGTGGAATTCACACCATCTATGTTAAATCGGATAGTGATGAACGAAAATATAAAACACAATATAATGCCGTTTTAAGAGTTAAAATTGGTGATAAAGTTGTTCGTGGTCAAAAGTTAACTGAAGGTTCAATTAATATTAAAGAATTATTAGAAGTTGCTAAGATTGAAGATGTACATAATTATATTCTAAAAGAAGTGCAACGTGTTTATCGTCTGCAAGGAATTGAAATTTCGGATAAGTATATTGAAATTATTGTTAAGCAAATGCTAAATAAAGTTAAAATTATTGATGCCGGTGATACTGAATTATTACCAGGGGAAATTGTAACAATTAAACGCTATCGTAATGAAACAATTAAGGCTGTTCGTTCAATGAAAAAACCGCCAACAGCAAAACATGTTATTTTTGGAATTAAAAAAGCACCATTAGAATCAGAATCATTCTTATCGTCAGCTTCATTCCAAGATACAACAAGGGTGTTGGTTAAAGCAATTATTAAAGGAAAAGTTGACCAATTAGAAGGTTTAAAAGAAAACATTATGTTAGGACATTTAATTCCAGCTGGAACGGGTTTAAAAGATCCGAAAGATATCATTATTGCAGGAATTGCTGCAAAAGCTGAAGAATATTAGAAAAAGACCGTATGGTCTTTTTTTATAATAAACCGTGAAATAATTATTGACTTAATTTAGGGTTTTATGTAATATTATATATGGATTGTATTCTTTGATACACTCGGATATGTGAAACAGAAAGGAGCAAATTTAATGCCAACAATTAACCAATTAGTTCGTAAACCACGTAAAGATAAAGTGTGAAAAACAAAAGCCCCCGCTTTAAATAGAGGGTTAAACTCTTTACAAAAAAAATCAACTAATATAACCTCACCACAAAAAAGAGGAGTTTGTACACGTGTTGCAACAATGACACCAAAAAAACCAAACTCAGCGTTACGAAAATATGCCCGTGTGCGTTTAACAAACGGAATGGAAGTAACAGCATATATTCCAGGTGAAGGACATAACCTACAAGAACATAGTGTTGTGTTAATCCGTGGCGGAAGGGTTAAAGACTTACCAGGGGTACGTTACCACATTATTCGTGGAACATTAGATACTGCTGGTGTTAATAATCGCCGACAAGGAAGATCACTATACGGAACAAAAAGACCGAAAGCAGCGAAAGCTTAGATAGAAAGAAAGGAGGAATTTTATGCGTAAACGTCAAGCAGAAAAAAGAGATGTTTTGCCAGATCCAATTTATAGTTCAAAATTAGTGACACGGGCAATTAATAAAATTATGGTTGATGGGAAAAGAGGAGTTGCTCAAACTATTTTATATGGAGCATTTGATATTGTAAAAGAAAAAACAAATAGTGAACCATTAGATGTGTTTAATAAAGCAATTGAAAACATTACTCCCCATTTAGAATTAAAAGTTCGTCGAATTGGAGGGGCTAATTACCAAGTTCCAATCGAAGTGAATGATGATCGGAAAGTTACCTTAGGATTAAGATGATTAATTAATTATGCAAGATTGCGTAATGAAAAAAGCATGGTTGATCGTTTGGCAAATGAAATTATTGATGCCTCAAACGGAATTGGTGGGTCAGTAAAGAAAAAAGATGATACACATAAAATGGCGGAAGCTAATAAAGCTTTTGCACATTATCGTTGATAATAGACATAGAAAGGAATCTAAAAATGGCAAGAGAATATTCTCTAGAAAATACGAGAAATATTGGAATTATGGCGCATATTGACGCGGGAAAAACCACGACAACAGAGCGAATTTTATATCATACTGGTAAAATTCATAAAATTGGTGAAACACATGATGGTGCTAGTCAAATGGACTGAATGGCGCAAGAACAAGAACGTGGAATTACAATTACTTCAGCGGCAACAACGGCCTTTTGAAAAAATATGCGATTAAATATTATTGATACTCCAGGTCACGTTGATTTTACTGTTGAAGTAGAAAGATCATTACGGGTATTAGATGGAGCTGTTGCAGTTCTTGATGGACAGTCAGGAGTTGAACCACAAACAGAAACGGTTTGACGACAAGCAACAACTTATGGGGTACCACGTGTTGTTTTTGTTAATAAAATGGATAAAACTGGAGCAGACTTTTTATATTCAGTAAAAACAATCCATGATCGTTTACAAGCAAATGCGCATCCTGTGCAAATTCCAATTGGAGCAGAAGATCAATTTTCAGGAATTATTGATATTATTGAACGTAAAGCTTATCATTATGATGGTACAGCTAATGAAGAAGCGCAAGAAATTGCAATTCCTGATGATTTAAAAGACTTAGTGGAAGAATACCGAATGAAATTAGTTGAAGCAGTTGTTAATTTTAATGAAGAGTTAATGTTAAAATACTTAGACGGACAAGAAGTTACTATTCCGGAAATTAAAAGTGCAATTCGTGCTGCAACAATAACAGGAGATTTTTTCCCAGTCTTTTGTGGGAGTGCCTTTAAAAACAAAGGAGTCAAACTAATGTTGGATGGGGTAATTGATTTTTTACCTTCACCAGTTGATATTCCAGCGATTAAAGGGGCTTTAGAAGATGGAACTGAAATTGAACGGCATGCCGATGATAATGAACCATTTTCAGCGTTAGCATTTAAAATTATGACAGATCCTTTTGTTGGAAAATTAACATTTTTCCGTGTTTATTCAGGAGTATTAAAAAAAGGAAGTTCTGTTTTAAACTCAACAAAAGATAAAAGTGAACGTATTGGACGTTTATTAAAAATGCATGCTAATAATCGAGAAGAAATTGAAGCAGTTTATGCCGGAGATATTGCCGCAGCAGTTGGGCTAAAATTAACAACAACTGGTGATACCCTTTGTGATGAAAAAAATGAAGTAATTTTAGAATCAATGGTATTTCCAGAACCAGTTATTAGTTTAGCATTAGAACCAAAAACAAAAGCAGACCAAGAAAAAATGAGTTTGGCGTTACAAAAATTAGCAGAAGAAGATCCAACATTTAGAACATGAACAGACGAAGAAACAGGGCAAACAATTATTGCTGGAATGGGTGAATTACACTTAGACATTTTAGTTGACCGAATGAAGCGTGAATTTAAAGTGGAAACAAATGTTGGGGCACCACAAGTTTCATATCGTGAAACGTTCAAAGATAGTGCTGATGTAGAAGGAAAATACATTAAGCAATCAGGAGGACGTGGACAATATGGACACGTATGAATCAAGTTTGAGCCAAATCATGATAAAGGTTTCGAATTTGTTGATGCAATTGTTGGAGGTAAAATTCCAAAAGAATTTATCGGTTCTGTTAAAAAAGGAATTGAAGAATCAATGCAAACTGGTAAATTAGCTGGTTATCCAATGATTGATATTAAAGCAACCTTATATGATGGGTCATATCATGATGTCGATTCATCACAAATGGCTTATGAATTTGCGGCTAGTTTAGCATTAAGAGAAGCTGCAAAAAAATGTAAACCAGTTGTCTTAGAACCAATTATGGCAGTTGAAGTTACTGTTCCAGAAGAATATTATGGAGATGTGATGGGAAACTTGTCAGCACGTCGTGGTCAAATCGAAGGAAATGACCAGCGTGGGAATGCGCAAGTTGTTAAATCAAAAGTACCCTTATCAGAAATGTTTGGATATGCAACTGATTTGCGAAGCTTCACCCAAGGACGAGGTACATACACAATGTTATTCTCACATTACCAAGAGGCTCCAAAATCAGTTACCGAAGAAATTGTAAAAAAAGCTGGAAAATCAGCCGAATAGACTTATTAAAAAATATGGTTTCATCCACCATTATGAAAAAAGGATTGCAAAGTAAGACAAATTAATTTACAATAGTTATGACATTTGTCTATTAAATATAGGAGGAAAAGATTAAAATGGCAAAACAAAAATTTGATAGAAGTTTACCACATGTAAACGTTGGAACAATTGGTCACGTTGACCATGGTAAAACAACTTTAACAGCAGCTATTACAACTGTATTAGCTAAAAAAGGATTTGCAGAAGCACAAGGATATGATAATATCGATAAAGCACCTGAAGAAAAAGAACGTGGAATTA
The DNA here is from genome assembly GCF_964031205.1 of Spiroplasma endosymbiont of Stenodema calcarata. Lineage (GTDB taxonomy): Bacteria > Bacillota_I > Bacilli_A > Mycoplasmatales > Mycoplasmataceae > Spiroplasma. The sequence continues at coordinate 101,147 of NZ_OZ035018.1, forward strand.
CAATTAATACTTCACACGTTGAGTATCGTACTGATAAAAGACATTATGCGCATGTTGACTGTCCAGGACATGCCGATTATGTTAAAAATATGATTACAGGAGCTGCGCAAATGGATGGGGCGATTCTAGTTGTTGCTGCAACTGATGGACCAATGCCTCAAACAAGAGAACATATCTTATTATCAAGACAAGTTGGTGTACCAAAAATGGTTGTTTTCTTAAACAAATGTGATATGATGGGTGACGATATTGAAATGATTGACTTAGTTGAAATGGAAGTTAGAGACCTATTAAGTGAATATGGATTTGATGGGGAAAATACGCCAGTTATTAGAGGATCTGCTTTAAAAGCTCTTGATGGTGTTCCTGAATGAGAAGAAAAAATTATGGAATTAATGGAAGCAATTGATAATTGAATCCCTGAACCAGAAAGAGATATTGAAAAACCTTTTATGATGCCAGTTGAAGATGTTTTCACAATTACTGGTCGTGGAACAGTTGCAACAGGGCGTGTTGAACGTGGAATTGTTAAAGTTAATGAAGAAGTAGAAATCATTGGATTAAAAGAGGACACTAAAAAAGTTGTTGCAACTGGATTAGAAATGTTCAGAAAATTATTAGATGATGCTAAAGCTGGAGATAATGTTGGGATTTTATTACGTGGAGTAAACCGTACAGATGTTGAACGTGGGCAAGTTATTGCAAAACCAGGTTCAGTTAAACCACATAAAGAATTTAAAGCACAAGTTTATGTTTTAAGTAAAGAAGAGGGAGGACGTCATACTCCATTCTTTGGAAACTACCGTCCCCAATTTTACTTCCGTACAACTGATGTTACAGGTTCAGTTAAGTTACCAACAGGAGTAGAAATGGTTATGCCAGCTGATAATGTTGAAATGACAGTTGAATTAATTGCTCCAGTTGCCATTGAAGAGGGAACAAAATTCTCAATTCGTGAAGGTGGTCGTACAATCGGTGCGGGAACAGTTGTTACAATTATTAAATAATCACTTTTTATAAAATAACTCATAATTGAGTTATTTTTTATTATTTTTGTTGTTTTTTAACTTTTTTCTTATATAATTATTAGCAAATAGTTATAGAGAGAGGACTAAAAATGGGATACAATCCAACGGTAAATAATGCTGAAGTTGCAGCAAGAAGCAGTTTTTTTGGAAAGTTTTTTGTCTATATATGATTTATCTTACTTTTTCCAATTTTCTTATTTATTTTGTCAAGAAACAATTTAATTCGGAATAAAGAGAAAATTGAAGAAACAGCATCAGACATTGATGTACAATTAAAACGAAGAGTTGACATGTTAACAAAGTTAATTGATAGTACAAAACAGTATATGAAATATGAAAAAGATACTTTGACAGCAGTTGTTGCGTTAAGAAATCAGACTAATCAAAATTTAAATGTTAAAGAATTAGATAAGGTCAATAATGCAATTACTAGTCAAGCGGGGAGAATTAATGTTTTATTAGAAAATTATCCTGATTTAAAAGCAAACAATAGTGTTATTGAATTGCAAACAGGAATTAAAGATTGTGAAGACAATATTGCTGCTGCTCGTCGTTTTTATAATTCAGCAGTTCGTGATTTTAATGCAAGTTTAAAAACATGACCATCAAATGTCGCAGCAAGTTCATTGCGTTTAAATACATTCTTATATTTTGAAGCAGAGGCTGTTGATCGTCAAGATGTGAAAATAGATTTAGGACAATAATTAATTGTTGCTAATTCTATTTTTTATTAATAAGGAGAAAATGAGTTTAAGAAATGAATAATAATATTGAACCTTTAACAAGAATTGTGACAGAAGAATTTATGCAACTTGTTGCAAAACATAAATTAGAAAATATTAATTTTAAGTATTGTATAATGTAAATCTAAGCTCCAAATTTATCTCTTGTTATTTTGATAATAACATTCATTTAAAAAAATACAACTATTTTTTTTAAAAAAAAAAAAAAATTATTTGTAAATTTATCTTAATTTTAGCACACTGAAAAATAGTTTGTTAAATTATTCAAATAAACTTATCTAAAATTCTCTGAAAATACCTCTTTTGCTGTTCTTCAATTCAAAACAGGCCTTAATTTTTCATTTATAATATTAACTACTCAATCTATTTTTTGTTGACTAACATTATTAAAATCTGTTCCTTTAGGATATCATTTTCTAAATTCACGGTTCATTCTTTCAATTAAAGGTTTTTGTTTAGGTGAACCTGGGTCGCAAAAATAAATATTAGAACCAGTAATTTTTTCCATTTCCTCAAACTTACTAAATTCTTTCCCTCTATCTGTTATTATTCCTTTAATTTTTCCAACTAAACCATTAATTCTAACTAATTCTTCAAGTTTTTCTAAAACTTCATTAGCAGTATGTTCTTCTAATTTCATAACAAAATAATTTTTACTATTTTGTTCAACTAAAACTAAATTACTAGATTGATGGTCTTTACCAACTACTGTATCCATTTCGAATCAACCAACATCAGTGTCTTTATTTTCAATATCTCATATTGATTTAAATCTTTCATCTAATTTGCCACGATTATCAGGTCTTTTCTTTGTTCTATTTCTTCTTCCACCATTTAATAAATTTTTCTTTAACAAACCCAAAAGACCTAAAAAAAATCATTTATAAAATGTTTTAAGACAAGCGGGAAAATTGATACCAAAATTTATTAAAAATCGATGAATAATTTCTGCTGGTGAATCTCCCAAAATATTAAATCTTAAATTTAAAAATTCTTGTTGTTCTTCTGTAAATGTTGGTATTTTTTTAATACATTTCTGTCGTTTTTTATAATAATCATCATGTGCCTCACGGGCATTATAATCTTCTATATTTGTAAATCTATTAATTTCTCTTTTAACAGTATTAATATCTCTTCCTGTTTGTCTTGATATTTCAGATAAATTAAGCTTACCATTTTTCTTTTTACAACTATCAGATAACAATAAATCATTAAAAAATCTTCGTTCATCATATTTTACATGTGTATAATCTTTCATTACTCTATATTTCCTCCAATTCTTTTATAAAAATAGTTATACATTAAATTTATAAAAAAGATAAATTTTCACATTTTTTTAAATTAAATTATTGCTTTAATTTTGTCGAAAACTCTTGATGAAATAAAAAAATCATCAATATGACAATTTGAAAAATAATTTTGTTTAAGATCATGATTTTGCTTTAAATTTTTTAAACGTTAAAATATAATACCGTTGATTGTTGTTTTGGTGTTAAACCTTTATGTTGGTATTTTCATTTTCATAGATTTAAATAATTTTGAATATTAGTGAAACCCAAACCATGATAATGAATTAAGGCTTCTTTAAGACTCGATTGTAATTTACTAATCTTATTTAACTTTCGATAACTAGTATCAGGGTTTGTACTAGTTTTGGTAGAATATAGAGTAGAATTTGTTTGTTTTGCTACTAATAAATATAATGGTTGCATGTCAGAAATAATTATTGATTTTTCTTTAATTAATTGCTTATTCATATTTTCAATAATTCATTGTTTTTGTAATCGTTTGGTATTGGTGGATTGAACAAAAATATTATTATTGCTATCAACTACCATTTGAATACAGCATTTGGTATTAGTTGAAAATGGATCAAGATGAGTTTTTCGTTTATCAAATTTATCTTTAAAATTACCTTTATGGATTTCTTTAATAAAAGTTTCATCAATTTGGATTTGACCATTTAATTTTTTAAATTTTAATTGAGTATTTTCTAATTGTTTTGATTGCATTAATTTTTGACGATTATATCAAGCAGTTTTTGGTGTTGTTTTAATAAAACGGGAAATTATTTTACTAGATTGTCCTAATAATGAAATTTGAATTAATAAATTTCACTGTTCATAATTTAAATGACTTCAATAAGTAAAATGATGACGAAAAGCATCAAAACTAGCACGACATTTTTTACATAAATATTTTTGTTTTCCTTCGGGATTATGACCATTTTTAACACAATGATAAGATTTACAATCAGGACATATAATGCCTTTATCTCTAAATTTTTGATCAATTTCATTTAAACGTTTTTGTTTTTTGATTACTTCTGCTTCTTTTTTTATTTTTTCAGCAAATTCTAAAAATTGATCATCTGTAAAACTGTTTTTTAATTCTGTAATTATTTTTTCCATCAATTATTTACCTCTATATATTAAAAATATACCTAAAATTAGATATATTCTATAAATATCAAGAGTTTTCGACAAAATTAAAGAATTATTGACAAATATATTATTAATTATATAATTAAATTGTAGCAAGCTCCAATTTATCTCTATATGCTTGTATACTAAAATAAAAAGTAAATTACTTTACTTTTTTTATTTTGATGTAAAATATAGATAATAAAAAAAGAACTTGTGAGAGTTCTTTTATTTATCAGATATTTATTTACTCTTTTATTTAATCATATTCATTAAATAATAGCAATTTTAATATGCAAAAAAGGAGTAAAAAATGAAAGAATTTAATCCAAAAAAAGCAAGTTATACTACATTTTGAAGAAAAATTGAAGAATTTTGAAATGATAAGAACCCAAATAAACCTTATACTTTGAATGATTTAACCAATAAATTCAACCTTTCTAACAGATGAAGATATGAAACTTACAAGAGCAAAAAGATAGTTCCTTTACTTGAAAAACAAGTTGATAAAATTGAAAGTGAAATAATTAATTTTATGATGAAATCACCTGATGGTGCTAAATTATATTGACAACGAGCATTTAATTATAAATATTCACTGCAAGAAAAACAGTTAGAACAAGAATTAAACTTAAACAATCAACAGAAAATAATTGTTAATTTGCAAACTGATATTAGAAATATTAAAAAAGAAAGTGATAATAATGCTTAATCATTTTACTTATTTATTAGAAACTCCATATTGATTATTACAAAATAGTAGTATTGGTAATAAATATCCCTTTGCTAAAAAGTTTGAGTTAGTTAATGAAATTAATCAAATTGGAACACGATATAGTGGTAAGACTATATCAAATATTAAAATGTTTGGTGAATTATTAAAAATTAGTTTATTAATTAAAGAGCCAATTTGTATAATTGCTAGTATGTATTGAAGTAAAGATTTAAAAGATAGTGTATTTCAAAATATATGAAATATGCTAGATGAAAATCATATTCCTTATACTATTAATTTATCAAATTTTACTTTTACTTTATCAAATGGCAGCAAAATATATTGTAAAGGTTTACATTCACCAAGTCGGAAAGAAAAATTAAAAGCTTTTGCTGATTTGAATAAATATAAATTAGTTATTGATTGAAGAGAAGAATGCGACCAATTTCAACAAAAAGATTTAAGTGATTTAGAGTTTGCTATTCGTGGTTATCAAAATAAAATAACAATTAATACATGTAATCCTGAAAGTTTAAAAAGATATATTGTTGGTTATTGTAATGAATTATTACCTTTTAATGAAGAAATAATGCGTAGTAAATATGAGCAAATTAAGTATATTGAAAAATGAAATATGAAAATTATTATTCATTATTCTAGTTGAAGATTAAATTATGAATTACCACAAGATAAAGTTAATGAACAATTAAGATTAGAACAATTAGATATTGAAAGAGCAAGAGTATGGAGTTGAGGATTGCCTGGCAATACTAGTGGGTCAATCTTTGCAAGATATATTGATATTATGCAAGCAACAGATATTATTCAACCAACTAAGTTATTAGGTGGTGTTGATATTGCGAATGCTACTAGTCCCAAAGGACATACAACAGCAGCGAGTTTTTGAATATATAATTCATTTGATAAAAAAGCATATAAAGTAGCAGAATATACACACTCAAATGCTACTCAACAATTTAAAACTGAATTAGAACAAGTTAAAGATATTTTAGAGTTTTATAACAATCAATTAAATCAATATTTTAATTTAATACAACAAGGTATATCAATTAATGTTGATGATAGTGCTTATTCAACATTACAAAGTTTAAACCGAGAGAAATATAATTATAATTTTGGTCAATATATGACATTTAAACCAGCACAAAAACAAAAATTTAAAGTAAGACATCGTGTAGAAGCATTTACAATGTTAATAAATACTAATCAATTAAAATGATTATGAGAAAAATGTCCTGTAAGTAAAACCCAATATGAATTAATTCAATGAGAAGATAAGCCTGAAGCAAGAGAAGAAAAAGTATTAGACTTATATGATGATACATTTGATAGTGATTTTTATGCTTTACATTTTGAATTAATACCAATGGTTAAACATAATAGTTCAGCAGATTATAAATTATGACAACAAAGGGAGTGAATAACTTAATGAAAAAAGATATTTATGTAATACATGATGAACGTGTAATAAATGCAAAAGACTTTATATGTCTGTTTGTGGACAAGTTAAAAAAAGACTTTGTCAAGAATTAAAAAAAGATAATATCGCAATATGTAAATTAAATTTATATAACGAATATATTAAGAAATATCAAAAAGTTAAAGTATGTGTACAAGTTTTAGCAAATGAACCAAATTTATTAACAGTAAATATTATTAATTATGCACTTATTTTAAAATTAAAGGAGCAAAATAACAATGAATAATACTTTCCCTAGTTTACCAAACTTAACTGATATTAATAGTGTTTTAAAATTTTATAATTATGAATGAACAATTAATTTAGCAAATATTATTGCTCGTCATCAAATGCGGCTAATAAATGGTAAAGATATTTTATTTAAGTCTCATCGTAAAGACATTTTAGAAAAATTAAACTGATGATATGAAACTTATAAAATTAAAGAAAAATTAGATAAAAATGAATTAACAGCAAGTTTAATGGGTAAAACTATCTTTGGTTTATTAGAAACTAGTGATGGTAATATTGATTTATGAATTAATCCTTTTAACTTTACATCACGAGTAAGTAAAATAAATGAAATTGAACAAGGTGCTGATATTTGATTAAATTATCATCAATCAGACAGTGGTTTTATTTTAAATTTAATTTGTACCAAAGATAAAATAGTTATTAAAGGTTGACCTAAAAATAATGAAGTAGTTGTTGGGCAAAGTAAAACACAAATTAAAGATGATGTTAAACCTGTTTTAGTACAAGAATTTAATAATAAATTAGGTATTGTACCTTTTTGAGAAATGATAAATGAACCTAATCCGTTGTTCTTATCAACATCAACAACTTTAAATCCATGACCTACTATGGCAAATTGCTATAAATTACAGTTTGATTTAGAAGATAGTTTTAATATTAAATCAAAAGAAAGATGAGCAAATCGTACACATTGATATGGAGTATTAGATGATGATTTAATGACTGCTTATAATAAAGGTAATAAAAAAGTAATACAAGATGCTTTTGATGATATTTTTATTCAATCAGGTCAATCAGCCGTAGATGGTCAATTATCACAATCTTTACAAGTAGTACAAGGTACACCAACACTAGAAACATATACAGAAGACCAAAAAGCAATTATTGAACAAGTATATTTAGCATGTCATTTTTCTAGTCCTTTTGGTGATAAATCAGATAATGACCAAAATAAAACACAATCATTATTAACTAAAACAAAAGATTTAGAAAAACAAGCATATTTACAAGCATATCGTAAGCAATACTATACAAAAGTATTTGATCCAGTTTTAAAATATTATGGTTTATGAGATGGTACTGGTGAAAGACCTTATGGTTTTAATTTTGTTAGTGCTAGTTTAGTAGATCAAATGCGACAAAATGAATTAATTACTGTTAGATTAGAAAATGGAACAATGGAGCCAGTAAGAGCAATTACTGAATATGATAATATTGATGAATTAGAAGCAAATAAGTATTTTGAAAAAGTAGAAGCATGACAAGATAAAATGCAAAGTAAAGAAATAGAACATAATAATAAATTAATGGAATATGATGAAACTGGTAATAATCAAAATGCTACCCAAGGTCGAACAGAAATAAAAGAGGATTAAAAAAATGAGTAGAATTAACCCCGGTGTAATGGAAGAATTAAGAAGACAAGCCCATGATACTTTAATAGATATCAGAGAAAACATACGAGATAATAGACATTGAATGGTATTTCCTTTTAATGTTTATAGTTCATATATACCTGATACTGAAACAGGTTGAAAACCTAATAATGCTAAGCCAAGTGATTATGGTAGTTATACAAGAATATTTGATAATATGGAAAGTACTATTGCACAATGACAAAATAGTTTAAAAATAGTACAAAAATATAAAGGTGAAGAAATTAATATTTTAACTATTGATGATTTTAAAAATCAGCCCATTAATTCAACTATATGAGCTAATAATGAAACACCTTTTGCAATAAAATTAAATGATGAAAATAATAATGTTTATTGAAAATTAATTGATGGTGCAAACATTTATGATATTAATAAAATGCTAGAATACTTAAATCAATATAAATTAAGTTATTTTATTAATAATGATAATAAAGCAGATAATTTTTATACAAAAGAAGTTAAAGTTGGTAAATATTGAGATGCTTATATGATTGATGATAGAAGTTCAATTCAATTTGGTGAAGCAAAATTTGAACAAGTATTTACTCAACAATCAACAGAAAGACAATATACTTTATTAATTTTAGATGAAGATGCTGAGAAATTAAATATTAATGATTATTATAATTTTTATACTGTATTTAATGATCGTGGTTTAAATATTGGTGGTGGTGATATTAATTCTGCTCCACAAGATAGACAATGATTATATCCCTCTAATGTTATTAATTATTATTCACCTTATGATGGTAGTTTTTTATGACAAGAAATTACATTTTCAAGTATTAATGACAAAATTAGTAATAGTGGTTTATCAGTAAGACAATTTATTCAAACAAGTGCACCTGGTGAAGGTTATTGTTTTCCTAAAATAACTTATGATGAAAAATTAAATAAAGGTATTGTTGAATTAGATGAGATTTTATTAAAAGACCCTGGTGTTAGAGCAATGTCAGTTAAATTTTATGGTAACCCAATTTTATTTGATATACCAGTTATTGGTCGACCAATTATTAAAGGTCAATTTAATAAAAAAGTAATGAATTCCCGAGATTTATTAATGTATAATATGTATCCTGCTTCCCCTGATAAAATTAATACTTATGCTTCACCAGATGTAAGTTGATATAATATTCAAGGTATTCAGCCAACAATGATAACAGGATTTAAAGATTGAAAAGATTTTATGGAAGCAAGATATGACTTTTGAAGTTCAAAAAATAGTGAAGGTATTGTTATAACAGACCCTACTACTACATCAGCTACTAATTCTAGTGTTGGTAGAAATATTCATACAGAAAATAAAGAATCTAAATTTTATTGATCTAAAAATTGAAATATAACGCCACCTAATAAAATAAAAGTAAATAGTGGTAATGTTGATAATATTATTAGTACGCAAGCTTCATCATATTTTAGAAGAAAAGATGAATTTGGTAATACAGTTGGACAAGTTCAATTTGAATATAATAAAATGGGGTCTTGTAATGTTTGAGATATTTTAAATATAAATAATTTTATTAATCGACAAATAACAATATTACCTTTAAACTATACACAAAAATTAGTATTTAATCCTTTTACAATACCTGGTGGAGTTGGTAAATTCTTAAACTTTATTTCATTTGGTATTCCTTGAGGTTGAGTTATTAATCAAGATGAAAAAACTTGACCTAATTTTCAATGATTAAATGGTTTTATGAGTGCAAATATTTATAGTTTTTATAATGATGCATTTTGAGGTGATAGTGCCAAAGGTAATGGATATTTACCTTTTGAAATATTTAGAGAACAAGGTAATGATAAAGTTGGTGCTATATTTGGTGCTAATGCTACTAGTTTAGGGTTTACAACTTTATTAACTGATAAAATACAAGGTAATGTTTTAGAAAAAGATGGTAAACCAACTGAAAGAATAACTTATTCAATTTATAATTTAAAACAATTAAACCCTAAAACTAATAGAATATATTTAATTAATGAATTAATAAGAGCCGTAGATGCACAAACACCAGTTAGTGATAGTGAAAAAGATAATGATTTAGAATTTTTACAAACACCAGATGGTACAAATTGTAGTTATATAATTGATATGTTTTCAATTCAAGCATTATATAAAGGTAATTTTGAAATTATCTTTTATGCTGATAATCCATATACAAATAATGAAGAAGATTTTTTAAGATTATCAGTATGGAGTTTTCGTGGTAAAACAAAAAGTACATTAAATAATTATTTACGAGATATGACAATTTACGAGATATGACAACTAATTATAAAACTAGTTTTTTATTACCTCATGACTATGAAATACCAACATTTAATTACCCACAATATGTCTTACCACCAGTACCATATAATTACCCAGAGTATAGCAAAGATATCTGAGATGGTAAAAAAGGACAAGCATTAATAACTAAAATTACAGCCCCAGCACAATGTAGTAGTAATGAAAATAATCTTTTTGGCAGTATTTATTTTGACTTATTTGATAATAGTTTTAAGAATGCATATTATGAAATTGAAATTGATTTAAAAGAAATTGATCCAACAATTCAAAGTATTAGTAAGTTTCAAGATGCATATAAAACAATAGAAATAAGTAATTTGGCTAATTTACAAGTTAACTGTCTAAAACCTGATATAGAACATTTTATTAATGATAGAGATGTTAATATTTTAGGTGATTATTCTAATTGTGGATTTAGTTGAGGAAAATTATCTAATATAACTTTGCAAAAAGAAGGTACATCACAGACTGATAATATAAATTTTGAAAATACAATAACTTTATATACAGATAATATAAAAATAAATGATATTGAAACAAAATATGCTATTGCATACACTAATGGTTTACCAAGTGGAAATTATCAAAATAAATATTTTATAGATAAAAATATGGAACGATGCAGTATATTATTTCTATTACAAATAACAAAATTATCTAATAATGTTGATGATAAAATTAAAGAAACTTATTTACAAGTATATTATAGTAATGACCTAAAATTAAAAATTAGATTTTCAAAAATAATTATTCCTTTCTTACTTTGCCAACGCTTAAATATGAATAAATGAGGTAATGATAAAAATATAACAATAGACTTAAATGCCTTAGGCGTATTGAATATGGTAAATAATAGTGATGATCCAGTTAAAATTACAATAAAACCAAGATAAAAGAAAAAGAGATTATTAAATCTCTTTTTTATTCACCTTTAACTTACCTTTATCATCAATAATTAAATCAGGTTCCTTAGTATCTAAATTTCAACGATAAACTGATTTTATATAATCAACAGATTTATATCATCAATGAAAAAAACCACCTATTCCTGATTTATATATATTTATATTAATTCCAATACTAGAAATTTCTAAATTTAATTCATATTCATTATAAAAATCAATAGTTATTTTAGGTTTATTAGAGCTTAAATATTGATTATTTTGAAATATAGTTAATTTTCAATTATTAATTTTATTATTACACCACACTACATAATAATATTTATTATCAACTGTATTAAAGGGTTTTTCTTGTGCCGAAATTCATTCTAAGTTATCTCTAATTTCTTTGTTATTTGTTTTAATTTTGTTTTCTTCTTTTTCTTTTTTTAATTTCTCTAATCATAATTGGTCCTCAGTTTTACAAGCAACTAAACTTGTTGTACTTGTTCCTACTAAACTAATTGCTCCAATAATACTTAATAATCTTTTCATTCCAATTAACCCTCTTTTCTATTAGTTAAATTATAACATAAAAAAACTATCCGAATAAGATAGTAATGCAATAGATGGGAGTGGTTAACTCTCACTTTTTTATAACCAATTTAATTATACATAAATATAATTATTTGTCAATACTTTTATCACTCGTTTTAAGGGCTAAATTAGCAATAAAATATATTAATATTAGTATTTTGTATAAAAAAGTATTGTATTGTCAAAATAATAATCTATAATCAAGTTATAGGTTTAATCTTTTACCGTTAAAAAAGAGTTTATGCTGACTTGTTAATCGGACAAGAATAAAAAAAGAGAGGTTTATAAAATGGCACTTACAAAAGAACAATTAATCGAACAAGGTTTAAGTGAAGAGATTGCTGAAAATATCTTAAATCAATTTAATAATGAAGCAAAGCAAATTAGAGAAAGTGTGCAAAAGCGTGAAGATGTTATATCAAAAGAAGACTTTATTAAATTATCTAATGAATTAGATGAATTAAAAGCATTTAAAGATGTTCCATCTACTAAAATTGAAGATATTAAAACTAACTTAAATAAAGTTAGTGGTAATTCTTTAACTGAAAAAATGCAAACTTTAAAAGAATTAAAACCTGATTTGTTTGTTGAAGAACAACAATCAATTTCACCAACTAATTTTATTAAAGAAATGATTGAAAATTCGGTTGAAAATAAAAATGATGAAATTGAAAGTATTAAAGAAAAAGGTGCATATACACCTGAAGAGATTAAAAAGATATCAGATTTTACACTTAAAAACCTTAGATAATAAGGGAGTGAAATTATGGCAACAATTAATTTGCCACAAGTACCTTTTACATTAGAAGGTAATACAACAGATCAAAAAGCATATGTTGATATGGTTAATGCTTTATTGCGTGGACCTTTATATAATGAATATGCAAGTATTATGCAATATGCAACAGCAACTGCTGAACAAGTTGCTTGATTACCAAATGCTGGACAAGCATTATATAATTTAACTCATCGTGTGGTATGACAAGATGATTATTCATTACCAAATGGTGGAACAACTCAAACAATGGGATTAACAAGAATTCCAGTTCCTATTGATAAAAGATTTAATTTAAAATTAATGAATGAAGCTTTTGACTTAGAATTAATAGAACAAAATATTAAAAATGGTGTTATTGCTGATGCTATTTCTAGTGTTGTACAAAATAAATTTGTCAATTTAGAATGTGAATTAATTCAAGCGATTTATGATTATTGTTTAGCAGATGGTCAATATGAAGTTATTCCATTTCGTAGTTATACAGCTGAAAATGCTGATGATGCAAATAAAGCATTCTTTACATTAAATGAAAATTTAATTGAATTAACTAATCAAATTAGTAATTTATATTTTGGTTTACCAACAGATAAAATGTTTATGGTTTTAGGGCGAAGAGCATATTTAGGATTAACACCTGCTTATTTAAAAGTAATTGGATCACAAGCTCAATTAAAAGCAATGGTTAATGGTGAATTATATGAAAATACTGCAATGGGTATTCCTGTATCTAAAAGTTTTCATTTAGAAAAAACATATACAAAAGGACAAGTTAATCGAGATAAAGGTTATAATTTTACTAATGTAAATGGTTTACTTATTAATAAACAAGTATGAGCATATCCAATTAATATGGATACTATTCAACAAGTTTTAGATAATGATACTGCTAACCCTAAATGAATTGGTAAAGTACAATATGCAACACCAACAATTTTATATCCTAAAACATGTAAAATTATTTTAGAAAAAGCACCTACACAAGATGAAATTACACAAGCAATTAATAATTTAAATAAAACTTATCGTGTTCCTATTGATTATGTTATTCCATCACCAACACCCAGGACCAACCCCTAGGAAAATAAATATAAGTAATATTGCTACACCGACAGCATCAGAAAATGATTTTATTGAAAATGTTTTAGACCCTAAAACAGCAACTCAAAATGAAATAAGTAATGTTTATAAAAATTCTGTTTTATCAGAAATTAAAAAAATTAATGATAGTTTAACAGAAAATGATTTTGAAATAAGCACTGATTTTATGGGAAAAAATGATATTAATTTAATTGCTAATAGTAATAATTTTGTTTTAAATATTAAAGGTAAAAATAATGCTGATGGACAAAAAGTAGTTAATATAAATGTAAATAAATTTATACTAAAAAATTTAAGTGATGTAATTAATGGTGATGTTGATAGTCCAACAGAATTTAAAGTTAACGACCCTAAAAATGTAGTAAAAAATGAATTAATTAATGCATTACAACCTCAAATTATAAAAGGTATTGATGATGACTTAACAGAAACTATAACAGAAAATGATTTTGAAATTGTCATTAAAAAACCTGATTTTAATACACAATCAAGATATGATATGTCAGTACCAACTCAGGTTATAATTTCTTTAAATGGTAAAAATTGATTAGTAGGTAATTCAGCAAATGATATTAATATTCAAATGCCAAGTGCTACAAAAAAGTAATTAATTATAGTGTTAAATTAATGGAACAGGTTTAAAATTAATTATGAATTTATTAATTTTAAGAGTTATTACTACAATTTTATTAGGTGAAGAAAATACAATTTTACTTAATAAATTTGTTAATTTAATTAATAAAGTTTATAATCCTTTACAAAAAATTACAAATAAAGTTGAAGATATTTATCAATGATTAAATCCGTTTACTTATTTAGATTTAATTAAAAAAGGTCATAAAAGAGAAATTCAACAAATATTAAGTCAATTAGAAAAAGATAATAATATTAAAAATAGAAAACAATTTAAAAATGAAAATTATCTAAATACTAATTGAAAACCTTTAAATAGTAGTTGACTTGAAAGTGGTATGTTTAATATAACAAATAAGTTAACTTTAACAGGTAATTTAACTATTTTAATATATACAAAAACAGCAAAGAGACCTAAGTTTTATGGACCTTATGTTTATCCTAGTGTTCCAGTTGAAATATGAAAATTATTAAGTAATGCTGTATCTAATGCTGGGACTTTATTTTTGAAGATATTGATTAAGAAAATGATTACCTAGTCATTTAAGAGATTATATTAAAAAACGATTACCAAAATCACTAAAAGAAAAATATCCAAAAGGAAACATTAAATTAACATTACCAACAGTTCAAAAATTACAACAAATTAAAAATTTTATTAATAATTTAAAGATTGGACATTTTAATTTTAATTTTGCTGGTGAAATTAATAATAAAAAATGATATCGTGAGCGCAAAAGTGATGTTAAAAATATTAAGAATTTATATAAAACACCAGTTAAAAATAAATTTTATCAGGTTAATAAATCTATTAAAGTAATTAATAAAACTAAAAGAAAAGTTAATAGTTATAAACCATCTAATTTAAAAAATAAATATCGTAATCAATTAAGGGGTGTTTTATATGGAAAATAATTTAAATAATTTGTTATTTATAACAGTTGAAAATGTTAAAGAAAGTAAACTTTGGCAACCTATTAATGATAGCAGACAATCTGCTTATAATGATAATTTAATTTATAATGCTATTTTAAAAACTAGTTTATGAATGGATCGATTATCAGGTGGGACAATTTCAGATAAAATAAATAAAAAAGATTTATTTCCCTGAGTAAAAAAAGATAATACGGGTTTAATTGAATATGATAAATGATTAAGTTATATTCAATCAGCTTGTTTATTAGCAGTTATAAATTGATATTTACCCAAAGGAGTTAATGATTTAACTGGTAGTGCTTCATTTTCACAAGGTGGTGTTGCTTATTCACAAACTAATGATCCTGATGCAAATGATACTATTACAAGAGATGTTAAAAATGCTTTAAAATTAGCTGGTGAAATAATTGATATTATATCTAGTAAAACAAAAACTAGACCTTATAATTATTTATTAGATAATTATGCTCATCCATGAGAAGAAGAATATAAACATATTAGTAAAAAAACTTTTTATCCAACATTATTATTTTGATTAAAAGAACGATTACAAACTGATTATTCAATAAATATAACTTATCCTATTATTAATGATTTTTCTAAAATTGATTATAATGAATATATTAAATTAATAGTTCCATTTGATAATAATACAATTTATTATGAAGATAATGTTTGAAAAGCAAAACAAAGTGGTAGTAATATTAAAATTGATAATAAATTTATTATTAAAAATCAAAATGATGAAATTACTGTTTCAGATTTAAAACAAAATAAAATAACTTTATTATCTAATTCAAGTGGTCGTAATAATGCTGATTTTAATGCTGAAACAGGTGAATTAAGAGTTTGAGACCCTAGTTTTGGGAATAATAAACAAACAGCAGACTTTGATATTATTGATAGTACAGTTGCTGGTATTGAAAGTACTGATGATACATTAGGTACTACTAAATATTTAGATAAGTTTTTTTTACAAAAAAAGATTTACCAAAAATTCCAAATGAATGAGAATTTGTTGATACAAGTGATTTTGTATCAAATACAAGTATAAGTTATCAGATTAAAGATTTTGATAAATCTAAATATGAATATAAAGTATGATGTCAATTTTCACTTTTACCTTATATGTTTGCAGAAACTTTTAAAAACTTTGATATTTATTGTGGCTATGCTACTTATTTAAAAGATAATCTTTATGGTTTTGCTATTAATACTGATGGTCTTATTAAAATGATTGATGAAACAACAAATATAACTAATTTAAAAATTAAAAGAAAGTTGGTAATTTAATAATGACACAAGATAAAACAACTTGATTAAAAGGTGCTTTACCTTGAAATTGATTTAAAAAAGACCCTATTTTAACTGATAAATGAACTCATAAAGATATTGAAAATTGAAAAATAAAATATATTATTCGTAGCTGAGTAGTTAGTTTTTATACATTATTATTTTTAGCATTAAATTGTTAATTAGAATATGGAATGATTAATGCAATAAAAGATAATATTAATTGATATAATTATGGACAATATTGAGGTAATGGTATTGCAATATTATTAACACCATTATTTACACATGGGATTCAAGGTATATTTGTTGCTAGTAGTAAGCCAAAAGTAGATATGAAAATTGATATACCAAGATTTAGAGTTTCTAAAATTGGTTTAGTGTTTACAATTTTACCTTTAATTACTTTAATAATTTCATTAATTATTATTTTGATTTATAAATCAAAATGAAAAAAAGACCATTTAAGATATTGTTTAGATTGTCGGAATAACACAAGATTAGTTGCTCCAAAATTAGCAAAAAAATGAAATGAAATAGATCATGTGCAAGAAAAAGAACAAAAAACAGTAATACAAACAGCAAATGATATATTAAATAGTAAAAATTAAATTATATATAGGGGTGGTTGATATTTTGGGTGGTTATATAATTTAATTTATAAATTATTTTGTTCTGAAAAAATAGATGGCCACTGTTTGAATAAGGATAAGAAAGGAATTAAATAAAATGAATGAAACATTAATGATTGCTTTACTTGTATTAGCTGGTGCGGGTGGAATGGGTAGTCTTGGTATTCTTGGATTATCTGCTAAAAAAATTAAAAAATATAAAGCAGAAATTAGAGAATTACGAACTGCTGTTATTGCTCACGAAAAGCATTTAAGAGGACCTGAATATGCAACAGAATTAGCATTAAAAACAGGTCAAATTAAAAATGTTAAAAAACAAGTTAAAGTTAATGATAAAAAACAAGCACAAAAAGATGCTATTAAAAAACTAACAAATAGCATTTAAAAAAATAACCAATTAAGGTTATTTTTTATTTTCTAATATAATTAAATTTTCTTCACCATAAGTACTTTTATAGTATTCTCAATATTCGGTAGATTTAATATCAACATCTTCTTTATCAATACCAGTTATATATTCACCACGAGGGTTTTTACATGGACGCTTACCTTGTTCAGATCGATAACATAATATATAGTTATTCACTAGCTTTTACCTTTTTTAATTTATCATTTTTTTTAACACAGGTATTGGCTCCAATTAAATAATCGTAATTGATATTTTTTGCTTTACTAAGGTCTGTTCAACGAAGGGTTGCTTCACGAAGGTCTGCTCCACGAAGGTCTGCTCCATTAATTGAATTTTTATATTCTATTGTCATAATAATTTCATTTGTTCGTTTATGTTTAATTTCTAATTTATTCATTATCTTTTTTCCTTTCATTTACAATATAATAATTTATAAAATGCTGTACTCGTTGGCTATGAGTATATAAACTAGGTAATTCATTTCATATTTTTTCTTGTTCTTTATTAAGATAAACATTAACATTCCTAATAATAACTTGGTGTTTTTTAGGTTTCATTTTAATTGCCATTATAAAAATCTTTCTTTAAATTTAATATAAAATTTTTCATTTTGTTTTTTAATTAATGATGGATCTAATTTAGATATTTTTAATTCATCTTTAATTCAATTTGTCGCTTTTTCTTTAACATCTAAATCTTTATCATTATTTAAAATAAATGTTTTAATATTATTATATTGATCCAAACTCATTGAATTATTAATTTGTTGCTTATTTTTTTCTTTAATAACTTGATTACTATTTTCTTTGCTTATTTCTGTACTATCAGGGTCTAATTCATCGGTTGCTATTCCAAAAGTTTTACATAATCAGTATCTAGCACCATATGTTAAAGCACTACCAATTGCTTTTGCAATATCTGAATTTTGTGCTGATAAAATAATTCCTAATTCTAATTTTTCATTACCTTTATAAAGTGTTAATAAACCTTTTGAATAATAACTAACCATTTTATCATTATTAATGAATGTTGGATCTCCGATTGCTTGTATAGTGTAAGTTATATTATGTTCTTTTAGTTGTGGTTTTAAAGTTTGATATAAATCACTTTCTGTAAAATAATTATATTTATTATATTCATTTCTTGCATTTTTCCCAACAAAAATATTTATATTAGATTGAATTTCTCCAATACTTTCAATTAATGTTTTTTTATTCTCTTGTTGCATTTTCTCATTCCTCTCTTTCTTGTCATGTTAAAATTGCATTTTTTATTTGTTCTAAATCTTGTTTAGTAATATTACTTTTTTATTTAATAACTTTTTTTAATTTAGGATTGATAATAATAAATGTTGCTTTTTTATTATCAATTTTAAAATCTTTTTCTAATAAATAATAAAGTTTTAATTGTCAAATATATCTATCAATATCAATTTGTTCATTTGAACTTGTAATTTTTCAATCACAAACAATTATTTCATTATCATTTGTTTTACCTATAAAATCAGTTGTTCCACAAAGAATAGGTGTATAGTATCTTTTTTCAGTTTCATAATTACTAAATTGAATATCTTTAAAAGTTTCATTATATAACTTTGTAAAATTATTAAATATATCTTTATGCGATTTTGTATCACAATCAATTAATTCAACTAATTCATCATCAAAATCATTCTTTAATCAACAATCAATCATATTATGTAAACAAATACCACGATTTTGTGCTAATTTTAAAATATTATTATCAATTTGTGAATAATCTTTTGGCACTAAAATATTAACAATTTGACTAACACTAGGTATTAAAATACTATACTTATGTAATTCATCATTATAAATATATAATGGTTTTAAATCTAATCTCATAAAATTGCGTCATCATTACTAATATTTTGATTATCATTATTAAATAATTCTTTTGTATCAGATGAATTAAATTCTATTTTTTCTTGTGGTTTTTCTGATAATAATATATCTTTTTTTAAATTATTATTTGTATTTAAAAACTCATAATTAGATACTTGTACTATTCATTGTATTTTATTATCTTTATCTTTAAATGATTGTAAAACACCAGTAATTGCAATTTGACTACCTTTTTGGCAATATTTTTGTAATACTATTGCTTGTTTATTTCATACTTGACAAGGTATAAAATCTGTTTCTTTTTGTGTTGAATATGGTCGTGTTATTGCTAATTGAAATAATGCATATTCTTTACCACTTTGTGTTTTCTTAATTTCTATATCTTTAGTTGTTCTACCAATTCCAATAAATTTATTCATTATTTATCATTCTCCATTATCTTTTTTCATTGTGCTAATGTATAACCATTTCGTTTAGCTTGTGCTTTTAATTTTTTATGTTCTTTTAATTGATTATCTAATCAATCTCAATCATCTTGAATAATAGTTGCTAAATTACAATTTTCATCATCAATATTTGTTAATTCTTTAAAATCATTTTTTGTAAATGTTTCTGAAATATTTAAAATTCCACGCATAATCTTTTTTTGATTATGTTCAATTTGTTCTAATTTTCCTAAAATACTTGCTTCTCCACTAGTCATTATTTATCATCCTTTCTTTTTAAAATTAAAATTATTAATTTTATTTCTTATATTTTTTATTTTTATTATTAATATAATATTTGCAAAAATAAACTGTAATAAATTAGAAACTATAAGCACTAAATTAATTGGATATAATAAAAAACCATAAGTAATTCAACTAATATTTCCAATTAAATATAAAATTAACATTAATAATGATATGCTTGTCGTATCTTTTTTAATAATTGTTTTCAAAGATTGTGGTATCAAATAAGAAATTGATAAAATAGTACTTAATCATCCAATAATATAATGTGTTTCTATTTTAATTCCTCCTTACTAGGTAATAATTCATATTTTGAATTGTCTATTAAACCACAACCTTCACCATCACAATTACATTCTGCATAACAAGTTAAATCAAAATCTTCTTTATATAATTGTTGTTGTTTTAACTTAACAATTTCATCTTCTAATTCAATAAAATTATCTCTTTTAATAATTCAATTATTTTTTAAAAACTCAATTTCTTTATCTTTTTCAGAGATTTTGTTTTTAAGTTCTTCGTTTTCTTCTTTAAGTTTGTCAAATTTAATTGATTCTGTTATATTCATTATTTATCCTCATTTCCAATATAATTATTTTTTGGTTTTGTAAAATATATATTTGTAAGATTATTTATTTGTTCTGGTGTTAATTTTTTATTTTCAACTTCAATTTCATATCGATCCATAATTGCTTCACCATAATTTTGAGCAACTTCTGGGAAATTATCAAACATTTCATTTAATATATCTTTTAATTCCATATTATTTATCTCCATTTCACTCAATATTTTTATCTTCTAAATCAATAATTGTAGTTATACCAAACATTTTTTAGCAGTCATTTTTGCTTCTTCTAATGTATAAAATAATAAAGTACTGTTAATATCAAAGTCACCATTTTTAATTACTAATAAATATCTTTTATTCATAATTTATCACCTCGTAATCTGCTTCTTCATCTTCTAAATAATCACTAATTAAACCTTTAACCTCATCAATTTCATATCATTTTAAATTTAAGTCAAAATCTGTTGGCAATGAAACATTACCGACATATCGTTCTTCATTACCAAATTTAAGATATAAATTTAATTCTCAATTTTCATCATCACTATCAATTTCTGCATAAATAATATCTTTATTACTAATTTTTAATGCTTTATTATTAATTCATTCTTCACTTAAGTAATCACTAATAAAATATGACATTTTTAATTCCTCCTGATTCTGTTTCCCTAATGCTCAATGTTCATCGGTCATGTTTTCAAATGAAACAGGATAACTTTTAAGCATTAATTTATTTAATATTATTTGTGTTTTTTTATTTAACTTTTTCATATAAGCCTCCATTAATTAACTACAAAGTACTACAATTTGTAATTGTTTATATAGTTTTTCCACCAGACATATATGTCTTCCTTCTTCCGTTCCCATTTCAGGGATGAAACGCGCAGTTTTTGAAATTAAATCTACTTGCATCCATACGAAGGACCAAATGCTAAACGCAAATTTAATTGTTTAAGTCACTATCTCTTTTTTTATTGTCGTTTGATATTAGCCTTGGACTTATCACGACTATCGCTTAGTTATAAAAACCAGCGCCGATTTTCATCTTTTCTCATACACTATTTCAGTACTTGCCTCGGCAGGCTGTGGAATAAAAACACTTAGTTATATAAAATAACCGTTCCACTCTGCATTAAGTTTTATAAAATTTAAGTTTTAATAAACCAGTTTCATAATCAAAGATAATTTTTGAATTTTCTAATTTTTGATAAAATTGTTTTTGTTTTCAATTTTTAACTTTATTTAATAAGTCTTTGTGTTTTTCACAAGTTCATAAAACTTTATTTGATACAAATTCTTCGGTAATGAATGATACTTTTTTATAACAATCATTAACATCACATATTTTTTGTTGTTTAATTATCATTACCTCCTTTATGAATTGTTTTATTTAAAATAAAAAAACAACCCTAACAAGAGTTGTTTTTTGGAGTTTCATCGTACATTATACATATTTAAAAAAACGATATCTTTATTTAAATTTTGTTTTAATAACAATTACTTTTTTATTATGATTTTTTTTAATAATAAGTTTTATGAATATTCCCCGTGCATTTTTTACAAGATTACATTCATTTGGAGTACTTTTACAAGTAATTATTTTCGTTGCCAGTTTAGTTACCTTAAGTTTAACAGGATGGTTAACATTAAAATATTGAAAAGCGATAAAATTACAAAAACTTATTATACAGGAATTACCCCTTGCAAAACTTTATCAAACTGGTTTAGAACTTTTTACCACTAAACAGTATCAAATTACCGAAATAAAAAAAGAATTTAACCTTTTTCCGCAGGCTGCAGTGCCACCCAGCAGACAAATTAAACAAGATTACGTTCTTAATTTTAATAAAGGTAAGAATAATTATTCATTTGGAACTTTAACGCGAAAGGAAGTTACTGGTTCGGGGGAAAATTCTGATGTTGTTTATACGCGGTATCCATATTTAACAATTGATGTTAATGAATCACTAACCTTAGTTGCAACAATTAAGGCAATGCGAACATTTTTAAAAATCTTTAAAACAAAGGATAATACTAGTTTAGAAGCAACAGAATTTGAAAAAATCTTTGCTGTTGATGCAAATGATCAGATTTTAATTCGAAAATTACTAACCCCAAAAGTAATCCTTAATTTAATTGAATTAGCTAATAATAAGATAAAAATTCCGTTGATGCAATTTGATGGACGTTATATCACAATTGCTTTTAATAGATATAACGTTCTTAATTTTAATGATCCTAAGGGAAGTTTACTTGGTGTTTTTTTATTGGTAGTTATCAAGAAATTATTACAAATCTTGTTGATGTGATTCAAAAGGATTTAAACTGATTATTAGAATCATTACAATGAATTGAAGTTTATGGTTTTTAAACCGGGTTTTTTGTTGGCGGAATTGGACGGTTTAAAATAATTAAATTAACAGTATTAAAACCACCAATAATGAAACAACTTCATAAGGCGTAAGCCAATCCGACGTATCATAATTGTTTAAGAGCATTATTAAAAGTTGTTTTTAAAATTAGTTGAATTGAAATAGTTGTTAAAAAGAAAAAAACAATTGTAATAATAAGAACAAAACAGTAAAAGTAAAAACTTAAGCTTAATCTATTTTTGTCATTATCATCACGATAAATTTTTGAAAAAATAAAGGGGTTTTTAATAATTAGATAATTAATAAATAACAATATTAAATTAGTAACAATAAAAATTGAGCAATACATTAATTTATCTTGAGCTGATATTTTTTTTTGTAATAAGAAAATAATTAAAAAAATAAGTGTAATCAAACCAAGGGCCGCAAATAACCATAACAAATGGCATTTTATTTTTTTAAGATAGCTACGAATATTAATAATTTTCATTCTGAACTCCTTTTTGTTAGTTATTTATATCTTACTATAAATCTTTAAGATAATATTATTTTTTCTTTTTTTGTGGTTAAATATAAATGAAAAACCAGAGGAGGATATCTATGTATAAAGTAATTAAAGTGACTCCATTTTTTTCAGAACGATTATGAGGGGGTCGTAAATTGGCTGATTTTGGTTTTCAATTGCCGCCAAATGGTTTGTATGGTGAGGCGTGAGTTGTTAGTGCGTTAGACAATGGGATGAGTTATCTTGCAACTGGTTCGGAGCAAGGTCTTTCTTTAAAAACCTTTTATCGAAATCATCCGGAATATTTTGGAACTACGCAAGCGCATTTTCCATTATTATCAAAAATTATTACAGCAAAAGATTATTTATCGGTACAAGTTCATCCTGATGATGAATATAGTTTAAAACATAATAATATGTTAGGAAAACCAGAATGTTGATATATTCTTGATTGTCCCCCTGATGCGAAGATGATTTATGGCCACCAAGCACAGACAAAAAGGGAGTTAATTAGGTTGGTTGAAAAAAAGAATGAAAGCAATTGTTTACGGAAGTAAAAGTTCAAAAGGGAGATTTTTTATATGTGCCACCTGGGAAGATTCATGCAATAACTCCGGGAGTAACTGTTTTTGAGTTACAACGTTCTTCAGATGTCACATATCGATTTTATGATTTTGATCGTGTGGACAGCGATGGTTACTTACGTCCCTTACATTTGCAGGAATGTTTTGATGTGACAACAGTCCCAGATTCAAATGAAAAAGTCCAACATATTATAGATGGAATTTTAATTGATAATCAATATTTTACTTTACATTTATTAACAAAAACACAAGAGATTGATTTGTCATTAGTAAAATGAGGGCAAGTAACAGTTGTCGAAGGAAAGATTATGCTGGGAACTGTTGAATTGGTGGTTGGTGAATCAGCGATTATTGTTGATTTAAATCAAAAGATTAAAATCAATGTTACAGGGAAAGCATTATTAAGTTATATGAAATAAATAGTTTGCGTAAAACTATTTTTATTTTATAGAAAAAACTCCATTTCCCCCAAAAAAATAGATTTTTTTAATTAATTTATTGCTTTTTTATTTTGAAAGAGTAAACTTTCCTTTAATTTTGTCGAAAACTCTTGATATTTATAGAATATATCTAATTTTAGGTATATTTTTAATATATAGAGGTAAATAATTGATGGAAAAAATAATTACAGAATTAAAAAACAGTTTTACAGATGATCAATTTTTAGAATTTGCTGAAAAAATAAAAAAAGAAGCAGAAGTAATCAAAAAACAAAAACGTTTAAATGAAATTGATCAAAAATTTAGAGATAAAGGCATTATATGTCCTGATTGTAAATCTTATCATTGTGTTAAAAATGGTCATAATCCCGAAGGAAAACAAAAATATTTATGTAAAAAATGTCGTGCTAGTTTTGATGCTTTTCGTCATCATTTTACTTATTGAAGTCATTTAAATTATGAACAGTGAAATTTATTAATTCAAATTTCATTATTAGGACAATCTAGTAAAATAATTTCCCGTTTTATTAAAACAACACCAAAAACTGCTTGATATAATCGTCAAAAATTAATGCAATCAAAACAATTAGAAAATACTCAATTAAAATTTAAAAAATTAAATGGTCAAATCCAAATTGATGAAACTTTTATTAAAGAAATCCATAAAGGTAATTTTAAAGATAAATTTGATAAACGAAAAACTCATCTTGATCCATTTTCAACTAATACCAAATGCTGTATTCAAATGGTAGTTGATAGCAATAATAATATTTTTGTTCAATCCACCAATACCAAACGATTACAAAAACAATGAATTATTGAAAATATGAATAAGCAATTAATTAAAGAAAAATCAATAATTATTTCTGACATGCAACCATTATATTTATTAGTAGCAAAACAAACAAATTCTACTCTATATTCTACCAAAACTAGTACAAACCCTGATACTAGTTATCGAAAGTTAAATAAGATTAGTAAATTACAATCCAGTCTTAAAGAAGCCTTAATTCATTATCATGGTTTGGGTTTTACTAATATTCAAAATTATTTAAATCTATGAAAATGAAAATACCAACATAAAGGTTTAATACCAAAACAACAATCAACGGTATTATATTTTAATGTTTAAAAAATTTAAAGCAAAATCATGATCTTAAACAAAATTATTTTTCAAATTGTCATATTGATGATTTTTTTATTTCATCAAGAGTTTTCGACAAAATTAAAGAAACTTTCCGTGAAAGGAGATAAAAATATATGTATAATAAAATTTTTAATGAGAAACATATTATTTTAGATTCAACAGCAAAGACTAAAGAAGAAGCATTTTTAGAACTTGCTAAATTGGCTGAAGATTTAGGTTATGTTTCTAATTCAAACGAACTTGTTAAAGGCTTTGAGGCTCGGGAAAAAGAATCTTCAACAGGATTTGAAGATGGTTTTGCAATTCCCCATGCCCGAATTAAAGCAGTGCAAAAGGAAGCCGTTTTATTTATTCGTTTTAAGGAATCTGTTGACTGAAATGCAATGGATGGGAAACCAACAAAAGTTGCGATTGCTTTAATTATTCCGGAAGCTAAGTCAGGAGATATTCATTTAGGAATTTTAAGTGAAGTCGCCCGAAAATTAATGGATGAAAACTTTAAAAAAGCAATGAAAGTTGAAACAAACAAAGCTAAGATTCAAACAGCATTATTATCTAGTTCTGATTCAAATAATGTCGAAAAGAATACGAATCCAAAAGGACAAAAACCACTACTTTTGGCAATGACAGCGTGTCCAATGGGGGTTGCTCATACATTCTTGGCGGCTGATAAATTAAACCAAGCGGCTCCTAAGTTAGGATATGAAATCAAAGTTGAGACGCATGGGTCAGAAGGAGTACGTAATGATTTTACTGAACCCGAAATCAATCGGGCTGAAGTGATTATTGCAGCAACCGATATTGGACTTGATATGACAAGATTTGGTGGGAAAAAAGTATACTTTTGCCCAGTTACTAAAGCAATTAAAGACCCGATAGGTGTTATTAATACTGCTTTAAAAGAAGGCAGTGTCCAAGCAGTTGGCGAATTTGCAACCAAAGGAATTGGGGCCAATGGACAAAAAGTTGGAGTTATGAAACATTTAATGGCAGGGGTTTCATATATGGTACCAATTGTTATCTTAGGGGGAATTTTCATTGCCGTGTCGTTAGGATTAGCTAAAGCAATTTATGGCCCTAATTATGAGAATTTCCATGGTTCATTAAAAGGAATGGGTTGAATTCCTGATGCAACAGGAGGTACTGCCCATTGAGGACAATTATTCTATACTGATCCATTAACTGATCCTAAAAACTTTTTCTACTATTTAAATATTTTAGGAGGATCAGCCTTTGCATTAATGATTCCTATTTTAGGAGCATTTATTGCTAATTCAATTGCTGGTCGCTCAGCGATTGCCCCAGCAATTGTGGTTTCATTTATTGGTAACAATGCAACTAATTTTTATCCTTTGCCAGGAATTGAAGCCGTTAATACTCCAACCGGATTTATTGGAGCGATTGCGGCCGGTTTAGCTGTTGGTTATACAGTAAAGTGAATTAACACATGAAACGTGCCAAAAGGTTTAAAACCAGTAATGCCAATCTTCTTTATTCCAATTGTTGTTGGATTTATTTATGGAATGATTATGATGTTTGTAATTGGTTCAACAGTTGGATGAGTAATGGGGAAATTTCAAGAATGAATTTCAAAAACATGAGGAAATACTTCCAATGCTGCTAATGTTGCAATTGGATTAGCCTTTGGTTTATTAATCGGCGCAATGGCTGGTTTTGATATGGGTGGTCCAGTTAATAAGGTTGCTTTCTTAGCATGTACAGGTTTAATTGGCTCAAAAATTTATACACCGATGGGAGCAATGGCTGTTGCTATCCCAGTTGCACCAATGGGAATGGGAATTGCGACATGGATTTTTAAACCATTTTATAATGAAGAACAACGCACAATGGGTTCAACAGCATTCTTTATGGGATGTATTGGAATTTCAGAAGGAGCAATCCCATTTGCGGTAAATGATCCAAAACGAGTTATTCCAAGTAATATTGTTGGTTCAGCAGTTGCCGGTGGTTTAGCGGGAGCAGTTGGAATTGCTGATTTAGCTGGTCATGGTGGTCCAATTGTTGGTTTCTTATCGGCTTTAGGCCGTGGGAATGGTGAAACTGGAATTTATGGTTGAGCCGGAGCATGAGGATGAACATTGCTAGCATTCTTATTTATGATAATTGGAGCATTAATTACGGCCTTTATGTATGGATTTTGACAAATTGCTGATAAAAGACGTACTGGTGAAACAATTTCAATGAAACAATTTATTTTAAAAACACGTTCTGATAAAATTGCGGTTGATAAACAAAATAAAGCAGCGAAAAAAGAACATAAAAATAAAGCTACTAAAAAACAATCGTCACACCGCACTTAATAAAAATAAAAAATTAATAACTAATGTCATTAATTTTTTATTTTTATTGGATATAATGAAACATATTATGAAGGGGGAAAACTTAATGGCATTAATGGTAAAATCATTATTTGATATTCTCCCATGGTGAGCAGCATTATTGATTGTCCTTGTAATTTTAGTAATTGTTGGAGGGTTAGTTTTTTTCTTCAAACGAAAAACTGATCAAATTGACAATCATAGTGAAAAGGTTAAGATAGAAAGTTTATGGCAAAAAATTCGTCAAAATCGAGCAAAGAAAAAAAAGTAAAATAATTAGGAAAAACAAAAAGAATAAAGTAACGAATGGGGAATCTAATCAATCTAAATAGTTATAGTTTTATGGATTAAAAAGGATTATAAGATTTTTCTGAACCATTAGGGAGTCAATAATCACACTGCTCCCTTTGGTATTAAATTTGGGGTTGATTTAAGTATAATTGCTGTCTTATTATTGGCAGCTTTTTTGTTTCTAAATTAATACATAGTTGGTAACAAAATTTGGCGGTTTATAAGGTATGGGTAAAAGTTAAGATAATAATCATTGGTGTTTATGAAACAACTGCAAATTGATCAACGGCCCGTGTTGATAATTCAACAGATGTTGTTCCATTGGAATTATGCAGGGGTAAATTTAATTTATAAGTTTTTCTTATTGTGTTGACAAAACAATTAGAATATAAATTATATCAAAAATATTGAACTAAGAAAAATAAAAAATAATTATTTTTTATTTTTTTTATATTATAATATTTGCAGTGTAATTTAAATTAATAAGAAAGAAGAATAAAATGACACAATTACAACGTAAAAGCCGACCAAAAATTTTGGCTTCAAAAAAATGGTATGCAACAGCATTAGTATTAATCTTATTAGCAACCGTACAAGAGATCATTATGGAGTCAACGGACTTAGTTGATAATTTTTTTGCAAGTTCAATTAAGAATAATATTCATGGTTTCCAGCATTTAGCAGATGAAATGAAACTAATTTTTGGGGCGGATAATGTTTATAATGTGAAACAAGTTTGGCAAGACTGAGGGTTAGAAAATTATACTGGTTTTCATTATACGGCAGGTCAATTAGCAATTAATGGGATTGCTGCTTCAAATCAACTTTATTTTATTATGTTTGCTATTTTAAGTGGCATTTGTTATGGATTTGGTGTTTTTAATGCCCAATATTTTGGGGCCCAAAAGTATAAAGAATTGCGCGAAGTTACTTTGCTAAAGATTTATGTTTGTTTAATTATTTGCTTTGTTGTGTTAATTTTATCGCAAATTTGTGGTTACCAATTAGTTAGTTTCACAACATCACCTAAGTATGCCCCACGGCCAGAAGATTTTAGACAACTCCAACCGGCGGATAAAGATTTAGCAATACAATGGTTTAAATATTTTGAGTATCAAGCTGCCTCAATTTCCACTAAAGAAGGGACAGAATATTTTAAGATTATTGCTTTGTCATATCCATTGTTAGCAATTAATATTGCTTTTATTACAACCCTAAGAGAAACAGGGCGAGCTGGTTTAGCAGTTTGAATTTCAATTATTGCATTAAGTACTAATTGTTTTTTGAATCCCTTTTTAATTGAGCCACACTTTCTTGGTAGCTTTAATGGAATTGGGGTAAAAGGAGCGGCGATTGCCACATCTGTTTCGCGTGTATTACAACTAATTTTTATTATTGTGTTATTTTCATATAAACGGTATGAATTTATTCCCCGTATTTGACACCGGTTTGATGGGTATGTTGCTCGCCGGGCTTTTCAAAAAGCATGGCCAATTGTTCTAAACGAAAT
Source organism: Spiroplasma endosymbiont of Stenodema calcarata (assembly GCF_964031205.1). Classification (GTDB taxonomy): domain Bacteria; phylum Bacillota_I; class Bacilli_A; order Mycoplasmatales; family Mycoplasmataceae; genus Spiroplasma. Next base: position 131,129 of record NZ_OZ035018.1, read on the forward strand.
CTTTTGATCCGTTGGAATGGTCTTGCAAGTTAAATTGCGAGCATATTATAGTCTAGATGCATTAACAGCAAATGCAATTTTTTCAACAATAATTGCGGCATTATATACGCCATTATATCATGGTTTTTCAGCAGGAACTTCGGTTCTAGTTGGTAGTCGATTAGGAGCGAATAACTTGGAAGAAGCAGAGTATAATGGGAGACATTTAGTAATCTTAGCTTTTTTTGTCGGATTTATTGCGGGTTCAATTTTAATTGTAGGCGGTTGGTTTTTACCAGAATTATTATTTAATAATAGTATGCCAGAAACGTTTAGAATTTCGCATTGAATGCTTTTTGCTTATGGACTTTGGTATCCGTGTTTAATGGTTGCTGCAACTAGTTATGCAATTATTAGAACTGGTGGAGCAGTTATGAATGCCTTTGTTTTAGATGCTTTATTCACGTGATTAGTTCCAGTTCCGTTATTAGCAATTTTAATTTTCACATCAAATTTAGATATTATTTATATTGTTTTAATTATGCAATCAGTGGATAGTTTGAAAGCAATTTGGGCAATTGTAATATTAAGTCGGAAAAAATGGGTTAAAAATTTGACGGCAACAAAACATATTACTGAATTTGATAATAAGGTAAAAGAAATGAAAGAAAATGCAAAATAAAGCCAAAAGTTTTGCATTTTTTTATTTTTTGTGTATAATATTATTTTTCATTTTTAGTAATAAAAGCCCCGTATATATGATATAATTATTTTGTAATAAAAATGGGTAGAAAACTGGCTGAACAAAATTTAATAAAACAAATTAAGTTTTTTTGAATGGGGTAAATTGAAACAATGGAAAAAATTAAAGTAGCAAATTTATATAAAAAAGGCATTTTAAAAGGATTCTTATACCAAGATGCTGCTGTCAAAGCGGGTGATGCAATTGCCTTGATTGAAAGTGACAGTGGGGAAATTATTGTTGAAGCTCCCATGGATGGAATTATTGTTAAGCCAATTAAACCTAATAGCAAAATTAAAAATAATGCTGTTATTGCCCATTTATTAACAACTGAGTCTGAAATTGAAAAATATTATTTTAAACAGCTTGATAATGATGAATTTAGTCATTTAGATAAAAAAGGTGTTGTTTTTTCAACAACAAAAAATGGTGAATTTGGGACAAAATGAAAAGATGTTGAAGAAGATAATTTTTCTGGCGCAGATTTTGTTGACCCTAATAAGTTAAATCCTACTTTTACACCACCATTAGTACAAGAACAATCACAAAATAATTATGAATCAATCCCAAATGAAAATGTGTATAATACACCAAACATTGATTCCGGTGCAGTATTAATTGATGAACAATTAATCCCAAATGGAAATGTATTTCAAGATTTTGAACAAAATAATTTCAATCAACCATGATCAGAAGGAATGATTAGTAATCCTAATTTAGATGGGAATAACTTTATACAACCACAATATAATATGAATCAACAACAACAAACGTTTTTTCCTGATTCAGTGGCAACTGTTCAATCAGAATCAGTGCTTAAAGAAAAACCGATTTCCCAAGATAAACCAGTTCCGAGTAAAAGATGAGATGAAACGGAATTGACATTTGGCCCTAAGAAAAGTCGTACGCTTTCTTTTAAAGAATTAAGAATTGATGATGATCATATTATTAATAATCGTGCAAAAATCCCTTCAATTGATGTAATCAAACAATCACCTAGTCAAAACATGCAAACTTGAGGGGAGAATACAATGGTTAACATACCTAATTCAAATCAAAATAATATTAAAGAAAATACTTTTAATTCAACAGTTAATAGTTTTGATCCTAATTCACAAACAACTAATCATAATGTTATTACAAATGCTGTGCCAATTGGGCAACAAAAATTAGTAGAAGAAAACTATGCCAAAGAATATGCTAAGTATTTAGTTAATGAAACAAAACAACAAGATATTAATCCAGCTAATGCGGGGTCATTTTTGGGAGGGCAAACTGAAGATAATGATTTTCGTAGTCTTGTTAATAAACGTCGACAACAATTGCACAGTAAAAATGATTTTTATGAATTATCATTAGAAAATGATAATTCAAAAAGTGCAATGGATTTTTTAGATGAGAATGGTCGTCCCAAAATTTTACGTAATATTGTGCAAGGAAGAATGAATGATTTAATTAAAAGAAATGCGAGACCAGAAATGTTAAGTGACTATAATAGTGGGATAAGTAATTATGACTATGATCAATCTGGTTATAATGTTAATAATGATGATGCAGCTGATGAAGTTTATATTTCCGCGGATGGTTATGAAATTGACCCTAAAAATTCAGAACAATCAGGTTCAAAACCACAGGGTTATTTTTCACCATTAAAATCTTATCGTGATCGATTATATGAAAAATTAAATGATGGTGGACAACGTGAGAAAATTTTAAAAACAAGAAATCAACGAGAATTAATAAAAAAAAGAATGGAAGAAATTGCAAAGGGTAATGTTGAAGTTGATTCAGTATTAGGAGAAGTCAATAATTATCGTCGTCCTTCTTTTGAAGAAATTGAATCACAATATGAAAAATTAGATAATGAATATTATGATAGTAAAAAACAATTTCAAAATAGATCACTATCAAATTCTCAGGAAGAATTTAATTCACGAAATAAAAATCAATCATCAGATGGGACGTTAAACCAAGATAACAATCAGAGAAAAGATAATGTGACACCAATCACAAATAATTTTCAGGTTCCCTCGGGACAACCTTCAGCAAGCGATAATAAGGTGATGGTTGAGTTAGCTGTTTTAAAAGAAAAAATATCAAACCAAGAACAAAATAATCGTCAAAATGAATTGTTACATGAAATTAAAAGTTTACGAGAAGCAAATCATAATAACAATAATAATAATTCCAATAACTTGGATAAAATGATGCAGTATATGTTAATGCAGCAGATGTTAAAAACAATGAATGCATCCGATCCAATCTCAAAAGAAATGTTGAAAGAATTTAATTTTAATAATAAGCAATCATTTAATCAAGAGAATGAAAATAATTCTAATGCTAATAATTTACAAGTTAAGAAATTTGATAATGATTTAAAGGGAATTCCGAACACTTATGGAAATTTAGTTCAGCCATTAAATAATAATTTGAACATTGTAAATACTAATAGTAATGTTGAACCACAAGGATTAGAAACAAGAGAAGAAATTAAAGCAACAAGATATCCAGCGATTCAATCAATGATTATGTCACAAACGCATGTTCCACCATTAACAATTAATGTGGAAATTGATATGTCATCAATTATTGATCAACAACGAAAGTTAAAAAATGCTAATACTGAATATGGCGTGCGTTTTTCAACAATGAGTTTTCTTGTTAAGGCTGTGTCGTTGGCATTAAGTGAATATCCAAAATTAAATTCATATTATGATCCAAAAACAAATCAAATTGTTATTAAAAATTCACAACATATTGGTTTAGCAACAGAAACTAGTGAAGGGTTAGTGATTCCTGTCATTAAATTTGCTGAACGAATGAGTTTAAAACAAATTGCAATTAACATCCAAGAAACAATTGAACGTTTACGTCAGGGTGAATTATATGATTATGAATTGCAAGGAAGTACAATTACTATTGCTAATTATGGAACAGTAGGTGCTGTTAATGCGACACCAACAATTTTTTACCCAAACTCAGCGGTAATTGGAATTGGACGAATCGCTCGTAAACCAGTTGTTATTAAAGGTGATAAATTAGTCATTCGCTCAATGATGAATATTGCTCTAACAGTTGATCAACGTATTATTGATGCGGCGGAGGCTGGAATCTTTTTAACACGATTAAAAGAAATCTTAGAATCACCAGAGTTAATTACTTTATCATAAAAAAATCTTATTAATAAATATTAATAAGATTTTTTAATTTTTTAAAATTTTATAACTATATATTATTCCTTTAATTTAAGATATTATTGTTACGGTCGATAATTATAGTAAAAATTAAGTCACCACTATAAATTAATCTGGATACAATATTAATATTATATGTACCTAATAATTCACGTAAGAATAATTCATTTAATGGGCGTAATAAGATTCCAATTTTAATTTGTTCATTTATTTTTTCTAATTGGGCGGAAGTTAATATCAGGCGGGTGATTGTTGCATACCCATTTTTGATTCAATCTTCGGGTAAATTATAAAGAGGATTAAAATATCGACTGACTAAGACGATAATATTTGTTAAATTTTTATCAATAATATTTTCTAAAATGGTTTTCCCAGCGATATGTCGTATTTCGCCATTATCAGTTTTGTAAATATTTTCTCGTCTACTACCAATCACATACGCATATGCGTTATGGTTTGCTTTTTTATCTTTATATTCTTTTAAGAAGTTAATAACATCTGTCTCTGTTTGAACGTAACTAGCGAAACAAAGGAATTTAACATTACGAATTATTAATTCTTTAGTTAAATTTTTGTTCTTTTTAATGATATACATTTTGTTATTCTTCTTCCATTTATACTCCTTTGGGTACTAAAAATCCGTACCTAGTATATTATAATATAAATCAGTAATAAGATTTATTAACAAATTAAGAGTTTTCAAATATTTGTATTGATGAAAGAATAAGCTTTAGTTAATTTTTGACTGCCCCCAATTTTTCTAAGATATCAAACAGATTTTGAACAGTTTAGTGTTCATTGCGCAATTAATAGTGCTGCAAAGACAGCTGCATATGGACAATCGGGGCAACATTAATATTGTTTAAGGTTTAAAATAGGAGATGTATCCTAGTTTTTTATAAGCCAATTATTTTGCAAATATAATATCTAATTCAATTTACATCTCTGTAAATTCTTTAAAATTAGTGTTATGGCGAAAGATTATATTAACAGTTTATTTGTGTATGTAATTTATAGGTCCTTTACTATTTTCAAAACAAAGTATAATAAATATTAGTTACTTTATTATAGATTATTGCATTTGTTATAATCGTTTTTACATAACTCTATTTTTTTATTTACATTTTCTTGTTTTAAGTTATAATAAGTAAGGTTATTTATTTAATCATATATGGCGGTTGTGGCGAAGAGGTTAACGCTCCGGATTGTGGCTCCGGCACTTGTGGGTTCAAGTCCCATCAGCCGCCCCATTTTTTAACTACAGTTGAGTAGTTTTTTTTAATTATTTAAGTTTATAATTTATAAAATTATTGATTATTTTTTAGGGATAGGGTTTTATTATTTGCTTAATAAAATATTACTGATATAATTAATATGTTGACATATTTAAAATAAGTTCTATTTTAAATTAATTAATATCAAATGATAAAATTCTATATTATGGCAATTTATAATTTCACTGACATTTTTATTGTTTTATTTTTAATTGTTTTTTGTTGTAATTTTTGTCAATCATTTACTAAGGAGGCAACATAATGAACAAGTTACAAGTTGGAGATACCGTTTTTGTACATGCTTATAAACATAATGGTTCGGTTTATCGTAGCTGAGAATCAGCGATTATTTTATTGTTAGAAGAAGACTATATTGTTTTAGTGAATGAAGATGTAACAGTAACAGAATTGAACGGTAGAAAATGAAAAACAAATGAACCAGCGATTTGAATTTTTAATCGTAAAAATTGAAGTAATATCATTTGCATGTTTAAAGAAAGCGGAATTAACTATTATTGTAATATTGCTTCACCATTTATTATGGAACAAAATACAATCAAATATATTGATTATGATTTAGACATTAAGGTTTTTGCAGATGGAAGTTACAAAATTTTAGATTTAAAAGAATTTAATCGTAATCGAATTACTTGAAAGTATAGTCGTGATATTATTAATGCTATTTGAACAGAAATTGATAATTTAAAGCATCTAATAAAAAATAAACTTTTTATTTTCGAAAATAATAAAGCATTTGAGCTATGAGATCAATATTTAGAATTAAAACAGAGTATTAAAAAATAAATTCTCTGTTTTTTATTTACAATAAATGATAAAAACAATGTTACAAATGTTGTTTAAGTTACAGGATTTTTTCTTTAATTTTGTCGAAAACTCTTGATGAAATAAAAAAATCATCAATATGACAATTTGAAAAATAATTTTGTTTAAGATCATGATTTTGCTTTAAATTTTTTAAACATTAAAATATAATACCGTTGATTGTTGTTTTGGTATTAAACCTTTATGTTGGTATTTTCATTTTTATAGATTTAAATAATTTTGAATATTAGTGAAACCCAAACCATGATAATGAATTAAGGCTTCTTTAAGACTGGATTGTAATTTACTAATCTTATTTAACTTTCGATAACTAGTATCAGGGTTTGTACTAGTTTTGGTAGAATATAGAGTAGAATTTGTTTGTTTTGCTACTAATAAATATAATGGTTGCATGTCAGAAATAATTATTGATTTTTCTTTAATTAATTGCTTATTCATATTTTCAATAATTCATTGTTTTTGTAATCGTTTGGTATTGGTGGATTGAACAAAAATATTATTATTGCTATCAACTACCATTTGAATACAGCATTTGGTATTAGTTGAAAATGGATCAAGATGAGTTTTTCGTTTATCAAATTTATCTTTAAAATTACCTTTATGGATTTCTTTAATAAAAGTTTCATCAATTTGGATTTGACCATTTAATTTTTTAAATTTTAATTGAGTATTTTCTAATTGTTTTGATTGCATTAATTTTTGACGATTATATCAAGCAGTTTTTGGTGTTGTTTTAATAAAACGGGAAATTATTTTACTAGATTGTCCTAATAATGAAATTTGAATTAATAAATTTCACTGTTCATAATTTAAATGACTTCAATAAGTAAAATGATGACGAAAAGCATCAAAACTAGCACGACATTTTTTACATAAATATTTTTGTTTTCCTTCGGGATTATGACCATTTTTAACACAATGATAAGATTTACAATCAGGACATATAATGCCTTTATCTCTAAATTTTTGATCAATTTCATTTAAACGTTTTTGTTTTTTGATTACTTCTGCTTCTTTTTTTATTTTTTCAGCAAATTCTAAAAATTGATCATCTGTAAAACTGTTTTTTAATTCTGTAATTATTTTTTCCATCAATTATTTACCTCTATATATTAAAAATATACCTAAAATTAGATATATTCTATAAATATCAAGAGTTTTCGACAAAATTAAAGGATTTTTTTGCTTTTATTAGCATAAAATTATTTTAGAATGTATTGTTTGTCTAAATATAATAGATATAATAAGATATATATTTGAAAGGAAATTTCTAATGGGACAATATGATTTTGGAAAAAATTTTTTATGAGGAAGTGCTTTTTCAGGACCACAAACAGAAAGTGCTTTTTTTGCAAGATGGAAAATCAGCTTCAAATTGAGATTTTTGATTTAAAATAGAGAAATATCGTTTTTTTCAGCAACAGCCATGTTTAAATGATTTTTACCATCGTTACCCCGAGGATATTAAAATTGCTAAAGAATTGAATTTTAATTCATTACGAACATCAATTCAGTGAACTAGATTAATTCCAGATGGTAAAACAATTAACCAAAAAGGGATTGAATTTTATAATAATGTCATTAATGAAATGCTAAAAAATAACATTAAACCAATTATTACCTTATTTCATTTTGATATGCCACATTGAGCTCAAGAAAAAGGGGGTTGATTATCACGCGAAGTAGTTGACGCTTTTGTTTATTATGCTAAAACTTGTTTTAAATTATTTGGTGATCGCGTGACAATGTTTACGACCTTTAATGAACCAATTGTTGTTATTGAAGGTGGCTATTGATATGATTGGCATCGACCTAATGAAGTTAATATGCAAGCAGGTATGCAAGCACAATGGAATAGTTTAATTGCACATTTGAAAGTGGTCAAAGAATATCGTAAATTAAAATTGCAAGGACAAATTGGATGTATTTTAAGTATTTCTCCATCAATTCCACGTAGTCAAAATAAAGCTGATTTATGTGCAGCAAAATGACATGATTTATTTACCACTAATTGTTTTTTAGATCCAATGGTTAAACATACTTATCCACAAGAGTTAAAAGAATTAGCTCAAAAATATCATTTTATGTGAGAGATTATGGACGAAGATGAAGAATTGATTAAAGACCAGAGTTTAAAAATTGATTTTTTGGGAGTTAATTATTATCAACCAATGCGTGTTAAATGTGTTGATTTTATTCCTGACTTTACTAATGGCGCAATTACGCCCCATTATTTTTATCAGCCGTATGAAATGCCAGGGCGCCAAATTAATCCTTACCGTGGTTGAGAAATTTTTCCAAAAGGAATTTATTTAACATTAATGAATTTAAAAGAGCATTATGATAATATTCCAGTTTATATTTCTGAAAATGGAATGGGCGTTGAAAATGAAGAACGTTTTCTTGAAAATGAGGTAATTAATGATCAATACCGGATTGATTTTGTTAAAGAACATTTAGTATGAGTTCATAAGGCAATTAGTGAAGGATCAAATTGCTTTGGTTATCATTCTTGGACATACATTGATAATTGATCATGAATGAATGCTTATAAAAATCGCTATGGTTTTGTACAATTAGATTTAACTAAAAATGGGAAACGAAGCTTTAAAAAATCGGCTACTTTTATGGCAAAAATTGCTGAAACAAGTATGCTTGTAGATAATGAAGAATTAACTTAAAGGAATCAAATTGAAAAGTACTGATGAGAGATACATAATTGTATTACCTCTTTTTGGATATTTTTATATAAAAATTAGAATAATTTTCTTAATTTTTCGCAAAGTTTGAAAAATATTGCTTTATTATTATTTCCTATATATAATAAAAAAGAAGGTAACTTCAGTAGAAACACAAAGCTATTATGAAAAACTTTGCTAATATTTTCCAATAGAATGAGTACTTTATTTTTAGCTAAAAAATGGAAGAACCGCTGGAAATATGAATATGGATACTTATTTTAAAATATTGTACACTGAAAAACTGATCTACTTGCATATCAAAAATAAATGAAGTATTTACATGATAAAGAATATCGGAATCAATTTAAAACAAAAGCAGATATTAAAAAGGTTCGTTAATCAAAAAAAGCAGAAAAAATTCTGCTAAGAAATAATATAATGCACCTGTTGCTAATTAATTAGTGGTTGGTGCTTTTCAATTTTTCTAATACATTATTTTAAGCGAAAACAGTTACTGCTAAAATTACTAAAATTAGAAAAATACTAAAGCAAACACTATAAGATACAATTAAAGCTATTTTATGTCATGGCGAATAACGTTGCAATACTCTTGTTCGAAATCTTGTAATTGTTCAAACAATGAAAGGAATAATAAAGAAAATTACCGCTATAATTATGATAATATATTGTGTTGACATTTTTAATCACCTTATTTAATTTTAACGAAATAAAATTAAAAAGACAACATTAGAGGTTAGAAAGAAGGAAATTATGATTGGAAAAAAATTTATTTTTGCAGCTTCAACATGTGCTTTCCAAATTGAAGGTGGCCGGAACTTAGGGGGGCGAACAGATTCTATTTGAGATGAATTTACAAAACGTAATTTTTTTATTCCGCCATTAGGAAAAGCAACACGTGAAATTAATTCAATTGCATTAGCATCTGATTTTTATAGTAAATATAAAACGGATGCACGAATTATGAAACGAATGGGTTTGCAAGGGTTTGTCTATAATATGGATTGGACCCGTATTTTCCCCAAAAATAGTAGTGATTTTAATCCGGAGGGAATTAAATTTTATGATGATGTTTTTAAAACTTTGACTGAAAAGGGTATAAAACCAATTCCAATCTTATACCATTGAGATACCCCAATGTGAGCAGAAATCCAAGGTGGTTTTGAAAACCGAGATGTGATAGAATGATTTCGGAACTATGTAAGAATTGTTTTCCGATTTTTAGGGAAATATAGTGATTTATCGTTTGTAAATGATGAAAATTCAACTTTCACTTTAAATGGATATTTGAGCGATTATTATCCCCCGGCAAAAAATAATAAAACAGCTTTCGCAAAAGCAATTCATCACTTAAATCTTAGTGCAGCGATTGCTAAAGAAGAATTTGAATTAGCAAAAGTAGCTGGGTATATTGCAGAAGATGCCCGCTTAGGAATTGACCATGATTGAACACCACCACATCAATACCAAGAGGGGGATGAAGCAGCAGTGGTAAAATACAATCAATGATTTAAGAACTTTTTCTTAGATCCAAATTTAAAAGGAACTTATCCTGAAGTCTTTTTTCAATGATTAAAAGATGAAGAGATTGATTTGACAATTACAGATCAAGATTTAACATTATTGTTAAAAAATCGATTGGATTTAATTGGGTGAAATTATTACCGCCCTTGTTATATTACAAGTGATGAAAATGTTGATGATTTAAAAATGCTTCGTCAGAAAAGCCATACTTTTTTTGTTTCGGGTTTTAAACAAGTTTTTCCAAAAGATATTGAATACACAAAATGGAATTGAATTATTGATCCATCAATGCTAGCAACAGGAGCGGAAATATTATGAAAAGAATATTAAAAGCCAGTGATGATTATTGAAAATGGAATGGGTGATTTTGATAATAAAACAGGAGAGTTAATTCTGGACAAAGATCGTATTCGTTATTTAAGTTTACATTTGGCAGAAGTTTTTAAGGCAATTGAACGGGGGTTAATATAATTGGCTATTCTGTATGAACTTACTGTGATGTTTTTTCACCAAGTGGTGGTTATCGTAAAGATTATGGATTGGTTGCCGTTGATTTTAATAGTAAAATTAAAACCCGTACACCAAAATTATCTTATGTTTGGTACAAACGTGTCATTGCTTCGGATGGTAAAAATTTAACTTTTAATGATGAAAAGAATCTTACGATATTATTAAAAACAGAATTATCGACATGAGATTTTTGATATCAATAAGGAGTCACAAATTAAACGATTTAGTTGTGCTTATTTAGGTGATTGAAAAAGACAAAATATTATGCGGAAATTATATTATTTAGTAGATATCATTTATGCTTTATAAGCAAATTTAATTAAAAATGTTGATAAGCCATGTTTAACAAATAGTGAAGATTATGTTTGTAAATTGAACATATTTATTAACTGTGAAAAATCAAAAAAACAGAATTAAACATTGTTACAAAAACTATTTCACTAGAAATTATTAAAATTCTAGAATTAACTAATAATAGGAATGATAATAAAATTGTTGAGTTATAGAAAGGAAATAAATTATAATGAATGTTTTGGCAATTGATTTAGGAGGGACTAGCTCTAAATGTGCATTTTTTTCAAGCAAAAAAGCAATTCTTTGTGAATTTAAAGTGGCAACAAAAAAAAGAAGCAATATTACAAAATCTAAAAACAGAACTTGATGAGCAATTAGATAAGTACCAAATTGATTGATCAACAATAAGTCAAATTGGATTTGCGATTCCTGGTTTTTTAGATGAAAAAAATGGAATTGTTGTTTTGGCAGGGAACTTAAATTGGCATTATTTTAATATTAAAAAAGAAGCAGAAGATATTTTTCAAAAACCAGTTCATATTATTAACGATGCTAATGCCGCTGCATTAGCGGAATATTGAGATCAAACTTACGATAAAAAGGAATCACTATTGTTATATACATTAGGAACTGGAATTGGAGGGGGTATTATTTTAAATGGTGCCCTATGAACCGGAGCAAATGGTTATGCTGGTGAATTTGGTCATGGTGGTTATTTCCAAAATCATTTCCCATGCACGTGTGGATTAGAACATTGCATTGAACCAGTTTCATCAGCAACAGGATTAACAAAATTAATTAACGAAGTTGCTGATAAACAACAAGAGAGTTCTTTAGGTAATTTAAAAGCAAAATTACAACGGGATTTAAAATTAGTAGATATTAAAACATTATTTGATAAAAATGATGAAATCACAATTGCCACAATTACTGAAGGTTTAGTTCCATTGGCATATCATATTGTTACAATGTTATATATCTTGAATCCGGAAATAATTATTTTAGCGGGGGGCGTCACGAATCTAGGAGTAAAATTGAAACATATTCTTGAAAATTTAGTTAAAGCACGAATTGGTGATTTTATGTTAAAAACTTTCAAAATTAAAATTTCTAATTTACAAGATAAAGCGGGGATGTATGGAACAGGATACTATGCCCTTTCAAAGATAAAACAGGTAAAATAAAGAAAAGGAGAAAATTATTATGGAACAAATAAATTTTGAAAAAGTATCATTTGGTATTATTACTTTTGCTGGAATGGCAAAATCAAATGCGTTAATTGCAATTAAAACAGCAAAAGAAGGTAACATTGAGAGTGCAAATAATTTAATTGCAGAAGCAGAACAAAATATTATTTCGGCAGAAAAACAACATATGAATATTATTCAACAAGAAGCCCAAGGTGTTAAGCACCAAATTCCGGTTTTATTTATTCATGCCGAAGATCAAATGATGACAGCACAGATGGTTATTGAATTAGCAAAAGAATTTATTGATTTGTATGATAAACTACAGGCCAAAAAGGTTTTAGATTAATTATTATGCGTCTTGGTATTAGTCTATATCCTCATTTGATGGCAGAAAACTATGATTTAGCAGGTTATTTAACAAAATGTGTCAAAGCTCAAATTAAGGTTGTTTTTACTACGCTAATTAATGTCAAAAAAAGTGACCAACAAGTATTTCAACGATTTTTATCCTTAACAAAAATAGCTAACAAGTTAGGAATGGATGTTTATGGTGATGTTGATGGGACGGTTTATGAGGAATTTGGTTTAGATAAAAATAATCGTGAACAAATTATGGATTTCTTTATTATAGAATTAGGATTAAAAGGAATTCGATTTGATTGTGGCGTTAGTCCTGAAGATATGGCAAAGTTAACTCATAACCATCAAGATATTAAAATTATTTTGAATGCTTCAAATCCAGCAGAAGAAGTAGCATATTTACTTTCATTACAAGCAAAAAAAAGTAATTTAGTATCTTGCTGAAATTTTTATCCACAGCGTTATACTGCAAGTTCATTGTCATATTTTACAGAAAAAATAACAGCTTTAAAAGCATCGGGCATTTTGTCACAAGCTTTTGTTGCTTTACAACGTTCTGATGCCCAAGGACCGTGACAGCATAATGATAAATTACCAAGTATTGAAATGCATCGTGATTTATCATTAGATTTCCAAGTTCGTCATTTTGTGGCCTTGGGTGTTGATGATATTATTGTTTCAACACAGTTTTTAAATGATACGGAGTTAATGGTTTTGACCAATATTAATTTACATAAAATAACTTTAAATTTAAAACCAGCTGTTGACATCACATCGGTAGAACAGAAAATTTTAAATGATCAAAGTGTCCACTTTGTGCGTCCTGATTTGGCAGAATATATTATTCGTAGTACTTTTTCGCGTTTAAAATATCATCATAATGATATTCCAGTTCGTCATTTTAAGGGAAAATATTTTGAAAAAGGTGATGTTGTTATTTTAAATAATAACGCACAGAATTATAAAGGGGAGTTACAAATTGTTACAAAGCAAATGGCAAATGATGGCATTCGAAACTTGGTGGGACATTTAGAAGAAAGTGAACAAAGTATTGTTGCTTGTTTAACACCAAATTGTGAATTTAGTTTTAATTTAGCAAAAGAATCTTAACTAACGGTTAAGATTTTTTTGAAAAGTTAATTTGAATTTTATTGTTAATTATTTGTTAAATCTTGGTATCTCTTTTTAATTATGTTAAAATCTAATAAATTAAGGAGGAAAAATAATTAATGTCATTTACTGTAATAAAACATCCCTTAATTTTAGACAAATTAACAAGGATGCGTAAGAAAGAAAGTAACTCAAAAGTATTTAAGGAAAATTTAGATGAAATTGCCCAATTAATGGCTTATGAAATATTTCGTGAAATTGAATTAAAAGAATTTGAAATTGATACACCAGTAGCAAAAACAAAAGGATATAAAATTGCGAATGATATTGTTTTATTTCCAATTTTAAGAGCTGGATTAGGAATGGTTGATGGAATTATTAATTTGGTTCCTAATGCTAAAATTGGCCACATTGGAATGTATCGTGATGAAAAAACATTAGAGCCCCATGAATATTTTGCAAAGAAACCAGAAAACATTACAAAAGCAAATGTTTTAGTGTTGGACCCAATGTTAGCAACAGGGGGAAGTGCTAATCTTGCAATTCAGAAAGTAAAAGAATGGGGAGCAACTAATATTAAATTAGTGTGTTTAGTTGCCGCACCAGAAGGTAAAGCATATATTGAGGAACATCATCCTGATATTGATATTTATGTTGCTGCTTTAGATGAACGATTGGACGAACATGGCTATATTATTCCTGGTCTAGGTGATGCAGGAGACCGTATTTTTGGAACTAAATAAAAAAAATAAATTACATTGAAAAAAACGTTTTAAAGGTGTAGAATATAAAATGTCAATAATAAGTTTAATAATGCTTTTGGGAATATTTGCAATATTGACGATTATATATTTAACTTTAACGCAAGACTGAACTTTATACTCGGGATTAGTTTTAGGGTATTTGTTTTCTCTTATAGGTTTCCTAATCATTTGTTTTTCGGGATGATTGTTAAGTATAAGTTTAAATAAGTACTTTTTTATCTTATTGTACCTAGTTCGCTTAGTTATTTATGCTATACCAATAGTTATTTATGCTAAGAATACTAGTTTTTTTAGCATATATACTGTAATTGTAGGGCTTAGTCTTTGCCCCTTGTCGGCATTGTTTGTTAATATTAAATTTCCATATCATAAGCACAGAAAGGAAGCGATAAATAGTGATGAAAGTTAATTTTTATCAACTTTTTGCAATGAATTTAATTCCTGATCCAAATAAAACTGGAATTGAAGCATGAAGTTACACAATTTTGTTACCGCAATTAGTAACGATAGTGATAACTACTTTTATTATTATGCTTTTATCAATTGGTTATTATAGACGGTTAAAAAAAGTTGGTCCAACTGATGTCCCAACAGGTTTAGTACTTTTTGCTGAAATTACAATTAAATGAGTTGAAAAACAAGTGGTAGATTTAATGGGACCAAAATATAAATTTTTAACAGTTTATGTTATGTACTTATTATTGTATATTGGGATTGGTAATTTGATGAGTGTCGTTGGTTTTGATTCACTTGCGACTGCTTATACAGTGCCATTATCAATGGGAATAGTTACTTTTATTGGGATATATTATTTTGGGATTAAATATCAGAAAATGATGTATTTTAAAAAGTTTGTTAATCCATTAGAATTATTAACACAATTTGTACCGTTAATTTCGATTTCATTTCGTTTATTTGGAAATATCTTAGGTGGTACAGTTATTATTGCTTTATTTACGGCGTTAATGGGCTTTATTTGAGGACAAATCCCTTATATTGGACCGGTTGATTTATTAGCTGGTGTCTTTTTACCATTTTTAAGTATTTATTTTGATGTTTTTGATGGTTTAATTCAAGCGTATATTTTTTCTATTTTAACGATTGCATATTGAGCAATGGAAATGCATACAGATGAAAAAGAAGATAAAGAAAAAACAATTAAATTGAGAAAACCTAAAAAAAGAAAAAATGTTGAAAATGTTCAATTAAATAGATAAAAAAGTATTAAAATAAAACTATATATTTTTTAAAGAAGAGGAGAATTACAATATGTTAGATTTAATGTCAAATATGATTGGTGTATGATTAATGGCAGGAATTAACGAAGGATTTACAAAAGGAATGTCATTATTAGGAGCTGGTTTAGCTGCAATTGGATGTTGTGGTTCAGGAATTGGGCAAGGATACACTGGGGGAAAAGCAGTTGAAGCGATTGCACGTAATCCAGAAGTTGAAGGTAAAGTTCGTACCCAATATATTATTTCTGCTGCTATTACAGAATCAGGGTCAATTTATGCATTAGTTATTGCGATTATTTTAGCATTTGTTGCTGGTTAATTAAAATAATATTAAAGAATTTTTAAGAAGAAAGGTTTGGATGTCTTATGTTATGATTAATGTCAAAACCAATTGAACCATCAGAAATTATTAATCAATTATTTCCGAATTTATGAATTTTTATTGCGCATATAATTGCAACAATTATTTTGTTAATTTTATTATCAAAATGGGTTTATAATCCATTTCGAAAAGCAATGCGCGCTCGTCGTAATAAAATTCGGGAATTAATTCAAGATGCGGCGAATAAGCAGGCAAAAGCAACAATTGATCAAAAAGAAGCATCAAAATTATTAACATCAGCAAAAGTAGAAGCTAATGGGATTCTTGCTAATGCGCGGACTGAAGCGGAAATAAAGCGACATCAAGTGTTAGAATCAACAAAAGCGGAAGTAGTACGTTTAAATGAGCAAGCTCATAAAGAAATTCAAAAGGAAAAAGAACAATATAAAGATGATATTCGAAAATCAATTATTAATATTGCCTTTAATGCAGCTGAACAATTATTAGAAAAAGAAATCAATAAAGAAAAAAATGAAAAATTAGTGGAAGATTTTATTAAGGATTTAGATTAACAGATTATGTTAGTTAGTGAAAAATTTATTGATAATTATGCTGCGGCCTTAATGGATTTAGCCCTTGAAGCAAACAAACTTGATCATTATTTAGAAGTAAGCAATATGATTGTTGAATTGTTTAAACAAGATCCAGATTATATTAAATTAATGATGAATGCGGATATTTCGAAAGAGGAGCGTAAAAAAATCTTAGCGAAACCATTTCAAAAAGCGATTGATCCATTAATTTTGAATGCGCTTTTTTTATTAATTGATCGCGATGCGTTTTCCTATGTGCGAAGAATTTTTAAGTGTTTACGAAAAATCATTAATATTAGGTATGATGTTCGTTATGGTAATATTTTTTCAACTCAACCGTTGTCAAAAAAACAAATTGAAATAATTGAAACAAAATTAAGTAAAAAATTTGGATATCATATTGAGTTAGTTAATAAAATTGATCCATCAGTTCTTGGCGGTGTTCGTGTTAAAATCAAACATGAAATTATTGATGGTTCAATTGCTGGACAATTAGCAACAATGCGGCAAAAAGCAATACACAATAAATAGAAGATGGGGTGGAAAAAGTGGCTTTAAATGTAAATGAAATTTCTGAAATAATTAAAAAACAAATTAAAGAATATGGCAAAAAAATTGAAATTCATGAAGAAGGAACAGTTGTTACGGTTGGTGATGGAATTGCTTTAATTGATGGACTTGATAATGCGATGATGAGTGAGTTGTTAATCTTTCCAAATGATATCTTTGGGATGGTATTAAATTTAGAAGAAGGAGCAGTTGGTGCTGTTTTAATGGGAGATGACACAACTATTCGTGAAGGTGATCAAGTTCGTCGTTCTGGAAAAATTGTTGAAACACCAGTTGGTGATGCTTTATTAGGACGTGTTGTTAATGCTTTAGGTAAACCAATTGATGGGAAAGGACCATTGAAAGCAACAAAAACAAGACCAGTTGAAAGAATTGCCCCAGGAGTTATGACAAGAAAATCTGTTGATCAGCCAATGGAAACCGGGATTATGACGATTGATGCAATGATTCCAATTGGGAAAGGTCAGCGGGAACTAATTATTGGTGATCGACAAACTGGAAAGACAGCAATTGGAATTGATGCAATCCTAAACCAAAAAGGAAAAGGTGTGAAGTGTATTTATGTTGCTATTGGCCAAAAGGCTTCAACTGTTGCACAAATTGTTGAAAAATTACGGGCAGCGGGAGCAATGGAATATACGACTGTTGTTTCAGCAACAGCAAGTGAATTGGCACCATTACAATATTTAGCGCCTTATACTGGGGTGACAATTGGCGAAGAATGAATGGAATCTGGGGATAATGTTATTATTATCTATGATGATCTTTCTAAACATGCTGTTGCTTATCGGACAATGGCTTTGTTATTACATCGCCCACCAGGACGAGAAGCATACCCAGGGGATGTGTTTTATTTACATAGTCGTTTATTGGAACGTGCAGCACGAGTAACAAAAGAATATGGTGGTGGTAGTATTACTGCTTTACCAATTGTTGAAACACAAGCGGGTGATATTTCAGCTTATATTCCAACAAATGTTATTTCAATTACAGATGGGCAAATTTTCTTAAATAATGACCAATTTAATGCGGGAATTCGTCCTGCTGTTGATGCTGGATTATCAGTGTCGCGGGTAGGGTCTGCTGCGCAAATTAAGGCAATGAAACAAGTCGCTGGTTCGTTAAAATTAGAATTGGCACAGTATCGTGAATTACAAGCGTTTGCTCAATTTGGATCGGACTTAGATGATACTACAAAAGAAGTTTTAGAACATGGGAAGCGGGTAATTGAAATTTTAAAACAAAAACAATATGCTCCGCTTTCACAAATTGATCAAGCAATCATTTTATTAGCTGTTAATAAAAAAAGAATTCGTTGAATTCCTGTTGACAAAATTCAGGAATTTAAAGAAGAAATTATTGAATATTTTAAGACAAAAGCAAAACAATATTATGATGAATTAGCAAAAGAAAAAGCTTATAGTGAAACGTTAATGGCCAATATTGATCGCGAAATTATTAATGTTGTAAAAAAAGTTACGAACAAAATTGCGGATTATAAACCAGAACGATTTGGCCGAATTGAAGAATGAAACAAATTAGAACGATAAAGAAGGTTAGATAAAATGGCAGTCGGAACAGGCTTAAAAAAACAAATTAGTTCAATTAATTCAACTTCAAAAATAACGCAAGCAATGAAGTTAGTAGCTACCGCAAAATTAAAAAAAGTTGGAAAACGAATTTCAAATGCGAAACCATATTTTGCTGAAGTTTATACGGTTTTTAACGATATTATTAGTAAAGCGGATAATTCAATTTATCAAAAGAAAGATCCAACTAAAGCTAGTGCAAAAACTTGCTGAATTATTGTCAATTCAAATCTGGGCCTATGTGGTGGTTATAATATTAATATTAATAAATTAGTTTTAAAAGAATTACGGCCAAATGATTATATTATTGCGATTGGTTCAAAAGCAGAATCATTTTATCTGCATAAAGGTTTTAAAATTAATCATGTTATAAAAGATATTGATATTAATTTTTCATATGACGATGCCCGTGAATTTGCCCAGGAAATTTTATCTGGTTTTAATAGTAATAGCTATGATGAAATTAAAATTGCTTATACAAAATTTATTAATAATGTTACTTTTGAACCAACAATTTTACAATTATTACCTATTATTAAGGTAAATAATAAAGAAGAAATTAAACACTTACATGTCATTACGGAATTTGAACCAGAGCCAGCAACCATTTTAGAGAATGCAGTACCAATGTACTTAAATACAATTTTATTTTCAACAATTGTTGAGTCGCAAGTTTCAGAACAGGCATCACGAAGAGTTGCAATGGAAAATGCAACGGATAATGCTAATGCAATGTTAGAAAAATTATCATTATTATATAATCGTAAGCGGCAAGCAGCAATTACACAAGAAATTACGGAAATTGTTGCTGGCGCAGGCGCACAGGAAAATTAAGAGGGGATTAAGAAAATGGACAAAAATGGAAAAGTAGTACAGGTATTAGGACCTGTTGTTGATGTACGATTTGCAGAAGAATATTTACCTGAATTGTATAATGCTATTACGGTTGATAATAATGGAACTAAATTAGTATTAGAAGTTGTTCAACATATTGGTGATGATACGGTTCGTACAATTGCTTTAGGACCAACAGAAGGAATGGCTCGGGGGATGTCCGTAGTTGATACGAAAGCACCGATTACTGTTCCGGTTGGAGAAGAAGTATTGGGAAGAATGTTTAATGTTCTTGGTGAAGCGATTGATGAAAAACCACAACCAAAAACAAAACTAATGCGCCCGATCCATCGTGAAGCACCATCATATGAAGAACAACAAACAACGGCTGAAATTTTGGAGACAGGAATTAAAGTTGTTGACCTATTAGTTCCTTTTGCAAAAGGAGGAAAAATTGGATTATTTGGTGGAGCTGGAGTTGGGAAAACGGTTTTAGTACAAGAATTAATTAATAATGTTGCAAAATCACATGGAGGGATTTCTGTTTTTGCCGGTGTTGGTGAACGAACTCGGGAAGGTAATGATTTATATTTTGAAATGATTGAAGCAGGAGTTATTGATAAAACAGCATTGGTGTTTGGTCAAATGAATGAGACACCAGGAGCTCGTATGCGAGTTGCTTTAACAGGATTAACAATTGCGGAATACTTTCGGGATGATAAAAATCAAGATGTCTTATTATTTATTGATAATATTTTTCGTTTTACACAAGCTGGTTCAGAAGTTTCTGCGCTACTAGGACGAATGCCTTCGGCGGTTGGTTATCAACCAACATTAGCAACAGAAATGGGAGCATTGCAAGAACGAATTACTTCAACTAAAAAGGGAAGTATTACTTCGGTACAAGCGGTTTATGTTCCGGCTGATGATTTAACTGACCCAGCCCCTGCAACAACATTTGCTCATTTGGATGCTAAAGTTGTTTTAGATCGAGAAATTGCGGCGTTAGGAATTTATCCAGCGGTTGATCCATTGGGAAGTTCATCTCGTTTGTTGGACCCATTAGTAGTTGGTGAAGAACATTATGAAGTTGCGCAGGGTGTTCAAGAAATTTTACAAAAATTTAAAGAGTTACAATCAATTATTGCAATTTTAGGAATGGATGAATTATCTGATGAAGATAAAATGGCGGTAGCGCGGGCACGGCGTATTCGAAACTTCTTATCACAACCATTCTTTGTTGCTGAGAAATTTTCGGGAAAACCAGGTAAATATGTTCCTGTCGTGGAAACAATTCGGGCTTTTAAAGAGATTTTAATGGGTAAATATGATGATTTACCAGAGCAAGCATTCTTATATGTTGGAACAATCGATGAGGTTATTAAAGCAGCGGCAGCTTTAAAACATAATTAAGATGGCTAATCAAATTGATTTAAAAATTATTACTCCGCAAGGGGTCATCGTTGATAACCCAGTTGATATTGTAACGGTAAGAACAATTACTGGTTATATGGGAATTTTGTATGGCCATATCCCCGTTGTTTCAACCCTTGTTCCATCAGAAATGTCCTATAAAATTAATAATGAGGAACACAAATTAAACATTAGTGGTGGTATTTTACAAGTTGAACAAGAATTTGTTAAAATTCTAACTGATGAGGTTCAAGTTATTACTTAAATAAAAAAAATAAAATCTCTTTTTGAGATTTTTTATGTTAATTTATTATAAAAACACGATAAGATAATAAGTAACAAATAGTAGAAAGTAGGAATTCTTATGGCAGTAAAAATGATTGTTTGTGATATTGATGGGACATTAGTAACAGACCGCGAAAAAATAATTCCATTGGCCAATATAAGAGCATTACAAAAAGCACAAGATGCGGGTATTTTAGTAACAATTGCATCCGGGCGGGTAGCTAGTAGTTTACATGCTTATGCTATGGCGTTAGACATTATTGATAATTGCCCATATGTTGTTGGTAGCAATGGTGGGGCTGTTTTAAATTTAAAAACAAGGGAATATGTTTATGATGAAGTCGTTTCATATGAGGATACTTTATGAGCAATGACAATTGTCAAAGCATTTGGTTATGATTTTTATTTAGCACCACTTGATGAGCAGAAGGCTTATGTTTCACAGAAAAAAGTTGTTGTAGATGACCCTTTTTTACTAAGAAATAGTGGTATGAAAACAGAAATAATTAATTGAGACAAGATACCCCAAATGCGGAAAGTTGTTATTTCTTGTCATGATGAAGAAAAACAAAATTGATTACGTCAACAAATTGCTATTAGCCCAACCTTACGGACAGAAGTTACTGGTTATGGTTTTATTGAAATTATTCCGAAGAATGTTAATAAGTGGCAAGGAATTTTGCGCCTAATTGCAGCTTTGAAAGATAATGCGAATATTCATCTTGATTGAGATGAAATAATGTGTTTTGGTGATCAAATGAATGATTATGAAATGATTAAAAATGCAAAATATGGAATAGCACTAGCTAATGCAGTGCCACAATTAAAAGAAGTTGCAGTTGCTATTACTAACAAAGACAATAATGCGGCGGGGATTGCTGATTATCTTTATCAGACTATTTTAAAATAGAAAATGAGGTCCAAATGCTAAAAATTAATAATAATGAAATTAAGTTAATTGTAACTGATGTTGATGGAACATTGATTAATGATCAACAAGAGTTACAACCGATAGTCCAAAATAAATTAATTAGTTTACAAAAACAAGGTGTTTATGTTTCAATTGCATCGGGGCGGATGCCGTTGGGCTTTGATGACTATACAACAGCTTTAAAAATTAAGGATTATTCTCAGTATGTCATTGGTGCTAATGGTTCGTTAGTTTATGATGCAAGAAATAATAAGGTTGTGCGTAGTAATTTAATGTCTATTGATGATGTGCATATTGTTGTTGCGGTCTTATTAAAATACGAATGTGAATTTACAATTTCATATGAAAATGATGATAGTTTATATTGTGTGGGATCAAATCTTTTAAAATTAAAATCTAAAGCGGGGGCTTTTTTAGATGGTATGAAAAGAGCAAAACCATTTCAATTTAACGAAATTAAATGTACAAATAAAATTGTGGCTAAACATTCTTCAAAAATAGTTTTTCAAGAAATGTACCAAGAGTTGCGGGGAATGGAGCGGATAAATGTGGAACAATTATCTGATTATGGTTGTGATATTGTACATAGTAAGTCAAACAAAGGACAAGCAATTTTACATCTAATTAATATTTTAAATCAAACCCAAGCAGCAAATATTATGGTTGAAAATGTTTTATATTTTGGGGATAATTATAATGATCGTTCTGCTTTTGAAGTTTTGCCATATGCAATTGCGATGGAACATACGCCTTTAGCAATCGCACAATTAGCTTTTGATATTATGGGTAGTAATAATGCGTCCGGAATTTATCATTATTTAAATAAACTTGAGCAAAATAATTAAAAATTACCAATAAAAATGCTATAATTTCTTTAATATTATAGTATTATTAATAAGGACATAAATTAAGTTAGAGAGGACGGTCTTAATGAACCTATCAAGTATAATGCTTTTAGCAACTGATTCACAAACAGCAAATACAGTTATTTATGCTTTTGAAATTATAACATTAGTTGTGTCAATTATTATGATTATCATTGGTTTGTTGCAAAACAAAAAAGCCCAAACAGGATTAAGTGCTTTAAATGGTGGAAATGATGAATTATTTGCTAATAGTAAAGAAAGAGGATTAGACCGAACATTATCAATCTTTATGTTAAGTTTTGGTTCAACATTATTAATTGTTACACTATTGATATGTTTATTAACCAAAGTATTACTTTAAAAAGTAGGTTCCTAATAATCACATTAACTTTAAAGAGATTTAAAAATGTCTCTTTTTTCATTTAGGGGGAAGTTGTATGCATGAACAAATCATAACGATTTTAAAAAAACAGGCAAAACCACTGGATACAATTGAATTAGCACAACTATTAACAATTAATAATATTGAAGATAACAAAACAATGTTGAAAACTTTAGTCGAATTAGAAAACGATCATATTATTGCGATAACAGGTCACAATCAATTTTATTATTTAGATCCAAAACTTTATTTGCAAGGAGTTATTAGTGTTAATAAAAAAGGATTTGGTTTTGTTAAACTTGCTGATGGACAAGAAGAATATTTTGTTAAACAAGATGATTTAAATAATGCATTGGACCAAGATTCTGTTCTATTTATTTTAAAAAATCGTAAACATCCTAATAATGGCAGAAAAGATGAAGCACAAATTATTAAAGTTATCAAACGAAATAATGAATATGTTGTAGGAATTATTAAAAAGAATCGTAACGGTGAAAAGTATTTAGAAATTTTAAATAATAAATTAACCCAGTACCGCGCTGAAATTATTAATGTTAAAGAGGCGATTGAAAATACAATTATTAAAGGTACTATTGTTAATATTAATAATAAGACAAATTTAATGAAAGTTAAAATCACGGAAATTATTGGTAATGCTAATCAGATTGGCATTGATGTTTTAGCAGTTTTACATGAATTTAATGTACCCACTAAATTTAATGAACAGACTTTATATGAGGCTAATAAGATTAATCAAGACCTTGATGTACAAGCAGCGTTGCAAAATAAACGGCGCCGTGATTTACAAAATGAAATGTTTGTGACAATTGATGGCAATGATTCAAAAGATTTTGATGATGCCATTTTAGTTCAAAAAAATGCCAAAGGAAATTATTTATTATCTGTGGCGATTGCTGATGTTGCACATTATGTTCCGTTTAATAGTGCTCTTGATAAAGATGCTCTTGACCGCGGTTGCTCAGTTTACTTAATTGACCGGGTTGTTCCAATGTTACCAGAAAAATTAAGTAATGGGATTTGTTCGTTAAATCCTTTTGAGCCACGCTTAACTTTAACTTGTGAAATGGAAATTGATGAGCAAGGACATTTAGTTACTTCAAATATTTATGAGGCAGTTATCATTTCAAAAGGGCGCTTAACTTATGATGAAGTTAATAAGTTATTTCAAAATGAAAAAAATAATATTGCACCTGAATTGATGCCAATGCTTTTTCTAGCCCATCAACTGTATCAAGTTTTGCTAAAAAAGAAAGAGCGCGATGGTGTAATTGATTTTGACTTAGATGAACCAAAATTTATTGTTGACAAAAATGGTAAAATTAAAGAAATTATTACTCGTGAACGAGCAGATGCTGAAAAACTAATTGAAAGTTTTATGATTTGGGCTAACGAAACTGTTGCCGAAACAATTCATTGAATGGACTTACCTTTTGTTTATCGTGTGCATAATAAACCAAAGCCAAAAAAATTATTTGATTTGTACACCCAATTATCGTATTTAGGTTTAAATATTAAAGGAAAGATGGAAAATATTCATTCAAAAGATTTACAACAAATTTTAAATAAATTAAAGGATAAAGAAAATTTTAAAGTTATTTCGGCATTAGTTTTACGTAGTATGGAAAAAGCTAAGTATAGTCCAATTAATGATGGTCACTTTGGGTTAGCATCTTGATGTTATACGCATTTTACTTCGCCAATTCGTCGTTACCCTGATTTGCTTGTGCATCGGTTGTTGAAAGAATATTTATTTCAAGGTAAAGTTCAGGCGAATGAGTTAGAGCAAAGTCGTTCCGTGGTTAACCATTCTAGTGAGCAATCATCATTAGCAGAATTACGGGCAATGGAATGTGAACGTGAAGTTAATAAGATGAAAGAAGCAGAATATATGGAAGATAAAATTGGGTATCAATATGATGGAATTGTGGCTGGAGTAACTTCGTTTGGAATTTTTGTTGAGTTGTCAAATACAATTGAGGGATTAGTCCACATTACTGATTTGAAAGATGATTATTATCTTTTTGATCAAAAAAGTTTAAAATTAATTGGAGAACGAAAACGAAAAGAATATTTTTTAGGACAAAAATTACGAATACGTGTAAAAAAAGCAAGCAAGAAATTACGGCAAATTGATTTTGAATTAGTTAATTAGGCAAGGAGTTGATTACAATGTTAATAATTACAGTTAATAAAAGAGCCCGCTACAATTATGAAATTATTGAAACTTATGAAGCTGGGCTTGCTTTAACAGGAAGTGAAATTAAATCAATTCGGAATAATGATGCCTCAATTAATGAAGCATTTGTGATTATTCGAAAAAATGAAGCATTTGTGATTAATATGGTGGTTGCGCAGTATAAATTTTCAACAGCTTATATTCCTGACCCTGATCGAACAAGAAAACTTCTTTTGCATAAAAAAGAAATTAAAAAAATTTTTCAACGAATAAAATTAGAACGATTAACGATGGTTCCATTAAAGTTGTATTTAAAAAATAATTATGCTAAATTAGAAATTGCATTAGTTCGTGGGAAAAAGAATTATGATAAGCGTGAATTAATTAAGCAACGTGATAATGAACGATTACGGCACAAGCGCTAAATAAAAGTGTTAAGGGGAACCTTCTTATGAATTTGCATTGTAAAAAAGATTTCAAACTTGTTTTGACGAAGTATTAATCAAACTGAAAATTTTAAATTATTCCTTAACAAGAGTAGTAAATATTTTAATAAATATCGAATGAAATCAAGTAAAAAACAGTCCAATAAATTTGGTAAAAATCTTTTATCAGAAAATTGATTTTATTATCTAACTATTGAATGAATCCATCGCAAAAGAAATGATATCTTGATGAAATTTTTAGTATAGTGGGAGTAGACAAAAAGGCAAGAAGTAATTACCAGTAATATAGTTAACTTTTGCTTTTTTTTTTTTTTTTTAATTTATTATATAATTAAATAAAGCAAAAAGCTTGATAGGGGAGAAAAGTTTATTATGAAAAAGTTACTTAGTTTATTAGGAGTTTTTTCGTTGACAGTAACTAGTGCAACGGCTGTTGTTAGTTGTAAACCAAATTCAAAAGAGGAGCCTGATGATAATAGCCAACATACTAATATCTTATTAGAACTAAAACAAAAAGCAGAAAGTAAAATTAAGAATTTACTAAAAAGTTATTTGTATTTTGATTCAAAACAAAATCCATTGTTAGCAAATTTATACAATAAAGTGAATGAGAACGATCAAAACTATGAATTGACTGCTGCGGTTGATCACGAATATATTGTCTTTTTTAATCAAATTTTACAAAAAGTTGTTATTGTCGTTAATGCTGATTTAAGAGAAGAATATTCTAATTATTATTTAAATTCGGTGCCAATTACTTTAGAAAATGAGAAGATTAATGGTAGGGTTAATTATGTTGATTTAGCAAAAATTAAAACACAATTTCCGGCCGCAGATATATCAGATTTGCAAGCAGTGGGAATTTTATTTTCCGCAATAATTACAATTCAGTTTAAAAATTTAACATCGCATGCTTGAATTGGTGATAAATTTGAAGTTACTAATAATGTTCCGTTATATCAAAGTGTTCAGAAATTAGTGTCACATAATGTTTTAAATGTTTTACAGAAAAATATTTTTAATACAATTAAAGCAATTGTGCTTGATAAGGATACAAAATATTTTAAAGAATTATATGATGAGTTTAATATTAATTATAGTAAGGATAACAGTGTTCTTGGTCAAAAATTGCAAGATTATTTTGATAGTGTAATTAAAGGCAATGCTGAATTACAACCTTATCAAATGACATTTAATGACAATGTTGATGTTATTACAACAATCAGTACGGAATTTGATAATTTTCAAATTAGTGATAATAAGGCTGGGGTAGTTTTTTTCAAGTATCTGAATGGTAAAAATATTTTCGAAATAAGTGAAGCCCAAGCAACTGATTTTGTTGAATATTATCAAACTGAAATCTTACCAGATTTTAAGATTGAAGATAATAATATTGTTTTAGGTCAATTTAAGATTAATTTAGAATATTTTAATATTTTGGGTTTAAAATTAGTAAATAATGATTCGGAGCAAAATAATATTAATATTTTAATTTCAAAACCAGGATTTACCACAAAGTTAAATAATTTCGGTAATTTAATTATTAATTATTTTGTATAATGTACGATGAAGCTCCAAAAAACAACCCTAACAAGAGTTGTTTTTTGGAGCTTCATCGTACATTATACATTTTGAATATATTTGGATAAAATCAGAAAGAAATTTTATGAAAGATTATTTAACACAAACATCTTATCATTACTGGTTTAATTGATCTGTCTATAATATATCATTTGCAGAACTTAGACCGTTAGAAAAACCAGATGGTTTTCGTTTTAGTGATGTCTCAAAATTAATTTTAATAAATTTTAAAACATGACTTAATAAAAATGAAAAGAGTATGGAAGATTTTGATTTGTTTTCTGTTGGACTTTTGAATGGCCAAGATCAATTATGATATAATAATAAAAAACTAATTCCAGAACATAATCCTGGTCTTATATATTATGATATTGGCAAAACCAACTATTTTGGTTTTTGATTTGGTACAAATAGTCAAAATAGTATAAAATTTAATTTCTTTGATAAAGATAAAATGAATGGTATTCATATCAATACATAGTATAAAATTTAATTTTTTGATAATAATTTCTATAATAGGAATTTAGTTAAAACTTTGAAAGAAAACAAAAAAATTAGGATTTTATTCTTTTATTTTTAGTTTTAAAAGAGGTAATTCAAAAATATTTGTAATATTCCTTTTTTGTAGGATGAAGATAGAAGATTTATCTTTTTCTAAAATTAAAGCGCATTAGTTCTTTATTTAAGGACTTTCTTTTAGCCCCATTTTATAGTATAATTAATAGGGTAATTTTTATACTAAGGGGTAAATAAAATGATATGACAGCCAGAACAAACGATTGCAATATTAAAAGAATATGTTTATAGTAAAAATCGAATTGATGAATATCGCAATCGGGTTGCGTTATCTAATCTGCAATTGCCACCTTTTTATGTGAAAGAGAATAATAACCAATCAATTTCTTCAATTGTTGTTCGTTTTATTAATGAAAAAGAAATTAGAAAAACATATAATAAAGAAATTTGCCAGTGAATTGTTACTAGTTTAGAAGAAACGATTTTGAATTCATTAAAGATGGCAGAAAATATTGTTGGTATTCATCGCCATGAAGATATTTATTTAGCATTATATGAAGATGATGGTGATTTAAATTACTTAATTGAAATAATTAATTATATTAATACTACAGTTAAAATTATTAATTACACTTTATATGTACAAAATCAAACCGTAAAAGAAGTCAAAGTTGGGATTGGTATTGCCAATGATCCTTCAGAAGATAAAATTTATGACTTGGAAGACAATTTTTTGGTTCCATTTGATGATGGAATAAAAGATAGTGTTCAGTTGGCAGAAATGTATGCTGCGGAAGTCATTATGTTTAATAATTTACCAGTTTGTACTGATGCATGAATTTTTGTAAACTTGAGTGATGAGAACCAAGAATTAATTCGAAAAAACTCTCGTCAATATTTTAATATTAAAATGCCACATCAACGTTTATTTACAGATTTAGTTGATCCTAATGTTGCATTAGAAATTCAGCGTGGAACATTACAAGTCTCAGAATAAGTTTAAGCAATCTTGCAGATGCTAATTGAACTTATTCTTTTTTGTTTGATATTATTTTTATTTCGGTATAATCATAGGAGAATGAAAAGAGGATAAAAAAATGAAAGCATTAATTTTTCAAGGAAAAAACAAGATTGAATGAACGGAAACAATAGACCCAGTTATCATTGAACCAACAGATATTATTGTTAAAATTGAAGGATTTACTTTCTCGCATGCAGATTATCGGCCTTTTTTAGGAAAAGATGATAGTGTTGAACCTAACACAATTATGGGTCATGAAGGAGTTGGGATTATTACTGCTGTTGGTGGTAGTGTTATTAATCTTAAAGTTGGTGACCGTGTTGCCATTGGATGTATTATTCATTGTAATAATTGCCAGTGGTGTTTAAAAAAAGTTTTTGCAAAATGTGTTAATGGTGGTTTTATTTTGGGAACAAAAATTAATGGAACTCATGCCGAATATGTTCGGATCCCATATGGTGACAACAGTGTCGTAAAGATTTCTTCAACAATGAATTTGGCTGATGCATTAATGCTTAGTGATGTTTTACCGACAGCTTATGAAAATGTTATTAAAAAAGTTGATTTTAAAAATATTAATAACATTGCTATTATTGGTGATGGCCCAATTGGTCTTGCGATTCTCTTATTACTAAATAAATATCATAAGGAAGTTGATATTTATGGTCATCATAGTCAAAAATTAGATTATTTTAAAAAATTAGGAGCTCATAAGGGATATGATAGTACTAAGAGTAACCTTGATATTAAATATGATTTAGTGGTTGAATGTGTGTTGGTAATGATCGTGGAACATTTGAACAAGCGCAACAGATGGTTAATTTTAATGGTACAATTATTACAATTGGTGTTTTTAACAAACCTGTTGTCTTTAATTTACAACAATTATGGTATCAAAACATTACTGTCCATACCGGAATTTTAAATGTTTATACTCTTGATGAATTAGTTGCAAAAATTGTTGCAAAAGAAATTGCTCCAATGCAATTAGTAAAAAAACTTTTAATAAAAATCAAGTTATGGAAGCTTATGCAGCTTTTATGGATAAAAATATGTTTAAAATTATGGTGAAGTTATAACTAAAAATAGAATAGGATGAAATTAAAATGGTTTTTTTTCAAAAATTAAAAGCAAAACGTGAAGAAAAAAAACAACTTAAATTAGAAAAAGCATTACGAAAAACAAGGTTAACTTTTTCAAATGACATTAAAAAATTAGCCAATAAATACAAAGAATATGATGATCAATATTTAGAAGATTTACAATCAATTTTAATTGCTAGTGATATGGGAATGAATATGGTTTTGCAAATTATTAATCAAATCCGCAAGAAAGTACAAAGAGGATGGAGCATTGATGATACCAATGATTATTTGGTTGAAGTGATTATGGATTTATATAATGATCCTAAAAGTAAACAAAACCAATTAAATTTAAAAGATAAGCGCTTAAATGTCATTTTAATGGTTGGGGTTAATGGTGCTGGAAAAACAACAACGATTGCTAAAATAGCCAAACAATTGCTTGATCAAGGTAAAAAGATTCTATTAGTTGCTGGAGATACTTTCCGTGCTGGAGCAGTTGAACAATTAAATCAATGAGCAACTCGACTAAAGGTTAATATTGTAAAACCGGTCAAAGAAGGGCAAGATCCAGCTAGTGTAATTTATGATGGATTAGTAAAAGCAAAAGATGAAAAGGTTGATGTTATTTTAATTGATACTGCAGGGCGCTTACAAAATAAAGTTAATTTAATGAATGAATTAAATAAAATCAATCGAATTATTAAGCGAGAAATTCCTGATGCTCCGCATGAAACTTTATTAGTGATTGATGGTGTTACCGGTCAGAATGGAATTTCACAAGCAAAAAATTTCTCAGAAGTGGCAGACGTAACCGGAATAGTCTTAACCAAAATGGATGGAACTGCTAAGGGGGGTATTGTTTTAGCAATTAAAGATCAGCTGAACATTCCTGTCAAATTAATTGGCCTTGGAGAACAACCAGAAGATTTGCAAGAGTTTGATATTGAACAATATATTTATAATTTAACAAAAGATTTATTTAATCATGATGAAGTGGAAGCTGAATAATGAAAGATTTAGAAAAATCAAATGAATTAATTATTTTATATGAGTTATATAATTCGTTATTAACTTCAAAACAAATTGGATACTTTGAGTTATATTTTTTTGATGATTATTCGTTAAGTGAAATTGCTGGTCAAAAAAATGTATCACGTAATGCTGTATATGATTCATTATTAAAAATTACAAATACTTTGCATAAATTTGAAAATAACTTACAATTAGGTTATAAACAACAACAACGTGATATTGTTTACCAACAATTTGCTAAAATTAATGAATGTGCCCCGTTAATAAAAAAACTGCAAGAAATTGACAGTGACTAAGGAGAAACTCTAATGAAAATTTTAATGATTGGTGATATATATGGAAAAAATGGGCGGATAGCTGTTAACAAATATTTGCCCGTATTAGTAAAACGATATAAACTAGATTTAGTTATTGCTAATGGTGAAAATACAACCCATGGGAAGTCAATTTCAAAACATCATTACAATGAATTAAAATCATATGGTATTAATATTATTACTTCTGGTAATCATATTTTTCGTAATGCGGAAGTGTTAAATTATATTGAAGATGTTAATGATTTATTAAAACCAGCGAATATGAATTCATTTACGCCAGGAGCAGGAACCGTTGTAATTAAACTTAATAATAAGAAAATACGCATAACTAATTTAATAGGACGAAGTTTTATGGATCCGGTTGATAATCCCTATACTATTTTTGAAGAAATTATTACAAATGATGATAGTGCTTTACATTTTGTTGATTTTCATGCGGAAGCTAGTGCGGAGAAATTGGCTTTTGCGTGAAATTATGATGGTAATATTACTGCTTTTTTTGGAACACATACTCATGTGCAAACAGCGGATAATCGATTATTGCCAAAGGGAACAGCATATATTACCGATGTTGGGATGTGTGGTAGTTATAATTCAATTATTGGTGCTAATCCGAAAGAAGTTATTATTAAAGAAAAAACAGGGTTGCCAGTGCGATTTGAACCTGCAGAAAATGATAATCAATTGATTTTTTCGGCTGCTTTATTAGAAGTTGATGATAAAACGAATAAAGCAATTAAAATTGAACGGATTTTAATTCGTCCAGAAAATGAAATAGATTTTTTGAAATAAAAAAGGAGAATTTTAAGTGACTAATTTTATTAAAACCGACCTCATTATTATTCTTATTTGTACTATTTTAGGTATTTTTCTTTGTTGCTATTTATTGTCTCGATTTTACCGTTTTTTTAAGAAAAAAGCAAAATCAGGACAAACTCAGTTACCAGAGTATATTGCAAATAAACATTTTCTTACTGCGGATCAATATGAATTAAAAACATTAGGAACAGTTGCAAAGGATAGTGAATATATTATTTTAGCGGTACATGATTTATATGGCGCTAAAGAAAATTTTACCGGATTAGTTAATAATACCAAGTTATTAAACAATAAAATAAGTGTAATTACCTTTAACCAGCGAAATATTAAAGATAATGTGCCGGCTTTCATTAAGAATGTTGGTGTTTTAGTTAATGATATTTTTGATGTTATTATGGCATTAAAAAATAAGTATGAACAACAAAAAATAATTTTGTTACTGGAAGGATTTTCTAGTAGTTTAATTAGTTTGCTTTTAAAAAAGCAACCTGCAATTGCAAAAATTATCTTAGTCAATCCAGTTACTAATCAGAAGGGAATTCATTTTTCAATTAGTAGTAAAATTGGAATTGGGTTTGGGTTCATTTTTAATTTAAATAAATTACTTAAAATTCATATTGATTACCAAGTTTTGAGCGAAAATGATAGCTACAGTCAATTAATGTTGCAAAAAGAACAAACTTATTTTTTAAATCAAATTTTACAATTTAATTATTTAAATAAAAGACTTGTTAAACAGCTTAATAAAATAAAAATATCAACTTTAATTATTCAAACAGAAAATGACAAATTTTATAATGTTAGAAAGGCAACTTTAATTAATAATAAAATGATTAAAACTGTTAAGATGCTAGGAGCAAAGCATTATCTTTTTATTGATAAAAATATTGATGATAAAATCTTAACAGAAATTATTAATTTAGAGCAAAATTAGCTAATCTTAAGTTATAATAAATATGTTGTCAAGTAACAACATAAAACTTATTTCGAAGTGGTTAGTACGCTAAACGATGATCCACTAGCAACCCTATATTTAATTAGAAGGTGCTTTTAGCAGGGCAAGATAATATGCTACCAATAAGATTTATTAGTTATTGAATAAAGTTAACTATTAATTTAAGTGTAAACATATTGTTATTAATGCCACATTATTATAATGTGGTTTTATTTATTGTGAAGGAGAAAAGATATGAAAAAAGAGAAAATTTTATTTACTTCAGAATCAGTATCAGAAGGGCACCCTGACAAAATTTGTGATCAAATTTCTGATGCTGTTTTAGATGCTTGTTTACAGCAAGATCCGTTTTCACGAGTGGCTTGTGAATGTTTTATCACGACTAATCGAGTTATTATTGGTGGGGAAATTACAACAAAAGCTATTGTTGATTATACAGCAGTGGGACGAAAAGTGTTAAAAGAGATTGGTTATAATAATGCTGATTGAGGAATTGACTGAAAAACTTGTGAGATTGAAGTTTTAATTAAAACACAGTCCCCAGATATTTCCCGGGGAGTTGATAATTTCGGGGCGGGTGACCAGGGAATTATGTTTGGCTATGCAACAAATGAATCAGATAATTATATGCCGCTAGCTATTTCATTAGCTCATGCGTTAGTTAAGAGAGCAAGCATTTTACGAAAAAAGGGAATTTTTCAAGGGGCTCGTCCAGATATGAAATCACAGGTAACATTGGATTTAACAAATTCTAAAGATATTTTTATTGATACAATTTTAATGTCAATTCAGCATGATGAAGACATTGATGAAACTAAGTTTAAGGATTTTGTTATTACCGAAATTATGGTACCAGTTGTGAGGGACTTTAAAATGAATTTAGATTTCAAAGTCTTAATTAATCCAACGGGACGTTTTGTTATTGGTGGGCCAAAAGGTGATGCGGGTTTAACGGGACGAAAAATTATTGTTGATACCTATGGTGGTTATGCTCGCCATGGTGGTGGTGCTTTTTCTGGAAAGGACGGGACAAAAGTTGACCGTTCAGCTGCTTACATGGCACGCTATGTTGCAAAAAACATTGTAGCAGCAGGGTTAACGGAACGTTGTGAAATTCAGTTGTCTTATGCCATTGGTGTTGTTGAACCGATTTCAATTTTTGTTGAAACATTTGGTACAAACTTTGTTTCAAATGATATTATTTTAAAAGCTATTAAAGAAAATTTTGATTTCCGGCCACAAGCAATGATTGCCAAGTTAGAATTACAAAAACCAATTTACCAACAAACAGCAACTTATGGACATTTTGGTCGTTATCACAATGAATTGCCATGAGAAAAACTAGATAAATTTCAGACTTTAATAAAATATTTGTCAGTTTCCTAATTTTTAGATATATTTTAGTTATAATTAAAATACAGACAATAAGGAGAAAAACGCCATGGAATATAAGTTAATTGCGCTTGATTTAGATGGGACAACAGCTAGCCGCAATCGCATTTCAAAGCAAAATATTACTGCAATTAAATGAGCATTAGCAAATAATATTAAAGTTATTATTGCCACTGGTCGTAGTATTGGGGCAATTCGAAAAGTGGCAAAAAAATTAGGAATTATTGAATACAACATGCCAGTAATTAGTTTTAATGGTGGAGTAATTTATGATTTTACAAAAGAAAAAATTATTCAACAAAATGTTTTTACAAATGAAGAATTAATTACTATTTTTAATATGGCGAAGGAATATCAAATTCAATTATGAGCTTATTCTGTTGCAAATGATCGTTTAGCATATGTTAATACTAATCATAGTTTTATGGTGAAATGGATGAGTATGTATACCAAGCGTAAAAGAAGATTGGTAAAAGATCCTTACGATTTACGTGACGAAGCATATAAATTTGTTGTTAGTGGCAAAAAAGAAAATGTTTTAAAATTTAAAGCAAAAATTTTAGTCAAATATGAGTTTAATGTTTTTGATTGATCATATTTAACAAAAAAGAGTTTAAATTTAGAAATTAGTCCAAAGGGTAGTGACAAAAAAGATGCCTTAGAGTATCTTGCTAAAATATATAATATTCAACCATCAGAAGTTATTGCGATAGGAGATGGTTCAAATGATTATGAAATGTTGAAGTGAGCGGGGGTTGGTATTGCTGTTGGAAATGCCAAAGAACATATTAAAAATATTTCAGATGATACAACAGCGCATTACCGTCGGTCGGGTGTAGCTAAAGCAATTAAAAAATACTTTAAAAAATAAAAAATATCAAAAAACTCTTGATATTTTTTTTATATTCCATATAATTAACGTGGTTGTAATTTAAAACAAAAAGTTTAGTATAACTAAACAAAATTACAAAAAAGGAGGGGTGCCATGATATTAGGAGAGAGGATTAAATTGTTACGACAAAAAAATGATCTAACAATTGAAGAATTAGCTAATCGCTGTGAATTAACAAAGGGTTTTATTAGTCAACTTGAACGAGATATTTCTTCGCCTAGTATTGAAACTCTACAAAATATTTTAGAAGTTTTAGGCACCAATTTAGCAGATTTTTTTAAATCAGAAAAAAATAAAAAATTTGTTTATCAAGCAGAAGATCATTATGAAGTTGAGCAAGATAATTATCGAATTGAGTGATTAGTTCCAAATTCTCAAGCAAATGAGTTAGAACCAATTTTAATTCAGATTAAACCATATTGTGAGTCCGAACGGATTTTACCATTTGAAGGTGAGATTTTTGGTTATGTTTTGAAAGGGACAGTGATGGTTTATTCTGGGCAAAAAGCCCAAAAAGCAACGGCAAAAGATAGTTTTTATTTATATGGTAATAATCAGCATTATTTAAAAAATGAAA
Organism: Spiroplasma endosymbiont of Stenodema calcarata; assembly: GCF_964031205.1. Lineage (GTDB taxonomy): Bacteria > Bacillota_I > Bacilli_A > Mycoplasmatales > Mycoplasmataceae > Spiroplasma. The sequence goes on from NZ_OZ035018.1 coordinate 167,465, forward strand.
CTTCAGATATCGCTGAAGTATTATGAATATCAACCCCACCAACATTTTAAGAGATGAAAAAAGAAAGGGAGGAAAGACATTGGAAAAAAATATTTTAGAGTTACGAAACATTTCAAAACAATATGATGGAAAAGTTGTTTTGAAAGGAATTAACTTGAACATTAAAGAAGGAGAATTTGTTACATTATTAGGACCATCGGGGTGTGGAAAAACTACCACATTAAGAATTATTGCTGGATTTGAACAACCAAATAGTGGGGAATTATTATTTTTGGGGAAAGACTATCTTAAAACACCAGTGCATAAAAGAGAAGTAAATACTGTTTTTCAAAATTATGCTTTATTTCCGCATTTAACTGTTTTTAATAATATTGCTTATGGTTTAAAAATTAAGCGAACAAAATATGATATTCTTGAAAAAGAAGTTAAAAAATTCCTTGATTTAGTAGGATTAGAAGGATTTGAAGATAAATCAGTTGAATTATTATCTGGAGGCCAACGACAACGGGTAGCATTAGCGCGGGCTTTAATTAATAAACCGAAAGTCTTATTATTAGATGAACCAATGGCGGCGTTAGATGTTAAATTACGTAAAAAAATGCAATCAGAATTAAAGGCTTTGCAAGAAGAAATTGGAATTACTTTTATTTTAGTAACACATGATCAAGAAGAAGCATTAACATTGTCTGATCGAATTATTGTATTAAATGATGGTGCCATCCAGCAAGTTGGAACACCAACGGAAATTTATAATGAACCAGAAAATATTTGGACAGCCCAATTTATTGGTGATTCAAATATTATTTCAAATGCAATTTTTCTAAAAGATAATTTTGTTGAATTTGATGGGAAGAGATTTGAATGTATTGATCGTGGTTTTGGCGAAAAAGAAGATCAAATTGATATTATGATTCGACCTGAAGATATTGATATTGTTCCAGTTGGAAAAGGATTTTTCACTGGGGTTGTAACTAGTGTTAATTTTAAAGGTGTACATTGAGAAATTGTTGTACAATGTAAAAATCGAAAATATTTAATTCATTCAACTGATAAGGTTGAAGAAGATAATAATGTTGATGTTTCATGAAACACTGAAGATATTCATGTTATGTGAAAAGAGATTGATGATTAAAAGGAGGAAATAATGGCAAACAAAGAAAAACCACCAGGAAAAATTAAAGCTTGATTTAGAAAACAAACTAGTCGAATCAAATCACTTAGTCAACATTTTACGGCATGATGTCGAACAAAATATCTTAACGCTTCTTATCAGGCAAAACAAAACAAATGATTTAAGCGAGGATTAAATCCAGTCTTGTGGCCTTATATCATTATTATGATTTTATTAATTGTTGTTCCATTATTAATTATTTTATTATATTCATTTATTCAACCAACGGGAAATAGTTTAGTTTTTGAAATTAATTTTAAAAATTTTATAATCTTTTTCTCAGAACGAAAATTTGTAATTGCATTATTTTTAGCGTTAGGATATTCGGTAGTTGCTGCGCTAATTGCGATTGTTATTGCGTATCCGGTTGCTTATTTAATGGCTTTTTGTAAGTCAAAATTATTATCGAAAAATATTTGAATTCTTGTAACATTACCAATTTGAATTAATATGTTATTAAAAATTATTGGATTACAAACCTTGTTTAATATGATTGCCCCAGGATTACTGGGAACGCCAATTTCAGTTGTAATAGGGATGGTATATGCTTTTTTACCATTTGTAATTCTACCAATTTATAATAGTTTAGACAAAATTGATAAATCATTAATCGAGGCTTCTAAAGATTTAGGAGCAAATGGATTTAAAACATTTTGAAAAGTTATTTTTCGCCAATCAATTCCAGGAATTATTGCAGGAGGAACGTTACTATTAGTTCAAGCGGCAACTTCACTAATTATTGTTAAATTTATGGGGAATGGGCGTATTAGTTTAATTGTTGATGTAATTGAATCATATTTCTTTAAAGGAGAAAACTTTGGAATTGGGGCAGCAATATCAGTTATCTTAGCAATTATTGTTTTTCTAATTATTGTTTTATCAAATTTATTATCAAGATATTTTGAAACAAGAAAGGGGCGTCGCAATGAAAAGATTTCTTAAATCATCTTATATGGCATTAATTATGTTATTTATTTATGCTCCAATTATGATTTTAATTTTATTTTCATTTAATAGTGGTGAAAGTATGAGCATCTTTAATGGCTTTTCTGATAGTTGATATAAACAACTTGCTAATGAACAACCATTTCTGCAAAGTATTATTGTCTCTGTTTTTACTGCCGTAATTGCAACAGCGATTTCAGTTGTGATTGGAACATTAGCAGCAATTGGACTAAGTCGTGCTCGCAAAATTACACAAAAAATGACTTTGTCAGTTACTAATATTCCTTTGATTAATGCTGATATTATTACAGCTGTTTCGTTAATGATGTTATTTATTGCTTTAGGAGCTAACTTTGGAATGCTTACCTTAGTATTGGCTCATATTTCATTTGATGTTCCTTATGTAATTATTACAATTTTGCCACGTTTACGAAAAGTGGATCAGAAATTACTTGAAGCATCATTAGACCTTGGAGCAAAACCATCACAAACATTACGAAAAATTATTTTACCAATTTTAAAACCAGCCATTATTGCTGCCGCAGCAATTGCTTTTGCGATGAGTTTTGATGATTTCATTATTTCATATTTTACAGGGGGAGATGATGTTAACGTTGCTACATTTATCTACACAATGAAACGAATCAAACCATTTATTAATGCCTTTGGAACAATTTGTATTGTAATTATTGCTTTTGTCATTATTGGTTGAAATGGTTGAAATATTTATAAAATTAATTACAATCGTTTCCGCCGGGAAATGTTAAAAGGAACATATAAGGATAAAGACATTATGCGTTATGAGATGAAATTGGCATTGTTTTATCATCAACTTAATAATCAAACATTTGAAAAAGAAAATCAAAAGGAACATTTACGTTGAAAGATTATTAAGTTAGAAAAAAAATATGAACAAACTTTGTTATGAATTAAAAATAAAAAGCAAACTTTTATTGAAAGACAAGAAATTAAAGAAAACATTACTAAGATATCACGGAAAAACTTCCGATGATTTGCCCGAAGTTGAAAACCAGCTTCGCTAGCAATTATTGCAGTAGGTTCAATTGCTTTATTAACTGGAGTATATATTAGTAATAATATTTATGATTTGGCAGTTGCCAACTGGGGAGGATATATTACTTCTGATTTAATTCCTAATTTTGAGAAAAAATATAATGTTAAAGTTAAATATAGTGTTTATGATAGTAATGAAACATTATATAACAAATTGTATACAACCCGTTATGATATTATGGTTCCAAGTGATTATATGGTTAATAAATTAGCACAAGAGGGACGCTTGGAAGAAATTGATTATCAAAAATTAAATGATGTTGATAAAAGCTTTAATATTATCAAACATAATTCAACATATAATGAAAATAGTTCTTGAAAAATTGGGAATAAGTATTTTAATGATGCAAATATTGATGTTGCTGCAGTACAAAAAATAAATCCAGAATTTTATCAAACTTGTGTTGCGACTTCAATTGATCCAACCCAGTCAAAATGTTTTAATAAAACATATGCGGCATCATTAAATAATGGTTTGTTAAATGTCTTAAATAAAAACGAAGTTAAAGTTGGTGCTGATTTGTCAGGACAGGATACTTCAGGCATTAAAACAATTGTAAATTATAGTTTACCTTATTTTTGAGGAGAAGTTTCATTGGTTGTTAATCCAACAAAAAGTAATTTAGACTTTTTACAAAATATTTTTGCCCAAGCAAATAAAAATTTGCCATCTGGAGTAACAGAAAAATTTGGTTATCACCGGTCAGAATGAGATTCTGAAGCAAAACGGGACCAAATTGTAATTAATGAAGTTAACCATAACAATGTTTATTCAAATGGAATTTCATGAGATATTCTGTGACAAGCAGCAGCAGCAAAAAAACGTGTTTTGGTTAATAATGACCCGCGAAATTTATTTATGCTAGCGAATGAAAAAAAATATTTTAAACCAGTTCCAGAAACAAATAGTCAAGTTGAATCAGATTATAATGAATTAACAACATTGCTAAAATATAATAATGTTGCTTTAATGAATGATGAATTACTTAATGCGGTTGGGGATGGAAACTTTGATTTTGCTTTTATGTATAATGGAGATGCGATATATGCTGACACATTATTTGCAAATAGTCATAAAGAAGCTAGTGGCACAAAATTAATTATCACTCGTCCACGGGCAACAACAGAGTGAACGCCACAAACAACAGAAGGAACCAATATTTGAAGTGACAATATGGTACTTGCAAAAAATTCTAACCATAAGGACTTAGCTTATAAGTTCATGAATTATGTTATTCAAAATTCAACAGCCCTAACTGAAGAAGCAAACTATACTTCACCTTATCAACAAGTAATGGATTATGAAAATGATTATAATTACTATAGTAATGGTAATGATCCTAATTCGGGAGCAATGGTTAACTATCGACGTGATTATGTCCCAGTGGCAAGATTTGATGAAAATCTGCAGCAGTATATTGCTAGTCCACAAATTTCAGATGGACCATTTATGCTAACTGATTTAGATGCCTATCTTCTAAATAAGTATAATATTTTAATTGCAGGAAAAAATTAGAGATTTTTATCTCTTTTTTTATTGCAAGGAAAATAAGAAGACAATGATTATATATTAATTTGAAAGTAGGTGATTTCAATTAAGAAGAAAGGATATTTTGCTTTTATAATATTATTTGGAATTTTAGTTACTTTAATTTATTTTTTATTTTCCTTACGAGCAAATAATGATCGTAGTGAGCCTATCGAAAAAGATCTTCGTCAATATAATTATAAAATAATTTTTATAAATAAATATAATTTACCATTAATTAATTCAAAAGTAATTCCACCGGCCTTTAATTTTTCTGCCGAAATGGTTGGTTGAACAATTGAAACAATTTTATTACATTATCGATTTAATTTTTCTGTTTTTACTCCAATTAATAAAAATACTTTGCAAAAAAAATATCATCAAATTACAACAATTGGTTTAATTCCGAAGCCACAATATATTAAGTGATACTCACGGCAGTTAGTAACGCCACAACTTTTGAATCAAGTTTTAGTTCCAAGTTTTCTCCAAACTGAAGTGATAAGAATTTTGCAAGATAAAATAAATTCTTCTGAAATTATTAGTACCAAATTACGTCAATATTTAAGTGGCAGTTATCTAAAATATTTTAATATTATTAGGTTCTTTTGTGTTTTTTAATTTAAAAAGCGGGTTCGATTTTTTTAAAAAAGAATATTTTATTTTAATTGGTGGAATAATTATTTTTAATTATTTGTTAATAATAAATAGTTATTATACTATTCTAGTTGTGTTTATTTTAGTTCTCATTTTGAATTGTCAACAACAAAAAATTTATTTATGAATATTAATTTTAGCAATTATTATCTCGGCATTTTTGTCTTATTATTTAGGGCAACCAAATCTTAATCAAAATGAAATTGTCACTGGGCAAATTCAAAAGAAAGGGCAAGGATATTATTATCTGCAAATTGGTTGGAAACAATATTTTTTAAAAACAAGTATTAATTTTGAAATTCATGATCAAGTATCCTTGCAAGGATATTATTCGGTAATCAATTCGTCACCTAATGTTTATGAATTAAATCTTTATTCGTGATTAAATGCCAATAATATTTTTTATCAATTTAATGTAACAAAAATAATCGAAGTTAAGATAGGGAATAGCCTTCTTGCTAAAATAACAATTTTCTTCAAGAATTATGATGATTTAACAAAAGACATGATTTATTTAATTCTCTTTGGTCAAAAATCACAATCAACAATTAATTTATATAATAATTTTGTTAAGTTGGGTGTCATTCATTTGTTAATTGTCTCGGGTTATCATATTAATATTTTATTTTATTTCTTAAATAAATTTTTTAATCGAATTTTTCGGCGAAAGTTTTATTATTTTTTTATTTGTATCTTTTAAACTATTCTTTTGCCAGTGTTAAAGCGGTTATTTTGCTAACCCTTTCTTTATTTAATGGACATTTTTTCCAAAAGAAATTATCACTTAATAAAATATGGGGGTTAAATGTTTTATTAGTATTATTATTTTTCCCGTATAGTTTTTTATCAAGTGGTTTTTGATATAGTTTCACCGTAACTTTATTTCTTTTTAATTTTCAATCTAAAATAAAACATTATTATTTTTATCAGAAATTATTTTATTATAATTTTATGTTTTTTATAATATTGCTTGGTTGAACAATGTACTTTAATTATTCGTTGAATTTTTCTAGTATGTTATTTAATCTTTTATTAACACCAATTTTAACGGTAGTTTATTTGTGCTCATTAATAATTATTTGATTACCCCCGGGTTATTTTATTTATCAATATTTTTATCTTTTGCTCCTTAATTATACTACTCTTTGCGTAAAAATTAATTTAATTTGATATGTTGGTAATGTTAATATTGGTTATATTGTCTTATATTATCTTATTTTATTAGGGGTTCTTAATAGTATTAAATTATGGAAGAAAATATTTGTATTTGTTTTAAGTTGTTATTTACTTTTTGGAAGTTTTCAAAATACTTTCTTTAATGTAAATTATTCAATAACAATGTTAAATGTTGGCAACGGCCAAACAATTGTTTTTCAAGATAATCGCAAATTGAAAACTGTTTTATATGATGTTGGTGTTGGGAAAGGGCGGTCGAAACAATTAGTAAGTAACTATTTGAAATGAGCAGGGGTCAATTGAATTGATGCTATTTTTGTTTCTCATCGCCATGATGACCATTATAATAATCTTCCAACTGTACAAAATAACTTTTTAGTTAAACAAACAATTCAAAATGATACTAACTTACAAAATATTTGATTTGGCGGGATGAAATTCGAGATCTTATCGCGAGCGGTTGCTAATGAGCAAGATGAAAATAACAATAGTTTAGTTGTTTTAGTTAAAATTAAGACTATTAATATTTTATTAACAGGAGACATTACACAAAAAATTGAACTAAGTTTATTAGATTATAATTGATCACCAGTTAATTTACTGCAAGTTGCCCATCATGGCTCAGCAACTAGTTCTAATTTTGCTTTTCTACAAAAGATAAAACCATTGGTTTGCTTTATATCGGGGGAAAAAACAAAACAACAAAATTATCCTGCGCCAATTGTTTTACAAAATTTGCAGGCTGTTAATTGTCAAATTTATTTTACGGGTCGAAAACAAAACTTGCAATTTAATATTGTTGCGAAGGAAACAATGATTAAATTATTTTAATTATTTACTTTTATGATAAGATTACTTTAACATAGTTTTTAGAACATTTTAAAGGAGTTTCAAAAGATGTTTTTAATATACGGGGAAGATGCTTTTTTGATCAAGATGCAAAAAAATAAGATTTTGAAAAAGATTAATCCAGATAATGAGTATGATTTACAAGAATATAACTATTTGGAAGATTCTTTACCAACAATTTTAAATGATGCTAATACAATTCCATTATTTTCTGAAAAAAGAATTATCATTATTAATGATAGCTATTTTATTACTGAAGAAAAAATTAGAGCAAAAGTTGATAATAAAGAATATTTAGCAAATTTAATGGAATATTTAACAATGCCCAATCCAAGTACTTTCATTATTTTCATTTGCCCAGTAAATAATATTAGTAATCGGCTAAAAGTAACAAAAAAAATGTTAGAATTAACTAGTGTTTTAAAAGCAACTAATTTATCATATAATGAATTAAAAAAATTTATTGACAATTATGTTACAAAAAATAATGGAATAATTAAGCAAAATTTAATTGATAAAATTATTGAATATTTACCAAATAATTTATATATTATTAAAAATGAATTAAAAAAATTACTTTTAATTGATAAGGTAATAACCGCTGATTTAATTGATAATAATATGACAAAATATTTGGATACAGATATTTTTAAATTAGTTGATGACTTATTAAAAAATGATTTAAATAGTTTTTTAATTAATTATCATTATTTACAAGAGCGAGGATTAAGCAGTATTGCCTTGTTAGCCTTAATTACTAATAGTGTCATTTTTACAAGAGATATTATTGTTTTATCAGCATTAAAAAAAACACCTTCCCAAATTGCTGAGATTCTTCAAATTCATCCTTTTCGTGTTAAAAAAATTGCAGAGCATATTCATCATTTTAGTATTGAAAAAGCAAATAATATTATTAAGGAATTATTTTGAATTGATTATAATATAAAAAAAGGTATAATAAGAAAAGAAATTAATAGTGATTTGTATTTAATTAAATTATTTGATATAAATTAATCTATAGCAAAGAAAGACGAGGGAAACAAATGAAAGAAAATAAATTATATGGCCATATAGTTTATACATTATACAATACATTCAACTATGATAATATTAAGGCGCAAGTCATAGTCAATCCGGAGTTTAAAAAATTAGTAATTCAACAAATTTCTAATTTATTAACATTGGAAAAAGAATTTGATGCAAGTCTAAACGATAATAAGTTTACCCTTTCATTTGCACAAGTCTTAGCTGATATTACCAAAAATTCAGAAACAATTGAAAAAATTGATGGAGCAACTTTTAATACATTGGATGAAGAATATGTGGAATTTGTTCAATATATTGTTCAAAATTTTGAAGTTGAAAAAAGCTATATTACCAGAGAAAATGTTATTACAAATGAACTAATTGATGCAACAGCTGATTTTACTGATGATAAAGCAATTGAAAATGTCCAAGATAAGTTAAAAATTAAGGCGAATGAAAATGAATTAAATCAACAAAAAGATCAATCGCCGGCAGGGACTGTTGGTGCTATTCCAATTGGGGCCGGAATGGGAACTAATTTTTCTAATCAGAATAATTTGGATATGTCACAAATGATGCAACAAATGGCCAATATGCCAATTCACCCCCGCTTAGATCCTCGTTTTTATTTTTATACTTCAAAGCCAAAATATATGCCACTTTTGAAAAAAGTTGTAGCTGGTTTTGTTATTTTAGGTTCAGCTTTGTTAGTGCTTTTATGATTTTTAAATTCATACTTAAATATTTATTTAAACACTAAAGTAATTATTTATACAATTCCGGGTACAAACCAATCAATTATTGTTGGTGGTGGTGTCGATAGTGCCTTACATAATGGGAATAATAATTTTAGTGAAGCAATTATTTTTGGTTCAAAATTTAAATTCTTATTAATGCAATCGGCGGGATTGCAAACATTTTCTGGTATTTTATCAATTTTTCCGGGAATTTTCTTAGGTTATGAATTATTAGGACAAAAACGTTTTAAACGAGATAATTATGTTGTTCGTTTTTGACCAGTATTGTTGTCAGTTGTTATTTTATTATATTCATCATTATCGTTAATCCAAGTTTTGTTGCCAAATACTGTTGAAAACTTTTTTAATAGTAGATCAGTTCCTGACAATGGTTATATTATTAAAGATGACCCTGATTTAAAAATTATGGGGGGATTATTGTTGCCAGATTCTGATTTAGCAGCAACAATTAAAAGCTTAGTTAATGAAGTCTATAGTAACACAACTTATCAAATTTTACGGGTTTTCACAATAATTTCAATGATTGTTGGTTTAATTGCTGGTATTATGGTTGCTATTTTAGCAGTATTAGCTCCTAAAATTGATCGTAATAAATTAATTCATGCTAATACAGAATATCAAAAAGCAGTGACAGCGATGATGAGCGGTCAAAAATATGAGATGGATCCAAATCTATTTGATGATGAATTTAAAGACAATAATGTTTTTGAAAAAGATGATTCAGGTCGTAATAAAGATAAATAAAATAAAAAAGTTTTCATAATTAATTATGAAAACTTTTTTATTTTAATACTGTTGTCTACTTTGAAAAAAGAACGGTAATTAATTTGCTTTAAGCATTAATTTACTTTTAATACGAGCAGCTTTATTAGCATGATAAATTCCTTTAGTAACTGCTTTATCAACTAAACTAATTGCTGTGTTAACTAGTTCTGTTGCGTTTGCTTCTTTAGCAGTTATGGCAGTTTCTGCTTTTTTAAGTGCAGTTTTTACTGAAGATTTAAAAGATTTATTTGCTAAATTAGCTTTAGCATTAGTTTTAACTCTTTTAATTTGTGATTTAATATTAGCCATGTTCGGTCTCCTTTCATTTTTTTAAGACACAAAGTAATTATAGCAAATAGATAAAAAGGTGTAAAGAAAAGTACTGTTTTTTCTCAATATTTTATTTTTTTTGAATTATATGTATAATAAAAGTAACAGGAGCAGTAAATATGGGATATTATTACCAACATAAGCTAGGTTTTTCTTTTCATTGTCTACAACGAATTCGTCAACGAAGTCCCCTTTTTGAAAAAGAAAATGATTGAATTATTAAAGAAAAAATTATTAAGATGATTGACAATTCTTCTGATCGGATTGAAACAAATCGTAATTTATATATTAAATTAGATGATTTGCCTGGTAATTTATATGTTGTTGTTGAAAAAGAACAGCGGTTAATTGTCACTGTAACACCAATAAGTTCGGGCAAATTACTTGATATTATTAGAACAAATTAGTTTGTAAGGACTTTTAAATAATGAAATATGTTATAGTTAAAATATCAGTAAAGGAGAAAAGGGATTATGAAAATTGTTATTGGGAATGATCATACTGGCGTTGAGATGAAAAATGCTATTGTTAAATATTTAATAGATCATAAGTATGAAGTTATTAATTTGGGAACGGATAGTAATGCTGCAGTTGACTATCCTGATTTGGGACAAGCAGTGGGGGCAAGAGTGATCCAGGAAAAAGATACTTTTGGTATTGTTATTTGTGGAACAGGAATTGGAATTTCTATGGCAGCAAATAAGGTAAAAGGGGTACGAGCAGCTTTATGTGCCGAAACAATTTTAGCTAAATTGGCACGTGAACATAATAATGCTAATGTTTTAGCCTTGGGGGCAAGAGTTATTGCTAATCAAAATGCAATTTGAATTGTTGAAACATTTTTAAATACTAGTTTTGATGCCAATCGTCATGGATTTCGTGTTGATAAACTTAACACTTTGTAATTTTGTATGAATAATTGAGATACTTTGCTTTTATATCCTTTTTTAACGATTTTAGTAATGGTCGGTTATGTTATTGGTTTGGTTAAAAAAGGGACAAAATCTTTTTGACAATGAGTTTTTATTATTCAACATTTTTGTTTTTGATTAGCAATATCATGCACATTAACTTTAAATTATAATTTTATTATTTTTGATTTTGCAAAAAATATTACTTCAATTTCAATTTTGCTTGCCGTTAGTACTTCTTTTTATGCTGTTGTCTTTTTTATTCCAGGAGCATGAATTACGGCGATAATTCGTAGTCGAAAATTGTGATTGTGAATTTCATATGGCTTAATGCTTTTCGAAATTTTATTAGTCTTAATTCTTCCCCGTAATTTAGAAGCAATGATTATTTGTACAATTGCTTTTGCTTTTGGTGTTTCTACTAATTCAATATGGTATTTAAGTTTTAATGAAGTTTATTTATATCGAACTAATTCTTTTTTGACAATTGCTTTAAATTTACCGGTGGTATTTTTGGCTAATATGGCCGGAGCAAATCTTTTAATGTTTGCTAGAAATTTTAATTAAGATGTATTAACCGTGCACTATGTTATTTTTGGTACTATTTTTGGTCTATTAATATTGGCAATGGTATTTTGTTTTTATTTACCAGAAATTAAGAATAATATTGGGGCTTTTCAAACAACGGTATTAAAACAACTTAGTAAGTTTTCATGATGGAAAGTTATTATTATTTTTATTTTGTTGTTTTTTGTTGGGGTTTTAAGAGAATTAAGCCAAGGGGATTTTTTAAACTTATTATTGGCACAAGAAGTTTGAGTAAAATATCATAGCAAAATAATGATGGAACAGTATTTGCATTCTGTCCAAGAAATTTGATGAATTGCTCAAATTATTGGTGCAGCTTTAATTTATTATTTATTTGTTAAAAAAATTGGGATTAAGAATTCATTAATATTAGCATTTGTTATTTGGGGGCTCTATTTTATTTTAGTAGCAACAATTTGGGTGCCGGGGGTTTTATTGGGATTACAAATTTTAAATGGATTTGCCGTGGGAGTATTATTCGGAATATTATTTTCATTAGTAATTATGTGAAATTACCGGATTCGGAATCGACCAATAACGGGTTGTTTTTCGGCTTTAAATGCTTTAATGACTTTTTTAGTTCAGTTCTTAATCCGTGTTTTTGCTAATAACCATCTTGGCATTTTTAATAATTTAGATTTGAATTGGCAATTACCATTTGTTGAAAATGAATTCTTTTTGGCAAAAATAAAGAATGTTATTTTGTTTTTATATTTAGGTTGTGCTTTTTCTTGTTTTGTTTTAGTTATTTTTGTTTATTATACGGCTAAATTTATTAGTGGTGAATATTACAATCCACAGCAAGTAGCAACGAAATTGGCAGAATTAGAAAGAAGGGTTATTCCACCCGATTTTGATCAAAAAATTGTTTTACAAGAATATTTGCAAATAAAAAAAGAAGTTACATAGTAACTTCAACTGCTTTAATATCTGGCATTTCTTGTTTGACAATTTGTTCAACACCATCTTTAATTGTTGAATCAATTAATCCACAACCAATGCATGCCCCAGCTAAACGAACATAAACAATATTATCTTTAACTTCGACAAATTCAATGTCACCACCATCTTGATTAATATATGGTCGTAAATTATCAATAATATCTTTTGCTTGATTTGTTTGTGTCATTTTATCACCTTCATTATTAATTATAGCATGATTATTTTGTAAGAAAAGGTTGTTTAATTCATTATGGATAAGTATATAATATAAGTAAGGATTCAAATTGAATTTTTATCTCATATCAAAATTTTATAGGAGGACTAATGGAAGGAAAAAGTTTTAGTATATATGGCCTGTCTGCTGGAGTTAACTTGGCCGATGAGATTTGTAATATATTAGGTGTTGTAAGAGAAGAAATGGAGACTATTCGTTTTGCTGATGGTGAAATCCTAGTACGCGCAATGAATTCAGTTCGTGGTAAAGATGTTTATATCATTCAATCAACATCATGGCCAGTAAATGAAAATTTAATGGAGTTATTAATTGCAATTGATGCTTTAAAACGCGGGAGTGCACAAAGTATTAATGTAATTATTCCTTATTTTGGTTATGCGCGACAAGACCGTAAGGCCCGTGGTCGGCAACCAATTACTTGTAAATTAGTTGCAAATATGTTAACAACAGCAGGAGCAACAAGAGTAATGACTGTTGATTTACATTCACCGCAATCAATGGGATTTTTTGATGTTCCTGTTGATGACTTGCGCTCAACACAAGAATTAGTGAAAACAATTATTAGTAAAATTGAAGAAGATCATATTACTGAAGAAGTAACAATTGTTTCACCAGATCATGGTGGACTAGTTCGTGCGCGGGATGTTGCGAATCGTTTAGGTGACTTGGCACCGAATATTGCGGTAATTGACAAACGTCGATCAAAGCCAAATGTTAGTGAAGTTCAATTCGTTTTAGGAGATGTTAAAGATCGAATTTGTTTTATTGTTGACGATATGATTGACACAGCAGGAACAATTTGCAATGCTGTGAAAGCATTAAAACAAAATGGAGCAAAAGAAGTATATTTATTAGCATGTCATGGTATTTTTTCACCACCAGCAAAAGAACGATTAACTGAAATTATTAATGATGGGACTGTTAAAAAAGTTATTGTTACGAATACAATTGATATTAATGTGGAACGTTTATTTGATGGACTAGAAGTTATCTCAATTGCGGACTTAATTTCGCAAATGATTAAAGCAATGATTGAAAAACGTAGTTTATCGGATGTATATTTAAAATGTAACAAAAAAATTAAGAAATTAGTAGAAAAAATTAAACGAATAAAATAGTTGTCGTTTAATACATTAAGTAAAAATAAAACTTTAAAATTAGTTATTAAAAGGTTTAAGTTTCCTTTGGAAGAGCTTAAACCTTTTAATTTCCTATTTTTTCCTTTTTTATTTTTAAAATATTTTCCACGAAGATTGATATAATTATAAGAGATTAAAATAAGCAAAGGGGGATGCAAGAATGTTTAAATTAACAGCGAATTATTTACCAGCGGGTGATCAACCATTAGCAATTGAACAATTGACAACAAATTTACTTGCAAATAAAAAGCATCAAGTTTTATTAGGTGCCACAGGAACGGGGAAAACATTTACGATGGCAAATGTTATTGAAAATTATAAAAAGCCAACTTTAGTAATGGCACACAATAAAACATTAGCTATGCAATTATATGTTGAACTCAAAGAAATGTTTCCTGAAAATCGTGTAGAATATTTTGTTTCAAACTTTGACTTTTATCAACCAGAAGCTTACTTACCAAGTAAAGATTTGTATATTGATAAAGATGCTCGGCAAAATATGGAATTAGATATGATGCGTTTGAGTGCCTTTAATGCTTTAACAACACGAAAGGATGTTATTGTTGTTGCTTCAGTTGCAGCGATTTATGGAGCACAAGATCCAAGTGAGTATAAAAAGTCTTTTTTTCAAATTGACCGCAATCAAAAAATTAGTAAAAAGGATTTAGCAAATTTTTTAGTATCATCAGGATATGTTCGAAATGATATTGAATTAATTCCAGGGAGTTTTAGTGCAAAAGGTGATGTCATTAAAATTGTTCCTGGATGAAACATAAAAACGTTTATTCGAATTGACTTATTTGGAGATGAGATTGAAGATTTAGCATATATTGATGGGCTAACGGGGGATGTAACGCAACGTTTATCGACCGTAACAATTTTTCCGGCGCAAGATTATATTACTTCTCCTGAACGATTAGCAGAAGCAATCAAACGCATTGAAGCAGAATTAAAAGTACGATTAGCAGAACTAGAACAAGACGGGAAAATTCTTGAATTCCAAAGATTAAAACAACGCACAGAATATGATTTAGATTCATTGCGTGAGAGTGGTCTTTGTTCAGGGATTGAAAATTATTCGCGACATTTAGATTTACGGAATGAAGGTGAGGCTCCTTATACCTTAATTGATTTTTTTGGTGATGATTTTTTAACCATTATTGATGAATCACATATGTCATTACCACAAATTCGAGCAATGTATAATACTGACCGTAGTCGTAAAGAAACCTTGGTTAATTATGGATTTCGATTAAAAAGTGCTTTAGATAATCGCCCCTTAAATTTTGATGAATTTAATCAGAAGTTAAAAAATATTATTTATGTTTCTGCGACACCAAGTGACTATGAGTTGGCATTAGTTGATTATGAAGTTGTACAACAAATTATTCGCCCGACAGGTTTATTAGATCCAACTGTTGAAGTTAAAAGAACCGTTGGGCAAATTGATGATATTATTGCACAAATTAAAAATCGTCGGGAAAAAAACGAACGAGTATTTATTACAACTTTAACAATTCGAATGTCTGAAGATTTGACAAGTTATTTACAAGAACAGAATATTAAAGTTGCTTATTTACATAGTGAATTAAAAACACTACAGCGTAGTCAAATTTTATTAGATTTGCGTAAGGGTGTTTATGATTGTATTGTTGGTGTCAACTTGATTCGAGAAGGAATTGATATTCCAGAAGTATCTTTGATTTGTATTTTAGATGCTGATAAACAAGGATTTTTACGAAATGAACGTAGTTTAATTCAAACAATTGGGCGGGCCGCCCGAAATTCTAATGGACATGTTATTTTATATGCGGATAATGTTTCTGAGGCAATGACAAAAGCAATGGCAGAAACGGCCCGCCGCCGTCAGATTCAAGAAGAATATAATGCTAAATATCATATTATTCCAACGACAATTATTAAAAGTATTCGGGATTATGCGAACATCAAGCGTTATGATGATAAGCTACAAAAAATAAAAAATAAAAAATCAAAAGAATATAAAACAGCGAAAGAAGCATTAGTGCATGATTTACGAAAAGAAATGGCGGAAGCAAGTAAGAAACTTGATTTTGAACGAGCAGCAGAATTGCGGGATATTATTATTGAAATTGAAGCAGAATAAAGAAATGTGATAGTATTAAACTACGAGGAGGATCTTAGGATGGAAAAATTTATTGTAAAAGATATTGTTGACAAATTTAAGTATGAAATTCTAGCGGGGGCAACTGGGCTTAACCGGGAAGTTAAAGTTTATGGTCTTAATCGGCCAGGTTTAGAATTAGCAGGATTTGATTTTGAGAAAAATAATAGTAATCGACGCGTAGTGTTGTTATCAAATAAGGAACAATTGTTTGTTAATACCTTATCTAGTGCTATAAAAAAAGAACGTTACGAATATATTTTAAATGAAAATATTCCAATGATTATTTTAACAGAGAAATTTACTGACAAAGTATTATTAGAAATTGCTGATAAACATAATTGTCCTGTTGTCTTAGCAAAAAATATTACAACAAGTCGCCTGTATCAAGTAGTCTTAGAATTTTTTGATGAACATTTTGCTCCAATAATTGAAGAACATGCATCGTTAATTAACATCTTTGGGAAGGGAATTTTACTTAAAGGAAAATCTGGCATTGGAAAGTCTGAGATGACATTAGAATTAGTGAAAAAAAATCATTTATTTGTTGGTGATGACCGAATTATTATTCAACAACGAAATAATAAATTATATGGTCAATCACATGCGATGCTAAAAAATTTAATTGAAGTTCGGGGATTAGGAATTTTAGATTTAAGTAAAATTTATGGTTTACAAGTTTTATTAGATGAAACTGCAATTAATTTAGTAGTGGAATTAATTCATCTTGAAGATGAACAATATAAATCAATTGACCGTCTTGGTTCAGAATATAAGTATATTAAGATTTTAGATACACAAGTTCCAATTGTAACAATTCCAGTTACTTATGGACGAAATGTTAGCGAATTGGTTGAAACAGCCGTTTCAAAATTAAAGTTAGAAGAAGCAGGAATTTCTTCAATGAAAACGTTACAAGATCGTTTTACAAAATATTCAAAATAAAAAGGAGTTAGGCTTGTGAATTTGATAACATGAATTGCCCGCGATACTTATGGAAATTGATTTCGGCCATATTGATTTTTAATTTTTTGTGGTTTTGCAATTACAATTATTTTGTCGTGGATTAATTTTCGTAAGCGACATATTCCAACACAAGGATTATATTTAGGAATTTTTGTTATTTCGCCAATTTCTTTATTAGGAGCTAGTTTTTTTGGTAAATATGATGTTAACAATTCATTTTTCTTTTTTACCTTATTTGCATTTTGAGAACCGGGGATGAGTATTCATGGGGGATTAATTTTTGGTCTAATAACCGGTTGAATTTGATTTGGGTTTGAGTCCCGGAAACATGATATTTCAATTTGAGTTTATGCTGATTTAATTATCCCAAATATTTTATTAGCCCAAGCAATTGGTCGTTGAGGGAATTTCTTTAACCATGAATTATTAGGAGCCCCTGTTCCTCGCGAGCAAATAATGTGATTGCCAAGTTTTATCCGAGACAATCTATTTAAATGATTTGTACCAGATCAAATTCCAAATAATTTCCATCCTACTTGTGTTGTTGGCATTGGCGGGGGTGAAGTAGCACCAAGTGATTTTGGGAATGTGCAATATTTTCAACCAATTTTTTTATATGAATCATTTGCTAATATTTTATTATGGATTTTAATTGTGATTGCATTACCATTAATATTTCGTTATAGTTATTATTGACGGTTTAAAAAAGAGGAACCTGATTTTATGAAGTTATCTTGAAAAGGGATTTGAGCAAAATGATATTATGATGTTAAACCCGATCCAATGGTAGTAAATAATCTATCACAGGAGAAAAATTTTAAAAAAGTTTATTTCAAAAATAGACAAAAGATGACAAAAAAACAAGTAGTAAAAACTTATTTTAAATATCAAAAAGCACGCTTAAAACAAATTTTTAAAGCTGATGTACGGGCGTTAGAAAAAATAGAAAATCCACACCGTTTAAAGATTTTACGTTGTGGTATTCAGACAGGAATGTATATTGCAGGGTATAATATCATTCGGATAATTTTAGAAACGCAACGTGTCGATCATGATTTATTTATTAAGAATATGCGTGTTCTTGATTATACTATTCTTGCCTTAATGATTGGAATTGGGTTAATTTTAATTTTATTTGCGCAATGAATAGCTGTTATAAAATGAAGAAAAGGCGGATGATTATATGAAAAACAATACTAATGAAATATATGATATATTAATCATTGGTGCAGGTCCCGGAGGAATAACTGCCGCAATTTATGGGGCACGGGCAATGGCAAAAATTGCAATGATTGAAAAAGGGGCTCCGGGTGGTAAAGTTACCAAAACAAGTGAAATTGAGAACTATCCGGGATTTGATAGTATTCAAGGATCGGATTTAGCATTTAAAATGTTTGAACAAACCCAAAAATTAAATATTCCTTATTTGGCAGAACGAGTAACAAATATTATTAAAAAAGATAATTTATTTGAATTAGATTTATTCTCAGGACGAAAATTATTTGCCAAAGTCGTAATTGTGGCAACAGGAACTGTTGAACGGAAATTAGGAATTCCTGGTGAATTAGAATTAAATAGTCGTGGTGTTTCATATTGTGCGGTTTGTGATGGTGTTTTATATAAAGAAAAAGATGTCGCTGTTGTTGGAGGCGGTTATGCCGCAATTGAAGAAGCAATTTATTTGGCACGCTTTGTTAATAAAGTTTATTTAATTCATCGTCGGGACCAATTTCGGGCTGATATTAATGTTGTAAATAAAGCAAAGGCAAATCCTAAAATTAATTTTATTGTTGATACTATTGCAACTGAAATTAAAGATATTGCCGCAAATCGAGTAACATCAATCGTTGTTAAGAATCTTAAAACTGATAAGATTAGTGAATTAGAAGTTAGCGCTGTTTTTCCATATATTGGTGCAATTCCAATTAGCGATTTTGCAAAAAATTTAGATGTTCTTGATGAAAATGGTTATTTTGTGGTTGATAATAAATGCTTAACAAAGGTGCCGGGATTATATGCTGCTGGTGATGTCACAAATACAACATTGCGACAAATTGCAACTGCTGTTAGTGATGGTGCCAAAGCCGCCCAATTTGCGTTGGAATATCTTGACAATTACTGCTAAAAAACAAAATTTACGATAAGATATAAATAAGTTGAATGACGGAAGAAAGTGAGTAAGAGAATATTATGAATAAAAAAGAATTAAAAGATGTCAAAGTTAATGGGAAAAAAGTTTTAGTACGAGTTGATTTTAATGTGCCAATGAAAGATGGACAAGTAACAAATGATAATCGGATTACAGCAGCAATTCCGACAATTAAGTATTTATTAGATCACCAGGCAAAAGTTATTTTATTTTCACATTTAGGAAAAGTAAAAACAGTAGATGATTTAAAGAAATGTGATATGGCGCCAGTTGCTAAAGTTTTAGAACAAAAATTAGGGCAACCAGTTAAATTTGTTAATTCATTTGAGGGAAAAGAACTAGAAGATGCAATTAATCAAATGCATGAGCAAGATGTTATTTTATTTCAAAATACAAGATTTGCTGATATTATTGATGGCAATGGTCAAATCAGTGTCGATAATAATGGCGCTGCCACAGCCAAACGTGAAAGCAAAAATAATCCAACCTTAGGGAAGTATTGAGCAAGTTTAGGGGATATTTTTGTCAATGACGCGTTTGGAACAGCTCATCGAGCACATGCTTCAAATGTTGGCATTGCTTCGAATATTAGTGAATCATGCTTAGGATTTTTAGTTGAGAAAGAAGTAAAAATGTTGTCACAAGGAGTTGATCATCCTGTTAAACCATTTGTTGCAATTATTGGTGGGGCAAAGGTTTCAGATAAAATTGGCGTTATTGAACATTTATTAACAAAAGTTGACAAAATTTTAATTGGTGGTGGAATGGCGTATACTTTTTTTGCAGCGCAAGGTTATAAGATTGGTAATTCGTTGTTAGAAGCAGATAAAATTGATATTGCAAAAGAATTTTTAGCAAAAGCTAATGGGAAAATTATTTTACCAGTCGATGGGTTAGAGGCACCAGAATTTGCTGATGTTCCAGCAAAAGTTACGGATAGTCCTGAAATTGATGATGGATATATGGGTTTAGATATTGGACCACAAACAATTGACTTATTTGAAAAAGAATTATTTGGGGCTAAAACAGTTGCTTGAAATGGACCAATGGGTGTTTTTGAATTTAGGAATTATAGTGTTGGGACAAAAGCAATTTGTGCGGCCATTGCTAAATTAACAGACGCTTTTACTTTAATTGGTGGTGGTGACTCTGCGGCAGCAGCAATCCAATTAGGTTATCAAGATAAATTTACACATATTTCAACTGGTGGTGGCGCAAGTTTGGAATATTTGGAAGGTAAAACATTACCAGGAATTGAAGCTGTTCAAAATAAATAATATAAAAAACGACAAGTGTTTGTCGTTTTTTATATTATTTTAAAGTTGTTGTTGGGTAATACAGTGAATATTACCACCACCCAATAAAATTTCATACGCATAAATTGGTTCAATTTTATGATGGGGGAAAGCTTTACTAATAATATCAATTGCTTGTTGATCGGTTGGTAAATTGAAAATTGGTAAAATAATTGCTCCATTTGCAATATAAAAGTTAACATAACTACCAGCTAAGCGCGTATTTTTTACTCGTGCTTTGCTATTTTCTTTGCCAGTAATATCACTTGTATCCTCATCTGTTGTATACATTGGTGTTGGGATTGGCAATTTGATTACTTCAATTTTGCGCCCCATTGCATCGGTTGTTTGTTCAAGCAGATTAAGAGCTGCAAGACTACGTTCATATTGTGGATCATTTTTATCAGCAGTTCAAGCTAAGAGAACAGTTCCGGGTTTAACAACGCATAACATATTATCAACATGTCCATCTGTTTCATCATTAAAAATACCATAAGGTAATCAAATTATTTTTTTAAGATTTAAATATTGTTTTAAATATTTCTCAATTTCCTCTTTTGATAAATCAGGATTACGATTGGGATTTAATAAACATTCTTCCGTGGTATATAAAGTTCCTTCTCCATCAACATGGATACTGCCGCCTTCTAAAACAAAAGGGGCACGATAACGATCAATGTTTAGATATGATAATACTTCTGCCGCAATTTTATCATCATTATCTCATGGATAATATAGACCACCGTTTAAACCACCTAAAGCATTAAAAATTCAATCAATTCCATGGACATCACCATTTTTATTTTTTAAAAATGTTGGCCCAATATCACGCATTCAAGCGTCATCATTTTCAAATACCAGAATTTTAATTGTTGGGTCCAATAATTTTGTGGCAATTGTTTTTGTTCGTTGTGAAGTAATCATTGTAACTGGCTCATACTTGTTAATTGTATTTGCAACTTTTGCATATACTGTTTGAGCAGGTTGCGCATTTTTCCGTCAATTATCAGTTCGTTCTGGGAAAACCATTCAACAACCTGAATGTTGTTCAAATTCCCCGGGCATATAATATTTATCATCTTGTGGTAATGTTTTTAGCAGTTTATTCATACTGGATTCCTCCTTCTTTTTTATGTTTTCATTTGTTGTAACTAATTAGAATTTCCCCAACAGTAATGACAATAATAGTTCCAACAATACAAAAGGCAACATGCTGGCCACCACTATTAAAATCTCATGTCTCATTGTTAACAATGATACTTCCAAAAATAAATAAAATAACACCAACTATAATGATAATAGTTGGGAATAAGACAATAATTCATTGCATTCATAGTGGGCCTTTAATTTTAAACGGTCTTTCAATATCAGGATGACTAAGCCGTAGTTTAATATAGGCCGGAAAGATTAAGAAGTAAGGGGCTAAAAATAGCAGAGATGAAAAGGCATACAGCGTTCAAAAGAGTTTTGCAATATTTGGTGTGCCTGTTAACATTGCCCCACCAATTAAAATAACAATAGTTGAAATACCACCGGTAATAATTGATGCTCATAATGGGGTATCATTTTTTAATTTAGAAGCAAAGATTTGAGGAAATTCACCATCTTCGGCGGCTTCTTTAATTGCTAAATTTGCCCCGGATGTTCAAGTAATCATTGTTCCAAAAAAAGTAAATAAGATAAAAATGGCTACAATCATTGTGACTCAAGGGGCTTTAAAAGCAGCACCAATTGATTGGATAATTCCATTTGCTTCATCAAGTTGGTTGACATCAACAATAATATTAACTGCTGCTGTTCCAATTAAATAACAAATGATAATGATAACACCACTAATTAAAATACTTTTAGGAATTGTTTTCCGTGGATTATCAATTTTATCAGTAGCATTACTTTGTAATTCAAATCCAGAAAAATTATAAATAATAACTGGTAGAAAAACAACTCCTGCCGATCAGGAAGGTAAAAAAACAAAGTTAGGATCGCTAGGTGATGTTGAAACTTTATTGCCACTTGCTAATCAATAAATTGCACCAGCAATTAATGCAATTGTGACAATTAATTTTGCAACTGAAGTTAAGTTTGGAATTAATTTTAGTTTTTCTAACCGAATAAAATTAAATAAGATTGTAATCCAAGTTAGCAATAAGGCAATTGCAATTTGGATTCAAAAGTTTAAAGTGTTATGAAAAAAAGCAAAAGATAATGTGCTTGAAAAAGCTAAGTAAACAGATGGCATTCATAGTCCAACGTTAATTCAGTATAATCAATTTGTTCGTGCAGCTCATTTTCGTCCGAATGCTTTTTTGACTCAAACATACATTTCACCTTTAGCACCGAAGGTTGAACTTAGTTCAGCACTAATAAAACCATAGGGGAGAAAATAAAAGATTGCTAATAAAAATCAATAAATAATTGATGATCACCCAATTTTGGCAGCAGCGGCAAATGAGTCAAGAACAAAAATGGCGCTAAATGTAAAAAGGATAATATCAGTTATTTTTAATTTTTTTGTTTTCATAAGAACTATTTCTGATGATTAAAAGTATAACGTTGTTTTCATGGGCGCTTGATATCATCTAGTCAACTAGTAATATCTCCAGCATGGTAGGCTTTTGTAGCTTCGTTTGCTAAATCAAGGCGGGGATAGATAAAGTACACTAATAAGGCAAGTTGCGCTGTTAAGCGGTTTTCCGCTTGTTGAAAAACAATTGATTGTTCTCCATCAATAACTTCATCCATAACTTCAATATTTCGTGAAGCTGGTAAACAGTGCATAAATTTTGCTTGTGGGCCTGCTTTTGCCATTAATGCATTAGTAATTTGATAAGTTGGTTTAAAAGCTTTTACTCTTTCATCAGCTTCATCTTCTTGGTCAACTCATCATCATAAATCAGTATAAATGATATTGGCATTTTTGACATGTGTTAAGTCATCAGTAACCAAAACACTACCGCTATTGGCTTCTTTAATGTTTGCTTTAGCAATATCAGTTCATGCTGAGGGTGATTGATATTTTTTTGGGGCAATATGAATAAAGTTCATTCCCATTTTTGTTGTAATGTGCATTAAGGAACTACATACATTCGTACTATCACCAATAAAAACGATTTTTAGTTTACTAAAGTCATTATTTAAATATAGGGTAGGATCAGTATGTTCCAAAATAGTAAATAAATCACATAAGGCTTGGGTAGGATGATTGTAATCACTTAGACCATTAAAAACAGGAACATCTGCATTTTTAGCAATTGCTGTTACTGTTTCGTGTTTTCAGGCGCGGATTAAAATTCCGTCAGTCATATGCGATAAAACTTTAATAGTATCATAAAGTGATTCCTTTTGACCAAGATGAATTTCACCAGGTTTTAAATATTGTGCGTGTCCGCCGAGCAATGTCATTGCTGCTTCAAACGAAACTCTTGTTCTTGTTGAAGGTTCTTCAAAAATCATTGCTAATGTTCTATTTTGTAATAAGGGGAGAATTGCCCCATTATACCGTGCGGTTTTTAATTTTTGCATTAGGGTTAATAAATTTAAGATTTCATTTTTGCTAAAATCTTGAGTATCAATGAAATGTCGTAATTGGTTCATTGTAATTCTCCTTTCTTTATATTCATTATATTTTTTAGTAGAATTTTTACAAATTAAGACCCTTGTTATTTTAAAATTAATTAGGTATAAAAATGGACTTTTTTTGGGAAATAGATTAAGATTAAGGCATAAAAAGGATATTAGATGATTTTAAACGGTAGCAGTAGCATTATTAATACCCCGATAATGATTAATATAAGGATTTGCTAGAATGAAATCATGGTTTTTAATTTTTTCGTTTCAAAATTTAATAGGAGATAAATATGATTAAGTTGGATGAAATAGATCGCGATATTATTAGACAACTACAAAAGGATAGTCGTATTTCAGTGCGGAGAATTAGTAAAATTATTAATATTTCAGAAAAAACAATTCGAATTCGAATTAATAAATTAATGACCCAAAAAATAATTAAACCTATTTGTATTGTTAATCCAACTGCTTTTGGTTATGTTAATTTTGTTGATATTTTTTTTAAAATTGATCAGGACCTTGATATTAAAGTCTTACAAGAATGGTTGCATAATAAAGGTTATGTTTCATATTTATCCCGCCATTGACACGACCAAGATTTTGCAATTCAATGCTGATTTCAATCAGGAAAAGAATTAATTAATTTTATTAGTGAGTTAGAAAACTATCCTGGTATTTTAGATGTTAAGTATTATTTAATTAATGAGATTTTATGAGATTCTTACTCATGAAAACCAGAGGATAAAGATTATCTTTAAAATAATAATTATTAACATTCTTCAATAATTATGCGAACATTATTTTTTATGATAAAATAAAAATGATTGTTTATAATTGGTTAGAATAGAGGAGATAGTTACATGGCAGTTAGCGATCGCAATATTGTAAAAAAACATGGAAAAATAGCAGATAAAATTATCGCTTTAGATGGTGCAATGCAAGCATTATCGGATGATGCATTAAAAGCAAAAACAGCGGAATTTAAAGCACAATTAGAACAGGGAGCAATATTAGATGATATTTTAATTGATGCCTTTGCAGTGGCACGAGAAGCATCACGCCGAATTTTAGGATTGCATGCTTATCGTGTTCAATTAATTGGGGGCCTTGTTCTTCATGAAGGTGATGTTGCTGAGATGAAAACGGGAGAAGGAAAAACTTTAACTGCTTTAATGCCAACATATTTAAATGCTTTAACTGGGGCAGGCGTTCATATTGTTACTGTTAATGAATATTTATCAAAACGGGATTCAGAAATGAATGGACAAGTGTTTTCCTTTTTAGGATTAACAGTTGGGTTGAATACTCGTAATGGAAATAAAGATGAAAAAAGAGCAGCGTATGCTTGTGAGATTACTTATACGACTAATGCTGAATTAGGATTTGATTATTTGCGGGATAATATGGCTAAAAATTTTAGTGATAAAGTACAACGGGGATTGAATTATGCCATTATTGATGAGGCTGATTCAATTTTAATTGATGAATCAAGAACGCCATTAATTATTTCAGGAGGACGACAAAATCGAATCCCGCAATATCAAGCGGCGGATCATTTTGCAAAATCATTGTCACGGGATAAAGATCTTGAAATTGATTTAGAAACAAAACAAGTTTATTTAACCCCAGAAGGAATTCTCAAAGCGGAAAAGATTTTTTCAATTAATTCATTATTTGATATTAAAAATACCGAGCTATATCATTTAATTTTAAATGCTTTAAAAGCTAATTTTGTTTTTAAAAATGGTATTGAATACGTTGTTCAAAATAATGAAATTATTTTGATTGATCAATTTACTGGACGTTTAATGCCAGGACGTGCTTATAGTGATGGTTTACAACAATCATTGCAAGCAAAAGAACATGTGGAAATTGAACAAGAGACAGTAACAATGGCTACTATTACTTATCAAAACTTTTTCCGTTTATATAATAAATTAAGTGGAATGACCGGAACGGCAAAAACAGAAGAAGAAGAGTTTGTTAAAATTTATAATATGCGAGTAATTCAAATTCCAACTAACCGTCCATTAATTCGTCGGGATGAAGCAGACTATATGTTTGCTAATCGTGATGCAAAAATGCAAGCAATGATGAAAGAAATTATAACTTTGCATGAAAAAGGACAACCAATTTTAATTGGGACTACATCAGTTGAATCTTCAGAAATTGTTTCCCATTATTTACGAAATGCTAATCTAAAATTTGAAATGTTAAATGCTAAGAACCATGAACGCGAAGCTGATATTATTGCCAATGCTGGAGAAAAAGGTGCTATTACTTTAGCGACAAATATGGCAGGACGGGGAACTGATATTAAATTAGGCCAAGGGGTAACCGAACTTGGTGGTTTAGCTGTTTTTGGGGTTGAACGAAATGAAGCACGACGCATCGATAATCAGTTGCGTGGACGTTCAGGACGACAAGGGGACCCTGGTTTTTCAAGATTTTATGTTGCAATGGATGATGAACTAATGATGCGTTTTGGTGGTGAACGATTACGACGAATTTTTGCACGATTAGGTTCGGATTTTATTCAATCAAGAATGTTAACAAGAGCTATTTCAAATGCTCAGAAAAAAGTTGAAGGAATGAATTTTGATCAACGAAAACATATTTTAGATTATGATAATGTTTTAGCACAACACCGTGAAGCAATGTATTCTCGTCGAGATCAAATTTTAACATCTAATAATTTGAAACCAATTATTAAAAAAATGCAATATTCTGCAGCTTATGATTTAACAAAAATGTTTGGTAATGAATCACATGGGGAATGATTTATTCATTATGATGACCTAATTAAAGGTGTTAATGATAAAATTGTGGCTAATAATGCATTAGATAAAACATTAATGGAAAAAATGACACGGGATGAAGTCGCAAAATATCTTGCTGAGAAAATGGATATTTTTTATCAAGCGCGAACAGAAGATGTGCCAGTTGATGTTATGACACAAATTGAACGAAATGCTATTATTTCTTCGTTTGATGAATATTGAACAAAACATATTGACCAAGCAAGTAAACTACGAAGTGGGATTTATTTACGAAGTTATGCCCAAACTAATCCACTTCATGCGTATGTTGAAGAGGCAGCAAAATTATTTGAACATATGCAATTATCAATTGCATATGAAGTTGTTATTAAATTAGCAAATGTTGTAATCCGAAAAGTTGAGGATGGGGGAATTGAACCATTGCAAGATTCCGAACAAGAAGTTCGTGAATTTAAACAAAAAGGTTAATTGTCCAAACCACTATGCCAAGCTAGTGGTTTTTTCTGTACTATTAAATTAGAATTAAAAGAGGGATGACAATGAGTTTTGCATTAGAAGTCAAAGAAGAAATTATTAAAAAAGAGTTTGACCCAATTTGTCAAAAAGCTTTTTTAAGTGGTTTTGTTAAATATAATATGACATTAAATATTAGTGACCATTTTTTCAATTTTGAAGTTAGTTCAATTAGCAATGCAATTATTCGAACAATTTATGCTTTTTTTAAGAATTTATATCAAGTTGAAATTGATATTATTATTATCCAAACAACAAAATTAAAGAAAAATAAAACATTTATTTTACGAATTAAAGAACGAGCAACAGAAATTTTAAAAGATTTAAATATTTTTGATGCTGATACCAATCAAAAACTTATTATGATTCCTAGTGATTGAAATGAACGTCAGCAACGAGCATATATTGCGGGAATTTTTGTGGCCTGTGGTAGTGTTAATTCTCCTAAGACTAGTAACTATCATTTGGAAGTCCAGTTTATTGAGGAAGTTTCAGCGCAAGTATTTCGGAAATTATTACATAAATTTCATTTTTCTTTTAAAATAATTACTCGACATAGTAAATATGTTTGCTATTTAAAAAAATCAATCTTAGTTTCTGATTTTTTAAAATTAATTGATGCAATTGATAGTGTTTTAGCATTTGAAAATACTCGGATCTCTCGTGATATGGTGAATAGTATTAATCGCTTAAATAATATTGAAATTTCAAATCAACAAAAAGCAACAAAAGCAGGGGAAGAACAAGTTATTATGATTAATTATTTGTTAGACCATAATATATTTGATGAATTAAACGAGAATACCAAAAAGGTGGCATTATTACGAATTACTTATCCGGATGCTTCTTTACAATATCTTTCCCTTTTATTAGAAAGTGATCATAATTTAGAAATTTCAAAATCAGGTGTTAATCATTTGTTTCGGGAAATTAAGAAAAAATATTATGAAAACCAAAAATAAATTATGTTATAATGCACTTATTTTTTTTATGATGGAGGAAAAATTATGGGCAAACAAAAAAACATGTCAAAGTGTTTGAATTCTTAACTGTTTTTTCCACTGCTATTGGAATTACAATTGGGATTGGAATTTATTTAAAAAATGATATTTCCGAGGGTCATGTTTTATATTTTACCCAAAATCCATACTTAGCAATTGCCTTATGAATTTTAGTTGGAATTTTAGGAATTGCAATGATTATGGTTTTTATTGAAATTGCTTCCATTAAAACAAAGAGTGGGCATGGAACCTTAGCATCTTGAGCTAATATTTTAATTAATCGTAAGGTTGGTAGTTTCTTTTCAATTTTTAGTATAAATGCTCTTTTTGATGCGATTGATGTCAAAAGTATTACAAAAGAAACCCAGAATACAATTGCAATTAGTGCTGGTCTTATTATTTTAATATTGTTTTATTTATTAAATATTTTTTTCCGAAATGTTGGTAAATGAGTTCAAACAATTGGTACTTTTATTAAATTTATTCCGTTATTGGTAAGTTTAGTTATTGGTTTTATTATACCAATGACAGGCAATGTTTTTAATAATTTTAAAGAATTAAAATTTGGTAATTTTTTTATGGGTCTTTTACCAGTTTTATTTTCTTTTGATGGTTTTATTTATGCGGCGGGATTACAAAAAGAGGTTTCTAATAAAAAGGTCGTCCCAAAAGCTTTGTTTGTGGCAATGGTTTTTATTACAATTTTTTATGTCCTTCAAGTTATTTCATTATTTTTAGGAACAGATGATGGGAATATTTTTACCTTATTTAATAATACTATTGGTGGTCCAATTGCTCGTATTTTAACATGATTTATTGTAATTACTGTCTTAATGAGTATTAATGGTTTAATATTTGTTTCACCAGCATTAGGGCAAACGGTGCAAGAAGAACACCTTGTTTACCTTGGCAAAAGAAAATTAAGTTATCAACAAATTGGATTAATTCAAATGATAATTACAGTTAGTTTTAATTTAATTATTATGGGAACTAGTTTAGGAATTAAAGATGATCCCCTTTATTTGTTGGATATATCTTCCAATGCCGTCAGTTTTGTGGCTTTTATTTTTTATATTAGTTTAATTGTTGCTATATGAGTAAATCGTTATACAAAACGAGTTGAAGTAAGCAAAGTAAAAGGAATGTATTATTATGCCGGATTTGCTATCTTTTTGTTATTAGTATCAATTGGCTATATTATTTATAGTTTTGTTGTTTTCAGCAATAATCATAATACATTATATAGTTTAGTCGTGGTGATAGGGGGTAGTTTAGTTTTATGAGGAATCAATGAATTATTGCTAAATAAAACTTCGCCACCAACTAATCAAATAAAAAATCCGACAATTAGTAAAATTAATCAATAGGGTTATAGGTTATGATATTATCAAGGGATTCAGTTTGGTGGACTTTTTTTCAACCGCCCATTAGAATGTAAACTTTAAAATTATGTTTTTTTAATAAACGGTATAAGTCGAGATGAGAATGACCGCCACTTGAAACAAAAAGAATTTTTTTACCTTTCACAACTTTTTTTGAATAAATTATCCGAAATAAATGATGAGGAATATTAATACTATTAATAATATGACTTTCCGTTCATTCTTCTTTTGGCCGAATATCAATGATTAGTCATTTATTAGAATTATTAATTTTTGCTAATTTTTTAATTGATTTTGTGTTGTATTTCATTTGAAATGCGGAAAAAAACATCTTTTCACCTCTTCGTCATATCTCTATTATAGCATTAAGAAAGTTATTATTTTACTAGGAAATCTCTAAAATTTAAGTATATAATTAAAATGTTATATAGAAACGAGGGAAAATAATGCGAAAATCAATTATTATTGGAAATTGAAAAATGCATAAGACAACTAGTGAAACGATTGAATTTTTAAAGCAAGTTGATGATGTTTGTACGAACTTAGAATTAGAAGCTGGAGTTGCCGTTCCATATGTTAATTTGGCGGTTGCAAAACAGTATGCTAAGAATTTAATTGTTGTGGCACAAAATTGTCATTATGAAGATTTTGGGGCTTTTACAGGAGAAATTTCAGTTGATATGTTACAAGATTTAAAAATTACACATGTTATTATTGGTCATTCAGAACGTCGTGAAATGTTTAATGAAACAAATGAAACTGTTAATTTAAAAGCAAAAAAATTATTAGCAAAGGGAATGGTACCAGTTATTTGTTGTGGTGAAACATTATACCAATATGAAAATAATGAAACCCAAAAAGTTGTTGAAAATCAAATTGAAAAAGCTTTTCAAGGAATTACTTTGGAGGATGCAAAGACAGTCATAATTGCCTATGAACCAATTTGAGCAATTGGAACTGGAAAAACAGCAACTGCTGAAATTGCACAAAAGGTTTGTGCGATAATTCGTAATAAAATTGCTAATCTTTATGATAATGTTGTAGCTAACACAATTCGAATTCAATACGGAGGTAGTGTTAAACCAGATAATATTAAAGAATTATTATCTCAGCCTGATATTGATGGTGCTTTAGTTGGTGGGGCTAGTTTAGAACCACAAACTTTTTTAGGATTAGTAAAATAATTATTAATATAAAAATGATATAAAGTATTAATAAAAATTGTTTCTATTGCAAACGGAAGTAGAAACAATTTTTAATTTTATATTTAATTGATCTGAATAGTAACAATATTATTCTTAATTAATTATTCTGTTTTTATAAATAATTTTTATTTTGTTTCTATTTTAAAATGCGGTATAATTATAAAATGTAATGAGGGATTGAGGTTAAAATGAGTTTAATTAATATTGAAGATTTAAGTCATGCTAACGGGGGAAAGATTTTATACAAAAATGCAACGATTCGAATTAACAAGGGTGAACATTTAGCATTGATTGGAGCAAATGGAACGGGGAAAACTACTTTATTAAGTATTATTTATGGGAAAATGCCACCTGATCAAGGAACAATTGAATTACACCCAAAGGTTAAAATCGGTTATTTAGACCAACATCAAGAGTTAGATAGAACTCTGACAGTTAATCAATTTTTAAAGTTAACATATCAACATTTATTTGATATTGAGCAAAAAATTCATGATATTTATGAAAAAATGAGTGCCCATTATGATGAGAATGAATTAGTAAAAGCATTAAAATTACAAGAACATTTGGACAATAATGGCTTTGAAACAATTGAAAAAGAAATTCGAAGTTTAGTTGATGGATTGGGAATTGATCCAACAAAGTTAGATGCAAAATTAACAGAATTATCTGGGGGACAACAAGGGAAAGTTATTTTGGCGAAATTATTATTATCAGAAAATGATTTTCTGTTATTAGATGAGCCAACCAACTTTTTGGATTTGGAACAAGTTGAATGGTTAGCAAAGTTTTTACAAAGTTATGAGAAAGCTTTTTTAGTCGTTTCCCATGATGTTGATTTTATTAATAAAGTTGCAAAGGTTATTTATGCAATTGAAAATTTAACAATTAATCGATATGTGGGAAATTATGAACAGTATTTAGCTTTAAGTGAGTTAAAAAATGAGCAATATGATAAATCACAAAAAGGACAAGAACGGTTAATTAAAAAGTTAGAAACTTATGTGGCGAAAAATAAAGCACGTGCCTCAACAGCAAAAAGTGCCCAGTCGCGGCAAAAACAAATTGACAAAATGGAAGTTATTGAAAAGCGTCATCAATTAACTAAACCAAAGTTTAGTTTTAAATATAAACGACCAGCTAGTACAACAATTGTTACGGCTGAAAAATTAGAGATTGGTTATGAATTTCCATTAATTCAACCATTAACATTTGATATTCGTGATGGGGAAAAATGTATTGTGCGAGGATATAATGGAATTGGAAAAACGACCTTTCTAAATACTTTAGCAGGAAATTTACCTAGTTTAGGGGGAAATTTAAGACTTGGTAATGGTGTTGTTATTGCTTACTTTCATCAAATTGAAACTATGGTTGATACGACGCCAATTGAATATTTAAAAAATTTGTATCCTGATCTTGAGGAAGGGCGAATTCGTAGTATCTTAGCGAACTTCGGAGTTAAAAGTACTTTAATGCAAAATAAAATGGTGAAATTATCGGGGGGAGAACAAACAAAAGTTCGCTTGTCAGCTTTATCATTAGAGCCATGTAGCTTACTAATTTTAGATGAACCAACAAATCATATTGATGTTTTAGCTAAAGAAGCATTATTAGAAGCAATCCAAGCATTTGAGGGAACGGTGTTAATTACGACCCATGATATTAACTTTAATGTTAATTGAGCCGATAAAGTACTTGATTTTGAAAAAATGACCTAGGAGTTAAGGATGAAAAAACATTATTTTTATGTTTTATTATGTGCTGATAAAACATTATATGCTGGTTATACTGTCGATTTAGTTCGCCGTGAACAAGAGCATAATCTTGGCACAGGGGCAAAATATACAGCGTTATCAAAACGCAGACCAGTTAAAATAATTTATAGGGAAGAATATCCTACCCGCTCAGGAGCAATGCACCGTGAGGCAGTTTTTAAGCAGTTATCGCGGACTGATAAGATTAGTTTTTTACAACAGCAGAATGTTGATTTGTCATTTGGAATTACAACAGATGTGGTAAAATCATAATAGTAATATAAGTGGGGGTAGGATGGATTATAATCTTCAAGTTGTCGTTGATGAATTAACACAATTGTATCAACGTTATCAAGCACGATTATTGCGAAATGATATTATGCTTTGCTTAGATATTTTAAAATACTATGATTTTAGCGATCAAAATAATCAAGTTTTTATGGGTTATGTTGCGCGAGTATTTTATATTTTGAAAGCAAAACTTGAAGAAAATATTGATTTAACAACTAATTTGTCAAATTTAATGGCAAAGGGATATACAAGCGGTAATAATCGTAATGTTTTTCGACGTAAAGATAAGAAAAATGGCCAAGAATTTGCCGAGGAAGTTGATTTTTATGTTGAACGAAATTATTTTGATGACGAATATGAGCGATTGCAACGGCAAATTTTAAAAAATGATACAAAATTAGTTGGTCCAGTAAATGCTTCTTTAGCGGGTTTTAATTACGCCCAAGTATTAACTAATTTAATGCAACTATTGTATAGTCAGGAATTAACCCTACGTTTACAAAGTATTGTGATACAAATATTAAAACCATTTGAAAATCAAAAGAGCCAATTTTTGGAGAAACAAAAAATAGTTGCTAAATATTTAGCAACGACTATGCTTAAACGAGAAAATTATTTGCAACAATATAACAAATTGTTTAAACAAGAAAAGAATTAATTCATATAGTATTAATTTATATAGTACAATATAAGTAGTCAAAATGAGGGAGGAAATTATGAAACCAGAATTAAAAGAATTATTAATAGAAATTAAAACAAAGATTAATGATGACAAATTTTTCCGCGATTTTATTGGTGAGGTTTTGAATGAAGCAAATTACAACAATTATTATGAGCAGTCAGTTGCTGATGAAGAAATTGCTGAACAATTAGTTGAAATTTATTTTATTGAAAATTATAGTAGTGATGAAGAAGTTTCAGAACTAAAAGAAAAAATCATGAAAATTTTATTCTTCTTAGAAGGACAAAAAGAATTAGTTAAAGAATATAATTATTTTATTGAAAATAAAATAAGTCAATTTATTACAGAACTTAACTAATCTTATTAATCTGACAGCAAATGTTAGATTTTTTTTAAATAATATTTGCAATTTTTTTAAAAAACAATATCATTTTAATATGTTACTTCTTGTAAAATAATATTTAGGAAGGTGAAAAAATGGGAAAAGACTGAATTGTTGTTAAAGGTGCGCGGGAAAATAATTTAAAAAACATTGATGTTCAGATTCCGAAAGACAAATTAATTGTTTTTACTGGTTTATCAGGAAGTGGAAAATCATCATTAGCTTTTAATACTATTTATGCGGAAGGCCGTCGCCGTTATATTGAAAGTTTGTCGAGCTATGCTCGTCAATTTTTAGGTGGTAATGAAAAACCAGATGTTGATGCAATTGAAGGGTTGTCACCAGCAATTTCAATTGATCAAAAGACAACTAGTCATAATCCACGTAGTACCGTTGGAACAGTAACGGAGATTTATGACTATTTACGATTATTATATGCCCGAGTTGGAACCCCTTATTGTATTAATGGGCATGGTGTTATTAAATCAGTGACAATTAAAGAGATTATTAATAATTTAAAACAACTTTTAGCTGAAGGC
Organism: Spiroplasma endosymbiont of Stenodema calcarata; assembly: GCF_964031205.1. GTDB lineage: Bacteria > Bacillota_I > Bacilli_A > Mycoplasmatales > Mycoplasmataceae > Spiroplasma. The sequence continues at coordinate 202,211 of NZ_OZ035018.1, forward strand.
GAAAAGTTCATGATTTTATCGCCAGTCGTTCGTGATAAAAAAGGAAGTTTTAAAGATTTATTGGCGCGATTAAAACAAGAAAGTTTTCTTCGGGTAAAAGTTAATGGGGAAATTAAAACCTTAGATGAAGATATTGATTTAGATAAAAATAAACGCCAAAATATTGATATTATTATTGATCGGTTAGTTTACAAAAATTCAGAGGATTTATTGAGTCGAATTCATGATGCAATTGAAGTTGCTTTAAAATATGGTAATGCTTTAGTAAAAATTGATTTTGTTGATCAACAGAAAGAAACATTATTTTCAACAAATTATTCATGTAGTATTTGTGGTTTTGTGATTCCGGAGTTAGAACCACGTTTATTTTCTTTTAATTCACCGGCGGGAGCTTGTAATGAATGCAAAGGGTTAGGAGTAAAATTAGAAGTTGATGAAGATTTATTAATTCCTAATCGTGATTTGTCAATTTTACAAGGAGCTATTGTTTATTTAAAAAATATTGTTAATACAACAAACATTGAGTGACAAAAATTTAAAGTATTGGCAGAACATTATCATATTATTTTAGAACAACCAGTTACTGATTTGACAAAAGAACAATTGGAATATTTAATTCGTGGTAGTGATGAACCAATTGAATATAATTTTAAAACAGCAAGTGGTAATATTATGCGTGGATATGATTATATTGAAGGGGTTGGGCAATTAATTGAACGCCGTTATACAGAAACTTCAAGTGAAACGGCGCGAGAATATTACAAACAGTTTATGACAGATAAAAAATGTGGAACTTGTCAAGGGAAACGATTAAATGAAATTCCACTATCAGTTAAAATTAATAATATTAGTATTTCTGATTTTACTGATTTATCAGTTGAAGATGAATTAAAAGAAATTTTAAATTTAGTTTTAACTGAATCGCAACAAGAAATTGCCCGATTAGTAACTAATGAATTAGTTAATCGACTTGATTTTTTAAATCGTGTTGGTTTAAGTTATTTAACTTTGTCACGTAATGCGTCAACTTTATCAGGTGGGGAAGCGCAGCGAATTAGATTGGCAACGCAAATTGGAAGTCAGTTAACAGGAGTTTTATATGTGTTAGATGAACCATCAATTGGCTTACATCAGCGCGATAATGATAAGTTAATTGAAACATTAAAAAGTTTACGGGACTTAGGAAATACTTTAATTATTGTAGAACATGATGAAGATACCATTCGTGCTAGTGATTATATTGTTGATATTGGTCCACGCGCCGGTATTAATGGTGGCGAAGTTGTTGCTGTTGGTGGCATTGAGGATATTAAACAGAATCCAAATTCAATTACAGGGAAATATTTAACTGGTGAATTAGAAATTTCAGTGCCAAGTAAACGCCGGGGTGGTAATGGCTTAACTCTAGAAATCAAAAGAGCACGGGAAAATAATTTAAAAAACATTAATGTAACAATCCCATTAAATAAATTTGTTTGTTTAACAGGTGTTTCAGGAAGTGGTAAGTCAACATTAATGAATGAAATCTTATGAAAAGGAATTAAAAAGAATCTTGGTTTAGCTACTAATCGTCCGGGAGCGCATGACAAAATTGTTGGAATTGATAATATTGATAAAGTTATTAATATTTCGCAAGATCCAATTGGAAAAACTCCCCGCAGTAATCCAGCAACTTATACTTCAGTCTTTGATGATATTCGTGATTTATTTGCAAATACAAATGAGGCAAAAGCACGTGGTTATTTAAAAGGTCGGTTTTCTTTTAATGTTCCTGGTGGCCGTTGTGAAAATTGCCAAGGAGATGGAATTATCAAAATTTCAATGCATTTTTTACCAACGGTTTATGTTCCTTGTGAAGTATGTGAAGGAAAAAGATACAATGATGAAACATTATTAGTTAAGTTTAAAGAAAAAAATATTTATGATGTTTTAGAAATGACAGTTGACCAAGCATGTGAATTTTTTGTAAAACAACCAAAAATTAATCAAAAATTATCAACAATGCAAGAAGTTGGGTTGGGTTATATTAAGTTAGGCCAGTCAGCAACCGAATTATCGGGAGGAGAGGCACAACGTGTTAAACTATCAACTTTCTTATTAAAACGAACAACGGGGAAAACATTATTTTTATTAGATGAGCCAACAACAGGATTACATGTTGATGATGTTAAAAGACTTTTGTTAGTTTTAAATAAAATTGTAAATAATGGTGATACTGTTGTTACAATTGAACATAACTTAGATGTGATTAAAGTAGCGGATTATATTATTGATTTAGGACCAGAAGGTGGTATTGGTGGCGGAACTGTTGTTGCAACCGGAACACCAGAACAAATTGCAATAAAAAGGGCCATTAGTTATACCGCACAATATTTGGAACCACTATTGAATAAGGAAAAATAATTAATGGATGTTAAGAAAAAACTTTTTAAAGCTGCTTTATTTAGGAAAGAATATAATTTAGCAAAACTATTAGCAGAAAAATATGATAATGCTCAAGATAAAATTAAAGTTATTAATGTGGTCGGAACTAATGGCAAGGGTTCAGTTTCTAATTATTTGCAGCGACAATTAATGTTAAATTATAAGAAAGTTGGCCTTTTTACATCTCCTGCATTTTTAAAACATAATGAACGAATTAAAATCAATAATTATATTATTAGTGATGATGATTTACAGCGGATTATTAAAAACATTAAAAATGAGATTAAAACTTATCAATTAACTTTTTTTGAAATTTGAGTTTTAATTTGTATTAAATATTTTTTGGAACAGCAGATTGAAATTGCTGTAATTGAAGCAGGAATTGGAGGCCGTGTTGATGCCACAAATGTTTTTAACAATCAGTTGGCGGTCTTATTAACTTCGATTGATTATGATCATACTGAAATTTTAGGAACAGAAATAAAAAACATTATTGAAAATAAAATTGGGATTATTAAAAATGACTGCCCACTTTTTGTTAGTGCCAGTTGTCAAAAATATTTTTCTATCATTGCAAAATATCTTAATTCGGATAGAATTATTACAAGCGAAGTTTACCCGCAAGCAATTAATTATTATCAAGAATTTAATGTTGGTTTGGTAATCAAGTTTTTGCTATTTTTTAAATTTAGAATCAACTATCTGCTTTTTAAAGTAAATCCGGTTTTAGGCCGTTTTACCCAATTGAGTAAGAATCCTTATTTTATTATTGATGGTGCGCATAATCCAGAAGGAATTCGGGCGTGTATTCATACATTTGAAATGTTAAATAATTTAAATCATGCTGAAGTATTAGTATTATATGCTTCATCACAAAAGAAAGATTATACGCAAAATTTGATGTTGCTAAAAGAGCATTTTGGGACAAATTTATATATCACTGCTTTTAAGCATCCGATGTCGTGAGATATTACCGCCATTAATTTTCATAATAAAACAAAAAATTGAAAAAAATTATTACTACAAAATCAAACAAAAAATATTTTAATTTGCGGGTCGTTATATTTTATTCCGTTAGTATATCAGTTTTATTTGGAAAGGATGTAGGGTATGTGATATTTATTAACAAGTATCGGTGCTTGCTTAGGAATTGGAACTTTATTGGCACTAGGAGTTTTATTAGATTATAAAAATATAAAAAAAATTAATATTTTAACAATTACAATAACAAGTTTATTAATTTCATTATCCGTTATTTTAACAAATATCGTGGGTTATAAAATTCCTATTACAGCTGGAATTCAATTAGCATTAGGTAATTTTTTAATTTTTGTGATTGGGATGTTATTTGGACCTTTCTTTGGTGTTCTAAGTGGGATTGCAACTGATGCATTAGGAGCATTGGTTAACATTAATGGAATGTATCATATTGGGTTTGGATTCAATCTTGCGTTATATGGTTTTATGGGAAGCATTGTTTTTCTTTTTAAAACTGAGAAACTGTGGATCTTAAAAACAATTGTATTATATATTTTTACTTTTGTAATAATTTCATTTGGTGTTAATGTTTTATGATTATATTCAATTGGTTGAAATAATGTTGTGTTAGGAGCGGCATTTATTGCAAAAGCAGTTAAGTTCCCAATTAACATGCTAATTTATTTGCCAATGACAATTTCTAGTTTTACTATTTTATATAAGTTAATTGCTTCACGTCATAGTATTACTTTATGATGTGCTAAAAATAAGGAATTAGTATTATTACCAATTAAATTTAAAAAACGGAATGCGCATAATAATTAAAAATTGTTCATATGTGTAAAACTTTTAAAACTCTAATAAAAACAAGGAATTTTAATAAAAAGATTTGTGGATAACTAAAAAGAAATTATGATTTTATCAATTTATATTTACTTATTATTTCTTAGTTGTAATATTATTAATGACTAAACGAAGGAATGTGAAAAAATGATAGAGAAAGAGGCTACATATTTAATAAAGCAAGAATATCAGTTATCAGATGATGAACGTATGTTATTGTTATGCTTATTTCGTCCGATTATTGGTGATAAAGCACATATGTTATATCTTGCTTTTACGGCCCAAGATTTTATTTTAGAGTTAAATATTAAATATCAATTAGAGCATCTTTTATTATTATTACAAATGACATATGAAGAATTTTTAGCAGCAAAAGACAAATTAGAAACAATTGGCCTTTTAAAAATGTTAAAGCGGGAAAAGGGTAAGCATTATATTTTAAAACCACAATTGCCTATTTCTGCCATTGCTTTCTTTGAAAATAAAGTTTTAAGTGAATATTTATTAAATATTGTTGGGACAAAATGTTTTGAAATTATTAGAACTAAATTTATTGATAAATATCATCCGAATGGGATTAATAAATTATCATCAAAATTAAATATTACAAATGTGAATTTAGATTTTGTTTATATTGATAAGTATTTAGCAGCAAAGAATGCCAATCATAAATTGTATCTACCGTATCGTGAAAAAATTATCCAATTAGCAAATTATTATAATGTTTTAACAAATAATCTTGCAATTTTTATTTATCAGAGTATTGAATTAACTGAACAAAACCGCATTTTTAATTATGAAAAATTCCAACATTTATTATCCGATTTTCATCAAAAATCAATTTTAAAAAAACAAATTACAGGAGAGCAATTAAACTTAATTATTAATGAAGAAAATGTTGCAAAGCCGACAAATATGTTAGAAGCAAAAATTAATGAAATGTCATCAATTGATCCGATTGAATATTTGACATTATTGCGTGAAAATACAAAACCAACGCCAATGGAAATTGAATTGATTCGTGATTTAATTATTAATTATGCCTTAAAAGCTAGTGTTGTTAATTGTTTAATTGAGTATGTTTGATTTAAAAATTCACATCGGATTGAAAGAAAGTATTGTGAAAAAATTGCTAATACTTTTAGCCAATTACAAATTAATACGGTGGATAAAGCGATGGAACATTTACGTGGTGCTTATGCAAAAAGTCAAAAAAATAAAATTACAAAAGAAACAATTAAAAGTAATACGTATCATTTAAAAGCCGCAACAATGAAAAATAATATGGAAGCATTAGAATATAATAAAATTTATGAACAAAATCGGCAAAATAAAGGGGAAGATAAAATTAACCTTAATCAATTATTAGATGATTTAAAAAACTTATAACAGGATATTAAAAAGGGGGCAGGGGAATGACAAAACAAAAATTGTTAGAACAAATTAAAAACAATAGTGAGTTAATGTCTAATTTGCAAACAATTGTTTTTGATGTTAATGATTGTGAACAATTTAATTTGCTTTTTGAAGAGTACTTAAATAATTATTATCATTGTAAGTCCACACCAGATTTATCCTTGTGTCAACAAAAATTTAAAGGTTATAAATATTTTTTAAAAAAAGAAAATGAAAAGTTATTTTTAACTCGTATTGAGTGCGAGCATATGATAGCATTGAATGAAATCAATAAGGTTAAAAATAATTATCTTTACTATGATTTTAGTGATGACTTATTAAAACTTCGTTTAAATGATATTAAAAAAGATAAGAATTTTAATAATATGCATATAATTATAGGAGAAATGGTTAAGTTTGTAAAAGGGCAGCGCCAAAAAGGATTATATATTTATGGGCCGCCGGGTGTAGGGAAAACTTATTTATTAATTAGATTAGCTAATGTTTTAGCAAATAATAATCGGAAAGTTGCTTTTATTTCAGTTATTAATTTAATTAATCGTGTAAAAGAATCGTTTAGTATTTTTAATAATGAATCTTCATTGGTGGAAGATTTATTACGCGCCGATGTTTTATTTTTAGATGATATTGGTGGTGAAACTGTTTCACCTTGAGTTCGGGATGATTTGTTATTTCGAATTCTGAATGATCGTATTAGTCGACACTTACCAACTTTTTTTTCTTCTAATTTTACAACAACTGCTTTAACATCAATTTATGGAAATGTTAAAAATGAAATTGGGGATAAGGAAATTAATAAAGTAAAAGCTCTACGTATTGTTGATCGGATTCGGGGATTGGCAACAGAATTAGAATTAATTGGAAATAGTAGGAGAAGTGATAACAATTATACAGATGAATTATAAAATAATGTAGGAATAGTGATTTGTTAATGAATTATATTCATTTATATTTTTTTGTTATAATACTTGTATAATTTTTTAAGGAAAGAGGACAAAATATAAATGAATATAGTTTACTAAAAGGTCGCCCTATCCGAATGGATTTAACAAAAATACATTGATGATCACGAACACCGCATTTTATGTTCAACTTGCAAATTAATGAGCAGAATTATGAAGTTGTAGTTAATGTTTATTCAAAAATCGCCCCCCGAAATTTAAAATATTTTTTGACAAATAATATTACCCATCCAATTTTAGAACGCGCAATTAAATTGAAAGATGGAGTTTATCGAACTTTGCCATTGGGACCAGATGGATTGGCAATAGATTATCTTCGGAGTGGCATTATTGATATTAATCAAATGAAAGTGCTGCCACCAGGTGAAGGCGATGAGACAAAATTTTTGAATAACACATTTACAAAAGAAATTGGATTGGCAATTGAAAATCTAGATCTAAAAGTTTGTATTTGAGGAATGTTATTTGATAAACCAGAATTAGGACTTCATGATGTTCATATGAACCAAGGGAATGCTAATAAAAAATATGCAAAAGAAAATGGTGTTTGGCAAGATGGTGCCTTAATTATTATGGATGAAAAAAACAAAAGGTTATTTTTGCTGCTTTTCTTGCTTTTCAATCACAATGTACAAAAACTGATGATGAAGGAAATTGTTTATAATAATTTTTTTTATTATATTATTATAATTTATGGAATTTTATAATAGGAGTACATTAACTAGACCCTTAATTGGATATTTTCCAAATTTCTTGCAAATTACGAGGCAAGGTTGTAAAATAAATATAAGGCTGCATTTTTTATTGCAGACTAGATTATTAAATCAGTAGAGGAGAAAAAGTAGATGACAAAAATTGCAATTAATGGATTTGGACGGATTGGACGTTTAGCATTTCGAAAATTATTTGAAGAAAAGAATGTTGAAATTGTCGCAATTAATGACTTAACAGATGCAAAAACATTAGCAACATTATTAGAACTTGATTCAGCCCAAGGAGGATGAATGCGAGGAAAAATTTCTTCAGAAGAAAATGCTATTATTGTTAATGGAAAGAAAGTAATTGTTTGTGCAGAAAAAGATCCAACTGCATTACCATGAGGTAAATTTGGAGTTGATGTTGTAGTTGAATCAACAGGAAGATTTGCTGATAAAGCGGGAGCTTCACAACATATTACTGCAGGGGCAAAAAAAGTTTTAATTTCTGCACCAGCAAAAGGAACGGATGTTAAAACAATTGTTTATAATGTTAATCATCAAGATATTACAAAAGATGATACTGTTATTTCAGGAGCAAGTTGTACAACAAACTGTTTAGCACCAATGGCAAAAGTTTTAGATGAAAAATTTGGGATTGAGAAAGGGTATATGACAACTGTTCATGCTGTGACAAATGATCAACGTTTATTAGATTTAGCACATGATGATTTAAGAAGAGCTCGGGCAGCATTTTCTAATATTGTTCCAACTAAAACTGGAGCAGCAGCAGCAGTAGCACTAGTGTTACCACAATTGAAAGGTAAATTTGATGGAATGGCATTACGTGTTCCAACAATTACGGGATCAATTGTTGACTTAGCAGTTGAATTGAAAAAAACAACAACAGTTGATGAAATTAATAATGCAATGAAAGCAACAGCATCAGAAACTTTTGGTTATAATACACAGCCAATTGTTTCATCAGATATTATTGGTGAATCACACGGATCAATCTTTGATGCAACATTAACAAAAATTATTGAAGTTAATGGTAAACAATTAGTTAAAGTATATGCATGATATGATAATGAAATGTCATATGTTTCACAAATGGTTAGAACATTATTATACTTTGCAAAAGTTTAATTAAAAGCAAAAACACTAAATACTCTTAGTGTTTTTTTATTTTTCTAAAAAAGATATTTCTTATGTTATGATAATTACATATAAGAAATCATTCTTATAGTTAGTAAACTAATAAAACTGACTAACGATACTTTTACATATTTACTGCAGTATTATATTAAATGGATTAAGTATTAATTAAGGAGATTATTAAAATGAAGAATCCTATTTTAGAAAAACACTTTCATAATATTAGAGATCAATTAAAGTTAGTTTTGAATGTTGAAAAAATTCATGATTCAACAAATCCAATTCAACTTTTGTATGATAATGTGATTTTAATTCGGAATAACGGTCGTGTTATTACCGAAAATGATTTTTTATATCGGTTGGAATTAGCATTAGCTGATACTTATAAAACATTATCTCTACGAATTGATTCTTTATTATTAAATGCCAAAACATTATCTTATAGTTATTTTAAAGAAAAATTAGATGCTAAAATGTATCATGACAAATTATATAAAGAAGCAATAAAAATTTTAAAGACAAATTATGGTGAACGTATTAGTGACATTGATTTTATTTACATTGCTTATCAAATGACAGAATTATTAGCAGATGGTTTACGTAGCATTTCTTCTCGTAAACTAAGCGAAGTAACAAGATAAATTATGCATAACCTAAAATAGTTATAATAATAACTATTTTTTTTATTTAAAATTGTATTTAGGAAAAAATGAGGAATGCGCTAAAACAACCTCATTTTCAAGGCAAAAATGCGATATAATTTATTAGTGAATATAAAAATGAGAGGGATATTATGAGTCAAAACAAAAAATTATTTTATGTTACAACCCCAATTTATTACCCAAGTGCGCAGTTACATATTGGCCATGCTTATACGACAACTTTAGCTGACATTTTAAATCGTTATAAGAAGCTAGATGGGTATGAAACCTTTTTCTTAACAGGTAGTGATGAGCATGGTGAGAAAATTGAAAAAAAGGCAAAAGAAGCCGGGGTTACACCATATCAATTTACAACAATGATTGTTAATAATTTTAAATTGTTATGAAAGAAATTAGGGATCGAATATTCTAAGTTTATTCGAACAACAGATAAGACGCATGAAAGTGGTGTTCAAAAGATTTTTAGTAAATTATATAATAAAGCTGATATTTATTTGGGCGAATATGAGGGATTATATTGTGTTAGTTGTGAAGAATTTTTAACTGAATCACAATTAAATAAAATAACACAACAATGTTTGGTGTGTGGGAATAAACCTAAAAAAGTTAAAGAAGAAACTTATTTCTTTAAAGTCTCAAAATATAGTCAGTTTTTAATTAATTATTATAATACACATCCAAATTTTATTGAACCAGAAGCTAGAAAAAATGAAATGTTGAATAATTTTATTTTGCCTGGTTTAATTGATTTATCAGTGACAAGAACAACTTTTACATGAGGGATTAAAACATTAGAAAATAATAAACATATTATTTATGTTTGAATTGATGCTTTATCAAATTATTTAACAGCATTAGGTTACTTATCAGATGATGAAACATTATTTAATAAATTTTGAAATAATGCCGATGTTGAAATTTTACAATTATTGGGAAAAGAGATTGCACGTTTTCATACGATCTATTGACCAAGTATGCTAGAAAGTTTGGGGCTACGACAACCAAATAAACTTTTATCACATGGTTGAATCTTATTTAAGGATACGAAGATGAGTAAATCAATTGGTAATGTTGTTGATCCATTATATTTAATTGAACATTATGGTCGGGATGTTTTAAGATTTTATTTGGGGTATGAAATCCCAACTGATAATGATGGAAAGTTTTCTTATGAAATGTTCTTAGAATCATATAATACAAATTTGGTTAATAATATTGGTAATTTAGTGTCACGGGTAAGTACTATGATTAGTAAATATTTTAATGGGGAACTTTTAGCACAAGGCCCATTGAAAAATGATTTAATTGATAATTGTGTTTTAACAATTAAAAATTATCAAGTAGCAATGAATAATTATCAAATATCAAAAGCATTAGATCTTATTTTGGAACTATGTAATAAGGCAAATAAATATATTGAAGAAAGTAAGCCCTGAGAATTAGAAAAGAATCAAAACTTAACACAATTACATGTAACATTAGCAACATTATCTTATGTTATTATTGTTAGTGCTTTTTTGTTACAACCAATATTAATTGATCATGCTCAAAAAATTGCCGATTACTTTAATATTGATTTAAATGATTTAACATTTTTCACAATTTTAGAACAAGAAATAATATATAATAAGAAAATAGAAAAAAAAGCAAATTTATTTGAGCGCTTAAATGTTGAGCAAGAATTAAAACGAATTGAAACAGAATTAAACTAAATTATTAAAATATTGTAAAGGAGGGAGAGTTTAATGAAAAGATATGATGTTATTGTTATTGGTGCTGGTCATGCTGGTGTTGAAGCAAGTTTAGTTACTGCGAGAATGCAGAAGAAAACATTGTTGATTACTTTGCATAAAGATAAAATCGCCTTAATGCCCTGTAATCCCTCAATTGGGGGACCAGCAAAAGGAATCGTTGTGCGTGAAATTGATGCTATTGGTGGTGAAATGGCAAAAGCTGCTGATGCAACTGCATTACAAATGAAGCTATTAAATTCGTCACGCGGACCAGCAGTATGAGCATTACGGGCACAGTCAGACAAAATTAAATATTCTGAATATATGCAAACAGTTATTCAAAATCAACCTAATTTGGAATTATATGCGGGGGCTGTTCAAAGTTTATTAGTTGATAATAACACTTGTTATGGTGTTGTTTTACAAGATCAAACCCAATTTTTTGCAAAAAAAGTAATTTTAACAACGGGGACATATATGCAATCATTAGTTTTACAAGGGCAAGAAAAAAAAGCTGCTGGGCCTGATGGTGATATTACAACAGCAGGTTTATCAACGCAATTGAAACATTTAGGATTTGAATTATTTCGATTAAAAACAGGTACACCAGCGCGAGTACTTAATACATCAATTGATTATACCAAAGCTCAACCAGAGCCAGGAACTGATATGCAGTTAGCCTTTTCTTATGCAACAAAAAAATTTATTCCTTTGCAAGAACAAGAATTATGTTGATTAATTCATTCAATACCAGCGACACATGCTATTGTTCAAAAGCATTTGTCTTCATCAGCAATGTATTCAGGTAATGTGAAAGGAACAGGCCCACGGTATTGTCCTAGTTTTGAAGATAAAATTGTTCGTTTTGCTGATAAACCTCGTCATCAAATTTTTTTGGAACCAGAATCAAAAAGCTTGAACACAATTTATGTGCAAGGATTTTCAACATCAATGCCAATTGATGTGCAAGCTAAAATGTTACAATCGTTACCTGGTTTTGAGAATGTCGAAGTTTTAAAATGAGGGTATGCTATTGAATATGATGCTATTGTGCCAACACAATTAATGCATACTTTAGAAACAAAGCAAATTAAAAATTTATACACAGCTGGACAAATTAATGGAACAAGTGGTTATGAAGAGGCAGCGTGCCAAGGTTTGATGGCAGGAATTAATGCAGTTCTAAGTATTAATAAACAAGAACCATTTATTTTACGTCGTGATCAAGCTTATATTGGTGTTTTAATTGATGATTTAATTACAAAAGGAACAGAAGAACCATATCGCTTATTAACATCTCGTGCGGAATATCGTTTATTATTACGAAATGATAATGCAGAGGAACGATTAAAAAAATATGCCCATCAGTTTGGTTTAATTGATGAACAAAGTTGAAATGAATATCAAACTAATATGAAGGATTATAATGCGGTAATGCAATTATTAAAAGATACTTATTTTACTGTAAAATCACCAATTATTGAAAAACTAGCAGCATTAGGACTGGCTAATATTACTGAACGTATTTCAGGATATAATTTATTAAAACGGCCGAATATTGAGTTAAAATATTTGGAAGAGGAGTTAGAACCTTTAAAAGAATTAAAATCATTTTTAAAACAAAACTTATTAATTAATATTCGATTTGAAGGATATATTAAAAAAGAACAAGAAATTGCTTTAAAAACAATTAAATTAGAAAATAAATTAATTCCTGCCAATTTAAACTATGATTTAGTAGATAATTTAGCACTTGAAGCACGAGAAAAATTTAAGAAAATTCGTCCTATTTCAATTGGCCAAGCGAATCGGATTTCTGGAATTAATCCAGCGGATATTCAAATGTTGTTGTTTCATTTAAAAAAATGGAATTTGGGACAAATAGATAAGAGGGTGACGTATGAAATTATATAATACTTTAACACGGGATTTTACAAATTATGGGGAAACAAAAAAGGTTAATATTTATGCATGCGGACCAACAGTTTATAATTATATCCATATTGGAAATGCTCGTGCCATTATTACCGTTGATTTATTAGTTAGTTTTTTGCAATTTCAAGAAATTGAGGTTACCTATATTCAAAATTATACTGATATTGATGACAAAATTATTCTAAAAGCAGCGGCGGTAAAAAAAACGGAACAAGAAATTGCGGAATTTTATATTCAAGCATTTGAAGAAGATGTTACCAACTTAAATATTAAAACCCCGACCCACCGTGTTCGGGTTACCAATCATATTTCTGACATTGTAACTTTTATTCAAAACTTAGTTAAAACAGGGGACGCTTATGAAATTAACGGTAGTACTTATTTTAATATTGCAAAATACCAAGAATATTATGGTCGCTTGGCTAATAAAAAGTTAGTCGAATTAGAAGTTAATGCGCGGATTAAACATGATGCAAATAAACATAGTCAATATGATTTTGCATTGTGAAAAAATACCGCGACAGGAGTGTCATTTCCATATTATGACGCCAACGGGCAAAAATATCAGGGCCGCCCGGGATGACATACTGAATGTGCGGTTTTAATTGATAAATTATTTGATCATCAAACCATTGATATTCATGCTGGGGGAATTGATTTAGTTTTCCCGCATCATGAAAATGAACGAATTCAGTTTTTTGCTAAAAATAAAGGTCAAGAAATTAGTAAGATTTGAATGCACAATGGACATTTAAATGTTGCAAATGAAAAAATGAGTAAGTCATTAGATAATACTATTTTAGTTCGTGATTTTATTAAATTATATGGTTCTAATACATTACGCTATTTGTTATATGCAACTAATTATACCCAGCCATTAAATGTCACAAATAGTTTGATTATGGCCGCTCAGAATGAAACGGCTAAAATTCTTAAAATTTTAAAGGCAATTAATTTATTTTTGGCAGAATATGATTTGACATATAATTTAGCAAATCGTGGTGAATATGTTAAAAAGGCCCTTGCCCAGTTAGAAAATAATTTAAATAGTCCTAATGTTTTAACAATTATTAGTGAAATGATTAAAATAATTAATATCCAGTTGCGGAATAAAACGTTAGATATGCAATTAGTTAGTGATTTTTATAATATTATTTTTAATATTATGAATTTCAATTTTCAATTACCAATAATTAGTGGTGAGATTCGAGAGTATTTATTAGAATGAATTAAGTATAAAAATAATAAAGATTTTGTTAAGGCTGATGAACTACGTAAAGTTTTATTAGAAAAAGATATTTTTTAAAATTATGAAAACAAAAGTAATTAATATTGTTGGGGCTGGTTTAGCTGGTTCAGAGATTGCGTATCAATTAGCAAAACGAGGTCTAAAAGTTAACTTATATGAAACAAAGCAGGGTCAAAAAAATCCGGTTCAAAAATTGGAAACATTTGCATAATTAGTTTGTTCTAATTCTTTTCGTAGTATGTCAAAAGAAAATGCCATTGGTATTTTAAAAGAAGAATTAAAATACTTGGATTCATTAATTCTAAAAACAGCATATCAAACCCAAGTCCCCGGCGATGATGCGCTTAGTGTTGATCGTGAATTATTTTCTAAAAAAATTACAGCAACTTTAGTAAATCATCCTAATATTTCAATTATTTATGAGGAATTTGTTACAATTGATCCGCAGCAAGTTACAATTATTGCGACAGGTCCATTAATTACGCCAAATTTTCAAGGGGAATTGAAAAAGTTAATTGGTAATAAGGCCTTATATTATTATGATGGGTCAGCCCCAATTGTGACAAAAGCAGGGATTGATTTTACAAAAGTATACTATGGGGCACGACATTCAGAACAAAAAGATTATATTGTTTGTCCGTTGACAAAAAAAGAGTTTGATCAGTTAGTAAATGAACTTGTTACTGCAAAACGAGTTATTCTTCCTGCGTTTGAAAAATATTTTAGAGGTTGTCAACCAATTGAAGTTATGGCGGAAGCATCAGCTAAAATTTTATTAAATGGACCAATGAGTAGTAATAAACTTCCAAATCAAAACGGGGAACAACCGTATGCTGTTGTTCAATTGCGGCAAGATAATGTTATTGATAGTTTATATAATTTAGTTGGTTGGCAAACAAATTTAACATGACCAGAACAAAAACGAATTATTAAACAATTTATTCCAGGTTTAGCTGATGTTAATATTGTTCGATATGGGGTTTTGCATAAAAACAATTATATTAACAGTCCAAAAGTCTTAAATCAATATTTACAATTTAAACAAAATAGTAATATCTTTTTCGCGGGACAAATTATTGGGGTTGAAGGTTATTTAGAGTCGGCGGCCGCAGGATTATTATGTGCACTTAATGTTTATCAATATATGATGGAGTTGCCTTTAATTAAATTACTATCAGAAACTGTTTTGGGTTCATTAATTAATTATGTTACTAATCCAAAGCAAAAAGATTTAAAACCAATGAAAGCCAATATTGGAATTTTATCAACATTATCTGGTGAATTTCCAAGTAAGTCTGCGAAGAATTTAGCAATTTACTTGCGGGCGATGGATGCATTAATTGCTACTATCACAAAGTATCAAATTAAATTATAATATTGATGAGGAAAGTTATCAATATTAGTTATGCATAATAAAAACGGAAAAGGAAGATAATATGCAAGAATATATATACATTTATGGAATTAATCCAGTTGTTGAATCGTTGTTAAACCCAGCGCTGAAGATTAATAAATTATATTTAGTTGAGGAAAGTAAAAATAAGGATTATTATTTAAAATTAGCACAAAACCGCCAGCTAAAAGTTGTCTTTTCTTCCTCTGATAAAATGACAACTTTAGTAAAAACAAATAAGCATCAAAATTTGGTACTTGAAATTTTAAAACCACAGAACTATTTACTTGAAACAATAACAAAACAAGCTTTACAAAACAAACATCCGTTATTATTAGTACTTGACCAAATTTCTGATCCACATAATTTTGGCGCAATTCTGCGAACTTGTGATATGTTTAATGTTGATGGCGTTATTATTTTAGATAAGCGCCAAGTTGATATTAATGCAACTGTTGCAAAAACTTCAGCGGGAGCTTTTAATTATGTCCCTGTTTGCCGGGTTAATAATTTAACAAATGCTGTTGAATATTTAAAAAATCAGGGATTTTGGATTTATGCCACAAGTTTAACGACAGACGCACAAAAAGTTAGTGAATTAAAATATGATACGCCAGTTTGTTTAATTGTTGGAAATGAAGGAGACGGAATTAGTCCGAAGTTATTAAAGCATTCTGATTTTAATGTTTATATTCCAACAACTGGCCATTTAGATTCTTTAAATGTATCAGTAGCTAGTGCCATTTTAATTTATCAAATTAAAATGCTACAACAATAAGGTAAAAATTAGAAAGGAATTGATTATTATTAATGAATATGAATTACTCTATTTATTTCAAGAGGGTCATAATAATAAAGCAATAATTAATTTATACAAGTTATATGCTCCTTTTTTAGAGGAAGTAAAACGACGAACTTTTTATAAATATTTTGCCTTGCCGATTGAGTTATCGGATTTGGATAGTTTAAAATATTTTTCTGTGTTGGAAAGTGCAAAAATGTATAATCCCCAATCCCGGAAAAAATTAAAAGATTTTATTTTTCAACGTTATACGTGAGATATTCATAAACAAATTCGACAATGTTTAAATATGAAAAATCGAGTTTTAAATTATTATGTTAAATTAGCAAATGATAATATTGCTAAGGATGAAGAATATTTTTCAACAAAAATAGCTCGATTTGATGAACAAAAAAAAGTGATTAAACTATTTTATCAACGGTTATCACCATTAGAAAAAGAAGTTTTTCGATTATGATATGCGGGGGAAAATATTTATAATATTCATCACCTTTTAGCATTAGATTATCGGCAAGTTGATAATGCAATGCAACGAATTATGCAAAAAACTAAGGATTTTTACAAAAATAATTAAATTAACTATATCAATATTTTTATTAATATAATATAATTAACAATGGTGAATATAATGCGCGAAAAAATCATATTAGTATGTTCAGAATGCTTGAGTCGGAATTATTCCACATTTAAGAATAAGATGACACAAAAAGAACGACTAGTAATAAATAAGTTTTGTAAAACATGTAATAAACATACACAACATAAAGAAACAAGGTAGGTGTTCGTAATGGCTAATAAGATGAAAGATGACAAAGCAAAAAAAGAAATTAAACCAATTTTAACGAAAGAAGAAAAAAAGGCGTTAAAGTTGCAGAAAAAAAATGAAAAAGCAGCGCTAATTTTTCAAAAAAAAGCGAATAAAACTGCACCAATTCAAGTTGGAACAAAAAAAGAAATGATAACACCAGATATTGATGAAAATGGTGAACCAATTAAAAAAGGTCTTTTTAAACGCAAGCAGTCAGATAAAAGTAAAAAAACAAATTGAAAATTAGCATTTCGTGAATTCCCTGTTAAAATGGCGAAGGAAGTAACAAGAATTCGTTGAACAAGTAAGGGAAGTTTAGGGCGCAAATTTTTAATTACAATTTTATTTATTATTGCCTTTGCGATATTTTATTTAGTATTGGACTTAGCTTTACACCACTTACTAACTGTTGCGCATATTATATAATAGGAGAACTAAGAATTAAAGGAGTAAAATAATGACAGAACAAAAGCCAATGACAGAACTAGAAACAAATAATGAGAAATTGGACATTAGTGAAGATTTTGAAGATATTACGAAGTATCCTGGGAAATGATATGTAATTAATTGTTATTCTGGTCATGAAGATCGTGTCCGTGATGATTTAATCCAGCGGGTAGAATCATTAAATATGAAAGATGTTGTTTTTGATATTAGAGCTGTTAAAGAAGAAGTACCGGACAAAAAACGAAAATCAGTTTCAACAGAAAAGAATGTTTATCCAGGATATATTTTTATTAATATGATTATGAATGATGAAGCTTGGTATATTGTTCGAAATACAACGGGAGTTACTGGATTTATAGGATCATCAGGACGAGGAACAAAACCATTTCCATTAACAGATCAAGAAGCAAAAACAATGCTTTCAAAATCAATAGCTATTAAAAAAACAGCAGCACAACAAGGAAAAAAAGTTAAAAAAGTATTTGTGGCGAATTTTGAAGTTAACAATTATGTTCGAATTTTATCTGGTACTTTTGCTGAGATGGAAGGACAAGTGACAAAACTTGATACTTCAAAAGGAATTGCAACGATAAACTTAGAAATGTTTGGTCGTTTAACACCAACCGAAGTTGAATTTGACCAATGTGAGAAGATTGGGTAAGAGAGCATAACAAATTAGTAATATTTTTTGTTATGTTTTTTTCACAAAAATGGTAAATTTAATCCGTTTAACAGATGCGGCTTTTTTTGCACAAAATGCTGTTATTGTTGCACAACAATTATTAGGGAAATATTTAATTCGTATTATTGATGGTAAGCAAATTATTTGTAAAATTATTGAAACTGAAGCTTATGATGGGCCAACTGATGATGCTAATCATGGATTTAATAATAGACGAAGTTTACGAAATGAAACACTGTTCTGACAAGGCGGTTTTGTTCATATTTTTATGATTTATGGAATGTATTTTTGTTTTAATATTGTCACTGATCAAGCGGATTACCCTAGCGCTGTTTTATTACGAGCCGGGGAAATTATTATAGATGAAACAAATCCTAATTTTGTTAATAAACCTAATTTAGCGAATGGGCCAGGAAAACTGGCACGATATTTAAAAATTACTAAAACTGAAGATGGGTTAAATCTTATGAAAAGTACAACATTATATTTAGCAGCGGTAACGACGACAAGCGATTTTGCAATTACAGCAACGCCCCGGATTAATATTGATTATGCCACTAATTTTAAGCTAAAACCATATCGTTTTTATATTACAAATCATCAGGCAGTTTCAAAAAAATAAGAGGTTAAAATGAGTAAAACAAAAAAAACAGAAATTTGAAGAATTCACCCTGAATTCCCGTATCTTGAAATTAGTAATATGGGTTGTGTTCGGAATAATATCACTAAAAAAATTAAGGATTTAAAAAAACCTAAAAATACAAATTATTTTTTAATTCGTCGGCGCGAAGAAGGAAAGACAAAAACAAAACCACTTCACAAATTAGTTGTTGAATTATTTATTGGACCAGTGCCACCAAATATGACAATTGATCATATTAATGGTAACCCACGAGATAACCGTGCTGAAAACTTAGAAATTGTATCAAAACGAGAAAATACAATGCGGCAAATTCGAATGTGATCGCATCCGCATAGTTTTTATAATCGTAGTTTAATTGAAGCACATAGTGAAAAACGATGAATGTATCGTGAACAGTTATACAATTGGATTGAGATTTTAAAATTATTATATGCTCAAGGAATTATTTATTATCAAGTGAAATGGAAAGGAAGTACTAATGGTCGGATTGGTCACTTACCAAATGGAGAAACTATTATGCGTGTAAAAAACATTGAGTTTGACAATGATGATGATTTTTAAAAAAGCTATTATTTTTTAATAATAGCTTTTTTTAAAAGTTAATGTGGGGGGTAAGACCGACTGTACATGTTAAGTCAAGATAACCATGATAATTTAATTTAATGGCATCAATTAAAGTTGCTGAAACACACACATCTAAGGCAACTCCAATAATTACAAGATGAGAAACATTTTGTTCTTGTAAGAATTCATGTAAACCATTAGAAGTTTGAATATCATTAAAAAATGCACTATAACTATCAACATCTTGTTCGGTTCCTTTTAAAATAATTTTATCAAAATAACTTTCTGGCAATTGATAAAGTTCACTTCCAGAAGTATTGGCCAGACAATGGGGTGGTCATTTTGTAAATGAACAATGGTTATCGGGATGAAAATCTTTTGTGGCAATAACTAGGTCGTTGTTATTTTGAAAAGTTTTAATTAAAGTTATAATTTGTGGATGGAGATTTTCTGCTCCAGGAACATATAATGCTCCTTGCGGATTAACAAAATCATTTTGATAATCTACAACGATTAATGCTTTTTTACTCATTTTAAGACTCCTTTATAATATTTTTTGCTAACTATTTATATATTAACAAATATCTTGTTATAATGTTAACGCAATTAAAAGATATGAGGAGTTATGATGATTAAATTATTTAATGATTACTTTCCTGAACTTGTTGTTAGTCATAAACAAGAAGAGCAGTTAGAACAATATTACCAATATTTAGTTGAACAAAATAAAGTAATGAATTTAACAAGTCTTGTTAATCGGGAAGATGTTTATCTGAAACATTTTCTTGATTCAGTGTTATTATTAAAAAATTATTCATTTAGTGAAAAAGCGAATATTGCTGATGTTGGAAGTGGAGCTGGATTTCCGGGGATTATTTTAAAAATATTTTGTCCAACAATTAAATTAACAATTATAGAAGCATTAGAAAAACGATGTTTATTTTTGCAACGGTTAGTAACAAAATTGCAATTAAGCGATATTAAAATTGTACATGACCGGGCTGAGAAATATAGTTATGAACATCCTGAACACTTTGACTTTGTTGTTACAAGAGCAGTGGCTAATTTGGGAATGTTGTTAGAATTGGTTGTTCGGATGGTCAAGGTCGAGGGATTGATTATTTGCTATAAAGGGCCGAACATTGTTAACGAATTAGGAACAGCGCAAGCAGCATTAAAGGTTTTAAATTTAAAATTAATGCAAACCCAATATGAGTATATTATTCCATTGGGAGAACGAAATATTTGTTATTTTATCAAGACAGCGCCAACTGCAAAAAGATATCCACGGAGTTTTAATCAAATAAAAAAATTCCCAATTCAGTAAAGTGTTATATAATAGTAATGTATAAAGTTATTATTTGCAAAGTGGAGAGAGGACAATTATGGGGAAAATTATTGCAATCACAAACCAAAAAGGTGGCGTTGGAAAAACAACAACATCAATTAATTTAGCAGCTGGCTTAGCTCGGGCTGGGAAAAAGATTTTATTAATTGATATTGATCCCCAGGGTAATACAACAACAGGAACAGGGGCTAATAAAGATGAAATTCATGATGGTATGAGTATGTATGATGTTTTAGTTGGCCATGTATCTTTAAAAAATATTATTATTTCCGGGATTATGCCTAATGTTGATTTAGCACCCGCGACAATTTCATTAGCAGGAGCAGATATATATTTAATGGAAAAAATGGATGATAATCAAAGTATTCTCCTTGATCGGATTAAACCAATTCGTGATAAGTATGATTTTATTTTAATTGATTGTCCTCCTTCATTGGGATTAATTAATCGAAATGCCCTAGCTTGTGCTGCTTCAGTTTTAATTCCAATACAAGCTGAATATTATGCCTTAGAAGGATTAGCACAGTTATTAACTTCAATTCGTTTTGTTCAAAAAATGTTTAATAAAAATTTAGCAATTGAAGGAATTGTTTTAACAATGTTTGATTCACGGACAAAACTATCATTTGAAGTGATGACGGAAGTTAAAAAATATTTCAATGAGAAAGTATATCGAACGCATATTCCCCGAAATATTAAAATTAGTGAGTCACCTTCGCATGGTTTAAGTATTTTTGATTATGATAAAGGTGGAGCAGGGGCAGTTGCGTATGAAGAATTAACGAGAGAGGTGTTGGCAAACAATGGCAAACAATAAAAGTCGATTAAGTTCAAAAGGATTAGATAAAATTTTTGGAGAAGGAATTAATGATGTAATTAAGGAAATTGAAAATAGTGATGAATTAAAAGCAACGGCGAATGAAATAGCCTTAGCAGAAATTTTTCCAAATCCACATCAGCCACGAAAAAATTTTAATGATGAAGAATTGGCAGAATTAGCCCAATCAATTAAAGAATACGGATTAATTCAACCAATTATTGTTAAAAAAACAACGAATGGTTATTATTTAGTAGCGGGAGAACGTCGTAGCAGAGCTGCTAAATTAGTTGGTTTAACTAAAATTCCCGCAATTGTTGTTAATTTTAATGACCAACAAATGAAAGAAGTGGCGTTAGTTGAAAACATTCAACGGGTTGATTTGAATACTATTGAGGAAGCAAATGCCTACAAAGAATTAATTGCGTTATTAAATTTAACACAAGATGAATTAGCGCAACGAATTGGAAAATCACGTAGTCATATTACAAATACCTTACGTTTATTAAATTTACCAGTTGATGTTCAAAAGTTATTATTAGAAAATAAAGTGACAATGGGGCAAGTTAAACCATTAATTAGTTTACATATTAGTAAAACTGAATTTAAAAAAGTTGTTGATAAAATTGTTAGCCTTAATTTAAATGCCCGCCAAGTTGAAGAACTAGTGAAAACATATGGGACAAAAGCAACTAAAAGTCAGCCCCAAGAGACAAAAAACGAACCAAAAAAACGAGCTGTTAATGAATTTTTAGAAAATAAAATTATGCGAAAATTAGGGACAAAAGTAGCAATTGATACTGATAAGATTATTATTAGTTACTTAGGATTAAAAGATTTGAATCGTATTTTAGAATTATTAGGTTTAACAGATGATTAATTAATAGTAAGGAAGGAAAAAGATGGCATTAAAAATGGGAATAGTTGGTTTGCCAAATGTTGGTAAATCAACTTTATTTAACGCAATTACAAATTCACAAGTGGAAGCAGCAAATTATCCGTTTGCAACAATTAAGCCAAATGTTGGGATTGTTGAAGTTCCCGATGAACGAATGGAAACATTAATTACTCTTTGTGAACCAAAAAAAATAATTTATAGTACATTTGAATTTTATGATATTGCTGGAATAATTGCTGGAGCAAGTAAAGGTGAAGGTTTAGGGAATGCTTTTTTACAAAATATTCGGGAAACTGATGCTATTTGTATGGTTATTCGTTGTTTTGATAATAAAGATATTACCCATGTTGAGGGGATAGTTGATCCAATTCGCGATATTGAAATTATTAATTTGGAATTAATTATTTCCGATCAAGAACAAATTAAAAAACGAATTGATAAAATAGCGAAAAAAGCCCAAACACTAAAACAAAAAGATGATGTAATTGAATATGAAATATTATTAAAATTGGCAACCGCGTTAGAACAAAATAAATTATTAAAAGACGTTGCTTTAACGGACGAGGAAGTAAAAGTTGTTAAGAATTTTAACTTATTAACAATTAAACCATTTATTTATGTTGCTAATGTGGCAGAAAGTGATCTTCAGCACGAGGATAACACATATGTTAAAAAAGTAAAAGCATATGCCGCACAAAATGGAATTGAAGTTGTTGTTATTTGTGCCAAAATTGAAGCAGAATTATCAGCGTTAGAATTACCAGACCGTACTTTATTAATGGCGGATTATGGAATTGCTGAAGCAGGTTTAAGTCAACTAATTAAAAAATCGTATGCCTTATTAGGACTACAAACATTTTTTACGGCAGGTAAACAAGAAGTTCGGGCATGAACTTTTAAAAAAGGTTCAACAGCACCAATGTGTGCAGGTATTATTCACTCTGATTTTGAACGTGGTTTTATTCGGGCTGAAGTATATGCTTATGCGGATTTAATTAAATATGGGAGTGAAAAGGCTGTAAAAGAAAATGGACGCTTACGAAGTGAAGGAAAAACTTATTTAATGCAAGATGGGGATATTTGTTTTTTCAAATTTAATGTTTAAGGAGAATAACAATGCGCGTTGGTAATAGTTATGACTTACATAATTTAAAAACAGGAACTGGTTTTTTTCTTGGCGGAATTTTTATTTCGTGTCAATATCAAGTTGAAGCTGTTTCGGATGGGGATATTTTATTGCATACAATTAGTGAGGCAATTATTGGCGCTTTAGGATTAGGCGATTTAGGTGATTGATTTGATGAAACAAACGAAAATATTAATTCAGAAGTAATTCTAAAGAAAGCCCTAACTTTGATGCACAATCAAAATTATCAAATTATTAATATTGATACAACAATTATTGTGGATGAACCAAAATTAACAAAATATAAAACCCAAATTAAGGCCAATTTACAAGAATTATTGCAATTAGCAGAAGGCACTATTAATATTAAAGCAACAACAACAGAACAAAATTTTAGAAATATTATTCAGAGTTATACAACATTGCTTTTGGTTAAAAAATCAGAGCGTTAGAATGAGGGATTAAAATGAGTCAAAAGATTAGATTACGTTATGCACCAAGTCCAACTGGCTTTTTACATATTGGAAATACAAGAACGGCATTATTTAATTATTTATTTGCAAAACATTACAATGGATTTTTTATTTTACGAATTGAAGATACTGACACAGAGCGAAATGTTGATGGCGCAATTGTTTCACAATTAGATAATTTACGATGATTAGGAATTGAACCAGATGAAACAATTGATCGCCCCGGAGATTATGGGCCATATCGTCAATTAGAACGATTAGACCTTTACCAAAAATATGCTCATGAATTATTGGAAATGAAACAAGCATATTATTGTTTTTGTACGGCAAGTGAATTAGAACAAGATCGTGAAGCACAGTTAGCAAAGGGATATCTTTCCCCACGTTATAATCGAAAATGTTGAAAGTTATCGCCATCAGATGTTCGCGCAAAATTAGTTCAACAAATCCCCTATAATATTCGTTTTTTTGTGCCAGATAATAGTAGTTATGATTTTGATGATTTAGTTCGTGGACCGATTCATTTTGAAGGAAAAGATCTTGGCGATTGAGTTATTTTGAAGTCAAACGGGATTCCAACTTATAATTTTGCTGTCGTAATTGATGATATGCTAATGGCAATTAGTCATGTTGTTCGCGGCGAAGAACACATTTCTAATACGCCAAAGCAGTTAATGATTTATCAAGCTTTTAAAGCATCTCCACCAGTTTTTGCTCATTTAACTTTAATTGTTAATGAACAGCATAAAAAGTTATCAAAACGGGACAGTCATTTAATGCAATTTATTAGTCAATATCGAACATTAGGTTATTTACCAACCGCAATTTTTAATTTTATTAGTTTATTAGGTTGATCACCGATTGGAACAACTGAAATATTTACCCATGATGAATTAATTAAGTTATTTGATGAAACGCGCTTTAGTAAATCACCTAGTATGTTTGATGTTAAAAAATTAACTTGAATGAATAATTATTATTTAAAGCAACTTAGTGATGAAGATTACCTTGCTTTTGTTCGTCCTTTTTTAGAACAAGGATATGATTTAACAAAAAAAACACCAGTATGAGTAAATATGTTATTATTAATTTATAAAAAGGAACTTCAATATGGGGCTGAAATTGTTACTTTAACAAAACCATTCTTTGAACCAGTTGAACAGGTGGCATCAGAAACAAGAACAGTGTTGACCGAATTGACGGATTATGAGGCTATGATGGCAACTTTTAAAAGGGAGTTGGAACAGTTAACCGATTGAACAGAGGGAAATATTAAAGACCTAATTACAAAAATGGGGAATCAATATGATAAGAAAGGGAAACATTTATTTATGCCAATTCGAATTTTTACTTCTCATCAAGAACACGGACCAGAACTAGTAAAGGTTATTTATTTATTAGGAAAAGAACAAGTAATTAATAATATTACAAAATTACAATAAGAATGATGAAGTTATCTCTAACAATACGGGATAGTGTTCATGGTGATATTGACATTAAAGAGGAAATTGCTGTTAAATTAATTAACACGCCAGAATTTCAACGTTTACGGCGTATTAGTCAGTTAGCAGGGGGGCAATTTGTTTTTCCCAGTGCATCACATACGCGTTTTTCACATTGCATTGGTGTTTATCATTTAGTTAGTGAAATGTTAGAAACACCAAGTTTTCAAGAAATGTATAGTAAACACGAACAATTATTAGTGAAATTAGCAGGGTTATTGCATGATATTGGACATGGTCCTTTTTCCCATACTTTTGAACGGATTAATAAAGTTACAAATGCTAATATTAGTCATGAGAATTATTCAACGTTATTAATTAAAAGTTCAACAACAAATATTAATAAGATTTTAACGAAAGAATTTAGTGATAGTGAAATTGACGAATTATGTCAAATTATTGAAGGAAAACATCCTGATAGTGTTTTATCATCATTAGTTTCGTCGCAATTAGATGCTGATCGTATGGATTACTTATTACGTGATGGCCAAACTAGTGGCGTTGATTATAGTCATGTCGATACACAATGAATTATTCGTCATTTGTTTATTAAGGATAAAAAAATTATTTTTCCATTAAAAGTTCAATATGCAATTGAATCATTTTTAATTGGTCGTTATCATATGTATAACCAAATTTATTTGCATCCATTAAGCATTGGATTTGATTTAACTTTTGAAATGATGTTTAAACGTTTATATGATTTATATCATAAAAATTATCGCTTTAAAAATAATCAAATTATTACTTTATTAAAACCATTATTAAATGGTAAGATGATGACGGCAGAACAATATTGTTTCTTAGATGATTATACTTTATTTACTGGCTTAAAAATGTTAGAGAATGAAAATGATGAAGTATTAGTTACTTTAATTCGAATGCTAATAGATCGAAAATTCTTACGGAAAATAAATTCTAGGGAAAGAAATTTAGAAGAAATTAAAAATAATTTGATAAAAAAATATAAAAACCATTATAATTATTTTATGGTTGAATATAACCTAAAACCAGTTAAATTATATGATAGTAATACAAAACCAATTTATATTGATACTCCGGATGGTGTAAAATGCATTATGGATGTGTCAGAAGTCTTGGCATTTAAAAATAATAAAAAACAAACGGCAACAACAATTTGGTTTTCAATTGGTGAAAAATATGTCAGTGAGTAGTAAGAAAGGTTAAAAATAATGAACGATAATGTAGAATTATTAGAATTAGTGTATTCATATTTAAGGAAGAAGGATGGTAGCGATACTTTTGAAAATATTTGAAATGATATTGCTTCTCAAAGTGATGTGTCAGTTCACGGGACAAGTAAGGAAGATGTTATTGCGGAATTATATACTGATTTAGTGTTAGACAATCGTTTTGTCTTAACAAGTGAAGGTATGTGAGGTTTACGTCAATTCTTAAAATATGATGATATTAAAAAACAATATGATTATACTGATCAATTTGAAACGACAGAAGAATTTGAAGATATTGATTTAGATGAAGAGGAAGATGAAGAAGAGGAATCTTTAATTGAAACTCTTGACTTTGATGATACTTTAGATGAAGACGACAATGATGACGATGATTTTGTTGAAATTGAAGTTGATGACGATGATTTAATTTCTAATGGTTATTCTGTTGATGATGACGATGAGACAGTAGCAGCTAAATTGGGTATTACAGAAGAAATTGACTGAAAAGCTCTTGAAAAGGAAATGGAAGAAAATAATTAATACCAAGATTGAAGAGTGTTAGAAGTGACAACCCTGTTAATTTCTAAACTCTTTTTATTTGGGGAAGAAAGGATGAAAATACAATGGCAAAATATATCTTTGTAACAGGAGGAGTAGTCAGCGGTCTGGGGAAAGGAATCACTGCTTCTTCAATTGGTGTCTTATTAAAAGCGAGTGGATTGAATGTTTTTATGCAAAAATTTGATCCGTATTTAAATGTTGACCCAGGAACAATGAGTCCTTATCAACATGGTGAAGTGTTTGTAACAGCAGATGGGGCAGAGACGGATTTAGATTTAGGACACTATGAACGTTTTATTGATGAGAACTTAACAAAAGAATCAAATATTACTTCCGGTCAAATTTATAAAAATGTAATTGAAAAAGAACGCCGTGGTGAATATGAGGGAGGCACAGTACAAGTTGTTCCACATGTTACTAATGAAATTAAGAAGAAAGTCTATCATGCGGCAAAAACTTCAAAAGCCGATATTATTATTACCGAAATTGGGGGGACAGTTGGGGATATTGAATCACTTCCTTTTATTGAAGCAATTCGACAAGTTCGGATGGAACAAGGTCGGGGAAACGTAATTTATATGCATGTTTCACTGGTTCCTTATATTGCGGCTTCAAAAGAATCAAAAACAAAACCAACGCAACATTCAGTACGTGAATTATTGTCGTTAGGGATTCAGCCTGATATTGTTGTTGCTCGTGCTGAACAAGTGTTAGATGATAGTGTTATTGAAAAGATTGCCCTATTTTGTAATATTGAAAAAAATAATGTTCTTGTAGCAACTGATGCGGCAAGTATTTATGAAGTTCCTATTAAAATGTATCAGCAAAATGCTCAAAAAGTAATTAGCAGATTATTAAATTTAAATATTGCTGCGACAGATATTACAGCATGGAAACATTTTGTTGAGAAAATTAATCATTCACAAACAACAATTGAAATTAAGTTAGTAGGGAAATATATTGAGTTACCTGATGCCTATTTATCAGTTAGTGAATCATTACGAATTGCTGGGTATGAAAATGGTGTGCAAATTAAAATTGATTGAATTAAAGCCGAAGATGTTACTGCTAAGAATTATCGGGAGTTATTTCAAAATGCAAAAGGGATTTTAGTCCCTGGTGGTTTTGGTGAACGAGGATTTGAGGGTAAAATCTTAGCCTGTCAGTTTGCACGAGAAAATAACATTCCGTTATTAGGAATTTGTTTTGGGATGCAAGCTGCCGTAATTGAATTTGCCCGTAATGTTTGTCATCTTGAAGATGCAAATTCTTCGGAGTTAGCTAATACAAAGCACCCAATTATTGATCTTATTCGTGGCAAAGATAAAAGTGAAAATATTGGTGGAACTTTACGTTTAGGAAATTATAAAACAACGTTAGTTGCCAATACATTAGCCCATCGCTTATATCAAAAAGGAGAAGTATTGGAACGTCATCGTCATCGTTATGAATTTAATAATAATTATCGTCAGCAATTAGAACAAGCCGGATTAGTTTTTAGTGGCCTTTATCAAGCAAAAGATTTGGTGGAAGTAATTGAATTACCGCAGCATCCATTTTATATTGCTGCGCAATATCATCCGGAATTTACTTCGCGACCAAATAGTCCAAACCCGTTATTTAATGGTTTTGTTCAAGCAGTAATCAAAACTAAATAAGTTGAAAAATTTGTGAAATCATTTAAAATTATATTAAGATTAAAAGGTAGAAAGGTTAGGAGTGAATTATGAGTGGTATAAATTATCGAACATTAGCAGTTGTTGGTAGTCAATGAGGAGATGAAGGTAAAGGTAAAATTACCGATTATTTTGCGCAAAAGGCGGATTTTGTTGTGCGTTGAGCAGGTGGTGATAATGCCGGGCACACAATTATGATTAAAGGAGTAAAATATAAACTAAGTATTGTCCCATCGGGGGTTTTTAATAAATATTCAATTAATGTGATTGGAAATGGTTGTGTTGTTAATTTACGAAAATTAATCAGTGAAATTAAGTATTTGCAAGAAAATGGTTTTAATTGTCATAATTTACGAATTAGTGATCGCGCTCATTTAATTTTTCCATACCATATAAAAATTGATGAATTACAAGAAGAATATCGTCAAAAAGATTCAATTGGTACAACTAAAAAAGGAATTGGTCCGTGTTATCAGGATAAAGCGGAACGGATTGGAATTCGTTTAGGAGATTTATTTGATGAGGCAGGGTTTTTACAAAAATTAGAAAATAATTTAAGATTTAAAAATGAAGTTTTGACAAAAGTTTTTAATACTTCTGGTTTTGATCCAAAGTTAATTTGAAAAGAATATTTAGATTTATTTCAGCAAATTAAAGATTTAGTGACCGATACTTCAATTTTAGTTGATAATGCTATTCATCAGCACAAAAAAGTTTTATTTGAAGGTGCCCAAGGGGTGATGCTTGATTTAGATCACGGAACTTATCCTTTTGTGACATCTTCTAATCCAACAGCTGCTTCAATTCCGGTTGGTGTTGGGATTGCGCCACGTTATATTAATAATGTAATTGGAATTGTAAAAGCATATAATACCCGTGTTGGAACTGGTCCATTTCCTTCTGAAATTTTTGGTGAAACAGAACAATATATTCGGGAAGTAGGACAAGAATATGGAACTGTTTCTGGTCGTGCTCGTCGAATTGGCTGATTTGATGGTGTTTTAATGAAACATTCCTTACGAATTAGTGGCTACACTAGTATGGCAATTATGTTGTTAGATGTTTTATCAAAAATTAAGGAATTAAAAATTTGTGTTGGTTATGAATATGAAGGGACACAAATTGATTATGTTCCAAGTACAATTAAAGAATATGAAAAATGCCAACCAATTTTAATTACAATGCCGGGTTGAGAAGAAGATATTACAACCGTAACAACCTTTGAAGAACTGCCACATAATGCTCAAAAATATTTAATGAAACTAGAAGAAATTGTTGGAGTTCCCATTAGTTTATTTTCTGTTGGCCCTGATCGTGAACAAACTATTTTAATGAATGAGGAAATTTTCTAATGGTTAATCGTTATTTAGTTTCAGAAATTGCAGCAATTTGAAGTGATCAAAATAAATATAATACTTGAGCAAAAGTAGAATTATTAGTTTGTGAAGGATGAGCAAAAGTAGGAGTAATTCCGGCGGCAGATATTAAAAAGATTAAGGAAGATTTAAAAGTTAATTTACCACGAATGTTCGAATTAGAAGTTGAAACAAAACATGATGTTGTTGCTTTTACGAGAATGTTGTCAGAATCATTAGGGCCAGAAAGAAAATGAATTCATTATGGTTTAACATCAACGGATATTGTTGATACTAGTCAAAATTATTTAATTAAAAAATCAAATGAGGTTGTTCAAAAATATCTAAAACAATTGCAAACAATTTTAAAAGAGAAAGCACTTTTATACAAAAAACAATTAATTATTGGTCGTACCCATGGTATGTTTGCTGAACCAACTTCATTAGGATTAAAATTCTTGCTTTGATATGCGGAATTGGAACGAAACATAATCCGTTTTAATGCTGCAGCACAGGGGATTGAAGTTGCAAAAATTTCTGGTTCAGTTGGTAATTTTGTTCATGTGGAAGTAGCGGTGGAAGAATATGCTGCCCATCAATTAGGATTACAGATTGACCCAATTACAACACAAGTTACTTCGCGTGATTATCATGTTGCGTTATTTACTAGTTTTGGTCAAATTGCTAGTTTATTAGAAAAAATGGCGTTGGAGTTTCGTCACTTTCAACGGTCAGAAGTTAGTGAAATTGCCGAAGGATTTAGTAAAACGCAAAAAGGTTCGTCATCAATGCCGCATAAGAAAAACCCAATTAGTGCTGAAAATATTTCCGGGTTAGCGCGCTTAGTTCGTAGTAATATGAATGTTACTTTTGAAAACAACTTGTTATGACATGAACGAGATATTTCACATAGTAGTAATGAACGAATTATTATTCCTGATACATATCATTTAGTGATTTATCTTTTAGAACGAATGATTACTGTTCTTAATGATTTAGTTGTTAATCCCGTTAAAATGAATGAACATTTACAACAAGCCAATAATCTTTATTTCAGTCAAGTGATCTTAACAAAAATTTTAAAGAAAACTGATCATTCACGAGAAGAGGTTTATGATTTTATTCAAAAGTGTACGTTACTTGCCCAACAGCAACAGAATGATTTTAAAATGGTTTTAATTGCAAATGATGTTACAAAATATTTATCAATGGCAGAACTAGAGCAGGCATTTGATATCAATTATTTCTTACGGAATGTTGATAAAATTTATCACCGAGTGTTGAAGTAAAAGGGAGCGAGATTATGAAGTTAATTGTGGGTTTGGGTAATCCAGGCGAGGAATATATTTATACCAGACATAACATTGGATTTTTAGCAGTTAATAAATTAGTTAGTAAGTTTAATTTATTAAAGCCTAGAAATGTTTTTAATGCTTTTGTCTGAGAAACAACAATTAACAACGAAAAAATTATTTTTTGTCAGCCCCAAACTTATATGAATTTAAGTGGTGAATCAGTTTTATTAATTAAACAATTTTATAAATTAACATTAGAAGATATTATTGTAATTTATGATGACAAAGATCTTGCTTTTAATGTTCTAAAATTAAAAAAGAATGGTTCAAGTGCCGGGCATAATGGAATTAAGGATCTAATTCAGAAATTAGGCGGTGAAAATTTTTATCGCATTAAATTAGGGATTGGTAATCATCCTCAAATTCCACTTCGTAATTGAGTGTTAGGAAAATTTTCTGCTGACCAGTTGGTAGTTATTAATAATGATTTATTAGAAAGAGTTTATCAAATTGTTTCGCAATATTTACTACAGGGTGATAGTTTTGATAAGTTAATGAGTCTTTACAATGGTAAATAAAATTAAACAATATAGTTTTAAAAGCGACCAACCAAAACTTTATTTGATTCCGACACCAATTGGTAATTTGCAGGAAATGCCACCGCGGGCAATTGAAATTATTAAAAATAATGTCCAAAAAATTTATTGTGAAGATACTCGTAATACTTTGAAATTATTAAATTATTTTAATTTAAGGAAAAAATTAATTTCATTCAATAAAGAAAATGAAAGAATACGTTTTACGGAAATGATTAGTGATTTAAGAGCTAATATATCAATTGCAATTATTAGCGATGCGGGTTATCCTTTAATTAGCGACCCAGGTTATTATGCGGTTAATAAAATTTTAACAGAGTATCCTTATGATGTTGTTTCAATTAGTGGGGCGAATGCTGCCTTAAATGCCCTTGTTAGTTCGGGATTGAATCCTCAACATTTTCTATTTTTTGGGTTTTTAGATAAAGTTAAAACAAAAAAAATTGCGCAATTAGAAAAGCTAGTAATGCTCCCGTACCCAATTATTTTTTATGAAGCACCACACCGTATTTTGGGAACATTAAAATTAATTTTGACAGTGCTGGGAAATCGTAAAATTGCCGTTGGGAAGGAACTTACCAAAATTCATGAACAGTGATATCGTGGTCTTTGTGAAGAAGTATTAACTTTTTTAACAGCAGAAGAACATGTTGCCGTGGGGGAATATGTTATTGTGGTTGATGGTGTTACTGCTCCTTTACAAGTAGTTGTTGCGGATAATATTTTAATTGCTGAAATTGATCAATTAATTAAAAGCAAAAATTATCGGGTTAAACAAGCAATTGATCTTGTAGCTAATAAATAT
Source organism: Spiroplasma endosymbiont of Stenodema calcarata (assembly GCF_964031205.1). Lineage (GTDB taxonomy): Bacteria > Bacillota_I > Bacilli_A > Mycoplasmatales > Mycoplasmataceae > Spiroplasma. Next base: position 235,250 of record NZ_OZ035018.1, read on the forward strand.
CAGATTAGTAAAAATGTATTATATAATAAATATCATCATCAAGAGGAGTAATATGGTAAAATCAAAACAAACAAAAAATTTAATTTATTGTAGTATTCTCTTTGGTTTGGAAGTTATTATTTTAGCTTTAACCTATTTTTATAATTTGCTGCGGTATGAATTAAATTGATTAAGTTATTCGTGATATTTTATTAGTTGATGAAGTGTTCAAACTGATTTATTAATTTTATTATTTGCATTAGGTGGTTTAATTTATTTTAATAATCAAAGAAATTGCCATTTTATTACTAATCAGTTTTTTGTATTATATATTGTTTTTGCTGCGGTATTAACTTTTTTATTTTTTACAATTGGTAGTGTTGTTGGATTTATTACCGGCCAAAAATTCACCGCCAGTTGAAGTAATAAAACAATTTATTGGCTTAGCACTGTTGTGCAACATTGACTTTGTCCAGTTATTTTTATTATTTATTTTTGTTTTATTTTTGATAAGAAATTAATTAATCATAAATACTTTTATGTCAGAAAATTATATAAGTTTTATTTTCATCCATTTGTTTATACAATTTTTATTGCATTACGGCAAATAATATTGTTATTAATACCGGTTGATGAAAAATTGTGAAATTATAGTGCTCCTGCTCAAAACTATTATACCCCATATTTTTTTCAAGATTTTCGGGAACCAGAATATTATATTTTGTATTTAATTGTCTTGAGTTTAATTATTTTCTTATTAGTTTCGATGGTTGTTAGTTTAAATAATATTTTAGTTAACCGACAAAAAATTAAAGAAAATCAAGAAAAGATGAATTAAAATAACATAAATTTTTATTTTACGGTAAAATTGTATTACATAGTAATTTATAGAAATAGAGGGATCTAAAATTATGACAGAACAAAATAATTTTTGAACAGACGTTGAAAAAGGAATGATGGAGTATTTAACGAAGTATATTAATCTTTTTGAAAATGACTATCAAAAAGATACCGCAGAAAAAAATCCAAAAGTTGAAGCATTTTTAGCAGGGGCGAAATTTAAAACTAATTTTGAAGATTTATTTAATTTTGTTAAAACAGAAATTAAGCCTTTATTTGATGATATTAGAAATGAATATTTGCAAGATAAAAAACCAGAAGAAGTTGATCAAAAAAAAGTAACAACATTAATTGAAGTAAGTAAATTATTTAATGCTATTATTCCATTACCCCGTTTTTTAAATGATTTTATGACGAGTGCTAAAGAATCAAGTCCAGTTGATTTAAATAAACTTTTTGTTGATATGATGAAAGTGGAAATTGTTGAATTAACAAAAATTTATGATGAAGAAATCAAAGGTCTAGATGTAGCTTTTGATAAATGCTTGGAAGATATTAATCAAGCAAGCGACGCGTTAGAAATTTGAAATTTAGTAAATCAATTAGGATTATTTTTACAACGTGATATTCTCTTAACAGAGTTTTCAGTAGAACAAGAAGAAACTAAATTAAAAGCACAATTAGAAAACATTGATAAAATTGAAAAAGATTTTAAGGATGGAAAAATTAAATTACCAGAATTTAACAAAGAAAAAATTGTTAAAGAAGTAGAAGCCCATCATACATTTGTTATCAATTTAACGTCAGAAAAACGATTAGAAATTGCACAGAAAACAGCAGATTATCGGAATAAAGTAGTTCCATTAGTGCAAATTATTCAGTGTTTACATGATTTATTAATGAATATTTTGACAGCAACTAATATTATTAATCCGGCAAAGCAATAAAGAAATTTATTGTTTTTTTATTTTGTAGAATAAAGGATGAAGTAGGACAAAAAAAACAACTCTTATTAAAGGGTTGTTTTTTTATTTTAAAACAATCCTTATAAGGAGGTAATGGTAATTAAACAACAAAAAATATGTGATATTAATGATTGTTATAAAAAAATATCATTTACTAATAAACAATTTGTATCAAATAGAGTTTTGTGAACTTGCGAAAAACATAGAAATTTATTGAATAGTATAAAAGATAAAAAACAAAAACAATTTTATCAAAAATTAGAAAATTCAAAAATTATCTTTGATTATGAAACTGGTTTATTAAAACTTAAATTTTATAAAACTTAATGCAGAGTGGAACGGTTTTTATAACTAAGTGTTTTTTATTCCACAGCCTGCCGAGGCAAGTACTGAAATAGTGTATGAGAAAAGATGAAAATCGGCGCTGGTTTTTATAACTAAGCGATAGTCGTGATAAGTCCAGGGCTAATATCAAACGACAATAAAAAAAGAGATAGTGACTTAAACAATTAAATTTGCGTTTAGCATTCGGTCCTTCGTATGGATGCAAGTAGATTTAATTTCAAAAACTGAGCGTAAAATCCCAGAGCGAAAGCACAAATGGGCACGGAAGAAGGAAGACATATATGTCTGGCGTATAAACAATATAAACAATTACAATTTGTAATACTTTGTAGTTAATTAATGGAGGGTTATATGAAAAAGTTAAATAAAAAAACTATTAATAAATTAAATGAATTAATGCTTAAAAGTTATCCTGTTTCAAAAAATGAAATAACACAAGAACATTGAGCATTAGGTAAACAGAATTAGGAGGAATTAAAAATGTCATATTGTATTAGTGATTACTTAAATGAAAAATGAATTAATAATAAAGCATTAAAAATTAGTGATAAAAGTATTATTTATTCAGACATTGAGTGTGATGATAATTATTGATTATTACATTTATATCTTGAATTTGATAATAAACATTCAAATATAGGTTATGTTTCATTGCCAGTAGATTTTGACTTGAATTTGAAATGATATGAAATTGATGAAGTTAAAGGTTTAATTAGTGATTATTTAGAAGATGAAGAAATAGATTATGAGGTGATAAATTATGAATAAAAGATACTTATTAATTATTAAAAATGAATATTTAACTACATATTCATTTTATACATTAGAAGAAGCAAAAATAACTGCTAAAAATGAAAAATATTATCAAACAGTAATTATTGATTTAGAAAACGAAGTATATTCTGATATAGAAAAATTAAAAATTATGGATCCTAAAAGATATAACGAATTATTTAATAAAGGAGATAAATAATATGGAATTAAAAGATATATTAAATGAAATGTTCGATAATCACCCTGAAGTTGCTCAAAATTATGGTCCAGCAATTATGGAACGATATGAAATTGAAGTTGAAAATAAAAAATTAACACCAGAACAAATAAATAATCTTACATATATATATTTTACAAAACCAAAAAATAATTATATTGGAAATGAGAATAAATAATGAAAATGTCAGATTGAAATTTGTGTCAGAAGGGAATTATTTAATATGGAATATTACTATTATTGCGAAAGTTCATATTGTAAAAAACAATATCCAGAAAATGAATTTTTATTATGTATACATAAAGATAATAACGATGATGATTATGGTTATGATTGTGAAAAATACATTTGTAAAAATTGTCAAAAAATTAGTTTAATGTGTAAAGAACATAATGAAGGAGATAAAACAATTAATGAAAAAAATGAATATATAAATTTTTTAGAAAATAGACCTGAAAATCACGATTGCAAGCACTGCCCTAACAAAGAGAAATTATTTAAAGAAGATTTTAATATGCAAGAATTTTGTGATAAGGGAAAATCTGTTGAATTACATAAAAAAGAATGTTGAGATAATAATGTTTATTGATTTCAAAGATATTATCTAAAAGATAATTCAAAATATGACAATTTACCTAGTAAGGAGGAATTAAAATAGAAATACATTATATTATTGGGTGGTTAAGTACTATTTTATCAGTTTCTTATTTAATACCACAATCTTTGAAAACAATTATTAAAAAAGATACAACAAGTATATCATTATTAATGTTAATTTTATATTTAATTGGAAATATTAGTTGAATTACTTATGGTTTTATATTATGTCCAATTAATTTAGTACTTATAGTTTCTAATTTATTACAGTTTATTTTTGCAAATATTATATTACTAATAAAAATAAAAAATATAAAAAATAAAATTGATAATTTTAATTTTAAAAAGAAAGGATGATAAATAATGAATAATATAGTGCAAAATGTAGTATTCCCTTTTGTAATTAAGGGTGATGATTTTAAAGAATTAAGTTTGAAAGCAATTCAAATTAAAAAGTGAATTGATAATAATAGTAATGAATTAGTTGAATTTATATATCGTCATCGTAATCAATATAATACTACTGGTTATAAAGATGTACATTTAAAAGATATTCCAAGCACTTTAAGTAAAGTTGATATTGTATTTAAAGAGCCACTAGATTTAATTAAAGTATTTAAAGATGATTTAAATCGTATTCATAATAATATTATTAATTTTGAAAATTCGGTTAAAAATAATAAAATTGAAATTAAAAATAATATTAATCAGGTGCCAATTCAAAAACAAAATGAATTTTTTAGAGAACAAGAATTAAAAAAACAAGAATTAATTGAGCAAGCTAATAATCTAAATACAAATATGGGTTTAGATTTAGATCAAATAAAAGATGAGCAAGTTCGTGTAATGGAAGAAATTGAGCAACTTGATAAATCACTTGAGGTAAAACCATTAAAAAAAGTTGGTATTAATATTATTAAAGATAAATTATTAGTAAAAGATATTGAAATATTAGGTATTAATGATGATTTTTTACAAAAAGCAGATAGATTAGAACTTATTTCTTTTATTAAAGGTTATCTTTTAATAGATGAAAAAGTAGTTAAAAATGAAATTAAAGAACAATGAGATAGTAATGCAGATATGAATGCTATTGGAGTTAAAGGTATTAATTTTAAAATAAATAAAGGAGAAAAATAATATGGCAAATGAATTACAACAATATATTAATGGTGCAATAGTTAAATATGAATTAAAAGTTAATGATAAATATTTAAAAGAAAATATTTTAGCATTAGAAGAATTAAAAATGAAAAATGGTAATAGTTATATGTCATTAGTTTCTAATGCAGATAATGCAAAAATTACAGCATTAGGAATTATTAAATTAAGTAATAAAGGATTAATTTTTAGTAAAGATTTTAATATTATTCCATTTAAAAATAAATTAACAACTATTATTGATAGTAAAGTTTATTGTAAAAAAATTGAAGAAAATGGTTATAGTCCAAGAAAAGCAATTATATTTAAAGGTGAAAAATTTGAATGAGATACTATAAATTCTTGCCCTAAAATGCATGAAATTAATTTTAATGCAAATACTAGTGATTATAATGAAATTATTGGTGCTTATGCTTTTGCAAAAGATAAAAATGGGAATTATCAAGGTATTTTATTAAGAAAAGCAGATATTGATCGTTTAAAAAATAGTAGTCCATCAGGCAATGGGCAATATAGTCCATGAGTAAATTGACCAAAAGAAATGGTTGAAGCAAAATTATATCGTAAATTAGCATTAGAAATGGGTATTGATATTTCAGATATTGATTTAGATGAAAAAGAAATTAAAGAAGATGGTAATTTTGAATATATATCTTTTAATGATAGTACTGTCGCCAAAAATCAGGGGCAGATGAGCGATGAACCCTTATCTAACAATATAAATTATACCCCATCATATAAAAAAATAGCAGACACAAATGATAATGTAGTTAAAGAAGAAGATATTTCAAATGTAATACCAGTATTTAATAATAATGATGAGGAATGAGCAAGATGGGAATAAAAATAGGTATTGACCCATCAGGAACTGGTACTACTGCTATTACTGTGTATGAAAATAATATTTTAAAACAACAAATTATTTATACAGATAAATACTGATTAAATCATGCAAAATATATACTTGGTTTTCTAATTGATTTTGATCTTATTGAAGAAGATTGTTTTCTTTTTATAGAAAATTGTTTATATACAACTGCTAATGCTAGTAAAGATAGAGATCACTTATTAAAGTTATTGGGTGCAATTGAAAATGACCGTTATGAAGTTATTAATTGAATATCACCAAAATATACTAAATCAGTTGTTAAAAATATAGAAAATTTAAGTAAATATAATGACGGTTGTTTATGAAAATATGAAAAAGATACTAATTTAACTTATCAATATGGTAAAGGTTGAAAATATAATAATGAAAAAATAAGTAATCATTTACGAGACGCAATTATTATTGCTAATTATGAAGGTAAATAATGAAACCTAAAAAACAACAAGTTATTATTAGGAATGTTAATGTTTATCTTAATAAAGAACAAGAAAAAATATGAAATGAATTACCTAGTTTATATACTCATAGCCAACGAGTACAGCATTTTATAAATTATTATATTGTAAATGAAAGGAAAAAAGATAATGAATAAATTAGAAATTAAACATAAACGAACAAATGAAATTATTATGACAATAGAATATAAAAATTCAATTAGTGAAGCAAACCTTCGTGGAACAGACCTTCGTTGAGCAGACCTTAGTAAAGCAAACCTTCGTTGAGCAGACCTTAGTAAAGCAAAAAATATCAATTACGATTATTTAATTGGAGCCAATACCTGTGTTAAAAAAAATGATAAATTAAAAAAGGTAAAAGCTAGTGAATAACTATATATTATGTTATCGATCTGAACAAGGTAATCGACCATGTAAAAACTATCGTGGGGAATATATAACTGGAATTGATAAAGAAGATGTTGATATTAAATCTACCGAATATTGAGAATACTATAAAAGTACTTATGGAGCAGAAAACTTAATTATATTACAAAATAAAAAATAACCTTAATTGGTTATTTTTTTATTTTCAGTCCTGCTACTTTATGTGCTTTATGAGTAATATCTCGTTTTGCTGATTTATGTTGTAAAGTTGCTTCAATTAATTCTTCATTATCATATTTTTCTAAATTAGAAATTACTAATTTTAAATCATTAATATCTGTTTCAACACGAGAAATATTTTGAGTTCCAACACCACCAAAATGATTTTTAATATCATTCATTACTAACACAATACTTTCAAAAACATCTTTAATTTCTGTAAAGATTTTTTCTTCAGTTTTTTCACGGAAATCATCTGTAATTCGTTCTGCTTTTTTAGAAGCTGTTTTATTACTAATTAATTTTGTTAAAAATGTAATTAATAAACTAGCAACAACCCCACCTACTACAGAAGCAACAATTACAATAATACCAATTGTTGATGTAAGCATAAATTGCCACCTTTCTATTTATCTATATTTTTGCCTTAAGACAATATAATTATAACAAAGGATTGTTTAATTTAATATAGCAAATATCACAAACTACTTTTTTAAAAAATAATCTAAATTGACCTTTAATTAAAGTAGTATTACAATTACTACATTTTTCCATTATTTCATCCTTTTTTACTACAATATTGATTTCAACTTTCAACTTGATCTTCAGTTTGTTTACAATTATGACAAATATTAACATTATGTTTTTTAAGATAATTACGAAATATTAATCAACCAAATAATATTAAATATAATAAATAACTTGGTGTTTTATATACTTGTTCTAAACATTTACCAACCGGTAATTTAACTGCTGGTATTTTAGGAATTTTAGTCGTTAATCATGCAGTGCCATGTAAAATTGGATAAGATATAGCAATACCAGCATATCCAAAAAATCCACCATCAGTAATATCATGCTGTCCAAACATAAATTCTTTAACTGGGTCTAAACTTGAAATTCAATTAAAATGTAAACTAGTAAAAAATAATACATATAAACTTAAAAATGGAGTATGATATAAAATTGACATTGCATTATAACGCATAATATAGGCTTTCTTAATATGAAATGGATATTTATCATATTTTAAAAACTTACGATTTTTTCAAGATTTAAAACTTTGACTTGGATTTCTTTGTTCAAATCCTAATCTTTGTCAATAAGTACCATTATCATTTTTAATTGTAATATTTTTTTGATTCATAATTTATTCCCAACTTTCAATTTTAATATCTTGAATATTGACAATAATATTACTATCTAATGTTATAATAGCAGTTTCCAATTTAGCTAACTCAATTTTTAAATTAAAAAAAGCACTATCATTACCTATTAACAACGGTAAATTATATTTACCACTACTTTCATTTAAAAGTAATTCTAGCCAACCACTCCAAACTTCTTTTCCTACACTGCCACCTTTAATTCTTATTCTGATAATTTTATCTTTAAAATCATAACTAAAAATATATGATTTAGAAGAATTAGGATTAAAATCAGGTGTATCTACTTTAATTCATTTTTTTATTTCGTTTTTAAGAGCATAATTATCTGAAACTGATCATATACCATTTTTATTAATAATTGATTCATTATCAAACGGAACTGATAATTCATTATTAGCATTATAAATAATACTTTTATTATCAATTTTAATTTTAATATTAGGATTAACTACTAAATTTAATTTTTGTGGAATACCATCTAATCGATTAATAAAATTAATTAAAATTGAATTATCACTTGAAGTAATATTAAAATTAGCAATATAATTATTTCTTACTCAATCAAAACTAGCATAGCCACTACCTTCATCAAATTCATATCTTCATCCATTACTAAATCAAGATTTATCTTTTTCTTTTAAATTAGCAAAACGAATATTTTCATATAATCCAGCATTAATTAATATTTTTTGAACTTCATCAGGAACAAATTGCATATCTTGCGGAGTATTAATATTATATGACTGACTACCTTGTGAAAATGTTGTTGCTTGTAAAAGATATTCAGTACCTTTTGATAATCAATGTAATGTATATATAGCAGTTGCTCATTTAACACCAATTTGTTGTTCTTCTGTTAAATTATTTATATTATCTGCATAACCAATAAAACCACCAGTTCAATCATTAATTTTAACAGAACTTAAATTAATTGCTTTTGTAATTCATTCATCACTATAAGTTTGTTGATTATCTTCAAAATCTTTTGTTCAAAAACCAGATTCTTTTAATTCTTGAATTGTAATATACATTCATTTATTAATTATATCTTTTAATTCTATTGCCATTGTCTATCTCTCCTTACATATTTAATATTTTTTTGTAATTTTTTAGATTCAATTTTAAAAGTTCTTAATAATTTTTGTGTTTTTCTAGTCTTATTAACAAACTTAATTGGTTTACTGGTATTTGCAAATTGAGATAAATATTCTTTTCTTTTATTTTTAAATTGTTGCCCTTGATTTTTTTTCCATTGATAAGTACCAATTTCACGAACTGTTCTTCTTTTATCACGACCAATATTACGATAAAAATTTTGTTCAAGTTTTCTTATATATTTTCTTAAATCATCAATATCTTTTGCATTTATAAAGTTTTTTGATATTTTTCCATAATAAATACCTTTATTTTTCAAATTATCTTTAATATTTTTACGAATCATACTTGGTAATCATACTCTTAATCAAATTCGCCAAAATAAAGTCCCTGCATTCGCATTAGCATTTTTTATTGCTAATCAAATATCAGCTGGCATTGAAGGATAAGTATAAGGTCCATATACTTTTACCTTTGATTGAAATAAAAATATTGCATTACCAGTATTAGTAATTTTATTAGTTAATTCAAATTTACCATATTTAATTCAACTAGATTGAATATTAACTCATTCTTTCGAATCTTGATATTGTTCATTAAATAAATTTTTCCCTTGTTCTAAACTTCTTTTTTCTATTTTATCTAATAAAGAATTAATTTCTTGTTTTGTTGCCTTTTTTAAATATTGCTTTAATTTTGTCGAAAACTCTTGATGAAATAAAAAAAATCATCAATATGACAATTTGAAAACTAATTTTGTGTAAGATTATGATTTTGCTTTAAATTTTTTAAACATTAAAATATAATACCGTTGATTGTTGTTTTGGTGTTAAACCTTTATGTTGGTATTTTCATTTTCATAGATTTAAATAATTTTGAATATTAGTGAAACCCAAACCATGATAATGAATTAAGGCTTCTTTAAGACTGGATTGTAATTTACTAATCTTATTTAACTTTCGATAACTAGTATCAGGGTTTGTACTAGTTTTGGTAGAATATAGAGTAGAATTTGTTTGTTTTGCTACTAATAAATATAATGGTTGCATGTCAGAAATAATTATTGATTTTTCTTTAATTAATTGCTTATTCATATTTTCAATAATTCATTGTTTTTGTAATCGTTTGGTATTGGTGGATTGAACAAAAATATTATTATTGCTATCAACTACCATTTGAATACAGCATTTGGTATTAGTTGAAAATGGATCAAGATGAGTTTTTCGTTTATCAAATTTATCTTTAAAATTACCTTTATGGATTTCTTTAATAAAAGTTTCATCAATTTGGATTTGACCATTTAATTTTTTAAATTTTAATTGAGTATTTTCTAATTGTTTTGATTGCATTAATTTTTGACGATTATATCAAGCAGTTTTTGGTGTTGTTTTAATAAAACGGGAAATTATTTTACTAGATTGTCCTAATAATGAAATTTGAATTAATAAATTTCACTGTTCATAATTTAAATGACTTCAATAAGTAAAATGATGACGAAAAGCATCAAAACTAGCACGACATTTTTTACATAAATATTTTTGTTTTCCTTCGGGATTATGACCATTTTTAACACAATGATAAGATTTACAATCAGGACATATAATGCCTTTATCTCTAAATTTTTGATCAATTTCATTTAAACGTTTTTGTTTTTTGATTACTTCTGCTTCTTTTTTTATTTTTTCAGCAAATTCTAAAAATTGATCATCTGTAAAACTGTTTTTTAATTCTGTAATTATTTTTTCCATCAATTATTTACCTCTATATATTAAAAATATACCTAAAATTAGATATATTCTATAAATATCAAGAGTTTTCGACAAAATTAAAGAAATATTGTAAAATCTTTTGTGGATCTGTTCAATTATATAATTTTTTAAATTGAGATACTTCTTTTTTAATAATTCCATATTTTTCCAAATCAGTTTTTAATAATTCACCAACAGTTGTATCTTGTAAAGCACCAGATAATAATCTTATTAATCGTAACATTAAACAAGAAAAGGTAGTTTCCTACCTGCCTTCCTAATAAATATTTGTTGGATACTTAGAACTAATAATTCCTGAAGGTTTTGATTTATCTTCATTTGTTAAAGTATATTCCATTTGTTCTTCAACAGTTTTATTTTCTTTTTGTAAACTTCATTGTTGATTTGAATTATTAATTTGTTTTATTTGATTATTTTCAAATAAATTTGATTTAATTGTTTGTGACATAACTATTCTCCTTTATTTTATTAATTTAACAACATAATAATTATTAACTACTTTTTTGTAGCACTTGGCATTTGAATATTAATATCATTTGCTGAATTACCTACTAATCAATTTTTACCATTTAAAGAAATTATAACCTGAGTTGGTACTGACATATCATATCTTGCTTTTGTATTAAAATCAGGGTTTTTAATGACAATTTCAAAATCATTTTCTGTTATAGTTTCTTGTAAGTCATCATCAATACCTTTTATAATTTGAGGTTGTAATGCATTAATTAATTCATTTTTTACTACATTTTTAGGGTCGTTAACTTTAAATTCTGTTGGGTTATCAACATCACCATTAATTACATCACTTAAATTTTTTAGTGTAAATTTAGTTGCATTTATATTAACTACTTTTTGTCCCTCAGCATTATTTTTACCTTTAATATTTAAAATAAAATTATTACTATTAGCAATTAAATTAATATCATTTTTCCCCATAAAATCAGTGCTTATTTCATAGTCATTTTCTGTTAAACTATCATTAATTTTTTTAATTTCTAATAAAACAGAATTTTTATAAACATTACTTATTTCATTTTCTGTTGCTGTTTTAGGATCTAAAACATTTATAATAAAATCATTTTCTGTTGCTGTCGGTGTAGCAATATTACTTATATTTATTTTCCTAGGGGCTGGTCCTGGGTGTTGGTGGTTCTAAATTAATTCAAGGTGCTAATTCAAATGTAATACCACGATTATTTTGAGCATTAGTAATATCAGTATTAGAAACATCACCAGTTACAAATAATCAATGTAATTGTCGCATAAATGTAGGTAATGAATATAATCCACGACCTAAATAACGAATATTACCTGTATTTTGATTAATAACTTGTTGAATACTTTTTCAACCTTGAGGCATTGCACAATCTTGTTTATGCCCTATAAATCCTCATGCACCAACTGTTGAATTAAAATTTAAATTAAAATCTAAATCTTTATTAATTCCATTTTCTTTTCCTTTATTAAATTGGCGACCTAAATATCAACTTTCAAATACATCAACACCAACAATCATTTTTTTTCATAATTGACCAGTTGCTAATGTATCTGCTGCTGTTTGATCTAAAATTTTAATATATGCTTTTGTAAATTGAGCAAATGCTGGCATTGATACATGTACCATTAAATCATCTTTTTTAGTACCAAACATTAATGAATTTACTTTTTGTACTAAATTAATTGAAATATCATTAATTTTATAAAATGTTTCTTGTGCTGAATCATTATCAGTTGGAATTGGTAATTTAATAAATTGACCAGTTGCAATACATGAATCAACTACGCCTTGTAAGTAAATTGCATTCATATTTGAATATCAATTACGAGTAATTGTTCTCATTCATTCACCAATTGTAGTTGTTCGTACTTCAACTGGAGATTCCATAAAACGAACAACATCAAATGTAGGAACATCATATTTAAATGTTAACATTTGGTCCAACATAACAGTTGCTCTTCGTACTGATACTTTTTGTTGTTCCATTCCAGAATTTATATCATAATCAGTACCCCAAACCATACGCTCTGGGAATACATATTGTCCTTGTTCTCAACCCTCTGACATTGTTATTTGTTGAGCAGTTAACATCATCATTTCAGTAGCGTCAATATATTCACTATCTGCTTCTAAAATCTTTTTAATTTGTAAAACAGCAATATCGCCAATTGCTTTTTCTGTTGCATTATTACCACCAACTTGAAAAACTGTTGGTAATGTAATACTTGATTTTCCACCTATTTTTGCCATAGGTTTTCCTCCTTATTATTGTCATGTTAAACTTTTAGCATAAGCAATAATATCATCATCAGTTTTTGCACCATTTTTCTTTATTTCTTCTAATCGATTAGTTTTAATCTCTTCACTTCTTTTAAGCATTTGATCAATAACTGATCCACCATCAACAGTACCATCAACTGAATTAATATTATATTCCTCAGCTATTTTATTTATTCTTTCTTGTTTAGATAAATTTTTATATTCATCATTATTAATTAATGAAGCAATAATCTTTTTATTTTTATCTGTATAATTTTTTAAATATAATTCATTTTCTAATGAATCACTTTTATTTTTTAATTCTTGTAATTGTATAGAAACAGTTTCAAATTCTACTTTATCAACTACATTTTCACGGTTTTTAATTGATTCACGAATTTGCTTAGCTTGAGCGTCTAATAATTCATTAACTGCTTGTGCTTTTTCATCATCAATTTCTAAAATTTCTTTAATTTTTTCTATATTTGCCATTATAATTCCTCCTTATTTAAGTGTTGGATTAACACTTTTAACAAATAATAGTTAAGACTCTTTTTAAGGAAGATTAACCTATAACTTGATTATATATAAATAGTTAACAAATGCAATATATTTTGTAAACAAATACTAAACAAATAAAAGAAAAGTGTTATAATTGAATTGAAATTATTATTTATTGATATATAATTACTAATAAGAATGACGAGGGGTCATTCTTTTTTTTATTTTTTATTGTATAATTATCATAGAAATAAAACGGAGTGATTAAAATGAAAGAAACTATGCTATCTAAATATTTAAAAATATCGCCAATAGAAGCAAATAAAATTGAAATGGCAATATTGTTTCTATTAAATTCAACATTTGAAAATAAAAAACAAATTTATAAAATGCATATTTTTAAATTTTTATCTTTTTTAGAATGAAAAGCTGCAAAAGAATTTTCAGGTCATTTTTTTATTTTAAATTTTGTAGCCCTAAAACGGGGGCCAGTTCCTTACAAAATATCAAATTTTATTAATGAAGGTGGAACTTTTCAATATTTTACTTACAGTGTATTAAAAAAAGAAAAAGAAAATGATTTAAATAAAATATTATTTAGTTTCAAAAACTTATCGCCCACTTATTTTGAAGATTATTTTAATTGAAAATATTTTTCTGAAAATGAAAAAAAATATTAAAAGAAGCAACAGAGTGAATATTAAAGTTTAATAATACAAATTCATTAAGTGATGATTCTCATAAAATAATGAAATCATGAGAAAAAGCATGGAAAAAAGCAGTTCAAAACAATAAAAAAAGCGAATTTTTTGATTTTAGTTACGAAATAGGAATTCCAAAAACAGATGAAGATTATGAACAAATATTTAAATTATACAAAATAGAACTTTAATTTTGTCGAAAACTCTTGATATTTATAGAATATATCTAATTTTAGGTATATTTTTAATATATAGAGGTAAATAATTGATGGAAAAAATAATTACAGAATTAAAAAACAGTTTTACAGATGATCAATTTTTAGAATTTGCTGAAAAAATAAAAAAAGAAGCAGAAGTAATCAAAAAACAAAAACGTTTAAATGAAATTGATCAAAAATTTAGAGATAAAGGCATTATATGTCCTGATTGTAAATCTTATCATTGTGTTAAAAATGGTCATAATCCCGAAGGAAAACAAAAATATTTATGTAAAAAATGTCGTGCTAGTTTTGATGCTTTTCGTCATCATTTTACTTATTGAAGTCATTTAAATTATGAACAGTGAAATTTATTAATTCAAATTTCATTATTAGGACAATCTAGTAAAATAATTTCCCGTTTTATTAAAACAACACCAAAAACTGCTTGATATAATCGTCAAAAATTAATGCAATCAAAACAATTAGAAAATACTCAATTAAAATTTAAAAAATTAAATGGTCAAATCCAAATTGATGAAACTTTTATTAAAGAAATCCATAAAGGTAATTTTAAAGATAAATTTGATAAACGAAAAACTCATCTTGATCCATTTTCAACTAATACCAAATGCTGTATTCAAATGGTAGTTGATAGCAATAATAATATTTTTGTTCAATCCACCAATACCAAACGATTACAAAAACAATGAATTATTGAAAATATGAATAAGCAATTAATTAAAGAAAAATCAATAATTATTTCTGACATGCAACCATTATATTTATTAGTAGCAAAACAAACAAATTCTACTCTATATTCTACCAAAACTAGTACAAATCCTGATACTAGTTATCGAAAGTTAAATAAGATTAGTAAATTACAATCGAGTCTTAAAGAAGCCTTAATTCATTATCATGGTTTGGGTTTCACTAATATTCAAAATTATTTAAATCTATGAAAATGAAAATACCAACATAAAGGTTTAACACCAAAACAACAATCAACGGTATTATATTTTAACGTTTAAAAAATTTAAAGCAAAATCATAATCTTACACAAAATTAGTTTTCAAATTGTCATATTGATGATTTTTTTTATTTCATCAAGAGTTTTCGACAAAATTAAAGAATTATTTTCTTTTGTTCCTTTATTAACTTGTTTTAATTTAAAAGCATTTCTTCATTGAGCAATAATAGTTGCATTACCAGTAATTGCTAAAGTAAATTCGGAGTAATCTTGTGGAATACTATTAATTGGTTTATAGCCACTTGTAGTTAATGGAATAACACCATTAGTAATTACAAAAGGAAATATAAATCATTTATCTAATTCTTGTATTTTTCTTTTAATAACTTTTGAATCAGTAGAGGCCATTCTCATTGCTGTATATAATACTTGATTATTAATTTGTATTGCTTCTTTTGAATTATTTTTGTTTAAATTCATCTTTTATGCCTCCTGTATTATTACTTTCGTTTTGTTCATCTTCATTTTCTAAATCAAATTTAGAATTAGTTTCTAATTGCTCTTTATCAATTCTTTCAACTTCTTTTATAGCAAATGTCATAGGAATATTATCAACAATATGTATATATTTAGCACGACTCATTGTTGCATTTTCTAATCTTGTATTATTTGTATCAACTAAACGCATTTGGTCAATAATTCCAGCAGGTTTAAATTTTAATGAATAAGGGCGTTCAGTTTTATCTCAATTATTATTTTCAACTTTTCAATATTTATGAAATATTCATCAACAATCAAATAAACGATATAAATAATCTAATAAGAATTCTTGTCATACTGCTTGTGATTCAATATCTTCTGCTTGCATAATTAATGTTTCATTTTGGCTAACATATGTATTTTGCTCATTTGATTGTCATGATAAACCAATACCGCGAAATACTAATTTTAAAATATGATCAGTATCTAAATTATAATCACTTGAATTATATTGTCCTTGAACATAATTAACAGTTGCACTACCACTTTTTTCATCATAAGTATTATTTAAATTCTCAATAACAAAATCACTTTCATAATCTTCTCAAGTTTTTTTCTTTTCTTTTACATTACTAATTTCAGTAGGTGTTGCTTGAATATATCCTCTTGCTCTTGAAAATCTTCTTGTTTTCTTTTTAATAAATAAATTATCTTGTAAATCTTCAATTAATCATAAAGTAGGGTAAATATCAGGATATGAACTTAACATTGTACTAGAAGCTTGACCTTGTAAATTAGCTTTAATAAAATTAGGAATTTGTATTAATGGAAAACGACCTAATTTATTAATATATGTTCTTTTTTCAATTCTTAAACTTTTATCTATTTTTCCACTAACTGCTCCTGATTGTGTATTCTCATCATTAGGATATGAATCAATTTGAATATATTTATCATTAATAGTAACATGAAATATATAACCAGTATCATCTTGATTAGGTAATATTGAAATATCTGCTGATTGTTCTTCTTCATTAATTTTAGATACAAAATTAGTAAATAATGCTGTACCTAACATAATATCTAAATCACCATCTCGTGTTTCATATATAAACATAACTGCAACACCTAATAATGATTTAGTTCATGACATTTTAATTAATTTTTCATAAACTTTTCTTTTATGATATCAATTTTGTCAATGAATTAATGCTTGTTCATCTTCACTATCACAAAGTAAACCTCTTCCTATTTCCATTCTTACTTTTCTTTGAGCAACTATTATTGGAATGGAATGGCAAGGGTTTTTTGGACAAATTTTATGTAGAGTAATAATTTCTCTATTTTACTGGTGTTAAATAATTTAGTTTGCTATGAATTCGAATATTATTGTACCAATTAATGTAATCAAATAATTTTAATTTAAACTGCTCAATGTTTTTAAATTTATTATTTTTAATAAATTCAGTTTTAAAAATTTTGTATGTTGATTCCGCAACAGCATTGTCATAAGGACAACCTGGTTTACTGTAAGACTTTTGAATGTTATTTTTAGTTAAAAAGTTATAAATAAGATTGTTGTTAAATTCACTACCTTGATCAGTGTGAAATATTTTAATATCATTTAATGTAAAGTTAAGTTTATTAAAGGTATTTTTAACTAATTTTGCATTTTTGTGTAAACTAACATCATAACTAATAATTTCACGATTAAATAAATCAATTAGAAAGCAAACATAATATCATTTATTATTAATAAAAACATATGTTAAATCACTGACAACAACTTCATGTAGTTTATAATTATTAAATTCTTGATTTAATAAATTATTATATTTATATGTAACATTGCTTGTATTTGAATGTTTGTATTTGATTTTTGTATAATTTGAAATTAAGTTATATTTTCTCATTATTTTACTAATCTTTACACGAGATAATATAATATTTTGCTGAGCTAGCATGATTTTAATTTTTCTTGTTCCATAATTTTTACGACTTTTTAGAAAAATACTGATAACAGCATTATCAATGTTTTGATTATTCTTGGGATTATTTGCTTTTAATTGATAGTAATATGTTGATCTAGCCAATTTCAATGTTTTACATAAATTAATAATTGGATATTTTGCTTTGTTATTTTTAATGATTGCTATTTTTTGCCGATTATCAGTGTTGCTTGCTTTAAAATGTCATTTTCCATTTCTAATTGTTTAACTTTTTTACGTAATTGAATTAATTCGTTTTCTTCTGGCGTTCTATTGTCTTTAGCTTTAAATGAGTCCGAGTTACTAAATTGGTGAGCTCATTTCCAAACAGTAGATTTACCAATTTGGTAATCATTGGCTAATTGTTCAGGAGTTTGACCCATTTTGTAAAGACCAACAATTTGTTGCTTAAATTCATCGGTATAATGATTCTTTGCCATAATTACACCTCCATTGTAATTTAATTATAAATATTTACTCTACATTATTGTTGTCCAATTTATCTTAACCTATCCAATAATTTACTTTCTTTTTCTACTTTATCTACTTTTAAAACTTTATAATCATTTTTACATTTATAAACAAAAATATTATTTTTAGGAATATTCTTTTTATATTTTCCAATAATTTTATCTATATCAATTAAATATATATACATTTTAAATATACTCCCTTATTAATCTATTATTTGATGATTGCACAATCTCTCTTATATATTCACTTAATGCATAATAATCAGAGTCAAATTCATCATCATATAATGGCATTATGTCTTCTTTTTCACTATTTAGTTTTTCTTTTCACTGAATCATTGGATATTCAGTATTACTTTCTTCTAAAATTAAATCATGGGTCATTTTTCCACTAATCATTGCACCAATAAATGAATTAACACGATCAGTAACTAATCATATACTTTTATCAACTTTTTCAAATCTTAATAATTTACCATATCGATATTTTATTTTTTCCTTATTAAGAACATCAATAAATGCTCTACCACCTGCACCATAATCAACATTAATTGTTAAACCACTTTCAATAAATATAGTACTATTTTTTAAACTAGATAAATAAAATTGAATAATATCATTTGCTTGTTCAAAAACATCTTTATATTCCATTGTTGCATTTGAATGAGTATATTTACCTATTTTATGTACTTTTTTTAAATTTGAATTATACACTCATAAACTAGCACTTGTTTTATGTCCATTTGGGCTATCTGCTTGAGCATAATCAACACCAGCAAGGATTTTATCAAAACTTCATGTTAATTTAGTAAATTTAAGATACCTAGCAAATACAGCATCTTTACTTTACATTTTTTTTTAATATTTTTTAATAAATATTGAATAAAAATTTGTAAAAGAGTATGATAATTTTATAAAGGTAAAAAAGTAGGGAATGGCATCTTTACTTCTGCAATATGTAAAATCCATATTCTCCGATAAATATATATTGTGCTAGGAGAAGAACGAATACAAAAAAGTATATTTATTATATGATGTTAAAATATTACAACTTAATAGGCATTTTATATATTTAAAAACAAATTGTTTTTTACTTTTTTTTGCATATTTATCTTTAAAATTTTTAAATAAGTTTTTTAAAATCTTATTAAAATTTAGTGTAGAAATAAAGAGGAAATATAGTATGGCAGAAAAATATGGTATTAATGTTTACTCAGAAATAGGTGAATTAAAAACTGTTTTAGTACATAGACCTGGCGATGAATTAGCCAATTTATCACCGGATTTATTAGAAAGATTGTTATTTGATGACACGCCAGATTTAAAGGTTGCACAAAAAGAGCATGATGCTTTTACAAAGACTTTTAAAAATTTAGGTGTCGAAGTATTATACATTGAAAAATTAGTTGCGGAAGTTTTAGAAACTGATCCAAAAATGCGGCAAAATTTGTTAGAACAATTTTTAAAAGAATCTGGAGTAAAGGATATATATATTAGTAAGTTGCGTACTTATTTAGATAAATTAGATAATCAAGCTCTTGTTAACAAAATGATTGCAGGGGTAACAAAATATGAATTAGGTGTTGAAATGACTGATGATTATCCGTTAGTGGTTGATCCTCTACCCAATATTTTATTTCAACGTGATACATTTGCATCAATTGGGAATGGAGTAACAATTCATAAAATGTTTACGGTAACAAGAAATCGTGAAACATTATTTTCGGATGTTGTTTTAAGACATCACCCTCGTTTTAAAGATAAAATTAATTACTGATATAGTCGGGATGAAAAAGAAACTTTAGAAGGTGGAGACATTTTAGTTTTAAATAAAAAAACATTAATCATTGGAGCGTCACAGCGAACATCAATGAAAGCAATTAAAATAGTAGCAAAAAACATAATTGAAAATGATTCAATTAGTTACGAAAAAGTAATTGCTTTGGATTTAAAAACAAAAAATCGTGCTTTTATGCACTTAGATACTGTTTTTACAAATATTGATTATGATAAATTTATTGCCCATCCATTAATTTTTGAGGCAATGGGTGAGTTTAAAATCTTTGAAATTACAAAAAATGGTGTTACAGAAATTAAAGAAACCATCAAAGATTACTTATCAACAGAAATTGGAAAACCAGTTCACATTTTCAAATGTGGGGGTGAAGATCCAATTGTGCAAGCAAGAGAACAATGAAATGATGGGACAAATGTAATTACAGTTCGTCCTGCTGAAGTAATTGCTTATTCACGTAATCATGTTACGCTCGAATTATTAAAAGCAGCAGGAGTCAAAGTTCATGTTATTGATTCAGCTGAATTATCACGTGGTCGTGGTGGACCTCGTTGTATGTCAATGCCAATTTGAAGAGAAGATATTTAAAAGGAGAGAGAAATAAAATGGCTGTAAATTTAAAAGGAAGAAGTTTTTTAACATTATTAGATTTCACACAAAGAGAAATTTACTATTTATTAGATTTATCAAAACAATTAAAAGATGCAAAATATGCCGGAACAGAACAAAAACCATTAGCTGGTAAATCTGTGGCTTTGTTATTTGCAAAAGACTCAACACGGACAAGATGTGCTTTTGAAGTAGGGGCATTTGATTTAGGAATGCATCCCGTTTATTTAGGACCAAGTGGTAGTCAAATGGGTAAAAAAGAATCGGTTGAAGATACAGCAAAAGTACTAGGAAGAATGTTTGATGGAATTCAGTTCCGTGGTTTTAAACAAACTGATGTTGAAACTTTAGCAAAATATTCAGGAGTACCAGTTTGAAATGGTTTAACTGATGAATTTCATCCAACCCAAATGTTAGCGGATATTTTAACTTTGCAAGAAGAAAAAGGTCGTCGTAATATGAAAGGGTTAAAATTTGTTTACTTTGGCGATTCACGCTTCAATATGGCAAATAGTTATATGGTTGTTAGTGCTAAATTAGGAATGCATTTTGTTGCTTGTGCGCCAAAAGATTTATGACCAGATAAAGATTTGTTAAAAAAAGTAGAAGCTATTGCAAAAGAACATGGTGGTTCAATTACTTTGACAGAAGATCACAAAACAGCGGCAAAAGATGCGGATGCAATTGCAACTGATGTGTGAGTGTCAATGGGAGAAGACCCAGCAGTATGAGGACAAAGAATTAAAGACTTAACACCATATCAAGTAACAATGGAAAAAATGAAACAAGCAAAAGAAGATGTAATTTTCTTACATTGTTTGCCAAGTTTCCATAATGGTGAAACTGATACTGCTCAACAAGTAATTAAACAATTTGGGGGAACTGGTGAATTAGAAGTTACTGATGAAGTATTCCGTTCAAAATATTCACGTGCTTTTGAAGAAGCAGAAAATCGTTTACATACTATTAAAGCAGTAATGCTTGCAACAATTCGTGGTTAGAATTTATTAAAAAATAAATTAGAAAGGGTTGTAGAAATGGATCTTAAAAATAAGAAAAAATTTAAGTTTAAATTACCAACAGCATTCACAATCTTATTAGGAATTACGTTGTTAATTATTATTATTTCTTGAATTCCAGGAACAACTGGCTCATATGTTGTGGATAAAGAAACACACGCGGGGGGGGCAGCTGGTATTTTTGATTTATTCTTAGCACCAATGGAAGGTTTCAAAGATAAAGTTGATGTTATTGTCTTTATCTTAGTGCTGGGAGGATTCTTAGGAATTGTTATTGAATCAAAAGCATTGGATGCTGGTATTGGACGTTTAGTAGCTAAAATGAAAGGTCGCGAAATTTGAATTATTCCAATTGTAATGTTTTTATTTTCAGTTGGGGGAACAACTTATGGAATGGGAGAAGAAACAATTGCGTTATATCCTGTTATTATTCCGGTCTTATTAGCTGCTGGCTTTGATGTCTTAACCGCGGTAATGACAATTTTATTAGGAGCTGGTATTGGATGTATTGGGTCAACACTAAATCCCTTTGTTGTTCAAATTGCAGTTTCTAATGCTGGTCTTCCTGGTAGTGGATTAGCATCATTAACAGGGATTGTATGAAGAGTAGTTTCATGATTATTATTAACAGCTGGCGGAATTGCCTTTGTTGTTTGATATGCGTTACGAGTTCGTCGTACTCCTGGAAAATCACCATTATTTGATAAAAAAGATTTTTATGAAGCAGAATTTGCGATTGCTGCTGATTTGCCTGAATATAATGGTAAACGGAAAGCAATTATGACAATTTTTATGGTCACCTTTGCTTTAATGATTTTCACCCTAATTGGATGAGACAAATTTGGTATTCCCATTTTTGTCGATTTCACAAAATTAGTTAGTGACCATGCCCCATATATTGCACACTTTTTTGCTCCAGTGGGGAAATGATATTTTATGGAAATTTCTGCTTTATTCTTTATTGCATCAATTGTAATTGCATGCCTTAATTGAAAAGGAGAAGAAAACTATGTAAATAGTTTTGTCCGTGGATCAGCCGATATTTTATCTGTCTGTTTAATCATTGCGTTTGCGGCAGGTATTGGTTTTATTATGACTAATACTGGAATGCAAAGCAAATTAATTAGTGGATTATCTTCACCAATGTCATCATTGGGGAAAACTGGCTTTATTATGGTAGCGTTCTTATTCTTCTTAATTATTTCTTTTGTAATTCCTTCAACATCAGGATTTGCAACGGCGGTCTTTCCAATTTTGGGGCCTGTTGCGAATGGTGTCTCAACTGGTTTAGCATCTGGAACAATTACGGCCTTCTCATTTGCTAATGGAATTATTAATTTAATTTCACCAACTAGTGCGATTTTAATGGCGGCATTGTCAATTTCAAAAGTTCCATATGACCGCTTTATTAAAGCATCATGACCATTAATTGTTGGAATTACTATTGGGTCGATTGTTCTCTTAGCAGTTGGTACTTTATTACCAATTTCAAACACAGGACCTTGATTCTAAGAAAAAGAAAGGACATATAAATATGGCAAGAATAGTTGTGGCGTTAGGGGGAAACGCATTAGGAAATTCTTCCACTGAACAACAAGAAATTGTAAAAGATACCGCTAAAGCAATGGTAGATATTATTGCAAATGGTGATGAATTAATTATTGCCCATGGGAATGGACCACAGGTTGGAATGATTAATAATGCTTTTGATGAAGCATCACATGTTAATAACAAAATTCCAATGATGCCATTTCCAGAATGTGGAGCAATGTCGCAAGCTTATATTGGTTATCATTTGCAAAATGCAATTTTAAATGAATTAAATAAGCGTAAAATTGATAAAAACGTTGTGACAATTGTAACACAAGTGGAAGTTGATCAAAAAGATCCTGCTTTCAATACTCCAACCAAACCAATTGGTGCTTTTTATTCAGAAGCTGAAGCAAAAGATTTAGCAGCTAAAAATGGTTTTATTGTTAAAGAAGATGCAGGACGGGGATGACGAAGAGTAATTGCTTCGCCACAACCAGTTGATATTGTCGAAAAAAATATTATTGAAGATTTAATTAATAAGGGGCATATTGTGATTACCGTTGGTGGTGGTGGAATACCAGTTGTTAAAACTGGTAATGTTTATCATGGTGTTCCAGCAGTAATTGATAAAGATTTTGCTAGTGCAAAATTAGCTGAATTAATTAAAGCTGACAAGTTAATGATTTTAACGGCCGTTGCGCAAGTGGCTATTAATTATGGTAAACCTGATCAAAAAGCATTAGATGTTTTAACTTTAACTGATGCTGATAAGTACATTGCAGAAAATCAGTTTGTACTAGGAAGTATGCTACCAAAAGTGCAAGCAGCAATGAAATTTGCTAGTTCTGGGGTTCAGAAAGTAGCAATTATTGCCGAATTATCGCAGGCAAAAGCTGCTCTTGCAGGTAAGGCTGGAACAATGGTTAAAAAATAATTAGATTCTAGGTAAAAAAGTATTTTATTTGAAAATAAAATACTTTTTTTACTTTTTTTTTGTAATAATTAAAATAAGAAAAAACTAAGAAGTGTTAAAACTATATCGTATTTTTAAGAAATTGATAGAATAGGAGGAATGTAAAAAATTTTATAGAAAAAAATAAAGAATTAAATAAGGGAACAAAATAATGAAAGAAGATCTATATGATATTAAATTTCAAATTTTAGACCAAGAGGCTAATTTGAACAAATTTATTACTGATTTATATTATTTTAGTACTTTGCTAGAATCTTTAAAACAAGATTTTAGAAAGCACTGATTAGAATTAAAAACCTTTAAAAGTCAAAAAAATATAACATTTGAGGAATATCAAACTAGTGTAAAAAAATTAAAAAGTTTATATCAGACAAAAATAAACGATTTAAAGCAAGATATTAATGCCATATTTGTTTTATGTGCAAATGCTTATGAAAGTAATGTGGCATTTCAAAAAGAATATAAAAATGACATCAAGAAATTAAATAAAAAAATAAAGCAATTGGATAAAACAATCGGATTGCAAACATCAGAAAATGGGACAGATATTTATGTTAAGACAAAAATAAAACATTCACTTAGTCCTAAAATATTAATTTTAATCAGTTTAATTATTCTTCCAATTATAGTAATTGGAACACTATTAATAAATTACTTTGTATATTTGCCAAAAACAAGAAATGAATCCTTCAATTTAGCTAAATCAGAATATTTAATAGCTTTTATTATTGTACTAATAACATTGTTAATTATTTGTGGCTACTTTGTTTTAATGGTTAAAGTAATTAAAAAAATTTATCTAGATCGAAAAAACAATATTTTTAAAATAAGTTCAATTGGTTTTATTAGTTCTTTTTTAGATACATTAGGTGTTGGTAGTTTTGCTGTTGCAATTGCCGGGTTAAAAGCTGGAAAGATTATTAAGAATAATGCTCTTTTACCAGGGACATTAAATCTGGGGTTAGGAATTCCAAATTTAATTGCGGGAACAGTTTTTGTTGCGGCAATTAATGTCGAAGTGGTAACATTAATTTTATTAGTGTTGGGGGCTATTATTGGGAGTTTTATTGGCGCTGAATTAACAAAAAAAATTAGTGCAAAATATATTAGTTTAGTAATGGCAGTTGTGTTAGCGCTTGTTGGAATACTAATGATTTTAACACAATTAAATGTTTTACCAAGCGGTAGCAAAATTGGTTTAAGTAGTTGACAATTAGGACTTGCATTTGTTTTATTTATTATTTATGGCGGTTTACAAGCCTTTGGAATTGGTTTATATGCTCCGGCCTTAGCAACAGTTGCTTTGCTAGGAATGGATATTAAGGTTGCTTTTCCGATAATGACATTAGCTTCTGGTTCAGCTTTTCCATTGGCAGCTTATTCTTATTATAAAAATAATAATTATCAGCCAAAAACAAGTTTTGGATTAATGCTGGGCGGATCACTTGGAGTGGTTTTGGCCTTTTTAAGTGTTTTTGTTGGGGTTGAAGTTGGTTTAAATGTAAAACCTGCTGTTTTTACTAATTACCTGAAATGATTAGCAATTATTGTAGTTTTTTATGTTGCTGTTATGTTATTATCCTCGTATTTTAAAATTAGGAAAAAAGATAATAATGCGGGAATAACTGATAAAAAGACTATCTTATTATTTGATAATTATTCTAATTGAAATAATATTCTAAATAATCAACTTGATGATTATTTGGCTTTATATTATAAAAAACATCAGTTTTATGTTAATTTAAATCATGAGACTTTGAGAAAGGATCAAGAAAATGAAAATAGGAATTCCAAAGGAAATTAAAGCCCAAGAAAGTCGGGTAGGAGTTACACCGGCGGGCGTTATTGAATTATTAAAACATCAGCATCAAGTTTATGTTGAAACAAATGCCGGATTAGATAGTGGTTTTACTGATGCTGATTATAAGGCAGCTGGCGCTATTATTTTATCTAAATCAGCAGAAATTTGAAGTCAAGAAATGATTATTAAAGTTAAAGAGCCACTAGAAAGTGAGTATAAATATTTTTATGCTGGACAAATCATTTTTACATACTTTCATTTAGCTTCTAATAAACCGTTGACAACAGCCTTACTTAACGCAAAAGTTACGGCGATTGCCTATGAAACGATTCAGCTTGCCGATAAATCATTGCCGTTATTGCGACCAATGAGTGAAGTGGCCGGGCGTTTGGCAGTTATTAATGCAATGTATTTTATGTTTAAAACAAATGGTGGAAATGGTTTACTAATGAATGGCACACCGGGGACAGAACGTGCTATTGTTACTATTATTGGGGGCGGTATTGCGGGGGCAGCCGCGGCGAATATGGCAGCAAATATTGATTGTGATGTTACGCTAATTGAATATAATGAAAACAGAATTAGAGAATTATATCACTTGTTTGGTAATAAAGTAAATATTTTAAAGTCTAATCACTTGAATATTGAAAAAGCTGTTATTAATAGTGATGTCGTAATATCAACAGTATTAGTTCCGAGAGCATCTGCCCCAAAATTAGTGACGGAAGCAATGGTTAAGAAAATGAAAAAAAAATAGTATTATTATTGACGTTGCAATTGACCAAGGGGGTAGTGTTGAAACGATTACAAAGTCAACGACACATGATGCTCCTACTTTTATTAAGCATGATGTAATTCATTATTCCGTTGCAAATATGTCTGGTGTTGTACCACGGACAAGTACGATTGCTTTAACAAATGCTACGATTCAATTTGCGATTGCGATTGCTAATACTGATTTAAAAGTATTATTTTCGTCAAATCCAGCAATTAGAGCAGGAGTTCAAACAATTGCCGGAAAACTTGTCTTTGCGCCTGTTGCTGAAGCACTTAATTTAGTTTATACTGATATTCTATCGATTTAATAAAACTCAAAAAATAATTGGAAATAATTTCAATTATTTTTTATTAATATTAATCAGCAATTGTCGTTGATTGGTCTTTTATGGATTGTTGGGACATATTATTTTGCTAGTTTTTATGTTATAATTAGTATAAGTTAGTAATTTGCGAATAGGGTGAATATTTAATGGGCACATACATAAAAAAAGAGGGTCATAGTCAAACTTGTCATAATAATTGTCGGATTCATCATAATCCTGATTTTTTTAGTTATTATCAATATCCATACTCATATTCACCGTTTTATCCATATTCGACACCCCCATCGGTAGTGCAGTATACCCTACCACAAAATTTATGTCCCCCATTGTTAACACAATATCATTATTCACCAATAATTCAACAACCAATTCCCTCGCAACAATTACCGCAAGGATCAAATTTTGGACAACATTATCAAAATTTTAATCATGATTCAAATATTAATTCTTTTTCCAATTCTACTTCGGTAAATGCTGGCCCATATTCAGCAGTCAATGATAATCCGCATAATTTTCATCCTAATCAACAATTAAACGATTACTATCCATGACAAAGAGATTATAATGCTTCGCCACCAGAGAAAGAGAACTATTATAGTGATTTTCGGCGTCCGGTCTCACTTCCTAGTGTTGAAGAAGAATATAATTGAGCTGTCCATATTTCTGAAATTTTAGATGAATTTATTAGTCGTAATCGTCATCAATCTAAAACAAATGTTAATGAGTATAAGGAATTAAAAAGTACTTTGGATACTTCACTTAGTCATTTAAAAGAAGCCGAGGCCTTAAACAAAACTTTAGTTGATATTTGAGAAAAACGAGATGATTACCAAAAGCCTTCGCCAACTGTTACTAGTACTCAGACAGTTATTTTATCAGAAAATCCCTTGGCAGCAGAAAATAAAGAGGAAAATGGAAATCAACAATCCCCAATTTCAGACCTTGAAGATTCAATAAACACAGTAGAAACTGTTGAACCGGAGGTAACTTCACCCCAAAATCCATTATTACAAAACAATGATTTTGATTTTTTAGATTTGGATAATGATCTTGACGATGTTCAAGATGATGGCCATAGTGTCCTTTTTGACAAGAATCAATTTAATACAGATACGACAACATATTTTAATGAACCACCAGCTAATGAAAAACAAGAAAATATTGTGCCGGAAGATTTAAATGATTTTTTTGATGTAAATGCGCCAGTAATTGATTTAGACACGGTAAATGTTGTTACAGTAGAAGAGACTATGCCAGAACAAGATTTACAAAATAGCACACCAAATGGTGTGCCTGATACGGGCCCAACTCCAGGCACATATCAAAATTATACAATTAAGACATTTTTAGGAAAAGTAGAAGCAAAACAAATTTATGAAAAAATGTTTGATGAATTTGGGCATAATAAAATCGATCAATTTCAAATTATGAATGAATTTGGGCTCACGGAAAAACAGTATGATAAATTAGTCAATAATTTTTATCAGATAAAAAAAGAAAATAACAAAAAAATTAAGAAAGAGCAATTTGGGGTTGTGATTCAATCAAAATTTAATGCCAAAGCCTTTTGAATTAGTATAACTATTATTGGAATAATCTTATTACTAATTGGGATTGTTACTATTCTTTATTTTACAGTGCCAACTATTGCTAATGAAATTAATATCATTTTTGAGAAGATTCGTGATCTATTTTAATTTGAAAAAAACAAATTTAAATAGTTTTTTTAAAATATTATGTATAATAATTATTGTGATGTATCGGACAATTAAAGGAGAAAAGAAATGGCGAATACGCTGGTAATAATGGAATCCCCCACAAAAACAAAAGCAGTTGAAAAATATCTTGGTGATGGTTATTTAGTGTTATCTTCGGAAGGGCATATTCGAAATTTATCAACTAAAGGGGAATTTGGTTTAGGAGTTGATATTGAAACTTTTGAACCAACTTATAAAATGGAACGTGGGAAAAAGAAATTAGTAAAAAAATTAAAACAAGAGGCAAAAGATGCTGATTTAGTTATTCTTGCAACAGACCCTGACCGTGAAGGAGAAGCGATTGCTTATCATTTAAATGAAGTTTTAAAATGCAATGAAAAATCACGTCGTGTTCGTTTTAATGAAATTACAAAAGATGCTGTTTTAGAAGCTTTTAAACATCAAACGGATCTTGATATGAATTTAGTGCGGTCACAAGAAACCCGCCGAATTCTTGATCGGTTTATTGGGTTTCGTCTTAGCAAATTATTACAAAAAAAGATTAAGTCAAAATCTGCTGGGCGCGTGCAATCTGTGGCTTTAAAGTTAGTTGTGGAACGGGAAAAAGAATGACAAGATTTTATTTCGGAAGAATATTGGACAATTGAAGGATTATATAAAAAAGCGATTGTTAAATTAACCAAATTTAATGATGAGAAAATTGAGTTAAAATTGGAAGCTGATGTTTTAAAGGTTAAGAAAGCATTAAAAAAAGATTTTGTTGTTATGCAAATTAAGGAAATTGAAAAAAACCGAAAATCACCTAATCCGCATACAACATCAACAATGTTACAAGAAGCAAGTAGTAAATTAGGTTTTGCATCAAATAAAACTTCTTTAATTGCTCAACAATTATACGAAGGAATTAAGGTAAAAGATAATATCACAGGTTTTATTACTTATCCGCGAACAGACTCAATTCGTTTAAGTGATAAATTCATTCAAGATGCTTTTGATTATATTACCATTAAATTTGGGGAAAAATATTTGGGTGAAGTTAAAATATCTGCCAAAAATAAAAAAAATGTTCAAGATGCACATGAAGCAATTCGACCAACAGATTTAATAATGACTCCAGAAATGGCAAAAGAATATTTAAGCCGTGATCAATTACGATTATATAAAATTATTTATAATCGGGCTCTTGCTAGCTTAATGGCAAATGCTAAATTACTAAGTAAAACAATTATTTTGAATAATAATAATAATTATGAATTTCGAATGACAGGTAGTACGGTTCAGTTTGATGGTTTTTTAAAATGTTCAGCATTAGATGAGGATGAAGAAATTGCTAAATTACCGGTACTGAAACCAAATCAAATCATTAATTTAAATGAATTGTTTGGAATTCAGCACTTTACAAAACCACCAAGTCGTTATTCAGAAGCAAAATTAATTAAAACATTAGAAGAAATTGGTGTTGGGCGTCCTTCTACATATGCTCCAATTATGCGCACTTTAAAAGAACGTGGTTATATTATTGTCGAAAATAAAGCGATTAAAGCAACCGAAAAAGGAATTTTAACAAGTGATAAGTTACAAGAATATTTTAACGATATTATTAATGAAACTTATACTTCAACAATTGAAGAAAGCTTAGATGTTATTGCGCATGGTGAGACTGACCCAAAACCATTATTAAAGGAATTTTGAGAACGATTTGAACCACGAATTGAAGCCGCAATGGAATTAATGGAAGAAATTCCAGTTGAAAAAGCAGGAATTGATTGTCCAGAATGTGGTCGTGATTTAGTGTATCGCTATGGAAAATATGGTAAATTTATTGCTTGTTCTGGTTTTCCTAAATGTCGTTATATTCATCAAACGGGCCCTAAATTTGGCCCCTGCCCAGAATGTGGCGTTGGTGAAATTATTTTAAAATTTAATAAACGTTACCAGCGTTTTAAAGCATGTACTAATTATCCAAATTGTCAGTATACCGACTCTTATAAAGAAGAAAAATCAGATCAAACAGGACAAAATAGTGATAATAATGAGCACAATGGATTATATCGGATTAATTTATTAAAATAATAAAGTAATCCTTTTTATTATGGCCAAAAAAATATTTTCTAATTTAGAAAATGATTTTCAGAATTAAGGCTGTATAATTACCATAGTTTAAGAAAGGGGACGTAACTAATAATGTATGATAAAGGGACAAAAATTATTGTTAAAATAACAAATATTACACCATTCGGTGCTTTTTGCGAATTAAAAGACGCGGCTGGATTAATTCACATTAGTGAATTTTCAGATTTCTTTGTAAGAGATATTAAAGAATTTGTTAATGTTGGTGATAGTGTTGAGGTTGAAGTACTTGAATTTGATTCAGTTAAAAAACAGGTTAAATTAAGTTATAAAAACTGTCGACCTGAACTATTGAAAAAGAACAACAGTCAAATTCAAGAAATAGGAGCAGGTTTTCAACCACTACGTGAAAAAATAAATTCGTTAACAAATGAATAAAACGTTTAAATTTTATAAGTAACGTAATTTTTATTAGATAGAAAGCAGGCAATATTACTAAAATGATTAAAGTAAATTTTACTAATGCGTTAAATGAGACTGTTTTTGAAAAATATTTAGGACAAGTTAAAGATATTCATCATATGATTCATGATAAAACTGGCCTAGGAAATGATTTTTTAGGTTGGGTTGAATGACCAAATAATTATGATCAAGCAGAACTGACGGCAATGAAACAAACAGCACAACAATTAACTAAAGAAATTGATGTTTTATTAGTAATTGGAATTGGTGGGAGTTATCTTGGCGCTCGGGCTGCGATTGAAATGATTAATGGGTTATATAGTCAACAAAAAGTTAAAGTGATTTATCTTGGTAATACAATGTCTTCAACTTATACAGCACAAGTTTTAAAATATCTTGAGGACAAGAAATTTGGAATTTGTGTTGTTTCTAAATCTGGGACAACAACAGAACCAGCAATTGCATTCCGTCTATGTAAGGAACTTTTAGAAAAAAAAGAAGGCCTTTTAAAAGCGGCAAAATTAATTGTTGCGATTACTGATAAACAGAATGGGGCATTAAAAACATTAGCTGATGAAGCAGGTTATCAAACCTTTGTAATTCCAGATGATATCGGAGGAAGATATTCCGTTTTAACTCCGGTCGGAGTTTTTGCAATGCTAGTCAGTGGTATTAACATTGATAATGTTTTTAAGGGTGCACAGCAAGCTTATCAAGACACATTAATTCCTGATTTAACTAATCATGCCTATAAATATGCTGTTGGGCGTTATATTTTAAATTCTGAAAAAAAATATAAGGCAGAAATGCTTGTAAGTTATGAATTACAAATGCAGATGATTACCGAATGGTGAAAACAATTATTCGGAGAATCAGAAGGAAAAGATTCAAAAGGATTATTACCTTTATCATGCATTTTTTCAACAGATTTACATTCTCTTGGTCAATTTATTCAAGAGGGGACAAAAAACATTTTATTTGAAACAGTTATTGAAATTAAAAACCCTCAATTAGACCTTACTTTAGCAAAAGCAGAGCAAGATCTTGATGGTTTAAATTATCTGGCCGGAAAAACATTACATGAGGTCAATACAATTGCGATACAGGGTGTTATTGCTGCTCATACCAAAACTGGACATGTTCCTAATATTATTTTGGAATTTGAGGCAATGAATGACAGAATGTTTGGTTATTTATCGTATTGATTTATGAAAGCTTGTGCAATGTCGGCTTATTTATTACAGATAAATCCATTTGATCAACCAGGTGTTGAAATTTATAAAAAAAATATGTTTAATTTGTTAGGTAAAAATTTAAAATAACAAAATAAACATATTCAGATAAGGTATTTTAATTAAAAAATATCTAGAAATGAAATTCTACCAAAGATAGAATTTCATTTTTTTATTTCTTTAATTGTTTAATTTGTTTTAAAAAAGTTGAGGAAATCTCGGTCAAACCATAATCAGCAACAAAAAAAATTGTTTCAAGATTTTCATTTAATTTCTTATTAGCAAATGCTAATTCCATTTCGTATTTTAGATCATTGTTATTACGTAATCCACGAACAATATAGTTAGCACCTATTTTTTTTGCAAAATCACTAGTTAATATTTGATCATTAATTATCACTTCAATGTGCGGATTAATTTGCTGACAAATAGTCATAACTTGTGCGGCACGAATTTTAATGTCCGTTTGTTTTGTTTTTTCTAAGTTATTACTTACAACAACATATAATTTTGAGAAAAGTACACTGGCTTTCTTAATAATATTAATATGACCAGCATGAATAGGGTCAAAACTACCGGGGAATATTGCTTTCAATATTATTTCACATCCTTTTTAATATTTTTATTATTTTAACTGAAAATATGTTATTATAATAGCAATAAGTTTTTTTTAATTATTTATGTTTTTTTTAATACTAATGTATAATAAGTAAGATTACATTTATTTAATTTAAAAAAGAAAATATAAAAGCATTTAAATAATAAAATGTAAATAAGTACTAAACAGAAAAATTAGAAAGAAGTAGATTTTAATTATGGCAAAAATTAGTTTTTTCGCTCTTGGAGGCCTAGATGAGCGTGGCAAGAATTTATATTGTATTGAGGTAGAACAAGATATTTTTATTTTTGATGCAGGAACAAAAAATCCGGAACGGGGAATTTTAGGAATTGATGTAGTAATTTCAAATTTTGATTATTTAAAAGAAAATCGCGCCCGTATTAAAGGGATTTTTATTACAAAACCTTCGGATGAATGTTCAGAGGCACTTACTTATATGTTAAAAGAATTACCAGTACCAGTTTATGGAAGTAATTTAGCATGTAATATTTTAAAATTCCATTTACAACGTTTTAAAGTACGTGGAAAAGAAGAATGCTTTAAAATTATTAATGTGAAAGATATTCTTGATTTTGGAACATGTCAGGTTGAAGTTTTTTCAACAACAACAAATATGCCAAATAGTTTTGGTTTTGCATTACATACCCCGGATGGAACAATTATTTATAGTGGGGATTATATTTTTGATGCTAAAGCTGATCCTAACTTTGCAACTGATTTACAACACTTGAATCAAATTGTTGTTAAAAATAAGGTATTATTATTTTTAACTGAAGCTTCAACAGCATCACGTCGCGATTATACAGCGCCTAATCATAAAATCAAAAATTATATTGAACGAGCAGTTAAGGAAGCAGAAGGCCGTATTATTTTGGCTTGTTTTGATCAAGATTTACATAAAATTAGTGAACTTTTTGATTTAGTGCGAGAAAATAATATTTCAGTTGGAATTTATGGACAAACTTTATTAGAATCATTAAAAGTGCTATCTACTAGTAATAAATTAAATTTTAACGGTATTAATATTAAAGGTTTGCAAGAAGCTGTTAAAGAGGAAAAATCATTAATTATTGTTACTGGTAGTGGTGAACGTTTATATAGTCGTTTAATTAAAATTGCGGCTGGAAATGATGATATTTTAGATATCAAAGAAAGCGATATGATTATTTTAGCTACACCACCAAATCCAGGAAGCGAATTAAATCATGCTAACGTGTTAGACGAATTAGCGCGTACGGTGGCAAAAACAATTGCTTTATCAGATAAAAAAGTTTGAACAATGACAGCAAGTTATGAAGATGTTAAGTTAATGAGTTTAATCATTAAACCAAAATATCTTATTCCTGTGAAAGGATTATTTAAAGATTTTGTGCAAGCCAAAGCAGCTGCTATTGAAGCTGGAATTAATCCAGATCATATTTTTATTGTTGATAATGGTGATGGTATTGAATTTATTGATGGTGAATATACTAGAAAAACAAATAAAGTAAAAACGGCAGACTTATATGTTGATGGTATTGGTGTTGGTGATATTGGCGCTGTTGTTTTAAACGAACGTAAGCAATTAGCAACTGATGGTGTTGTAATTATTGGTGTTTCAATTGATGGTAAAACAAAAGAATTAGTTTCATTGATTGATACACAAATGCGTGGTGTAATTTATATTCAAGAAAATAACGACATTTTTCGTAAAATGCAAAAAGTTATTGTAGATATTATTGAAAAATATCAGAAAAAAACTATTGCTGGTGAAATGTATGATGTTAATGAAGTTAAAAATGAAATTAGATCAACAATTAGTTCATTTGTTAAAACAGAAACAGGAAAAACACCAATTATTTTAGCAATTGTGAATGAAATTTAATTTTATGATATATTTATAGTAGATAAATATTTGAAGCTTTTTAAATGTATGGTCATATTTAAAGTAATTTTTAAATATTTAGGATTTTAGGGGGGCTGCACCATGAAAAAGAAATCTTATGATGATCACCTTTTAAATGATCAGAATGAGAACACTGCAATCTTAAAAGTCGAAAAAAAGCATCGCCGAAATGATTCAGTCGGGTGAGGAATTGGCGCATTATTGCTTACGTTTTTTACAATTTTAGCGGTGGGCCGAATTACTTTAATTGGGCAATTTTTAGATGATGTGTTATTTACTTTTGCTTTTGGCTGATTTAAGTATTTATTATATTTAGTATGCTTAGTATTGGGTGTTACCATTTTTATTGGGGTGCGGATTAAATTAAAACGGCGAGTATTTTGAATGATTATTACTTTTATAATTTTATCATGCTGATTGGTAAGTAGTATTTTGTTGATTTATCAATATGCTAATGGTCAAATTGCTTTTTTCAATAAAACCGTTTTTTTGAAAGTTATAAATAATTATTTTGAACACTGACAAGATGCTTCAGTTTTTAATTCGAATCCGAACCATCCAATTAGTTTTATTGGTTTTAATGGTGCTTGGATTACTTTATATGCTGGTGGAGGTATTATTGGTAATTTTCTTGCCGGTATTTTTAGTTATACAACTATTTTTGGTTCACTAATTTTTTGTTTATTAGCTTTTTTATTATGAAGTAGTTGAGTAACAACTGGAACAATGTTAGGATTATTTTTATCAAAAAGCCCGCGGCAAAAACACGGATTGCGTGTTTCACGATTAAGTGCTAATCGCCGGCAAAAACAAAATATTTACCAATCATTTAATATTCCGGATGAGGAATTGTTTTCAGCGCGGCAAGTAATGCATACAACTGAAGTTTCTGATATTACTATCCAAATGCCATCTTATACTGCATTGCATGATCAAAGATTAATTGATGATTTAATTAATGATGATTTTGTTGGAAAGAAACAAAGTAGACAAAATTATGTCCGTTTTGATGAAGAAGAAGCAATGCAAGCAGGATTGAAATCGGATAAGTTTAATAATTATTCTCCGGCATCGCCCCCACCACAATCAAAAAAACAGTCAATGCCAGAACAATATATTCAACCGCGTAATCGTCAGCAGAATAATTATTTTAATAAAAATATTGAAGATTTACCAGTTTATAGCTCTACTTATGGCAAAGATATTAATATTGATGTTGCCCGTGATAAACTAAATTCTGAAACAAATATTACCCCATTTGGGAAAATTAATCGTAATCTTAATCCAAATCAGGTTAAACAAACGTCATTTTATGATGACCAAGTTCAGCTTGAAAATTTTAGCACATCATCATCGCAAGACTATGAAGAATATGATTCAAGTAGTGGCAATGATGATGGCATTTATCATCGACAAAGTAATCAGCCAATTTTTAATGAAGCCGAGTCTTATCAGTCAGAGTATTATCCACCTTATGAGAAACCAGTAATGAATAGAAATAATTTTGGAATGCCAGGGCAACAACGGCGTGGGCCAAAACCAAAAACAATTGAAGTGAACAAAAAAATTAACCAAGCGGCACCGCGTCGTAACAGTTATAATAACCCGCATTATAAATTACCAAATTTAGGGTTGTTACAACCAAAAACAGATAATCGTCGTAATAATGAACGTAATAAAGTTGCGGCTCAAAATAAGGCGGTCAAAATTAATGAAGTTTTTCATCAATTTAACATTGCGGCAAGTGTCCAGGGCGTTAACATTGGGCCAACAATTACGAAATTTGAAGTTCAAATGCAACCAGGGGTTAAAGTTAATAAAATTATGAATTTAGAAAATGATTTAAAATATGCTTTAGCAACACAAAATGTTCGTATTGAAGCACCAATTCAAGGTAAATCAGCGGTTGGGATTGAAATTGCTAATGAAATTAGTAATAAAGTAACTTTACGGGAAATTATGGAACGTGTCCCATTAGAAAAACAAAATAAAAAGTTATTAGTTGGAATTGGGCGGAGTGTTAATGGCGAAATTATTTTTGTGGAATTAGACAAAATGCCGCACTTATTAGTGGCAGGATCAACAGGAAGTGGAAAATCTGTTTGTATTAACACAATTTTATCATCGTTATTATTACGAACAAAACCATCAGAAGTTAAATTATTATTAATTGATCCAAAACAAGTTGAGTTAGCTGTTTACAATAATTTACCGCATTTATTAGCTCCGGTTATTTCTGATACGAAATTTGCGAATGCGGCTTTGAAAAAAATTATTGCGGAAATGGAACGACGCTATAGTATTCTATCAGAACGTGGTGTTCGAAATATTGAGACATTTAATAATAAAGTTTCACCAAAAGAACGCTTACCATACATTGTGGTTGTTATAGATGAGTTAGCAGATTTAATGATGACAGCAGGAAAAGATATTGAAGATTCAATAATGCGAATCACCCAATTAGCCCGCGCAGCAGGGATTCATATGATTATTGCAACACAACGCCCATCAACAGATGTTATTACCGGTGTTATTAAAACAAATATTCCATCGCGAATTTCTTTTTCCGTTGCTTCAGGAATTGATTCTCGAACAATTTTAGACCAAGGTGGGGCCGAAAAATTGATTGGATATGGTGATATGTTATATGCTCCTGCTGGTCAAAATATTCCTACTCGTGCCCAAGGAGCGTTTATTTCTGATGATGAAATTCAGCGTTTAGTTGAATTTTGTCATGCCCAACAAGAACCTGATTTTGATGAAGAATTCTTAAATATTGAACAGACTAATGATCAAGGTGGCGGCAATGAGGGAGAAGATATTGACCCAATGTATAGTGAAATTAAGCGTTTTGTAATTTTAAATCAGAAGGCATCGACATCATTAATACAACGGAAATTTTCAATTGGTTATAATCGTGCCAGTCGATTAATTGATGCGTTGGAAGAAAATGGAATTATTGGCCCCCAAAATGGGGCGAAACCACGGGATGTTTATATCCAAAATATTGATTTAGATGATAATGATTTTAATAATGGTGGACGCTGATAATTATTTTTGGTAAAAATAAGTTTTTTATTGTGTATTTATAATATTTATATATAATTAAAAATGAAATTGGAAAGATAAAATTTCAAGTAATATTTAAAAATATTAATATATAATTATACTATTATGTAATTAACATTAAGGATGAGTAAAAATGGCAAAAAAAACAAGAAAAACAACTTCAAAATTAGAGAAACTAAATGATATTTCGTTAAAATTAACTGATGTTGAATTTCGGTACCGTGAAAATCATCCTAATGCCGTTGATGGAGTTAGTTTTGAAATTAAACACGGTGAATATGTAACTATTATTGGCCATAATGGGAGTGGAAAATCAACAATTAGTAAGATTATTATTGGTGTTTTACATCCTCAAAAAGGTAAAATTGAAATTTTTGGGAATGAACTTCATTCATCAACGCTTACTGGAATTCGTAAATTCTTAGGAATTGTTTTTCAAAATCCAGATAATCAATTTATTGGATCAACTGTCCGCGATGACATTGCTTTTGGGTTAGAAAACCGCCAAATAGCACAAAAAGATATGCAAGGTATTATTGATAATGCTGCGGCAAAAGTTGGGATGACTAATTTTCTTGACCATGAACCATTAATGCTATCAGGAGGGCAAAAACAGCGTGTGGCAATTGCTTCCGCATTAGCGCTGGAACCAGATATTATTATTTTTGATGAAGCAACAAGTATGTTAGATCCAAAAGGACGAAAAGAAATTAAACAAATTATGGTTGATTTAAAGAAATCACGTGAGAAAACAATTATTTCAATTACACATGATATGGATGAAATTTTAAATGCTGATAAAGTTATTGTAATGAACAAAGGTCGAATGGCTAAATGTGGGAAACCACATGAGGTTTTATATGATGAGGAATTTTTAAAATCAATTCATTTAGATGTGCCTTTTGTTTTGAGAGTAATTGATAGTTTACGCTTGAATGGCTTAAATGTTAAAAATACGCTAGATCTTAGAGAGTTGGTGGATGAAATATGTCAAAAGTAAAACATAAAAATAAAATTGAGGCTTTGCAAAATATTGATATCACATTTACCGATGTCTCTTATGTTTATGCTCCAAAAACACCATATGAGTATAAGTCATTAGAAGCTATTAATTTAGTTATTAAACCCGGAAAAATTACGGCTGTTATTGGTTCAACAGGAAGTGGGAAATCGACTTTAATTCAGCATATTAATGGGTTATTAATTCCAACAACAGGCGTTGTTGATGCAAATGGTTTTATTATTAAAGCAAAGCAAAAACGAATTAAAAATATTAAACAATTACGAAAATCAATTGGTTTGGTATTTCAATTCCCAGAATATCAGTTATTTGAAGAAACAATTGAAAAAGATATTATGTTTGGTCCAGTTCATTTGGGAGAAAACAAAGAAGTAGCGCGGCAAAATGCTAAGAAATATTTAGAAATGGTTGGACTACCGTTAAATTATTTAGAACGCTCGCCCTTTGATTTATCAGGGGGTCAAAAACGAAGAGTTGCCATTGCAGGAATTTTAGCAATGGAAGGAAATACGTTAATCTTAGATGAACCAACAGCGGGCTTAGATCCAGAAGGAGAAGAAGACTTTATTAAGTTGTTCCACCGGATTAACCAAGAACAAAATAAACGAATTGTTTTAGTTACACATAATATGGATCATGTATTAGAAATTGCAGATGAAGTTGTGGCTTTAAAAGAGGGAAAAATTATTAAAATTGGAACTCCGTTTGAAATTTTTAAAGACAAAGATTTATTACACACACTTTTAATTGAACCACCAAAGATTTATAATTTAATTTATCAATTAAAAGAAAAGGGTCTTGATTTAACAGATGCTGACATTCGAAATATTGATGAATTAGCAAAAGAAATTATTCGCCGTAAAGGACAAAAAAGAAAGGGGTAACAAGATGCGCTTATCATTTGGACGATATATTGCTTATAACTCGGTTGTCCATCGCATGGACCCACGGGTAAAATTATTTATGTTGTTATCATTAATGATATCAATCTTTTTTTCAACTGGTTTTACTGGTTATGCGATTTTAGGATTAACTATTTTTACGTTGTTCTTTTTAGCAAAATTGCCCCCACGATTATTAGTAAAATTATTAAAACCAATTTTATTTATGTTTATTGTTTTATTATTAATTAATTGTTTTTTAGTCACTGATGGTTATATTGGTTGACATTGAGGTGGAAAACCAACGGCAAGTGGCCCTGCTGCGGCTGGTGGTAAGAGTTGATTTGCTTTTTCCGAAAAAGCTGTTTTTAATGCCTTATATATGGCTTGTCGGATTTATTTAATGATTTTAATTACAACAATTTTAACAGCAACAACACAACCTTTGGATTTAACATTGGCGTTAGAAGATTTATTGAGTCCTTTAAAATTAGTTCGTTTTCCAGTGCATATTTTATCAACTATTATTTCAATTGCATTAAGAATGATTCCAACTTTAATTGAGGAAGCAGGGCGAATTATGAAGGCCCAAGCTTCACGGGGAGTTGATTTTCGAAATGGTCATTTTAAAGATAAAATTAAATCGACAACTGCTTTAATTATTCCATTATTAGTATCTGCTTTTCAAAAAGCAGAAGATTTGGCTTATGCAATGGATGCACGGGGATATGACCCGCATGCTAAAAGAACACGTTACCGTCATTATAGTGTCCATTTTCTAGACATTTTATTATTTATTTTCGGTGTTGGAGCAGCAAGTATTATTATTGCGCAATCAGCAACGATGGGACAATATCAAACTTTTTATGAGGTTACATATTGAGGAACAAATGGTTGAACATTTGGTAAAATCCCAACTGGATTCTTACAAATTCGTATTCCTCATATTGATAATTTTGTTTTAGGATTATAATGTTATCGTTATTACTTACACTTGAATATGATGGTTATGATTATAGTGGGTGAGTTAAGCAAAAAAATGTGAAGACAATTCAAGGTGAATTGGAGAAAGCATTTTTTCGTGTTTGTCAACAAGCAATTTGAACACTAGGGGCAAGTAAAACAGATGCTGGAGTTCATGCGTGTGATCAAAAAGTATTAGTTAAAATCCCCTTTCAACCCCGAAATAATGCTTTCTTTATTAAAACAATTAGTAAAAGTTTGCCACCTAATATCAATATTAAAGGTTATCAAGTTGTTGCAAGTGATTTTAGTGTTCGTATGACGAAAATAAAAGAATATGTTTATACAATTAACGATAATACTTATGATCTTTTTAATCATCGTTATGAATTAAAAGTTGATAAGTTATTAAATGTTAAAAAATTACATCAGATTAGTCAAATATTTGTTGGTGAGCATAATTTTGCTTATTTTTCTGGGGTAAAAGAAGGAGAAGAAATTGCAACGCATCGGACAATTACTAAAATTTATGTTAAACGAACAAAAACAAAAAAGGTTGAATTTCATTTTATTGCAAA
The DNA here is from genome assembly GCF_964031205.1 of Spiroplasma endosymbiont of Stenodema calcarata. GTDB lineage: Bacteria > Bacillota_I > Bacilli_A > Mycoplasmatales > Mycoplasmataceae > Spiroplasma. The sequence goes on from NZ_OZ035018.1 coordinate 276,988, forward strand.
GGGATTTATTCGTTATCAAATTCGAATGTTGACCCAGAATATTTTAGCCTGTTATTGGAACAAAATTAGTTTAGAACAATTGCAAAAAGATTTAAATTATCCGCCTGTTGGAAAAACAACAAAATATTGTGCAAAACCATATGGTTTATGTTTAAAAAAAATTAAATATTAATTTTCATTTTTTACTGACATAATCTATTAATCGAAAAATAAATATGCTATTATATATTATTTATTTTTTTATGATATAATATATATAGTAAAGTATGGGTAAAAGATAGGGTAAATGAGGTGTAGTAATGAATAATGGCTTTTATATCTTACCAAATGAAGAAGGATATTTAGTGAAGTCACATGATACCAACAGTGAAATAGCATTATTTAGAAGTCGTCGTGATGCTGAAGTGTTTATTAGTACACTAACATTGCCATCATCATTTTCTCCTGCAAATGCATATTCAACAGCACCACAATATGTGCCACAACCGCAACAAGTTCTGACACCATATCCTAGTGCTAGTGGTATTTCACCACAAGTTTTTTTTATTCAACAACCAGCTCCAATTCAACAACCAGTTCAAACATCATATCCGTTTTATCAAATGATGCCTCAAGTTCCTCCAATGGGTATGCATCCAGGAATGCACCCAAGTATGTATCAAAACAATTGACCACAAAATAGTTGCGGTGGAGGATGTACTTGTGGTTATAATGAACATTCAGAAGAAGATTATTATAGAAAAAAATCTACCGAAAAAAAGTACCAAGGCAATAGAAGGGGCAATGATTTTGTAAAAAATAATGTTGAAGAAAATGAACATCAAAGTAAGCAAAATTTTAAGGCTACCGGGGATAATTTTAGAACATCAGAAGTTATTATAAATAATAATGAACCGGAAAATAATATAAGGACACAGCAACCTGAAGAAGTAAGTTCACAATCAGATGGACAATTGGAAGAATATAATAATGTTCAACTAGCTGCTGCTTTAAATGAAACCACTTTGGAGCAACAAACATTTGCTACTAATGAAGAAGAACATCATTCATTAGGTCAACAAGGTTTTCCGACAGCGCAACAAGAACCGATATTACCGGTTAATAATACAACTGAAGCTGCTAACTCTTCACAACAACAAGTTGTTCTTCCAGAACAACAGCCAATTCAAAATCAAGGTTCGCCAGAGAAAACAACATATTATGAACAAGCATTTATGACACCTCCGGTTTATGTAAATGATGCGGTATCGCAATCGCAACCGCATTCAACAACACAATTTCAACCACAACAGGAATTAACAGCACAACAGCATTCAACACCGCAAGTAAATCCAATTGATTTAAATGATGATGATTTCTTTAGTTTTATTAATGATGATCTTAATCACTATGCAAAAATATCAAAAGAAGAGTCAAAGCGTTTAGCAAAAGAAGAGTCAAAGTTAGCAAAAATACAAGCAAAGTTAGAAAAACAAAATCAGAAAAAATCAAATCGAAAAAATGCAAATGATATTGAAGAGTTAGATTCAATTATAGAATAAAAGGCAATTTAAATTGCTTTTTTAATTTTAGAGATATTTCGAAAATTTAAATTAGATAGTAAGATTTAAAGTAGTTATATTATTTTTTTAAAATATTTCTTTAATTTTGTCGAAAACTCTTGATGAAATAAAAAAATCATCAATATGACAATTTGAAAAATAATTTTGTTTAAGATCATGATTTTGCTTTAAATTTTTTAAACGTTAAAATATAATACCGTTGATTGTTGTTTTGGTGTTAAACCTTTATGTTGGTATTTTCATTTTCATAGATTTAAATAATTTTGAATATTAGTGAAACCCAAACCATGATAATGAATTAAGGCTTCTTTAAGACTCGATTGTAATTTACTAATCTTATTTAACTTTCGATAACTAGTATCAGGGTTTGTACTAGTTTTGGTAGAATATAGAGTAGAATTTGTTTGTTTTGCTACTAATAAATATAATGGTTGCATGTCAGAAATAATTATTGATTTTTCTTTAATTAATTGCTTATTCATATTTTCAATAATTCATTGTTTTTGTAATCGTTTGGTATTGGTGGATTGAACAAAAATATTATTATTGCTATCAACTACCATTTGAATACAGCATTTGGTATTAGTTGAAAATGGATCAAGATGAGTTTTTCGTTTATCAAATTTATCTTTAAAATTACCTTTATGGATTTCTTTAATAAAAGTTTCATCAATTTGGATTTGACCATTTAATTTTTTAAATTTTAATTGAGTATTTTCTAATTGTTTTGATTGCATTAATTTTTGACGATTATATCAAGCAGTTTTTGGTGTTGTTTTAATAAAACGGGAAATTATTTTACTAGATTGTCCTAATAATGAAATTTGAATTAATAAATTTCACTGTTCATAATTTAAATGACTTCAATAAGTAAAATGATGACGAAAAGCATCAAAACTAGCACGACATTTTTTACATAAATATTTTTGTTTTCCTTCGGGATTATGACCATTTTTAACACAATGATAAGATTTACAATCAGGACATATAATGCCTTTATCTCTAAATTTTTGATCAATTTCATTTAAACGTTTTTGTTTTTTGATTACTTCTGCTTCTTTTTTTATTTTTTCAGCAAATTCTAAAAATTGATCATCTGTAAAACTGTTTTTTAATTCTGTAATTATTTTTTCCATCAATTATTTACCTCTATATATTAAAAATATACCTAAAATTAGATATATTCTATAAATATCAAGAGTTTTCGACAAAATTAAAGAAATATTTTAATTTTATGGTTGTTTTTTAAACAAAATTAATGTTATAATGATTTAGGTTTTCGGGCTATAGCTCAGTTGGTTAGAGCGCACCCCTGATAAGGGTGAGGTCGATGGTTCAAGTCCATTTAGCCCGACCATTTTTTCTAATTTTGGGCCCGTAGCTCAGCTGGGAGAGCACCTGCCTTGCACGCAGGGGGTCGACGGTTCGATCCCGTTCGGGTCCACCATTTCAAATATATTTAATCTAAAAATAAACAAAACATATCAGATTTTATGATATGTTTTTTTAATTTATAGATTTTTAAAAACTGAATAATAATTTATATTAATTAAAAAGGGTTTGTAAAAACTTCAGGAATTTTTAAGGGGAGGATGATTTAATTACTTCCATTTTTGGTATAATAATATTAATATAAAAATATAATTAGGGGTGAAGTATGTCAATTTTTGATAAAAATGAGAATGAAAGGTATACATATTTTTTAACAAATTTTAAGGAAATCTTATCTGATTGAGCAGTGATGGTTAATGATCAATTTATTAAAACATCGTTAGATAATTCGTCGACTAAACTGTTTGGAATGAATGTTGATAAAGCAGTTATTTTTTTTAATATTAATTTAGAGATAAATAGTATTTTACATGAATTGGGAATTGCTGAAGAACCTTATAATATTGATTTAATTAATAATTTGAAATTAAATTCAAATAAGAAATCACATCATAAAAAAGAACAAAAAAATTATGCTGTAATTTATGATCAAATTGATATTTTTTTTGTAAAAGACTCAGTAATATTAAAATTTTGTGAATATACTTTGAATATTGTTAATTTGTCATCAGAAACTGATCGGTCAAATATTAGGGCTTTAAATAATTATAAGTCAGTTGCGTTTGCTAATTATCCAATTAAAATCTATGAATTATTAGACTGATTTAATATGGGAATTATTGATATGATTAGCAATGGTTGCCGGGTTAAACGTTTTGAAATCAAGGAAAATCATTTAGGTTCTGACAGAAAATTAAATATAAAATCACAATATAACGCAAAAAGATCATTTAATGTTGGTAACAATCAAGATAAAGAAATTAATAAGGAAGCAATTTTTACGGAATATTTTGCAAATAATGGTGACATTGGGGCAAAACTAACAGTGTTAGACAAGTTACTACCATTGTTAGAAGAAAAACGTGCGGAAATTAAAGAATTTAATCCGAAGTTAGAATATGATATTTTTAGTTTTTTACAGCACACAAAATATCGAAATTCATTGACATATCAAGAAGACTCTGATGCAGAAAAACGCTTAGATAAAGTTTTTAAGAAAGCTGTTTTATGCTTATATTTATTAGACATTGATTAAACAATATTATAATTTATTTTTATTATTTTCTTTTAAAATGACAAAAGAAATCTTTTTTAGGATAGTTTTCCTATATAATTGTTAATAGGTGATTATGATGAAAGTTATTTTAATTAAAGATGTTAAGGGTAAAGGCAAAGTTAATGATGTTATTGAAGTTTCCGATGGTTATGCTAAGAATTATTTAATTAAGGAAGGATTTGCCATTCCAACAACACCAGCTAATTTAGCGAAACTAAATGTTGTTTTGTCAACGGAAGTGGCAGCACTAGCAGCTAAGCGTGCAACACTAGAAGCTTTAAAAACAGCACTAGAAGAATTAACATTAAATTTTAAATTAAAAGTTCATGATAATAAAACTTTTGGCTCGATATCATTAACTCAAATTGAGGATCGTTTAGCAAAAGAATTTAATTTGAAAATTGATAAAAAGAAGTTTGTTGATAATAATAATTTAACAAGTTTTGGGTTGCATTATTTAAAGATTAAATTAGCTCCTAATTTAATTGCAACATTAAAAGTGATGGTTGAAAAAAAGGAGAGTTAGGTAATGGATAATTTAACTAAAAAAGAGTTAAATAAGATTAATGTTATTAATGATGCGGAAAAAAATGTTTTAGCAATTATTGCTCATTCAATTACGGCAGCAGAAGAAGTTTTTTCGATTTTAACAGAAGAAGATTTTACGGTAATGAATTATAAAGTTATCTTCAAAACCTTACAAGAACAATTCTTGGCAAAGTTAGCTATTAATATTACAACATTAAGTAACTATATGTTAAAAAATAATGTGTTAAGTAAAATTGGGGGAATTGAATTCTTAACAGATTTATTCCAAACATATACTACTGATGCAAATTTATCAGAATATTTAGATATTATTATTAAAAATACTACTGTTCGCCGTTTGAATGCAGTTCTTGTTAATATTCATCGGGAAATTGATAGCCATCAGCCAATTGATGAAGTTGTTAGTAAAGCAGAAAAAGAAATTTTAGATGTCAAAAAAGAACGGAAAGGAAACTTATTTAAAACATCATTTGATGAGGTTGATAAAGTTTTACAGAAAATTGAATTATTAGAAAATTCTGGTGAGATGCTAACGGGTAGTCCAAGTGGCTTTCGTGATTTAGATCGTATGACTTCGGGTTTTCAAAAAGGAGATTTTATTATCTTGGCAGCGCGACCATCAATGGGAAAAACGGCTTTGGCCTTAAACTTTGCGGTTAAGTCTGCGGCACAATCAAAAAAAGCAGTTGCTATTTTTTCCGTTGAAATGCCAGCTGAACAATTAATTCAACGGATGATTGGAAGTTATTCAACAGTAGATTCATCAAAAGTCCGGACAGGGAAGGGGTTGCAGACCCGCGATTGAGAAAATATTACTAAGGCAGCTGATTTTTTAAAGCGAACTAAATTATTTATTGATGATACTCCAGGTTTAAAAGTGATTGAGTTACAGTCAAAACTTCGCAAATTATGCCGTGAAAACGAAGTAGGATTAGTAGTAATTGATTATTTACAATTATTAAGTACTGGTACACATTTTGGTGATTCACGACAACAAGAAGTATCCACTATTTCCCGTCAGTTAAAAGCTTTAGCCCGTGAATTAGAAATTCCAATTATTTGTTTGTCACAGTTATCACGGTCAGTTGAAAAACGAGAAGATAAACGTCCAATTATGTCGGATTTACGTGATTCTGGGGCAATTGAGCAAGATGCTGATCTTATTATGTTTTTATTTCGGGAAGAATATTATGCTGCACATGACCTTAATAATTCCGAATCACCGTTAGAAACCGAAAAAGCACAATTAATTTTATCAAAACATCGAAACGGACCAACTGGAAATGTTGAATTATTATTTGTAAAAAAACATGGTTCATTTGCCGATTATGGTTTGCAAAATGCTAAATTTTAGGTTAACATTTTATAGATGTAAATATATTAAATAAATATTTAGAAAAAGAGGTTCAAAATGCGTAAGTTATTATCACTTTTTACAGCAACAACATTAATTACAACATCAACAACTTCTCTTGTTGCTTGTAATCAAACACCCCGTGGAAATCCATTACCTGTTTTTATATACAATGGTAATCAAAGATTTGTTCATGCGCCAACAGCAAATGGACATTCAGTTAATGGAATTGATAATGCTGCCCAATCAGGTAAAGATGAAACGGGAGCTCCTTATGAATATAGTTTGCAAGGAGGGAAAATGGGATTAATTAATAATGCAATTAATCCATTTTTGGCTGGAATAAATTTAACGAAAGATAATAGTAAAACAACTGGCAAGAGTACAAACTGATCACCTGAACAAGTTGGAGCAGCTTTACAAGGACAAAAAGATAATATTATTGCATCAGCAAAAACTGATGGAACCGATCCTTTTGATAATACAAAAAAAATTAATCAAAAAGAAATATGGAAAGAATTCTTTAATAATTATTCAACTAGTTTCGATTCATATTATACGCAAATAGCTTTAGTGGCAAATGAAAATCCAACTATTTTAGATCGTGCCAATAAGAATTTGGTTTCGATGACAGGTAATGCCGAAAAAGCAGGGAATAAAGATTGAGTGAAAGAGCGGACATGAGGTAGTAAGACAGCGCCTTATACGCCACCATCATTAAAAACGCTTGCGCCCGTTGCAACAATTTTAGATTGATTAAATGATCCAAATAACAATTATAATAAAGGATTTGACCAAATTAAGGAAAATCGTGGTTATCAATCAGCTCGTTATCTTGCTGTGACAATTCCAAATGTGACAATACGTTTTGAATTTCAAGCAGAGTATAGCCGATTTACTTTTTCAGCGACAATTGATAAATTAGTTGCTTATGCTAATTATTTAGTTTATAAAAATCCAAATAGTAGTAGTGATAATCCGACATATGCCCATCAATGATTTTTCCTTAGTTATGATTTTTATGATTTTAGTAAGTTACAAAATGATGATTACCATGATTATGATTTTAAAATTCAAGGTCTTAATATTGATCCAAATATTAGCATGGCATTAGGTTATGTTAAGAAAGATGATAAAGATGGTATATTAACAGCTGATGAAGATAAAAAAATTAAAAAAGAAGGTCAATTTCCACCATTAAAATCAGATTATACTTTCCCTGACTTAAAATGATATATTAATGTTGATTCAATGACAAAATAATAGTTATGGACATTAAAATTTTAACAGTTGGTTCGTTAGACAAAACATTTTTAATAAATGGGTGCATGATGTTTTTAGAACGAATTAAACATTATGCTAAAATAGAAATTATTGAAGTAAAAGAAATTTTTAATAAAAATGAACAAGTAGCAATTAATGAGCAAACAGCATTAGTGATAAAAAAAATCTTAGATTATCCGGATTATTATAAAGTGTTGTTAGCCCTGCATGGTCAACAATTATCAAGTGAAAAAATTGCGAGTTTATTAAGAGATGTTAAAGATTTTAAAAAAGCAAAGTTAATGTTTATTATTGGTGGTAGCCATGGTTTTAATCTTACAATTGGAACAGTAGTTACCTTTCAATTAAGCTTTGGAGCAATAACATTACCACATCAATTATGTCGGTTAATTTTATTAGAACAAATTTATCGTGGTTTTAAAATTATTAACAACGAAGTTTATCATAAATAAAAAGTATAAAAGGGTCATTTTATACTTTTTATTTTTTGGATCTTTTTTTTAATTGTGTTACTTGTGTCATCAGTTCAATTTTTCTTTTGCGGGCTAATTCAGAAAGACCAGTTGTATTTTTTTCTAATAATAACTGTCGATATTGTGGACTATTCTTTTTTGCTAATTTAACAATTTTAACACGATCAGATACAGTCATATTATTAACATCAATATAATCAGGATCATTATTATTAAAAGCTAGTTTTTTTAATTGATTATTTTTTTTCTGAGCTTTTAGTAAGATTTTATACATTGGATTATTTTTATCAATTATCTTTTTCTTATCAAGTTTCATTTTTTTTCTTGTTTTACGGTATACTTCATGGCTGCGTGATGTTTTACGTTCTAAATTATCAAGTTCAGTTTTAGCCATTTGTGCTTTGAATTCTTGAAATTTTTGATAATGTAAAGCGATCTTAGCAACTTTCAATTTTTTTCATCTGATGGTTTTATCGTCTTTTTTATTTGCCATTTTGTTCCTCATCAATTGTTACTTCTGTACAATAATAATTATAACGATATTAAAAAAAGAATAAAAGGTAAGATAATATTTTTTTCTGAGGTTGGGCAGGGGAAATGTGGACTTTAATTTTATTATTTTTTTATTATTTTTTAAAAAAGCACTTGCATTATTGAAAGTTATCCAATAAAATGAACTAGCATGTATATTTGTGGAAACAAATTTTATGGTCTATCTTTGATACACTGATAGGCGTTGTCAATGTCCACACAAAAAATATAAATAAATTAGGAGGAAAAGTAATGGCTCAAACTAAAATGAGAATAAAATTAAAAGGTTATGATCACCGTGTGGTTGACCAATCTATTCAAAAAATCATTGAAGCAGCCCAAGCCGCAGGAGTAAAAGTTAAAGGACCGATTCCTTTACCAACTGATCGTGAAATCATTACTATTTTACGTGCAACTCATAAATACAAAGATTCAAGAGAACAATTTGAAATGAGAACACATAAAAGAATTATTGATATCATTAATCCTGATGGCCCAAAAGTAATTGATACTTTAAAACGTGTCCAATTGCCAAGTGGTGTTGAAATTGAAATGAAATAAATAACCGTTCTTAAATTTAATTTATAAACAAGATATACATGACGCATTTTCAAGGAGGAAAGAAATGAAAGGAATCTTAGGACGCAAAATTGGTATGACACAAATTTTTGCTACCGATGGTAGACTAATACCAGTTACAGTAGTTGAAGTACAACCTAATGTTGTTTTACAAGTGTTAACTAAAGAAAAAAATGGTTATCAAGCACTTCAATTAGCTGTCGAAGATAAAAGAATTAACTTGGTTTCAAAACCAAACCAAGGACAATTTAAAAAAGCGAATACAACACCTAAGCGCTTCGTTAAAGAAATCAGAAACATGGATGGCTATAATTCTGGCGATATTATTAAAGCTGATATCTTTACTGCTGGGGAATTCGTTGATGTAACCGGAACTTCAAAAGGGAAAGGATTTACAGGTTCAATTAAGCGACATAATTACTCACGTGGTCCAATGGGCCATGGGTCAGGATACCATCGTGGCGTTGGTTCAATGGGAGCGATTGCCCCAAACCGGATTTTAAAATCAAAAAAAATGTCCGGACATATGGGAACTGAACAAGTAACAATTCAAAATTTGGAAGTAATTGCAATTGATACTGTAAAAAATGCCTTATTAGTAAAGGGTTCAATTCCAGGACCAAAAAAACAGTTTGTAGTTGTTAAAGAAACAATTAAAGGTTTAACACCAAACACACTAACAGAACTACTTAAAAGAACTGTGGACCCAAAAACACCAGAACCTGAAATTAAAACAGAAAAAACAGTTGAGGTAGTTGCTGAAGCACCTGTTGAATCGGCACCTACAACTGATGCACCAGCATCAGTGACAGAATAGTTTTGTAGAAAGGAATTTTAGAATGAAATTACAAGTACTTGATGCGAAAGGAAGTAGCGTTAAAGAAATTAGTGTAAATGACAAGATCTGAGGTATTGAGCCACATCAACAAGCAATGTTTGATGCTGTTGTGGCGCAACAAGCCGCAATGCGTCAGGGTACACACAAAACTAAAACAAGAACTGAAGTATCTGGTGGGGGAAGAAAACCTTGAAGACAAAAAGGTACTGGTCGTGCTCGCCAGGGGTCAATTAGAGCACCACAATGAAAAGGTGGAGGGATTGTATTTGGTCCAACTACAGAAAAAAATTACTTAAAACATGTTAATAAAAAAGTAAGAAGATTAGCAATTAAATCAGCCTTATCATTAAAAGCACAGGATAAAAATGTAGTGGTTATTGATCAATTTGGAATTGAACAACCTTCAACAAAAACAATGGTTGAAGTTTTAAATAATTTAAAAGTTAGTGATGAGAAGTTATTAATCATTACAACTGAAGGTGATGAAGTTAACTTCAAATCATCACGTAATATTAAAAAAGTAAATATAATTGCATCAACTGGAATAAATATTTATGATTTACTAAATGCCAACAAGTTATTAGTAACAGAACAAGCAATTAAAGCAATTGAGGAGGTGTACGCATAATGCATATTACTAATGTTATTAAAAAACCAATTTTATCAGAAAAAACATATCGTAATATGGCTGATGGTGTATACACTTTTGAAGTAGCACGTGCTGCTAATAAAGTTCAAATTAAAAAATCTTTTGAAAAAATCTTTGAAGTAAAGGTTGAAAAAGTTAATGTTATTAATTATGATCCCAAAGAAAAGAAAATGGGAAAATTTGCTGGAGAAACAACGTATACAAAACGTGCAATCATTAAATTAAAACCAGGAGAAAAATTAGATTTATTAGGAGAAAATAAATAATTCCAGGAAACACTATCTGGGACTGTTTATTGGCGAAACAGGAGGATAAATAAAAATGCCAATTAAGAGTTTTAAACCATTTACACCGAGTCGTCGTAATATGACAACATTAGATTATTCCGTATTAACAACTGATCGTCCGGAAAAATCATTAATTGAAACTCGGAAAAGACACGCTGGTCGTAATAACCAAGGAGTTATTACAACAAGACATAAAGGTGGCGGTCATAAAATTAAGTATCGAATTATTGACTTTAAACGAAATAAGGAAGATATTGTTGGAAAAATTGCCACAATTGAATATGATCCTAATCGTAATGCCTTTATTTGTTTAGTTAATTATATTGATGGTGAAAAGAGATATATCTTAGCACCAAAAACAATTAAAGTTGGAATGGAAATTATTAGTGGAGAAAAAACTGATATTAAAGTTGGAAACTGCATGAAATTAAAAAACATTCCAGAAGGGACAGTCCTTCATAATTTAGAATTGCGCCCTGGTAAAGGTGGGCAATTAGCACGCTCAGCAGGTTCATCAGTTCAATTATTAGGAAAAGATGATGATGGTAAATATGTTACTATTCGGTTAACTTCTGGTGAAGTTCGCAAGGTTTTAGCTGAATGTCGTGCAACTATCGGAGAAGTCGGAAATGAAGACTATGGCTTAGTAAATTGAGGGAAAGCAGGACGTAACCGTTGACGTGGTATTCGCCCAACTGTTCGTGGTTCTGTTATGAACCCAAATGATCACCCGCATGGGGGTGGAGAAGGAAAAGCTCCTGTTGGACGTAAAGCGCCAATGACACCATGAGGTAAAAAAGCATTAGGAGTAAAAACTCGTAATAAGAAAAAAGCTTCAACTAAATTAATCGTTAGAAGACGTACTAAATAATCTTGCTAATTAGAGTCAAAGATAATTGACAGTAGTTGAAAGTATATATTGGAATTAGTGAGATTATTTAAAAGGAGGTACAACAATGTCACGAAGTTTTAAAAAAGGGCCATTTGTTGATAAACATTTACAGAAAAAAGTTGAAGCATTAAATGCAGTAAATAAAAAAGAAGTTGTTAAGACATGATCAAGAAGAAGCGTTATTTTCCCGGAATTTATCGGTCATACATTTGCAGTGCATAACGGAAAAGAACATATTCCCGTTTATGTTACTGAAGATATGGTTGGTCATAAATTAGGGGAATTCTCACCAACGAGAAAATTTGGTGGCCATGGCGATGATAAGAAAAAGAAAAGATAATTAAATTCAGAAAGTGAGTATTATATAAATGGATGTAAGAGCAAACTTAAGAAGTATTCGAATATCGCCGCGAAAAGTTAGATTGGTTGCCGATTTAATTCGTAGTAAAAAAGTGGGAGACGCAATAGTTATTCTTAACAACACAAACAAAAAATCATCAGTCTCAGTTCAAAAATTAGTAAAGTCAGCAGTGGCAAACGCTGTTAACAATAATGGACTGGATGCTGATCGCTTATTTATTAAAGAAATCTTCGTTAACGAAGGACCAACATTAAAAAGATTCCGTCCTCGTGCCCACGGGCGTGCATATGAAATTTTAAAGAGAACAAGTCACATCACAATTATTGTTAGTGATGGGCAGCAATAAGAAAGGAAGATAACAAGATATGGGTCAAAAAGTTAGTCCAACTGGATTACGTGTTGGAGTTATTAAAACATGAGATTCAAGATGATATGCTGAAAAGCAAGATTATGTGAATTGATTGCATCAAGATATCAAAATTAGAAAAGCTCTAATGAAGAAATTAAAAGGAGCTAATGTTTCTAAAATTGAAATTGAGCGTACAAAAAAAGAAATTGTTATCTTTATTAGAACTGCTCGTGTTGGTGTTGTCTTAGGGCAAGAGGGAAAAAACATCGCAGAATTAGTAAAACTAGTAAGAGTTACAATTTGTGATCGTAAAATGGAAGTAAAAATTAATGTTGTTGAAATTAAAAACCCTGATACAGATGCACAATTAGTTGCAAACACAATTGCTGAACAAATTGTTAATCGTGCATCATTTAGAACTGTGCAAAAGTTAGCAATTAAAAAAGCAATGAGAGCTGGTGCGCAAGGAATTAAAACTTCCGTAGCAGGACGATTAGGTGGAGTTGAAATGGCTCGTACTGAAGGATATACTGAAGGAACGGTACCATTAGCAACTTTACGTAGTGATATTGATTATGCGTTAGCGGAAGCGCTAACAACTTATGGTCAAATTGGTGTTAAAGTTTGAATTTGTAAAGGTGAAATATTAAGTAAAGATTTAGTTTCAACTAGTGATGAAAAACCAAAATTTGAGCGCAGAGATTTTGATCGTTCAAATCACAATCGTCGTGATTATCCACCAAAATCACAATTTGCTCCTAAGGAGGCAAAATAATGTTATTACCAAAAAGAACGAAATATCGTCGCCCACATCGTATTAAATACGAAGGAAAAGCAAAAGGAAATACTAAAGTTGATTTTGGAGAATTTGGATTACAATCATTAGATGGAGCATGAATTACAAACCGTCAAATTGAAGCAGCACGGATTGCCATGACACGTTATATGAAACGTTGAGGGAAAGTATGAATTAGAATTTTCCCACACATGGCTAAAACAAAAAAACCATTAGAAGTGCGGATGGGGTCAGGGAAAGGTTCACCTGAAGAATGAGTAGCAGTAGTTAAAACAGGAACTATTATGTTTGAAGTAGCAGGAGTTTCAGAAGATACTGCTCGTGAAGCATTGCGGTTAGCAATGCATAAATTGCCGGTGAGATGTAAGATTGTAAAAAAAGGAGAAGAGTAAGATGAATGATTTAAACAAAAAATCAGTTGAAGAGTTAAAAAAACTTGAAGAAGAATCACGTGCTGAATTATTTGCTTTACGATTTCAATCAGCAATGGGGAACTTAGAAAAACCACATCGCATTGGTGAATTAAAAAAACAAATTGCTCGTATTTTAACAATCTTATTTTCTCGTAAAAACGCTGGTGAAAACACAGCAATTAATGTCAACATTAATTTGAGTGAAACATATGCTAAAATTGAAAAAGAATCACAAGCATTTGCAAAACAACGCAAAGCGAAAATTGATAAAATGATGTCAGAACAACAAGCTTCTGAAGATAACATGTCAAGTTTAATGGACTTACCATTAACTGAAGCAATGGAAATCACGGACGAAGTAGATAATGTTTCACCATCTGTTGTCGCAGAAGTGAAAAAACCAGCTGTGGTAAAAGAAAAAGTAACAAAAGAATCTTTACCAACCACTGCTAGCAAACCAGCAGCACCAGCTGCGGAGAAGGCACCAAAAGCGCCTTCGCAACCATCATCAAAAAAGGGAGTTACGAACGAATCATTAACTCCTGTGGTAAAACCAGCGCCTGTTAAACCAACACCAAAAGCACCTTCAAGTGCTAAGGCGGCACCAACAGCGTCAACAAAAACCACAACAGTTAAATCAACTCCTGTTAAACCAGCTGTTGATAAAAAGACTGCTGTAAAATCGTCAATTAAAAAGAACGAACCAGCAGCACAACCAGCAAAAGTAGGAAGTAAACCACCTGCTTCAGCAACAACTAATAAAACAACAGTAACCGTTAAATCAGTTACTTCGGCTAAAGCAGAAATTGAAGTGTCGAAGAAAACAAATAAAGCAACGGGAACTAATACTGCAAAAAAAGATGTGGAACTTAATGCTAAAGAAAAATTAGCAGCCATGAAAAGTGCAATTGCAACTGGTACGGTTAAAGGCCGTGGCACTGGCGTTAAAATTGACTTAGATTTAAAAGCAAAAGATCCAAAAGCATCTGAATATATTTATGGAGCAAACTGAAAAGAAAATCGTGATAAAATTCTAAATGCCGGTAAAACAACAAAAAAAGCTGATGACAAAACAATTAAGAAAGGGACAGGAAAAAAATAATGGAAAGAAATAATCGAAAAGTGCTGCAAGGCCGTGTTGTTTCAAATAAAACTGAAAAAACAATTACGGTTTTAGTTGAAACATACAAAAATGATCCCTTATATAAAAAACGGGTTAAGTATTCTAAAAAATATTTAGCGCACGATGAACAGAACCAAGCCGATATTGGCGATAAAGTAAGTATTATGGAAACGCGTCCCTTATCAAAAAACAAACACTTCCGTTTAATTGAAATTATTGAAAAAGCAATTGGTTAATTAAGAAGAGGAAAAGTAAATGATCCAACAAGAATCAAGATTAAAAGTTGCCGATAATTCCGGTGCAAAAGAAGTGTTAGTAATTAAAAATTTGGGTGGTTCATGACGTAAGTTTACTAATATTGGGGATATTGTTGTATGTACCATTAAAAAAGCCATTCCCGGTGGAATTGTTAAAAAAGGCCAAATTGTTAAGGCAGTTATTGTTCGTACAAAACGCGGACTAAAAAGAACCGATGGAACACAAATTCAGTTTTCAGAAAATGCAGTAGTTTTAATAAAAGATGATAAAACCCCACGGGGAACACGTATTTTTGGTCCAATCGCCCGTGAAGTTAAGGATGCTGGTTTTGGAAAAATCGCATCATTAGCGCCAGAAGTGTTATAGGAGGCTAAGTTATGAGTAAATTTAAATTTAAAAAAGGTGACTTAGTTAAAGTTGTGACGGGAAAACACAAAGGAACAGAAGGACCAATCATCCGCGTTTTACGCGAAAAAAATCGTGTTATAATTGAAGGAATTACGAATATTAAACATGTGAAACCTTCACAAGATAATACCGAAGGAGGAATTCAACAAGTTCCTGCTTCAATTCATATTTCAAATGTTGCATTAATTGATCCAAAGAACAAAAAGGAAATCACTAAAATTAGTTATCAAATTACTGATAGTGGTAAAAAAGTTCGCATTGCTCGTAAATCAAAAGCTCATTTGGCTTAAAGAAAGGAATAATTGTTAATAATGAATGTTAATTTAGAAAAAAAATATAAAGATGTAATTGTTAAAGAGTTATTCAAAGAGCAAGGTTATCAATCAATTATGCAAGTTCCTGTTGTTAAAAAAATTGTCGTTAACATGGGAGCTGGTGATGCAGCACAAAATAGTAAAGTAATCGAAGATGTTACAAATGAATTAGCGTTAATTACTGGATCACATCCAATTGTTACGAAAGCAAAAAGTTCAATTGCCGCTTTCAAATTACGTGAAGGAATGCCAATTGGAGTCAAGGTTACTTTACGTGGTAAAAAAATGTATCAGTTTTTAGATAAACTAATTAACATTGCTTTACCACGAGTAAGAGATTTCCGTGGTGTTAGTAAAAATGCTTTCGATGGGCGTGGAAACTACACGTTAGGAATCAAAGAACAAATTATTTTCCCTGAAATTGATTATGATAAAATTAAAAAAATTCGGGGAATGGATATTACAATTGTCACAAGTGCAACTAATAATAGCGATGCTCATGCATTATTAGAAAAAATGGGCATGCCATTTAAAAAATAGGAGGAAAGAAATATGGCCAAAAAATCACTAAAAGTTAAACAACAACGCCATCCAAAATTCAAGGTAAGAGGTTATACTCGTTGTGGAAGCTGTGGACGACCTCATGCTGTGTTACGTAAATTTAATTTATGCCGTTTATGCTTTAGAAATTTAGCATATAAAGGACAAATTCCTGGGGTTAGAAAAGCTTCATGATAGAAAGAGAGACTAATTAATTATGATGATAGATACAATCGCTGATATGTTAACAAGAATCCGAAATGCTAACCAACGTTTACACAAAAGTGTAATAATGCCAGCAAGTAAAATGAAAGTAAGAATTGCTGAAATTTTAAAAGAAGAAGGTTATGTTGAAGATTTTAAAATATCAGGAGATGTGAAAAAAGAATTAAGTTTAATCTTAAAATATAAAGGTAAAACAAAAGTTATTTCAGGATTAAAAAGAATCTCAAAACCAGGATTAAGAGTTTATGTAACAGTGGAAAAAGTACCTCAAGTTTTAAATGGGATGGGAATTGCAATTATTTCAACAAGCCAAGGAATTATGACAGGAAAAGCGGCAAAACATGCTCACTTAGGTGGGGAAGTTATTGCTTATGTTTGATAGCAAACATTAAAGGAGAATAGAAAAATGTCTCGAATTGGTAATAGAGAGTTAAAAATTCCAACAGGTGTCGAAGTAACAATTCAACCGAACAATATTATTGTCAAAAGCACAAAAGGACAATTAGAGCAAGCAATCCCAAGTGTTATTACAGTTAACACACAAGATGGCATTGTGACAACAACAAGAGCAAACGATGTGAAACATAGTAAGCAATTACACGGAACAATGAATTCTTTGATTCAAGGAATGTTGGAAGGTGTCAGCAAAGGTTTCAAAAAAGAATTAGAAATTAATGGGGTTGGTTATCGTGCTGCGTTAGCAGGAGATAAATTAACCTTAAATTTAGGATATTCACATCCAGTTGAATATAAAATTCCGAAAGGAATTACCATTACCCTTCCGAAACCAACCCAAATTGTTATTGAAGGAATTTCAAAACAATTAGTTGGGGAAGTAGCAGCTAACATTAGAAATTATCGTAAACCTGAACCTTACAAAGGAAAAGGGGTTAAATACAAAGATGAACATATTATTCGTAAAGAAGGGAAATCTGCTGGTAAATAGCAGAAGAGAGGAAGAACAACAATGGCAAATTTACAAGGTCAAAGCCGCAGTGCAAAACGTAAAAAAAGACATTTCCGTGTCCGCGCTAAAATTAATGG
Source organism: Spiroplasma endosymbiont of Stenodema calcarata (assembly GCF_964031205.1). GTDB lineage: Bacteria > Bacillota_I > Bacilli_A > Mycoplasmatales > Mycoplasmataceae > Spiroplasma. The sequence continues at coordinate 294,425 of NZ_OZ035018.1, forward strand.
TACTTCTGCAATTCCCCGTTTGAATGTGTTCAAATCGAATGGGCATTTCTATGCTCAATTAATTGATGATGTTAAGCAAACAACAATTGTTGCGGCCTCAACATTAAAAATGGCCGATTTAAAATCAACAAGTAATATTGCAGCGGCTGAAAAAGTCGGAACAGATATTGCGAAAAAAGCACTTGATAAAAAAATTATAACAGTAGTATTTGATCGTGGTGGGTACTTATATCACGGGAAAATAAAAGCATTTGCAGAAGCTGCGCGTAAAGCAGGATTAAAATTTTAAAAGGAGCAATAAGAAAATATGGCAGAAAATAAAACAGGTTTAACACCAAAAACTGGAACACCAACATCAACACCATCAACACCAAGAGGCGATTTTTCACGCAATAATTCGCGACCACCACATCAACGTTCAGAACGAAACTTTGATCGTCGTGGGGACGATAATATGTTTGAAGAAAAAGTCGTAACAATTCGTCGTGTTACGAAAGTTACGAAAGGAGGACGACACTTCCGTTTTGCGGCAGTTGTTGTTATCGGTGATAAAAAAGGTCGTGTTGGGTTTGGAACAGGGAAAGCAAATGAAGTTCCTGATGCAATTAAAAAAGCAATTAAAGAAGCAAAAAAACAATTAGTAAAAGTGCCTTTAGTTGGAACAACAGTTCCCCATGAAGTTATTGGCCATTTTGGAGCCGGAAAAGTTTTAATCAAACCAGCACGGAAAGGTACCGGAGTTATTGCCGGGGGACCAGCACGGGCAGTGATTGAATTAGCGGGCTTAGCAGATGTTTATACAAAATCATTAGGATCAAATACACCAATTAATATGATTAGAGCAACATTGGATGGTTTACGTAATTTACGAACAGTTGATCAAATTGCTAGATTACGTGGTAAAACGCCAGAAGAATTACAAGGATAAGAGGTAAGAAATATGAAATTAAATGAATTACAATATAGTGAAGGAGCTCGCCATAGTAAAAAACGCTTAGGGCGGGGAACTTCATCAGGCCTTGGTAAAACTTCTGGAAAAGGTCATAAGGGGCAAAATGCCCGTACTGGGGGTGGAGTTCGTCCTGGCTTTGAAGGAGGGCAAACACCAATCTTCCGTCGATTACCAAAAGTAGGTTTTACTAATATTTCAACAAAAAGCTATGTTATATTAAATTTAAATGATTTAGAAAAATTAGGCTTAAGTGATGTAAATCATCAAACATTAGTTGCGAAAAAAGTGCTAAAAAATGAAAAAGAATTAATTAAAATCTTAGGGAATGGTACAATATCTAAGAGTGTTAACGTAAAAGTTAACAAAATTTCACAAACTGCAAAAACAGCAATTGAAAAAGCCGGAGGAAAAGTGGAGGTAATATAGTGAAGACTAAAGCAAAAAAACGAAAACTGACTCGTAATAACGGTGATGTGGATATTATTAAATCATCAAATTTCTTTGTTAAAAATAAAGATTTGATTAAACGAATTGGTTTTACCTTATTAGTTTTAATTTTAATTCGCCTTGGAAGTTATTTAACAGTTCCAGGTGTGACAATTTCACACAACTTCCAAGATCTATCAAACAATGACCAGTTCTTTAGTTTGATTTCGATGTTAGGAGGAGGAACACTAGGGAAGTTTTCAATTTTAGCTTTAGGAGTTTCACCATATATTACTGCTTCAATTATTGTCCAGTTATTATCAACTGACGTTATTCCGCCCCTATCGCGTTGAGCAAAAAGTGGGGAACGGGGACGAAAAAAATTAGATCGTTTAACAAAATGATTAACAATTCCTTTTGCTATTATGCAAGGAATTGCGACGATCTTTACGATGGCTAATCAAGGTATTATTTCTCCCAAATGAGATTCATCTGATTTTGGGACAGGAAGCCCAATCTTCTATTATCTTTTAGTACCAACAGCTTTAATTGCTGGAACAATGTTAATGTTATGGTTAGCTGACCAGATGACAATTAAAGGCATAGGAAATGGAGTTTCATTAATTATTTTTGCGGGAATTGTGGCGCAATTACCAAACAACTTACAAACAACCTTTAAATTTTGAATTTCGGGGCAAGAGGACATTAACTTACTATTTGATGGAATTTTAAAATTCTTAGTTTATGTTGTAATGTTCTTATTAGTTGTTTTATTTGTTGTTATGTTAAATGAATCAGAACGTAAACTACCGATTCAGCAAACCGGAAGTGGTCTAGTATCCGACAATGAAAATAATCGTCCCTTCTTGCCGTTAAGAATTAATTCGGCGGGAGTTATTCCGGTAATTTTTGCCTCTGCATTAATTTCAGCGCCAATTACAGTCGCCCAAATTATTAGTGTTAGCAATCCAGCAAATGCTTTTGTCCAATTTACAAATAATTATTTGTCATTTAGTACATGACCCGGAATCATTATTTATGCAATTCTAACGATTTTATTTACCTTTTTGTATTCACAAGTACAAATGAATCCGGAAAAGATTGCAGAGAACTTTCAAAAGGCCGGAACCTTTATTCCAGGTGTTCGTCCGGGCAAAGAAACGGAAAAATACATTAAAGGAACGATTAACCGTTTAAGTATTTTAGGGTCTGTCTTTCTAGCGGCAATTGCAGTTTTACCATATGTTATTAGTAAATTAACATCCTTACCAAGTGCTTTAGCAATTGGAGGAACAGGACTAATTATTATGGTCTCAGTTGCCTTAGAAACAATGCGTCAAGTTAAAGGACGAATTACACAGCAAGCGTTTATCGACAAAAAATCACAAAAATTAGAGGACGAAACAAAACACTCTTATTTATGGTAGAAAGTTAGAGGATAACGAATGCGGAATATTATTTTATTAGGAGCACCAGGCAGTGGAAAAGGAACCCAATCGGAATATTTAGTAAAGCAATTTGGTTTTACTCATCTTTCAACGGGAAACATTATTCGGGATAATATTGAGCGCAAAACACCATTAGGAGTTCTTTGCCAACAATATTCGGAACAAGGACAACTTGTCCCCGATGATATTATGATTCAAATGGTGGAAAATCATCTTCAAACAATCACAGGTGATTTAATTTGGGATGGTTTTCCGCGAACAATCATCCAAGCAGAAAAATTAGATCAGTTATTACAAAAATTACATAGTAAAATTGATTATACGTTATATTTTGAAATTAACGAAAAAAAAATCATTGAACGTATTATTGGCCGCTTGACTTGTCCAACATGTGGGCTAACATATCATAAGACAGCGTTGCCACCAAAGGTACAAGGAGTTTGTGATAATGATCAAACACCATTAGTTCAACGAAAAGATGATAATGAAGCAAAAATTAAGATTAGATTAGCAGCTTATCATAATGATACCGCACCATTAGTGCAGTATTATTTAAATAAGCAAGTATTAACCGTTATTGATGCTGATATGGAAGGACATGCTGTATGAGACCAAATTATGGCAGTTCTAAAATAACGAAGATTGGAGGTACTAGATAAAATGGCCAAAACTGATTTGTTAGAAGTACAAGGAAAAATTTTAGAAGTATTACCAAATACAATGTTTAAGGTGAAACTAGAAAATGGGGCAGTTATTTTAGCTCACGTTTCGGGTAAAATCCGGATGAATTACATTCGCATTTTACCCGGGGATGCAGTAGTTGTCGAAATGTCACCTTATGATTTAGAACGTGGGCGGATTATTTTTAGACATAAATAAAAATAACAAAATAAATTTTTGGTAAAGGAGAATACACGATGAAAGTAAGATCATCAGTTAAAAAAATCTGCGACAAATGCCGTGTAATTAAAAGAAAAGGGCGTGTGATGATAATTTGTTCACAGCCAAAGCATAAACAACGACAAGGTTAAGAAAGGACGGGAAGAAAATGGCACGTATTGGCGGAGTGGATATTCCAAATGATAAACGCGTTATAATTGCGTTAACTTATATTTATGGAATTGGAAAACCACAATCACAAAAAATTTTAAAAGAAGCAAAAATATCAGAAGATATTCGGGTAAAAGATTTATCAGAAGATGAATTAACAACAATTAGAAATGAGATTGCAAAGCTAAAAACCGAAGGTGATTTGCGACGTGAAGTTGCTTTAAATATTAAACGATTAATGGAAATTGGGAGTTATCGTGGGATGCGTCATCGTAAAAGTTTACCAGCACGTGGACAATCTTCAAAGCAAAATGCTCGTACGGTTAAAGGACCACGAAAAACGGTTGCTAATAAGAAAAAATAGTAGATAAGGAGAAGAATTATGGCTGTTAAAAAAACAACGAATAAGAAAAAAGTTAAGAAAAATATCCTAAAAGGGATAGCACATATTCATTCAACTTTCAATAATACAATCGTTACGATTTCTGATGAAGCTGGGAATGTAATCTCATGATCATCAGCAGGAGCAATGGGCTTTAAAGGAAGTAAAAAATCAACACCGTATGCTGCCCAAATGGTAGCAGAAGCTGCTGGTAAAGCAAGCCAAGAACATGGTATGAATAGTGTTCAAGTCGAAGTAAAAGGACCAGGACCAGGGCGTGATGCTGCTGTTCGTAGTATTCAAGCAATTGGATTAGAAATTACTTCAATTAAAGATGTGACGCCAATTCCTCATAATGGGGCACGACCACCGAAAAGACCAAGAGGATAGGAGAAGGATTAGGCGATGAAACAATTTATTAGACCAGAATTTAAATTACAAGCAGAAGATAAAGCAAATAATTATGGAAAGTTTTTAGTAGAACCATTAGAACGGGGATTTGGGGTAACGTTAGGAAACGCTTTGAGACGAACATTATTATCAGCAACGCCAGGGGCCGCTGTTTTTGCCGTTCGAATTAAAGGAGCTTCTCATGAGTTTACCGCTATTCCTGGTGTTGTCGAACATGTTACAAAAATAATTTTAAATATTAAAAATTTAGTATTAAAAATTAACCAAGATATTATTCCAGATGGCGAATCAGTTATCTTAAAAGTTGTATCTTCAAAAGAAGGCGAAGTTCAGGCAAAAGATTTAATTGTCCCAACCGGTGTTGAAGTTATTAATGGGGATTTATTATTGGCAACAATTGCTAAAGGTGGCGAATTAGAATTAGAATTACATGCGCGTAATTCACGAGGTTATAAGTCATTTACCGACAATAAAAAAGAAAAAAAATATGCTGATTTAATTGTGATTGATTCGAACTATTGTCCAATTCAACGTGTGGCATACAATGTTGAACCAACAAAAGTTGGAAAGAATGCGGACTTGGAGAAATTAGAATTAGAAATTCAAACTGATAGTTCAATTACTCCTGTTAATGCTGTTGCAATGGCAGCAAAAGTTATTACTGAACATTTAGAATTCTTTGTTAATTTAAACGAAGCAATTAAAGCAACGCAAATTATTTCATCAGAAACAGAAACGGAAGAAGATGAATTAGATCGTAGTATTGATGAATTAGAATTTACGCAACGTTCACAAAACTGTTTAAAACGAGCAAAAATTGATACTTTACGTGATTTAGTTTCTAAAACGGAAGATGAAATTCAAGATATTAGAAATTTAGGAAAAAAATCATTAACTGAAATTAAAGACAAAGTGGCGCAATTAAATTTACATTTTCGCCGCGATTAGAAAAGGAGGAATATCATTATGTCATATCAACAAAAAAGAGGAAAAAATACAGCCTGAAGAAATGGTTTAATGCGTAATTTAGCAACAGAATTAATTATTAACGAACGGCTAGAAATTACAGAAACACGCGCAAAAGAATTGCGTCGACATGTTGAAAAATTAATCACATTAGGGAAACGACAAGATTTACATGCTCGTCGCCGTGCTGCTAGTTTTTTACGTGATATTGATGCCAATGAAAAAGAAACCGCATTGCAAAAGTTATTTAATGGGGTTGCAAAAAAATATCAAAAGCGTGAAGGTGGTTATACGCGGATTTTAAAATTAGATAATCGCAAAGGAGATAATGCTCCAATGGTGATTATTGAATTAGTATAAATGAGAAACTAACAGCAGTGTTAGTTTTTTCTTTTTATGATAAAATAAAGTTAGAAATGGAGTTAGAAAATGATTACAATTAAAACTGAACAAGAAATTGTCTATATGCGAAAAGCAGGAGCCGTTTTAAAACAAATTCATCAAGAATTACGGATGATGATTAAACCAGGTGTAACTGGTCTGATGCTTAATGAACGAGCGGAAGCAATTATTGCGGCGAATGACTGCCATCCCAATTTTAAAGGTTTATATGATTTTCCGGCCGCAATCTGTGTTTCAGTAAATACTGTCTTAGTGCATGGGATTCCTAACAATGTTCCTTTTCAAACCGGTGATCTTGTTTCAATTGATGCGGGTTGTGCTTATCAAGGTTATAATAGTGATGGCGCTTTTACCGTGATTGTTGGAGCTGCGACAAATCCTGAACATATTAAATTGTTAACTGTTACGGAAACAGCTTTAACAAAAGCAATGGCAATTTTAAAGCCAGGAGTGCGAATTGGTGATATTGGGGCTGTAATTCAAACCTATGTTGAAGGCGAAGGCTTTTATTTACCAACCGAATTTACTGGTCATGGGATTGGCCGTGAATTACACGAAGATCCAATGATTCCAAATGTTGGAGTTGCTGGGACAGGAATGCGCTTACAAGCAGGGATGACAATTTGTATTGAACCAATGGTCCAAATTGGAACAAAAGCAATTAAAATGTTAGCTGATGGATGAACTCCTGTTTCTGCCTTAGGATTAGGAAGTGCCCATTTTGAACATACAATATTGATTACTGCAACTGGTTATGAAATTTTAACATAATCAGTTTTATTATTTTAGTAGGATAATTTATTTCTTTACAACCAGCTTTAAGGAAGGTCCGGGATTGTTTTGAAATTAAAAATTGAAAAATAAATTAATATCGTGTATTATAAATAAATAGGGCTTTAGAATTTATTTAGAGGGAGATAATGATGCGATTTAAACAGAAAAATTGAATTTGAAAAATTAATATTTTTGGTAAGCATATTAAAGCTGGGTCAGGAAAGTATGATCCCTTTGATTATGGGCGTGTTAAAAAAATTGCCCGAGCAACAGCAAAAGCAGAACGATTAACAGCAAAACAAAATCAAAATAACTATTAAAAAAATCATACTTAACATTAAGTATGATTTTTTAACCGTAGGTCTTATTTTTAGATTGGTAAATGATAATTATCGGCAATTTTTTTATAAATCATTGTTTGACAATCTTCATCACTAAATCCAACAAAATTGAAAATACCAATAAATTTATAACCAATTTCTTGTTTCTTTTCATTTGATTTAGCAAAAGTAACAAATTGCGTATTCTTTTCGGTATGTTTTGCACCAAGTTTTTTCCGTTTAATAAGATCTTGACCTTGATTAAATTGGTAAAGATACTGTCGATCGGGACTGCTATAATTTGCGTATCCTTTGTTAAGATCTCTTGGCAGTTGGGCGGGAGGACTAAGATTTACCAATCATACTTGTTGTTGGTTATTAATGGTGTAGCCATTTGTTAGAATTGAAAGGTTATTTTCATCGGTAAAGAGGGCACTTAAAACATCAAAAATAGTACGAAAACTGATATCATCGGTAATTTTAATTTCTTTTTGTTGTAAAATTCTTTGCAATGTTTCATTTGGCATTTTAAATTCCTTCCTGGCAAGGATTTTAAGCGTAATTAAAATCTTGAAATTAATTGTGTTATTTTTATGGTCACATATATTAATTATACTAAAAAAAACAATTAAAATGTTATAATAATTACAAGTATCGAGAAGGAGGGAACAGAATGTTTTTATCGTTTGTTATTGTATCACAAAATAATTCAGAAAAATTAATGAATACATTAATATCAATTAAAGAACAAACTGATGATGATTATGAAATTGTGCTAGTCGATGATAGTGGTTTTCAACCCAAATCGTCGGCATTAGAGTTTATGAATGAACATTTTTATGCTAATGGTAAAAAAATTCAAGTCATCACAAATTTACGTAGTCAAGGCTTTTCATATAATCTTAATACAGCGATTGCTGTTGCCCGGGGTAATTATTTTATGATTGTTGATGAAGGAGAAATTGTTTATAAAACAGCAATTGCTGTTTTAAAAGCAAATATTGCAAAACATCAAGTTGAACATAAACAAATTGATATGGTTGAATTTCGATTACATTATCCTCATTCAAAAGGTAATAGTGAGATTCGTAATAAAACAAATATGTTATTATCACCAAAAACAGATAAAGAAATATTAGCATATACCCATCCATTAATTTTTACTAAAATTTTTTGTCGTAAGTTAATATTACAAAAAAATATTGAATTTCTGAATTATCGTCGAACAGATGCCTTCTTTATTTATAATATTTTAGCAAAGAGCAATGGTTTTTTAGCAATTGATGATATTTTAGCTGCTTGTGAATTAGGACTTGTGAATTATAGTGTCTTTGACTTGCTTAAACAGTGAATTTATATTTTTAACTTATATCGGGATTTAAATTTGTACCGTGAATATCAAGAAGAATTAGAATATGCATTTCTTCGTTTTTGCCTTATTACATTTTTACGCCTTGTTCGATTACAAAATAATAAGACTCTATCAATTAAAGCAATTAATAGTGCGGAAAATAAATTGGAACGACGCTATAAGAATTTCATAAAAAATAAATACATTAAAGATATTAAAGAACCAAAATTTAAAATAATTGTCAGTGATATTAAAGGATTTATTAAAAATTGAAAATTAGAAAATACCAAATAAGATCTTATGACAAAATTAGGAGATAAACCGCAGATTCCAATTCAGAGTAAGGATAATAGTGATGTTATGATGTCAACAACGCTCGGAGAAGAAAATTATAATTTGCATCAATTAGCACGACCATTACGTGTTATTTTAATCCGTTTTTTTGATATTATTATTGCCAGTTTAATTCCTTTAATTTTAACTTTGACAATGCATTATTGGGATCAAAATCGGACTATTTGAGCACCAATAGTTGTTATTGGCGTTACTTTTTTATTATTTTTTTGTTACTTTGTTCTTTTACCATACTTTTGTGATGGTAGAACCGTTGGGAAGTTTCTATTTCAAATTAAATTAGTTAACACCGAACAAAAGCTAACATTAGCAGTTATTTTTACCCGGGAATTATTTATTACTTTTTTACCATGATTTGTTGTTCTATTAACAAATTTAAGTTTAAATTTAATTTTTCATATTAATTTAGGAGATTTATTTCGGACAACTAATAAAAATCCAGTGGCGATAATTATTATTCGAATTGTAACAACAACTTATTTTTTATGATATTTGGGGTTAATTTTTGCCCTGATTTTAAATCCAAATCATCAAATTTTATTTGATCGTTATTTTCATTTATTTAATGTTAAAACAAAACCAATTGTTAAAAAACAAAAGAAATCAGTTAAAAAGCCAATAACAAGAGAAAATCAACATATCCATTTGAAAAAAGACCAACCAGGAAATATTTCGGATGAAATTTTAAAAGAAATTGATGAATTATAGGGTAAAATGTAATTGTTTGAAGAGAAAGGTAACAAAGCATGGGGAACGAATTTATTGAACATTTAAATCCAACACAACGAGAAGCAGTACTAGTGATTAAAGGACCAGTACGAATTATTGCTGGGGCTGGGAGTGGTAAAACTCGCGTAATCATTAATAAGATTGCGTATTTAATTAAATATGCTAATTTGAAACCATGACGAATTTGTGCGGTAACTTTTACTAATAAAGCTGCCAATGAAATGAAAGAACGGATTGTTGATTTAATTGGTTCCTTAGGGAAACGCAGTGTTATTTCAACTTATCATGCCTTGTGTGTGCGAATATTACGGGAAGATATTACTGCCTTAAATTATGAGCGTAATTTTAATATTATTGATATGGCTGACCAAGATAGTATTTTACGAAATATTTATAAAACATTTAATGCTAAATATGATGCCCAAGAAGGACGGAGTGTAAAGAATTCGATTAGTAATTGGAAGAATGATTTTATTAACCCAGCACAGGCAAAGGAAAATGCTGTTGGTGATGAAAAACGATGAGCACAGGTTTATGAACATTATCAAACTCGTTTACAAGAATTAAAGAGTGTAGATTTTAATGATTTAATTTTACTAACATATAAGTTGCTTAAACATCATCCAGATGTTTTAAACAAATGACAAAATCGTTTTGACTATTTTTTAGTTGATGAATTCCAGGATACAAATGAATTACAATTTGATATTATTAAATGATTAATTGGGGATGCTTTGAATATAACAGTTGTTGGTGACCCTGATCAAACAATTTATTCATGACGGGGTGCTAAAGTTAATTTAATTTTAAATCTCGATAAGTACTTTCCGGGGACTGAAACAATTATTTTAAATGAAAATTATCGATCAAGTCAAAGTATTTTGTCCCTAGCTAATAATTTAATCGCCAATAATAAAGATCGAATTAAAAAAGATTTATTTACAAGTAAAGGATTAGGACAATTCCCAATTTTATATCATGCAATAAATAGTGGTGATGAAAGTGATTTTGTAGCGCGTAAGATTAAAGAATTAATTAAAACAGAAAATTATGATTATAATGATATTTTAATTTTGTATCGGGCAAATTATTTATCACGGGATTTAGAAATTGCGTTAGCTGATTATGGAATTTCTTATCGCATTTTTGGGGCTTTTAAATTTTATGAACGGAAAGAAATTAAAGATGCCTTGGCTTTCTTAAAAATAATTATGAATAATGATCAATTAGCAGTGGAACGAGTTTTATTATTAACACCAAAAATTGGTCCTAAAGCATTGGAACAAATAAAGGTAATGTTATCCGAACAGAACATTACTTTTACAGAATTATTAGAACATCATTTTGCTTTATTACCCCTAAGTTTACAACATAATTTGCAGGATTTACGAAATGGAATTGTGACAGCGTTAGCTGAATTACCAAAAGCAAAAACAATTGGAAATCTTTTAATGCTTTTATTAGATAAAACTGGTTTTAAGCAGCGGTTAAAAGACAATTTTGAAGAAGAACGAGAAGAAAATATTTTAGAATTAATTGCATCGGTAGAAAAATTTGATCAACAAAATACAGAATTAGAGGGGGTCGAATTATTAAGTGAATACTTGCAATTAATTTCGTTACAAACCGATAGTGATAGTGATAACCTAACTGACAATACAGTTTCGCTAATGACAATTCATAATGCCAAAGGATTAGAAAAAAAAGTTGTTTTTATTGTTGGTTTAAACGAAGGAATCTTTCCATCAAATCATGCTATTAAAATGGGCCATGACCAAATTGAAGAGGAACGACGAACATTATATGTTGCAATTACGAGATCTCAAGAATTATTATTTTTAAGTCACCCCGAAGGTTATTCTTACATTACCGGAAATGAACGATTTCCATCACGGTTTATTAAAGAACTAGATGAAGATTTTTACCAAAAAGTTAATAGTGAATTATTTTTGAAGACACCAAAATTCGTTGATGGTCATGATAGGAATAGAATAAGTAACCAAACAGGTGGGAATTTTTATTTGAATAAAAATATGGCATCATCCGCTGTTCCTAATTTATGAAAAGTAAATGATACTGTTGAACATGACTTATTTGGGATTGGTGTTGTAGTGAAAATTATCGCACAAAATGTTCAAATTGTTTTTCCAAAGCCATTTGAGGTCAAGATTATTTCTGCGGATAGCCACGCTATTAAAAAGGTAGAATAGTGGAGGGCAAACCAGATGAAAATTAAGAATTATAAAGAATTAGCAAAAATTGCTGGTTGTGGTGTTGGGACAATTTCCCGTTATTTTAGTGGTGGATCAATCAGTGATGGGATGCGGGAACGAATTAGGGCAATTTTACAGCAAAACGATTTTTTCTTAAGAAAAAGTCAGTTCCAAACAAATGTTACTTTTTTAATTTTTGATAAAGTTTCAAAATGAACTTGTCAAGTTCTTCAATTTTTAGTAAATAAATTGGCGACTGAGAATAGTATCGTAAATATTGCTTTTCTTAATGAAGATGAAAAATTATTTAATTTAAAATTACAAGCATTGCAACAGTAGTGGAATATGAAAATAATTATTTTTTGCCAGTTATTATGAAGAGATTTTAAATTTATTTAAAAAATATGAAAATAATCCCAATGTACTTCTTTTTGGGCAACAAAATAATAAATTTCAAGCAATATATTTTAACTTTGAAAAAATAATGGTGCAATTAGTAACACAAATTGCTGCACAAACACCCGCAATCTTATATTTATCATTAGGAACAGAATGAAAAACATTATATCGTGGGTATTTTAAAGCTAGTACTGATTTAAATTTAATGACTAATTATCTTGTTTTACCTGGAAATGATTATGCTGCAGATTTAACATTATTAACAAATGCAGTTATTGATAAACATATTGAAACAGTAATTTGTGCTGATGAAGATAGTTATTTTATTGCCAAAAGTCTTAAAAATGTGGACCTTAAAATTATTAATGTTATTTTTGATTTTAATGACGCAAATAATTATTTAACACAAGATCGAGCAATTCAAATTAATTTTAATTGGATTGTCACAGAGTTGACTACATTCTTAAATTCAGAAATAATTTCAAATGAGCAACGAGAAATCCCCGTTAAAATTAATCTTTAAAAAGATTAAATTGTTAGGGATAATATAGTTATTTTAATTTTTTTTGATATAATAAGTGAGTATATTTTAAAGGAGGAAATTTAATGGCATCATTCAAAGCTATTATCGCTGATCCTGTTGGTATGCATGCTCGCCCAGCCGCATTAATTGTAGGAGAAGCTGGAAAGTACCAGTCAGATATTACTATTTTATCAGGGGGCAAAACTGGTAATTTAAAATCAATTATGACTATTATTGCATTAGGAATTCATCAAGGGGCAGAGGTTGAAATTGTGGCATCTGGTACTGATGAAGACGTTGCAATTGCAGAAATTGAAAAAGTAATGAAAGACAACAAGGTTATTTAAAACGGATTTTTATTGAATATACAAAATTAAAATAAATACTACAAAAATGTAGTATTTTTTTATTACTTTCGATAGTGATGGTTTCTTATCATTTTTGATGAAATTATTATATAATACTTTTGAGGTGTGTAATGGTAATTCTTGCAATTGAAACAAGTTGTGATGAGACTAGTATTGCGATTTATAAAGATGGCAAAATCTTAGCAAATATTATTTCATCGCAAATTAATGAGCATACAAAATTTGGTGGTGTTGTTCCAGAACTTGCTTCGCGGTTACATTTAAAAAATTTTCCGTATGTTTTTCTAGATGCATTAAAAACAGCAGCAATCAGCATCACAGATTTACAATACATTGCGTACACAGCAAAACCAGGTTTAATTGGTGCTTTACATGTTGGTAAAATAATAGCGGAAACTTTATCTATTTATTTAGAACTACCAATGCTTCCTTTAAATCATTTATATGGTCATATTTATGCTAGTGCGATTGATAATACCTTTTCATTTCCTTTGTTAGCAGTGCTTGTTAGTGGTGGTCATACGCAACTAATATTAATGCGGAAACACTTGGAATTTGAAATTTTAGGTTCAACATTAGATGATGCGGTTGGGGAATGTTATGATAAAGTTGCCCGCATGTTAAAACTGGGATATCCTGGGGGACCAATTATTGATAAACTAGCATCACAAGGGATGACAAATACTTATCATTTGCCGTTACCTTTAAATGATCAAAGTTATAATTTTTCTTTTAGTGGTTTAAAATCAGCCGCGGCTAATTTAATTACAAAAACACAGAACAAGGAAAATCTTAACTTATCTAATTTTTGTGCCACCTTTCAACAAACTTGTGTGGATATTATTATCCGTAAAACAAGGTTAGCAATTGAAAATTTTCAACCAAAAATGGTTACATTGGTTGGTGGAGTTTCTGCCAATACAGCCCTGCGCACAGCAATATTAGCTTTAGCAAGCCCAACTTTAAAAATACTTATTCCAAAATTAGAATATTGCACCGATAATGCGGCAATGATTGCTCGATTAGCAGCGCAAGAATTATTAGAAAAACAAGGTAAAGGAGACTAGATTATTATGGCATCATTTTTATCAAAATTAGAAACATTTGATTCAAAGAATTTCACAAAAAAAGAAAATGAAATAATTAAATACATTAAAGAGAATATGAAAGAAGTAACAACAATGAATATTGAGATTTTAGCACAACAAGTTAATACTGGTTATAGTGCAATTTATGGGTTGTTACGTAAAATGCAAATCAAAGGTTACCGTGATTTTTTAATTGCGATTGCCGCAGATGTGGAAATTAAATCATTAGATTTTGAAAACATGGAAAGTTTAATGAAAAAAACATATTTTGATATTCTTAATCAAAATGATACGATGATTAATAATGAGGTAATGAATCAAACGATTGATGCAATTAAAGGGGCATATCGAATTTTTGTAATTGGAATGGGCTCAACTAATGCATTATCACAAACTTTAGCCTTAGAATTATATCGTTTTGGTTTTAATGCTTTTAATTTAAATGAAAATGAAGAAGATTTAATGGTTCGTTCTCGTTTTATGAATAAGAATGATTTAATTTTAGCATATTCATTATTTGGTGATAATGAATCAGTTAATAAAGCGTTAACAATTGCGAAGGCAAAAGGAGTTACAATTGTTACTATTTCTGGAAAAGATATGTCAAAAGCAGTCAAATTATCGAATTGATGACATATTATTTCGACTCCTAATCAACGTGCAAATGATCATAAAATTTATGTAAATAAACTGTTACCTTGAATGTATTTTACTGATCACTTAATTAATAGAGTTTGGTCATCAGATATTGTTGATAAAGATTTTGTGATGGCACAGCAAGATAATCGTTGGGACTATTAAAAATGGAAAATATTTCAATTCTCTCTAAGTTATCGATGATTCAAGGTAACTGTACAAAAAAAGAAGCTCGAATCGCTAATTATATTCGCGATAATGTTCGGAATATTCGAAATATTAAAATTGAAGAATTATCAAATGCCACTGGGATTGGTTATTCACCAATTTATTCTTTAATTAATAAATTAGGTTTTAAAGGTTATCGTGATTTTATTATTGCTGTTGTTGCTGAGCAAGAACGGTTAGAAACTAATAATTTAAATTTAGAGGCGACAGAAAATATCTTTTTATATTATCAAGATATTTTGCAACGGAATAATCAAATTTTTCATAATGATAAATTATTAGAGACAGTTACGTTATTGAAAAAAGCAAAAACAGTTTACTTAGTTGGTGTTGGGAATACAGGTCTTGCGATAAAAGAACTTGCTAATCGATTATTTAGTTTTGGTTTTGCTTGTAATATTTTGGTCGAAGATGAAAATAGTACTATTATGCGAGCAAGTTTAATGCAAGCAGATGATTTATTAATTTGTATGAGTTTAGAAGGAAAAACACAAGCTGTTGTGGCAGCAGCACGTGAAGCAAAAAATAATGGGGCGAATGTTATTGCAGTTACTTCAAAATATAATTCTGATTTATCAAAATATGCGGATGTTAATCATCTTGTTATTTCTTCAACATTATATGAAAAAAGTCGGATTTTTATTTCTGTTTTATTACCATTAATATATTGAAACGATAATTTAATTCAGGTGTTGTTATCAATGGATAAAGAGCATGAGTATTTAGAAAACAAGGTTAAAAGTAATAAAATTTTAAAAAAATATCGTTAAATTAAAAGGAAGCTTTAATTTTGTCGAAAACTCTTGATGAAATAAAAAAATCATCAATATGACAATTTGAAAAATAATTTTGTTTAAGATCATGATTTTGCTTTAAATTTTTTAAACATTAAAATATAATACCGTTGATTGTTGTTTTGGTGTTAAACCTTTATGTTGGTATTTTCATTTTCATAGATTTAAATAATTTTGAATATTAGTGAAACCCAAACCATGATAATGAATTAAGGCTTCTTTAAGACTGGATTGTAATTTACTAATCTTATTTAACTTTCGATAACTAGTATCAGGGTTTGTACTAGTTTTGGTAGAATATAGAGTAGAATTTGTTTGTTTTGCTACTAATAAATATAATGGTTGCATGTCAGAAATAATTATTGATTTTTCTTTAATTAATTGCTTATTCATATTTTCAATAATTCATTGTTTTTGTAATCGTTTGGTATTGGTGGATTGAACAAAAATATTATTATTGCTATCAACTACCATTTGAATACAGCATTTGGTATTAGTTGAAAATGGATCAAGATGAGTTTTTCGTTTATCAAATTTATCTTTAAAATTACCTTTATGGATTTCTTTAATAAAAGTTTCATCAATTTGGATTTGACCATTTAATTTTTTAAATTTTAATTGAGTATTTTCTAATTGTTTTGATTGCATTAATTTTTGACGATTATATCAAGCAGTTTTTGGTGTTGTTTTAATAAAACGGGAAATTATTTTACTAGATTGTCCTAATAATGAAATTTGAATTAATAAATTTCACTGTTCATAATTTAAATGACTTCAATAAGTAAAATGATGACGAAAAGCATCAAAACTAGCACGACATTTTTTACATAAATATTTTTGTTTTCCTTCGGGATTATGACCATTTTTAACACAATGATAAGATTTACAATCAGGACATATAATGCCTTTATCTCTAAATTTTTGATCAATTTCATTTAAACGTTTTTGTTTTTTGATTACTTCTGCTTCTTTTTTTATTTTTTCAGCAAATTCTAAAAATTGATCATCTGTAAAACTGTTTTTTAATTCTGTAATTATTTTTTCCATCAATTATTTACCTCTATATATTAAAAATATACCTAAAATTAGATATATTCTATAAATATCAAGAGTTTTCGACAAAATTAAAGAAAGGAAGTAATCCTCCTTTTAATTTTTTATAGTACAATATAAATTAAATATAGAATATTAAGAGGAAATGAAAATGACACCACATATTAATGCTAAAAAAGAAGACATTGCAAAAACAGTTTTAATGCCGGGCGATCCGTTGCGAGCTAAATTTATTGCGGAAAAATTTTTGCAAAATGTAAAATTAGTAAATGAAATTAGAAATATGTATATGTATACAGGAACTTATCATAACAAACCAATCACAATTGCCGGGAGTGGGATGGGTTGTCCAAGTATTGGGATTTATTCATATGAATTATTTAAGTTTTACGATGTTGACAATATTATTCGAATTGGATCGGCGGGAAGTTATGATGCGGAACTAAAAGTTTATGATATTGTTAATGCCACAGCGGCATATGGGGAAAATAATTTTGCCCAAATTGTCGCGGGAATTGATGAAAAAGTGCTCCCAGCTTCAAAGAATATTTTTGAAACAATTGAAGAAATTGCTAAGGCAACAGGGGTTAAAACTTATGCTGGAATTGTTCATTCTTCTGATGTTTTTTATCGCAAAAATGCCGATGAGTGAAAAAAAATTAAAGCAGAATATAATGCAGTTTGCGTTGAAATGGAATCATTTGCTTTATTTGCAAATGCGCTTGCATTAAAGAAAAATGCAGCAACATTATTAACAATTTCAGATTCGTTTATTTCGGGTGAAGTTACTTCAGCGGCAGAACGACAAAATAATTTTTATCAGATGGTGGAATTAGCATTACAAAGTGCAATTAAATTATAAGAACAAAAAAAGGAGATAAATAATGACGACAATTTTACAATTATATCAGCATCAAATTGAAGATCAAAATGAAATTACAATTTTAGGATGAGTACGTTCAAATCGTAGTAGCGGTAAATTAGGTTTTTTAGTTGTTAATGATGGAACTATTTTTGATAATGTTCAAATTGTTTATAAGGCTGACCAGTTAGGTAATTTCTTAGAACTTAGTGGGCTTCGTCTTGCTTCAGCAGTAAAAGTTACAGGAAAATTTTGTTTAACGCCAACAGCGAAGCAACAATTTGAAATTCAAGCTAGTGAGATTGAAATTCTTGACCAAGCAAGTGAAGATTATCCGTTGCAAAAAAAAGAGCATAGTTATGAATATTTACGTGATATTGCGCATTTACGGGCAAAAACTAATACTTTTAATGCTATTTTTCGAATTCGTAGTAGTAGTGCTTTTGCCATTCACGAATTCTTTAACAAAAATAATTTTATTTATGTTCATACTCCAATTATTACTGGCAATGATGCTGAAGGAGCTGGTGAATCGTTTCTTGTTACAACAAGAAAAGATGCTAACTATGCGGAAGATTTTTTTGCTAAAAAAGCTAGTTTAACTGTTTCAGGTCAACTTCATGCTGAAGGTTTTGCACAGGCTTTTCGTCAAGTTTACACTTTTGGTCCGACTTTCCGTGCCGAAAATTCAAATACAACAAAACATGCGGCAGAATTTTGAATGATTGAACCAGAAGTTGCTTTTATTGATTTACCTGAAAATATGGATTTGATTGAAGCAATGGTTAAATATATTATTAATTCTTTATTTAATAATAATCGTCGGGAATTGGAATTTTTAAATGATAATGGTGATGGAGAATTATTAACACGATTACAAAATGTCCTTGATAATCAATTTGTTCGCCTTTCATATACCGAAGCAATTACAATTTTGCAGCAAGCAATGAAAAATGGGCACCAATTTGAAAATAAGGATATTTTTTGGGGAATGGATTTACAAACTGAACATGAAAGGTACTTATGTGAACAAGAAACCAAAAAACCAACTTTCTTATTTAATTATCCAAAAGATATTAAAGCTTTTTATATGAAAATTAATGATGATAATAAAACGGTTGCGGCTTGTGATTTACTAGTGCCAGGAATTGGAGAATTAGTAGGGGGCAGTGCTCGGGAAAATAATTATGATAAAATTGTTGGACGTTGTGATGAGTTAAAAATCCCAACTGCCGATTTACAATGATATTTAGATTTACGAAAATATGGATACTATAAAAGTGCTGGGTTTGGTCTTGGTTTTGAACGATTAGTAATGTATGTTACAGGGACTTTGAATATTCGGGATGTTATTCCTTTCCCGCGGACACCACGTAATTTATTATTTTAATTTGATGCATACAAAAATTTTATTTAATAATAAAATTTTTTTCTGCTATAATTTTAGCATTGCATAGTTCAAGAAATGTATTATTTAACTTAGTTATTTTTTATATGAAAGGAATATATGAATGAACCAAGTTATTAAGCAAATACGAATTCATAAGGGTTTAACCCAACGTGAATTGGCAAAAATATCTGGCCTACAACAATCAACAATTTGTCGAATTGAAAAAGATTGTTCAAAAACTAGTTGGAATAAAATCTTAAAATTACTAGTAGCTTTAAAATTAGATGTTAAGAAATTCATTAACAAACTATCAACATATAGTGAAAGCAAGGTATATGAATTCTTGTCCTTAATTATTGATAATCCCAAAATTCGAAAGGAGCTTGATCAAAATCCACGTGTATTAGCTTTGAAGGTATTACGAATTTTTACTAATTAATTTAAAGTAGTTAGATAATATTGTCTTGTTGTGCAGTTGTATCAGCTATGAAGAAAAGCGAAGACCAGCGAGGTCTTTTGTGTTTTCAATCTTATTTTTTAAAATTAGTGATATAATTATCAAGAATGGTTGTTAATGTCATAAAAAGGAGCAAAACAGTGAATTGGGATTATTATTTTATTTTTGATGGAAATGGAACAGAGCAAACATTACGTTGTATTTGCAAGACAGCTACTGATGCAAAACAAGCACTAGAAGATTGTCATTTGGATAATAAATATAATACTGATTTTGTCAAACAAATTTCATTTTGCTTAATTTTTACTTTTGATAATACTGTTGATAATTATGAATTAAATAAACGAGCAACTAATGATTTTATTGCAGATTTATCTATTTGTCAGCAATGTAATCGGGTAAAAAGTAATTTAGATCGTCATCAATTGTGTTCTGAATGTGAAAGTGAATTGGGAGGAATTGAAACATTTCAATGTCATTTGTGCAAAAAGCATCGTCTTGTTCGGGATGACTTTGGCCGTGAATTGTTTGGGAAATTATTAGCTAATGATAAAGAATATCTTATTTGTTTTAAATGTGCGGCGCAAAATTATCAGACGCCAACGCGGCAAGAAAGGACGGAAACATAGTGAATAATACTAAAAATTTATATATTGTTTTTTACACAGACAATGTTCTTTATTTTAACCAAGCTAAAGTTGTTAAAATTTTTACAAATCAAACAGAAGTTAATAAGTATTTATTAACAAAAGTAAACTTAAATGGTAAAAAAATTGTAAAAGACAATAAATGAATTGTGAAAGTTTATGCTTATGTTGGTTCTAATGATCGGTATGAATATTCAAAGTGAGAAACAGGACAATTTAAAAATGAAATTGGGAATTGTGTTCATTGTTATGAGTATTTTTTACGAGAAAATAATGCTAATATGTGTGAAAAGTGCTTAGGACAAGTAAAGCAAGGATTAAAAGAATGTGAAGTTTGCCATACCTTTTTTAACCCTGTTGGGGCCAAATTTATTTCAAATGGCGATGTTTTCCCGTCATTAGCTTGTATTGCTTGTTCTGAAACATTAATTAAAAATTTACAAATTACAATTAAATAATGCAAGATATCCTGACACCGCGGGCTATTGTTATGGCCGACCATTTGGACAAATTTCAAAATTGGGCCCGACATCCCTTTATTATCATTGGCCTTGACGAGAAATATGCCTTAGGGTTACAGTTTAGTTCCGTAAAAAAAGGAACTGGCAAAACAATAGGGTATTTTGATAAAATGATTTTAGAGACAATGTATCAACATGAAGCATTACAAACAGGAACAAAATCTTTTGATGAACTTTGGGAAAACTTTTTTAAAGCAGATGAAAGTAAATTTGAAACAATTGATTTAGACTATGAAGATGGGTTTGAATATTGGTCTCGCGCTAATTTAAATGATTTATATTTATTTAATTTAACAGATCTTTCGTCATATCATTTTGATCAAAAAAGTTATGTTTCAGAAAGTACTTTTCAAACTATTATTAAAAAGTTAAAAAAATATCAATGAGAAAATGATATTGTCACAAAAATATTAAAGAATATTAAGTAAAAATTAATTCGATACCTTTGGAACGATTGTAGTTGCTATTGGCAAGTAAAAAAAGAAGTGTTAAGTTAAAAACCTTGACTCTTTTTTTATTTAAGGTATTATATATAAGATGTTAAGTTGTAGAGTTTAACAGTAAGAAAAAAATTAGAAAGGAAAATATTAATGGTAAAATTACGTTTAAAAAGAACAGGTAAAAAGAAAGCGGCGTTCTATCGAATTGTTGCAACAGATGCTCGTGTCAAGCGTGATGGAGAATATATTGAATTAATTGGAACATATAATCCTTTGAATGGGGATGTGAAAATTGATCAAGATATTGCATACAAATGATTATCAACAGGAGCACAGCCAACTGATACAGTTCGTAATTTATTAAGTAAAGAAGGTTTAATGACTAAATTACATAATGAAAGACAAGCTGCAGCCCCCAAAAAAAGCCCCCAAAAATAGTTATTGATTATAGGTTCAATAATAAATAATGTATATTACAGAACTTAAAAATTTAATTGAACCGTTAATTTGTCAAGACAATAATGAATTATATTATGAGATTCGACAATTGCCAGAAACAAAAGCGGGGGGAATTGATTTATTAGTAATGTGTAGCGAAGAAGTGTTTGGGTATGTTGTTGGGAAAGCAGGCCTAATTGCTAATAGTTTACGAACATTATTAAACATTCGGGGGCAAGTTGATCACAATAAAGTTAATATTAAATTTGAGGTTATTTAAATGGAAAATTTATTGAAAGTTTTTAAGATTAATAAACCGCATGCAATTAATGGGGAAGTTAAAGCAACCTTATTAATTACTGTTAAAGATGTTAAACAATTACTTAATAAGTTAATGTTTTTACAATTGCCGTTGCTTTATCAACCAGTCACATTAATTAAAATTACGCCGATTAATTATGGTTATATTCTTAAATTTAAAGAATTTAACAATATTAATGAAGTGGTACCTCTTAAAGAATGTTATTTATGTTGTCAAAAGAGTGATTTAGAATTAGCAGCTGTTATTAGTCAAGAAGATTTAACAAATTTTGAAGTTTTTAATCAAAATATTGTAATTGGAACATTATTGCATCAATTTGAAACAAAAGCACATGTTGTTTTTGAAATTAAAAAAATGGATGGTACAACAATGATGATTCCATATGTTGATGAATATGTTGAACAAATTGATTTGTTTCAACACAGGATAGTTCTGAAAAAGGTGATTTAAATGAAACAGTTTACAGTATTGACTTTATTTCCAGAAATGTTTAATGATTTCATAACAACATCAATTATTAAAAAAGCTCTCGCAAAGAAATTAATTGCAATTAAAATTGTTAACTTACGAGATTATAGTATTGGTAAACATCATCAAGTTGATGATTATCAATATGGCGGTGGTGAAGGAATGGTCTTAATGATTGAACCATTAGTTAAGGCAATTAAAGCGCACCGAACTAAAAATAGTATTACTATTTTATTATCACCGCAAGGAAAACAATATAATCAATATCAAGCTCAGCAGTGGGCTACCCAAGAACAAGATTTAATTTTAATTTGTGGGCATTACGAAGGTTTTGATGAAAGAATTTTGCATTATGTTGATTATGAATTATCAATTGGAGATTATGTTTTAACCGGAGGGGAATTAGCAAGTATGATTGTTATTGATAGTGTGGCAAGATTATGCAATGATGTTATTAATACGCAGTCCCATCTTAATGATTCTTTTACTAATAATCTCTTAGATTATCCGGTTTATACAAAACCAGTCACTTATGATGACCATCTCGTTCCTGAAGTTTTATTAAGTGGTCATCATCAAAATATTGCGGAATGACGAGAATATATGGCGTTAAAAAAAACATGATTAAAACGTCCGGATTTATTGGCAGAAATTACTTTAACTGCCCAACAAGAAATTTTATTAGATAAGATTAAAAAAGAAGAATAAATTATTAAAAATTAGAAAGGAAAAAAATAGTTATGAATATGCGTTTAACAGAAGAAGTTGCAAAAGATCAACTTCGTACCGATTTACCTGAATTTTCTTCAGGAGATACTATTAAGGTTCACTATAAAATTCAGGAAGGAAATAAATTTAGAATCCAAGTTTTTGAGGGAGTAGTAATTAAATTACAAGGTAGTGGGATTACAAAATCAGTAACAATTCGTAAAATCAGTAATGGAACTGGTGTTGAAAGAAATTTCCCGCTACATTCACCATTAATTGATAAAATTGAAGTTGCAAAATATGGGCGTGTTCGCCGTGCTCGGATTTACTATATGCGAAATCGTGTTGGTAAAGCTGCTCGAATTAAAGAAATTATTAAAAGTAAATAAATTGAAAAGGCTGCTAAAGTCTTTTTAATTTCTATTTAATTATAAAACAAGGAGGAAACACAATTATGTGTGACAGTACATTCGCAATCCCAAGTGAATTTATTAAAAATAATAAAAGAGTTTATAAATTAGCTGAAACAGTTGATGTTATTATTGAAGTTGTTGATGCAAGAATTGCATACTCTGGTGCTAATCTTTTAAATTATGCGAAATTAAAACAAGCAAAAAGAATCATTCTTTTTTCAAATACAAAAAAAGCAGATGTTAAACAAACTGAAAAATGAATGGAATATTATCGTGAACAAGGAATTTATTGTCAAATGTTATTAAGTCCTGATCAACAAAGTGAAGAAGAATATCAACAATGTTTATTAGGATTTAATAAATTTCTAAAAGATTATGTTGATAAGAAAATATTAATTGTTAGTTTGCCGCATAGTAGCAAGGAAATTTTATTAGAAAAACTATTTAATAATAGTGAAACTTTTGAAAAAGCAAAATTAGCACTATTTGGTCGTGAAAAAATTCACCGTTATAATAATGTTGAATTCATTGATACAGCACCGATTACTGGTGTTAATTTCAATACACCAAGTGTTTATTGAAATACCCAAATTTTAGGAATTTTTGATATTGATGATAACACAGAAGTTGTGGCAATTAAAGCCTTTAAATTATTATTAACAAAATATCACGAAAAGTTACAAGCGGCATATAGTGCCCATGTTCAATTAAAATCATCGGTTGATGAGCTTATTAAAGAATTTATTAAATTAATGTCAGCTAATATTTCTCTGCCAGATGGCGAAACAACTGATAATTTATTACTTTGTGCTGATTTTTTGGAAGATATACAAAATGGCAAAAAAATTCCGGCCATTTCATTAGAATGAGTTCAAGATTATTTTAAATAATTAGGATTGAAATAATAATTTAGAAAAACGGATTACGAAGGAGGCAGAACAAGATGTCTACAAATATTCATTGATTTCCTGGTCATATGGCAAAGGCAATTAAACAAATTGATGAGCAAAGTAAATTGCTTGATTTGGTGATTGAAATTGTTGATAGTCGAATTCCTGTTTCTTCAGCGAATCCTTTAATTGATAAATTGCGGGGGTCAAAACCTAAACTAATTATTTTAAATAAAAAAGATTTAGCTGATCCCGTTGTTATTAAAAGATGACTTAATTATTATAAAGAACAACAAATTGCTGTTTTACCATTAGATAGTAAGCATGGTAAGATTACCAAAATAATTATTGAAGAAATTTATACTATTTTAAATCCCAAAATTATGCGGGATAAAACACGGGGAATTAAGAATCCGAAATTAAAGGTTTTAGTGACAGGAATCCCTAATGTTGGTAAATCAACTTTTATTAATACTTTAGTTAAACGCTCTTCAGCTCGCGTTGGGAATAAGCCAGGGGTAACGAAGGGGCAACAATGATTAAAATTAAATGAACAAATTGATTTAATTGATACGCCTGGTATTTTATGACCAAAAATTGATCAGCACCAAATTGCCCTTAATTTAGCATTTACGCGTTCAATTAAAGAAGATATTTTACCAAAAGAAGAAGTTTGTTTGGTGGCCCTTAAATGAATGTATGAACATTACTTTTCTTTATTAGCCCAGCAGTATCATTTATCCGCAATAAAAGATTTTGATGTAACTAATGAAGTTGGGATATTTAATTTATTATTAACTTTGCAACAAAATCGTTTTCATAAAGTTGATGAAGATAATGTAACAAACATTGTGACTGATTTTTTAAATAAATTATGAAATAATGAATTTGGTTTAGTTTCATTTGAATTCCCCCCACAAAAGGAATCATAAATTATGAATAGTTTTGAAAAAAATATTTTAGCAGAATATCCAACGGCATTAATAATGGCCGGAACTGATGAGGCTGGACGGGGTTGTTTAGCTGGACCATTAGTTGTGAGCGCTGTTATTTTGCCATCTACGTATGTTAATCTGGCAATTAAGGATAGTAAAAAATTAACTGCTAAACAACGAACAATTTTGGCAGCGGAAATTATGCGGATTGCAATTAGTTATACAATTGAAATAGTTTCAGTCGCAATGGTTGAAACTCTTAACCCAAAGCAAGCCAGTATTATTGGGATGCAAAAGGCAATTGATAATTTAGCAATTAAACCAGATTTGATTTTAACCGATGCTGAAAAATTAGCAGCGTCCTATATCCATCGTGTAATCATTAATGGGGATAATCTTTCCCAATCAATTGCTGCTGCTTCAATTTTAGCAAAAGTAACCCGCGATAATTTAATGTTAGAATTTGATCAAACATATCCGCAGTATGATTTTAAAAATAACAAAGGTTATGGAACTAAAAAACATTTATTAGCTTTGGAAAAATATGGCATAACAGCAATTCACCGGAAAACTTATCGCCCAGTTCGGGCCCTTATTTCAGAAAATAATGTTTCATATAAATAAAAACTCAAAAAGAAAAACTCTCCGTGTTATATTTTCTATATTGATAAGATATTAGTTATTAATAAATATAGAAAGGGGCAAGATGATGCGTCGGGTTTTACTTTTTTTGCACTAAAATATGAGGGAGATTGACTTAAAATTTATCAAGCATTAGAAACAAAAGAAAAGATTGCTTATGAGGATTTAATTGATATTGAAACAAAAATAAATTACCAATATATGACAATTATTGATCAAGATTACCCAAAAGCGCTTTGTAATATTTATCGCCCACCTTTTGTGTTATTTTATGATGGTAATTTAGCAATGGTTAATAATAAAAATCATAAGTTAGCAATTTGTGGAACAACAAAACCAGATGAAACAGGGTTATTAATTACCAAAATGTTAACAAAAAAAATTATTAAACGTAAGTTAACTTTAATTGTAATGTTAGAAAAAGGAATTAATCAATGTGTCATTGAAAATCTTGGATTAGGTAATAGTGTTTTGATAATTGAAAAGTGAGAAGATTATGCGAGGATATGTAAGAAATATCCAGATGTTAAATTCCAAATTGTTATTTCTGAATCGTACCAAAGTAATTTGAAAAAAACAAAGTATGAACTTTATCGGATTGTAGTAGGTTTAATGGATGCTATTATTATTGTTCAATCAACACCTGATGATGATACCCATCGCCTTGTTGCCTTAGCAAAGCATGAGGGAAAAGAAGTTTTTTGCTTTCCGGAACGAATTACAATTGCAAATAAGAATAATGCGTTTATTAAAAATGGCGCCCAATTAATTGAAAATATTAATGATATTTTTTCTAAAATATAAGGTTTAATATTTGAATAATAATCAAATTAATTATTTATAAGTTATGGCGATAAAAAAGTAACTTGGCTCTAATTTAGATTTATTGTTATTAAAATTATTTTAACTAAATTTATTTGGGTGAAAAAAACCAGCATAGTATTTTATATAATTTCAAAAATTAGGTTGCATTAGAAACAAGAATAAGTTATATTTGTTCTATGATAAAAATAAAATCCTTATATATGTTAGTGTTATGGACTAATGTTTCTACGTCTTACTGTTATTAAGATACTATAGGTGATAAATACCTTTTTGTTTTATTTTCAAAATTTAACAAAGATAATTTGCATAACCTATTTAGAATTAATTATAGTAGTTTATGCTTTTATTTTTTATTTTTGTGAAGGAGAATTATTAATTGTGCAAATGGATAAACTAGAATTATATCTGTCGGAGGCTGACATTCAAAAAGCAATTAAAATTTATGCAGAGAAAATTAATATTTTATATGCAGATAAAAAATTATATTGTATTGGTTTATTGAATGGGGCATTGTTTTTTATGAGTGATTTATTAAAGCATCTCAAAAATTGTTTTGTTGTTGACACAATGAGTGTGGCAAGTTATGAAAAAATAACCTCAACAAATAATGTAAAAATTTATAAAGATATTTCCAAAGACATTGCGGGTCAGGATGTATTATTAATTGAAGATTTAATTGATACTGGTCAAACACTATCGGTTGTTATTGAAAAATTACAAGAAAAAAAACCAAACAGTTTACGTGTGGTTTGCTTAGCTGATAAAACTGATATGCATCCCAATTTTAAGTATCCTTATGATGCATTGTTTACTTTTCCAAATGAATTTGTAGTGGGCTATGGGTTTGATTATGATGATCAATATCGGCAATTACCGGATGTATATATCTTCAGAGGTGAATAGATGAAAACAAATAATAAAATTATTATTTTAGATTTTGGGTCACAATATACGCAATTAATTGCCCGCCGAATTCGTGAGTTAGAAGTATATTGTGAAGTATGGCCATACAATACAGCATTAGAAAAAATTAAGACAACGCCAATGAAAGGGCTTATTTTATCAGGGGGACCGGCGTCAGTTTATGATAAAAATGCTTTTTTAATTGATGAAAAATTATTTCAATTAGATATTCCAATTCTAGGAATTTGTTATGGGATGCAATTGATTAGTCATCTACATGGGGGTATAGTTCAACGCGCGGTCAAGCAGGAATTTGGTTTTTCAGAATTAGTTATTGATGATGACCATGATTTATTTGCTAATGTTCCAATTAAATCACAAGTATGAATGAGTCATGCTGATCATATTGAAGTGATGCCAACATGCTTTGTTCAAATTGCCCATAGTGTTAATTCAATTAGTGCGATTAGACATACAACTAAAAAGATTTATGGTTTACAATTTCACCCTGAAGTAACACATACTTTAATTGGGGATCAATTGTTAAAAAATTTTGTATTTGAGATTTGTAAATGTGCCCAAGAATGAAAGATTTCTGAATTTATTACAACGACAATAACAGAGATAAAAGTAAAAGTTGGAAACGATAATGTTGTTTTAGCATTATCTGGAGGTGTTGACTCTAGCGTTTGTGCTGTTTTATTACACCAGGCAATTGGTCAACAATTAACATGCATTTTTGTTGATACTGGTTTATTACGCCAAGACAGTGGTTGAGATGATTTACAAAAGTTTCAACAGCAATTTGGTTTAAACATTGTTAGAATTGATGCTAAGAAAATATTTTTAACTGCTTTAAGAGGAGTTACGAATCCTGAACAAAAACGAAAAATTATTGGAAAGTTATTTATTAAGATTTTTAATGCAGAAGCCCAACGAATTAAAAATGTAAAATGATTAGGGCAAGGAACTATTTATCCAGATGTAATTGAATCGGTGTCGGTGAAAGGACCTTCTGCAACAATTAAATCACATCATAATGTTGGAGGATTACCAAAAGATTTACCTTTTCAATTAATTGAACCATTACGTGAATTATTTAAAGATGAAGTTCGTAAAACTGGGGAAGCATTGGGACTTGCTCATAATTTTGTTTACAAGCATCCCTTCCCTGGACCAGGATTAGCAGTTCGTATTATTGGTGAGATTACATCTGAGAAAGTAACACTATTACAAAAAGCTGATCAAATCTTTATTGATGAATTATATAATTTTGGTTTATATCATCAAGTTGCACAAGCTTTCGTGGTGTTATTACCAGTCCAATCTGTTGGAGTGATGGGTGATGTTCGGACATATGGTTATACTGTTGTTGTTCGCAGTGTTGATACAATTGATTTTATGACAGCAAATTGAAGTCGATTGCCCTTTGAATTGTTAGAAAAAGTTTCGCTGCGGATTGTTAGTGAGGTTCATGGTATTAATCGGGTAACTTATGATATTACCTCAAAACCACCGGCAACAATTGAATGAGAATAATAATTTTAATATTGTTGGAAAAATAAAAAATAAAAGTATTAATTATTTACAAATTATTTTAAAAGTGATATTATTTGTGTTAAGAATGTTGAGGTATAAAATGCAAATTAAGATGCTACAAGAATTTGAGATTTTTTTTAAAAGAAATAACTTAATTCTTTTTGATATCTTTAATATTCTAAAAAATAAAAATATAATGCAAATTAATAATGTTATTTACTAGTTGGAAGTCTTTACAAACTAGTTTTTTTATGCAATTTTAAAAATGAAGGGAAAACAATTAAAATGGAAGAAAACAAAGTTATTGGGTCTAATAATGATATTAAATTATTATTAGGACCGCATGATCGACCAAAAAATGCTTTACAATGATCAATTTTATCATTGCAACATGTTTTTGCCATGTTTGGATCAACCGTCCTCGTGCCATTGATTATTAATCAAACAGCAGGTGTTGAGGTAATGAATATTTCAATGGCCTTATTTTGTTCGGGAGTTGGAACATTAATTTATATTGCGATGACTGCCGCTAAAGTTCCAATGTATTTAGGTAGTTCATTTGCATATATGGGAGCAATGGGAAGCTGTTATCCGCTTTATGGAAATGCTGTTTTTATTGCAATTATGATGGTTGGAGTTATTTATATTGCATTTGGAGTTCTAGTATATTTTATTGGCAATAAATTTCTAGAACGTTTACTACCAGCAGTTATTGTCGGACCATTAATTATTATTATTGGAATGTCTGTGGCGCCAAGTGCAATTAACAATGCTGGATTTAATCCAACTGCTTGGAAAGAAAGTTATTCTCATTGAATTGGGATTGCTATCGCGATCTTTACTTTTTTAGTAACAGCGATTATTGCTTTGAAATGTAAAGGATTTATCAAAGTGGTCCCCGTTATTATTGGCGTTGTTGCGGGTTATTTATTATGTGTTATTTTACATTTTGCAATTGGGACTGAATATCATATTTTAGATACATCAAAAATTGTTGATCCAAGTCAATGACAATGGTATCCTTCTTTTAAAAAGATTTGAGATTTAAAAGCAACTAATATTGGCCCAGCAATTCTTGCTATTAGTCCGTTAGCAATTATTGCAATTGCGGAACATATTGGTGATCATATTAGTATGGGTCAAATGACTGGGAAAAATTTTGTAAAGGATCCGGGAATGCACCGTACATTAGTTGCCGATGGAGTTTCAATTATTTTTGATGGATTAATTGGAGGACCAGCTAATACAACATATGGTGAAAATGCATCCGTTGTTGGAATGACAAGAATCGCCTCAGTATGAGTAACAGGTTTAGCAGCGCTTTTTGCAATAGCATTGTCTTTTATTGCCCCTGTCAATCAATTAGTGCAAATGTTACCAGGACCAGTAATGGGAGGGATAAGTATGATTATGTTTGGGTTAATTGCAACTAATGGTATCCGAGTTTTAATTAATAATCAGATTGATTATACTAATATGAAAAATGTTTTTGTTACATCAATTATGTTAGTGTTAGGTTTAGGTGGCGCAATTTTTAATTTTAATATTGGAAGTGGGAATTTGCAATTTACCGGAGTTGCCTTGGCTGCTTTTGTTGGTATTTTCTTAAATTTACTTTTACCGGATCATCAAAATAATGGTTTTCTGTGATGAACAAAAATTAAGCTAATTATTAATCGGGAAAAAGATCACCCAAAAAGTGAAAACAACAAAATCAAACAAAGTAAAACCAGTTCGAAAAAAGGGCAGATAAGTAAAAATAATCGTAAAAAATCATCAGAATAAAAAAAGCAATTTTATTGCTTTTTTTAATTCCTTTTTAAAGGACTAATCTCTAAATTAGTTATTTTTAATAATATTTTGAATTCAATCGCTAAAAGCGCCAACAGCGGTAAAAACAGCGGGTAATGGTGCTGTTCAATCATAAGGACCGTGACTAACGATTCCTGCTGTTACTCAATGATTATTAAATTTTTGGATGACAGGACCACCACTATCACCAAGAGTAACATTTACTCTTTTGCCAGTAATTGTTCCGCCCAAGAAATCAAAGTTTGGATTAAAGTTGGTAACTTGATATTTTGGATTTTTGGCAATTGCTGGATCTTGAATTGGGATTATAGCTTTTTTCATATGTGTTGGTCAAATTGCTTTCCCTTCGGCGTTAACACCATTAATTCCGAATCCTGTTACAACGGCATTTTGACCTGGTTGAGGGATTTGCGTTTTATTAGCAACTTGAATTGGTTTAATATCAGTTATAGGATGATTTAATTTGACTAAGGCAATATCTTTTGACATGTCAATCTTAGTTCCTCCATAAACAAAATATTGATTGGCATAAACCGTTTCTGGTTGATAAGGTGTTATTTTATCATATACACCAAAGCTAATTTGCATTGTTTGGCGGCCAAATTGGAAATTAGTCGCAACATGAGCAGCTGTTAAAACTCAGTTGGGGGCAATCAAAACACCACCACCAACACCAGTGTTTGTAATTGGTGCTCCTTTGAGATTAATTAAACCATATCATGGAAATTCGCCATTTTTAACATCAACACCATTGGTTACTTCAAGATTAATATTTTTATCATTGATAAGATTTGTACTAATAATACTTGTGCTAGTCATTGCGAGACTAGTAAAAAGAGCAAGTATTTTTTTCATAGTTTCATCTTCCTTCTTCATTTATTGGTTTTGGTCTGAGAATGGTTAATTCTCACTTATTTTACAACCACCGATATTATATTCCTAATTAGACGCAAAAAAATTGTTTAATATTTTTTAATCATAAGAATTATTTTCCTAATTTTATTATTTATAAATGATTTTAATAAATTTAGTTGCAAATCATTAGCTTTTATAGAATAATTAGTAAGGAATAATTTGCCTCAGTAGTAGGTTAAATTTTAAGGAAGTGAAACTAAGTGCTATTTTTGAAAAAACTAGATGCTTTTGGATTTAAATCATTTGCAGACCCGCTAACTGTTAATTTTGATCATGAAATGATTGGGATTGTTGGCCCTAATGGTAGTGGAAAATCAAATATTAATGATGCAATTCGTTGATGTTTAGGAGAACAATCAATTAAATCACTTCGAGGAAATAATAGTGAAGATGTCATTTTTAATGGTTCTGAAACAAAACCGGTTTTAAATATGGCGGAAGTTAAACTAACTTTTGATAATACAAATCGAATTTTTGCCATGGATTATGATGCGATTGAAATTGTTCGTCGTGTTTTTCGCGGGACAGGAGAAAATGAATATTTTATTAATAAGCAACGTGTTCGGTTAAAAGATATTCAAGATTTTGCGATGGATAGTGGTTTAACAAAATCATCATTAGCTATTATTTCACAAGGAAATATTAATGCTTTTGCTGAGGCCAAACCCTTAGAACGACGTGCTTTATTTGAAGAAGCCGCAGGTGTAGCCAAATATAAACGACGAAAATTAGAATCATTAAAGAAATTAGAACGTTCGAATGAAAATTTAGCACGATTAAAAGATATTTTAAATGAAATTGAACGAAAATTGCCAAGTTTAAAACGGCAAAGTCAAAAAGCTTTAAAATATGTTACTTTAAAAGATAAATTAAATGAAATTGAATTAGCAGTATTAGTCAAAGATATTACGTTTTTTAATGATAAATTGTTTGAATTACGCGAACAACAAAAAACAATTGTAGGGACAAAACAAGAAGCGGATCGCGAATTAAAAAATAAAGAAATTGAATATAATGAATTAAATAAAGAAAATTTTAATTTAGATACAAAAATTAATGTTTTAAGTAAAGATTTTCAGAATTTAGTTTCAGAAATTAGTGATTTAAAAGTCCATAAAATTGAATTAGATAATAAAGAAGTTGCCTTAAAAATGTCACATAATGATATTACGATTACTAATATGATTGGGGATTATAATGAATTAACTTCTCATCTGCAAAATGAACAAGAAAAATTAGCAAGTTTAGAGAGTCATCAACTTGAATATCGTCAGCAGCGCAATAAATTTAATGGAATTCAAGCAAAGTTAAATGAAGAATTAGGGGCAATTAATAAGACAATTACTCGTTTGGAAAGTGATTTAGAACGAGCACAACATAAGTTTGAAAATCAAGATAATTTGCATCAAGGGGTTAAAAATATTGTTAATAATAAGAATGTTTTACCGGGCATCATTGGATTAGTCCAAGAAGTAATTAATGTTGATGATAAGTACGAACAAGCCATTGCTATCGCTTTAACAGGACGTTTACAAGATATTTTAGTTAAAAATGTGGATAGTGCAAAACGAGCAATTTTATATTTAAAACAAAATCGGGCTGGACGAGCAACTTTTATTCCATTAGATATTATTACACCGCGTTATCTTAGCAGTGATGAAGAATTTGTAATTAAATCAGTGCCTGGATATTTAGGATTAGGAAATAATTTAGTTAAAACAAGTAAAGAATATCGAGTGGCAATTGATTATTTATTAAGTCGTTACATTATTTGTAATGATTTTGATAGTGCGCAAGAAGTTGGAAAATTAACAAAATATCGTTATAACATTGTTACTTTAGATGGTGAAGTAATTCGCCCCCAAGGTGCGGTGTCAGGAGGAACACGTCATACTAAAATGACAATTGTTAATCCTGAAAAAGAAATTAAAGAAATTAATGACAAATTAGATCTTAAAAATAATGTTCAACAAGGAATTATTAAAGAATTAAATACAATTCGTCACCAATTAGATGAAATTAATGAAATTATTGCGGAAAATCAAGCCTCTATTGGAGCAGCAAAACGGCAAATTGAAATTACTAAACACGATCAAATGAAGTTACAAAATGAATATCATTTATTAACTGCAAAAAACATTGATGAAACAAAAGTAGAAGAAAATCAAGAAGTTCTGAATATTGTTGATAAAATTAGACAAAAAGAATTTTTAAAAACAAAGTTAGAACAACAGTTAAATGTTGCTCGTAGTTTAAAAGATAAACAATCATTGAACATTAATGAACTTAATAACTATATTTCGGAAAAACGTTATTATGTTTCTGCTTTACAAGACCAAATTAGCAAAATTAATGCTGATTTATCAATTATTAATGTCAAAATTCAACAAAATGTAACACGATTAACAGAAGAATATCAAATGACATATGATCATGCACGAACATTAGAATTAAAAGTAATTGATAATGAAAATACAATTCGTGATGAAATTAAGCAATTACGAAGTGATTTAACCCAAATCGGTAGTGTCAATTTAGAAGCAATTGATGAGTATAAGGAAGAATATGATCGTTTTCATTTTATGAATAATGAGTATAATGACGTATATAACTCAGTTAAAAATTTATTAAAGTCAATTGATGAAATGGACAGTATTATGGAAGCCCAGTTTGATAAAACAATTAAAGAAGTCAATAAGAATTTACCATCAACTTTTGAAGTTTTATTTGGTGGTGGTTCCGCAAAAATTATTTATACTGAGCCAGAAAATTTGTTAGAAACTGGGGTTGATATTAAAGTATCCCCACCAGGGAAGAATATTACTAATTTAAATTTATTATCTGGGGGCGAAAAGTCCTTAGTTGCACTCTCTGTTTTATTTGCAATTTTAAAAGTTCGACCAATTCCGTTGGTTATTTTAGATGAAGCAGAAGCGCCATTGGATCCAGCTAATGTTGAACGATTTGCAAAGTATATTCGTTCTTTTGTTGGCACAACACAATTTATTGTTGTTACTCATCGGGTTGGGACAATGGAAAATTGTGATGTATTATATGGGGCAACAATGCAGCAAAAGGGAGTAACCAAGATTGTTGGAATTAAATTGCAGCAAGCAGCAGAAATGATTAAAGACTTTGATAATAAAAAATCATAAGATGTTTTATGATTTTTTATTTTTTTTGATACAATTAATATAATTAAATTAGAAAAGTTACAAACTTATTTACAGCGGGAGGAAACTTAACGAATGAAGCCAAACGAAGCTACTAAAGCTGGTTCAAAGAGAAAGTTCTTTAAAACTTTAGTAGGAGAGATTAGCAACCATAAAATGATTACTTTAATTGGTTTTGTTTTGGTATTAGTAATATCAATTGTTATTTGAACAATTGCTTTGGCTAGTAATGTTATTGTTGCTGGAGGAAGTACTTCTGTGGCACAAGTAATGGCTAATATTACTGAACAATATAAACGTGATAAAAAAGAAGATGTTTTATATAATTCATTAGGAAGTGCCGCGGCCTTAGTTGGAGTTAAAAATGGTAGTTATGCTTTTGGGTTCTTATCAAAAGATATTAATTCAACTCCAAGCGAAGGGGATAATAGGGTCAATGCTAAAGAATTATGAGGAGATCATCAAACATCTCGTTTTGTTTTTGCTCGTGATTATATTATTTTGTTTTATCATTTGCCAACTGGTTGTCAAATCAATCCTAAACAAAGTTCAATCCAATTTAAAAGTTTTAATGGTGGTGAAGGAACAGAATTAATTCGTAAAATTTATACTGACCCTAATTTTACTTGGCAACAAGCTTTTGGTTCACAATTAATTTGCAGTGGTAGCAGTGATAAGTTTTATACTATTACTCGTGAAGCAGGTAGTGGGACAAGAGATTTCTTTGAATCAGTAGTAATTAAAATGAAAAACTATGATACTAATCAGGTTGCTGCATCAAATGGGGCGATGTATCAAGCTGTTTCAACGACACCAGGTGCAATTGGTTTTATTTCCTTTTCATATATTAAAACAATTATTAATGATAATCGTTTAGGTTTAAACTCAATTGCCAGTGTAATCGATAAAAATACAAGTAATCCTGAATTACCATATCATATTATTGATAATAATTATGAATTTAACCCGAAATATTCTTTAACCCGTCCCTTTACTGGAATTATTAATTATCGTGGTTCACAATTTAATAAGGCTTTAGCTTTTATTGCATGAATGTTAGATCCACTGCCATATGCAAAAACGAAAAAATATCTTCGTAATGGTCAAGTTAATCCTTATTATGATTCAAATTTTAAATTAAGTGTTCATGATGCGGCATACTGATATATTGAAGAAGGCGAAGAACCGTTAACATTTGATGATATTTTCTTCCGGAAATATAATAATAATACAACTTTTGCAAAAAGTGGAATTGTAACAGAGTATGAACAAATCCCATGGAATTTTAATGAAGATTATAGTAGTATTTGAGATACAATTTTACAAAAATTTCCTGGTAAATATCAAGCATTTCATGACTATGAATATAATGGATTGGAGACATAAAAATGGCAAATAAAGAAATTAAAGAAGTTATAGTAGAAGAAAAAATCCCAACACGGGAAAAAATGCGAATGTGGCGGATACGGTTTGCCAATAATTTTCGTGGCCGAAAACAACTTACCGATTTTGGGTCTAAAATTATTATTTATACTTTTGCAATTTTAACAATTTTAATTTTATTAACTTTGGTAGGTTTTATTATTTATAAATCAATTTATTTCTTTGAAAATTATCCTGGTGGTTTTTGGGGCTTTTTATCATGTCAAACATGAAATGCCAATAATAGTCAATTCGGAATTTGGCGAATTGTTATTGCAACTTTTTTTGTTTTATTAATTGCCTTAGTTTTTGCCATTCCATTAACAATTTTTTCTTCATTATATATTTCGGAATATTTAAGTCCAAGACTTAAACATCGTGTTATTGGAATTATTCAATTATTAGCAGGGATTCCGTCTGTTGTCTTTGGATTGTTTGCATTAGCTATTTTAGGTCCGTTTTTTATGTTAATGGGAGCTCCATCGACATCAAACTTATTAGTAACATCAATTACTTTAGCATTTATGGGACTGCCAATTATGATTTCTTTATCAATAAATGCTTTAGAAAATGTCCCTGATTCATATCGTTTTGGATCATTAGCATTAGGACTAAGCAAGACCCATACTACTTATCGTATTGTTTTACGATCAGCATGGTTTAAAATTATTACAGCGATTATGATGGGAGTTGCCAGGATTATTGGTGAGACAATGGCCGTTATGATGATCGCAGGGAATGCCCCTGATGGTTTAAAAATTGATAATGGTTTTCTTAATTTTATTTTTTCCTCAATTGCAACATTAGCTTCCACAATTGGATTAGAAATGTTAGAAAATTCTGGACCAATGCATGAATCAGCGTTATATGCCATTGGATTAGTTTTATTTATAATTGTTTGTGTTATTAATATTTTTATTATTTCATCTCAGGCATTTAATAAACGTAAAAGAAATTATCATACTCGTAAATCAACAAAAAGTTTACGTTTAAGTAAATCATATAATGGAAATAAAATTAATAGATTATTTTATGAACGGATTGAAAAAACCCGGGCAATTAAAAAAATTAAAGATGGTTTGGGAATGTTCTTTTTAATTTCCTCAACAGTAATTGTCGTATCTTTTACTTTAATTATTTTAATTACTATTATTTGAAAAGGATTATTTGGAATGGTCTGGGGGGACTTAATCTCTACTTCAACTTTTGACAATGGGGCGGGGATTCTTTCAACATTTTTTATTACTTTGTTATTGGTTATTTGTTCAATGATATTTGCTGTACCATTAAGTTTAATGGTAGCAATTTATTTAAATGAATATGCGCGACCAACTAGTCTTTTTGCAAGAGCAGTACGTTTTACAATTGATGTTTTATCATCCACACCAAGTATTATTTATGGAACATTTGGTCTGGCATTCTTTATTGGTGTCTGTCGTTTGCCCCTATCTGTTTTAGCATCAGGATTAACATTAACAATTGTTATTTTGCCAATTATGATTCGTAGTATTGAAGAAGCTTTAGCAGGTGTTGAAGATTCAATGCGAAATGCTTCTCTGGCGTTAGGAGCCAATAAAACAGCAACAACTTTAAAGGTTGTTTTGCCAAATGCAATGCCAGGAATTGTAACAGCAATTATTTTAGCAATTGGGCGGGTAATTGGTGAATCAGCCCCAGTTTATTTAACATTAGGAACTGCTGTTCGTTTACCAATTGCTGGATTTATGTCACCGGGGGCAAGTATGACAACGCAAATTTTAATGTTATCAAAAGAAGGAGCAACGGCAGGGGCCATGCGAATTATGTTTGAATTAGCATTTGCAATTATGGTTTTAATTTGGTTATCAAATAGTTTAGCCCATATTTTAGGAAAGAAATTTGCTCCAAATTATGTTAAAATTGGATTTAAGCAGAAGTGAAAAATGCGAATTAATAGTTTTAAATTCTTTTTTTCAAAAGATAACTATCTTAGTCAAAAAGAAAATTTAAATAATTTTTGAAAGAAATTTACCCCTAAGAAAAAGCGAAAAGTAAAAGAGACAAAAGATAATAAGAAGGGAGAACAATAATGGATCCAAAAGTAATTATTAATAATCCAACATTTGATTCATCAGATAATAATCCGGATTTAATTGAAGTAAAAAATGTTGATTTTTTCTATAAAGCAAATAAACAAGCCCTTGTTAATATTTCAATGAAAATTAAAGAAAATACGGTAACTGCTTTTATTGGTTCATCAGGATCGGGAAAATCAACACTATTACGTTTATTTAATCGAATGAATGACGTTGAGCCAAAATCAGTTGTTAAGGGTCAAATTTTTATTAATGGAAAAAATATTTATAGTCCTGACATAGATATTGTTAAATTACGAACTGATATTGGGATGGTTTTTCAAAAACCTTCGCCATTTCCAATGTCAATTTATGACAATGTTGCATATGGGCCACGTAATCAAGGCATCCGTGATCGCAAATTGATTAATAGTATTGTTGTTGAAAGTTTAAAACGTGCGGCATTATGGGATGAAGTAAAAGATAATTTACGAGATTCTGCTTTTGCTTTATCAGGGGGACAGCAGCAACGATTGTGTATTGCTCGTGCCATTGCGATGAAACCAAAAATTTTGTTAATGGATGAACCAACAAGTGCTTTAGACCCCATCTCAACCTCTAAGATTGAAGAATTAATTACACAGTTAAAAAAAGATTTCACGATTATTTTAGTAACGCACCATATGCAACAAGCAGCGCGTGTTGCTGATTACACCGCTTTCTTTGCAAAAGGAAAATTAATTGAATATAATAAAACTAAGATTATTTTTTCACGTCCAGCAAATAAGAAAACTGAAGATTATATTACTGGTCGCTTTGAATAATAGCAGAAAGGAGAGCAACAATGAGTGTTAAAATTGAAAACGATTTAGCCCAAACTAAACAAATGATTATTGATATGATTGATATGACAAAAAATCAATATGATGAGATGCTTAAATGTTTAGAAGAAAATGATATTGAACTTGGACAGAATGTGATTTCTTCTGATGAAACAATCAATAAAATGCAAGAGGCTTTCATTGAAGTTTCATTATGAAAAATTGCAAAACAACAAATGGTAGCAAAAGACTTACGACGAGCAGTTGGTTTTATTTTTATCGTAAAAGAAGTTGAACGGATTGCGGATTATGCCAAAAGTATCTGCCGCTATTATCTTAAATATAAACCCTCAACAAAATTAATTAATTTCTTAAAAAAATTAGTTGCGAAAGTTATTGAAATGTTGACAGAAGTATCAAACATCTTTGAAGAAGAACGCATTGAATCAGCTTATAATATTTTGAAATATGATGCTGAATTAGATAAAATTTATAAAGTTGAAAATGATGCATTAATTGAAAAAATTAGAGAAGCAAAAACAAAAGAAGAAATTAAAGTTATTACATTAACAATGCAACAATTACGCTCAATTGAACGAGCTGGAACACATATTATTAATATTGCTGAAACTTTAATTTATATTATTGAAGGAAAAATCTATGACTTTGAATTACCAATTTAAAATAATCTTCGTTATGAAGATTATTTTTTATTTAATATTTGTTAAAAATAGTTTCTGATTTACTAGCAATTTATTATAAATATTATAAAATAAAATTGTTAAAAAGGTGGATTTTAAAGGAGAAATGATATGTCATATTTAGATAATTTAAACTTATGGAAAAGTGCTAAAAACTTAGATCCAAAATTAGCAGCGGAATTTCATCAGATGTCGGAATCTGAATTAATTGCTGCGTTTTCTAATGATTTAGAGTTTGGAACAGCGGGACTACGAGGGTTGCTTGGTCCGGGCACAGGAAAGATGAATTTATATACAATTAGAAGAGCTACCTTAGCATTTATGCAATATTTAAAGAAAATTTATTCGGAAACAGATTTAAAAACAAAAGGTGTTGTAATTGGACATGATAATCGACATTTTTCGACGCCATTTGCACAAGAAGTTGCCAATATTTTTGCTAGCAATAATATTAAAGCAATCTTATTTAGAAATAACGATTTACGCCCAACACCAGTCGTTTCATATACTATCCGTAAAATTAATGCTGTGGCAGGTGTTATTGTTACGGCTAGTCATAATTCTCGGGAATATAATGGGTACAAAATTTATGATCATAATGGCTGTCAGTTTTTACCAGTTGCTACTAATATTATCGGCGAAAATTATTTAAATATTAAGGCGGAGGTTTTTAATTTAATTTCAAAACCAGATCCGACTTTAATTACTTATGTTCCATCAGCAATTGAACAAAATTATGTTGATGATGTGAAAGCAATGCAATTTTATCCAAACAAACCACGTAATATTAAAATTGTTTTTTCTAATTTACATGGGACAAGTAAAGATTGAACCCCGCGGATTTTGGAAGAATGTGGTTATGAAGTTATTGTTGTTGAAGAACAATTACCTAATGATCCTGATTTTACGTTTGCTCCTAATCCAAATCCAGAATTGAGTGAATGTTATGATTTAGCATTAAAATATGCAAAACAGGTAAATGCTGATGTTATTATATTAAATGATCCTGATGCTGATCGATTAGGAATAGGTGTTAAGATTGCCGATAAAGAATATTATTTAATGACTGGTAACGAAACAGCTCCGGTTTTAATTGAATATTTATTTTCACATTATCAAAAGAACAAAACATTACCAAGAAACGGAGTAATGTATAATACCTTTGTGACAGGAAATTTATCAGATAAAGTTGCTGAAAGTTATGGGATTGAAGTTGTTAAAACATTAACTGGATTTAAATGAATTGGTGATCAGATGAGTAAAGAGGCTGCAAAAGGAAGACAATTCTTATTTGGTTTTGAAGAAGCATACGGTTATGTTTTAAAAGATATTACCCGTGATAAAGACGGAATCCAATCGTCATTAGTGTTAGCTGAGGCTTGTTGATATTATCATCAACAAGGCAAAACTTTATTTGATGTCTTAGTTGAGCAATATAATAAATTTGGATACTTTTATTGTAAAACAGTTAACTTGGTTCGGGATAGTATTGATGGAAAGACAATTATTAAAAATATGTTACAAAAGTTACGTCAAGAAGATATTTCTAGTTTGAATAAAATTAAATGTATTAAAAAAGAGGATTATCTTAGTGGTTTATATGAAATGCCAGGACAAGATTTATTAAAGTTTTATTTTGAAGATGGTAGTTGATTTGCTGTTCGGGCAAGTGGAACAGAACCTAAAATTAAATTTTATTTTGTTTGTGTTGATAAAACAGAGCATCAAGCAAAAGAAAAAATGCAAACAATGTATCAAGAATTGGAAACTAATTATTTAAATTCTTAAAAGTATGCTAAGATATATTTAGAAGTAGGGGGTTATTAAATGGCAAAAATTATATTTGAAGCTGATGATAATCGTAAAGGTATTATAGATAAGCTTTTTGTTAAAAATGAACAAAAGGTGCAAGCAGGGGATAAAATTGCTAATGTCATCACCCAAAATAAAG
Source organism: Spiroplasma endosymbiont of Stenodema calcarata (assembly GCF_964031205.1). Classification (GTDB taxonomy): domain Bacteria; phylum Bacillota_I; class Bacilli_A; order Mycoplasmatales; family Mycoplasmataceae; genus Spiroplasma. The sequence goes on from NZ_OZ035018.1 coordinate 336,541, forward strand.
TATATGAAATAAAAACACCAGAAGCTGGTGAAGTGCAAAATCTTCTGGCTTATGAAAATAAAGTAATTAAAAGTGGCGATATTTTATTAGAAATAGTACCTTTGAAACCCATTCTTAATGAAGAAAATTATGATGCTAGACAAATTTATAATACTAGTTCTTTTGGTGTTTCATCAAAATATAATGCAAATAATATTCCTTCTGAGGATAGTAAAAAAACAGAAACTGAAATTTTTCGTGAAGAATTAATTGAAACATTGTTAGCTCGAGAAGTTGCGGGAGAAAACCCGACTAATGATTTTGAAAATACGATTGAATTAAATTGAAAAGTATCACTACCAAAACGGGACTGACAAAATATATTCCAAGATAATATTAATACAACTTCAATCCTGTTAAAAGATAAGGTTGAAAATGTTATGGAAAATATTCCAAATGAAAATAATCTTGAAACTTTGAAAAAGGATCTTGGTGAATTAAAAGATGATTTAGTAACAGTTAAAGATGATTTAGAAAAGATTAAAATTCATGATGAGTTAATTGAAGAACTTTCTGATTTGGAACAAGATTTAACTTTAATAGCCGAAAAACCGGAAAAACAACAAATCTATGATGAAGTATCAAATACAATGATTCATCGTATGTATAAGGATATTCAAAACACATTAAATCAAGAAAGTAACGAGCAAGAATTAATTTTGAATGATGATAATCCTCAAACAATTTATTTTGATGAAAATTTAATAGCAGAAGAGTTGGGAGAAGATAAGGCATTATCTGCTTCAAATATTGATGCGCTTAAAATTAGTTCAGATTCAAAACAAGATGTTTCTAATGGCACAAAAGCAACAGGAATAAATACAAATGATAATTTACAAAGAAAAGATGTTGAAAATGATGCTGGTTTAAAAGCCCATCCTAGTCATTCACATCCGATAGAAAATGCGACAGAATTAAAGCCCCATTATTCAGAACATCCGAAATCGCATTCTGATGAACATCATGACGATACTTCGCATGCGCCAATAGTAAAATCTCATTCTGATGATGTTACTCATCAGAAAGAACATGCTTCTAGTCATTCCGATGAGGGCAAAAATTTAGCATCACATGTTTCGCATTCAAAACCATCTGGACATTTGAAATCGGCTTTAAATGAAAGTACTTCTCCTCATCCTGATTCTGAGGAACATCCGAAATCGCATTCATTGGAACATGCCAAAACACATTCTGAGGCAGCAGGACATGCCAAAACGAAAGTAGTTAGGGATAGTGAGAAAAATTTACAAACTGATCATGTTAAGTTAAATCATTATGCAATTACCTGGGCAAAAGAAATTATGGAAAGTAGAAAAAATATTGCCCATAATTTTATTGATGTTGAAGTTGATGTTAGTGAGTTAGTTAGTTTATTATCAATTATGCGTGAAGCATATTTGTCAAATGAACTTGAATTAACATTATTGCCATTCTATATCAAAGCCGTTTACAATGGTTTAAAAAAATTCCCAATTTTAAATGCTTCTTTTATTAATAAGGAAAATGCGATTTTATTAAAATGATTTTATAATCTGGCTTTCAGTGTTGATCTTGATGCGGGTGTTAAAAGGCCTGTGTTATATAATTTGCAAGATGAATCAATTAAAGCAATTGCCGCAAAAGTAACGACATTAATGGAACAAACAATTAATGACAAATTAAATGAAAAAGATTATCGCGAAGCTTCATTTTCAATTATTAATTATGGAGAATATGGAATTACACGGGGTACTTTTACTATTCCAGAAGATAATGTTGCTGCAATTGCAATGGGAATTATTTTCAAAAAACCAGTTGTTGTTGAAAAAAATGATATTACAATTCGTGATATTATGGTTATTACCCTTGGTTATAATGAAGCTATAATTGATGTTAGTGAAGCAAGTAAATTTGTCCATTATGTTGCATATTTATTATCAAATCCAGGATTATTATTATAAAACAAAAAAGTGATGTTTTGTTTCATTACGCACTTTTTTATTTTTTAGAGGGGAAAGAAGAAAATGAATATTAAAGATTTAACAAAGGAGATTAATACTGTTGAATTAATGGTAATTGCGGATAAAGTAACCCAAGGAACTGCTTCAAATGGGAGTACTTATTTATCAATCACATTAAAAGATCGGACTGGAACAATTGAAGCTCGTTTATGAGATGCCCGGCCAACTGATATTGAGTGTTGAAATAAAGGAAATTTTTATAAAGTAAATATTAATATTATTGAATATCGAAAAGTACTGCAAGCAAAAATTAATAGTTATGATATCATCGACAATGATAATATTAACTTAGATGATTTTATTGAAGTGGCACCACTGGCACCTGATGTAATGTATGATGAAATTATGACAACAGTGCAGGAAATGCAAACAGTTGAATACCGTGAAATTATGACATTAATCTTAACAAAATATGGTGAGCAATTTAAAATTTGACCAGCCGCAGTTCGTAATCACCATGAAATTAAAGGGGGCCTAATTTGACATAGTTTAACAATGTTGAAAATGGCTAAAAGTGTTGTTGCTGTTTATTATGATCGATTAATTGATGCGGAACTTTTATATTGTGGTATTATTTTGCATGATTTAGGAAAAATTATTGAAATTACAAGTGGAGCAACAAATGATTTTTCATTAGAAGGAAAATTACTTGGTCATATTTCAATTATGGCAAATGAATTAAATCATATTGCTAAAAGTAATAATTTAAATTCTGAGAAAATTGTTTTATTAGAACATATGATTTTAGCTAGTCATGGACGGTTAGAATATGGGTCACCAGTTGAACCACACTTATTAGAAGCTGAAATCTTATCTTTTTTAGACAATTTAGATGCCCGAATTTATCGAATTGATAAAGAGATAACAAAAATATCGTTAAATGAACAAACTCAACGGTTGTTAGCGGTTGAAGGACGTTGATTTTTAAAACATTTTGAAAAATAATCGCTACGATAACCAAAAAATACCACAATTTTTGCGAAATTGTGGTATTTTTTTAAGTTTTCTGCTGTTTTTCTGCTGTTTTTCTTTTTTATTTTTTATGGCAGGTATATAATATAGTTACGGTATGATTTAATTTTCAGGAATAAGTGCCGCAGTTTATAAAAATAATTATGGCCATTTTTTAGTTAGTTATATCGAAAAAGACTAAAAATACTATAAGAACAGAGAAGGAGAATATAAATGAAAGTTATTGTAGTCGGAACTAATCATGCGGGGACAACTGCTGTTAGAACCTTAAAAAGATTGGACCCTAAAGCAGAAGTTGTTACTTATGATAAGAACAACAATATTTCGTTTTTGGGATGTGGAATCGCATTATGAGTTTCAGGAGAGATAAAAGATCCAAACGGTTTATTTTATGCTTCACCAGAAATTTTACAAAGTGAAGGCATTAAAGTAAATATGGAACATGAAGTATTATCAATTGATAATAAAAGTCAAAAAATTCGTGTAAAAGATTTAAAAACGGGCAAAGAATTTGAAGACAATTATGATAAATTGATTTTAGCAATTGGATCATGACCAATCATCCCACCAATTGAAGGCATTAATCAAGATGGTGTTCATATTGTCAAATGATACCAACATGGGGAATTGGTTAAAAAAGCAAATGATGATAAAAATATTAAAAATGTTGTTGTGTGTGGAGCAGGATACATTGGTGTTGAATTAGTTGATGCTTTTCACCAAAAAGGAAAGAATGTGACCCTAGTTGATATTTCTGATCGTATTATGCCACGTTATTATGATAAACCATTTACTGATAAAGTTGAAAGTGCGATGCGTGAAGCAGGCATTAATTTACGTGGTGGCGAAAAAGTTGTTAAATTCGAAGGAAATAATAACAAGGTAACAAAAGTAGTAACTGATAAAGGTTCATATGATGCTGATTTAGTAATTTGATCAGTTGGATTTAAACCGGCAACAGAAATTTTAAAAGGTGTTGTTGATTTAGACAAAAATGCTGCAATTATGGTTGACCAATATATGAGAACTTCTGATCCAAATATTTTGGCAATTGGTGATTGTATTGAGGTTTATGATAATGCGAAAAAAGCACCAGCATATATTGCACTAGCAACAAATGCTGTTCGAACAGGAGTCATTGCTGCTGTTAATGCTTTAAAACCACAAGGCTTAGAATCACCAGGATTTCAAGGTTCAAATGCCATTAATGTTTTTGGCTGAGCATTAGCTTCAACAGGAGTAACAGAAACAGTTGCAAAAGATCTTGGTTTTGATTATGAACAAATTACTTTTACGGATAATGATCGTCCAGAATTTATGGAATCTTATCATGAAGTTTTAATTAAAATTCTTTGAGACAAAAAAACAAGAAAAATTATTGGAGCACAAGTTGGTTCAGTAGTTAATCATACAGAAGTTATGTATATGTTTTCATTGGCAATTATGAAAGGAGTTACAATTGATGAATTACCATTAGTTGATATTTTCTTCTTGCCACACTTTAATAAACCATATAACTTTATTACTTTACCAGCATTAGAAGTATTAGGTTTAAATTACTTTAAAAAATAATTATGATTTGTTTTAAGAATACTTCCACTGATGTTTACTTTAATTTAGCGTTAGATGAATATCTTTTGAAATATGATTTTAAAGATGATATTTTCTTTTTGTGAAAAAATTCTAATACAATTGTAATTGGTCGAAACCAAAATACGATTGAAGAAATTAATTTGCAAGCAGTTGAAACAGATAAAGTAAATGTTGTTAGACGAATAACAGGGGGAGGAGCTGTTTATCAAGATGATGGAAATTTATGTTTTTCCATTATCGTTGATAAAAATAATGAAATCGCAAAAAATTATGAAAGTATTTTGCAACCTATTATTAATGTTTTACAAAAACTTGGCTTAAACGCTAAGTTTGCCGGTAAAAATGATATTGAGATTGATGGTAAAAAAATTTCTGGAAATGCTCAAATAAAATATAAAAATCGTTTATTACACCATGGAACATTTTTGTTTGATGTTGATTTAAGCAAGATGCAAAAATATTTGAATGTGGATCAGAACAAAATTGTTTCAAAAGGGATCAAATCAATTCCTGCGCGTGTCAGTAATATTCGACCATTGTTAGAAACTGAGATTACGATTGATCAATTTATGGAATTTATTACAAAGGAATTATTAGCCCAAGGGACAAAAGTAATTGATTTACCATCTGATATTGTTGTGGCGGTTAATAAATTAGCAGCCGAAAAATATCGAACATGAGAATGAAATTTTGGAAATTCACCAGAATTTAGTTATCAAAATAAAATTCGTTATGAAGGAAAAGGAACTGTTGATGTTCGTTTAAATGTTAATGAAGGAAAAATTACAAATATTAAATTTTTTGGCGATTTTTTAGGTTCAGGTGGGACAGAAGGCCTAGAAAAACTTTTAACAGGATGCGAATATAGTTTCGATAAAATTAAGACAGAGTTATTAAAAATTAATCTTAAAGAAATTTTTGGGGAAAAATTTGAACCCCAAGAAATTTTAGATGTCATTTTTAATTAAAAACTCCACTAAAACAGAAAGGAAGGAATTAAGAATGTATTTTGACAAGTTTAATTCGTTAAAAAATGAAATGCTTCAAATTATGGATGCAACAGGAAAAATTGTTAAACCAGAATTGATGCCAAAAATTAGCGATGATGAAGTTTTAACAGCGTATAAATTAATGTGTTTATCACGTCGCCAAGATGATTTCCAGAATAAAATTCAACGGCAAGGACGAATGTTATCATTTTTATCTTCGACAGGACAAGAAGCAACAGAAGTTGCATATGGAATGCAAATTATTAAAGGAAAGGATTGATTTTCTTCAGCGTATCGGAATAATAGTGCTTGATTAGCAACTGGGGTTCCAATGCGAAATATTATGTTATATTGATGTGGAAATGAATTGGGAAGTAAAATGCCAGAAGGAATTAATACTTTATCAGTAAATATTCCAATTGCAACTCAATATTCACATGCTACTGGTTTAGCATTTGCTGAAAAATATAGTAAACGTGATGGTGTTGTTATTACAACAACTGGTGACGGTGGTACTTCAGAAGGAGAATTTTATGAAGCAATTAATTTTGCCCAGTTACATGAAGTTCCCGCAATTTTTATTGTTGAAAACAATCAGTATGCGATTTCAACACCACGTCGAAAAGCAACAAAAGCAATTAACTTTGCTGTAAAAGGTGTTGCGGTTGGAATGCGTAATATTTTAGTTGATGGGAATGATTTCTTTGCTGTATATGCTGCCGTTCAAGAAGCAATTAGTTTTGCTCGCAAAGGAGAAGGACCATCATTAATTGAATGTTATACTTATCGATTAGGAGCGCACTCATCAGCGGATGATCCGAAAGTTTATCGCGATGAAAAATTACACGAAGAATCATTGAAAAAAGATCCATTAATTCGTTTAAAAGCATATTTAATTGCGCAAAAGAAATGATCAGACAAAGAACAAGAAAAATTAGATGCGGAACAAGATAAATTTATTAAAGAGGAATTTGCTTGAGTTGAAGCAAACAATAATGTTTCAATTCATGATATTTTTGCCTATACATATGCAGAAATGCCAAAATTTTTAGAAGAACAATATCAAGAAGCAGAAGCATTTTTTGCGAAATATCCAAGTAAAGGAGGACATCACTAATGCCAGTTGTAAATAATATTCAAGCATTAACACATGCGTTAGATTTAGCAATGGAAAAACATAAAAATATTGTTGTGTATGGAGAAGACGCTGGATTTGAAGGTGGAGTCTTTCGAGCAACGCTTGGTTTACAAGCAAAATATGGGGAAGATCGTTGTTTTGATGCCCCAATTGCGGAAGCAACTTTAGTTGGAACGGCTGTTGGAATGGCAATTAATGGAATGAAACCAATTGTTGAAATGCAATTTGAAGGATTTTCATATCCTGCTTTACAACAAATTTTTACCCATGTTGCCCGTATGCGTAATCGTTCACGAGGACGTTTTACTTGTCCTTTAATTGTTCGTATGCCGATGGGAGGGGGAATTCGTGCATTAGAACATCACTCTGAAGCAATGGAAGCGATGTTTTCACATAACCCGGGCCTAAAAGTAATTATTCCTTCAACACCATATGATACTAAAGGATTATTATTAGCGGCTGTTGAGGCACAAGACCCAGTAATTTTTTTAGAACCAACAAAAATTTATCGTGCGTTTAAACAAGAAATTCCTGATGAATATTATACTTTACCAATTGGAGAAGGGTATAAAGTTCAAGAAGGAGACGATTTAACAATAGTTACTTATGGCGCACAAGTTGGTGATTGTGAAAAAGCACTAGCACAACTAAAAGAAGAAGGCGTAACAGTTAATGTTGATTTAATTGATTTACGAACAATTCAACCATGAGATCGTGATATGGTTATTGAATCAGTTAGAAAAACTGGGCGAATCTTAGTTGTTCATGAAGCAGTTCGTTCATTTTCAGTTGCTGCCGAAGTTATTACGACAGTTAATGAAACTTGCTTTGAATACTTAAAAGCTCCTGCTGGAAGAGTAACAGGTTATGACATTGTGATCCCATTTGATCGTGGAGAACATTATCATCAACCATCAGTACAAAAAATTGCTGTTAAAATTAAAGAATTAATTGGCTACCAATTTTAGATAGGAGTTGTAAGAGAAATGGTTAAATTTAAATTTGCAGATATCGGAGAAGGATTAACTGAAGGAAAAGTTGCTAATATTATGATTAAAGTTGGCGATAAAATTAAAGATGGAGATGAAATGTTTGCTGTTGAAACAGATAAAGTTAATACAGAAATTTATTCTCCTTGTGATGGAATTGTTAGCAAAATTAACATGAAGATTGGTGACACAATTTATGTTGGGGATGTTGTTGTTGAAATTGATGATGGGGGAGCGGATAGCGCTGTGGTCCAACCAGCACCTGCCCCAGTTGAAGAGGAAGAAAAAGCAGCGGGAGTTGTTGGAGCAGTGCCAATTTCAAACACTGTTTTAGCACCTCGTCATTTAACAAATAATACTAATGTTAATAGTGGAAATAATAATGTGCTATCAACACCAATTGTTCGTAAAATGGCTGCGGACTTGAAGATTGATTTAACAAAACTTCAAGGATCAGGACCAAATGGTAAAATTATGAAAGCTGATTTAACACAAAGCGGTGGCGCATCAGCAGGTCCATCTTTATCAGCGATGCCAATTGAAATTCCAAAAATTAATGTAACAGGGGCTACTCATCGTGAGCCAATGTCGCCAATTCGGAAAGCAATTGCCAAACAAATGACATTATCAAAAACCGTCATTGCGGAAACAACATTAATGAAAAATATTGATGTTACAAAATTAATTGAAATTAGAACCCAATTAAAAGGCCAAGCAGAAAAGCAAGGTGTGAAATTAACTTATATGCCATTCTTTATGAAAGCATGTGCTATTGCTTTAAAAGATTTTCCAATTTTAAATTCATCATATGATCAAGATCAACAAGAAATTATTTTCAAAGATTACTATAATATTGGGATGGCAGCAGATACGCCAACTGGTTTAATGGTTCCTGTTGTTAAAGGTGTTGATCAATTAAATGTGATGCAAATTGCAAAAATGGTAAATGATTTAGCAACAAAAACACGTGAACGTAAATTAAAACCAGATGAAATGAGAGATGGTACTTTTACAATTACGAATTTTGGATCAGCTGGAATTGAATTAGCAACACCAGTTATTAATTTCCCAGAAGTTGCGATTTTAGGAGTTGGAATTATTAAAAAAGCACCAGTTGTTAATAACAATAATGAAGTTGAAATTAGTTCAATCTTACCATTATCATTAACAATTGATCATCGTTTAATCGACGGTGCTGATGGTGGTCGCTTTTTAGCACGGGTAACAGAATTATTAGAATCACCAGCTTTATTATTATTGTAAGAGAAGAGGTTATGAGATGGAAAATAAATATGATGTAATTGTTGTCGGAGCAGGTCCAGGTGGATATGTTGCGGCAATTAAAGCAGCCCAAGAAGGTTTTAAAACATTAATTATTGAAAAAGAATATTTTGGTGGTGTTTGTTTAAATGTTGGTTGTATTCCAACAAAAGCATTATTAAAAAGCAGTAAAGTTTATGATTTAATTGGTCATGCTGATAATTATGGAATTGATATTACAAAAATGACGGAAGTAGCACCAAACTGGTTAAAAATGCAAGAGCGGAAAGCAAAAGTTGTTACCCAATTAACAAAAGGGGTTGAGTTCTTATTGAAAAAGAATAAGGTCGATCTAGTTAAAGGTGAAGCTAAAGCAATTGACAAAAATACTATTGAAGTTGCGGGGAAACGTTATACATGTACAAATTTAATTATTGCCACAGGAAGTGTTTCACGTAATTTACCATTACCTGGATTTGAAGAAGCGGCCAAAGCGGGGTATGTTATTTCATCTACCGAAGCTTTATCATTACCACAAATTCCAAAAAAATTAGCAATTATTGGTGGTGGGGTAATTGGAATTGAATTTGCTTGCTTATACCGTCGTTTAGGAACAGAAGTAACGATTTTACAAGGTTTAGATACTATTTTAGAATTATTAGACAAAGATATTCGCGAAGAATTAACAAAACTACTAATTAAAAATAATGTTAAAATTGAAACTAATGTTAAAATTAAAGAAATTAAAGATAAAACTGTTATTTATGATAATAGTGCGGGAAAAGAAGTTAAATTAACAACGGATTATTGTTTAGTATCAGTTGGGCGCGCCCCTATTATAACTGGTTTTGAAAATATTGGTTTAAAAATTGGTGAACGAAAAAATATTGAAGTTGATGATCAATGTCGTACTAATTTGCCTGGTGTTTATGCAATTGGGGATGTTGTTGGAAAAGCAATGTTAGCTCATGTTGCTTCAACACAAGGATTATTAGTAATTAATAATCTTAAAGGAAAAAATGACAAAATGAATTACAATCGAATTCCGTGATGTATTTATTCCTTCCCAGAAGTTGCAACTGTGGGAATAACAGAAGAACAAGCGATTAAAGATAAAATAGCGTATAAAGCCTTTAAGTTTCCACTAGCTGCTAATGGAAAAGCAATAGCGGATGGTGAAACTGATGGATTTGTTAAAATTCTATGTGAACCAAAATATGGGGAAATTTTAGGAGCTCATATTGTAGCGGCAACAGCAACAGATATGATTTCAGAAATTACTGTTTGTATGGAAACAGAAGGGACAATTCATGAATTTGGAAAAGCGATTCATCCGCATCCAACTTTATCAGAAGTCTTAATGGAAGTTGCTCATGGTTTAGAAGGACATGCGATTCATATTTAAAGTTACTAAAAGTAACTTTTTTTTTTGGAAAAAAAGATTATTAATTCATCGGGTCCTAACCAAAATCGCTGTAATTGCATTTATTCTTAATTTTGCTATAATAAGTCCATATTAAATGAAAAAAGTAATATAAAGCGGAAATAAGGAAAAATTAATGGCAAAAAAACCAGGGAGTTGACATAAACTTAATAAATTAACAAACAATGTTACAGTTGCTTCACGTAAAAAAGGATGAATTGCAACAATTTGTGCAATGTTATATGTTGCGGCGTTAATTCCGTCATCTTATTTTGCTGTGCAATTTTTAGCAAAAGTTTTAAGTTATGGTGGAATTAAAACTGATGGTCCATTGCCAAACTTTGATTCGGGGGATTATTTTCAAGTTAATTTTGCTAAAACAATAATGCGGGATAACACGAAAAAGACGCCAATCTTTGCAATGCATGAAATCGCGCCTGATCCAAGCAAAGGAATTGCGGCTCAAACAGTAGTTCAAGCGACATCATTACGATTAGAATATGCTTATAATTTTATTTTTGAAAAAGCTCCTACCGCCTATATTGTTAATAATATCTTTTTCAAAGGAAGATATAGTGATGCCAAACAAATTCAGATTTTAAATATTTATACTGATTCCCAGGGAACAAGACCATTAGGATTAGCTGATGTCCAAAAAAATAAGTTAAATTTAATGGAAAATATGTTGTATTTAAAAATTAAATATAAAGGTGAAATCCAAGCAACATTAATTTGGATGCCAACTCTTTTTGTTGGTATTGAGGGATTTTTATCAAACTTTTTAAATTTTAAAGTTGCAGAAACAATTAATAAGGATAGAGATGACCCAACAATTTGAGAAAATCAAACGAAAATTCTTGGTAGTCAAGCGAACAATATTATTGTTAATGGAAGTAATAAGAGTTTGGCATTAAATGATGCAGCGTATGCTGCTTATAAAATAAAATTTACTGATTTTTATCAAGAAAATAAAGGTCCGGATAAAGAGTTTATTGGAGATTATAACCCATACAGTAATTTTGTTATTTCAAGTGTTAATCCAAATGATGAGATTATACCAGGGATTTCTATTGATACTGTTGGATATATGTTTGATATGGACCGTGTTGTTCAATCAGCTCACGAAAAATATAAGAATTTAAATCTTAAAGCTTTACCGCAAAGTGAACCTAAAATTGGCGGCAAATATATTCCACAATTATTAATTTTTCTAATTAATGTCTTAGAAACATCAAAAAACCCGGGATTAGCGTTGCCAGAAAGTTTAATTCCGAATGATTGGAAAGATTGATATCAGTTAGTTGAACCAAAACGATTAGATGTAACACAACCAGAACAATTTTATTTTATGTTTTTGCCAAAAGATGCAACAATTCAAAATATTATTGGTAATCGTTTACGTGACCAAGTAAAAACTGTTTTAAGTGGGAAAGAATCATTAGCAACTGCTGTTACAGATTTGGAAAATGATGTCTTAAGTAATCCTAATGATTCAAAATATAAATGGGTTTATGATTGAAATGCCTTACCATTTCAATCATATGGTTTCATTGAAAAAGCTGATTATACTATTGTTAAACGAACAATCCAAGAAAAACAAAATTTAGAGCTTAATTTTAATTCTGATGATAGTTCAGAACCAGAATTTATAACAATTGATCAGCCATCATTACATTCAGTTACTAATTTAGTTTATCCTGGTGATCGAGATGCGTATACAATTGACGATCCGCAGAAACGTAATACATTATTTACAAAATATTGGAGTGCTAATTTATATGGTGCTACTGCACCATTAAATCAAATTAACATTGATGTTAGAAATCATGGTTCTGACGAAAGTAGTTTTAGAAAAATGCTAATGAATCAAATTATTGATCGAACATGAGATTTTATTCAAAATATTGCTCACAAAGCAAACAATAAATTAAATATTATTAATAGTATTTCGAAACCACAATATAACACTATGTTTGAAGCTGATTATCAAACAACATTTACCCCTCTTAACAATTATCATAGCGGGGCTGGGACAATTTTAGATTTATATGATGCTATTGTGAATAATGATGAAGCGCGATATAGCCCTTATACTGTCCTTGATATTAAATTAGCATTAAAAAATATTGACGGTATTCCACCGTATTTAAAGGATATTACGTTCCGTTTTAATATCAATTATACATAAAAGAACAAATCGTGTATAATTATAATAACAAATACAGTACCAAATATCTTTAACTAAGGAGGATTACAAGATGCGTAAAATTTTAACACTTTTAACAGCAAGTATTTTAACAAGTACACCAACTGTTAGTATTATAGGATGTGGAAATCCGTCGCCAGCAAAAATTAATGGCAAAGAAAATATTGGTACCGAATTTACTTTAACAAATGATGTAATTGTGACGGATGATAGTGCTCCAGTTATGACATCAATTATTGAACAAGCACAGGCCGAAAAACGAATTTCCGCTGAGTTAAAACCAGATATTTTTGTTATTACTGACCATTTTAATTTAACAAAACCAGATGTTGATAATACTCCGCAAAATGGTTGAGTTGTCTTAACGGTTCGTGATCAAAATGATATTCCTTATAATGGCTCAATTACAATTCATTTTACTCTAATTAAAAAAGCATCAATTAAAATTAATGATTCAATTCAATTAAATAATGTCTGAGACATTACGAAATATGATTCTATTAATGACTTGTACCAAGATATTTGAGAAGCAGCAATTAATGATTTTAAGGACAATACCCCAACTAATTATGATACATATGATATGGGTGGCTTTTCATTACCAGAAAATTTTAATCAAAATTTAGATGTTGAAATGATTGCAGTTTACAATGGTAAGGCTAATACCCCAACGGCAAGTTATAGTGGTAATGTTGTAATTAAGTTAAAAATTATTAGTTATCGTGCGGAAGTTGATCTGAAATTAAAAAGAAATAATTTGCCATCAGCAACCTTATATGATGCTGTTTGAGCGGAAGTTAAAACTTATTTTGCAACTGATGTTGGTACTTCAGATGATCGTAATGATTATATTATTGATTGAAGTACTGTTACAGAGCCAGCTGTTGGTGAATTTACTGTGCTAAACTTCTTAGCAACTCCAAAACAGTCAGAAGTACATCATTATATTCGGGTTATTGGTAAAATTAGTAAAAATCCAATTCAATTGCCAGAGCAAGTAACATTACCAAACCCAATTGTTGTGACACAATTACAACGCCCAAATCTTGATAAAGAAAAAATTTGACACTTGGCAATGCAAGAAGCAAATTTAGAAGATGGACCACAGTTAGATGAATTTGATACATCAAAATGAGAAAGCATATTATCAAAAGAATGGCCAAGTATTGGTGGTTCAACAGTTGTAGAATTAACAGCAAAAAATCTTAATATAAATCTAATGTATAGCGGGGATATCAAAATTATCGTTCACTTGGTTAATGAAGGAACTGCTATTAGTTTGTTATCAATTGATCCAATTTCGTTACTTCGTGATGATAATGATACAGTTGATTCGGTCTTAAAATTAGTTTGAGAAAAAGTTATTAATACCCCAGAATGAAATTCTAACTTATCAAAGGATTTGAGTAAGTTTAAAATTGATCGAAAAAATGATTTACAAAGAGCCTTAGAAACAGCCCAAAATAGTGGCACTTGAGGAACTTATACAATTTTTATTAATGGTAATCAAGAAGAGGGTTCTGGACGAGATGTTGAAATTATTGTGAATGGAAAAATTAGAATTGTTGATAATTAAATAATTCGTAATTTGATAATTGTTTTCACAAGAAATAAAAAAGGAAACAATAATTCCCTTTTTATTAAGAGATTATGATTAGTTCAAAGTTGAGGTTATGTAAATACTAGTTTTTATATTTTATGAGGGATAGTATTTTTTAGAAAAAATGCTATAATCATTGTAAATGAAAAACACAGTATTAATTTTAGGTGGTATTGATGAGCAGAAAAAACAAATGAAAAGTAAAACAAAGTTTGCAAGAAAATGATATTCGATTAACACGAATGTATTTTAATAATCGGATGGAAATTATTGGAAGGATTATGATTTTAATTGCTCAGGCAATTATGTTAGGAGTTATTATTATTGTATCCGCTTCATTAGCGATGATTACAACTAGTAAGCTTCCTATTCCCGCTGTTTTTAATAATCTTGGTGTTGCCGATGCTGTTTTTCGAGGTCTTACTATTATTCTTGCCCTTTTAGGAATCATTTTTTCTTTAATTTTTGTTATTCCGACATTAATTGCCCGTAATATTAAATCTGTCAAACTAATAGGGGTTATTTTTAATACGTTAGGATGCTTTTTTGCTTTGTTAATGTTAGCAATAAGTATTGTTGCTTATCTTTTTATTCCGGTTCGTTTGAATTTGCCAGGGGTTATTATGGCTGGCATTTGTTTTTTTGTTCTATTTTGAGGTAGCTTTTTCTTATGATTTTCTGCAGCACAACAGCAAAAAAGAATTAATATTGCTGTTGCTGAAAGTTTAGATTTTAGATCTGAATTAAAAGTGATTGAGTAGGAAGGTGTCAAATGAAAAAGGAGAAGACAATTATTACAAAAGATGATGCAACAGCAGATATGGTTCAAAAAATTCAATTTGTTGAAGATAATCGACCGGCGTCATTAAAAAATTTAGACAAAACTGTTTTTGATAAAACAGTGAAGTCTTTAGGTGAATATGAATTGAAGCAGAAAAAGCAAGGAAAACTTTTACCATATCATTATAATGTTGATGCCACCAAATATTATTTTTCAACAAAAAGTGAAAGTTTAGCCCGAATAATTATTGTTTTTTCACAATTATTATTAATTGTTGTTTCATTAATTTATATTCCAACTTTAAGCCAAGTTGTTGTTCAATTTCTTATGTCGCTAATTTCAAAAGCAAATAGTCCTTTTACTGGACCAATTATTGCAATTGGGCAACCAATTGTGTTTGCTGTAATTATTTTTTTAGCAATTGTATGGGTTTCAACTTTCTTTTTATTAACAATTCCAATTTTAATTGCCCAGACATTACGAACTGTTCGTATTTGAACAAATATAGTAAATATTGTTGGTAGTATTAATTCGGCAATTATCTTATTAATTGCAATATTACAACTTATTTATGTTAAAGGTGCCGTTGCTGAATTAAATATTAATCCGTTTATTTTGCCAGGACTTATTGGTGGTTCTTTTGTTTGTTTTACAATAGGCTGCAGTTTATTAGCAACTGGACGGAAAAAATATCAACGAAAAGTTGAAAATGAATTAGCAATGCAAATTCGTGCCGCACGAGAATAAGGAGGGTTAGGATGTTAACAAAGATTAGTTCAAAACGTGATGAATTAGCATTACAATGAAATATTAGAGTTGAAGTCGCGACACGATTATTAATTATTGGTTTTTCTATTTTGGGTACTTTTATGGGTTATTTTATTAGTGCTGGTTGTGCAATGGCTTACAATAATATTAAAAATTTGACAGGTGTTATTTCGCATCGAACATATGAGATTCATTATATTATTGCTGGTGTTGCTGGTTTAATCATTGCCTTCTTTTTCTTTTGCTTTATTGGCTTGCCATATCTTAAGTTAAAAAAAGCGGCTAGTTTTAAAAGTTGAATTATTATTTCAATTATTTTTGCAGTTATATATTATACAATTTGTTTTATCTTGGGTGTGACTTATATTGGAATGTTTAAAACAATTAACACTTATTTTATTGTGGCTTTTGTATTAATTAGTGTTTGTATTTTAGTAATTTTTCCCTCATATATTTTATTATGGCGAGAAGTTAAAAAACAATGAATCTTACGGAAAAAATTTGAATATTTAGCAGATGAAGAACAAATAAAAGAAGTAGAAGTAAAGTTAGCAACATTAGAACAACAACGAGAGCATCTTGTTGAATTAGAGACAATTAAGTACAATAAAGAAAAGTATAGTTTAAAAAATCTAACAGAAAAAAAACCGCGGATTTATGTTCAAAAATTAATTTTAGAACAGCACGAAGAAAATCAAAGTACAACGAAAAATAAATCTAAAAAAAATAAGAAGAATTAATATTAACAGAGGGGGGAAATTACGAATGATAAAAGAAGATAAAGATAGTAATATTTTAGTATCATCAAAATCATTACGGCAAAAATGATCTCGAAAAACAAATTTAAAAGTTTTTGCTATTATTGGAACAGTAGCAATTGCTGGTGGACTAGGAGGCATTATTTATTCTGTTATAGCGGCTTCTTCTTATCATAATAAAAATCCATGAGATAATACAACATTATTAGATAATAATATTACTAAAATGGTAAATTCCCAACTTTCAAAACCATTAATTGATTTTAATGGTAACCCTGTGCCTAATAATTTTAATAGTTATGTTCCATTTGTGGTGGGAGAAAAAGATGATATTGATATTTATGCTAATTTAAGAAATATTCAAATTATTCAAGAAATTTTTGCAAAAAAAGATTGAATTAGCCATAATTTAACAGCCGTTCAAACAATGTTAAAAGGAACAGGAGCAATTTTATCGGGGACTCAAATAATTTACCAAGGAAATCGTTTGAGTTTAGTTTTAAGACCAAAAGTTTTAACTTATCCATATAATGATGGGGATGATAAATATGGGTTAGTAACAGTTACTCCTGTTGATAAAGATCGGGGTTTGTTTACTTATAAAATTAGATTTGTTTTACAATTAATTGCTACTGATAATATTGGCTATTATATTGATTTAAATAAAGCTTTTGATTATACCTATGATACTACCGAAGCAATAACACCAACATTATTAAGTTTAAGCCAAATGTTGAATTTAATGAAAAACAGTAAAGTTGTTACATTAGTTCAAAAATATGGCATTATGTTAAATACTAATAATGAAATGATTTTAAATAGCCTTCTAAAGGAATATTATCCGTTGGTAAAACCAGATAATAGTATTCTTCTTAATGAAGAGATTCTTAATAAAAATGGTCAAGCCTTTGCTAAAATCAATGGAACCCCTTCAGCAAGTGACTTAACTTTAAACATTAAGTATAATTCTAAGAAGTTTAATTCTTTACAACAATTTGGGGCTAGTCTTTTTGATTATCCTGATGCTAATTATATAGCCATGGCCAATATTTTTGCCAAGATTAAAATTAAAATGCCAACCTTTGTTAATATTAAAAATAGTTACGATTTATATGATCGAAATACTGATCAAACGTTTTTAGTTGGAGCAATGAACAATCAACGGGTGAATTCTTACCAGGGTTATATTAAAGAAATGGGTTTGGAATCAGATAATATTGCGGATAATTTTAATTATGCAAATGGTGATTCTAGTCAATATATGTGAGGTTCTGAACATCAAATTTTTTATAACGAAGTATTAATTCAATTTTTAAATATTAATAATAATAGTCTTTTCGATAAAATTAATCGTTCCCCGACTAAAATCTATTATAATCAACAAAGTTATACTAATAGTTCAATTAATTATCAAGACTTTAATTTGATTGATAGTGTTAAAAATGTAATTGACAGTGTTCAGTACAATGAGACATCAGATAAAATGGATATGCTTTTAACAAACAAAATTGATGCAATTAAAACAAATTTAAAAAATTATTTGTTAAAAAAATTAAATAACTCATACATTAAAATCAATAATATTGTAAAAATGATTACTGTTGGGACTGAGATGAATGATACAGCAATTAATGGAACAACTTTTAAAAAACAACCCCCAGTTAATGGGAGCTCCCGTCGCGATGAAAAAAAAGTATTTCAAGATAAAGTATTAACTTTCCCTAAAATTTCTGTTAATGTTCAATTTTCATATGATGGTACTGTTAATAATATCTATAATTTATCACATGAATATCAAATTCCAAATAAGGTTGTGGAAGATATTTATGGTGTTTATAAAAATAATCTTAATGTTTTACAATCAGGTTTTGCTTTGCCAAAGATGTATACAAGTTTGGATAATATTAAGTTATTGAAAAATGATTATCAAGATGTAATTACAAAAATTGCTAATAAATGAGAACAAAATAATGAAATGGGAACTGGGCAACCAGGTTATCCGGTTGAAATCTCAAGGAGGGATGCCTTTGATATTAGCCTAAATGAAGTTAATGTTGGCAGATATAACAATGATAACTTACGAGTTGGAAGATATAATGCAACAATTGTGGCAAATAAAAGTTCATTAAATTACCAAGGTAGTTTTAAAACTGATAATATTCAAATTACAGCAGCTCCAATTAGTGCTATTACTTTCTCTCAATTTGTAGTAGATAGTTCCTTGACAGAACAACGTGCCTATCGAGCGATTAAAACGGGAATCATTGATCGCGCACGAAATAGAGGCTTAAATTTTAGTGAATATGATTTTAATATAGATGGTATTTCGGAAAATAATTTAGTAAAATTAACAACTCAAAATAAAACAATTACAATTACGGCTGTTGGAAATGACAATGTTTTAGCAGGAAAGGCAACTTTTGATTTAATTGTTAACCCTGTTTCACTTACTAAGTATTATAATAATATTAATCCTGGTAAGCAAAAAGTTGGCAATGTAGTTCAAGATGTTATGAATAAAATTATGTATCAATTAAGTGAAGCAATTAATCATGATGGTTATAATATTAATGATATTAATAGCTATTTTACAATTAGAATCAATGATCCTAATTTTCAACAATTAAATCCTAATGATATCTTA
This sequence comes from Spiroplasma endosymbiont of Stenodema calcarata, assembly GCF_964031205.1. GTDB lineage: Bacteria > Bacillota_I > Bacilli_A > Mycoplasmatales > Mycoplasmataceae > Spiroplasma. The sequence continues at coordinate 355,701 of NZ_OZ035018.1, forward strand.
TTAGCACCAGGTCAGTATTGGTATAATATTGAAGTAATGCGAATGAGTGGTTCAAAATATTTTGATGGAATTATATCTGGGATTTTTATTGTTGAAAATTAGGAAAAATGTAATTTATTTGTTTAAAGTTAGGAAAGATGCTAAAATAATTGTAAATACTGTTTAGTAACAAATGGGGGGGGTCAAGATGAGTAAAAATAAGCCAACATATGGGAGCAAATTTCCTGATCTAGCGTTGCTTGATACGGAACAAGAACGGCAAAAATACGAAGAAGAAGTTAAGGAATTATCAAAACAAGAACAAAAGCGATTTAGTTATATTTCACCAGTACAGAATAATGATTTTTCGCAACGACGAATGTTTTGAGATAGTCCGTTAGAACGAGTCGGTCGTAGTTTTATTATTCTTGGCCAATTATTAGTAATTATTTTGGCTTATTTTATTGGTCAAAAAGTGATTTTAGTTGCTTTTGCTAACTTTGTTGATCCGAATATTAAAGTTTTTGCTAATATTTATGTGAAAGACCTTTTAAGTTATGGTTTTTTATTTATTACATTATTTTTTAGTTTATTATATTTTATTCCAATGGGAATGGCACGAACAGCGGGGGCGGTTTATGGTTGAGCAATTGCCTATATTATGTTAGGAATTTTATATTTTTTACTTGTTGAAATTTTATGTGCTGCTTTATTAATTTTAGGTAGTATTAAAGCAAATACAACGGAACCAATTAGTCAGTGATTATTAATATTTATTGTTTTAGTTTTAGTAATTACTTCACTATGAATTATTGGGGCATGTTTATTAATAGTTAAATCAGATGATATCAAACGAAGAATAAATTTAGAAGTTTAAGGAGTAAAGAGAAATGATGACACTTACAGAAAGATTAGAAGAATTAACAAAGCAATTACAGCAAAATGTTTATGAAAAGCAAGAAATTTTTAATTTAGCAATGTTAGCAATGCTAAGCGGAGAATCTATTTTTCTTTTAGGAAAACCAGGAATTGCAAAATCATTAGTTTCACGGCGCTTAAAACATGCTTTTAAAAATGGAACCATTTTTGAATATTTAATGAACCGTTTTTCAACTCCTGAGGAAATTTTTGGTCCAATTTCAATTGAAGATTTGCAAAGAGGTGTTTATAAGCGATTAATTGATAGATATTTACCAACGGCAGAAATTGTTTTTTTAGATGAAATTTGAAAAGCTGGACCTTCAATTCAGAATACATTATTAACAATTATTAATGAAAAGATTTTTCGTAATGCCGGGATTGATGTTAAAGTCCCAATGAAATTATTGATTTCTGCTTCGAATGAATTACCTGCCGAAGGCCAAGGTTTAGAAGCACTATATGACCGTTTTATTATTCGCTATATTGGCCATGGTTTAAAAGATGAAATAAATTTTAATGATATGATTGCGGGAGTAACAGAATTAGATGTGATAGTTGATGAAGCTTTACAAATTACACATGAAGAATATGATGTTTGACGAAAAGAAGTTAATAAAATTAAAATAACCCAATCAACATTTGATTTTATTGCCCGATTTCGAAAAGCAATGTATCTTGCAACGGATGGGGAATATTATATTTCTGATCGTCGTTGAAAAAAGATTGTGCACTTAATGAAAGCATCAGCTTTTTATAATGGTCGTGATACAGTTGATAAAGCTGATTGATTAGTTATTCCATATTGTATTTGAGATGATGAGGAACAAGAAGAAGAATATAATGCTATTTTTAATGAATTTTATTTAGATGCGCTAACGCATGATGTTCGTGAAAAAAAGAATCTTTTAAGTAAAGAATTAGAAGAGTTATCAGCCCAATATGAAGATATTCAAGAAGTAAATAGTCATAAAAGTGAATATTTAGATGTTTTTGATGGAAAATTGCAGGGAACTTTTCACCGTATTCTTTGGAAAAATCATGACTATCCAATTTGTTTTCTTCGCGTTGAAGATTTAAATGATGCGCGTCATAATAAAAGTCAACTAACATCAGTTGAATTATATTATGGAGAAGACTTAGATAATATGAGTGACGTGTTGCAAACTGAAATTAGTTATGTCAATGATAGTACTTTTAAAATTATTAAAACAAATGAAGAAATTAGAGTAGAAATTAAAAATTCAAAAGTAGAAGATAATAACTCAAAACTTGAAAAAAGAATTCTAGCAGTTGAACACGAAATTGATAGTTTAGCAACTGCTTTTCCGGATGAAAAAGAACGTTTATTAGGACTAAATTGTATCTTTTTTAAAGATCGTTTTGTGCTTGCCGTTAATAATGCTTTTAATGACAATAAATTAAATTTCAACGAGGATATTGCTGAGCCTAATTTTCCTGGTAAAGATAACATAGAATCTAATTCGACAGGTTTATTAAATTTAGTTAAGAATTAATTTATAACATAAAGGAGCATTCATTATGAATCCATATTTAGAGCAAAAAGCAGGAGCTAAATTAGCGGAAAAATTGGCAGAATTAAAAAAGACAGATTTAGCTAGTCCAAATTTTGCTCTGATAAAAAAATCAAATCGATGATTAAGCGAAGTATTTGATCAAGAAATTAATAGTTTTTATGATGAAAAAATTGAATATGAAATTGCGAAAATTAAGTTAAGTCCAAATATTGAAAAGGAAATTTATTTATTTCATTGAATTAAGGTCAATGGGTATGAAGGGTTGAAAAAGAATTATACTTCAACACAGGATTTTTTATTTAAAGTTAATTCACCATTTTATGATCGCTTAAATTATTATCGTTATGAATTTAATAAAAATAATAATAACCCTAATATGTTATTTCGTGATTTTGTTGGAATTTGAGAGTCTATCTTAATTAAAAGAATTAATGAATATCGTTTTGTCAAAATTGAAGAACTACGTAGTAAATTCAGGCAGGATTTATATAATAAAATTGAAATTTATAATAACGCAAATAGTTTATTAAAAACAGTATGAAATTTTTTTGGAAAAATGTGAGATCCTGTTGAACTATTAAAACCAGGTGTTGATATGCGGGCAATCGATAAGTTTGCTAAATTTTTAGAGACTAATCCAGCTATTATGCAAATTGCAACTTTATTAGGGCGCTATCAAGGGGAAAGTAATTTAATTGAGCAACGGATTTTAGAAGAAATAGTGATGGATTTTGAATGAAAACCAGTTGGCTCTTCACCAGAAGAGATTATTGGAGCGACGGAATCAAAAGATTTAGAGCATATGTTTCCAGCAGAATTAGTTTTATTACGAGATCCAATTCTAAAATATATTTTTTATAAGAAATATATTGAGGGAAAATTAACAACATTTGAATTTTTGTCACAAGATAAAGTTCCTAAAGAACAAATTAAATTAACGACAATAGAATCATATGTTCCTGAAGAAAAAGGACCAATTGTGCTATCAATTGACACCTCTTCTTCAATGCGGGGTAGCCCCGAACAAATTGCCAAGGCTTTAGCCCTGGCGATTGCTAAAATTGCTTTAGCAGAGCATCGCCCTTGTTATATGATTAATTTTTCTAAAAGTTTAGATGTTTATAATTTATCCGATCTGAAAAATTCTGTTTCGAAGTTAATTGAGTTTTTGTCAAAGAGTTTTGCTGGGGATACGGATGTTGAGCCAGCTTTGCAACATACTTTAACAATAATGGACAGTAATGAATATTTTAATGCTGATTTATTATTAATTAGTGATTTTATGACTTCGGATTTATCACCAGATATTATTGAGAAAATTAAGTTATTAAGAAAACGCCGTAATCGTTTTCATGCTATTGTGATTGGAACAATGGGATCGGAACAAGTGGAAACAGTTTTTGATAATGCATGAATTTATGATCCGCGTGATCCCTTTGCTTCTGAACGAATTATTGCTTCCTTAACAGGTACAGTTGGTAAAAAATATGATAAAATTCCCGCGGCAAAAGATATTTTAGATAAAATAAAAACAGAGCAGGAGGTTAATAAAAATCTTAAGTAAAACGACTTTTGCTTATTTAGTTGAAAATCAGAAAAAATTAGATTATCACATTTCAACAAAATTTAAATTAAAGGATGAAGAAACATTAGATAAACGTATTTTGGCTTTTTTAGTAGAATTAGCAGAATTTATTAATGAACAACGGGATTTTAAATATTGAAGTGTCAAACCAGCTTCAGAACAAGACATTTTACTAGAAGAATATATTGATGGTATTCATTTTCTAATTAGTATTGGAAGTAGTCTCCAAGTTGATTTTAATAAATATTATTATCAAAATAAATATTATGCAAAAGACATTAGTCTAAGCAAACTTTATTTAGAATGTTTTGCTGTTTGTACAAAATTAATTAAAAAACAAACAATTAAAAATTATTTTCATGTGTTAACGCAATATTTGATTATTGCGGAACAGTTAAATTTTACGGAGGCTGCTTTAGTTACGGCTTATAATAAGAAAAACAAGATAAACTTTACTCGTCAGGAAAATAATTATTAAAAAATGTTTTATAAATACTTATAAAACATTTTTTAATCTGTATCAAGGCTACTTTTTCGGTTTTCTTTAAATTCTTCTAATGTTTTAATAAAAATTGCTGCGGTTGGACAAACCATTTGTCCCTCAACTAATTCTTTATCATTTGGTATTGTATTGGCAAAACCATCATCATCCATAAAAAATGTTTCAGTCTCATCAATCATAATACAACTTCCGCAAGAAATACACAAATCAGTGTTAACATATGTTCTTTTTTTTGAAATATCACGGTCCGCCATCAATATCCCTCCATTATTCTATTTATTATTATAATAATAACAAAAATTTTAATAATAATATATAATTTTAATGTAGTTTGAAAAAGTTGGAGGATTGCAATGGAAACTAGAATGGAAAAATTTGCTCAGCTACGGGAAATGATTAAAAAGGAAATTGAATTAGATCAGGAAATTAATCAGGCAAATCAAGTAATTAATAGTTATATGACAAAATTAAATGTGATTGATGTTACTTTTTTTAATAATGTTAAATTAAATTTTGAACAAGAATTTAGTTGAGAAAAAGTATATTTAGATAAAAATCCAGATGAGCAACCATATCCATCTGATTTCAAATATGATTTACAACAATTATTAGAACAAGTTGTTAGTACAGCAAAAACAACGACACAAGTTAATTCTAAAAACGACCAAGATGCTGGTGATATTATGCATAATATTTTAATTGCTGAAACATTGTTAAATAAACCAACTTATCAAAAATATCAGAAAATTTTAGAAAGTATCTTAGCGGAAAAAATTACTTATCATCGTTTAAGTGATAAAATTCAAGCAGAAAATAGTAATTTCAAAATTAATTCAGCCAACATTGAATTTGGAACAATTGCTCATATGCGGAAAAAGGACAAACGTAGTACAGCAGAGATGTTAAAAGAATCAAGTATTTTATTAGAAGAAAAACACAATAGTGTCCTTATTGTTTATCGCAAAGTGAAATTACATTATAAAATGTTATTGTTGACAATGCTTTTCCTTATTGTTTTATTAGGTATTTGTTTAGCGTTAATCTTTGGATTATAGAAATTGGGAGAAGATGATGAAATTAAATATAGCTATTGATGGCCCCGCTGGTAGTGGTAAATCGTCTACTGGTTATGAATTGGCCAAAAAATTAAATTATCAATTTATTGATACAGGATTAACTTATCGGGCTTTTACTTATTTTTGTGCCAAAGCAGAGGTTGATTTTACTAATCAGCAGCAGTTGCAGAATCAATTAGCAAATTTTAATTATCAAGTGCAAAATAATAAAGTTTTTGTTAATAATGAAGATGTTACAATGATGTTGCAAACAAATTTAGTTCTTGATAATATTAATAAAATTACGGGCCATGATTTTATTAGAAGAGCAATGGTCGCTTTGCAACGACAATTAGTTATTAAGAAAGAAAATGTTGTTGTTGGGCGGGATATTACAACAGTTGTTTTGCCTGAGGCAGAAATAAAGATTTTTTTAACAGCAAGTATTGCTGCTCGGGCTAAACGAAGATGAAGTCAAAATAAGGAGAATCATCTTTCATTAAATAATTTAGCAGAAATTACAGCAAAGTTAACAGAACGTGATCGCATTGATACAACCCGTACCGTGGGACCTTTAAAAATTGCTCCAGATGCAATTATAATTGATAGTAGTACGTTAACTTTTAAACAAACTGTAGCAGAAATTTATCAAAAAGTAATGACTTATAAGAAAGCAGGGAAAAAATAAATGGCGCAAAAAGGAACCGTAGCAATTGTAGGGCGGCCAAACGTTGGGAAATCAACATTATTTAATCGTATTATTAAAAATCGTCTTGCTATTGTTGAAGACACTCCTGGTGTTACACGGGATCGAATTTATGCTTTTTCAGAATGATTAACACGTGAATTTTTAATGATTGATACTGGGGGGATAACTTTAGATAGTGAAGCAATGTTTGCCCAAGAAATTAAAATGCAAGCCGAAATTGCCATTGCTGAAGCGGATGTTATTATTTTTGTTTTATCATATAAAGAAGGGATCACGCCCGATGATGAAATGATTGCAAAAATATTATATCGTGCTAAAAAACCAATTTTATTAGTTATTAATAAGTATGATAAACAAGAAAAAGAAAGTGGATTATATGAATATATGACTTTAGGATTCGGCGAACCAGTTGCTGTTTCTGCAACGCATGGGATTGGGATTGGTGACCTCCTAGACCAAGTTATTTCATATTTAAATCAAATCCCAGTTCATCCAAAAACTGAGGGTATTCATTTTTCTTTAATTGGTAAACCAAATGTTGGGAAATCATCATTAACAAATGCAATTTTAGGAGAAGAACGAGTGATTGTTTCGCCAATTGCCGGAACAACAACTGATTCAATTGATACAACTTTTAAACGAAATGAGCACCTTTACACAGTCATTGATACGGCTGGAATTAGGCGAAAAGGGAAAATTTATGAAAAATTAGAAAAATATAGTGTTCTTCGAGCTGTTAGCGCGATTGAACGAAGTGACCTTGTTTTATTAATTATTGATGGGACAATGCCAATTTCTGATCAAGATACTAATATTGCCGGAATTGCTTTTGAACAAAATAAACCAATCATTTTAGTGGTTAATAAATGAGATGCCGTAGCGGAAAAAGATGATCGTTCAATGCAAACAATTGAGAAAAAAATTCGCGGTTATTTTAAATACTTAAATTATGCAAAAATGGTTTTTGTTTCAGCATTGGAAAAGAAGCGATTACATATTTTATTTCAAGCGATTGACGAGGTTTATAGTGGTTTAACCCAACGAGTAAAAACTAGTATTTTAAATGAGATTTTAGTTAAAGCTCAATTATTAAATCCTCCGCCAGATTTTAATGGAGGTCGATTAAAAATTTATTATGCTACTCAACCTGAAAGTTTAACTCCAACTTTTATTATGTTTTGTAATAGTCCTAAGTATATTCACTTTTCTTATAAAAGATTTCTTGAAAATCAAATTCGGGAACATTTTGGATTTGAGGGTGTACCAATTAAAATATTATTTAGAGAAAGAAAGTAATGAGGTAAATTATGATGAAAAGAGAACAAAAGAATATTACTATTATTGGAACCGGAGCTTATGGAACTGTTTTAGCTAATGTTTTAACAGATAATGATCATAATGTAATAATGTATGGGATTGATAGTAATGAAGTTAATGATATTAATAATGAACATTTAAATAGTCATTTTTTTGGGGATTTAAAAATTAATAAAGAAATTAAGGCAACAACTAATTTTAATGAAGCGCTAGAAGATGCGGAATACATTATTTTGGGGATTCCAGTTGTTGCAATTAAATCAGTTATTGAAAAGATTAATAAAACACTATCAAAGCCAGTTGTTATTATTAATGTTGCAAAAGGATTAGACCCAGAAACACACGAAGTATTGTCCCAATCAATTGTTAAATTAATTGATAATAAAATTTTGAAAGCATATGCTGGAATTTATGGACCAAGTATTGCTCAAGAAGTTTTGCAAAGAAAACCAACTTGCATTATGTCAGTTTCAAATGATATTAGAATTGCTCAAGAAGTTCGAAATTTATTTAATAATGAATATTTTGTTACTTTTGCTAACACAGATGTTGTTGGTGCAGAATATGCTGTGGCTTTGAAAAATGCTGTTGCAATTGCATCTGGAATTTTTAATGGTCTTTATGCCTCAGATAATGCTAAAGCATCATTAATTACGATGGGGTTAAATGAAATTCAACTTTTTGCAAAAACACAAGGAGCGCAGATTGAAACGTTTTTAAACTTTGCGGGTTTAGCGGACTTAATATTAACGGCAACATCAAGTAAATCTCGGAATTTTTCGCTTGGATTTGAAATCGCCCAAGCAGATGATGCTAAAAAGATTTTAGCAAGTCATGCTAAAACAGTTGAAGGAGTTTTAACTTGCAAAACAATTGTTTGTGCGGCACGAGCTAATAATATTGTGCTTCCATTATTTGAAGCGTTATATGATATTTTGTATAATAATAAACGCCCAAGTACGATTATTAATAGTGTTTTCACAAAAGCAATATTGGCCTAGAAAAAGTGTTCATTTTATGATATAATTAGATTACAAAATTATATGGTAATATTTATTAAAGAAGGGGCATAAAATGAGTTTACAACATTCTTGGACTAATAATGGTTTAGAAAATAAACCGGAAAATAATCAGCAACAAGGTTTTTCTAATCAAGGAAATAATTTTAATGTTTCGCCACAACAATATCAACAACAGGGCGGACAAAATCCAATGTCACAACAACAAGGAATTATGCAACAACCACCACAGAGTATTATACCACAACAATATGCGCAGGCACAGCAGGCAGGGGTGCCACAACAGTATCAGCAAAATGTTGGACCACAACAATATCAACAGCAGGGACCGTCAGCACCGCAACAATATCTGCAACAACAGGGCGGACAAAATCCGATGCCACAGCAATATCCGGCAGTAAATAGACCACAACAATATCAGAATCAAGGAGCATCAGCACCGCAACAATATGTGCAGTCGCAACAACAACAAATGATGAATCAACAACGTTCTAATTTTCAACCCCAAAATTCACAAGGGATAAATCAAACACCTGGTTATTTGCAACAACCATCTGTTGCAACAACACAGGCACAATCACTAGCGGATCGAATTGCTAATTTGCAAAGTGGGAGTTTAAGTCAAAATGAAAATTATAATAATTCAAAAAATATTAGAGCAGCAGATTTATTAAATGCTTCAATTGATCCAAATATTAAAGTTGGACTTGGCAAAAATATGAATATTGCGGCAGGTTTACAATCCGATTTGTTTGAAAATAATTCGCAAAGAAATTATAAAAAAAATCATAAATTAAAAGCGGGAAATCAAATAGATGAATTACAATGTCGTTGTAAAAATTGCATAAAGAAATCACGTCCTTGGTTAACAGTCTTAATTAGTGTCCTAATAATGTTAGCAATTTTGGGTGGTAGTGCTGGAGCTATTTATGGTTTCCGTGTTCAAATTGGAGATTGATTATTAAAAACAACTGAACAAGAAAAACAAGTACGCACAGGTTTAGATAAAAGTAATAAAAAATTAGTATCACCTAATACATTGATTTCACCAAATGCTTATTATTTAAATTCATAAGCCATATTATTAAATATGGTTTTTTCTTTTATAATATAATTATAAGTTTTTATTAGAAAGTAGGGAATTATGACGAATATTAAATTAATTGCATTAGATATGGATCGGACAGCTTGTCCATTTCACCAAGGGTTGCAAGAAGAAAATATTGATCCAATTATTAAAGCACAAGAAATGGGAGTTCGTGTTATTTTTGCAACAGGACGTCCTATTTTAACATCTTTGCCGGAAGCTTTAAAAGTAAAAATGGATCATTTTCAACAATACTTTATTGGATTTAATGGAGTGTAAATTGTAAATGCCAAACCATAAAAAGTTAATTATCAATTTAGTTAACTTTTTTAATTTAGTTTTAAGGAGTTGAAATTATGCAAACAAAACAATATTTTATTTTGTGGTCGTTAGTGAAAAAGTATGGTAAAGATAATGTTATTAATACTGTTAATAAAATTGCAAAGGATATTGAAATTAAAAAGTAAAAGAATAAATTATTCCGCGTAATTTATTAGCGGGTAATTTATTCAATAATGTTTTTTAAGTGGAGCAAAGCGACAACGAGCGGAGCGAGTTTGCAAATTTCAATTTTTTAATTTATTGAAAGGAGATATATTATGCCAGTTTGATTAACGACGATATTTAGTGTTGTTATTATATTAGGTATTTTTGCGTGAATTGGTTTATCAATTTATCAAAAAATTCGCCAAATTCGAGGTAAGAAAAAAGATAAAAAAGAAATTGAAAACAAGGAGGATAAAAAATAATGTTAGGGATGTATTTAACAACAGCGGTTAATTTTTTAGCTGCAGATACTCCTACTATTTCAGATGGAATGGGTTCTATTTGAAGTGGATTAGGACAAGCAATGATGAAAGTTAAAGAAGCAATTTATGCTGTATTACCACAATTAATGACCTTTTTAGGTGATGCGTGAATTATTTTAATTCCATTTGGTATTTTTGTTATTGTTAAGATATTAAACTTTTTCCGTGTTATGGTTAAAGGATTTTAGTAGTAAAAAAAACTAAGGCACACTAGTTTATTCATATTTTATTAATTTATTTTATATAACTATTATTTTAAACTTAATAGTATTTTTCAGTGTGCTAATTTTTATTATTTTATATATTTAACAATGTTTATTAACAATGTTTATTACAATATATAAACATTATTAAACATTAGATATAACAATGTTTATTTAACAATAGATAAGCAATATTCTAACAATATTTATAACATTGTTAATTAGAAACAATGTTTATTAAGGAGTTGATAAAATTGAGTAATTTTGTTAAGAAAAATCAGAATATAGAAAATTATTTTATTAGCAGGAATTCCTCCCTTTTAAGACAGATAAAGCAAGTTTTATAAATTTACCTAATCATAATCGCCATATTGGTTTTTGACTGAGTAATAAGTTTATTTATCCGAGTGAAAAACATTCAGAACAAGTAGCAATCGGTTTGATTTATGATAATTCTTATCCTATTGTAAAATATAATGAAAATTTAAAACGTTGTGTGTGAAAATATTTAACTGGAACAGAATTGATTAATTTGTATAATCAATATAAACAAAATTATTTTAACAGTATGCACAAAGCATTATTTTTAAATGAACCTAAAAAAGTAAAAGCAAATAATAATAATAATTTAACAAATTGAAGTGTTAAAAAAGAGCAAGAATTAATTAATGATTTAGAAAGTTTAAATTAAATGAGTTTATATAATTATTGAGTTCAATTTGTTAGTTATATTATTGGTTTAAATGCCCCTGAATTTTTATATGTTATATCGTTTGTATTATTTATCGTTTTATTTTTTGGGATGTTTTTTAAACTTATTCAAAAAATGTGGAGTTTTTAAAAATGCAAAATGATTGAGAAAAATTAAAAGAGTTTTTTATTCATGTCTTTTTGTTTATAAATAAAACAAATGTTGAAAGTATTACAACTTGGACTTTGACACAGAATGAATATTTAACTTTGATGGTTGGTGTTTGAATTGTAATTTTATTTTTAACTTGGTTTTTATTATGAATGGTTTTTAAAATAGTTAGTTGTTTTAAATAATTAAATTTTGTTATTATTATGGTTTTCTCTCTCCACAAACTTTTATATAAATGTTGATATTATTTTTTTGATTATTATTCCTGCTCCTATTAAAACTGAAATAATAATAAATCAAATAAATGATAGGTTATTAATTCCTACTGTATTGAATAATCATATTATTTTATCTAATATGAATAATTCTTTTCAGAAAGGATTAAAATCTAAAAATAATAATATATAGGGCATTATGTATTTTTATCACTCTTCTTTTTGATTTGTGGGGAGAGAAAACCATAATAATACTAGTTTAATTATAAATAACTATTGGAGGTAAAATGAAAAAGTTTATATTTTTTTTAAAAAATTATTGTTATATTAGTGGTTCAATGATTTTGTTTAGTTTAATTGATTTATTACTTTGGATAATCTCATTAAATTATACTGGTTTAGTATTCTGATTATTGTTTGCTTTGCAATGCGTTTATTTTGTGTGATGAGTATGAAAAAATATATTTTATCAATTAAATGCTTTTCGGTTAGTAAATTTTGTTTGAGATAATCCGTTATCGGTAATTATTGGCAAGTTAGGAACTGGTAAAACATTACTTTTAACTTATTTATCACAAACTATGAAATTATTAACAGATAAAATTTATAGTAATTATCCGTTAGAAGATGAGAAAGTTAAAGTTTTGACATTTAAAAATTTAGATTTTACAGATAGAACAAAACCAGTTCCCCCAGATGATAGTGTTATTTTATTTGATGAGAGTTATTTATATATTGACGGAACTAGTCCTCACGATGAGAAAAAAGTCCACAGTGGTAAAATTCCGTGAATTGTTTTAGCAAGACATTTTGGTAATCGTGCTTTGTTTACAGCACAGCGTGAGGGTATGATCTGAAATAATATCCGACAATTAGCAAGTGGTATTATTATTCCAATTTCACTTAAAAAACCGATTGCTAAAAAAGGATTTAATTTTTTTAATCGTTTCTTTATTATGCGAATTGGTATTTTTCAAGATATTACGGATTATGAAATTTGAAAAACAAAATCAGTAGAAAGAACAGCAGAAGGTAAACGAGCAAAACATAAGTCAGATGTTGGTTTAGGAATTCGGTTTTTTAAAATAATTATTCCGTTAGAATTTGCACAGAAATATGATAGTCAATGATTAAAGTTTGTTCGTGATTTAAAAAATGATGAAATAGTTAATTATAAGGAATATTATTGGTCAGAAATTACTAAATTGAGTGTTAAAGAGCGTTTAGAAATGTTTGATATTGATATTTTGAAAAAGAATTTAAAACCTAAAAAAGAAAAAGGAAGTGGTAAAAATGATTAATTTGTTGTCAGAAAGTAGTAATTGAGATAAGATTTTTAGTTTTATTTTTGATGTTTTTTTGTTTATTTTTGATGTAATTTGAAATACTAAATTACCAATGACAAATACAACAATTGCTTATTTTATTATTTTTTTTATGGTTGTTAAGTTATCGATTTATGCAATTCACGGCACAAGAACTCAGTACAACGAATTAGGTTCAACAGTGCAAAGTGGTGTATCAAATATTTATTCGGCGACTGCTCGTGGTGTTTCAGATACTAAAAAAGGTATGCAAAAACATATTAAAGAGCGTAAACAGTTTAAAATTAATCGCAATAAACAACAATTATCAAGTTTAGTAAAACAAACAAAAACAAGAGAACAAGGATATCGGAGAGTGCATAAATAATGATTAGATTAGTTTTATTGGTTGCTGCAATTGCTATATTTGGTACTGGTTTTATTACTGTAATTATTAATCAATTAACATCAGCAAAAAATATCATTATGGATTTATATAACTCAGATACTTTTTTACTTTCTTTATTTGGTAAAATGGCAATTTTATTTAGTCATCCGTTAATGTTAACAATATCAAGTTTATATATTGTTGGATTTATTGTTTCAAAAACATTGTATAGTTAGGAGTTGAATTTATGAAAAAATTATTTTCTTTATTTTCAATAGGACTTTTAGGACTTTTAGGTTTAATTATTCCTTTTATTACTTTAACAGCATTTAAACCGTTAAATCAACAAAATTATACTGTTAATCAACAAACAACAGGAATGAATGAAACTGATTTTATTAATACAATGTTTTTACGCAGTAGTTTTTTTGAAAATTGGTCAGAAACAAATTACTTTATTAACCCTACTTTAAAAACATCAAAATCATTAACTTATAATGATAAATGATATTTAGATTTTTTAAAGGATAGTTATTCAACGGGAATTTCTTTTGATAAATTTAGTGATGAGTTTATGGACTTATATAAAAATTGAGATAATTATGTTAAGCAATATAATATTGATAAGTTTTATGCTGTGGATAAAAAACAATTTTTAAAAGAATTAACTAATTTTTCTTATTCTTTTGCTAAGTATTTTAATACTGTTGAAATAATTAATAAATTAGAAAAAAGTATTGACAATTTGCAACAAGTTAATTTAAAATTTCAGAATTGAAAATGATATTCAGGAGATGAATTGAACCATGGACCAACTAATAAATGATATATATTAATATCTAAATCAACTAATTCAACTGATGCAGTATATGCAATAGATTTAATTCATTTTACAACAAGTACAAGTATTAAACCAAAATATCCACTTTTAAAGTCAATATACAGATGAGAAAATACAAGTATTCCAACTGATAAACAAGTTCCTGAAATAGATAATCAAGGTAATCTTCTTTTTTATACTGATAATGATTATCAAAAGGTTCGCTCTTTTTTATTAAAATATATTGATGTTATTGTGCAAGAAAACATTAGAGTGCAACAAGGTGGTAATCCTGATTATGATGATCCAAATTTAGGTAGTCAAAGAATAATCTTTGATTTTGAAATTGTTAATAACATGGAAAAATTAGATTGAAAACCCGAAGTTATTTTAACTAGAAAATCAATTTATCGAATGATTTTAACGATTGATGAACAAAAAAATATTGTTGCTGGTAGTTTAGAATTAACACATCTTAAACAATATTGGGATGGTAATAATGCAAATAGTTATCGGTATACTGGTGATTTAGGTTTTTTGTTTACTTTTATGAAAGAAAAAGATAGTATCTTTAATTTTAGTTCTGAAACATATAATTATAATCAAGGTAATACTCCTAATATTGGTAAAGATATTTTTGAACAGATGAAAGGCCAAATTGATATTAATAAGTTTTTAAAAGCATTTTTTGTACACGCTTTGGTGCCTGTATTTCAAAATCGTAGTAATTTTATTGAAAGCGGTTATATTGATAATTTACAATATGATACTGTTTTAATTAACTTTTTTGGTTTAAAATTAGTTAATTTTAGAGATGTTTTAATTGATGAAAAAAATACTAATAAAAATAAATTTGAAAAACTATTAAATAGTATGTTTACTATTTCGCAAAACTTTTATAAAGATTATTTACGAACCATTTTTGATTTAGAAAATAACACTTATGTACAAGGATATAACAAAAAATATGGTTTGTTAGCTAATAATGGTTTTAAAATTTATCCACGTTACTTTTATTTTTCTGATAAATACAATCAATTAGATATTAAATTATATTCGGCATTTAAAAATCGGTTTTATAATACAAATTATGGTAATGTATTTAATTATGATTTTTCAGTTGCAAATGATTATAATATTAATCAAAATGAGGGTTATATTTTTGAAGGTGCTTTAAAAGATAAATATGGTTTAAAATACAAGAAAATTGAAGAACAAAAAAGCGGTTATAATGTTTTTGAATTACAAGCACAAAAAGAGAATGATATGTATCGCTATTATGATTTTAATTTTGGTATTTATAACTGACAAGAGATTAATAATGGTGGATTATTTCCTGATGGGCAATGATGACAAGCACAATATGAAAGTTGTAGTTGATATAATTTAGCGTGTCATATTCGAAATGCTGCAATTTGAATTGTAAATAATATTCCAGGTGTTAAACAAGTGAATGTGTTAGCAAGTGGTGTTGGGAAAAGTTTTCAAACAATATATAGTTTTTTTAGTCAAACATTTGAGGTCTGAAAATTTAGTCCAGCATTATATAACACAATAACAAATATATTTTTATTAATTATCTTTATGAAATTTGTGCGATTAATATAAAAAGGACTTGTTAGTCCTTTTTATTCTTTTCAATTTGATATTTTACCTGTTTTATTATCAATTATTGGTAGAGATGGTTTATTTAGTTCTTCTCATCTGTATATTGACTTTAAAAGTGGATATTTTGGTTTAATACTTGTACTTGTTGTAAAATGAATTAAATCTATTGCATATACTGCATCAGTTGAATTAGTTGATTTAGATATTAATATATATCATTTATTAGTTGGTCCATGGTTCAATTCATCTCCTGAATATCATTTTCAATTACTTCCAATTGGTGGTTCTTGTGGTTGTTGTGGATTATTAGGTTTAGGTTTATCCCCTCCCGTGTTTTCATTGTTATTTCGTTTTTGACAACTAATTAATGATGTTGTACATGTTGTTGTTAATCCAATTGCTCCTAAAATACTTAGTCATTTTTTCATATTTTTAACTCCTTACTTAAAATGCTATAATTATTTTAAGTAAATTATAACATATTTTAATATTTTAGGAGGTAAAGTGTGAAAAAATATGAAAGATTAGATATTAATGAAAGAGTAAATTTGGAAAAATTAAAAAATAATGAATTATTTAAAAAGAAAAATGGAACAATTAATATTCGAAAAATTGCTAAGCAAATGAATAGAGATTATAGAACTATTTGGCAAGAATTAAATATGTTTGATAATATTGGTGATTATAATGCTGCAAAAGCACAAAAAATACATAATAAAAACAAAAAACAATGTCGTAAATATTCAATGTTAAATTCACAAGAATTAAGTCATTTTTCTAATGAATATAATAATTTTGGTCGTTCGCCACAAAATATTATTATGTCGTATGAATTACAATATAATGTAAAATTTAGTGTATGTTTTAAAACAATGTATAAATATATTAGATTAGGTTATTTTAATTTATCAAAAAATAATTTGTATTTTAAAAATAAAAAGCGAAAAACTAAAAATGGTGAAAAAAATGATAATCGTGGTGTATTGCTTAATATTAGAGATTATAAGCAATTTTTAAATGATTACGGAGATGATTTAAGTTTTAGTGGAATTTGAGAAATGGATACCCTTGATTGTGGTAATTTTCATTTGTTAGTTTTAGTAAATCGGAAATCTAAAATAGTTTTTTATGATATTTTATTTACTAAAAAAGCAAGTATTGTGTTAATGGTTTTAATGAAAATGATTAGACAAATTGGTATTAATAAATTTAGTTGTATTTTAACAGATAGAGGAAAAGAATTTTATAAATGAAAACTAATAGAAAAATATTTAAAAATAAGAGTTTATTTTTGTGACCCTGGAAAACCAAAACAAAAAGCATTAGTTGAAAGGATAAATAGAGATATAAGGCGTTGGTTTTTACGAAATGAGACTATAATTAATATTCGCAGTAGATTAAAATCTGTTTTAGATATATTAAATACTACAATAAGACCTTGTTTAGGGAATTTTACATCAAAACAATATTTTAAAAAAATATTTGTTCATTAATTAGTTAATGTATATAATAAAAATAATAAAATCTATTAATTATTTTTGTGTTTAACAAATTTTTTTCAGCATTTTAATAATATAATTAGATTTTAGTAAAGGAGAAAAAATATATGTATGATAAAAATAACAAAATTATTGTAAAAATAACAAATATTACTCCCTATGGTGCTTTTTGCCGAGCAAAAAAGGCTGATGGTTTAATCCATATTAGTGAAGTTTCAGATTATTTTGTTAAAGATATTAAAGATTTTTTTGATGTTGGTGATGAAATTGAAGTTGAGGTGCTTGATTTTAATATAGTTAGAAAACATCTTAAATTAAGTTATAAAAATTGTCACCCTGAACTATTAAAAAATGATAATAAAGAAATTCAGGAAATAAAAACAGCATTCCAAAACTTAAATAAAAGACAAAATAAAACAGACAATATTGAAAATATTAGTAAAACAAACGAAAATAAATAAATTAATAAAAATATAAAAAAGTAAAAAATAGTAATAAAACTATTTTTTACTTTTTTACTTTAATTTTGTCGAAAACTCTTGATGAAATAAAAAAATCATCAATATGACAATTTGAAAAATAATTTTGTTTAAGATCATGATTTTGCTTTAAATTTTTTAAACATTAAAATATAATACCGTTGATTGTTGTTTTGGTGTTAAACCTTTATGTTGGTATTTTCATTTTCATAGATTTAAATAATTTTGAATATTAGTGAAACCCAAACCATGATAATGAATTAAGGCTTCTTTAAGACTGGATTGTAATTTACTAATCTTATTTAACTTTCGATAACTAGTATCAGGGTTTGTACTAGTTTTGGTAGAATATAGAGTAGAATTTGTTTGTTTTGCTACTAATAAATATAATGGTTGCATGTCAGAAATAATTATTGATTTTTCTTTAATTAATTGCTTATTCATATTTTCAATAATTCATTGTTTTTGTAATCGTTTGGTATTGGTGGATTGAACAAAAATATTATTATTGCTATCAACTACCATTTGAATACAGCATTTGGTATTAGTTGAAAATGGATCAAGATGAGTTTTTCGTTTATCAAATTTATCTTTAAAATTACCTTTATGGATTTCTTTAATAAAAGTTTCATCAATTTGGATTTGACCATTTAATTTTTTAAATTTTAATTGAGTATTTTCTAATTGTTTTGATTGCATTAATTTTTGACGATTATATCAAGCAGTTTTTGATGTTGTTTTAATAAAACGGGAAATTATTTTACTAGATTGTCCTAATAATGAAATTTGAATTAATAAATTTCACTGTTCATAATTTAAATGACTTCAATAAGTAAAATGATGACGAAAAGCATCAAAACTAGCACGACATTTTTTACATAAATATTTTTGTTTTCCTTCGGGATTATGACCATTTTTAACACAATGATAAGATTTACAATCAGGACATATAATGCCTTTATCTCTAAATTTTTGATCAATTTCATTTAAACGTTTTTGTTTTTTGATTACTTCTGCTTCTTTTTTTATTTTTTCAGCAAATTCTAAAAATTGATCATCTGTAAAACTGTTTTTTAATTCTATAATTATTTTTTCCATCAATTATTTACCTCTATATATTAAAAATATACCTAAAATTAGATATATTCTATAAATATCAAGAGTTTTCGACAAAATTAAAGCTTTTTTATTGTATTTCATGATTAATATGTTAATATAATTATAACTTTTTATGATTTAGTTTTACAGTATACAGAGCTTGTATTTATGATATTAAAACAAATAAGATTGTTCACCAGCAAACTTTATCTGTTTACCAAGTTAACTTCTTATTTAAATTGGCAAAAAAATATCAGAAAAAATTATGATGTTATATTGATGATTTGACAAAAGTTATTGTTAATTATGATCCGATTGCAGATAATAGTCCGGAGTTAACTTTTTTTGAAGGGGAATTCATTCAATATGATAGTCTTACTGAAATTAAGCATAGGGCTTATAAATGTATTGCAATTGATGTCCAAGAAACAGATGATTTTATTATTTTAGCTCGTGCCGAGAACATTGAAATTGCAATTAATGCTAGTTGGACTGCTGAAATAAATGCACCGGGGATAAGCAAATTGGCAGGATTAGAATGAATATCAAAACAATGGGGGATTGCATTATCAGAAATGATGGCAATTGGCGATAGTATGAATGATTATTGAATGATAAAAAATGTTGGTTTAGGGATTGCCATGGGGAATAGTCAAGAACAAATTAAAGCAATTGCAAAAGAAGTTACTAGTAATGCTGAAGCAGGTGGTGTTGCAAAAATGATTGAAAAATATATTTTCAATCATAAAAAATAATTATATAATTGTTAAGGAAAAAGAGGAGAAATATTAAAATGAAAGCTAAACAACCAATTTTATTAGCAATTCTAGATGGATGAGGAATTGCTCCTGACGCAAAAGGGAATGCTGTTACACAAGCCCATATGCAAAATGTTGAAATGTTAAAAGGAAAGTATCCTTGGGTAGCTGCCCATGCCGCCGGAGAGTGAGTTGGCTTACCAGATGGTCAAATGGGAAATTCAGAAGTTGGACATATTCATTTAGGAGCTGGTCGAATTAAATATGAATCATTAACATTGATTAATAAAGCAATTAAAGATGGTACTTTTAATCGTAATCCAGCAATTTTAGCAGGAATTAATTTTGCCAAAAAAAATAATGGTGCTTTTCATATTATGGGATTATTTTCTGATGGGGGAGTTCATTCCCATATTAATCATATTTTTGCCGCGTATCAATTAGCAGCGCAAGAAGGAATTAAAGAAATTTATTTACATTTATTCGGTGATGGTCGTGATACTAAACCAGCATGTATTAAAACATATATTGAACAATTTAATGCACTGCAGGCTAATTTAAAAGTAGGCGCAATTGCCACAATTGGAGGGCGTTATTATGCACTGGATCGTGATAAAAAATATGAACGTGTCCAAGTTGCTTATGATGTTTTAGTTTCTAGAAAAGGCGCAGAGTTTAATGATCCGTTAGAATATATTGATCATGAGTACCAAGCTGGGCGTAATGATGAATTTTTAATGCCAGCGTATAATGTTAATACACCACAAGGTTATATTAAATCAGGTGATGGAGTATTCTTTGCTAATTTTCGCCCTGATCGGGCAATTGCGATTGCTTCGGCTCTAACAAATACCAATTTTCCTGTCAATGAAGCAGAAACTTATTTCTTGCCAAAAATAAGTGATATTTATTTTGTGTCTATGATGGAATATGCGGATACGGTTGGGGCAAAAAATATTGCCTTTCAATCAATTGAAGTTGTTAATGGATTGGGTGAATGATTAAGTAAGAAGGGCTACCGGCAATTGCGAATTGCGGAAACAGAAAAAATTGCCCATGTTACCTTTTTCTTTGATGGTGGAAAAGACTATTTTAAAAATGGTTTAGCAACGCAATCTGAAATTACTTTACCAGGAGCATCAGCAGATTTAATTCCATCGCCAAAAGTGGCAACGTATGATTTAAAACCAGAAATGTCCGCATCGGAAATTACGGATCAATTAATCCTGGAAATTAATCGCAATGAATTTGATGTTATTATTTTAAATTTTGCTAATTGTGATATGGTTGGTCATACTGGAATTTTGCCAGCAGCAATTACGGCAGTAAAAACAATTGATGATTGTCTTGGTAAAATCTATTTAGCAATGGAAAAAGTTAATGGAATTATGATTATTACTGCGGACCATGGTAATGCCGAAATTATGATTGATGAAACGGGTGGCCCTAATAAGAAACATACTTCGCAATTAGTACCAATTATTATTACTAAAAAAGATCTAAAATTACGAAGTGAGAACCCAGCAATTGCTGATATTGCTCCAACTATTTTGGAATTATTAAATGAAGAAATTCCTGCTGAAATGACACAACCATCATTAATTATTAAATAAAAAGATATTAAAAATATCTTTTTTTTGCTAAATAATTCTTAATTTTTAATACGTTTTGCTTAGTTTCAGTATATAATAACAAATAAGATTTAAAGGAGTAGTAAGAATGAATAATAATGAAAATACTTATAATAACTTAAAAAGACCATGATATGAATTAAAACCAACCTTAGTTGATAAAACGGCACCATTTAATTTTAATTTGGTTCGTGTTCGTAATACAGGTTATATTTTTATTGGAACAGCAATTTTTGCCCCATTTTTTATTAGTATCTTAATTTCCTATTTATTTGAACATGATCAATATGCTTTAGTTGGAATGAATTTTCTTAGTTGAATTATTGTTGGGATTGGGGCCTACTTTGTTATTGGGTCAGCACAAAGTCAAATTATGCGTTCTGGTGCAATTGCATTTTATTATTTTTATTTTATTCCAAATTTGGTTGGTTTGTTAATTGGAATTATTGCTAGGCAATTTAAACCATCGGCATCAGCATTAACAACAATTAACTTATTAACTTCTTTAATTGCTGGAATTATAACAATTCTAATTATTTTTAAAACTTCGCCGTTTATTTTTAAAAAAATTAAATTAACATTTAAACAAGATTATAAAAGAGTACTTTTGATTGGTATAATTGCAATTTCAATTGCTTTTCTTATTAATTTTGGGTTTGGTATGTTACAAACATTGATAACCGGAGATGATAAGTCCGATAATCAAACTAATTTAGTTAAGGGTCTTGATAAATGATGAAACATTGTGATTTTATTTATTTATAGTATTTTTGTTGCTCCTATTATTGAAGAATTGGCTTGTCGGCATGGAATTTTTAGCTTAACAGGAAATAAATGAATTGCTTTTGGCTCCGCAACAATTTTCTTTGCGGGGATGCATGTTAATGCAACGGGTGACTGAGAACATATTATTGGTTATTTAGGGGCATCGTTATTTTTAGGAATATTGTTTATTGTCGTTAATGGTAATGTAACTTATAATATTATTACCCATGGGGGTTTAAATTGTATTAGTGCAATTTTAATTATAACTTTACCGCACCTCGCAAATTAGGTGAATAAAAAAAGACCTTGCTGGTCTTTTTTTATTTCTTTAATGTTCGTTGTAAGTGTTCTAAAAATAAGGTAATTTCATTTTGATAGGTAAAACTAATAAAGAACGGGGTTCCACCACCAGTAATTTTGAATTGTTCTTTATTTGTTTGTAAAAAATTATTAAGATTAAATTCCGTTTGATTATTTTTGGTAAAACTAATGAATCCATATTTTAAAGCTGTGTTAATAAAGATAATTAAGGTATTATCATATTCTTGTAAAGATTTATTTAATTTACTACGGACTAATTCAAGCGTTATTTTCTTATCATCAATAATAATTTCTTGGATAGTTAAATTATCATTTATAGGAATTGTTTTAACGGGAAAAGTTGTTTCCGCAATTGCTTGTAATAATAATTTATATTTTTCTTTTGCTATTTCATTTAATTCTTTTTCTAATTTATCAATTTTGATACTTAAATCATTTTTTTCAATTATGGTTGTTGGAACCAAAAAATTAGGAATTACAAAGGTAAAACTGGGGTCATAGTTTGTAATTTTTTTTACACTTTGCTCTAAATTAATTCTTTTTTGGGCAATTCAATTTGTAAAGTATGCTTCGGTTGCTGTTTTATTAGTTGAAAATTGGACTCGGATTTTCTTTTTATCAACTCAACAATCTCAAATTTCAAAAAAATTAATTTCTTTAAGATTATTAACATGGGTTCCCCCGCATAAATCAATTGTTGCTGTTGGAAATTCAACGACGCGAACAATTGGATTATATTTAAAATTGGGATGTGCTATTTTTAGTTTTATTGCTTCGGCAATTGGCATTTGATGTTCAATTTTGGCAATATTATGGTTAATTAAATCAGTGACAATTTTATGCCGAGCTGTTAAAATAATATCTAATCAGTTATCAACTTTATTCATTGCTAAGAAAGCATAGTCAATTTTAATTTGAACGGAATCTGTCATTTCACCATCATTTAAAATATGTTCAATAATGTATGACAAAATATGCTGGGCTGTATGATTTTTAGTAATTGTAATGCGACGTTCTTCGTCAATTTTTTGTTCTAAAACATCATTTCGATTAATTGTTACGCCGTGGGTATCAACAAGATGAAGATATACTTTTTGATAAATTTGTTTATTAAGATCAAAAACAGGGATCTTATGAGTATCTTTCATTAATACGCCAGTATCGGAAATTTGTCCGCCCCCCAGAGCATAGAAAACAGTTTGATCAAAGGCAATAAAGCCAATTCCATTTAATTCCTCAACAAGTTGACCAGCCTCATTAAACAAGGATAAAACAGTTCCCGTGGTTGTCATTTGTTGATAGCCAAGAAACTTTGTCGTGGGAATTATAACTTCATTGTTTTGCTGTTTTAAGGTAGTTCATAATAATTCAATTTGTTCGTTACTCATAATAAATATCCTTTCTTAATATTAATTAAGATTATATGCTATTTTATAAAACAAAAAAAGAATAATTAAAATATTCTTTTATTTTTTATTTAAAATTACTGGAATAATCAAGGGATTACGACGTTTATAACGGTAAATAAATGGTGATAATGATTGTTTGATTGCATTTTTAAGAGCACCAAAGGTTGGTTTCTGTGTTTTTAAAACTTCATTAACTGCTTCTGTTGCTAAGCGAATTGATTCATTAATAATGTTTCCTGATTCTTTAACATAGAAACTACCTCGTGAAATAATACGAGGAGGGGTTAATAATCGATTATTTTGAGAATCAATTGAAATAACAACAGCGATTAAGCCATCTTTTGATAGAATTTCGCGATCACGAACAACAGCAGTTGTTTGACCAGATAAATCTTTTCCATCAACATAAACAGCTTCTGCTTCAATTCGTTTACCAATTGTTCCTGAACCATTTAACAGCTCAATTTGGTCACCATTAGCACAAATAAAAACATTTTCTTTTGGAACATTAACACTACTTGCTGTTTCGCCGTGTTGTCTTAACATACGATAATCACCATGCATTGGCATAAAATATTTTGGTTTTAATAATGTGAATAATAATTTTTGTTCCTCTTGTGAAGCATGACCAGAAGTATGAATCTGATTCAAAGGACTATTTTCTTGGACAATTGCTCCCGCACGAACTAATTTATTAATTACCCGTTCAACATCAGCTTGATTACCCGGAATTGGTGATGATGAGAAAATAACAGTATCACCCGGAATAATTGAAATATGTTGATGCTGATTATTAGCAATTCGTGATAAAGCAGCCATTGCTTCTCCTTGACTTCCGGTACAAATAATTAAAATCTCATGATTTTTATAGTTTTTAGCATCATTAGCTTTAATAAAAGCTTTATCCGAAATTTTTAAATGTCCCATTTGTCGAATAATTTTGATAATACGGTCTAGACTTCGTCCAAAAACTAAGATTTTACGACCATATTTATTAGCAATTTCAACAATATGTTGAATTCGGTGAACATTTGAAGCAAAAGTTGAAATTAAGATTCGACCTTTTGCTTTAACAAACAATTCGCCAATATTTTTAATAATTTTTGTTTCCGTTTGTGTATATCCTTCAACTTCAGCATTTGTACTATCCGCCATTAGTAGCATAATACCTTCTTGCCCCATATTTGCCATTCGTTCAATATCAGAACGATGTCCCAGTGGTGTTCAGTCAAATTTATAATCTCCTGTTGATACTACTTTTCCATTTGGAGTCACAACTGATATTCCAAATGCATCAGGAATACTATGATTAACTGCAAAAAAGTTAATTTTAAAGTTCTTTGTTTTAATAACACTCTTATTGTCAACTTCTTTAACAATAGTTGTTTGTTCTAGTTTTGCTTCTTTTAATCGATCACGAATTAAAGCTGCTGCTAATCGAGGAGCATAAATAATTGGAATTGTTACTTCTCTTAGTAAATAGGGAATACCTCCAATATGATCTTCATGGCCATGAGTAATAAACAATGCCTTTATTTTTCGTTGATTTTCTTTTAAGTAATTGTAATTTGGAATTACAGCATCTACGCCAAGCATTGTTGAACTAGGGAATTTAACTCCAGCATCAAGAATAATTAATTCTTCATTGTGCTCAATACAATATGTATTTTTACCAATTTCTTCTAAACCTCCTAAGGCAAAGACTTTTGTTGGAATTTTATTTTTGATAATTTGTTTTGTTGATAGCAAATCATTTGTTTCTTCATTTGCTATTTTGTTTATATTTATCTCTTTGTTTTCTTCATTCATTGAAATTATCACCTCATAATTCTAAAAATTTATAGTTTTTTCTTTATTAAATTTATTATTTAATATTAATTAAAAAGAAAAAAAGTTAATTTCCTAGTATCCAAAAAATTATAACATAAAGATTCATAAGTTTACAAAAAAAATACTTTTTCTTAAAAAAGTTTTAACTTATTAATTTATAAAATAATTCAATCAGGGATTTTCAATCAGGGATTTTTCTTATTAATTAAATCATAATATAATTTACCTTCTAAATGTTCTTGTTCATGTTGAAAAACAATTGCTTCATAACTACGGGCAGTAATCGTTACTTGTTGTTGTTTTAAATAATCATAGCCACTAATGATAATTCGAAAACTACGGGGAACAAAACCTTCCTTGTCACCATCAACGCTTAAGCAACCTTCGCCTTCTTCAATACAAGCTAATTGAGCACTTTTGCCAATAATTACTGGATTAATCATGGCATGCTCGATTACTTGTTTAAGCCCAGTTTCATTGTCAGTGTCTTCAATGCGAATATAATACATTTTAATATTGTCACCAATTTGGGGAGCAGCTAATCCAACTGCAGGTCTAATTGTTTGTTGATGATTTTTTTGTGGGTTTTGAGAATATCTGACAAAATCAATTAATTTTTGCATGACAAGTTCATTTTCAGAAGATAATGGTAATGCGACATCATTTGACGTGTCCCGAATTGATGGCGTATCATCGAATACTAATCAGTCTTTGTTTGGAATTTTATTTTGCAACACTAAAAATCACCTCTTAGAAAATTATAACATATCCCATATATTTTAAGGAAATTTAGTATAATAAAAAAGATAGAAAAGGGATTAAAACAATGCGTGTGATTAGTGGAAAATATAAAGGTTATCAAATTAAAACATTAGCAGGAATGAATACTCGGCCAATGACGGCCCGCGTAAAAGAAGATATGTTTAATATTTTAGATAATTATTTTATTTATGAAAATAAAATAGGATTAGATATTTTTGCTGGTAGTGGTCAATTAGGAATTGAAGGATTATCACGGGGGTTACAATATTGTTATTTTAATGATTCTCATCAGGATGCTTATCAAGTAATTACAAATAACCTTCAAAATTTGAATATTGAAATTGGAAAAGCCTTTAATTATGATTACAATGTATTATTAGAATGAGTTATTCAAAATCAATTAACAATTGATATTTTATTTTTAGATCCGCCTTTTAAACAAATCGATTATTATTATGATATTATTACTATAATATTGAAAAACAATATTATAAATAACTATGGAATAATAGTTTGCGAATCAAATCAAGAGTTGACATTTACTCAATTTGACTTAGTAATGTTACGTTACAAGAAATATAAAAAAAAGTATTTATATATACTGCGTTTAGAAAAAGGAGAAAATTAGTGTGCAGAAAAAGGGTTTTTTAATTATCTTCTCTGGACCTTCAGGAGTTGGAAAAGGAACAATTTGCCAAGAACTTTTTAAATATGAAAAATTAAATTTAGCTTATTCAGTTTCAATGACAACAAGAGAAAAGAGATCGGATGAAGTTGAAGGAGTAAATTACTTCTTTGTTGATCGGTCAACTTTTGAAACTGCAATTAAGAATAATGAATTATTAGAATATGCTGAATTTGTGGGAAACTATTATGGAACTCCAAAGTCATATTGCATTGAACAAATTAATGCTGGGAAAAACGTTTTATTAGAAATTGAAGTACAAGGCGCAACCCAGGTATTGGAAAAAATTACCGATGCAGTTTCAATTTTTTTAATTCCCCCAAGTTTAGAAGAATTAGAGAAACGAATTCGTGGTCGAAAAAGTGAGCGTGAAATTGTGCTTCAAGCGCGATTGGAAAAGGCAGCAGATGAAATCCCGTTACAAAGTAATTATAGTTATGTTGTTGTAAATAATACCGTTGAACAAGCAGTGGCAAAAATTAAAACAATTTTAGAGCAAGAAATTGCTAACCGGACATAAGTACCTGAGGATGGTTAAAGTATGTTAGCAAGAGAATTAGCTTGTGATATTCTATGAAAGGTTTTTGCAAATAATAAATTCAGTAATCATTTATTAGCAAAAATAATTGAATTAGATGACAGCTTTACTGAACAGCACAAAAACTTAATTTATCGGATTGTTTATGGCACTCTTAAAAATAAATTATATTTAGAGTATATTGTTAATCAATTTATTGATAATAAAAAAACTAACAAAAAATTACAAATTATTTTATGAATGAGTATTTACCAATTTCGCTTTTTAGATCGAATTCCAAATTATGCTATTGTTAATGAAGCAGTTAATATTGCTAAGAAAATTAATCCAAATTATGCTGGATTTGTTAATGCTACTTTAAAAAGAATTTTTGAAAGTAACAAAGATATTTTTGAAATTAATCTTGTTGATGAAACCAAAAAATTAAGTATTAAATATAGTTTTCCTTCGTCATTATATTTAATTCTGCGTAATGAATATAATGAAGAAGTAGCAAGAAAAGTAATGGAAGATAATTTAACAATTCCAAAAATTTCTTTTCGAGTTAATACCTTAAAAATTAGTCGAGATAAATTATTAGAAGAATATCCGGATTATAACTTAACAAAAAGTTTAATTTCGCCAGTTGGTGTTATTACTGAAAAATCAGTTGTTAACTCAGAAATGTTCCAAGATGGTTTAATTTATATTCAAGATGAAATGAGTATCCGAATTGCTGAATTATTAGAACCACAAGAAAATGATCGGGTTTTAGATATGTGTAGTGCACCTGGTGGTAAAACGACACATTTAAGTCAATTAATGAATAATAAAGGAATTATTGATGCCTATGATATTAGTGAAAAAAAACTTAATTTAGTTAAAATTAATGCAAAACGATTAGGAATTACTAATATTTATGCGCACTTATTAGATGCTAGACAAATTAATTCATCAATACAATATGATAAAATATTATGTGATGCGCCCTGCAGTGGTTTTGGTGTTATTAAACGAAAACCAGAAATTAAATATCATTCTTTCACAAAAGAGGATTTAGCTAATTTAGTTGAAATGCAAGAGCAATTATTAGTAAAAGCTTATGAATTATTGAAGCCAGGGGGTATTTTAGTTTATTCTACGTGTACATTTGAAGCATATGAAAACAGTTTTCAAATTAGAAATTTTTTAGCAAAATATAATGATTTAGAAATAATTACAACAGAACAATTTTTTGGTTATGAAAATAATACGGATGGATTTTATTATTGTAAAATTAGAAAAAAAGATAAGTAATTATAAAAAGTATGTAAAATATATATAAGAAAAGAAAGGAAGCATAGTTATGAATACGAACGTTAAATTAATTGAAAATCTTTTACAACAGTATTTAAAGGCAAATAATTTGGTAAAAGAAGTAATGATTGAAAAACCCCGACAAGAAGGTTTTGGAAATTTATCAACAAACCTGGCTTTGTTATTGGCAAAAGATTTAAAAAAAGCTCCAAATAAAATTGCCGAAGAAATTATTGCTTTTATTGAAAAAAATAATAAAACTTATTTTAAAAAAATTGAAATTGCTGGCGCAGGATTTATTAATTTTACATTAGCTGATGAACAATTACATCAAGTTATTAATGATGTTTTAAAATTAAAAACAAAATATGGTCATTCAGAATCAAAGAATTTTACTTATAATTTAGAAATTGTATCAGCAAACCCAACAGGTTTTTTACATATTGGTCATGCTCGAAATGGAGCAATTGGTGATAGTGTTGGACGCATCTTACGCGCAGCTGGTTATACAGTTCAAACTGAATATTACGTTAATGATGCTGGTAATCAAATTAATAATTTAGCAGTAACTGTTTTTGTTAGTTATTTAAATTTATTAGGAAAAAAAACAGAATTGCCTCCAGAAGCGTATCGTGGTGATATGTATGATGATGTAGCACAATATTTTGTTGATAATTATCAAGATAAATTTATTAATTTAACTTTTAACGAAGATTATAAAATTAGTGATCCAGAAGTGCATCAGATGTTTCGTGATAAATCGATTGCTTTATTTTTAGAGATTATTAAAAAACAATTAAAACTATTTCGGGTTGATATTGAATATTATTCATCAGAAGCTGCAATGTATGAAGGTGGTAAGATTGAAGGAACATTAGAACAATATGCTAAATTGAAGAAAACATATCATCAGGACGGAGCATTATGATTAAAAACTACTGATTTTGGTGATGATAAAGATCGTGTTCTAATTAAAACAAATGGTGATTTAACATACATTACACCAGATTTAGCGGCCCACAATGAGCGTTTAATGCGGACAAAAGCGGATAAATTAGTTAATTTTTGAGGTGGTGATCACCATGGATACATTATTCGAATATTAGCTGGTTTACAATTATTAGGTTATAAAAAAGATATCTTAGATATTGATATGATTCAGATGGTACGATTAATTAAAGATGGGGCTGAATATAAAATGAGCAAACGGAAAGGAACAGCCGTTTGATTGATTGATTTAATCGAAGAGATTGGTGTTGATCCAATTCGTTATATGTTAGTTTCAAAAAGTGCGCAAAGTCATATGGATTTAGATATTGATGTTTTAAAAGAGCATTCTTCTAAAAATCCTGTTTATTATGCACAATATGCGACAGCTCGTTGTAATAGTGTCTTGCAACAAGCCAAAATTAATGATATTAAAATTGATGATGTTAAAACTTTTGCCTCACTAACTTCACAAAAAGAATTAGATCTTTTAAATGATATTGATTTGTTTAATCGTTGTATTGAAGGGGCGGCAAAGTTACGCCAACCACATTTAATTTGTGATTATTTACAAAATATTGCTCGTCAATTTCATTCATATTATAATGAATCAAAGGTTATTAATTTATATAACTTAGAATTGACAAAACAACGTTTAGTTTTTATTAAAGTAATTTATCAAATCTTGGCAAATGCCTTTGATTTACTAGGGGTTAATGTTATTGAACAAATGTAAAATAAGTTGTGTTATAATCTAATATTATAAAGGAAAGAGGGTCCTGATGTGTTAAAAAATAATTGAGATGTTTTTTTATTTAATCCGTTAATGTTATTATTGTTATTTATTTTTTATATTTTAATTTTAGCAAAAAACATCAAAATTAAGCATGCTAGTCAAAAATCATTCTTTGTTCAAACTTTCTTATATTGATTTGCTTTATCAGCTATTATTGGGGATAATTTAGAATTTCGAGATTTATTTTTTAGTGCTTCAATCAATAATTTTGAAGGGGTTGCGCTAATTGCGGCAACTTCACTTTCATTTTATGCCTTTTTGGCGATGATCCCTTATGTTTTTTTACATAAGGTTTTTTCTCGTGTTGGATGACATTTTGTACAATATGTAATCTTTGTTAGTTCTGCGCTGGGTATTATTATTTTAATTATTTTCCCATCGTTTGCAACGTTAATTATTGCCGCAGTTCTTCTAGGTTTTGGTATTATTAGTAAAGCTACTTATTTTTTATCGTATAATGAAATTTATGGTCGCAAGTTTTTTCCATTTAAAACTGTTAGTTTAATTGCGCCATTGATGACTTTTGCCCTTATTTTTGGGTCCGAGTTTAATAGTTTGGTTACAACAACAACTGGTAATTTATCAAGTCATTTGCAAATTGTAATTATTGGTGCTGTTGCTGTTAGTGCTATTGTCATTGCAACAATATTATACTCGTTATTTTCTCATAAGGAATTTACTTCAGAACCCTTTACGATTGAACAACAACAAATGTTTGAACCATTTAAATGAAAAAAAATTTTAATTATCTTTTTTATGTTTTTTTTAATTATTGTTTTAAAAGAATTGTCACAATCAAATATTTATATTTGATTATTAGGACAACGGACTTGGGAAAAATATCATTCGGCAGCTATGGTTAATCAATTTGTTCGATTAAATGAACAATTATTCTTAATACCACAATTTTTTGGGGCTTATTTAGCATGTCATTTACTTTATAATAAAATTGGTGTTAAATATTGTTTCGGGCTAGGATTGTTGTTATGATTTCTTTTTTTCAGTATTGCTTCTTTTAATCATTCTCCAGATGCGTATTTGTTTTTACAAATAATTAATGGGTTAGCGTATTCAATGTGCTTTAGTATTTTATTTGCAATGACTTGTGAATGAAAATATCGCGCTCCAATGAACAAACCAATTGTTGCACAATTACAGTTGTTATGATTTGGAGTAGAATTTGTTACAAAATTCTTTGATAATTTTGTGCGTAGTGAAAAGCTTGGTATTTTTAAATACTATATTCCAGGGCAAAACTATATTGATAGTGCTAATTTTGCTGGACAAATTGATAATATTACAACAATCATCTTTACAATTTCTGCCTCAATTGTACTGATTATTCTATTAATATTTTATTATACTTCAGACTTTATTTTAGCTGAATACCGTAATCATTTACGATTATTAGTTCCTAAAATTAATTTATTGTTACGTGAGAGTTTTATTAATCGAGTAAAGTTAAATATGGCAACTGAGGCGGATGGGAAAAATAAAAGTTAATATAATAATGAACTATTCTTTAAGTTAAGAGCATCCGTTTTTTTATTATTTTTTAACTTAGTTTTAAAGGAGAATATAATGCGAAAAATTATGAGAATTTTAATGGCCCTGCAAGTAGTTCTTACTACGGCTAGTTTTTTAACGGCTTTTTTTAAAAAATACTATTATATAAGTAATATTTGGGTTATTATTAGTGGTACTATTAATGATAAATCTTTTAATCAATCTGCTTGAGAAGGAGCTAGTAAATATATTGTTTCACAATTAGAACAGCCAGTGCCAACAAACTGACAAGATAGTAAATTCAGGGCAAGTTATTTTGAACCCTTAGGGTTAACACCAGCTGAATTTAAAGCTGCTTATATTACAGCAAGGATTGCTGGGGCTCAAACAATGATTTTACCAGGCTTTATTCATGGGGATACAATTGGAACAGCAGCAGCCATAGCGGATAATGTTATTTTTATTGATGGTAGTGGCCAGAATGTTCATCAAAATATGGCTCAGACATCACCATGAGCAGATAATATTGTGGGAATTTTATTTCAAAAAGAAATTGCTGGTTTCTTAGCAGGTTTTGCAACAGCAATGTGACTTAATTTGAATCAAGTAGAATTTAATAATAAATTAAATATTGGAACTTATGGCGGGATGGATAATCCAATTGGGGTTTCAAATTACTTATGAGGATTCTTATTATCTGCTGATATTTTTAATGAAATAATTAATGATAGTAGTTCTTATTTTAATTTACACCAATTAAAACAAGATATTCTAAATCTTATCAAGGCAATTGATCCAACCATTACTATTTTGCAGCCAATAAATAAAGTACAGACAGTATTAAATAAAAATGAATCATGGTTTTCACAATCATTTAATCAAGGTGACGGGAAGGTAAATTCTGATTATTTAATCAGTAAAAAGGCTAATATTATTTTTCCAGTAGCAGGACCGCAAACACAAGATACCATTGATCGAATTAAATATAATAAAGTAAGCGCCAAAGTTGTTGGAGTTGATACTGAACAATCAAAAATTTATGGTGATCAATACATTATTACTAGTGGTTTATTAAATATTGCTCAAGCAACAGAAGATGCTTTACTTAATATTTATTCATCAACTTGTGGTTATAATAATACAACGCATGATTGGAACTTATCTAATAAAACTAAAAATTGTTGAATTAACACGGACCAATCATCGGAAACAAATCCTAATTGATTAGGGATTGAAAAGACAAAATGAATTAATGACAAGATGATTTCCTACCTTGAGAAGGATTCTAAATTAATTAAATTAGCTTCGGCGGTAGGGAAAGTTTATACTAAAATAAAACAATTACATTTTACCGATACTTTAGCATTAACATATGAGGGCCAAAATACTCTTAAAAAAACAGTGCTGCTGATGTTAGAAGATGCTCTAAAATAAAAAAGTATTTTTTTTGAATAAAAATTAAAAATTATAGTATAATACGTATAGATAGTGTGGTGTTTATATGGGAGGAATCTTGACTATTAGCATAAAAATCTTAGATTTAGAAATTTCAATAATCGGGTTAGTTGGAGTTTTACTAGGATTTGCAGCGCTATTATTATTTGTTTATTTTATTATTACTTTTTCTTTATTTCGAAATAAAAGAAATAATCAAAATTGAACAAATATGATTAAATTAAAACAGGAAACTAGTTTTAAAGAAAAAATTGAGTATTTTGAACAGGAAATTATGCTAGCTAAAAAAACGGGTGATAAGAACTAGGTAATTCTTTTTTAATAAATTGATTTTTACAAGTAGGATAGGTGAAACAAAGTATGGGGTTTTTTAATACAGTTAAATCTTTTATAACTAAAGATAAAGAACATAATAATCAATCACAAATGCAACCAGATAATGGTTCTGGTGATAATTTTAGTCCTGAATTAATAAATCAAAATGATCCAGATTTTATTAAAAATCAAACAAACAATAATCATGCTCCTCAAAACCACCTTGTTTCAAATCAATACTTTCGCCCGAATGAAGCATATAAACAAAATCAATTAAATAATACTGAAATGTTATATCAGAATAATAATACAATTCGTCCTGCGCGAATGAATTTAAATAATCAATATAATTATTATGCAAATAATGAACGCCAATTTCTTGACGAAGAACGGGAATTAAATCCGGCACCAGTAGCAGTTGCCCCGCCAGCAGGGTATGTTGAACCTTATTATAATCATGATGCTACGAACAATTATGTCCGTCCTATTCAACCCCAAATTTTACCACGACGAATTCATCAGTCACCATCAAATGTTGCTCAAGATCAATATTTAGGAGGTAATCAAAATTATGGCGGATATAACTATCCAGAAGGAATAAATTATCAAAATAATCCGGAAGGTTATTTTAATGAGGATAAAGTTTATGTTAATCAATATCGTCGCCCTTACCAACGACGAGTAACAAATCCGTATAATCAGTTACAATTTAATGAACAATTTAATCAATCGGAATTATACTATGATGGTAAAGGAAATTATCCGAATGTAAATTCACAACCATATTTTGACAATAATCAAATAATGCCACCAGCAATGCCAGCTCCTCCGACTTTTTATCAAAATAATAATTATTTGCCTGCAAACCAACTAGAAGGGCCAGTTTTAACAAATAGTTTTGAAAATAATCGCTATGCTTATCAACCACAATTGCCAGCAAAACACCGTCGTCGTCATTTTAATCGTGAGTATGCTAATAAATTAATTCCATTAGAAATTGCTCGTGAAATACGCTCGGAAAAAATTAGAACATTAATTATGATTACATTTGGTCTTTTTGGCACAATGTCAACAGGTTTATTTATTGCATTGTATTTTATTACGCATCAACAAGGTTTATCAGCAATTATGGAAATTCAAGCAAAATATATTCCACATCCATTTTTGACAATTACCTTTTTGTTAATTTCATTAGGGCTATTATTTGCTGGGATTTTTGATTTATCACGAGTTCGAATTGAAACAAATAATTATATTTCGCATTTAATGCGGGGAAATCATACGATTCCGCACTTCTTAATTGATAATTATAAAAAAATGACAGTTCGTAGTATTATCTTAAATTGATTAGCCTTTCCAACATATTTCTTTGGAGGGATTATTTTAGGAATTCTTTATGGTTTTCAGCAACACTCAGGACAGGAATTCCGCTTTGGTTTTTGAAGTTGAGGAATTGTTGATGATTTAACAGCGGCAATTACGATTACAATTGCAATTTTAATTTCAGTATTAGGAATTCATATTGCTAATATTGTTTTAACAAAAAGAAGAAAAGCAAATATTATTGGGTATTATGGTTATCAAATTGTTAAACCAGAAGAATTAGAAGCGTTAAAGAAAAAAACCAATCGAATTTGTTTAGTTATTTTTATTATTTTTATTATTATTTTAACCATAGTAATTTCGATTCCATGGTTAATTGCTCGCCGTCGCAGACGGCGAGGGGAACCATTATTTGGTAGCTTATTTCATCGCAAGTAAGAATTGTTTTAAAAACAATTCTTTTTTATTTAAAATTATTCTATAATTACTAATAAAGAAGTGAGGATTAATAATGATTGAACATTTATATGTACATATTCCCTTTTGTGATCATATTTGTTTTTACTGTGATTTTTTTAAAATCAAAAAATCACGGGCAGAAATGGTTGATGAATTTTTATTGTCGTTAGAACAAGAAATTTTGCAATCACAACCACAAATGCAATTAAAAACAATTTATTTAGGGGGAGGAACGCCAAATAGTTTAGATGATCAACAATTGGCGAAATTGTTGCAACTATTGCAAAAAGTTGATCAGACAGCAATGATAGAATATACGATTGAATTAAATCCTGAGAAAATTACACAGAGTCAATTACAACTTTTGAAAAAATATCATATTAATCGTTTATCAATTGGAGTCCAGACCTTTAATGATCAATTATTAAAAAAAATTAATCGTCATCATAGTGTGACTGATGTCATTAATAGTTATTATTTGGCCCGAAACGAAGGGTTTAATAATATCTCTTTTGATCTAATTTATAATTTGTTTGATCAGACAACATCAGATATTCAGGAAGATTTAAGAATGGTTGAAGAATTACAACCTAATCATATTAGCTGGTATTCGTTGATTTTAAAAGAAAATTCTTATTGGGGAAAAACAAAAATAAAATTGCCAGATTATGATATTGCTTTTGATGAAATTATTAATGGAGCTTTGCAGAAAATGGGTTATGTTCGTTATGAAATCTCTAATTACACTAATAGCAATAAAAAATCTCAGCATAATTTAGGATATTGGACAAATAAATCATTTTGATTATTTGGTCCAGGAGCAACTGGTTTTATTAATAATGATGGTTATTATTTATTAGAAAATAGTCGGAAATATGCTAACTGAACACAAAAGAAAACAGAAATATTATTAGCAGATTATTACTTTCAAATTTTAATGATGGGATTACGAATTTTAGATGGAATTGATTTAACAACAGTAAAAGATGCTCAACAAGCAATCGCTTATTATGAAGAGAAGATTACATCGGAAGTTGCAAAAAATAATTTAGTATTTGACAATAATCATTTGCGTTGTACAAGGGATGGATTAAATATTTTAAATGATATTTTAATTAATATTATGGAATAGGTTTTATGTTATGATGTGAGTATCAAGCTCTTAAAAAAAGAAAGGAAAATAAAATGGAAATAGATGTCATTAAATTACAAGAAGAATATTTTTCCGAAGCATTAGAAAAAATTCAAGAGATTATTCAAATTCCTTCGGTGCGTAGTGCCGCCCAACCAAAAGCACCATTTGGTTTAGGAACGAAAGCTGTGTTAGATTATGCTATTAATTTAGGGAAAGAATTAGGCTTTAAAACTTATCAAGATCCTGAAAATCGTTATGGTTATGTTGAATATGGGGCGGGGGTAGAAATTTTCGCAATTTTAGGACATTTAGATGTTGTTCCAGCGGGGGATCTTAATAAATGAGATTTTGAACCATTTCAAGCCCAAATTAAAGATGGGAAATTATTAGGGCGTGGTTCATTTGATGATAAGGGACCAACACTTATTAATTTATATGCCTTAAAATATTTAAAAGACCATAAGTATCAGCCAGATTATTGCATTCGTTTGATTTTTGGTTTAACAGAAGAAACTGACTGAGCATCAATTAAAGCATATATGGCAATTGAAGGAACGCCAACTTTAGGTTATACTCCTGATGGGGAATTTCCTGTTGTATATGCCGAAAAAGGGATTATTAAGGCTGATATTATTGGTGGTTCTGAAAAATTTAGTTTGTTAGGTGGGGAAGCATATAATTGTGTGGCTGATGTTGTGCGATATCAAGGTCCGCATTTGACAGAAATTAAAACTAAATTAGAACAAAAACAAATTGAAACAATGATGGAGGATGATTGCCTAATTGTTAAAGGAAAGGCATCACATGGGAGTTTACCGGAACGAGGAGTCAATGCGGCACTAGTAACATTAGCGACATATGCCGAGGTAAAAACAGACTCGCCAATTGCTAATTTTGTTAAAAAACATTTATACAATGATTTTCATTTTAGTCAACTTTTTCCAACAATGAAGGATGAAACAGGTTTATTAATTGTTAACAATGGTATTGTTGAAATTAATGCCGAAAAAACGCGGTTGACACTAAATATGCGTGTTCCAATTTCATATCAATTAAAAGATGTTGAAGGACCATTAGGGAAAGAATTAAAAAATTATCATCTAGAATTGAGAAATATTTCTTGAGAAAAACCAATTCATATGCCTATTGATAGTCCAATGATTAAAAATATTATGCAGGTTTATCAAGATGTTACTGGTGTTAAGGAGGCAAAACCAGTTGCAATTGGTGGTGGAACTTATGCAAAAGCAATGCCAAATTGTGTTGCTTTTGGGGCTGAATTTGATATTAATGAATCAACAATGCATGCATATAATGAATATGTTAAAATTAGTGATTTACAAAAAATGTTAGAAATTTATACAAAAGCAATCCCATTATTAACGACAAAATAATATTGTGTTAATTAAAAAAGTTTTAATAATAGATTTTAAAACTATTATTAAAACTTTTTTATTTTTATATTTTATTATGCTGATTTTGCAAGACGTTGTGCAATTGATGGTTCACCTTTTGCTCAGAAAATAATAACAAATACGGTTCCGACAATTGTGAACGTTAAAATTCATTGCAATAAAGAACATAATCCATAAATAAACTTATCTTTACGTGTGCTTGGAGAATAAGTACCAAAAACCAGAGTTCCAACAGGATTAATATTAAAAATTAATAAAATCACATTTAATCAACAAAATAGCATGTTTAAAAGTGATGATAATATTCTTTTTATCATAGAATAGACTCCTTTCGTAATAAAATAATTGATACATACAATTATTATACTATATATAAGTTATTAATTGTGAAATTTTATTTTGTGATATAATAAAAACATTAAATTCTTTGGAGGATATAATGATGAAATTAGAAGACTTACAAGAACATACTAAGAATACTACTAGTGAAAATAATATACAAAATAATAAGAACGCTGCTAAACAGCATTATGAAGATTGAATTAAATTTAAAAATGAGTTATTTGAATATTTATGGGAAATAATTAAAATTGGTAAAATTAACTCTTTTTATTGTAATAACTGTCAACAAGAGAAAGATATTGATGACATAAATATTTATGATCTTTTTTTTGGATTTAGTTTTAATAAAATTAATGTAAAACTAGAAACAATTGACCAATTTAATGTTGATTTGTGTAATGAGTGTAATCAAATGAATGATCTTACTAATTCATATATTAAAGTGCTACGAAATAATGTTGCTTGTGTTTGCTGTAAGAAACTACTGTACTATGATGATGAGCACTTAGTTCTTGACAACAAAAATTATTGTTCAAGAGAATGTTTACGAAAATATCTTAATAAAACAATTAAGGAAGGCGATTAGAAAAATGAATGATAAAGTTTTGAGTAATAATAAGTGATTAGATAAATTTGCTGAACTAGTAACAAAGATTCAATATTTGACAAATATTTCATATGCTGATTGTGAAGCATGCAATTTTGAGAATCAGACATCAAATTTAGCGTTTACTAATTCTTCATATAAAATTTCAACTGTTTTATTTAAAACAGTTTGTGGTCATGATGTTGCTGAAGGAGTTAACTTTTTACGAATCGTTAATGATAATGGGGGCAATTTTGAATTACTTGGTCAGAGAATTACTGAATGTTGAATTCATAAAGAAAAACCATGTTCTCACCATTTGGATGAGTCAAAAGAGTTTATTTGTCAATGTGATAAACTTAAAGCAAAAATTATGCATATTGATGATGTTAATATTTGTTCTTTAAAATGTTTAAAACATTATTTGAATGGAAAATTACCGTAGGGTTTTAGAGATAAGTGCAGTCAATAATTTTTATGGCAAAAGAACACTTTTAATAAATTATTTTATCAAAAATTTAAGTAAGGTTAACTTTATTTATTAATATTCTGGGATGTTAGTTAAAACAATGCTAATTAAAAATAAAGTTTAAAATGTGAGGTTTATAGTATGATAGATATTAAAAAAAATGAAGAGTTATCAGAAGTTAAAAAGGACGTCGAATGATATAAGATTTCTGATGTTGATATTTTTGAAAGGTTAGATGTTGATGTTAATAAGGGGTTATCACAGCATGAAGCTGAGGCAAGGTTAAAAGTATATGGCGAAAATACTTTACCAGAATCAAAGAAAACAAAGTGATTTATTTTTTTTGGAAAATCATTTCTGAATCCTTTAAGTTTAGTTATGTTATTTGCAGGGTTAATATCAATTATTGTTCCTTTAATAATTGGTAAATTAGAACCGCCAGATGTCATTGGAATTATTATTATTGGTACGATTATTTTAATTAATTCAATTATCGCGACAGTTCAGGAAGTAAAATCGCAAAAATATGTTTCTTCTTTAGGAAGCACAGAGGAATATACTGTTTTTTGTTTACGAAATAGTAAGAAAAAACAAATTAATGTCAAACAGCTTGTACCGGGAGATATTGTTTTTATGACTTCGGGTAATTTTGTGCCAGCTGATATTAGAATTATTAATAATCAGATGTTGCGAATTGATGAATCAAGTTTAACGGGTGAAAATGAACCAGTTTTAAAAACATCGGACTCAATTTTACAAGAAAATTTAATGCTAGGTGATCAAAAGAATATTGCCTTTATGTCCACCTTAATTTTAGAGGGGAAAATGATGGGAATTGTTTTTGCAACAGGGATTAATTCTGAAATCGGAAAAATTGCTTCGAATATTACTAATACAAAAAAAGAAAAATCAATCTTAGAGAAAAATGTTACTAAATTAACAGCAATTATTGGAGTTACAGCAATTATTTTTGGAAGTATTCTTTTTGGATGTTCATTTCTACTTCGCAGTGATTTTCATGAAAATCTACGGAATTGATATAAATTATTATCGATTGCTGTTTCAGCAGCATTAGCAATTATTCCTGAATCTTTAATTATTATTGTTAAAATTTCTTTAATGATTGCGATTAAAAAAATGGCCAGAAAGAATGTTATTTTTAAAAGTTCATCTGCGATTGAAACGCTTGGAAGCGTTAATATCATTTGTACTGATAAAACTGGAACTTTGACACAAAATAAAA
Source organism: Spiroplasma endosymbiont of Stenodema calcarata (assembly GCF_964031205.1). Lineage (GTDB taxonomy): Bacteria > Bacillota_I > Bacilli_A > Mycoplasmatales > Mycoplasmataceae > Spiroplasma. The sequence continues at coordinate 396,700 of NZ_OZ035018.1, forward strand.
TGTCAGTAAGTAAAGTATTTATTAATTTCAAAGCCCAAGATTTAGAATTAATTAATTATGAAAAGAATAAAGAATTTCTGAATTGCCTTGCCTTATGTAGCGATGCTATTATTGCAAAAGAAAAAATTGGTAGTCCAACTGAATTAGCATTAATTAATTTTGTCCTTAATCAAAAAATTAATTACCTAATGTTACGAAAAAAATATCAACGAAGTGATGAGGTTCCGTTTGATTCAAAACGTAAACTAATGATTTCTGTAAATTTAGTGGATAAAAAATCCACGGTTTTTATGAAAGGTGCTTGAGAATATATTTTTAAAAAATGTAAATCAAAGTTAGTTGATGGTAAAACAACTGTATTATCACCGAATGATATTACAACAATTGAAAATCAACTAATTGATTTTGCTAAAAAAGGTTATCGTGTTTTGGCTTTTGCCACTAAAACTATTGATAATAATAAAAAAAATTATGAAGATAATTTAACTTTTTTAGGAGCAGTAGCAATTATAGATCCACCGCGTGAAGGTGTTTATGAGGCAATTCAAATTGCTAAAAATGCTGGGGTCAGAACAGTTATGATTACTGGGGATCATAAGATTACGGCTTTTGAAATTGCCCGTCAATTAAATATTGTTGATGAAAACCACGACCAAGTTATTACTGGTGAACAAATTGAACAATTAAATAGGATGGAACTTAATGAACTATTAAAATCAACAAATGTCTTTGCACGTGTTAATCCCAATCATAAAGCAATTATTGTTGATGCTTTTAAAGCACAAGATTATACTGTTGCAATGACTGGAGATGGGGTTAATGATTCACCAAGTTTAGTAAAAGCTAATGTTGGAATTGCAATGGGAATTGCGGGCTCTGAAGTTACTAAGGAAGTTTGTGATGTCGTTTTAAAAGATGATAATTTTAAAAGCATTGTTACTGGAGTTAGTTTTGGACGTAATGTTTATGAAAAAATTAAGTATTCAATTTCATTCTTATTAGCTGTAAATTTAAGTCAAATTTTAACCATTTTTCTTGTTCTCTTGTGTTATAAAGATTTAGCATTAAATGCGGTGGGAATTTTAGTTCATATTCTTATTGTTGAAACAATTGTCGCAATTCCGATTGGGCTTAGTCGTGAACGAAAAGGAGTTATGCGGAATATACTCACTAATAAGAAAAAACAAAGTTTATTAAAAGATATTATTGTACAAATCACGGTGACAACTTTCTTTAATGTTTTATTCTCAGTTTTAAGTTACCAAACAGCATTATGATATGTTCATTGAGATTCAAATTTAGCCGCAATGTATGGTAAGACGGGAGTTTATATTGTAATGATTTTTGCCCCAATCTTTTATGTAATCTTATATAATAATGCTTGTTTGCCAATCCGTTATGCACCAAAAACAGAACGAATTGATAAATATAAACCTAATATTTATTTATGATGTCTTATGGTTTTAGCCGCTGTCTTAGGAATAATAACTTTATTACCGTTTGGTGCGATCAATGTTTTCTTTGAATTTCAAATTAAGGATATGCCAGTGTCATTATTATTTATCTTCATTTTCCTTGCGATAGTACCAACATTCTTAATTTATCTTACTTATAATTTTATTCTTTGAATTAATTTTAAGGTTAAAAATTTAAAAATTAGAGCTTTATAAACATATCAAATCAATTTAATATTTATTTTGTTTAAAAAGAAAGATGGAGTTTAATCAGTAAGAGGATTAAATTAAAAGCTTTCTTTTTTTAAAAATTATCATATTTATCTGTTCCTAATGTTTTAAAAAAAGATTAATTTATAATTATTCTTTACTTAACGAATTATAAAAGTTAAAATTATACGTAGTTATTAGCGTGGTTCAAAGAAAGAGGTTAATATTTATGCCATCATATTATACAGAACATATTTTAAAATTAAAACAAGCCAAATTAAAGGCACCATTAAGTGTAAATGAAATTGAAACAATTGTTAAAAGTTTTAAGCATTTAGTGTGTAAAATTAGCAAAGATGCTGTTATTATAAAGCATGAAAAATTTGGTTATGAACTTTTTCGCAGTAAGGCTGACAATAAATATTGATCATATGCGGTGACTTTTACTGAACCAATGGATCCGTTAAAACCAATTTATAAACATCATTGAATTGGTAATGCTTTTATAGGTTATGGATATGATTCTTTAACAGAAACAATTGAACGAACTTTTAAAATGATGACGCAAGGGCCAACATCGCAAACAAATTTTCGAGATTATTTAGATAGTTGAGATGAAGGGAAAAATCGTATTTTTTTAACATGAGAAGAAAAAGAATGAGATTTTGAGAAATATTTGCAATTTCAACGTTGATATAAAAAGAATAGAATTAAGATTATGGCAAAACAAGTTGGTGTGAAAGATGCTGAAGATTATAATAAGGAAAGTAATGAAGAAAGTAAACGGACAGGATTATCAGTTTTATTGGGAAAAATGATAGAGCCTCCGAAACGTCCTCGCGCAATGGCTGTTGCAATACGTGAAACAGAAAAAACTGGGAAGCAATGAGATGATCCAAAAATAAAAAACTATTTAGTTGGTTTTATGTATATTAATTAAGAAGGAAAAAACAAATGCAGTATCGGGAAATTAATTCAACACAAAATGATCATGTTAAATTATTAACAAAGTTAAAAGAAAAGAAATATCGCAAAGAATTAAATTTAGCCTTAATTGAAGGTTGAAACATTATTGAGGAAGCTTTACAACAAAAATTATTAATTGAAATTTTGACATTAGAATCAAATAGCCTAAAATTAAAAAATGTTGGTGATGTTTTGATAACAATTTGTTCAGAACCTATTTTAGAGAAATTAAGTCAAAGTAAAAATAGTCAAAATATTATTGGAGTGATTGATCTAAATAAAATTAGTGAAAATAATTTTTTTAAGTCTGATCAGCATATCTTATTATTAGAAAATATTCAAGATCCTGGTAACTTGGGAACATTAATTAGGACTGCTTTAGGTTTTAATTTTACTAATATTATTTTATATAATCATACGGTTGATATCTTTAATGATAAAGTATTACGAGCTAGTCAAGGAGCAATTTTTAAAGCCGCTATTAAAGAATTTAATTTGGAAGAAATTAAAGCTTTACAAGCAAATCAATATAAAATGATAACAACGGATTTAAAAGAAAAGAATATCTTTTTACAAGAATGTCAATTTAATAAAGCAGACCGTTATATTTTGGCTTTGGGAAATGAAGGACATGGTCTTTCTCCGGCATTACAAAAAATTAGTAATTATAATATTCAAATTAAAATTAATCCAAAATTAGATTCATTAAATGTTGCACAGGCAGGAACAATTTTAATGTATGAAATTAATCGTCAATTGGAGGGAAAATAATGTTTAAGTTTAAAAATGCTAATTATATTACCTCGGCAGTAAATAAGACAGGTTGAATTAATGATGATTTATTTGAAATTGTTTTTTTAGGAAAAAGTAATGTTGGAAAATCAAGTTTTTTAAATATGTTAACAAATCAACGGCAATTAGCAAAAGTTTCACAAACGCCAGGGAAGACAAGAATGTTAAATTTTTTTTCCATTAATAATAATCAATTTCGAATTGTTGATGCTCCAGGTTATGGTTTCGCAAAACTTAATAATGATTATAAAACTGCTTTTGCAAAAATGATGGAAGAATATTTAACGCAGCGAAGTAACTTAAAATTTGTTTGTTTATTAGTTGATTTACGCCATTCACCAACACAAGACGATTGTGAAATGTATCAATACTTAAAACACTTTAAGATTTTAACAATTATTATTGGGACAAAATTAGATAAATTAAAAAAGAATGATATTCAAAAACAGGAGAAGATTATTAAAACAAAATTAAATTTTGTTGATAGTGACTACTTTATTAAAACATCAAGCAGCAAAAAAATTGGTCGTGATGAATGTTGAACATTATTTGCAAAATTATTAAGATTTAATGTATAATTTAAGACAGAGTTTATTTTTAAAACTAAAGGGGAAAACAATGAAAGACACTATTAAAATAGTAAAATATCAAAATCAAATTAATCAATTAGCTAAAATTGATACGTCAGTTTTAGAAGGACATTTATCATATTCAGAACAAGCTATTATTGGAGCATTCAAATCCTCAGATAGTAAAATTAAAGCCGGTATTATTAATACCTTATTAAATGGTTTTTTAGGAGGATTATTTATTTCAATTGGCTATATTGCGGCTTTGTATGCAATTCAAGGTATTACAACACCGGGTATTAAACTAGTAATTTTTGGACTTGTTTTTCCAGTCGGCTTATTATTAGTGACATTTTTAGGTGGTGGGATTTATACTTCTCATTGTGTTGGTTTCATCAATGCCGTTACTGGGCATGCTAATCCGTCATTATATGTTCGTAATTTATTATTAATTTTTTTATCTAATTTTATTGGTTGTTTGTTTGCTGCAGTTATTATTTATTATGCCGCTGTTTTTGGCAATGAAAAAACAAGTGATTTAAACACTTTTGGTGGTCAAGTAATGAATACAATGCAACATAAGATTGGTTTGATTGGTGAGGCTTTAGCACATGGGCAAACAGTTACGAATAGTGATCTGGGAACAACTTTTTTAAATAATCTTATGTCCGCAATTTTCTGTAATATTTTAGTGGCGGCAACATTATATGTTACTTATTCTTCAAAAAGTGCAACTGCTTCAATTTTATGTATCTTCTTTATTTTATTTGCCTTCTGTATTTCTGGTTTTCAACATGTTGTTGCTAATTCATTTCTTTTCTGAATGAATGTATTAATGCTAGGATTACCAATGCAAGGGACCGAAGTGTTACCAGGGGCCTCGGCCGGATATTTCGCAGGATTTAATTTATTGCCGGCTTTCATCGGAAACTTTTTAGGGGGAGCAGTGGTTATTCCAACATTAGGGTATTTTATTGCTCGGAAAAAAATTGATGCAACAGCTGTTAATTTAAAAAAAGAGAACTATTTAGGTAAAATTAAATTGTTACAATTAAAAGCTGGTTTTGCAGAAATTATTGATAATAATTTTGTTTTAGATCAAACCAAGTTTAATACAGCAATTAGTAATGTCAAAGTGCCACCAAAAAAACAATGATTTACGAAAAAGAGAAAAGATTAAGTTTAGCAAAATAATTAATAAAGAGTAGTTTCGATAAATTTAACAATAAGTATATTGTTTATCCTTTGAAATTTTGAAACAAAATTAAAAATTAAACAAATCAATAAAAACAAGAAAACGATAAATCTTTTCTTGTTTTTTATTTTTAATAAATATTAAATAAAAAAGGAACATTATTTTTTGGTAAATTTTGGAAAATTAAGAGTATAATGTTATTGATTGGGTCCAATAAATTGGTAACAATACCAAAAATTATAAAATAAAACTATTTTATTTTTTTTGAAATATATTTAATTAAAAAAATGTAGAATTTAAATTTAGAAATAATAGGGGGATTTTATGAAAAAAACATTATTTTCGGAGTGGGAAGGCTTTACTCTTGGTAAATGAACAGATGAAGTTGACACACGATTATTTATTCAAATGAATTATAAACCCTATACTGGTGCAGATTCTTTTCTTGCTGGCCCAACTGAAGCAACCGAAAAGTTATGAGCAGAAGTAATGGATTTAACAAAACAAGAACAAAAAAATGGGGGAGTTTTAGATGCTGATGAAGATTTAATTGCAAGTATTACTTCCCATGGTCCAGGTTATATTGATAAAAAATTAGAGAAAGTAGTTGGATTACAAACTGAAAAACCATTTAAAAGAGCAATGATGCCAAATGGAGGCGTGCGTGTAGTTGAAGCAGCTAATGAATCTTATGGTTTTAAAGTATCACCACGAGTAGTTGAAATTTTTACAAAATATCGAAAGTCACATAATCAAGGTGTTTTTGATGCTTATACAGATGACATGCGAGCATGCCGTAAATCACATATCATCACGGGTCTTCCTGATGCATATGGGCGTGGAAGAATTATTGGTGATTATCGTCGTTTAGCTTTGTATGGAGCGGATTTCTTAATTGCCAAAAAAGAAGAAGATAAAAAGAATACGCCAATGATAATGACTGATGAAGTAATTAAATTGCGGGAAGAAATTTCAGAACAAATTACTGCTTTAAAAGAAATTAAACAAATGGCGGCATCATATGGATTTGATGTTTCAAAACCAGCAAAAGATGCAAAAGAAGCATTTCAATGGACATATTTAGCTTATTTAGCAGCAATTAAAGAAAATAATGGGGCGGCAATGAGTTATGGTCGAACAAGTAGTTTTTTAGATATTTATATTGAACGTGATTTTCAAAAGGGAATTTTAACCGAAACAGAAGCACAAGAATTAGTTGATCATATGATTATGAAATTAAGAATTGTTAAATTTATGCGTACACCAGAATATAATCAATTGTTTTCTGGTGATCCAATTTGAGCAACCGAATCAATTGGGGGAATGGGTTTAGATGGTCGAACATTAGTAACAAAAACAGCATTTCGTTATATTCATACTTTAGCAAATATGGGTCCGTCACCAGAGCCAAATTTAACAATTTTATGATCGCAAAATTTGCCAGAAGGTTTTAAAGCTTTTTGTGCAAAATATTCAATTTTGTATTCATCAATGCAATATGAAAATGATGATTTAATGCGAGTAACGCATGGTGATGATTATGCAATTGCTTGTTGTGTTTCGCCAATGAAAATTGGGAAGCAAATGCAATTCTTTGGGGCACGTTGTAATTTAGTCAAAACATTATTATATGCTATTAATGGTGGAATTGATGAGATTCACAAAAATCAAGTATCACCACGTTATGAACCATGTCAAGGTGATGAAAAAACACCATTAAATTATGAAGAGGTTTGAAGTAAATTTGTTCAAATGGCGAAATGATTAGCAGGTGTTTATGCAAATGCATTAAATATCATTCATTATATGCATGATAAATATTTTTATGAAAGAAGTCAATTATGTTTTATGGATACTGATCCGCATCGTTTTTTTGCAACTGGAATCGCAGGGTTATCAGTTGTAACCGATGCTTTATCAGCAATTAAATATGCTAAAGTATATCCTGTGCGGGATGAAAGCGGTATTGTTGTTGATTATCGTACTGAAGGGGAATTCCCAACGTATGGAAACAATGATGATCGTGCTGATGATATTGCAATTCTCGTGGTAAAAACATTTATGAATGAAGTGCGTCGTCAACATCATTACCGTAATTCAGAACCAACAATGTCAGTTCTAACAATTACATCAAATGTTGTTTATGGAAAAGCAACAGGAAATTCGCCAGATGGTCGAAAAGCCGGGGTCCCATTCTCACCAGGAGCTAATCCAATGAGTGGTCGTGATAAGACAGGGGCTGTTAATTCATTAGCTTCTGTTGCAAAGATTCCATTTAAACATGCTGCTGATGGAATTTCAAATACTTTCACTATCATTCCAAATGCCCTAGGAAAAGACCAAGATCTAGTTATTCATGGTGAGTTAGAAATTGATAATTTAAAAAAGAAATAGAAGAATTTAATTAAAAATTAAGTAAAGTTATTAGCAAATATGCTTAAAATTATTTTATTTAAAAAAGGAAATGTTTTATATAATTTCCTTTTTTAAATGCCTTAAAAATTGAAAGAACAATGGCTCTTAGCATTTTCTTTTGGACATGTTATAATGAAAGAAGGAGTGAATCAAATGGGTGGCTTTGCATTACAAAAAGAAAAAGGACTTTGGCAAAAGATTTTTAAGAAAATCCCATGGTTCTATCATAGTATTTTTATTATAGTTGGAATAGTTGTAGGCCTTTTATTTCAAGTGTTATATATTGGACGATGAGATTTTCCCTATTTCTTTATTTTTGTTCTTGCAATTTTAATAATTTATTGTGTTTTGTTTTTATTATTGAGTCCAATTATTAAACAAAACTGATTTTGAAAGAGGAATTTAAATGAAAAATAAGAAGGTTTCAATTAAAACAATTGCTGAGGAATGTGGGGTTGGTGTCGGAACAGTGTCACGATATTTTAATGGTGGTTATGTTAGTCAAGAAAAACGAGATTTAATTCAAAAAGTAGTTCAGAAATATAATTTCCAACCAGACTTTGCAGCACATTCAATTAAAAAGAAAATTTTAGAAGTATATGTGTTAATTCCTGATTTAACGAGTAGTAATACTTTTATTGTTAAATCAATTTTAAAACAAATTAATGATAATTTTACAAAGATAGTTCCATTTGTAGTAGAAACAACTTATGATGAGGAACGTTATTTATTACATTTGCAAGAAATAGTGCGTCGGAATCCAACCGCCTTGATTTTATTTACGATTAGTAATGATAAAAATATACGAGCTTTTTTAAAAACAATTACAATTCCGATTATTGTTTATGGTCGGCAATGGGGGAATACGGTTTTCATGAATAATGATAATGAAATGATGTATTCATTGTTAGAACAAATGGCAGCAAATGCTGAGTTTGATCAGCATCGCAAGATTTTTTATATTGGGAAAAATCCAACAAGTAATCTGCCGACAGGATTTGCCCGCTATGATACTGTTCTGAATTGATTTCAAACCCATAATTATAATTTTGAAAGTTATTTTTTTGATAAGAATCAGGATAGTATTATTTATGATCTGGTTCAATCCCTTGATTTAAAAGATAAGATTATTATTTGTGGGACGCATACTTGTTATAAAATTATTCTTGCCTGATTAATGAAACAAAATATTTTAAATAGTTTAGTAACTGATATCTCTAATATGAGTGATTTTTTTCTTCCGGTTTTGCAAAAACAATATTGTATTGCAATTAATTATGAAGAACTAGCTACAAAGATTATTCTTAAATTAAAACAAATTTTACTAGGAAATAGTGATGATAAAAAAATAATTGAATGCTTAAATTATGAAATTAGAATTTTTATAAAATAAATTTATCTTTTAGGAAAATGTGTATTATAATCTTAATATGGAATCGTTTCCATATTAAGAGGTGAAAAGATGTCAAAAAAAATTACTTTACTGAAATTGAAGCATTAATTCCGCTATTAGGTGGCGTTGATAATATTCTTTCGTATACACATTGTGTATCACGACTTCGATTAGTTTTGAAAGACAACACTAAGGCCGATTCAAAAGGAATTGAGGAATTAGCAAATGTTAAAGGAACAGTCCAACCAATTGGACAATATCATATTGTAATTGGTGTCGATGTTAATAATTATTTTGCTGAATTTAAGAAGTATTTAAGTTTAAAACAAAATCCTTCATTAGTGCAACAAAATCCATCTTCCGCAAAACCAACAAAATGATATTAAAGGTTATTACAACATTTTTCCGAAATTTTTATTCCTTTAATTCCAGCATTAGTAGCTGGTGGTTTAATTTTAGGATTTCGAAATATCTTAGAAGCTAATTGAAGTGGTCCTGATTCGTCATTAGTTAGTATTTCTGCATTTGCAAAGGGATTAAACGAATTCTTGTGGATTCCGGCTCAAGCTGTTTTTTGATTTATCCCTGTCACAATCTGTTGATCAATTTTTAATAAAATGGGTGGTTCACCAGTAATCGGAATCATTATTGGTTTAACGTTATTATTACCACCATTAGTTGATATTTATTCAATTGCTGGCAAAGCTAGTAATTCATTATGAATTTTTAATGTTGCCCCAACATTTGACTTTGGAGCATGAAAATTTCCTTGAAAAGTTCAATATACTGGACAAGTAATTCCCGCAATTGGGATCGCCTTCTTTGGTGTTTATTTAGAAAAAGGTTTAAACCGAATTATTCCTGCAGTTTTAAAACAAATTTTTGTGCCTTTATTAACTATTTTATTATCATTTACCGTAGGGTTATGTTTAATTGGACCCCTTGGTTATATTATTGGCAGTGCTATTTCAATAGGTTTAAGTTGAACATTAATTAATCCAATTGCCAAATATTTTTTTGGTCCGATTTTAGGATTATTATATGCTCCAATTGTTATTACTGGTGTTCATACAATGTTTAATGCCGTAATGATTCAAAATACTGCCCAAATTGGAGGGTCATTTATTTTTCCAATTTTATGTATGTCAAATATTGCCCAAGGAAGTGCAACTTTAATGTTTACAATTAATAATCGGAACGATCCAAAAATTAAGGAGATTGGAATTTCGGCTACAACTTCGGCATGACTAGGAGTAACAGAACCGGCAATGTATGGAATTAATTTGCGCTTTTTTTATCCGTTTTTAGGGGCAATCGCTGGGTCCACTTGTGGGGGTCTATTGTTAACTGTTGCCGGGGTAACTTCAAATGGGATTGGTAATGGGGCATGATTAGGTGTCTTATCAATTCAACCATTTAGTCAAGTTGAAGGTGTTAACACATTTGTTGGAACAGGATTTACTTGATTTTTGATTAGTGGTTTATTAACAATGGGAGTCACAATGACTTTAACTTGGTTTTTAGAAAAAATTCCACGTTTTACAAGATTACGAAATGAAATATTACAGATTAAAGAAAAAAATTTAATTAATTTAAAAAAACAACAAACAAGGGTAGAAAATATTAAAAAATAAATATTTTAGATAGGTAAGGAGAACAGAATGAATAAGGTTAATTTTCAGGAAGCGATTGTATATGAAATTCATCCACAATCTTTTTATGACAGTAATAATGATGGAATTGGTGACTGGAATGGCAAGGGTTTTTTGGACAAATTTTATGTAGAGTAATAATTTCTGTATTTTACTGGTGTTAAATAATTTAGTTTGCTATGAATTCGAATATTATTGTACCAATTAATGTAATCAAATAATTTTAATTTAAACTGCTCAATGTTTTTAAATTTATTATTTTTAATAAATTCAGTTTTAAAAATTTTGTATGTTGATTCCGCAACAGCATTGTCATAAGGACAACCTGGTTTACTGTAAGACTTTTGAATGTTATTTTTAGTTAAAAAGTTATAAATAAGATTGTTGTTAAATTCACTACCTTGATCAGTGTGAAATATTTTAATATCATTTAATGTAAAGTTAAGTTTATTAAAGGTATTTTTAACTAATTTTGCATTTTTGTGTAAACTAACATCATAACTAATAATTTCACGATTAAATAAATCAATTAGAAAGCAAACATAATATCATTTATTATTAATAAAAACATATGTTAAATCACTGACAACAACTTCATGTAGTTTATAATTATTAAATTCTTGATTTAATAAATTATTATATTTATATGTAACATTGCTTGTATTTGAATGTTTGTATTTGATTTTTGTATAATTTGAAATTAAGTTATTTTTTCTCATTATTTTACTAATCTTTACACGAGATAATATAATATTTTGCTGAGCTAGCATGATTTTAATTTTTCTTGTTCCATAATTTTTACGACTTTTTAGAAAAATACTGATAACAGCATTATCAATGTTTTGATTATTCTTGGGATTATTTGCTTTTAATTGATAGTAATATGTTGATCTAGCCAATTTCAATGTTTTACATAAATTAATAATTGGATATTTTGCTTTGTTATTTTTAATGATTGCTATTTTTTGCCGATTATCAGTGTTGCTTGCTTTAAAATGTCATTTTCCATTTCTAATTGTTTAACTTTTTTACGTAATTGAATTAATTCGTTTTCTTCTGGCGTTCTATTGTCTTTAGCTTTAAATGAGTCCGAGTTACTAAATTGGTGAGCTCATTTCCAAACAGTAGATTTACCAATTTGGTAATCATTGGCTAATTGTTCAGGAGTTTGACCCATTTTGTAAAGACCAACAATTTGTTGCTTAAATTCATCGGTATAATGATTCTTTGCCATAATTACACCTCCATTGTAATTTAATTATAAATATTTACTCTACATTATTGTTGTCCAATTTATCTTAACCTATCCAGACATTCAAGGAATTATTATGAAATTAGATTATTTAACTATGTTAGGAGTTAATTTCTTATGATTAAATCCAATTTATTTCTCTCCACAAAAAGATAATGGTTATGATGTGGCGGATTATAAAAAAATAAATCCTTTATTTGGAACAATGGCTGATTTTGAAAGATTAATTATTGAAGCAAAAAAACGAAACATATATATTATGATGGACATGATTTTTAATCATTGTTCAATTGAACATGAATGATTTCAAAAGGCTCTTGCTGGGGATGAAACTTATCAAAACCGTTTTTTCTTTGTTCCAGGTACTAAAACAATTTTACCAACTAATTGACAAAGTAAGTTTGGAGGTTCGGCATGAGAATATAATGGAGAATTACAAAAATTTTATTTACATTTATTTGATAAAACTCAAATTGATTTAAATTGACGAGATGAAACTTTACGTCAAGATATTTATGACATTATTAATTATTGATTGCAAAAGGGTGTTCAGGGATTACGTTTTGATGTTATTAATCTAATTGGAAAACCAACAACATTTGTTGATGATTTAACTGGCGATGGCCGAAAATATTATACTGATATGCCAGAAGTTCATACTTATTTATAGGAAATGGATCAAAAAACATATCAGCGACAAAAGAATATTATTACGGTTGGTGAGTTATCGTCAACTTCACTTGACCAAGCTATTTTGTATACTAAACCAGCGGCTCAGGAGTTAAACATGGCTTTTACTTTTCATCATTTAAAAATTGATTATTTAAATAATAATAAATGAGCATTAGGTTCATATGAACCAGCAAAATTAGTAGCAATCATTAAGAAATGGCAAACTTTGGTGCAAGAATTTGAAGGATGATTAGCAATTTTTTTAAATAATCACGACCAACCCCGTGCTTTATCACGATTTGGGGATCCTGAAAATTATCGATTTGAATCCGCAGTTGCTTTGGCTGCAGTTGTTTTATTACTACGCGGAACACCGTATCTTTTTCAGGGCGAAGAATTTGGGATGGAAAATAATGATTATCATATTATTGATCAACTTAAAGATGTTGAATCAATTAATTATTATCAGATTTTACAACAGAAAGGTTATCAATCATCAGCAATTTTAAAAATCCTTAGTGCCCGCTCCCGTGACAATGCGAGAACTCCAATGCAATGAAATCCTCGTCAGTTTGGTGGTTTTAGTATTCAGCAGCCATGAATTGATGTGAATAAAAATTATTTAAGAGTTAACTGAGAAGATGATTATCATAGTCCTCAATCAATTTTTAAAGCATATCAATTTTTAATTCAATTACGAAAAAAATTTGGCCTTTAATTATGGCCAAATTGAATTTATTGAAATTAATCCTGTTGTATTAAGTTTCTATCGCTTTTATCAGAAAGAAAAATTCTTAGTAATTATTAATTTATCCAATCAAACAATTAATGTTGATGATAAGTTAACTAATTTCAAAATTATTTATAATAACTATCAAACTTTTAATGGAAAGATTAATCCATATCAAGTATTAGTTTTTAACTATTTGATATCAAAGCCAGTTAAATAATCTAGTCCTTTTTTTAAGTGAGATAAATCTAATTCAATTTTAGTAATTAAATCATCAATACAATTTTGAATATTTTTATTTTTAGAAATAATTGGTTTTCAAATTTGGTCTTGATGGTGTGCTTTTTTACTATAATAATATTTATCTAATAGCAAAGTAAATTTATCATTAACAAATGACATTGATAAAACTTCTTGATATTTATTGCTAGTATCAATTAAGTTAGCCATTTCTTTTGGTGTTAAAATTTTTCGTAATTCAACTGGATCAGTTGTATTTGTGTCAAATAGGTTAGAAAATTCTGTCCCCTCTAATTGAATTTCTTTGTTATTTAAAATAAATTTCTTAAATTTATTTTGATGAGGTACAATATTTGCCTCAATTTCAAAATTCTTTGGTAATGTGGCAGAAAAGAAAAAGTAATTTTCTGAACGCTTCATTTCAATTCATAATAATAAGTAAGTCATATTAATTCCATCGGCAATACTGTTTGATGTTTTTGAACTTTTTCCTTTATTAGACATACTAGCTAAAATAATTAATCCAATTAATAAACAAAAAATTAATGTTTTTAAGAAAACCATTGTCTTACGAACAGTAATTACGCCTAATGAAAAGGTATTATTTTTTGTGGCACCATTAATAACTTTATTATCCAATTTTTCTTCTAAACTACTTACTCGAACTAGACTTTGTTGTAGGAGATTATTTTTTTTGGATTTTTACTAAAACTAGTAAAATTTGGTTCAGGAATAATGTTAAAGGTATTGCTTACTTTATCAAGAGTAATTTCATCTTTTCATAGATCTTCAATTGCAATTCGATAATATGCATTATAATCTAATCGATTCAGAAAAAGACTAATGCTCACAGTACCAGCTTTAATTAATATATAAAGAATAATTGTAATCACTAATAATGGTAAGGCAAGATAAATAAGATAAAATTGGAATGCATTGCTGTGAGCATCCGCAAGTTTAAGGACAATTCCTATTAATGAAGCAGTTGCAAAAATTATAATCAAAGTACTAAAAATAATATCAATGATAATTGACTTTCGCCAGAAACTAGTAATTTTCTTATAATGCTGTTGAAGATGCTCTTGATGAAGAGCCTTGATTTTATTAACTGCTGTTTCTGATAAAACAGTATTAGGCATTTTTAATTTCACTTCACTTTCTAAAATTTATATAAATGTGAATAAATTATAATTTAAAAAAAGTGGAATTACAATTTATATTCTGAAAATAAGTTGTAAAATAATAGTCTTCTGAATTTGAACAACATGACTTTAAAATTTAATTGTATGATTTCATGTTCTAATAATGATAAATAATTTAGTGGAATGGCAAGGGTTTTTTGGACAAATTTTATGTAGAGTAATAATTTCTGTATTTTACTGGTGTTAAATAATTTAGTTTGCTATGAATTCGAATATTATTGTACCAATTAATGTAATCAAATAATTTTAATTTAAACTGCTCAATGTTTTTAAATTTATTATTTTTAATAAATTCAGTTTTAAAAATTTTGTATGTTGATTCCGCAACAGCATTGTCATAAGGACAACCTGGTTTACTGTAAGACTTTTGAATGTTATTTTTAGTTAAAAAGTTATAAATAAGATTGTTGTTAAATTCACTACCTTGATCAGTGTGAAATATTTTAATATCATTTAATGTAAAGTTAAGTTTATTAAAGGTATTTTTAACTAATTTTGCATTTTTGTGTAAACTAACATCATAACTAATAATTTCACGATTAAATAAATCAATTAGAAAGCAAACATAATATCATTTATTATTAATAAAAACATATGTTAAATCACTGACAACAACTTCATGTAGTTTATAATTATTAAATTCTTGATTTAATAAATTATTATATTTATATGTAACATTGCTTGTATTTGAATGTTTGTATTTGATTTTTGTATAATTTGAAATTAAGTTATATTTTCTCATTATTTTACTAATCTTTACACGAGATAATATAATATTTTGCTGAGCTAGCATGATTTTAATTTTTCTTGTTCCATAATTTTTACGACTTTTTAGAAAAATACTGATAACAGCATTATCAATGTTTTGATTATTCTTGGGATTATTTGCTTTTAATTGATAGTAATATGTTGATCTAGCCAATTTCAATGTTTTACATAAATTAATAATTGGATATTTTGCTTTGTTATTTTTAATGATTGCTATTTTTTGCCGATTATCAGTGTTGCTTGCTTTAAAATGTCATTTTCCATTTCTAATTGTTTAACTTTTTTACGTAATTGAATTAATTCGTTTTCTTCTGGCGTTCTATTGTCTTTAGCTTTAAATGAGTCCGAGTTACTAAATTGGTGAGCTCATTTCCAAACAGTAGATTTACCAATTTGGTAATCATTGGCTAATTGTTCAGGAGTTTGACCCATTTTGTAAAGACCAACAATTTGTTGCTTAAATTCATCGGTATAATGATTCTTTGCCATAATTACACCTCCATTGTAATTTAATTATAAATATTTACTCTACATTATTGTTGTCCAATTTATCTTAACCTATCCATAGGTATATTTTTAATATATAGAGGTAAATAATTGATGGAAAAAATAATTACAGAATTAAAAAACAGTTTTACAGATGATCAATTTTTAGAATTTGCTGAAAAAATAAAAAAAGAAGCAGAAGTAATCAAAAAACAAAAACGTTTAAATGAAATTGATCAAAAATTTAGAGATAAAGGCATTATATGTCCTGATTGTAAATCTTATCATTGTGTTAAAAATGGTCATAATCCCGAAGGAAAACAAAAATATTTATGTAAAAAATGTCGTGCTAGTTTTGATGCTTTTCGTCATCATTTTACTTATTGAAGTCATTTAAATTATGAACAGTGAAATTTATTAATTCAAATTTCATTATTAGGACAATCTAGTAAAATAATTTCCCGTTTTATTAAAACAACACCAAAAACTGCTTGATATAATCGTCAAAAATTAATGCAATCAAAACAATTAGAAAATACTCAATTAAAATTTAAAAAATTAAATGGTCAAATCCAAATTGATGAAACTTTTATTAAAGAAATCCATAAAGGTAATTTTAAAGATAAATTTGATAAACGAAAAACTCATCTTGATCCATTTTCAACTAATACCAAATGCTGTATTCAAATGGTAGTTGATAGCAATAATAATATTTTTGTTCAATCCACCAATACCAAACGATTACAAAAACAATGAATTATTGAAAATATGAATAAGCAATTAATTAAAGAAAAATCAATAATTATTTCTGACATGCAACCATTATATTTATTAGTAGCAAAACAAACAAATTCTACTCTATATTCTACCAAAACTAGTACAAACCCTGATACTAGTTATCGAAAGTTAAATAAGATTAGTAAATTACAATCGAGTCTTAAAGAAGCCTTAATTCATTATCATGGTTTGGGTTTCACTAATATTCAAAATTATTTAAATCTATGAAAATGAAAATACCAACATAAAGGTTTAACACCAAAACAACAATCAACGGTATTATATTTTAACGTTTAAAAAATTTAAAGCAAAATCATGATCTTAAACAAAATTATTTTTCAAATTGTCATATTGATAATTTTTTTATTTCATCAAGAGTTTTCGACAAAATTAAAGAAAATAAGTAGACTTTTTTATTCGAACTTGGTATATAATTAGTATGCATTGTTTAATAACAATTGTGACAAAAGGAGAGAAAAAATTAAATGAATAGTATTTTGTTAGCCGGTGGTCCGCCAATACCAGATTGAATTACGCCTAATAATACCCCGCATAATATTTTAGCAACATATGGTGGTTGAGTTCATATGTATGCTGTATTTATTACATTGGGAATGATTTTATCGGTTTTAGCCTGCTTTATTCGATTGAAAATTAAGAAAATTCCAATTGAACCTTTAATTTGATCAATTTTTATTATTATTCCTTCTTCATTGTTTGGTGCTAGTTTCTTTGGAAAAGTTAATGGTGATGTTAATAATCCATGAGTATCAGATTCTGGAGCAGTACCATTCTGATCATTATTTGCTTTTTGAAAAGCTGGAATGAGTATTCATGGTGGTGTTCTATTTGGAATTATTGCTGGATTAGCTGTTTTTGGAATTGTTGGTCGAAAATCAAAAATTTCACTTTGAGTTTATGCGGATTGTATTATACCCAATATTTTATTAGGACAAATATTAGGACGTTGAGGTAATTTCTTTAATCATGAATTGTTAGGAAGTGTTACTTCATATGATTCGTTACGCTGATTACCTGCATTTATTCGGGACAATTTATGACAATGAGATGCTTCTGGCTTGTCACCAGAAAGAATTAATGGAGAAATTGTATTTCGTCAGCCAATCTTTTTATATGAGTCATTCTTTAATTTCTTAGCTTGAGTATTTATTACTTTCTTTATTCCTTTTGCTGGTCAATTATTTGGGAAAAAACCATGAAAAAAAGATCCAAAGGAATATCCATTTGATTTAAAATATAATTTTATTCATTTTTTCAATCGGAAATATCATAAAAAAGGGAAAATGACATGAAAAGAAGTATGAGATAAAGCATATTTTAATTATGTTCCAACTCAAAAACAATTAGATGAAATGCCAAAGGTGGCAATTGTTAAAACTAAATCAACGATGGGTAATGCGTTACGACAATGATGATATAATGATAGTAGTGAATTAACAAAATTAAATAATCCTGGTCGTTATGCAATAACCCGCAGTGGGGTACAAACTGGTTTCTATTTCTTTCTATGAAATTTAATTCGTTTTGTTTTAGAAACACAGCGTGATGATCCGTTAGCATTATTTATTCAAAATAATCGGCCATTAGATTATGCGGTTATAATTTTAATTTCCGTACTAGGATTGTTAATGGCAATTTATGCCCAATGAGGAGCCCCAAAAAAATTACGCAAGAATGGCTATATTTATGAAAAAGAATATTTTGAATTTAAAAGTTTACAAACTTGAAAATTTGACAAATATTTAATTAATAATATTGTTATTGGGGAAGATAATTATGTTGATAAGTTACCACCAATTATTAAGATAAAAGTAATGGAATTCTTAGGATATCAACCGGAATTGTTTGATCAATATTTTGAATTAAAATATTTTAGAACTAATCATCAAGTTCTAGGTAATAATGAAATTACTAATTATAGTTTTAAAATTGTAGCATTACCAACAAATAATAATAAATTTGTTGATGAATTAGTTGTTAATCAAACTTTTAAAGTTGATTTAAGCAAAATTCTAAAACAAGCAACTTTGGAGCTAAAAAAACCAAGTAATAATCAGTATTTAGCATTATCTGGTCAACAATTTGGAATGTTGTTAAATAAGATTGTTCATAAGAATGAAACAGCAGCACAAATTAAAGCAATTTGGAATAGTTTTTATCCTAATATTAATGAAAAGAAAACAACTATTTTTAATCTTGATCTTAATGAATTAATTAATTTTGATGAAGTAAAAATTAATTCAGCTGTTAAGAAAATTGAAATATCAAAATTTAAATTTAAAGAAAATAAATTTTATTATTTTAATAAAAAGATTTCTTTTAAATTAAACTGACAATAAAAGAGTGTACAATGGTAATGAAGAAAGAAAGGTGATATTTATGTTAACAAAAGATATTGAAAAGGATTTACAACATTATATTGATGAACACCTTAAAATGCAATTTTTTTGTTATAACTTAAGTTCCGCAGCTGAGCAATTAGGATTTCCTGGTTTTAGTCATTATTTTCAAGTTCAAGCGCAAGATGAAGTTTTACATCAACGAAGAATAATGAATTTTATGGCAGATCGTGACGGACATTATCAAGTAAAAAATATTGTTGAAGAATATCAACCAATTAAGAGCATTATTGAATTAATTACAACCTATCAAACAAAACGAGCATATTTTGCGGATTTAACTAATAAGTTAGCCCATCATGCCCAAGAAGTTGGTGATTTAGTAACTTATAAATTTTATGATTGATTTATAATTGATTTTTATGAAGAATTAGCAGAAATAAAAGATATTATTGATTGAATTAAAATGTCAAATAATAGTTATTATAAACTTGATCATAAAATGGCATTAAAAGAGGAACCAGATACTTTAACAGTTATTGACCCTTTTAGTCCCCATGCTTAAAAGATGTTTTTTATTTTTTAAACTAAAAACATTTTTTATTAATTTTTAATTTAAAATTAATAATATGACAAACAAAGAATTAGAAAAAATTTTAGAAGGAATAATAATTCAGGGAAGAGTAGGTTTAAAGTTACCATCCGAAGCAACTTTAATGAAAAAATATCAGATTAATCGAACAACTATTCGCAATACATTAAAACAATTAATTGGTAAGAATATGATTTATAGTGTTCAAGGGAAAGGTTATTTTACTTTGAATCGAGCTTTCTGAAGCAAACCATTACCGTTTAAAGAAAAATATGATAATGCAGTTAATAAATTATATGTTGTTAATGTTTCGCTTGATTTATATTTTATTGAGACTTATCAGTGCTTAAATAAGGACTTTATGAGTTTCATTAAGGTTAGATATCAAAATAATAAGATTAGGAAATATTCTATCATTTGAGTTAATAAAACAATTTTAAAAAATTTAAATTTTAAAGATTGTAAAGATAGTTTATTATCTTATATTAGTTCTCGTAATATTGTACTAATTAATGATCTTAATTATTTAAGATGTGAATTATCTAATGCTTATGATGAAAAGTTTTTGCAGGTAAGTTCTAAAACATATTTACCCAAGAAATACTCCATTACTTTTTCAGAATATCATGAAGTTGTTCAATGTAGTAAAGAAACATATCAACCAGAATTATTTGAATTTTATAAAGTAAATTATTTTTAGTAAGAACTTGTTACAACAAGTTCTTTTTTTAATTTCGCGAGTTTAAGATAAAAAAGAAAGGAGAAATTGAAGATGGCAAAATCAGAAGATGTAAAACTAAAGGAAAACTATTTTATGAAATTAAAGCATAAGATTAAAGCCCCTTTTGCAGGAGGAAAGAAATCACGATTTAAAATTGGAATTAATAAATTTGCCAAGGCGATTTTAACGATGATTGCAATTTTGCCCGTCGCAGGATTATTTATTGTTATGGGAAAAGTTATCGGTCCGTTAGGTTTTGGTCAAATTACGAGTATTGCCAAAGTAGCAAATCATATTGGCACAATTATTGAAACAATTGGTTGATTACCATTTCGTCATATTGGTTTACTATTTGCAATTGCAATTGCTGGTTCGTGAGCTAAAAATAGGGCTGGTGGTTGTTTTGCAGGAGCAATTGCATATTTAACACTATTAACTGTTGGTGCAACATTTTTTATAACGAGAGTAGGAAATGATGATGGCACTGAATTTATGAATTATATTTTAGGTGGAAAATGGACTAGTCAACAAGATTATTTTAGTAATCAAGAAGGGGTTTATTCGTTACGTTTTGATGCTTTAGGTGGAATTATTACTGGTTTTATTGGCGCAGGTGTTTATAATAAATTCTTTGCTTTTAATCGTTTGCCTAATGCATTATCCTTTTTTAATGGACCACGTTTTGTTCCATTAATGGTAATTGTAATTATGTTACCAATTGCAATTGTTTTATCACTATTTTGACCGTTAATTCAGACGGGTATTAATGTTATTGGAAAAAATATTGCTTTAAATAACAAAATCCCGTTTATCATTCCTTTTGGTTATGGTTTTTTGGAGCGTTTATTATTACCACTTGGTTTACATCATATGGTTACAATTCCAATGAATTATACTTCGTTAGGTGGAATTTTAGATTATACTAGTGTCAATACTTTTGCAAGTGATCTATTTACTAATCAAAATCTTACAAAAGAAGAATTAGTTGCTTTCTTTAATTATGCTGTTGATAAGAACTTGGTTGATCAAAAGAGTTTAGTTTCTGAAGGACAAGAACAAATGTGATATACATGAGTGACAGCTTTGAAAGTTGTGGAAAGTAATTGAACTGAATATGCAACTAATATTGTTCCTAATTCAACTAATGTTAAAGATGTTTATCAAATAGTAATTAATTCTTTTGAACCAGTACGTTTTAAAGTTGGCCAAATGATTACTTCAACAGGTTCGCTAATTGGAGCTGGAATTGGAATGATGTATGAATTAGTAAAACTAATCGGATAAAATATAAGTCAATTTATATTTCGGGGGGGGGATTAGCTTGTTTACTAACAGGTGTTACAGAACCAATTGAATTTATTTTTATGTATACTGCGCCATTATTATATTTAGCCCACGCGGGGATGACAGGACTAGCGTTTGGAATGGCGGATTTAGTACCAATGCGTATTCATGCGTTCGGGGCAATTGAAACAATTTTAAAATACTTTTTAGTATTAGGACCAACAACTTTAATCACAGATAATATTAAAACTAATTTATGATTGGATGGTGTTTGATTTCTTTTAGTTAGTTCCTTATTCTTAGCAATTTATTTTGGAATCTTTTATGGTTTAACTAAAAAATTAAAACCAAATATTCCGGGTATTGGGGAAGAAGTTAATGTTGTTAATACCCCGTTAGCGGGTAAAAAAACAGACAAGAACGATATTATTGTATAATGTACGATGAAGCTCCAAAAAACAACTCTTGTTAGGGTTGTTTTTTTATTTTAAAACAATCTAACAATTTAATAGTTATTTTGGCGGTCTAGCTCAGCGGTAATCAGTCCGGAAATAATAGACGCTTTAACAAGCGATAGTCGTGATAAGTCCAGGGCTAATATCAAACGACAATAAAAAAAGAGATAGTGACTTAAACAATTAAATTTGCGTTTAGCATTCGGTCCTTCATATGGATGCAAGTAGATTTAATTTCAAAAACTGAGCGTAAAATCCCAGAGCGAAAGCACAAATGGGCACGGAAGAAGGAAGACATATATGTCTGGCGTATAAACAATATAAACAATTACAATTTGTAATACTTTGTAGTTAATTAATGGAGGGTTATATGAAAAAGTTAAATAAAAAAACACAAATAATATTAAATAAATTAATGCTTAAAAGTTATCCTGTTTCATTTGAAAACATGACTGATGAACATTGAGCATTAGGAAAACAGAATTAGGAGAAACTAATCTATGAAATGTCAAAAAATTAATTGTAATAATAAAAATGCTTATTTTGGAAATAATTATATTGAAAAAATTGGTGATAAATTAGAGTGAAATTTAGGTTATAAAAAAGAAATTATATTATGTAAAGAACATTGATTAAAAACTTATCAATTAGAAAATTTAATTGTAAATAAACAAAATTAGGAGGAATTAAAAATGTCATATTGTATTAGTGATTATTTAAATGAAAAATGAATTAATAATAAAGCATTAAAAATTAGTAATAAAGATATTATTTATGCAGAAATTGATAGTGATGATGAAAATTGAGAATTAAATTTATATCTTAAATTTGGTAATGAAGAACGATATGTCGGTAATGTTTCATTGCCAACAGATTTTGACTTAAATTTAAAATGATATGAAATTGATGAAGTTAAAGGTTTAATTAGTGATTATTTAGAAGATGAAGAAGCAGATTACGAGGTGATAAATTATGAATAAAAGATATTTATTAGTAATTAAAAATGGTGACTTTGATATTAACAGTACTTTATTATTTTATACATTAGAAGAAGCAAAAATGACTGCTAAAAAATGTTTGGTATAACTACAATTATTGATTTAGAAGATAAAAATATTGAGTGAAATGGAGATAAATAATCTTACATATATATATATTTTACAAAACCAAAAAATAATTATATTGGAAATGAGGATAAATAATGAATATAACAGAATCAATTAAATTTGACAAACTACAAGAAGAAAATGAAAAACTTAAAAACCAACTTGCTGAAAAAGATAAAGAAATTGAAGAATTGAAACAACAACAATTATATAAAGAAGATTTTGATATCGGATACACGTTTGATTCAGAAAAAAATGAGCTTGTTATTTCTAGTTATCGATTAAAAGATAACTCATTATATGACAATTTACCTAGTAAGGAGGAATTAAAATAGAAATACATTATATTATTGGGTGGTTAAGTACTATTTTATCAATTTCTTATTTGATACCACAATCTTTGAAAACAATTATTAAAAAAGATACGATAAGCATATCATTATTAATGTTAATTTTATATTTAATTGGAAATATTAGTTGAATTACTTATGGTTTTATATTATGTCCAATTAATTTAGTACTTATAGTTTCTAATTTATTACAGTTTATTTTTGCAAATATTACTTTAATTTTGTCGAAAACTCTTGATGAAATAAAAAAATCATCAATATGACAATTTGAAAAATAATTTTGTTTAAGATCATGATTTTGCTTTAAATTTTTTAAACGTTAAAATATAATACCGTTGATTGTTGTTTTGGTGTTAAACCTTTATGTTGGTATTTTCATTTTCATAGATTTAAATAATTTTGAATATTAGTGAAACCCAAACCATGATAATGAATTAAGGCTTCTTTAAGACTCGATTGTAATTTACTAATCTTATTTAACTTTCGATAACTAGTATCAGGATTTGTACTAGTTTTGGTAGAATATAGAGTAGAATTTGTTTGTTTTGCTACTAATAAATATAATGGTTGCATGTCAGAAATAATTATTGATTTTTCTTTAATTAATTGCTTATTCATATTTTCAATAATTCATTGTTTTTGTAATCGTTTGGTATTGGTGGATTGAACAAAAATATTATTATTGCTATCAACTACCATTTGAATACAGCATTTGGTATTAGTTGAAAATGGATCAAGATGAGTTTTTCGTTTATCAAATTTATCTTTAAAATTACCTTTATGGATTTCTTTAATAAAAGTTTCATCAATTTGGATTTGACCATTTAATTTTTTAAATTTTAATTGAGTATTTTCTAATTGTTTTGATTGCATTAATTTTTGACGATTATATCAAGCAGTTTTTGGTGTTGTTTTAATAAAACGGGAAATTATTTTACTAGATTGTCCTAATAATGAAATTTGAATTAATAAATTTCACTGTTCATAATTTAAATGACTTCAATAAGTAAAATGATGACGAAAAGCATCAAAACTAGCACGACATTTTTTACATAAATATTTTTGTTTTCCTTCGGGATTATGACCATTTTTAACACAATGATAAGATTTACAATCAGGACATATAATGCCTTTATCTCTAAATTTTTGATCAATTTCATTTAAACGTTTTTGTTTTTTGATTACTTCTGCTTCTTTTTTTATTTTTTCAGCAAATTCTAAAAATTGATCATCTGTAAAACTGTTTTTTAATTCTGTAATTATTTTTTCCATCAATTATTTACCTCTATATATTAAAAATATACCTAAAATTAGATATATTCTATAAATATCAAGAGTTTTCGACAAAATTAAAGAAATATTATATTACTAATAAAAATAAAAAATATAAAAAATAAAATTGATAATTTTAATTTTAAAAAGAAAGGATGATAAATAATGAATAATATAGTGCAAAATGTAGTATTCCCTTTTGTAATTAAGGGTGATGATTTTAAAGAATTAAGTTTGAAAGCAATTCAAATTAAAAAGTGAATTGATAATAATAGTAATGAATTAGTTGAATTTATATATCGTCATCGTAATCAATATAATACTACTGGTTATAAAGATGTACATTTAAAAGATATTCCAAGCACTTTAAGTAAAGTTGATATTGTATTTAAAGAGCCACTAGATTTAATTAAAGTATTTAAAGATGATTTAAATCGTATTCATAATAATATTATTAATTTTGAAAATTCGGTTAAAAATAATAAAATTGAAATTAAAAATAATATTAATCAGGTGCGAATTCAAAAACAAAATGAATTATTTAGAGAACAAGAATTAAAAAAACAAGAATTAATTGAGCAAGCTAATAATCTAAATACAAATATGGGTTTAGATTTAGATCAAATAAAAGATGAGCAAGTTCGTGTAATGGAAGAAATTGAGCAACTTGATAAATCACTGGAGGTAAAACCATTAAAAAAAGTTGGTATTAATATTATTAAAGATAAAATATTAGTAAAAGATATTGAAATATTAGGTATTAATGATGATTTTTTACAAAAAGCAGATAGATTAGAACTTATTTCTTTTATTAAAGGTTATCTTTTAATAGATGAAAAAGTAGTTAAAAATGAAATTAAAGAACAATGAGATAGTAATGCAGATATGAATGCTATTGGAGTTAAAGGTATTAATTTTAAAATAAATAAAGGAGAAAAATAATATGGCAAATGAATTACAACAATATATTAATGGTGCAATAGTTAAATATGAATTAAAAGTTAATGATAAATATTTAAAAGAAAATATTTTAGCATTAGAAGAATTAAAAATGAAAAATGGTAATAGTTATATGTCATTAGTAAATTGACCAAAAGAAATGGTTGAAGCAAAATTATATCGTAAATTAGCATTAGAAATGGGTATTGATATTTCAGATATTGATTTAGATGAAAAAGAAATTAAAGAAGATGGTAATTTTGAATATATATCTTTTAATGATAGTACTGTCGCCAAAAATCAGGGGCAGATGAGCGATGAACCCTTATCTAACAATATAAATACCCCATCATATAAAAAAATAGCAGACACAAATGATAATGTAGTTAAAGAAGAAGATATTTCAAATGTAATACCAGTATTTAATAATAATGATGAGGAATGAGCAAGATGGGAATAAAAATAGGTATTGACCCATCAGGAACTGGTACTACTGCTATTACTGTGTATGAAAATAATATTTTAAAACAACAAATTATTTATACAGATAAATACTGATTAAATCATGCAAAATATATACTTGGTTTTCTAATTGATTTTGACCTTATTGAAGAAGATTGTTTTCTTTTTATAGAAAATTGTTTATATACAACTGCTAATGCTAGTAAAGATAGAGATGACTTATTAAAGTTATTGGGTGCAATTGAAAATGACCGTTATGAAGTTATTAATTGAGTATCACCAAAATATACTAAATCAGTTGTTAAAAATATAGAAAATTTAAGTAAATATAATGACGGTTGTTTATGAAAATATGAAAAAGATACTAATTTAACTTATCAATATGGTAAAAGTTGAAAATATAATAATGAAAAAATAAGTAATCATTTACGAGACGCAATTATTATTGCTAATTATGAAGGTAAATAATGAAACCTAAAAAACACCAAGTTATTATTAGGAATGTTAATGTTTATCTTAATAAAGAACAAGAAAAAATATGAAATGAATTACCTAGTTTATATACTCATAGCCAACGAGTACAGCATTTTATAAATTATTATATTGTAAATGAAAGGAAAAAAGATAATGAATAAATTAGAAATTAAACATAAACGAACAAATGAAATTATTATGACAATAGAATATAAAAATTCAATTAGTGGAGCAGACCTTAGTGGAGCAGACCTTAGTGGAGCAGACCTTAGTTGATCAACCCTTAGTGGAACAGACCTTAGTGGAGTAAACCTTCGTTGAACAGACCTTAGTAAAGCAAAAAATATCAATTACGATTATTTAATTGGAGCCAATACCTGTGTTAAAAAAAATGATAAATTAAAAAAGGTAAAAGCTAGTGAATAACTATATATTATGTTATCGATCTGAACAAGGTAAGCGTCCATGTAAAAACCCTCGTGGTGAATATATAACTGGTATTGATAAAGAAGATGTTGATATTAAATCTACCGAATATTGAGAATACTATAAAAGTACTTATGGTGAAGAAAATTTAATTATATTAGAAAATAAAAAATAACCAATTAAGGTTATTTTTTTAATTTCAGTCCTGCTACTTTATGTGCTTTATGAGTAATATCTCGTTTTGCTGATTTATGTTGTAAAGTTGCTTCAATTAATTCTTCATTATCATATTTTTCTAAATTAGAAATTACTAATTTTAAATCATTAATATCTGTTTCAACACGAGAAATATTTTGAGTTCCAACACCACCAAAATGATTTTTAATATCATTCATTACTAACACAATACTTTCAAAAACATCTTTAATTTCTGTAAAGATTTTTTCTTCAGTTTTTTCACGGAAATCATCTGTAATTCGTTCTGCTTTTTTAGATGCTGTTTTATTACTAATTAATTTTGTTAAAAATGTAATTAATAAACTAGCAACAACCCCACCTACTACAGAAGCAACAATTACAATAATACCAATTGTTGATGTAAGCATAAATTGCCACCTTTCTATTTATCTATATTTTTGCCTTAAGACAATATAATTATAACAAAGGATTGTTTAATTTAATATAACAAATATCACAAACTACTTTTTTAAAAAATAATCTAAATTGACCTTTAATTAAAGTAGTATTACAATTACTACATTTTTCCATTATTTCATCCTTTTTTACTACAATATTGATTTCAGCTTTCAACTTGATCTTCAGTTTGTTTACAATTATGACAAATATTAACATTATGTTTTTTAAGATAATTACGAAATATTAATCAACCAAATAATAATAAATATAATAAATAACTTGGTGTTTTATATACTTGTTCTAAACATTTACCAACCGGTAATTTAACTGCTGGTATTTTAGGAATTTTAGTCGTTAATCATGCAGTGCCATGTAAAATTTGATAAGATATAGCAATACCAGCATATCCAAAAAATCCACCATCAGTAATATCATGCTGTCCAAACATAAATTCTTTAACTGGGTCTAAACTTGAAATTCAATTAAAATGTAAACTAGTAAAAAATAATCCATATAAACTTAAAAATGGAGTATGATATAAAATTGACATTGCATTATAACGCATAATATAGGCTTTCTTAATATGAAATGGATATTTATCATATTTTAAAAACTTACGATTTTTTCAAGATTTAAAACTTTGACTTGGATTTCTTTGTTCAAATCCTAATCTTTGTCAATAAGTACCATTATCATTTTTAATTGTAATATTTTTTTGATTCATAATTTATTCCCAACTTTCAATTTTAATATCTTGAATATTGACAATAATATTACTATCCAATGTTATAATGGCAGTTTCCAATTCTGCTAACTCAATTTTTAAATTAAAAAAAGCACTATCATTACCTATTAACAATGGTAAATTATATTTACCACCACTTTCATTTAAAAGTAATTCTAACCAACCACTCCAAATTTCTTTTCCTACACTGCCACCCTTAATTCTCATTCTTATAATTTTATCTTTAAAATCATAACTAAAAATATATGTTTTAGAAGAATTGGGTTGAAAATCAGGTGTATCTACTTTATTTCATTTTTTTATTTCATTTTTAAGAGCATAATTATTTGAAACTGATCATCTGCCATTTTTATTAATAATTGATTCATTATCAAAAGGGACACTTAATTCATTATTTGAATTATAAATAATACTTATTTTATCAATTTTAATTTTAATATTAGGATTAACTACTAAATTTAATTTTTGTGGAATACCATCAATTCTATTAATAAAGTTAATTAAAATAGAATTATCACTTGAAGTAATATTATAATTAGCAATAAAATTGTTTCTTACTCAATCAAAACTAGCATAGCCACTACCTTCATCAAATTCATATCTTCATCCATTACTAAATCAAGATTTATCTTTTTCTTTTAAATTAGCAAAACGAATATTTTCATATAATCCAGCATTAATTAATATTTTTTGAACTTCATCAGGAACAAATTGCATATCTTGCGGAGTATTAATATTATATGACTGACTACCTTGTGAAAATGTTGTTGCTTGTAAAAGATATTCAGTACCTTTTGATAATCAATGTAATGTATATATAGCAGTTGCTCATTTAACACCAATTTGTTGTTCTTCTGTTAAATTATTTATATTATTGGATAGGTTAAGATAAATTGGACAACAATAATGTAGAGTAAATATTTATAATTAAATTACAATGGAGGTGTAATTATGGCAAAGAATCATTATACCGATGAATTTAAGCAACAAATTGTTGGTCTTTACAAAATGGGTCAAACTCCTGAACAATTAGCCAATGATTACCAAATTGGTAAATCTACTGTTTGGAAATGAGCTCACCAATTTAGTAACTCGGACTCATTTAAAGCTAAAGACAATAGAACGCCAGAAGAAAACGAATTAATTCAATTACGTAAAAAAGTTAAACAATTAGAAATGGAAAATGACATTTTAAAGCAAGCAACACTGATAATCGGCAAAAAATAGCAATCATTAAAAATAACAAAGCAAAATATCCAATTATTAATTTATGTAAAACATTGAAATTGGCTAGATCAACATATTACTATCAATTAAAAGCAAATAATCCCAAGAATAATCAAAACATTGATAATGCTGTTATCAGTATTTTTCTAAAAAGTCGTAAAAATTATGGAACAAGAAAAATTAAAATCATGCTAGCTCAGCAAAATATTATATTATCTCGTGTAAAGATTAGTAAAATAATGAGAAAATATAACTTAATTTCAAATTATACAAAAATCAAATACAAACATTCAAATACAAGCAATGTTACATATAAATATAATAATTTATTAAATCAAGAATTTAATAATTATAAACTACATGAAGTTGTTGTCAGTGATTTAACATATGTTTTTATTAATAATAAATGATATTATGTTTGCTTTCTAATTGATTTATTTAATCGTGAAATTATTAGTTATGATGTTAGTTTACACAAAAATGCAAAATTAGTTAAAAATACCTTTAATAAACTTAACTTTACATTAAATGATATTAAAATATTTCACACTGATCAAGGTAGTGAATTTAACAACAATCTTATTTATAACTTTTTAACTAAAAATAACATTCAAAAGTCTTACAGTAAACCAGGTTGTCCTTATGACAATGCTGTTGCGGAATCAACATACAAAATTTTTAAAACTGAATTTATTAAAAATAATAAATTTAAAAACATTGAGCAGTTTAAATTAAAATTATTTGATTACATTAATTGGTACAATAATATTCGAATTCATAGCAAACTAAATTATTTAACACCAGTAAAATACAGAAATTATTACTCTACATAAAATTTGTCCAAAAAACCCTTGCCATTCCAAAACGGGAAATTATTTTACTAGATTGTCCTAATAATGAAATTTGAATTAATAAATTTCACTGTTCATAATTTAAATGACTTCAATAAGTAAAATGATGACGAAAAGCATCAAAACTAGCACGACATTTTTTACATAAATATTTTTGTTTTCCTTCGGGATTATGACCATTTTTAACACAATGATAAGATTTACAATCAGGACATATAATGCCTTTATCTCTAAATTTTTGATCAATTTCATTTAAACGTTTTTGTTTTTTGATTACTTCTGCTTCTTTTTTTATTTTTTCAGCAAATTCTAAAAATTGATCATCTGTAAAACTGTTTTTTAATTCTGTAATTATTTTTTCCATCAATTATTTACCTCTATATATTAAAAATATACCTAAAATTAGATATATTCTATAAATATCAAGAGTTTTCGACAAAATTAAAGGAATTTGTTTGTTTTGCTACTAATAAATATAATGGTTGCATGTCAGAAATAATTATTGATTTTTCTTTAATTAATTGCTTATTCATATTTTCAATAATTCATTGTTTTTGTAATCGTTTGGTATTGGTGGATTGAACAAAAATATTATTATTGCTATCAACTACCATTTGAATACAGCATTTGGTATTAGTTGAAAATGGATCAAGATGAGTTTTTCGTTTATCAAATTTATCTTTAAAATTACCTTTATGGATTTCTTTAATAAAAGTTTCATCAATTTGGATTTGACCATTTAATTTTTTAAATTTTAATTGAGTATTTTCTAATTGTTTTGATTGCATTAATTTTTGACGATTATATCAAGCAGTTTTTGGTGTTGTTTTAATAAAACGGGAAATTATTTTACTAGATTGTCCTAATAATGAAATTTGAATTAATAAATTTCACTGTTCATAATTTAAATGACTTCAATAAGTAAAATGATGACGAAAAGCATCAAAACTAGCACGACATTTTTTACATAAATATTTTTGTTTTCCTTCGGGATTATGACCATTTTTAACACAATGATAAGATTTACAATCAGGACATATAATGCCTTTATCTCTAAATTTTTGATCAATTTCATTTAAACGTTTTTGTTTTTTGATTACTTCTGCTTCTTTTTTTATTTTTTCAGCAAATTCTAAAAATTGATCATCTGTAAAACTGTTTTTTAATTCTGTAATTATTTTTTCCATCAATTATTTACCTCTATATATTAAAAATATACCTAAAATTAGATATATTCTATAAATATCAAGAGTTTTCGACAAAATTAAAGGAAAATATTGATATTTTGTATTTAGAAAAGAGTATAATAATATATGGTAATTATCTTATTACCATTATTCCACTTATACACTTGAAATTAATACTTCTTACTTAATCGTTTAAGTAAAGGAAACATAATTATGGAAATAACTATATGAGTAATAATCATTATTGCTGTTGCAATTGGTTCTTACTTTCTTGGGTTTTTATGTGAAAAATATCTAAGATTTAAATTAAATAAAAAAATAAAATTAAAAATTAAACAAACTGAAGAAAAAGCAAAAAAAATTATTAATGTTGCGAAAGCAGATGGAAAAGTTGAAGCAGCCCAAATTAGACAAGAAATGATTAATGAATTAGCTCGCAAGCGGGAAGAATTTTTAGAAACAGAAAAATTCTTAACAAATAGGGAACGTTTAATTATTGAACGAGAAGAAGTATTAAATAATAAAGAGCAAGAAACGTTTCGCAAGAAAGAAGAATTACAAGGAAAGATTAATTATTATCAAGAAATAGTTGAACGGAATCTTAAGCAACTTGAAAAAGTTGCTGGTTATTCTCCTGATCAAGCAAAGGATATGCTTTTTAAAGAAATAAGTGATCGTTATCAAAAAGAAATTGGTGAATTTTTACGAAATGCTGAAAATACAGCAAAAATTAATGCCAAAGAAACAGCTATTACTATTATTACTAGTGCAATTGAACGGTATGCGGCAAATATTGTAATAGAAAAAACAGTGGCTTCTGTTTATTTAGAAGATGATAATATGAAAGGCCGCATTATTGGAAAAGATGGTCGTAATATTCGAACATTTGAAGTTGCGGCAGGAGTTGATTTAATTATTGATGATACTCCAAATGTTGTCCAAATTTCATCTTTTAATCCAATTCGCCGTGAAATCGCTAAAAAAACATTAGAAAAATTATTAATTGATGGCCGGATTCAACCAAATCGTATTGAAGAGGCAATTAAATTGGAACAAGAAGAAATTGAAGTGACAATTCTAGAAACAGGGAAAGAAGTTGTCGCTGAATTGCAATTGGATAATATAAATATTGAATTAATTCGTTATTTAGGAATTTTAAAATATCGCACAAGTTATGGCCAAAATGTTTTATTACATTCAATTGAGGTTGCGAAGTTAGCAGCAATCATGGCCAGTGAATTAGGCTTAGATTCAGCTCTTGCGATGCGGGCTGGCTTATTACATGATATTGGAAAAGCAGTTGATTTTGAAACCGAGGGTAGTCATGTTACTTTAGGTGTTAAATTAGCCACAAGATGTGAGGAAAATCCAATTGTGATTAATGCGATTGCTTCGCACCATGGCGAAGTCTTGGCAGATAATCCATATTCCGTTTTAATTTCTGCGGCTGATACATTATCAGCAGCACGGCCAGGAAGTCGTAATAATAATCTTGAAAATTATATTGCGCGAATGTCGGAATTAGAAAAAATTTGTCAAACAGTAACTGGTGTTCAGTCAGTTTATGTTTTACAAGCAGGACGACAAATTCGGGTGATTGTCAATCCAATCATTAGTGATGATGATTGTACCCATAAGATTGCCCTTGATATTAAAGAAAAAATTAAAAAAACTAAGGCGATTCCGGGGGATATTGTTATTACAGTAATTAGAGAATTACGAGTAACAGAAACTGTTATTTAAAAGAATAATATTTTTATTCTTTTTTTATGGTAATTTTCGTATTATAATTAATAAGAAAGATTTTATTATAAAAAATAGAGGAGAGAGTTAGGAATGATTGGAGACTTTTTAGCAAATCGATTGAAAAAATCAATTGAAAAGAATATGAAAAAATCAACTTTAACTGCTGATGCGATTAGTGAAACAATGCGTGAAATTAGATTAGCATTATTAGAAGCAGATGTTAATAATGAAGTTGTAAAAGATTTTATTAAAGCAGTAGAGGCAAAAGCTCGTGGCGAATATATTTTAGATGGTTTAAATGCCCCCCAGATGATGGTTAAAATTGTTCATGAAGAATTAATCAATATTTTTGGTAAAACAGCAAAGGAGTTGTCTTTTACTTCAAAACCAACAATTGTAATGATGGTTGGATTGCAAGGGAGTGGTAAAACAACAACAACTGGTAAAATTGCTAAATTAGTGCAGAAGAAGTACCAAAAAAAACCATTATTAGTAGCTTGTGATATTTATCGTCCTGCCGCGATTGATCAATTAAAAACAATTGGGAAAAATTTAAATCTTGAAGTATTTGAACGGGGAACACAAAATCCAATTAAAACAGCACAAGAAGCAATCACTTATGCTAAAGAAAATAAAAATGATGTTATTTTAATTGATACCGCTGGTCGTTTACATATTGATTCAGAATTAATGCAGGAATTAAAAGAAATCAAAAATAATATTAGCCCTGATGAAATTTTACTTGTTGTTGATGGAATGACAGGACAAGATATTATTAATGTTGCTAGTGAATTTAACCAATTGTTAAAATTAACGGGAGTTGTTGTTACTAAATTAGATGGTGATGCCCGTGGAGGAGCAGCATTATCAATTACACATTTAACAAAATTACCAATTACTTTTATTGGAACCGGAGAAGGAATGAGTAATTTACAAATTTTTTATCCAGATCGAATGGCAGATCGAATTTTAGGGATGGGTGATGTTCAGACCTTAGTTGAAAAAGCAAAAGATGTTTTAGACGAACGTGATATCAAAAAAACAATGAATCGGATGATGATGGGTCAGTTTGATCTTCAAGATTTATTAAATCAAATGCGTCAAATTTCTAAAATGGGAAAAATGGGAGGAATTATGAAAATGCTTCCTGGTATGCCAAAATTGAGTGATGAAAAAATTGCCGATGCTGAGCGTAAATTAAAAGTAACAGAAGTATTATTATCTTCAATGACTGTTAAGGAACGTCGTGAACCACGATTGTTAAAACATTTATCACGAAAAAATCGGATTGTAAAAGGTTCGGGGCGAACAGAGAAAGAATATAATGAGTTAATTAATCAGTTTGATAAAACCAAAAAACAAGTCGATGAAATTGCTCGACAAATTAAATCTGGTCGAATGCCAAATATTCCAGGTATGGGTGGTTTAAGTGGCATGGGTTTTAATTAGATTCATAACAGAACTACGTGTTAAAGCAAAGAAATAATCTAGGAAGTATTTCACAAATATTTTCTAGATTTTTTTGTTGTATTTTTTAACGAATATACAAATATTAGCATAAATTATTTTTTTATTATAAGTGCAACAAATCAACCCAGAAAAATGAGTTGATTTTTTAGTGGGAAGAAAACATTATTTTACTTTAGGGTCCTTAATAATTAAGTACAAAAAAGATAATGTTATTAGTATTGTAAAGCAGATAGGGATTAATAATGTGAAAGAAAATGAATAACTTATCCGCGTAATTGATTACATGAATATTTTACTAAACAGTTTCTAAAATTATATTTTAATTAATTTAAGTAATAAAATAGAATACATTATTCTTAAATTTTAGAATAATAAGTTTAATATAATAAATCAATAGATATCTTATTTATTTAGTTATAAGATAACCTCAACTCGGATACGCATTAAACTTTTCAATTTAAATTAAGTTAAAATGTCAGTAAAAGAATTGAGGTTTTTATTATGAAACAGTTGACTTCAAATATAAAAAGAAAAAATTCTAAAAAATATTTCAAAAATAATATTTTTATAAAAAAGCAGCAGTAAATAAACAAAAAATAAGTTTAATAAATTTAAAGATTAAGTAAGTTTATATTTTCATCAATATTATATTAAGTGCCTGATGATATAAGATTATTATTTAATAAAGTATTTGTCCATCAGTATTATTTCAATTCCTGATTTTATTTTGCTAATTTTAATAAAACAATTTATAATATAGTAGGAATAAAAGAAAATGAGAGGAATATTATAATGGCATTACAATATAAGCGTGTTTTATTAAAACTGTCTGGCGAAGCATTAGGAAATTCTAATGATTTATATGATTCAAAAAGAATTCATAATATTGCTAGTCAAATTGTTAAATTGCAAAAGGAGGGCCTTCAAATTGCAATTGTTGTTGGTGGAGGCAATATTTGACGTGGTAATCGTGCTGATAGTATTAATATGAATCCGATTAGTGCGGATTATATGGGAATGTTAGCAACGGTAATGAATGCATTAGCATTGGAAGCTGTTTTAAAAAATGAAGGAAGTGAAAATGTTGTTGTTACTTCAAAAATTCAAGTTCCAGAAGTAGCATCACCATATTTATTCAAAAAAGCAAAAGCTGCTTTAGAAAAAGGAGCAATTGTGATTATGGCTGGTGGAACGGGACAACCAAAATTTACAACTGATACTGCTGCCACAATTCGGTCAATTGAAATTGACGCTGATGTTATGTTAATGGCGAAGAATGGTGTTGATGGAATTTATGATAAAGATCCACGGGAAAATTCTGATGCAATTCGATTTGATAATATTAGCTTAAATGAATTACAAGAAAAACAATTAAAAGTAATGGATTTAACGGCATCAAGTTTAGCAATGGAAGATAATGTTAAAATTGTTGTATTTGACATTAATAAACCAGATAATATTTACAAGGCAGCACATGGAAGTGCCCGTTCAACAGTTGTTACAGGAGGAAAAAAATAAATGTCACAAGAAATTATTAATCAAACAAAGGATAAAATGACAAAAGTATTAGAAGCATTGGAAAATGATTTAGTTAAAATTCGTACTGGGCGAGCTAATCCAAATATGTTAGCACATATTATGATTGATTATTATGGTACACTAACGCCAATTCAGCAAATAGCAAATATTATTGTTCCTGAGGCACGTCAATTAGTCATTAAACCATATGATCGAACAACTATTAGTTTAATTGTTGCGGCAATTAATAAATCAGATTTAGGATTATCACCAAATTCGGAAGCAGATTTAATTCGTTTAAATATTCCTCCTTTAACAGAAGAACGCCGTAAGATCTTGGTAAAAGAGATGTGAAAAGAAGTTGAACATTTTAAGATTGCAATTCGAAATGAACGTCGTGATAGTAATGATCAAATTAAAAAAGGTGCTAGTGCAACAGAAGATGATAAAAAATATTATGAAGGAGAAATTCAAAAATTAACCGATAATTTTATTAAAAAAATTGATGAAAAAGGAACTTTAAAAGAAAAAGAACTAATGGAAGTATAAACTTTCATTTTTTTATTATGCTCGGTATAATAAAAATTAAGGCAGGAAAGAAGGGCAAAAGATATGAAGATTCCACAGCATATAGCAATTATCTTAGATGGAAATGGGCGTTGGGCAACAAACCAAGGTTTAAAACGAACAGCTGGACACGAAGAAGGGGCCAAACGAATTAAGGAAGTTGCCTTGAAAGCAAATGCATTAGGGGTTAAATATTTGACAATTTATTGTTTTTCAACAGAAAACTGAAAACGGAGTAAAAGTGAAGTTAATTATTTAATGAAAATGCCAGAAAGATTATTAAATAATAAACAAGTAAATAATTTTAAAAATGAAAATATTATTTTAAATCATATTGGCCGAAAAACAAAGATGCCAACAAAAACATGAGCTGCTATTAGTGCTGCTATTAATGAGACCAAAGATAATAGTGGGTTAGTATTAACCTTTGCCTTTGACTATGGAGCAATTGAAGAACTTATTGCTGCTATTAACCAAATGTTAACAGCACAATTATCAACAATTGATGAAAAGATTTTGTTTAATTATTTATATACTCAAAATCTACCAGATGTTGATTTGATGATTCGTTGTGGTGGTGAACAACGTTTAAGTAATTTTTTGTTGCTACAAAATCGTTATGCGGAATTATATTTTACCAAAAAATTTTGACCAGAATTTGATGAAAATGCTTTATGAGCAGCAATATTAGATTATAATAATAGAAGTAGAAGATTTGGAGGGATTGACAGTGATTAGTAATAATCAAGATGATATTCTTGTGGAAGAAAACATTACACCTGTGGGAAAAAACAATGATAATCCTACAGTGACAAAGAAAATTGAACAAAGGAAAGGAATGTTTCAAAAAAAGTATGCTGCAAGGCATATTACATTTTATGTTTTAATATTTTTTTTAGCATTATATTTATTTATTGGGACTATTGCAACTGAATGACATAATAAATTTGCCCATATTGAAATTGCTAATTATTTTTTTATTGGAATTAATGCCGTAATATTAGGATTAGTTAATTATGAAATCTTACGATTAGTTGGTGGAACAAAATGGCCAATTTATACCCAAGTTATTACTTATATATTAATGTTGTTTTTATTTTTATTTCCAGCGGAATCTGTTGCCGAAAATTATGCTGGCATTGGTGCTATTAATTATCCATTTTATACTTTATTAAATTGAAATTGATTAAAACCGTGAATTATTTTTGTAATTTATTTATGTGCAATTTTAGGATATTACTGTCTAACTTTTAGTTCAAAAGAAATTACTTTTGGTAAAATGACCTTAGTATTAATTTTTACCTTATATTTGCTTTTTGCTATTAAAGCAATGAACAAATTTATGTTAAATCCTGATTATGGTTGAAGTAGTGTTGTTTGATTAGCATTAATTATTATTTTAACAGATACCTTTGCTTTTATAGGCGGTGTTACATATGGAAAACATAAATTAGCACCAAATGTTTCTCCTAATAAAACTTGAGAGGGAGCCATTACAGGAACAGTAATGGCAGCTGGTATTGCAATTGCGTATGCTGTTTTAATGTTCCTTTTTGCAAGTGAAAAGAATTGGGTCTTTAATTTCTTTTCAAATGATAATGATCAGAATGTAATGCGTTATGTTATTTATGTTTTATTAGCATTTGTGTTGAGTATTTTATCACAATTAGGGGATTTATCATTTTCATGAATTAAACGCCGTTATAATATTAAAGATTTTAGTAATTTATTGCCAGGACATGGTGGGGTGTTAGATCGTTTGGATTCATTTTCGTTAGTTTTCTTTGTAATGTTTATTATTTCAAATGTGGCGTTACAGCATTAATTAATGATGAGAGAACTTATTATTTTTGGGGCCTCAGGAAGTATTGGCCAACAAGCGTTGCAAGTTGTCAAAACTAATCCAAATGATTTTATAATAAGAGCAGTTAGCATATATCACAATGTTACTGTTTTGGAAACGATTTTACAGACACATTCGACAATTAAAATGGTGCATGTTGCAAATGCAACACAGCAAACAGCATTAAAACTTAAGTATCCAACAATTACTTTTGTTGTTGGCGAGAATGGTTTTAAAGAAATTTTAACAGCTTTTTCATCTGCTCTTGTTCTGAATGCTATTAGTGGTTTTGCGGGGTTATATCCAACTTTACAAACTCTGCAAGGAAAAAACCGGACTTTATTATTAGCAAATAAAGAGTCATTAGTGTTAGCTGGTGATTTAATTAATAAGTTATTAGCTGAACATAAAAATCAATTATTTCCAATTGATTCTGAACATTGTGCTATTTTTCAATGTTTAGAGCAAAACAATCCGCTTCAGGAGCTTATTTTAACTGCTTCGGGGGGAATGTTTGCTAATAAAACACTAACAGAATTAAAAACAATTGATGAAAGACAAGCTTTGCGCCATCCAAATTGAGCAATGGGTCAAAACATTACAATTGATTCTTCAACGATGGTTAATAAAGCTTTTGAAGTTATTGAAGCATATCATCTCTTTAAAACTAAAAATATTACTGTTGTGGTGCATCCACAATCAATTTTACATTCTGCGGTGCAATATGAAGATTATTCCATCTTGGCACAATTATCATCGCCAACAATGTTACAGGTTTTAAATTATTTTTTATATTACCCAAAGCGTAAAAAAAATACCTTATTAAAACCATTAGATTTTAGTGTTTTAGTGACTTTGACATTTCAAAAGGCCGATTTACAACGTTGAAAACCATTGCAATTGGCATATAATTGTTTAAATGAAAATAATTCGTTAGCTGTTACGTTTCATGCTGCAAATGAGCAATTACGTTCTTTGTTTTTAGCGGGGAAAATTAAATTTTATCAAATTGTTGATTATATTGAATTCTTTATGGCAAAAACAAAACCACAAAAATTATCTAATTATCAACAAATAAAAGAATTAAATGATACTATTAAAAGAGAAATTATTAATTATTTTTCAGAAAAATAATTAAATAAAAATATACGTTAGGAGTTAGTTAATAAATGTCAGCGGGAATGGTAGTTTTAGGATTTGTAATTGGAATTATAATTTTATTAATGCTAGTTACAATTCATGAATTTGCACATTTTGTGATCGCAAAATTATCGGGAGCATATGTTTATGAGTTTGCAATTGGTTTTGGTCCAAAAATTTTTTCTTGAGGAAAGAAAGAAACCCGTTACTCAATTCGCATTTTTCCTTTTGGAGGTTATGTTTATATTGCTAGTGAATTAGTTGATCCACCGAAAGGACGAGAAGACGAAGTTGTTCTTAATGAACGGAAAATGGAAAACATTGCGAAATGGAAACGCTTAATTTTTATTGTGGCAGGAGCTCTAATGAACTTTTTTATTGCCGTTTTTATTTTTACAACAACTTTCGCAGCACTAAATCTTAAACCTTCAGATATGACCTATTGGGGGGCAAAATATGATGTTGGGGGCTCAGCATATAATGCTTTGATAACAAGCAAAGTTCCAATTGCCCAAGATATTGTTATTTTAAATTATTGATTAGGTCCGAACTCAGAAACGGTTAAAGCAGCACAAAATTATTATCGCGATCATGATAATAGCGATGATCCGAATAATGCAAAAAATAATATTTTGGCGAGTCATATTGGAACGGTTAGTAACATTCCAAATTATCAAACAACTGTTTATAATTTTATTGATAATTTAAAAAAACAATATAAGCAAACGGATGATAAGCAGCATGTTAATTTTATTACGTTAGATTTTGTCCGAGTTAATAATAAAAAAGAAGTGGAAACAGATCAAAATGAACGATTATTTCAAACAAACCCAGTTGAATTAAAAATAACTGGTAATACTTATACGGTTGGAATTCGTGCCCCTGATCGTCAGTTTACTTCAACGGCTGCTGCTTACGGTTATGGTTGGCGAGAAACTTTTACTGAATCAGTGACAATTTTAAAATCATTTGGGTTATTATTTACCGGTCAATGAGCTCAATTATCAGGACCAGTTGGTATTGCCAAAGCAGTTTCATCAATTTTAACGGAAGGACCAGCCTTATTTTTTATGTATGTTGCAATGTTGTCCGCAAACTTATTTGTGTTAAACTTAATTCCGATTCCACCATTGGATGGATATAAATTCTTAGAAACTTTAATTGAGGGAATTGTTGGTGGCGGGAAACGCCTGAAAGGACGTTTCCAAATTTGAAAAAGCCGTCATGATCCAATTCAACAGCAACTGTTGTTAGAAAAATATCAAAGCAAAGAACAAAATTGACAGCTTCCCCATAAGGCAAAAATTATTATTAATGTTACTGGGGCAGTAATTTTCATTTTATTATTTATTGGAATAACAATCAAGGATGTCTTTTTTTAAAAAAGAACGATAGGTGAGGGATGACAAATGGATCGACAATTGAGAAAACTATTTACAGCTAACAATTTAGAATTTACGGGCAATCATTTTGAGGATGCAAAAATTATTAAAAGTGAATATAGTACTAGTGAATCATTGTTTCGTGTGACAATTGTAATTAATGATTTTTTACCAACGGATATTTTATTAAAATTAGAGACAACTTTTTTAGAAAATGCTGAAGTACCAACAAAAATATCGTTGCGAGTACGCCAAGAAAACTATCAATTAGAGACAATTTTTACTTACCTTGAATATATTCGTTGCAATAAGTCAGAATTGAAAAATAGTTTTTTTAGTAAACTAGCGCCATCACGGTTTTCATTAGCAGATAATATTTTAAGAATTACCGTTTATTCAGATAGTGAAAAGAAATTAGTCGGAGAACATTGTAATTATTATCAAAATAAACTTCGTCGGTATGGTTTCAATAATTTACAAATAGATCTAGTAGTTGATTTACAGGAAAATAATATCCTAGAAATTAATGAGCAAGAGTTAATTAAATATCAGGAAACTCAACAAAAAAATGAAAGTTTAGGATTAAAACCAGCAATTTCATCAAATAAACCACGAAATGGGACAAATAATTA
This sequence comes from Spiroplasma endosymbiont of Stenodema calcarata, assembly GCF_964031205.1. GTDB lineage: Bacteria > Bacillota_I > Bacilli_A > Mycoplasmatales > Mycoplasmataceae > Spiroplasma. The sequence goes on from NZ_OZ035018.1 coordinate 438,858, forward strand.
TATGAAAGGAAAAATGGGGCAAGTAAGTTATGAACGCCTTGTTGATATTGACCAAGATGCGCCAAATGTAACAATTTACGGAAAAATTGTTAATAAGAACCGTCAATCACTTTCCACAAAAAAATTCATTTATACAATTACCATTACCGATTATAGTGATACGATTGCGGGAAAATTTTTTACCCGAACTGAGCAAGTAGATGATTTTTTTGAAACATTAAAAGTTGATGAATGAGTTAGCCTTTTTGGTGATATTCGTTATGATACTTATGCCAATGAGCAAATGTTTTTTATTAAAAAGATTGCACGGTTAGATCGTGAAGATTTATATCGGGAAGATTCTGCTGTTGAAAAACGAGTTGAATTACATTTACATACTAAAATGAGTGCGATGGATGGTGTAGTTAATATTCCAATGCTTTTTAAAACATTACAGCACTGGAACCATAAGGCTATTGCTTTTACTGACCATCTAAATGTCCAGGCTTATCCTGAAATTTACAATATGAATATGAAATACCCTGATATTAAAGTTATTTATGGGGTTGAAGCTGCTATGCTGGATGATAAAGTTTGATATGTTAAAAATCCTCATCATCATAATTTACGAACAGCAAAATATGTTATTTTTGACTTAGAAACAACTGGCTTAAGTAGTAGTTATGATGAAATTATTGAATTTGGAGCAGTCATTATGGATGGGATTAGTGGTGAACGTAAAATTATTAATCATTTATTTAAACCAACAATTAAGTTGTCGTCATTTACAACAGAGTTGACGGGAATTACTGACGAATTATTAGCTGATAAGCCGACTTTTATTGAATCGATTGATCAAATTTTAGAATATTTTAAAGATGCAATTTTAATTGCCCATAATGCTGAATTTGATATAGGTTTTATTCAATCGTGATTACAAAAAGCTGGTCGTTCAAAAATTAATAACACTGTTATTGATACTTTACAATTATCAAGAATTTTAGAACCGGGATTAAAGAATTATCGTTTAGGAACAATTGCTCGTTGCTATAATGTTATTTATAATGAAGAAGTAGCTCACCGGGGAGATTATGATGCGATTGTTTTAACGGATGTTTATGAACACCAATTACGAAAAATGATTAATATTTATGAAATTGAATTTGATGATGATATTGATCAAATCCATGATGCTGCTGTTTATAAAAAGTTACGGCCAAAACATATGACAATTCTTGCTAAAAATCAAAAAGGATTATTAGATTTGTTTAAATTAATTACAGCAGCACATACTACCTATTTCTATTCGTCACCAAAATTATTACGGAGTGTCATCAATGAGCATCGGGCTAATTTATTAATTGGCTCGTCATGTGTTAATGGGGATGTTTTTGAAGTCGCACGGAATAAGGATATTACGGAATTAACAGAAGTTATTAGTTTTTATGATTACATTGAAATTCAACCGCCAAGTGTGTACAAACATTTAGTTCAAATGGGTGATTTGTCGGAAGAACGATTATTAACAGTTATTAAAGATATTATCCATACCGCAAAAAAATTAAATAAATTAGTTGTCGCAACAGGAGATGTACATTATCTTAATCCGGAAGATAAGATTTTTCGGGAAGTTTATATTAATGCAAAAGGAATTGGGGGTAGACCGCATCCGCTGTATGATTATAAACAACGGGTGACAGATTATCCTGATCAATTCTTACGAACAACAACTGAAATGTTTAATGAGTTTAAATTTTTAAATGATGAGGCGTTAATTCAAGAAATTGTTGTTACAAATCCAAATCTTATTGCTGATCAAATTGAAAAAGTTGAAATTATTAAAAATAAATTATACACGCCTAAGATTGAGGGTAGTGATAAACTTTTAAAGGAATTGTGTTATCAAAATGTTTATAAGATGTATGGGAATCCGCTACCAGAGATTGTGGCAAAACGATTAGAGCGTGAATTAAGTGCGATTATTAAGCATGAGTTTGCCGTTATCTATTGAATCGCCCATAAGTTAGTTGATAAATCATTGCAGGATGGGTATTTAGTTGGTTCACGTGGAAGTGTGGGAAGTAGTTTTGTCGCAACGATGAGTAATATTACCGAAGTTAATCCACTACAACCACATTATTTATGCGCTGAATGTACTTACAGTGAATTCATTACCAATGGGTCAGTAAAGTGTGGGTATGATTTACCCCCGCGTAAATGTCCAAAGTGTCAAAAACCTTTAAGAGGAGAAGGGCATGATATTCCTTTTGAAACATTCTTAGGATTTGAAGCAGATAAGGTTCCGGATATTGATTTAAATTTTTCGGGGGAATACCAACCAATTGCCCATGATTTTACAAAAGAAATGTTTGGGGAACGAAATGTTTATCGTGCTGGAACAATTTCAACGGTCGCAGAAAAAACGGCCTATGGATATGTTAAAGGTTACTTTGAAAATAAAAATACTTTGCATTTAAAGCGTCGAGCGGAAATAGAACGAATTGCGAAGGGATGCGAGGGTGTTAAGCGAACAACCGGACAGCATCCCGGCGGGATTGTCGTTATTCCAAAGGAATATCAAGTTGAGGAATTTACTCCGGTTAATTTTCCGGCAGATGATATTAAATCAAATTGATTAACTACACACTTTGATTTCCATGCGATTCATGATAATGTTTTAAAATTGGATATTTTAGGGCATGTTGACCCAACGGCATTACGAATGTTACAAGACTTAACGGGGATTAATCCAAAAACAATTCCCACGAATGACGAAGCAGTGTTAAGTCTTTTTCGTAGTTTAGATATTTTAAAAATTAAACCTGAAGATATTAATGGCGAAAAAACGGGGGCAATTGGAATTCCAGAATTTGGGACTTTTTTTGTTCGGAAAATGTTACTAGATACAAAACCAACTTCTTTTGCTGATTTAGTACAAATTTCGGGATTGTCACACGGAACAGATGTTTGAATTGGAAATGCGCAGGAATTAATTCGAAATCAAAATATTCGAATTTCGGAAGTGATTGGGTGTCGGGATGATATTATGGTTAATTTAATTTATAAAGGATTGCCAGCCCAAAGTGCTTTTAAAATTATGGAAGATGTTCGGAAAGGAAAAGGATTAACTGCTGAGCACGAAGAATTAATGCGTAAAAATAATGTTGAGCAATGATATATTGATTCATGTAATAAGATTAAATATATGTTTCCTAAAGCTCATGCAACAGCTTATGTTTTGATGGCGTGACGAGTGGCATGGTTTAAGATTAATTATCCAGTAGAATATTATGCAACATTCTTTTCAACGAGAACTGATGTTTTTGATATTAAAACAATTTTAAAAGGACCAGAAACAATTAAACAAGTGCTACGAGATATTCAAACCCGATTAGATATTAAAGATTTTAATGCCTCAAATAAACCATCACAAAAGGAAAAAGATTTAATTCCTGTTTATGAAATTGCGTTAGAAATGTATGCGCGGGGAATTAAAATAAATAATATTGATTTAAAAACAAGTAAAAATAAAAATTTTGTAGTTATTGAAAATGATAATTATGAAAAGATTATTTTGCCACCATTTTCGGCAATTGATGGGTTAGGAGGCGCTGTTGGGGATAGCATTATTAATGCTCGGAATCAAAAACCTTTCTTATCAATTACTGATTTGCAAAAACGAACAAATATTACAAAAGCCCATTTAGAATCTTTTGAGGAACTTGGAATTTTAAAAGATTTATCATTAGATGATCAAATTGCTTTTGAATTTTAAAATAATAATTTTTTGTTCTTTTTTCCTTTATAATTAAATTAATAACGAGGTGATAAAAATGACAATTAAATCAGGATTTGTGGCAATTGTGGGGCGTCCCAATGTTGGAAAGTCAACATTGTTAAATACAATTTTAAATAACAAAGTAGCAATTGTTACGGCAAAAGCCCAAACAACACGTAATCGAATTCAAGGAATTTATAATGACAATGAAGCTCAAATGGTTTTTATGGATACGCCAGGGATTCATAAAGCGCATCATGAAATGGGTAAATTTATGAATAAAGTTGCCCTATCAACAACAAAAGCGGCCGATGCCATTTTATTTTTAGCTCCAGTTAATGAACATATTGGAGATAATGATCATTATATTGTTAAAGCCCTGCAAGAACGAGGTGTTCCCATTATTTTAGTTGTTACTAAAATTGATTTAGTATCAAAAGGGGAACTAATGGTTAAAATTGCCGCCTGAGAAAAAATTCATAACTTTGCTGCAGTTATTCCTATTTCAGCGTTAAAACATGATAATATTGGTAATTTACTAATATTATTAAAAACTTATTTATCAGAAGGACCACAATATTATTCTGATGATATGTTAACTGATCAACCGGAAAAGTTTTTAATTCGTGAAATTATTCGAGAAAAGATTTTGCTTTTAACAGAAGATGAAATTCCACATAGTGTCGCTATTTTAATTGATAAGATTGAGGAACAACCAACATTATTAAAAATTATGGCATCAATTTGTGTTGAACGTGATTCACAAAAAGGGATTATAATTGGTAAAAATGGCCGTTTAATTAAAGAAATTGGTACTCAAGCTCGTTTGGAATTAGAACAAATTTTAGGAACAAAAATATTTTTAGAATTGTTTGTCAAAGTGGTGGAAAAATGACGGGATAAACCATCAATGATTGCACGCTTAGGATATAATAAAGAAAGCTATTAAATAATAATGACAAAAAAAGTTACTGGCATTGTTATTAATAAACAAAGTTATGATGATAATAGTGAAATTGTGACAATTTTTACCAAAGAATTAGGGAAGTTAGCTTTTTTGCTCCGGGGGTCGAAAAATTACTTCAAAAAATCAATATGCTGTTCAATTTTTGGCAACTAGTGAATTTGAAATATTTTTATCATATCAAACAAATAAATTAAGTAAGTTAAAAACAGGAAATTTATTAGCGACAAGAATTAAATTATCACAAAATTATGATGATTATTTACTAGCAACATTACTTTGTGAAATTACTGAGCAAGTTGTTGAAGAGCGTTTACCTGATTTAAAATTATATCATTTATTAACAACGGCATTAGATAATTTAGTTACTTGAGAAGATAACATAAGCAGTGCGGTTTTTTATGTTGCAACTATTAAAATGATATGGTTTACAATGGAATTTAACAATGTGTAAACGTTGTGGGGGAAAAACTAATATTAAAACAATTAGTTTTATTGAAGAAGGATATATTTGTAAAAGATGTTATTTATTAACAGATTATCTTTTTTCAATTGAATTAGTTAAAATTTTTCAAATTCAGCCCTTAGATAATCTTTATTTTCATAATAAAGTTAATGTGAAAGAACTGATTATGTTATTTAAAATGCTATGTGAGTATTATTTAACAAAAGTTGGACTTTTTTCTTATAGTATTTATGAAATGCGGAAAAAATCTTTAATTTTGTCGAAAACTCTTGATGAAATAAAAAAATCATCAATATGACAATTTGAAAAATAATTTTGTTTAAGATCATGATTTTGCTTTAAATTTTTTAAACGTTAAAATATAATACCGTTGATTGTTGTTTTGGTGTTAAACCTTTATGTTGGTATTTTCATTTTCATAGATTTAAATAATTTTGAATATTAGTGAAACCCAAACCATGATAATGAATTAAGGCTTCTTTAAGACTCGATTGTAATTTACTAATCTTATTTAACTTTCGATAACTAGTATCAGGGTTTGTACTAGTTTTGGTAGAATATAGAGTAGAATTTGTTTGTTTTGCTACTAATAAATATAATGGTTGCATGTCAGAAATAATTATTGATTTTTCTTTAATTAATTGCTTATTCATATTTTCAATAATTCATTGTTTTTGTAATCGTTTGGTATTGGTGGATTGAACAAAAATATTATTATTGCTATCAACTACCATTTGAATACAGCATTTGGTATTAGTTGAAAATGGATCAAGATGAGTTTTTCGTTTATCAAATTTATCTTTAAAATTACCTTTATGGATTTCTTTAATAAAAGTTTCATCAATTTGGATTTGACCATTTAATTTTTTAAATTTTAATTGAGTATTTTCTAATTGTTTTGATTGCATTAATTTTTGACGATTATATCAAGCAGTTTTTGGTGTTGTTTTAATAAAACGGGAAATTATTTTACTAGATTGTCCTAATAATGAAATTTGAATTAATAAATTTCACTGTTCATAATTTAAATGACTTCAATAAGTAAAATGATGACGAAAAGCATCAAAACTAGCACGACATTTTTTACATAAATATTTTTGTTTTCCTTCGGGATTATGACCATTTTTAACACAATGATAAGATTTACAATCAGGACATATAATGCCTTTATCTCTAAATTTTTGATCAATTTCATTTAAACGTTTTTGTTTTTTGATTACTTCTGCTTCTTTTTTTATTTTTTCAGCAAATTCTAAAAATTGATCATCTGTAAAACTGTTTTTTAATTCTGTAATTATTTTTTCCATCAATTATTTACCTCTATATATTAAAAATATACCTAAAATTAGATATATTCTATAAATATCAAGAGTTTTCGACAAAATTAAAGGAAAAAATCAATTTATTTTAAGTAATAACATAGTATAATTGAGGTTAGAGAAATAAAAAGGAGTTATATTTAATGCAATATACATTAGAGGAAGTTGTTAACCATTTAAAAACACAAGGTTTTGTTTTTCAAGGAAGTGAAATTTATGGTGGTTTAGCAAATAGTTGAGATTTTGGGCCATTGGGTGTTGAGTTAGAACGAAATTTAAAAAATTTATGATGACAACATTTTATTTCAAAATCAAGATATAATGTTGGTCTTGATAGTGCAATTTTAATGAATAATAATGTTTGAAAAGCTTCAGGCCATTTGGGTAATTTTGCTGACCCATTATTAGATTGTAAGAAATGTAAAACCCGTATGCGAGCAGATAAACTAATTGAAGATAAATACCCTAATCTTAATTGTGGTGGATGAAGTAATGAACAATTAAAAACTTTTATTACAGAAAATCAGCTTTTGTGTCCGAATTGTGGGGCGTATGATTTTACTGATATTCGTCAATTTGAATTAATGTTTAAAACGAATCAAGGGGTGATTGAAGATGAAAAATCAGTTGTTTATTTGCGCCCGGAAACTGCACAAGGAATTTTTGTTAATTTTAAAAATGTTCAACGTGCATTAAGAAAGAAATTGCCATTTGGAATTGGTCAAATTGGAAAGTCATTTCGAAATGAAATTACCCCGGGGAACTTTATTTTTCGAACACGAGAATTTGAACAAATGGAATTAGAATTTTTTTATGATGTTAATGATCAAACAGATTGATTTAACTATTGAGTTGAGGAAGTTACTAAGTTTTTAAATTTAATTAATTTAAATCCGAAAAATTATTCATTGTGTGAACATGAGAAAAGTGAATTAGCCCATTATGCTAAAAGAACAATTGATGTTGAATATAAGTTTCCATTTGGAGCGGGTGAATTATGAGGAATAGCTGACCGTGGGGATTTTGATTTACGTCAACACGCGACAATGAGCAAACATGATTTAACTTATTTAAATCAAGAAACAAACATGAAAATTTTGCCGCATGTTATTGAACCATCTGTTGGTGTTGGGCGTTTAATGTTAGCAATTTTATATGATGCTTACCATGTTGAAAAAGTTGGTGATGATGATTCACGTATTGTTTTAAAATTAAGTCCGTTATTAGCACCATATCAACTTGCTGTTATTCCATTAAGTAAACAATTAAATGCGGCAGCTTATCAAGTGTATGAAAAATTATTGCAGCGATTTCAATGTACTTATGATGAAACAGGAAATATTGGGAAACGCTACCGTCGACAAGATGCAATTGGAACACCATTTTGTGTCACTTTTGATTTTGAATCATTAGAAGATAATAAAGTTACCATCCGTAATCGGGATACAATGGAACAAGATAGGATTGCAATTGCTAATTTAGAAGATTATTTCATAGCTGTATTAAGGTAATTAAAGGAGGGGCAAGGTATGGCATTAATCAACAATGACAAGATTGATTTAATTCGATCAAAAGTAAATATTGTTACAGTAATGTCAGAGTATTTATCCCTTGAAAAGCGGGGTCGTAATTATTGAGCTGTTTGCCCATTTCATCAAGATTCACATCCTTCAATGAGTATTTCACCAGAGAAGCAAATTTATCGTTGTTTCGCTTGCTCAGCGGGGGGGAATGTTTTTACTTTTTTACAAGAATTTGAAAATATTAGTTTTATTGAAGCATTAAAAAAAGTCGCGATAATAGCGAATGTTACGTTAGATGAGTTAACAACTTATCAAGAAAAAGCAAAATATGATGAAACCGATAAATTAATTTTTGAAATTAATGCTTTAGCCGCGGCATATTTTAGTAATAATTTAGCAACCAAAAAAGGCCATGCAGCAAAAGATTATTTAACAAACCGAAATATTCAAGAACAAGAAATAGCATTATTTAATATTGGTTATGCTGAGAGTGGTTTTGATCATTTATATCAGTTTTTAATTAAAAAAGGTTATCGGATTAATGATATTCAACAAACGGGTTTAATTACTATTAAAAATAGTAATGTTTATGATTATTTTAATAATCGGGTAATGTTCCCAATTAAAAACGAAGATAGTTATATTATTGGTTTTTCGGGCCGAGTGATTGGTCAAGATGATAAAATTGCTAAATATTTAAATACCCCGGAAACAAAAGTTTTTAAAAAAGAAAAACTAATGTATAATATTCATCGAGCAAAACCATATATTCGTCAACAAAATAATTTAATCTTATTAGAAGGATATATGGATGTTATTAGTTTAGATAAAATGGATATTAAAAATACTGTTGCTTTAATGGGAACTAATTTAAGTGATTATCATATCAAGGAAATTAAAAAGTTAACAGAAGAGTGTTTAGTATTTTTAGATGGTGATCAAGCGGGAATTAATGCTAGTTTGAAAGTTGCGGCAAAATTATTGATTAATAATTTAAAAGTTAAAATTGTTTTAAATGAAAGTCAGCAAGACCCTGATGAATTAGTTAATAGTGGTCAGGGTGAATTAATTCATACAATGTTAACCCATGCCATGCATCCAATTAATTTTGCAATTGATTATTTTAAAAATAAATTTAATTTAGAAGAAGCAAATGAATTAGCAGAATTCATTAATATTGTCGGAACATTAATTAAAGCTAGTCCTAACCCAATAGAACAAGAATTAGCAATTAATAGTTTGGTCAAAATTACTGGAATTTCAAACGAAACAATTCAAACAAAAATTAAACAAATTAAAATGTATCATAAGGCTATTACAAATATTTCGATGGCTAACCCAATGCCAGTAGGTGCTGGCCCTGATTCATCGCCCCAACCGCAGTTGCAGTCAACACCCGAAATCATAAAAAACAGGGATGTTGTTAACAAAACAAAATATAAAATTAAGAATTTGAAACGTTATATTTTAGCAGAACAAAATATGTTGTTGCAATTACTTGCATCACGAAAAGCGGCCGATTTTTATCAAAGAAAAATTGGAAACTTAAACTTTAATGACTATCGATTGTTGGCAAATGATATAATTATGTATTATAATGGACATTTAGGGGAAGAAAATGTTAATATTAATATGTTGTGTGATGAAATAAATGATCCGGATTTAAAGAAGATGTTAATGGATATTATTAGTAAATCAACGATTAAAACTAAATATAATAAGAAAGAATTAGAAGACTATGCGCTACTAATTGATGATTTTGCAAATGAAAAAGAGATTACAATGCTATGAAATAAATTAGAAAAAGCAAATAATTTAATCGAACAACAAACTATTTCAATGGAAATTGATAAAATGAACCAACGATTAAAATTTAAAAAGGGGTAGAGAGAATGGGATTATCAAAAAAAGACGTCAAAGAAATGAAATCTTTTGATGAATTTAAAGATTATATTAGTAAATTTTTAGAGGAAAATAACAATGAAATTGGACAAGAAAAATTAATTACCTTAATTAATGAACATTTTGAAATTGATGATAATGATGTTGATGAATATTTTGAAGAATTAGTGGCAAATGGTGTCGAATTTAATGATGTTGTTGTCGAAGAACCTGAAGAAGTTGTCGAAGTAGTTAAACCAGGAAAAAAACAAGCTGAGGATAAGTTACGATACAAAGTTGGAGGTATTTCAAACGAAACTAAAATTCAAGATATTATTAAAGCATATTTTAATGTTTTAGGAACAAGTAAGATTTTAACGCGTGAGGAAGAAATTAAATATGCAAAAATGTTAGAATCATTAGATCCAGAAGAAAAACGTTATGGTCGTGAAAAATTAATTACTTCAAATTTAAAATTAGTAGTCTCTGTTGCTCGTAAACATTTAAACCGTGGTTTGGATTTTTCTGATTTAATTGAAGAAGGAAACATTGGATTAATGAAAGCGGTTGATAAGTTTGATTATACTCGTGGATTTAAGTTTTCAACATATGCGACATGATGAATTCGACAAGCCATTACCCGGGCAATTGCTGATCAAGCACGAACAATTCGAATTCCAGTTCATATGGTTGAAACAATTAATAAATTAACAAGAATTGAACGACAATTAACACAAGAATTAGGTCGTGAACCAAGTTTTAATGAAATTGCTGAAAGAATGGGACAAGGAATCACGGGGGAAAAAGTCCGTGAAATTAAGCGTTTGTCAATTGAACCAGTTTCATTAGAAAAACCAATTGGTGATGAAGATGACACTCATTTTGGTGATTTTGTTGATGATAAAGATATTTTTACACCAGATGAATATGCTGAAAAAGAATCATTACGTGAAGTAATTGATGAAGTTTTTTATGAAATTTTATCAGCCCGTGAGGAAAAAGTAATTAGAATGCGGTTTGGAATTTTACCAACAAAATTAAGAACAGTTTTAAGATTGGCAAAAGAATGTGAAGATGAAACTTTTCCAGAATTAGTGCAAACAGTGAAAGCATTAGATATTCACTATGATACCCCAATTGAAAAGGTACAGAGTCGAAAAAATAAACTAATTGATAAACACTTGTCAAAATATGATTCGCCAAAAACTTTAGAAGAAGTCGGAAAAGAATTTAAAGTTACTCGGGAAAGAATTCGTCAAATTGAAGCAAAAACAATTCGTAAATTTAAACCAAACTCAGCTAATTCAAAAGCAAAAGTATTAAAAGACTTTTTTAAAGGATAGGTGTTTTAACGATGGATAAATTATCAGAACGTTTATTATTAATTGCCAAACAAGTTAATGATAAAGATGTTATTTGTGATATTGGAACTGATCATGCCATGATTCCAATTTATTTAGCAAAAGGAAATTTAATTACAAAAGCATATGCATGTGATATTGCCGAAAAACCATTAGAACAAGCGAAAAAAAAAATTGCGAAATATCAAGTTGGTGATATTATTACTCCAATTTTAGCCGATGGATTACAAGGCCTTACTAATATCAAAATTGATTCATGCATTATTTCGGGCTTAGGTAGTACTAGTATTTTTAAAATATTGGAGCAAGATTGTGATTTAATTGATCGTTACATATTGTGTCCAAATGATGATTCTTTTTTGTTACGAGAATGAGTTAAACAACAAAAGTATTTTATTGAAAAAGAACTGTTAATTGAAGAAAATGAAATTATTTATGAAATTATTGTTATTAATAAAGTTGCGGGACAAAAAGTTAAAAATAGGAAAGATATTCTTTTCGGCCCATTATTACGCAAAGAACGAAGTAAATTGTTTCAAGAAAAATGATTATTAAAAAATGATTATTATCAGACATTATTGAACAGAATTCCAATAAAAACAAAACGTTATCAAGAAATAAAAACAAAATTGAAAATTATAAATAAGGTGCTTTAATGTTAATTAAGAAATTATACCAGCAAATTGAAAGTGACTTTTCATTGGCAACAGCTGCGAAGTGAGATTATAGTGGTTATCAATATGGGAATAAACATAATACGGTAAGTGGAATTCTTGTTAGTTTAGATTTAACAACAGAAGTAATAAAAGCAGCAATTGCTAAGAAAGCTAATGTGATTATTACTCATCATCCTTTTTGCTTTGGCAAGAAAAAAATGTGACAACAGATTGAGTATAAGCAAGAGATCTTAAAACAGTTAAAGCAATCCGAAATATCAGTTTATGCGTTACATACTAATTATGATGGTTTATTGAATGAATTAATTTTACAAGAATTAAATTCACAGAAGATTATTTCATTTCCTAATGATCCTTTTACGAAAATTGGTTATGTAACATTAACGGCTGATGAAATTATTACAAAGTTAAAAACAATCTTTAAGATTGAAACTGTTCAACATAATCTAACAAATTGTTATCAATCAATAATAACAGTTGCCTTAGCAGCTGGTGCTGGTGGGGATGTTATTTCAAAGATTAATGGTAAGGAAGTTGATCTTTTTATCACAGGAGAAGTAAAATGAGACCAGTGAATATTAGCAAATGAAAAACAACTTGCTGTTGTTTGTTTCAATCATTATATGGAAGATTTTTTTAGTATTGCTTTTGCCGGTTATTTAAGACGGAAATTTCCAACTTTGGCAATTACTGATTATCATATTAAAAATATTATTAATTATCGTTAATAATATTTTTATTTTAGATGTTTTCTAAAAAACGAATAACTTCTAACTGAATAATACTTGGTGTTGAAGCACCAGCAGTAACAGCAACACAAGTTTTATTGATTAATCAATTAGGATTAATATCAGTTTTATCATTAATTCGATATGATTTGATTCCAATTTGTTCCCCCATTTCGACTAATTTTAGGGTGTTACTACTACGTTCATCGCCAACTACTAATAAGAGATCAATTGTGTTTGAATCTAAATTTAAAACAGCATTTTGCCGCTCCAATGTTGCATTACATAAATCATTTTTAAAAATAATTTCATTCGGAACTAATTGTTTGATTTTTTCAACAATTGCTTCAATATCAATCTTTGATAAAGTTGTTTGATTTGTAATTAAGATTTTTTTATTTGGGTCAAGGGTTGGTAGCACCGTATCAACTTCTTCTGCCGTTGTGACAAGTTTAATGCTCGGGTTAATTGCTAACATGGCATTTGTTTCTGGATGAAAGTGCTTACCAATAAAAATAATCTGATAGTTGTTTTTTACTAAGTATTCTTTAATTAGATCTTTTGTTACCGTTACTCATTCACACTCGGTATCAACAAGGGTAATGTTTTTTGTTTGAGCAATGTCTTTAATTCGATCATCACTACCATGGGCGCTTAAAATGACAACAGCATTGTCTGGTAATGTTTTAATTAAATCTAACCGATTAAGTTTAAAATCATTAATTGGGATGACTCCTAATTTCACAATTTCATCAATTACATGGCGATTATGGACTAAATAACCTAACATATAAATGTCCCGTCCAGCATATTTTATTGCTGCCTCTTTTGCTCATTTAATTGACTTAACAACCCCAAGACAGTATCCGCGGGGTGTTACTTTTACAACTTTCATTTTTTTCACCATCCATTTTATCTATTTATATAATAATACAACTAAAAAATGTTAATTTTATCATTTTAAAATAATTTATTAAAGTTATTTGTTAATTTACTTAAATTTGATACAATTATATAGTCTATATTTAAGGCATAGAGTAGTATCTTCCTTAAAATATTACATTTATTATAAAGCTAAGATAGCAACATATGAAAGGAGATTGAAGATGGCGGCAAGCTTAAAAACTATTAAAAATGGCAAAGCATCTCAACATAAAAAAACAGTAGCAAAAAGTAAAGTCGAAGAAAAATGACTATTTATTAAGGAGCAAGCAGTGATAGATTCAACACCAGCAATGAAAAGATCAATTGATCGTTCATCTGGAGATGTTTACACTAAAACAGTAACTGATTATCGTGGCAAAGATGGGACAGCAGCTGCAACAGCAATTACTGCAAAAACTCTAATTGCAGCGAGATTAGGAAAAACATCACCACAGCGTAAAGCAGTTGCAGCCCAGAATCGTAAAGAAGCTACTAAAAAAGTTGAAGAAGTCAAAAATGGACAATCTAGGGGAAAAGTAGGAAAAAAACTACAAGTAAAAAAGTTTCAGTAAAAACTAAGTAAAAAATAAATCAAAATAACAACAATAACTGGGAGAAACTAGTTATTGTTTTATTTAAAGTTTTTATTAATATTTTTTCTGTTTTGTCAAAAATAGAAAAATAAAATTAAGAATTTTAAGTAATTAGTACTATAATAATCTTAAATAAGGGGGAAGAAATTAGATTATGAAAACATTCGCGAAATGAAGTATTAGTTTAATTTGAATCATTATTTTAATTATTTTAATTTTAGCATTATCTTTTTTAACTGTTCATTATGACGGTTATTATTGAGAAGGAAAGGGACTGCCTGTTAATTATAATGATATTAAAACCTTTGATGGAAATGGTTATCAGTTAATTGCTGAAATAGGACTTGGTAAATTAATGCGGTTAGTTTCGGGGGGCAGTTTTATTTGAGGATATTCTAATTATGTCACTATTAATGACCAAACAATGGATTTAATGAAATGATTAAACCAACCGGGAAGTGTTGTAAATGGTATAATTCAGTGACCACAAGACTATGAACTTCCCGTTGGGACAAATTTTGCAGCAGTAGTCGGAAGTATTCTTATTGTGTTATTAGTTGCAATTCCAATTTTAACAATTATTGGGTTTTATGTAACGCTGAAAATGGTTAAAGCAATGACACGCCCATATTCAATTGAATATTTAGATGCTAAGAAAAATCTTCATAAAACAATAATTTATCGAAAAAAAGCATTAAGAAAAGGGATGAAAGCTATTAAAAAAGGGCAAGCACAAGCAACTGATTTAGCAAAAACAAAAGAATATTGGACTAATTTATTAGACCAAGCGCAAGATGTTTTTAACAAAGAACAAGAACTTTTTAAAATTAAATATAGTAAAAAACCAGATACCGAAAAGTTTCATGCTGTAATTGGCAAATAACATTTTAAACGATGAAATTAGCAATAATTTCATTTTTTATTTATGTTATAATTTTCATATTGGAAGGATGTGTTAACAATGAATAAATTTGATAATTTAGGTTTAAAAAGATTTTTAAATTTAAGTTTAGAAAAATTAAATTTTTCCAACCCAACGATGGTTCAAAAAAAAGTTATTCCATTGTTATTAAAACATCAAAATGTTATTTGCAAAGCGCATACTGGTACTGGTAAAACGCATGCTTTTTGTTTACCAATTTTAAATAATTTGGATTACGATCAATTAAACATTCAGGCAATTATTGTTGCACCAACCCGTGAATTAGCAAAACAAATTTATGAAAATATTCGTTTTTTTAAAGGATTTCAACCAAAATTACAGGTTAATTGTTTTGTTGGTGGTGAAGATATTAAACGTCAAATTGAACAATTGGAACGAAGTCAACCGCATATTATAGTGGCAACACCAACGCGCTTAAAAGATTTGTTTGAACAACAGAGCTTAAAGTTAGGAAAGTTAACAACGTTTATTATTGATGAATGTGATATGATTTTTGATTTAGGTTTTATTGAAAATGTTGATTATATTTTAAGTAAGGTTAATCCTAATGTTCAAGTTTCTGTTTTTTCCGCAACAATTCCAGAAGAGTTGAAACCATTTTTAATAAAATATTTGAAAAATCCGTATTATTTAGATTTAAATGCTAATAAAATATCTAATCAAAATATTACGCATATTTTAATTCCAACTAAACATCAAGAGCGAAGTAATATTTTATTAAAACTTCTAAAAACATTCGATCCTTATTTATGCCTAATTTTTGTTAATAAAAAAGAGGATATTAAAAAATATTATGATTTATTATTAGAACATAATTATTCGGTAGCCCAATTGCACGCTGGGTTAGAACCCCGTTTTAGAACACAAGTTGTCAAAAGAATTCGTAATTTAGAATATAAATATGTCATTGCGAGTGATATTGCGGCAAGGGGCATTGATTTTATTGGTATTAGTCATGTTATCTCAATTGATTTACCAAATGATTTAGAATATTATATTCATCGTAGTGGTCGTACTGGACGAGCAAATTATACTGGTTGTAGTTATGTACTCTATGATACAAAAAATTTAACTTTAGTTCAGCAGTTAATTACAAAAGGAATTATCTTTAAATATCAGAAATGAAATCAGAATAATGAATTAGTCGATACTGATTTAGGAATTAGCAAACCAAAAAAACAAAATTCAGGGCAAGTTAACAATGAAATTAATAAAATTATTCATCGCTATAAAACAAAGGATAATAATAAGAAGGTCAAACCAGGATATAAAAAGAAACGAAAAGAAGAGATCACCGCATTAAAACAACATATACGGCGTGACCATATTAAAGCATCAATTAAAAAAATTAAGAAAACAAAAGCAAAAGAACGTGGCCTTAAATTATTTGATAAAGAATAACAAAAAAGAAATTCAAAATTTTAATTAAAAAATAAATAAAGTCTTTTTTTTGTTTATAATTATTTTATAGTTTCTAAAATGAGAAAGTATTTACCAAAAAAAAGGAGGAAAAAACATGACTCATAATGAGGGAACAGAGACAATAAATATTAAGAAGAAATCAGATTTGAAAGAAAAATTAAAGCGTTTATTTTCATTAAAGATGTTGCATTATACTTTAATTAAAATGTTAAAATCGCCATCAACATATATAATGTTTGGTTTGACATTTGCGGTAGGTTTAATTATGACAATATCAATGGGAACAACAATGAATGACAGTATTAGCGGTGATTATAGCGAGGTAGCAAAATCAATATTTGTTATTTATTCATGAATTTGATATATGTTATATTTTGGTTTAACATCAATGTTTATTGGTTTTAAAGCCGTACAATTAATTCGGGATGAAATTGAAGATGGAACATTACTAATTTTTTCGTCAATTCCAATTTCACGGACAAGAATGATTATTGAAAAATGGCTAGCTTTACAATTTTTATGCTTAGGATATTCATTAATAATATTACTAGTGCCCCCTTTAATTTCATTAGGAATTGGTCCAAAAGGAGCGGCCATGGGAAAAGTAATTTTTAGTAAAATTAATTTTATGATACTAACAAGTATTATTTTACAATTATTTTTAACAACAATTGGAATTTTAATTTCATTGGGGTTAAATGCTAAGGGAGTTATTGGAATTTTATTTACAATTGGTTTTTTAACAATAATTGGAGCAATGATTCCACTTATGTATAACACTTCTAAAATTGCAGACAAATCTTCAGCATATTTAATGCGGACAACAGATATAGCAAAAAGCTCAATTAAGTTTAATGATTCGGCGGTTATTGAAACCTATAATAATCTGCTTGATCCAGCTGGGTGACCAGTCTGAAATTATGATAATAAACTTCAACTTAAGTCGTCATATAATTTTAAGAATGAAGATGTTGGGGCATTTAATGTTACGAACCTGGCAAATGATATTGATAAAGCTATTCAAAATGCAGTAACAGATACTGGAAAAAATAAAATTAATTGAGATGATTTTGTGGCAGAGGTTAAGAAAAAACCAACAAGTTATTCAAATTTAGGAACATTAATTAACGATTATGTCTTAAAACTTGATGGTTATAATCCAAAACAATTTTCTGAAATTAGTAATATTAATGGTAAGAAAATTAACTTTTTGGATAATCCTAATAAAGGAATTAATATTTTAAGACAATTTTATCAAGAAATATCAGGGCAAGAAGGTGTTACTATTTCGTCAGTAAAACCATCAGAATCAAAAATAAACTTAAATGTTTTGGATCAAAGTAAGTTAAAAACTAATTCATCAAAACAAATTTATAAAATTATGAAAGCAATGTATGATAAAGGCATTTTCTCCCCAACATTTTTAAGTTATGATTATAAAGATCCATTTAATTTTAGAACTAACGTGGGTGATCTTATTTTGCCAAATGAAATTACAAGTACTATTTCAGGTGCTTTATCGGAAAATAGCCACAAGAGTTTTAGCAATTTCTCTGAAGACTTGCTAAATTTCTTAAAAAATAATTTGTATTTACAAAATTTATATGTTAATGATCCAGCACTATCAATTTACTATCAGTTTGTGTGGCAAATGTCTTATTGATTAAACCAAGGTTTATATGTTCAATATTCGGATACTAATCTTTTTGATAATAATAATTTGGCTAATGCGGAATTAAATGATATTAAAAAGGCTGAAACGCAATATAAATTAATGGCTTATTTAAATCCTTGACAGCAATGAGTTGTTATGTGAACAGGTGATGCCCGTGGAAGTTTGATGGGACAAGATGGCATGACTACATCAATGTTATTACCCGTAAATAATTATTTAACAGCAAAAATTAATACTGTTGAATATAATGTTGAAAATAGTGGAACATTTAAAAAATATTTCTTAGTCGCTAATTTTAATGAATCAGTAACTTTGACTAGTCTAGCAGGAATGTATGCAGGTTATTTATTAGTAACATTAGGATTAGCAGGATTAACATTATGATGAATTACAAGAAAGGATTTTGTATAGTTATGAAAACAAAGAAAAATGATTTTAAACCTAATCCTAATTTAGCGATTGAAATTTCTGAATTTACAAAAAGATTTAAAAAGTTCGTTGCTGTTGATAATATTGATATGAAAGTTGCAAGTGGTAAAATTCATGGTTTTATTGGTCCAAACGGAAGTGGTAAAACAACAACGATTAAATCTTTAATTGGAGCAATTATTCCAACAAATGGTTATTTTGGGATTGATGGGTTAAAGGCGAACTCATCAGATGCTAAAAAAATTATTGGATATATTCCGGAAAATGCCCGTTTTCCTAAACATTTGAATGTTTATCAGTATTTAGTTGAAATGAGTTATTTGCGGGATATTCCTTATAAAGATGGGAAAATAAAAGCAAAGAAAATTTTAGAGAATTTAAATTTATGAAAATTTCGTAATAAAAATCCAAATACTTTTTCATCAGGAATGAAGAAAAAAGTATTATTAGCCCAAGCTTTAATTGCTGATCCAAAAGTATTAATTTTAGATGAGCCAGCTGCTAATTTAGATCCAACTGCTCGTCAAGAGTTATTTAATGATCTGATTCGTGTTAAAAAACAAGGAAAAACAATCTTAATTTGTTCCCATATTTTAACAGAATTACAAGATCTTGCGGATGAAATCACAATTTTAAATTATGGTAAAGTTGTATTTTCAGGAGCTGTTATTAATTCTAACCAAAATTATTATCAATTTACCGTAATGGAACAGCCAATGTTAAATGATTTTGAAGCGGTAGTTAAAAAATTGAACATTCCAATTATTGAAAAATTAGAAAGTTCATTAATTTTACATTTAGAAAAAGCAACTGAGCAGATTAAAGATATTGCTTACAATGCTTTTGAACAAAAAATAATTTTAATTACAATTAAACCATTTGTAACAAATATTAGTGAAATTTATGATCGTGTTGTATTTTCAGTTAATAAAGGATTTGGAAAAGCAAGTGCATTAAGTAATTAATAAAAATTATTTTTAATAAAAAACCTTAAATAAATTATTTTTTGAGCTATAATAAAAAAGGTTATAATAATAGCTTAATAAATTACTTTACTTAGTAAGGTTTTTTTCTTTTTTTTGCTGAAAGAGGGTGAATTAGATTGTCGGAAGTTTTAACAGTTCGTGAGAAAAAATTACGATTTGAAAAACCATGGAAAGCAATTGCTTATTTTTGCTTACCAACTGTTTTTTTAATGATTGTGCAAGGATTATATAATATTATTGATAAAAGTTTAGCTTTATCTTTTGCAGCTCCTGATTTAGTGCATGATCAGTTTTATGTTGATGCTTATAATCAATTGAAAGGGATTAAGGTGTCAGTTGTTCCATTAGCTGATATGCGTTCTTTTATTAATGTTGCAACTCAATATGCTTCCCAGACATATAATTTACAATGATCATTTAGTATTATGATTGGGATGGGTTGTGCGATGAATTTTTCAATTGCTTATGGTCAACGTGACATTGCAAAAATGCGTCGGATTGCTGGAAATGGTTTTTCAACAACAGTTCTTTTTTCAATAATAGTAGCATTTGCAATTTTCTGTATTGTGTTTCCAGGATGAAATGCTGTTTTTATTACTTCACAAATGGGGGAATATTATAATCCAATTACGGAACGTTTATGTTGACAATATTCATTTCCAATGCTAGCTGCCGCACCAGTGATGTTTTTAAGCTATTATTTTATGTCATTAATTCGTAGTGAAGGACGGATGAAATGAGTAATAATAATGATCTTAACTTCTCTTGTTACTAATGCGGTGGCAGCAATTTTCTTTATGAAGGTTTGTCATTTAGGAATGTCAGGAGCAATGTTAGGAACAGTCTTTTCATGAACAGTGCAAGTAATATGAGGATTAATTATTGTTTTTAAAACAAAGAATAGTTATTCAAAATTTTATTGAAGAGATTTATTACATATTGAAGGAAAAAACGTGGCGGATTTCACCAAAGCAGGGTTACCAAACTTTATTAATAATGCTGCTTTAGTTGTTACTTCATATGTTGCAACATCTCTTGTTATTCAACTTCCAAATCAAGAGTATCATAATGGAGTTTCTGTGTTACAAGAACTTTATTCTTCGATTGTGCCATGAATGACTTTAGTGTTATCTGCTGGAATAGGGGTTACGCAAGGGGCCCGGAGTATTATTGCGTATAACTATGGGGCAAAAAAATATGCTCGAATTTGAGAAGTTCTAAAACGAGTTAGTTTACTAATTATTATTTGATTTTGTTTAATGTTATTTGTTTTTATCTTATTTGGTAAAGATATGATGATTTTATTTGCTTTACGTCCCGAAGATGCGGCTAAATATCGTTGATGAATTGTGTTAAACTTTATGACATATCCATTTTGTTCGTTAACTTATATTGCTTTAACATTATTTCAAGGGATTAATCGTTCAATTTTGGCAACTTTTACAAGTAGTTTGCGTTCCCTTATT
Organism: Spiroplasma endosymbiont of Stenodema calcarata; assembly: GCF_964031205.1. Lineage (GTDB taxonomy): Bacteria > Bacillota_I > Bacilli_A > Mycoplasmatales > Mycoplasmataceae > Spiroplasma. The sequence goes on from NZ_OZ035018.1 coordinate 459,972, forward strand.
GTTATTTTACCGTTAATTGGCATTGGATATGGTGCTAGTCAGGCAACTGGAAATCCAATATACTATTATGTTTTTATTGGTTTAAATGATTTAATTGCTGCAGCAATTATTATTCCGATTTTAGTTTATTACTGAAAAAAACATCATACTAAATTAGTTGATGAACCAGACCCATATTTTAGTGAATTTCAAACTGATTTACAACTGAAAAAAAGGATTAAAATTAAAACATAAACATAAAAAAATTAGGTAAATCTCTAATTTTTTTTATTTTATTTTAGTCCTTTTCAACAAGCAAAATCCACTTATCTTTGGCCGAAAAACTATAACAATTTTGATGATAATTATTGATAACAAACTCACTTAGCAGGGTTATTGCAAGGAGGTATTTCTGATCAAGAATTTCACGATTACATTTTTTACAACTTAAATTTTTAATCATATTATTAAGCGTTGTGGCTTTAATTATTTGAAGGTTTTTAATTTTACCCTTACTAATTTTAGTTGCAATTTGAGTTAAATTATTTCCTTTTGTTTTTGTGACATATTCACTTAAGTATAAATTAATTGGTCGAAAACCTAATTTATGATAAACATTATAGCCTTGTGGTGTAGCAATTAAACCAACTAAATCATAATTTTGACTATGAACACGTTTAATTAAATGATTCATCATCAGTTTTGCTAATCCTTGACGCCGAAAATTTTGATGAGTTGAAATATCATCAATAATTGCAATATCTTTTTCAAAATAAATATTTCCAGTTGCCGCAGGAAGATCATTTTTATATAGTAAATCAATTTCGGCAATATCTTTTTCCTTATTTATTTTTAATAATGTTTTATAAAAAGCGTAGTCCCAACTTTTTGGCCCCATTGCACTTTCCAAAATTTTGCTAAAATCAGTTAATCGTTTGTTGTCATTGACACGTCTAAATTTGATACTTTTATCAACTTTTACTTTATGTTTTTTTCATTTTGTTAAATCAAGCACCATTCCAACTAAAATTTCATTTTGGACAAAACCTAATGATTCAAAAAAAGCCTGTTCTTTTTCATCAATTTTTTCACCAATTGTGTATCATAAAAAATCTAAGTCATTGTCAACATAGTTTTTTACTAATTCTTTTACTCGTGCCGCATCTTCTTGATAGTCTAATTGGGTACTAATCGCAACAGTGTAAGTTTTATCAACATCATTGCTCACTTCAGTCATATATATTTCATTTTCAGTATCAATTAATTCATTACGAATTCGTTTGTCTTGGAAAGGGTTTGTCATGTAACGAACAAAATTTTGTGCTAATTTTGTTGCTTCGTATTCTCCCTTAATTCGGAACATTCGCTTAATTTTGGGGTTCTGTCGATACTTTTTACGTTTCATTTCTTTCATCCACCTCAAGTTTTTTCTATTATATCGTGTTTTTGTTAAACTTAAACAAAATTATTAGCGTTTATTAACACTAAGTCTTAAACATTTTAACATATTTTGTTTAATAAAATAAAAGTTAAATGAAAAGAATTATTTCATTATGTTTGATTGGTAAATGATTTATGTGTAAAAAAGATTAAATGTTTGCAAAAGATAAGAACTATTTTTTTATTTTGTTCCTAAAACAATGCTTAATTTTGCATAATACTTTGCTATTTTTATTTTACAATTGAAATCACTTTGATTTATAGACTATTTTTTGTTTAATTTTGCACAATTATATTGGAATAATACTATTAGAAACAATTTAGATATAATTGAATTAGATGGAGGAATAAATGAAAATTTTAATAGCAGAACGGCAAAAACGAATTTTAGAATATCTGGATAGCAAAGGATTTAGTAAATTAGAAGAATTAGCTTTGTTATTGCAAGTTTCCGTAACGACAATTCAACGTGATGTTATTATTTTAGAACAACAAGGTTTATTAATTAAAATATCGGGTGGTATTAAATCAATTCAAAGCCTTGCTGAAGATGATACATTTTGACAAAAACAAGATCTTAATTTTTTAAAAAAACAGAAAATTGCAAAGTTTGCTTGTGAATATTTAGGTGATAATGATTATATCTTTATTGATAATAGTACAACGAGTTATTTAATGCTGCCATTTTTACGTTCTTATCAGATTAAAATTATTACTAATTCTATTGATTTATTTTTACAAATAAAGGCTTTAAAATTAAGTGGGATTTTAACTGGTGGTGAGTTAATGGTTCGTAAAAATTCATTAATAGGACCATTAGCCCTTGATAGTTTAGAGAAATTTAATTTTTCGAAAATTTTTATTGGGACAAGTAAAATATCAATAAATGGTATTTATACTACTAGTTTAGAAGATGCTGAAATTAAACAAAAAGTAATATCATTAGCAAAACAAAGTTTTATTTTAGCTGATAGTAGTAAATTTATGGGAAAAGGATTTTGTAAGATTATTGGTCATCATAATTTAAGAATTATTTCAGATAGTATTCCACCATTTAGATTAAATAATGTAATTATTGCAAAATAATAGGAAGGAAACGATATCTTTATGCAAAAAGTTTTAGTTGTTGGTTCAATTAATATGGATTTATCGTTTGAGTGTAAACGGTTACCCAATTTAGGTGAAACAATTATAAGTAATAATTATAAAGAATATTGTGGTGGGAAAGGTGCAAATCAAGCAGTAGCCTTAGCACGATTAGAAAGTGATGTCACGATGATTGGGGTTGTTGGCGATGATAATTATGGTCATGAATTATGTTCTAATTTAAAATTTAATCAAGTAAAAACAACTGGGATTAGATTTTCAAAAGAAGTTTCTTCTGGTTTAGCATCAATTATTGTGGATGAAACAGGTAACAATCAAATTGTTGTTTATCCAGGAGCAAATTATGAGTTACTAGTTCCTGATATCGATGAATTAGAAGGATTAATTGTTGAAACCGATTATGTTGTTTGTCAGTTAGAAATTCCAATTGTTACGGTTGAATATGTCTTACAAAAAGCGAAACAACTTGGTAAAACAACAATTCTAAATTGTGCGCCAGCAAGAGAATTAACAAAAAAGATTTTAGAATATTGTGATTTTTTAATTCCAAATGAAACAGAATTACAAGTGATCACAAATACCAGTTACCCTTTAATAAATGAAACAGAATTTATTGCATCCACCCGAAAACTCTTAAAGCAGGGTGTGAAGAATATTATTGTGACTTTAGGGGCAAAGGGAGTTTTATATGCTAATATAGATCAAACACAGTTTTTAAAAGCATTTTCTGTCAAAGCAATTGATTCAACGGTAGTTGGGGATAGATTTTATTAGTTTAGGAAATTTAGGCGCATTACCATTTAGTATTTTTTTATTTTTAATAATTGCGATTATTACGTATATTGTTACTAAATTTTATAAATATGGTCGTTATCTCTATGCTGTTGGTGGTAATGAAAATGCGGCATTATTATCAGGGATTCGAGTTAATTTAATAAAATTAAGTGCTTATGCTTTAAGTGGATTATTAACTGGTGTTGGAATGTTACTATATTTGGGGCGTGTAGGAGCTATTTCACCAGCTGATGGAAATGGTTGAGAATTAAATGCAATTGCGGCGGTAGTTCTTGGTGGAACCAGTTTAGCAGGTGGAAAAGGTGGCATTCTTAATACAATTATTGGTTGATTGACTTTGAGTATTTTATCAAATGCTTTAATTTTAATTGATATTAATCCCAATGTGTAATTGATAATCAAAGGTCTTGTTATTTTGCTAGCTGTTTTATTGGACCGTGATTATCCAATTTTAGTTAATGTTAAGACTTATTGTCAACGGCTTTTTTATCGGTTTTAAAAGATGAAAAGAATTTTAAGTTTTGTAACAGCTAGTGTAATATTGTTTTCATTAAGTATTAATCTCATTAGTTGTAATTTTGATCGGCGTCCGAAAATTGCTTTTATTGTTTCTACTAAAACAAATCCTTATTTTCAAATTATGTTAGATGAAGCACGTACTCTTGCCAACCAGTATGGTTATGGCTTAAATGAATATGATAGTTCAACTCCAGCATCACCAAATGGAGATACTGGGCAAGAATTAACAAATGTTCAAAATGCAATTATCAAGGGTGATTTAGCAATTATTATTAATCCGGTTGATTCAACATTATATTCCGCCGCCCGGATAATTAATGCCGCGAATGTGCCTTTTGTTAGTGTTGATCGAGCTTATCAAGATCGTGGTTATCAAGATTATATTTTTGCGACAGATAATGTGACAGCAGCGCAAAAGTTACAAGAAGATATTTATGCTTATTTAACAACAGTCGGTGTAATTTCTCAAACTAATCCACAAATAAAAGTATATGAATTATGAGGAACGCAAAATTCTAATGCTGCGCAAGATCGGCATCAAGGTTTTATGAAAAGTCGCCCAGATCAAATCCTTAATGTCACTGGTGATACTCCGCAGGTTGCGAACTTTGATATGTCACAAGCGGTTATTAATATTACGCAAAATATTAATAAAGTTAAAACTGCAGATGTTATTTTTACTCACAATGATAATATGGCTTTAGGAGCTATTCAAGGCTTAAAACAAGCAGCTCCCAAATGATTAGATAAACACCATTTAGTAATTGGATTTGATGCTATTACGGATGCTTTAAATCAAATTGAAAATTGAGAAAGTAATGTTGCTAATATGTTTGCAACAGTGCAACAACAGCCAACATTAATGGCTGAACAGGCTGTCTTAAAAGCAATTACAATGATTAAGAATGGTCGACCTGTTATTAAAGATCAATTTGAAAAAATTGATGTGCATATTATCAAACCTAAGAAAGTTTAGGGACATAATTTTTCGATAATTTTCGTTTTGTTAAAGAAAAATGCGTTATTATATTAATTAATATAATAATGAGTTATTTTTATAAAATATCAGATGATTTCTGTAAAAATACGCAATTTATGAGAAAATAATTTAAATTTTAAAAACTTTTAAAGAATGAAATTATATAAAAAAGTAAAAATTTATTGAATTTTTTTAAGATAACGATATAATTAATAATGGTTGTTTCAGTTTCAACCGCTCTTTGACTTTTAAGTAACTAAAGGATATGGAATACTTATCTACTTACAAGGCGAGTATAAACTGGAGGTGTAAATATGTTTGCAATAATTAAAACTGGGGGGAAACAATTACGTGTTTCTCAAGGTGATGAAATCTTTGTTGAAATGTTAAATGGTAATGAAGGTGAACAAGTTAATTTTACTGAAGTGTTAATGGTCGATGGAAAAGTCGGAACACCCTTTTTAAAAGGGGCATCAGTGACAGGAACAATTTTAAAGCAAGGAAAGCAAAAGAAAATTGTTGTGTTTCATTATAAACCAAAAAAAACACAACATAAGAAGTATGGTCATCGTCAGCCATATACAAAAATTAAAATTGATCAAATTATGTTGGCAGGCGCAGCAAAATCAACAGGTGAAAATAAACCTACTGTGGCAAAAGCTGTTGCGGAAAAACCAGCAACAGTAAAGACTGTTGCTAGCTCAACAACAAGTGCTGTACAAAAACCATCGGTAAAACCGGCTATGGAAAAATCAGCATCAGTGAAACCAACAACAGTGAAATCAACAACTGCCGCGAAACCTGTGACAAAAAATGAAAAATCATCAACAACAAAAAAACCAGTAACAAAAACAGATAAAAATGAAAAATAATTATGATTAAAATTATAATTAATAAAACTGAACAGAAATTTATAAAGATTGAAATTACTGGTCATGCGAAAACAGCTGAATATGGTAAAGACCTTGTTTGCGCAGCAATAACAGGAATTACAACAGGAGGTTTAAATGCAATCGATCAGATTAAACCAGAGAGTTGTGAGTTTATTATTAATGAAGGATTAGTTACTATTACAGTAATAAATAATAGTTCTGATTTACAAGTTATTTTACAGACAATGTATTATCAATTTTTAACAATTTATCAGCAATACCAAGAATTTATTAGTATAAAGGAGGTTGAAAAATAATGATGAAGTTCTTATTAGGATTACAGTTATTTGCTTCAAAAAAAGGAGTAGGGTCAACTAAAAATGGCCGCGATTCACATTCAAAACGCTTAGGAGCAAAAAGAGCTGATGGTCAAGCAATTCGAGCTGGTTCAATAATTTACCGTCAACGGGGAACAAAAATTCATCCAGGTGTAAATGTTGGCCGTGGTGGTGATGATACCTTATTTTCTTTAATTGATGGGATTGTTAAGTTTGAAAAATTTGGACGAAACAAAACTAAAGCATCAGTTTATCAAAAATCAACTAAATAAATTAAAAATAAAATATTAATTTTCCAAAAAAAGGTAAAATTAGTATTTTTTTAATTATATAATAATTTAAGTAGATATATAGAAGGAGAAATTAAATGTTTTGCAATAAAGAAACTTGGAAGGACTGGCGAGTTTATTATAAATTATTATTTGCAATTTTAATTGGCATTGGTATTTTTACTGCGTTAATTGAAAGCTATGTGCATGGAATTACTATTACTGTTAAAAATCCAGGATGATCAGAAGCAGCAATAGAGAACTTTATTAATGATAAAGGAGATTATACGTTTAATTATTTTAGTTATTTTACAATCCAATCAAATTTATTAGTCTTTGCTTGATTTCTTGGAGCAGGGTTATTTCCTAAATATGAAGGTAAAAGTAAATGATTAGGTTATAATATGACCTTAGCAATCACAATTTATATTAGTATTACTTTTTTAATTTTTAATTTAATGTTATTACCAGTTGATCAACCACATACTTGAAAAGCTTGAATATATTCAACAATTCAACATGTGATTTGTCCAATTGCAATGATTGTTTATTTCTTATTTTTTATGGAACGGCAAAATAATATCAAAACAACAAAACTTTATTGACGAGAAGATCTTTGAAAATTTTATTTTTATCCAATTATATGAGCAATTGTTAATATGATTCGTGGTGAATTCCGTTGACAAGCAGGAAAAGTATTTCCCTATCAATATTTTTTCTTAAATGTTCATAAATCATTAGCAGGGATTCCTGGGGTCGTATGATTTATTATTGCATTTATTGCTATCTCTAGTTTAGTTTTTGGGTTAGGAACACTATATAATCTTTGCTCATATAAATTTGTTAATAAGAAAAAAATGTAAAATAATGCAAGGTGTTATTTTTATTATATATTAAAGGAGAAGAAAAGAATATGAAGAAAAAAAGACATGTTAGCAAGTTTGGTTTCATTGTTTCAACATTAGGGGCAGCAATTGGCCTAGGTAATGTTTGAGGGTTTCCAACTTTATTAAAAGCAAATGGCGGATTAGCTTTTTTTGTTTTATATGTTTTAGCTATTGTGACATGTTCAATCCCATTATTGATTTTAGAATTTAATATTGGAAATATGCGACGAAAGTCATTAATTAATATTTTTGATGAAGAAAATCCAACGGTAAGTCGTTTTATTGGTTGATTTCAATCAGCATTTATGTTTGTCGTAGCAAACTACTATACCGTTTTAATTGGTTATGTTCGACCGCGTAAAATATTCGGTTGGTATAAAATTTCCAAAAACTAAGAAAAAGATAGATATAAAATTCTATCTTTTTTAATTAGGTTAAAATTGTCGTTAACCTTGCTTAGTTTAAGAAAATAACAGCAAAACCAACCGAATAAAACTCTCCTACTTGGAATGTCGTAAAACCAAGCAAGCGAGGATAAACAATATAGGGGTGGCCGTACCGCTACGACATAATGGAGGCAATTCTTTTAGGCAATATAAAAGAGTTATTGTGGTTTGGGGATAAATCTTTAACCTGCAATGGTTAAAGGGTAAGTGTTCCACAATAAAAAAATTTAGAAATCTTACTATTTATAAGGAGGATTTGAAAGTGTCTTTAAAAGAACTCTGTTGAAAAGAGTTAAAAATTAAATTAACAAATAAGAGAGGATTAATTAATGAATGTCAGTGTTATATCAATGAGTACTTTACAAAATTAACCAAAAACAAAAAAGGCGGCTGATATTGTAAAAAGTATGCTCGGCATTGTTTAGCAAGATTAGAATTTATTAATAAACAAAAAATAAGTTATAATCTTTGATTTTTGACTTTACAATGCAAAAATAACCATCAAATTATTAAAAAATTAATTTTTAAGAAAAATAAATGATGAATTATTAATATTAAAAATTAGAAAGGAGAAATTATATGGTTGAAAATAATATCAAAAATACAATTAGTGATTTAATTAACGAAATTAAAACAACAACAGAAAACAATTTAAGTAATTTAGAACAAATTATGGAAGCTTTAATTGACAAAGTTAACAATATTGAAAATATTTTAAATCAAATACGATAAAAAAGAAATTAAACCAACGATTTATTAAAATTAGTTGGTTTTTTATTTTTGATAAATAAAAAAGAAAGGAGATAAAAATAATGAGGAAAAGTTGTCCTAAATGTAGATCAAAAATAGATGGTGATGGTAAAGAATTATGATGCACGAATGTTTATTGTATTTTAGCAAAAAAATCATATATTTTTAGAAAGAAAAAATAGACAAATATATTTGTTTGTGAATATTGTTTTATAAATGTTCTAAATTTAATTTTTAGATGATCACTTAGTTATTTAAAATATTGTGAAATGTTGGAAAAGAATTTGGAGGAAATTTAATATGTTTGATAAAAAGCAATATAAAGAATGAAACATATTATCAAAATATTTAATTTGAGATAAAATATTTAGATATTTTAAAAGAGTTTATGATTATAAAAATGAAGAAGAATTAACTCAAGCACTTAATAATTATTTAAACAATTTACCAATTAAGGATATTTAAGAATATGAAAGAGAGATTTTAAATAATGACAATAACAGAATCAATTAAATTTAACAAACTTAAAGAAGAAAATGAAAAACTTAAAAACCAACTTGCTGAAAAAGATAAAAAATATTGAATCTTGTTAGCAGACAGAGATAAATTAGAAATGTATCGGCATAATCAATTAAAGAAAAGTGATATAACTTTACACTATATTGAATGTAATGAATGTGAAACAGAGGAGTTTTGCGATGATAATAATTTATTTAAAGTAGTTAATGAATTTGAGCATGATGAAAATTGTTCAGATTATGGAAATATATTAAATTTAGATATTAGATGTATTATTAAATATAAAAAATATGAAAGTTTAGAGGAATAATTATGCCAAATTACCTAGTAAGGATGAAAAAACATGTATTTAGTTATAAAAGATTCAGATAATATAAAAGATCATTATAAAATAACGGATTTAATTTCAAAAAATACCGATCATGAAGAAAAAGAAAACTTTTGATATAAATTTGGTTTAGAACAATATTGAACAGGATATTGTTGATCAAGTGGAACAATAGATAATATAAAAGATATTGATGAATATTTAACCAAAAAGTTTAAAGAATTTCATGAAAAATCGTGAAATGAAATTATAGAAAATTATGTTGAAGATAAATTTGGTTATACAGTGATAAATCATTTATCTGATATTAATTGAAAAAAAGAGCCAGACAAAAATATAGAACCAGTTCGTTAAGAAGTGGTTCTATGGTTTAATTAATTATTTATTTTTAAACTACTATTGGATATTAATTTTAGGAAAAATAAAATTAAAAGCAAAAAAAGCGAGGTGATTATCATAAAAAAAGATTATTCAAAACCCAAAGCAAGATTAAATGGAAATATAATTATTGACTGTATTAGATGTGAACAAGAGTTCACTATTTTAAATTCAGAATGATTAACGATTAATAAATTTTATAAATGCCAGAAATGTAAAAAATAAGGGAGGGAGTTAAATGTGATAAAAAAAATTTATTTAAACCAAAATTTAATTTCACAAGAAATAAATAATAAAACGCACATTTTAATAAACAAACAAAAAGATTGCGTTGTTTTAGATAAAAATTACTTAGGTTTATCAAGTTATCAAAATTATTTTAGTTTAAAAATTGATGAAAATAAAAATTATATGGTTCATAGTAGTATCAATAATAAAAATGGTAATATTGTGGGAAAAAATTTACTTTTAACTTTTGAAAAATTAAAACAAGAAAACAAAAAACAGTTTAATTCGCAAAACAATATTAATGCTAATAATGATTTACTAAATGAATATAACAATCATTATGATAACAAAACAACACAGCGAAAATTAACAGAAACAGAACTAAAACAATTACTAAAAGATTTAGAAAATATTGATAATCCTAATTATTGAGATAATGGTTTTTATTTAGGATACAACAAATATGAAAAAATTACTTAGTTTGTTATCAATATTTTCGTTGTCGTGTGGAAGTACAATGCCATTGATTAGTTGTGGAAATATCGGTAATAATAAACCATGATTACCACCAACAAAACCCAAAGAACAAAAAATTAAAGACATTTTTTACTATGAAAAAATAAAACAAGAAATTACAGCAGAAATTAAAGAATATGATGAAGTAATTAAAGAAATTGAAAATAGTAAAAATGACTATGAAATTGAAGAAGATTATCAAACAGAATTAAAACAAACCCAAGCAGAAAAATTTATTAAAATATCGGAACTAAATAATTGTGAATATCAAATTTTACTATGTCAAAAAGAAAATGAGTTTACAGACAAACAAAAACAACAAGTAATTAAGTTGTTAGAAAAACAAATTAACAACTTAAATAGTGCTTTAAATTTACTAAACGAAATTAAAAATAGTGATTTTGATCAGAAAGATTTAGAAAAAATTAAAACAAAGATTAAAAATACAAAAATTATTTTAGATGAAATTAAAAACAATTAAAAGGAATGATTTAATGTGAAAAAATTTTTTAAAGAAATTAATTTATTAAAATTAATTATTAGTTTTCTAATAATTATAACATGTGGTTTAATGACTACATTTTTAATTTTATGTAGAGGATGAATAAATGATAGTAAATGTTTTTTGGTTTATATTGTTGTTTTTGTAATTAACATTGTCATTAGTAATTTGTTTATAATTACGGTTTTTGGTGAAATTTTAGAATTCATTAAAAACAAAAAAGAAAAGAAAAATATTATAAATAAAAATTAAAATAATACAAAAAAGCTAAATAACTATTTTATTTTCTAAATAAATAATAATAATTTTATTTATTTTTTTATATAAAGAGTGGTTTTTGTAATTAATATTATAATTTTTACATTCATTTATAATTTTATTTTTTAATTCAATATACATATCTAGATGTTTAATGGTTATTATTTGACCCTTAAGCAAGATTCATATTTTATCAACAATTAATAAACCAAATCTACTTTTTATTATAAATCAACTGGAAACTTAAAATCAAGAAATCATAAGTGGAATAATATATTCAGACAAATTTTTAAAATTAAGAAAAGTAAATAATTTTAAAATAGCAAATAAACCAATTATTCCAATTAAACCAAATGATAGCGAAAAAATTAATAAAAAAAATATAAAAATTAAAAAACCATATCAAAAATAATCTCATATTTTATTTTTAATTTTTACCACCCCATATCAATTATTTTAAATAAAAAAATAATTAAATTATATATAAATTTCAAAAGAAAGGAATGATTTAATGTGAAAAAATTTTTTAAAGAAATTAATAAGTGAAGATTGTTTATTATTTTACTATCAATTATAATTTGTGTTTTAATTACTACATTTTTAATTTTATTTAGGGAATGATCTTCAAAAGAAAATTTATTACATTTTTCAATATATATTTATTTTTGTATTATTAATTTTGCTTTTGGTAGTTTGTTTATAATATCAACTTTATATGAAATTTTAGAATTTATAGATAACAAAAAAACCAAGTAAAAAAAACATAAATAATGAAAATAATACAAAACAAGATATTAATTATCTTGTTTTTTAGAAAGAGGTGCAGCAATGATTAATTGTCCATTTTGTAAATATATTCATAATATTTATAATGAAAACAATATCAATATATTATTTTTTTGTTCTTACAAATATCCCAATCCATGAATTATTTTAGATAAAAGAAAAATTAGAAGAATGACGGTTTATTATGCTTAAAGTAATTGAATTATTTGCTGGGATTGGAAGTCAAAGAAAAGCATTAGAAAAGATTGGAATTAACCACAAAGTAATTGCTTTTTGTGATAATGATAAATACGCTGAAAAATCATATCGAGCAATTTTTAATGATTATGAAACCCATAATTTAGGTGATATTACTAAATTAGAAACTTTACCGTATGCTGATTTAATAACTTGATCATTTCCATGCCAAGACATATCAAATGCCAATAATAATGGCCAAGGATTAAATGGTAAAAGAAGTGGTTTGGCTTACAAAGTTGTTGATTTAATAAGCACAATGGCAATAAAACCGCAATATCTTTTAATGGAAAATGTACCAAATTTATTAAGTAAAAAGTTTTTTGTTGGATTTCAAATTCTACAAAATCAACTTAATAAATTAGGATATCATAACCAATATTTTACAATGAATGCCAAGGATTATGGAATTCCCCAAAATAGAAAAAGATTGTTTATGATATCAACATTAAAGCAAGATTTTAAATTTCAATATTCCCAACCTTGTAATTTAAAATTTTTAGTAAAAGATATTTTAGAAAATAATGTAAATGAAAAATATTTTATTAGACAAGAATCAATGAAAAAAGCAATTGAAAACAAAAAACTTAAAATCATTCAACAATGTTCTTATACAATTACAACAAAACAAATGCGATGAGGAAACGCAGGAATTATTGCAATTCCCAATGATATAACAAAAAATAATCTTATTCCAACCATTACAACAGCACACGGAAGACCACCACAAATTGCATTGCCAATTAAGGATTATGGTAATTTTATTGTTTTACCACGAGCAAAAGATGGTTTACTAGTTAATGGATCATATAATCGGTTTTGAAAAACCGAAAATAATTATATGGGAACAATCGCAGCAAGTAATGTCAATAAAATTATGATTGATAATAAAAGACAACAAAAAGATAGTAGTAAAATACTATCTTTTTTAATTGATGAAAAAGAATACTTTTTACGAGTATTAACTCCACGAGAATGTTGATTATTAATGGGATTTAGTAATAAAGATTTTGATAAGGCAAGCAAAGTTGTTTCAGAAACCCAACTTTATAAACAAGCTGGCAATAGTATTGTTGTTGATGTGTTAGAAAAAATATTTACAGCAATGTTTCAAATAGAAAAGAAAAATTAAAGATGCAAAATAAGAGAAAAGTTTGGTGAAAATGACTTTTATATCCTTTAACAATTATTATTGGAATTTTGTTGCTAGTAATTTCCCCTATTTTGTTTTTAATTGCCCTTGGAATTGATTGTGATTTTATGATTGGTGATTTATTATTGCATTTATTTTGTTTACCTTTCGAAAGGAAAGAAAAAATGACTAAGAAAAACAATATTAAAAATTACTTTAATAATCAACATCAATATTATCGAAAAAAGAAAAATATTTTTTATTGACAAAGAAACAAAATTAACAAAAGCAAATTTTTAAAATAACAAAGGAGGATGAAAATATGAAATCAAACAACACAGCAGATTTTAGTGGAATAATGGATGTTATTATATTATGAAGTAATGTTGTTTTGGGAGTAATAATGGGTTTGGCAGTTGTTTTTGCAATTTGAAAATTAATTATTATTTTAATTTCAATAATGCGAAACGCTGATAATCCTGAAGCAAGAGGAAATGATTTAAGTGCTTTAAAATGGCCGATTATAGCAATTATTATAATTTTAGTTGTAATTGCTGTTATGAATGTTATTTTACAAGCAGTTAAAACATATAACCCTAGTATTGGAACATAGTTGATAAAAAATGAAAGGAAGTGAAAAATTATGATAGTTAATGCACTGTATAAACTAATATGATCAATTTTTGTACAAGGGCCATTGCAATTAATCGCATCATTTAACACCGTTTTAAATTATTTAACAGGTGGTGTAGTTGGTGACTTAATGTTTGGTTCAAAACAAGAATTTAGTTTTCAAAATATTCCAATGGCATTCTGATATTTTGTTATTACGGCTCTGTGTTTATTTTCCTTAATATTTACAATTACTATGATTAAAATTTTGTTTCAAGATGCTACCGAAACAAAAACAAAATTTATTGTTGCTTTACAAAATGGTAGTAAAGCGTTTGTTTTTATCTTTTTAATTCCAATCTTTTTCTTTTTGGCTAATTTTGCAATCGCCAACATTGCCAAAATGATTACATCGGGATTTGGCGGAGAAAACGGAAATATTGCAAATTACCTATACAATATTGGAAATGCAAATTGAGATGGTAGTGGTGATAATATACCAAACAATTATGCTTATCCTGATAATATTGGTGATTTTAATATGATTGCCGAAGTTTTTGGAGTGTGATTTATGCTATTTGCAATGTTTATGATTGGAATTGCATTGGTACAAAAAATAATTGAACTGTTTTTCTTATTTATTATTTCGCCATGAGTAATGGTGATTATGACAATTGATAATGGTAAAGGAGCATTTATTTGAAAAGATATGGTAATTGCAAAATTTCTAGCATCAACCGCTACTTTAACAGGATATTTTATTTTTATGACGACAATTCAAACAATTTTAAGCACTAATTTAGCAGGTTTAGGCATTGAGGGGATTGGAAAATCATTGTTTGTAATTCTGATGATGTGTGGTGGTGGATTAGCGGTAATGGCGTTTTCAGATGTTGTTGCCAACTTAATTGGTGAAGCAGCTGGTGTTCGCTAAGGAATGAGTTCAATGAAATCAACTGTTGCTGGTGGAATGATGGCAATGGGAGCTGGAAAAATAGCAGGAAAAGCATTTGGATTTGCCAAAAGTAAAAGAGCGAAAAGAGCAATGGCAATGGGTGGTTCTGGAATGGCAGATAAAACCATGAACGCGATGGGTTCTGGTGGTGATGGTGATTGAGGAGATAGTGGATCATCAAGCGGTCAATCTCGCCAAGAAAAACCCCTTGACTTTCGCCATTTCTGACACGCCACTGAGGGAATGAGTTCGCGTGCTGGGATTGTTGGTTTAGCAGGCTTTGGACTTGGGGTCACAACGCTTGCCACAAGTAAACTAGTTGGAGCAGCTCGCGGTGGTGGAGCAAAAGGATTTTTCCGTCAATTTGGAACTGGGATTGCAACACCATTCAAAGCAATTGGTAAAAGATTTAATCCACAATTGGCTAGCAAAGGAAATCAAGAAAACATAAATAAAACAAGTGATTTTAGTAAAAAAACAACCAAATCTTTAAACAAAAAACTAGGGAAAGTTGAAAGCAAATTTACTAGCAAGAATAGTTTTTCATATCTTAAACCAACAACCAAAAGAGAAATGAAACATAACCAAAAAGTTTCTGTTCAAACCTTAAATGAAAAACAAGAAAAAATTAATCAAAAAATCAATAATCATTTAAAGAAAACAACTTTTAGAAAAGAAAAATGAGATGAAAAAGCGACCAAAAAAGCAGAAAAGAAAAAGGTATAATTTAAAAAACACCTGACAAAAAAGTAAAATACGGTATAATGTAAATAAAAAGGAGTGATAAATCATGGGATTATGACGATTATTAGGTGGCGAAGTCAACTGAGAACGCGTTGCCAGAATGCAAAATAAAGAACATTTGAGAGAAATTCATGCTGCAATTATTCATGCACTTGGGGCGGGATCTAATCACATTGCTTTAAGTATCGACAGAAGAAACGATGATGACAAAAATAATGTCATGTGAGTTCTAGAAAAATTTGGCCGTGATATTCCTACAACTGTTAAATATCCATGATTAAAACCATTTGACGATGCTGGTAATTTACGACCAAAATCCGCTGAATATAATCAAAAAGATTGAGATCAAGCTTGAAAATGATATGACGCCTACAAAAGCGGAGCAATTCCATTTCTCGAATATCGCATTCAAATTAGAGAAAAAGAGTTAGAAGACAGTAAAACAGATTATGAGAATTATAAAAAAACAACAAAATTAAAAAGATGACAAAAAGGTTGAGTTAATTATTATGAAGATATAAAAATAGAAAATGCTAAGTTAAAAAGAGAATTAGAATCGTTGAAAACAAAAGAAACCCAAAAACAACCCGACTTATCACTTGAAAATGAGAATTTACGATTGAAAAAACAAATTTTAGAAATGGAACTAAAATTAAAAGAAGTAAATAGAGAAAGGTAAAATATATCAAATATCAACTTATCAAAATTTAATTTAGAAAAGGAGATATATTTTGTTTATGTATGAAAAAGGAAATAAAGTTATTGTAAAAATAACAAATATCACTCCCTATGGTGCTTTTTGTAGAGCAGAAAAAGCAGATGGTTTAATCCATATTAGTGAAGTTTCAGATTATTATGTAAGAGACATCAGAGATTTTTTTGATATTGGTGATGAAATTGAAGTTGAAATACTTGATTTTAATACAGTTAGAAAACATCTTAAATTAAGTTATAAAAATTGTCATCCGGAACTATTAAAAAATGATGATAAAGAAATTCAAGAAATAAAAGCAGCTTTTAAAAGCTTAAATAAAAAACAAAATAAAACAGACAATATTGAAAATGTTAACGAATCAAATGAAAACGAATAAATTAGTAAAAGTAATTAAATGTAAAGGAAGAAAAATATGTTAGAAATTTGTTGTCCTGGCGGAGCTCATAATTGCTATACTTGTCGTGTTTGCACAGGTTCTTTTCAAGGGTGTAAAAGTTGTTTAAAATGTATTTCTTGTCAATCTTGCTTAACAAAAAAATGTCAAGTTTGTATTAATGGTAGCATTAGACAACAAGAAAATAAAAGAAAATATAAAAAGTAAAAAGGAGAAAAATTAAATGGAAAATATCATTATTTTAATAACTAAATCTATTTTTTCTAAAATTTTAAAAAATTATTTTATTCATAATAAATTAAAATTATTATATAGTGGTAGTTTTCATTTATTATTTAATGTTCATTTAATTAATACAATTAATAATACTAATAATATAAAAGAAATTATTAATGAATATTTGGATTTTTTTGAATTAAAAAATAAAAATCCAAATGAAATAATTATTTCTAATTGTTTAATAAACATATATTCTAATTTAGAATATTTTAAGAAAAAAAATACAAAACTTAAAAATAAATACAAACAATATTTTCTTCCTAATAATATTTTAATTTTTTTTGAAATAATGAATAAAATAATAAATAATATATTATTTATTCCTTCACATAAAACAAAATTTTTAAAAAATATTATTAATGATGCTGATAAAAATTGAAAAGTAAAATTATTAAATATTAATGAATTAACAAAACAAGAATTATTTGATTTATCAGAAAAAAATTAAATATTATTAAATTAGAAAAAGAATTTTATTATAATTTTAATTATAATAATTTAATTAAAATTATTGATGATTTAAATATTTTTTATTTTGTTAATGAAAAAGAAGTGTATGAAAGATTTTTATATTTTAGATTTTCTCAATATTTGTATTTTTTTTATTATATATATTTTACAATTATTGGTTATAACGAAATTAAAGAATTTGTTGAAAAATACATTTATTTCCCCTATTTATGTTGTATCAAAAATAATCTTTAATTTTGTCGAAAACTCTTGATATTTATAGAATATATCTAATTTTAGGTATATTTTTAATATATAGAGGTAAATAATTGATGGAAAAAATAATTATAGAATTAAAAAACAGTTTTACAGATGATCAATTTTTAGAATTTGCTGAAAAAATAAAAAAAGAAGCAGAAGTAATCAAAAAACAAAAACGTTTAAATGAAATTGATCAAAAATTTAGAGATAAAGGCATTATATGTCCTGATTGTAAATCTTATCATTGTGTTAAAAATGGTCATAATCCCGAAGGAAAACAAAAATATTTATGTAAAAAATGTCGTGCTAGTTTTGATGCTTTTCGTCATCATTTTACTTATTGAAGTCATTTAAATTATGAACAGTGAAATTTATTAATTCAAATTTCATTATTAGGACAATCTAGTAAAATAATTTCCCGTTTTATTAAAACAACATCAAAAACTGCTTGATATAATCGTCAAAAATTAATGCAATCAAAACAATTAGAAAATACTCAATTAAAATTTAAAAAATTAAATGGTCAAATCCAAATTGATGAAACTTTTATTAAAGAAATCCATAAAGGTAATTTTAAAGATAAATTTGATAAACGAAAAACTCATCTTGATCCATTTTCAACTAATACCAAATGCTGTATTCAAATGGTAGTTGATAGCAATAATAATATTTTTGTTCAATCCACCAATACCAAACGATTACAAAAACAATGAATTATTGAAAATATGAATAAGCAATTAATTAAAGAAAAATCAATAATTATTTCTGACATGCAACCATTATATTTATTAGTAGCAAAACAAACAAATTCTACTCTATATTCTACCAAAACTAGTACAAACCCTGATACTAGTTATCGAAAGTTAAATAAGATTAGTAAATTACAATCCAGTCTTAAAGAAGCCTTAATTCATTATCATGGTTTGGGTTTCACTAATATTCAAAATTATTTAAATCTATGAAAATGAAAATACCAACATAAAGGTTTAACACCAAAACAACAATCAACGGTATTATATTTTAATGTTTAAAAAATTTAAAGCAAAATCATGATCTTAAACAAAATTATTTTTCAAATTGTCATATTGATGATTTTTTTATTTCATCAAGAGTTTTCGACAAAATTAAAGAAAATAATACCAAAGAAGCTGTTAAAAGTTGATATAATATTACTAATAAAATTTTTAATAAAGACAATGACAAATATAATGAAAAATTACCATTTAAAAGATTAATTAATCATTTTGATTTTAAATATATTAATATTTTTTTAAAATATTATAATGAAGAAGAATTTTATAAATTTATAGAAAAAAATAAAGAAATATTAAATATTGATGAATTTCTTAATAAATTTTTTTTAAAAGAATTATTTAAAAATAAAAAATTTAAAGATATTTAAAATATTAAATAAATAAGTATAATTTTATAGTTGAAAAGTTTGCAAAAAATAAAAAAAAACAATAATTTAAATTTAAAATTATTAAAAATAAAAATAACTACAAAAATAAAACAGACAATATTAAAAATATTAATGAATCAAATGAAAACGAATAAATTAGTAAAATTAATATAAATTATAAATAGCAATTAAGTTTGCTGTTTTTTATTTTGACAAAATAGAAGGGAAAATAAAAATGTATGAAAAAATTAATTAGTTTATTAACAATATTTTCGTTGTCATTTGTAAACACGGTGAATTTAATTAGTTGTGGTAATATTGCAAATAATAAACCATACCCGTCTACTAATTCAGAAAATAAGTTAAAAATTAATTCAGAAACAAATTTTGATTTAGAAAAAAGATATTTACCCCACCCTGTTTTAATGCAACAGCGAGGATATAAAGGAACTTTATTTAACCGATATAAGACAGATACTATTAAAAATTTAACAAATGCTTTTTTAGGCAAAGCAGATAATAATTTAGCAATTAAATTTAAAACAGAATTTAGTACTTATCAACAATTACAAAATTATTTAAAAATAGAACAACAAAATTACTGACAAAATTTACTTGATAATATTTGTCAAAAATACCAAGATAATTTAAAGCAACTTATTTTATTGTTTTATAATTTTGTTGCTAGTATTTGAAATAAAACAAATATTAATGAAATTTTAAAAAAAATAGAAATTAAAAATGTGATTGATGGTGATAATAATGTCTTAGGACAAACAAATAATCACCAAACTATTTTGCTAAACAAAAAATTTTTATCTTGTGCGTTTGAAAAAACAATAAATAGTGAATGACACAAAGGACAATTTACAACCAATAACTTTCTGCATATTTTAATCCATGAATTAGGACATATCTTTTATTTTTATGATTGAGAAACATTTAAAATCAATCATATTTTTTATTTAAAGCAATTTTTAGGACAGAAAATTAATAACTTAAATAAATTCGCAGAATTAGACAAAGAAAAAATATTAAAGATATTTGCCAATAGTAATTATGGATTGAGCGATGATGACGAGTTATTGGCAGAAGGATTTGCATATTGGTTATTAACAAAACAAAGTATGCAAACAAAAATATGAGAATTTTGAAACGAATACTTTACAAGTTATTTATTACAAATAAGAGATAAAAAAAGAAAGGAAGTGTAAATGGTGTTAAACACAATAATCGGAATGATGGGAACAATAGCCGTAATTGGTTTGTTTGGTTGTTTATGAAAGTTTCTTGGTATTAAATTGAAAAAAATGAAAAAACAAATTGAGTTAACAAAATACAAAAAAACTTGCCGAATAATATTATATGTTAGTATAAGTTGTTTTGTGTTATTTTTGTTGGTAATTGGATTATGGTTTGGATTAATATATCCAACTTTGAAATAAAATGAAAAAAATATTCATATTTTTAATACTTTGTTTTAGAATTGGCAATTTTTTAACTGGGATATATTTTTTCTTAACAAATTCAATATATTTAATTAAAAATTACAATACGAGTGAATGATTAATTTGATTTGTTATTATGCCAATTCATTTAATACTTTTTTATTTCATAGATTTTATTTTATATAAAATAAGAAATTTTATATAAAATAAATTTCTTTGTTTTGGAATTATTTTTATTTAAAAATCAAATAATTTTTATTAAAGTAAATGAAAATGAATAAATTGGAATTTGCATAATGGGCGATATTTTTGAATATAATAATAAATTTAAACCAACCCCATCTTTATCTGTTGTTGCTTTGGAATGGCAAGGGTTTTTTGGACAAATTTTATGTAGAGTAATAATTTCTGTATTTTACTGGTGTTAAATAATTTAGTTTGCTATGAATTCGAATATTATTGTACCAATTAATGTAATCAAATAATTTTAATTTAAACTGCTCAATGTTTTTAAATTTATTATTTTTAATAAATTCAGTTTTAAAAATTTTGTATGTTGATTCCGCAACAGCATTGTCATAAGGACAACCTGGTTTACTGTAAGACTTTTGAATGTTATTTTTAGTTAAAAAGTTATAAATAAGATTGTTGTTAAATTCACTACCTTGATCAGTGTGAAATATTTTAATATCATTTAATGTAAAGTTAAGTTTATTAAAGGTATTTTTAACTAATTTTGCATTTTTGTGTAAACTAACATCATAACTAATAATTTCACGATTAAATAAATCAATTAGAAAGCAAACATAATATCATTTATTATTAATAAAAACATATGTTAAATTACTGACAACAACTTCATGTAGTTTATAATTATTAAATTCTTGATTTAATAAATTATTATATTTATATGTAACATTGCTTGTATTTGAATATTTGTATTTGATTTTTGTATAATTTGAAATTAAGTTATATTTTCTCATTATTTTACTAATCTTTACACGAGATAATATAATATTTTGCTGAGCTAGCATGATTTTAATTTTTCTTGTTCCATAATTTTTACGACTTTTTAGAAAAATACTGATAACAGCATTATCAATGTTTTGATTATTCTTGGGATTATTTGCTTTTAATTGATAGTAATATGTTGATCTAGCCAATTTCAATGTTTTACATAAATTAATAATTGGATATTTTGCTTTGTTATTTTTAATGATTGCTATTTTTTGCCGATTATCAGTGTTGCTTGCTTTAAAATGTCATTTTCCATTTCTAATTGTTTAACTTTTTTACGTAATTGAATTAATTGGTTTTCTTCTGGCGTTCTATTGTCTTTAGCTTTAAATGAGTCCGAGTTACTAAATTGGTGAGCTCATTTCCAAACAGTAGATTTACCAATTTGGTAATCATTGGCTAATTGTTCAGGAGTTTGACCCATTTTGTAAAGACCAACAATTTGTTGCTTAAATTCATCGGTATAATGATTCTTTGCCATAATTACACCTCCATTGTAATTTAATTATAAATATTTACTCTACATTATTGTTGTCCAATTTATCTTAACCTATCCAGGTTAGCAATTGGGATTAATTTAACAAAAGGAACCTTAAAAGATAGTTTAAAAAGTTTCAAAATATGATATGGCACAATTATGAAAGTTTTAGTAGCACCAGTCATTGGTTTAGGAATAACATTGTTAATTGCAATAATTGGTAAAGAAACTGCTGCTTGAACAATAAATAGTATGGGTTTAACAATTATTGTGATTATGTTAGCAGCACCACCGGCTTCGGTAATTGTGGCGTATTCAATTAATTTTAAAAAAGAAACCTTTTTAACAAGTAATGTTGCATTACTGTCAACTTTAATGTCAATTATTATTTTGCCATTTTGAATTATTGTGACAACAGCCATTGGTTCAACTCCGTTGTTCGCTTAGGGAATGTAATTGGATTTTAAAACCAAAACGATAAAAATTCTTGCAATTAGTAAAAAAAGAATTATAATAAAATCATAAATATTAGAGGAGTAATTAAAGAAAATAGTTCAGAGAGTTAATTAATGGTGGGAAATTAATGTATTTATTTAAGGAAAGTTGCTAATATTTCAACTTAATATTTTAATTAAGATAATAAGTTTGTACTTATTAAAAAAGGATGGTACCGTGATTATTAAATAATAATTGCTCCTATTATTTTGTTAAAAATAATAGGAGTTTTTATTTAGATAGGAGATTTAATGGCAAAGGAATTAAGCAAAAAATATGATCATAATTTTGTTGAAACAGGAAAATATCAATTTTGAAAAGAAGCTGGTTATTTTACAGCAAATATTACAAGTAAAAAAACACATTTCAGTATTGTTATTCCACCCCCAAATGTAACTGGAAAATTACATTTAGGACATGCATGAGATACAACTTTACAAGATTTAATTATTCGTTATAAGAAATTAATGGGATTTGATACGTTATATTTACCAGGAATGGACCATGCTGGAATTGCAACACAAGCAAAAGTTGAGGAACGTTTACGTGAAACAGAAAATATTTTACGTCATGATTTGGGACGAGAAAAATTTGTTGAGCAAGTTTGAGCATGAAAAGAAGAATATGCTGAAGTTATTCGAGCCCAGTGAGGTAAACTGGGATTAGCGTTAGATTATTCCCGCGAGCAATTTACTTTAAATGATAATTTATCAGCAGCTGTGCAAAAGGTGTTTATTGCTTTATATCAAAAAGAATTAATTTATCGTGGGAAACGAATTATTTTATGAGATCCAGTGCAAAAAACAGCATTATCAAATATTGAAGTTATATATCGTGAACAGCAAGGTAAAATGTATTATTTTAAATATTTTTTAGAAAATAGTACCAGTGAATATTTAACAATTGCGACAACACGGCCAGAAACAATGTTTGCTGACCAGTGCGTAGTTGTTAACCCCAATGATAGCCGTTATCATCAATATTGGAATAAGAAGGTTATCAACCCGGCAAATAATGAATTGATTCCAGTACTTTGTGATGATTATGTTGATCAAGAGTTTGGAACAGGAGCTATGAAATGTACGCCAGCACATGATGCAAATGATTTTGAAATTGCCTTACGTCATCAGTTAAAGATGCCTATTTGTATGAATCTTGATGGCACAATGAATGAAATGGCAGGCAAATATGCTAATCAAGATCGTTTTGTTGCTCGAAAAAATTTAGTAGCTGCTTTAACAAACCAAAATTTAGTTGTTGAGATAAAAGAACATTTGCATCAAGTTGGTTTTTCAGAACGCAGTGGGGCAATTGTTGAACCATATTTATCAGACCAATGATTTGTTAAAATGGATTATTTTGCAGAAAAAATTATTGAATTTCAAGCATCAAATAATCAAATTAAGTTTTATCCACCTCGATTTAATACAACGTTAATTAATTGAATGGAAAATATTCAAGATTGATGCATTTCACGTCAATTATGATGGGGGCATCAAATTCCAGCCTGGTATATGAAGCATGATCCAACAAAAATTCATGTTGGATTAACCCCCCCAGATGATAGCAATAATTGAATTCAAGATGAAGATGTCTTAGATACATGATTTTCATCAGCATTATGGCCGATGACAACATTAGGGTGAACTTGAGATGAAACATTATTTAATAGCTATTTTCCAACAAATGTTTTAGTGACGGGCTATGATATTATTTTCTTTTGAGTATCAAGAATGATGTTTGAAGCATTAGAATTTACAGAGAAAAAACCATTTAATGATGTTTTAATTCATGGTTTAATTCGTGATGAAACCGGACAAAAGATGAGTAAATCATTGGGGAATGGAATTGATCCAATGGATATTATTAATGAATATGGGGCGGATACTTTGCGGTACTTTTTGGTTACAAATAGTGCGCCAGGACAAGATTTACGCTATTCTAGCGAAAAATTAAATGCGGCATGAAACTTTATTAATAAGTTATGGAATGCTGCCCGTTATGTGCAAATGAATTTATTACCTGATTTTAAACCATTTGAAAATTTTAATGTGGAAATTAAAGCTTTATTAAGTAAGAATCAGAAAAATAAAATTGACCAATGAATTTTAACAGAGTTAACAAAAACAATTGATAAAGTTAAAGTTAATATGGAAAAGTATGAATTTGTTTTAGTTGGCAAGGATTTATATGATTTTGTATGAAATAAGTTTTGTTCATGATACATTGAATTAACAAAAGTTAATTTACAAAGTAGTAAGCAAGATATTAAAACAGGGACAATGCAAACGTTATTTTATGTTTTAAAACAAATTTTAATTATGTTGCATCCTTTTATTCCATTTGTGACAGAAGAGATTTATCAAAAATTAAATTTAAAAGCTTCAATCATGTTGGAAGATTATCCAACAGCAAATTTTAATTATGATGTTGAATATTTAAACTTAGTGACTGAAATTATTGCGGCAATTCGTGAGTTACGCAATGATTATCAAATTAAAAAGCAACAATTAATTGAAATTTGATTAGATGCTCCAAATGGTAAAGTTAATATTAATTTAGATTTAATACCATTAATTAATGATTTTATTTTTAAAATGGTAAATAGTGAAATTAAGGGGATTTTAAAACAAAAAGATGAGCAGCATAAATATATTACAATTCCTTTAACAAATATAATTTTAGAAGTAGGGGCTAATGAAATTATTGATTCAAAAGCAGAACAAACAAAAATGATCGCAGAATTAACACGATTAGAACAAGAACTTAAGCGTAGTAAAAATATGTTAAGTAATCAAACTTTTTTAGCAAAAGCAAGTGTTTCTAAAATTGAACTTGAACAACAAAAATATGCAAAATATTTGGAACAATATGAACAATTAAAAGGAAAATTAAACAATGAAAGTCCCCCAAATTAATATTATTGGGGCTGGTTTAGCTTGTACTGAAGCGGCTTATCAATTGGCAAGAAGGGGATTTCAAGTTAATTTATACGAAAGTAAACGGATTACTAAAAATCCGGTTCAAAAACAAGATAATTTTGCAGAATTAGTTTGTTCAAATTCATTGCGAAGTGATAGCTTAACAAATGGTGTTGGTTTATTAAAAGAAGAAATGTTGGCTTTTGATTCATTAATTATTAAAGCGGCTTATGCTAGTCGAGTTCCTGCCGGGGGTGCTTTAGCGGTTGATCGGCAACAATTTTCAACTTATATTACAACTTGATTAACAAAACATCCCAATATAACAATAATTGACCAAGAAGTTACGGAGATTGATCCAACAGTACTTACTATAATTGCATCTGGGCCATTAACAACACCAAAGTTGCAGGATAAAATTCAAAAATTATTGGGGGCAAAATACTTTTATTTCTATGATGCGGCCGCTCCAATTATTACGAAAGAAAGTATTGATTTTCAGAAAGTTTATTATAAATCACGCTATGATAAAGGCACTAGTAAGGATTATATTAATTGTCCAATGACAAAAGCCGAATTGGAAAGATGAGGACAAGAATTAATTGCAGCCAAAACAGTTGCTTTACATGATTTTGAAAAAGAAATTTATTTTGAAGGATGCATGCCAGTTGAAGTAATGGCAAAACGAAGCATGCAAACATTATTATTTGGACCTTTAAAACCCGTTGGGTTAGAAAAACCAAATGGGGAACGACCATATGCTGTTGTTCAATTACGGCAAGATAATGCAATTGATACGTTGTATAATTTAGTTGGTTTTCAAACTAATTTAAAATTTTCTGAACAAAAAAGAATTATTACAATGATACCAGGGTTAGAAAATGCAAATATTATTCGGTATGGGGTAATCCATAAGAATAATTTTATTAATTCACCAGTTTTATTGAATCAATTTTTGCAATTAAAGACCCATCAAAACATTTTCTTTGCTGGTCAAATTATTGGGGTTGAAGGATATGTTGAATCAGCGGCAACAGGAATTATTAGTGCATTAAATATTGCAAAATTTTCTGAACAGAAAGAATTATTAGAATTTCCGCCAGAGACAATGATGGGAGCATTAGTTAATTATATTATTAATGCTTCATCAACTAATTTTCAACCAATGAAGGCAAACTTTGGGATTATTCCGAGTTTTGATGAGCATTTTAAAACAAAAGCAGATAAATATTTAGCATATAGTAATCGGGCTTTAGCAAAATTAACCAAGTTCTTTAATTTTGTCGAAAACTCTTGATGAAATAAAAAAATCATCAATATGACAATTTGAAAAATAATTTTGTTTAAGATCATGATTTTGCTTTAAATTTTTTAAACATTAAAATATAATACCGTTGATTGTTGTTTTGGTGTTAAACCTTTATGTTGGTATTTTCATTTTCATAGATTTAAATAATTTTGAATATTAGTGAAACCCAAACCATGATAATGAATTAAGGCTTCTTTAAGACTGGATTGTAATTTACTAATCTTATTTAACTTTCGATAACTAGTATCAGGGTTTGTACTAGTTTTGGTAGAATATAGAGTAGAATTTGTTTGTTTTGCTACTAATAAATATAATGGTTGCATGTCAGAAATAATTATTGATTTTTCTTTAATTAATTGCTTATTCATATTTTCAATAATTCATTGTTTTTGTAATCGTTTGGTATTGGTGGATTGAACAAAAATATTATTATTGCTATCAACTACCATTTGAATACAGCATTTGGTATTAGTTGAAAATGGATCAAGATGAGTTTTTCGTTTATCAAATTTATCTTTAAAATTACCTTTATGGATTTCTTTAATAAAAGTTTCATCAATTTGGATTTGACCATTTAATTTTTTAAATTTTAATTGAGTATTTTCTAATTGTTTTGATTGCATTAATTTTTGACGATTATATCAAGCAGTTTTTGGTGTTGTTTTAATAAAACGGGAAATTATTTTACTAGATTGTCCTAATAATGAAATTTGAATTAATAAATTTCACTGTTCATAATTTAAATGACTTCAATAAGTAAAATGATGACGAAAAGCATCAAAACTAGCACGACATTTTTTACATAAATATTTTTGTTTTCCTTCGGGATTATGACCATTTTTAACACAATGATAAGATTTACAATCAGGACATATAATGCCTTTATCTCTAAATTTTTGATCAATTTCATTTAAACGTTTTTGTTTTTTGATTACTTCTGCTTCTTTTTTTATTTTTTCAGCAAATTCTAAAAATTGATCATCTGTAAAACTGTTTTTTAATTCTATAATTATTTTTTCCATCAATTATTTACCTCTATATATTAAAAATATACCTAAAATTAGATATATTCTATAAATATCAAGAGTTTTCGACAAAATTAAAGACCAAGTTTATTAAAAACAATAAGTTAAATGATAAAATTAACTTTTAATAATTTTTAAAAAGCATAAAATAAAAGTAGAAAAATGTGAAAAGAAAAGAGGCAAAAATGATGTTAGAATTAAATGCATTAATTGATGGTAAATTAGTAAATAATGGCGACTGATTAGAAATAATATCACCACTTAATAACAAACCATATGGGCGTGTTCCCGCGTTAAAGGAGACTGAAATTAATAAAGCTTTTACAGCAGCCCGTCATGCACAAAAACCTTGAGCAAAATTAACTTTGTTTGATCGAATTAGTTACTTACGAAAATGATCGGAATTATTATTAGCACATAAAAAAGAACTTGCTGAAATAATGGCATATGAAGTTGGGAAAAGTTTGAAAGATGGACAAGTTGAAGTTGAACGAAGCATTGAATATATTGATTATACAATTGAAGAAGCAAAACGAGTTTTTCCAGAAACATTAACTGGGGATGGCTGAAATGTTCAAAATAAATTGGGAATTTTTTCCCGTGTTCCGAAGGGTGTTATTCTAGCAATCTCACCATTTAATTATCCAGTTAATTTAAGCATTGCCAAAATTGTGCCAAGTTTAGTTGTTGGTAATAGTGTTGTTTTTAAACCAGCAACAAATGGTAGTTTAACGGGTTTATATATGGCAAAATTAGCTGATAAAGTTAATTTTCCGAAGGGTGTTTTTAATGTTGTAACTGGTCGTGGTCGCGATATTGGCGATTTATTAGTTTTAAATCCGGAAATTAATGTGATTTCTTTCACAGGTTCAGTTGCTGTTGGTAATCATATTCGTAAATTAGGACATGGAAAAGATTTAGTGTTGGAATTAGGAGGTAAAGACCCCGCTTTAGTGTTAAAAGATGCTGATTTAACTAAAACAGTGAAAGAAATCATTGGTGGGGCTTATTCCTATTCTGGTCAACGCTGTACAGCAATTAAACGAGTATTAGT
Source organism: Spiroplasma endosymbiont of Stenodema calcarata (assembly GCF_964031205.1). Lineage (GTDB taxonomy): Bacteria > Bacillota_I > Bacilli_A > Mycoplasmatales > Mycoplasmataceae > Spiroplasma. The sequence goes on from NZ_OZ035018.1 coordinate 488,796, forward strand.
TGATGAAACAATTGCGGATGAATTAGTTGCTTTATTAAAAATTGAAGTAAGTAAATTAGAAATGGGTTCACCATTAGAAAATAAGGCGATTATTCCAGTCATTGATCTTAAGGCTGCGGAATTTGTTCAAGAATTAATTGACGATGCGCTGGCTAAAAAAGCCACTTTAGTGGTAGGAAATCATCGTCAAAATAATTTGCTTAGTGCAACTTTAATTGATCATGTTACAGCAGATATGCGCTTAGCTTGAGAGGAACCATTTGGTCCTGTCTTACCAATTATTCGTTGTAAAAATACTACAGAAATGATTGCTTTAGCAAATGAATCAAATTTTAAATTACAAGCATGTATTTTTACAAAAGATATTAATGCTGCTTTTACCATTGCGGCAGAATTAGAAACTGGTACTGTTAATATTAATGGCCGCACGCAACGTGGCCCCGATTCATTCCCATTTTTGGGGATTAATGATTCAGGACAAGGTGTCCAAGGGATTCGTGAGACAATTAATTCAGTTACTCGTTTTAAAGGTTTAGTAATTAATTATTAAATTATGAAGACTCTAATCTATAAAAAGTATTTTTTATTGATTAGGTTAGATTGTATGTTTATTAAATCAATTTAATATGACTTTTTTATTTTATTCTTTTTTATGATATATTTATATTTATAAAGTAGGTGAAAATTAAGATGAAACAAGCAGATACCCAAATGTCTTTACGTGAAGAAAAAATTGAACAATCTTTGAATGAATTAATGATAACAGTTCAAAATATTAATTTAGATCTTAGTGACTTGCAAGAGCGAGCAAGTTTAAATACCAATTCCGTTGTTGACGATTATGAAAGCATCACTGAACAAATTAAAAATGTTGAAAAAGAAATAAATAAATTGGAATATAAGTTTGATATTGCCGAAATTTCATTGTATTTAATATTTTTAGATTTAAAATTATCATTTAATATTTTACAAAATAAATTAGAACTAACAAAATATTTAATAAAACTTTTTAAAAGACAGTAATTCAATTATTATTGTCTTTTCTATGATTAATGTCAAAGGGGTGTTACGAATGAATTTAAAACAAGAATTTTTTTTATTTACTGATGGAATGGAACATTTAATTTCTGATTTTCAGCAGGAAAAAGGTTATATCTTTTATTTCTTTCCAAAAGCAGCAACGCCAGGTTGTACTTTAGAAACAGTTACATATAATAATTATTATCAAAAATTCTTAGCGGTAGGTTATAATGTCATTGGAATTAGTCGAAATGATTTAAAAAAACAAACTAAATTTCAGCAGAATCATGCTGTTAAATTTCCTATGATATGTGATATTGATGCAAAATTATGTCAAATGTTTGGTGTCTTAAAACAAAAGAAAATGTTTAATAATGTTTATATGGGCATTGAGCGAAGCACTTTTTTGATAAACAATGATTTTGAAGTTATTCAAGAATGACGAAAAGTAGCACCAGTTAAACATATTAATGAAGTTTTAGCGGCTGTAAATCAATAAATATAACTTTAGTTTTGCTAGTAATCAGATTGAGAATACGGTAAAGTTAATACTAAAGACATTTATAGAAGGGCAGGATTGTTAATGAACAAAAATGTTTTTTCAAAAACTGAACTTAAACTACGTTATGATAATTTGTGAAAAATAATTTTTGTTTTTTCATTACCAACTGTTTTGGTAATGGCAATTTCAGCGTTATATCCAATTTTGGATAAACTAATTGCTTTAACATTTGTTACTCCTAATGTTCATCATCATCAACCATATTTAGATTGATATAAAGAAAATATTAAGAGTAACGATGGGGTTTTAAGTTACGAGGGGGCAAAAATTTTTGTTAATTTAGCAACGCATTTTTCTGGGCAAATTTATAATTTACTTTTTGCTTTTGCTGTGTTAGTTGCAATTGGAACTTCAATTACTTTTGCAATTAAATATGGTCAAAATAATCAACAACAAACGCAATCCTTAGCTGGTAATGCTTTAACAGTAACGATTTTATTTTCACTAGGTGCTGCTTTTTTTGTTTTCTGTTTAGTTTTTCCCAAGTGAGATAATATTATGATTTTTATTCAGTTAAGTAAAAAAGGAGCATGAATTACACAAGATTTAACATGACGGTATGTTTTTCCGATGCTACTAGCAAGTCCGTTAATGTTTGTTAGTTATTTATTATTAACTTTGTTACGGACTGATGGTAAAGGACGAATTGCAATTTACATTATTATTAGTTCAATTTTAGTTAATATTTTCTTTTCAATTATATTTGTGAAGTATGGTAATTTATTATCGGAAGGGACAATGTTTGGAACTATTATTTCATGAATTTTTATTATTTTTGTTTCATTAATTTGTATTTACCGGAACAAAGATTCATATTTACGATTTCATTGAAAAGACCTGATTTTTTGGCGCAAAGCAACTGTCAAAGAAATTTTTCGATTAGGTTTTTCATCTTTTGTTAATAGTTTAGGAATTGTATTAGTTTCAATTTTATCATCAACAATTGTCGCCCATTTACCAGGCCAACTTGTTGAGAAACAACAATATGGCTTATCATCCTTTCAGTTATTTAATAGTGCTATGAGCCCGTGAGTTGCTTTGTTTACCGCAATTGCTTTAGGAATAGCACAAGGAATTAAATCCATTATTGGATATAATTTTGGGGCAAAGAAATACTTACGGATGTATCAAACTTGTTGATATGGGTTAGTTATTATTGGCAGTTGATTGTTTTTTGTGCTTTTATTATTTATTGGAATAGGACCAGAGTTACTAATGACTTTTGCTTTTCCATCATCTTTTGTGGAAGAATATCGTTGAACCTCGGTATTAATGTTAATGAGTTATCCCTGTGCTGCTATTTCTTTTATGGGCGTTTCGTTATTTCAAGGGATGAATATTGCGAAAAAAGCTGTCTTATGTTCATCATTTCGCACTTTTATTGTTTTACCGCTTTTAATGGTAATCGGAGTCTTGATTGCTCGTGGGGTAACAGATGGCACAACAAAAAATAATATTTATTATTTTGCTATGTTAGGTTTTAATGATTTAATTTCAGGGTTTATTGTGGGAATTATTTTATATTTATTTTGACATAAAAATCGTCATCATGTTTTTAATGAAGTGAATAAAATGGATCAAGAATATTTATATAAAAATAAAATAAATTAATTATATACTTTTCTTATATTTTTGACAATAATTTTATTTCTTTTTTTGCAAATTTATAGTATAATATACTTATTAAACAAAGTGGGCATATTAAAATAGGGGGTAAAGCATGAATAATACTGGAGTTAAAACTACTGACGAAAAAGATAATCAGTCAACGTCTTTTGGCCAGAAAAATGGTAAAACTGATAACAGTTTCCTTAATCAAAATCCTCCCTTAATACCATTATCAAAACCAATTAAAGTGCCGTTACAAAAAGAAGGTTTTAAATCCGAATCTAATCCAGCTTTTAATCCATCGTATATTTCACATGTATTAGGAATTAATGGGACATTGGCAAAAGCCCAACATAACAAACCAATTTATCAACCAATTATTTATCAACCATATGTAATGCCAGTTATGAATAATATTCCTAATATGGGAATGAATCAGTATGGGATGATGCCGCAATATCCGGGGATGATGATGGGTGGTTATCCACAAATGCCGCAATATCCGGGGATGATGATGGGTGGTTATCCACAAATGCCGCAATATCTGGGGATGATGATGGGTGGTTATCCACAAATGCCGCAATATCTGGGGATGATGATGGGTGGTTATCCACAAATGCCGCAATATCTGGGGATGATGATGGGCTATCCACCTCTCGCAGGACCAGATCCAGGTCAACAATATCAAGAAACACCGCAATATGTACCGAATGGTGTTGACCAATCTGTGCAAAATCAGCATGATAATTATAACAATAATCATTTTGCAATTATGAATCCAGATTTGATGAAACATAATTTGAAAGATGAGGATGATTTTGCTGGTTTTGCTACGGCTGATAGTGATTTTGATGAAAATTTACAAAATATAAATAATAATGATGTTGCTTTTGATAGTGATTTTGATGATAATTTCCAAAATATAAATAATAATGATACTGCTTTTGATAGTGATTTTGACAATGATACTTCACCATTTTCAAATGAAATAGGTGATGTTGACAATAATGATTTTAATATGCCTTCATTTGAAGATCCTGATTTAAATCAAAATAACGGTCTTAATACACATGACAATGATTTTGGAGCAGGATCAGATTTTAAAATGGAAAATAATTTTGACCAATTAAATCCACCTTTTGAGCCAACAAATAATTTTAATGACCAAGGATCACCAAGTTTTGGTCCAACGCCAGACTTTAATGCTGCTCCTGGTTTTAATTCACCAGTTGATTTTAATGCACCGTTAGAATTTGATTCAAATGGAGTAAACTTGGGTAGCATTGATCCAGTTAAAATGCCATTTGCACAAAATAATGATTTTAATCAACCAATGAATAGTCCAGAACTTGATAGGTATGGTGAAGAATCACAGAAACGAAGATTACCAATATGAGCAATAGTGTTAATTGTAATCTTAGTTGTTTTAATTGTTGCAGTAGTAACAATTGTAATGTTGTACTTTAATTTAGAAGCCGTTCATAATTTAATTAATGGTTGATTTGGACTTGATGTTCCATTTAGCCCGTGATTTTAAACTAATTAAAAAACAAGGAATTTTTCCTTGTTTTTTAATTAGTTTAAATATAAAAAAATCTAGACAAGGGTTAGGTCTAGACTTTTTGTACATTATTTAAATTTGAAAGGTTTTTATTTGAAAAAATTATTTTTATTTATTATATCTAATTTTAGGTCGTTAATTTATTTTGCTTGTACTATTTTGAAATACTTGTGGTGGTAAAGTATTATTTTTAACTTTAAAAAATCAAACAACGAAACCTAATAAGACTAACCCAACCTTTGGGGCTGGTTTTAGGAAACGATTAATTTTTCGAATAATTTTTTTATCGTATTGACAATTATGTTCCTCGTTTATTAAAACAACTTCTGTTTGTTTAATAGTATTTTCTTGGTGAATGGAATTAGTTAAAATATAGGCATAATCAAATTCGGTGTCATTTTCATATTTATTACGTAGGGGATTAAAGGTTCCAGGAATAAAAAAACTTAATGAAAATTTAATTTTTTTAATGATATGTCTTAAAAATTTATTCATTATTCTTCACCTCTTATTTATTAGTAATATGATAACATAAAAAAATAATATTGCTATTTTTTTTTCATTTTTTTTAAATAAAAAATAGAGGTATTATATTGATTTTACATTAGTCTGAAGTCTTTTTATGGATACCATACTTATTTTTTTATCATAATCAATATAGCTCATTTTCAATTATTAATATTATTTAGTATGATTTTGATCACCCTTAAGGCTAAAATATTTGACCTTAAAGGTTACAATTGTATAATAAAAATGTACATATTCATAAAAAATACGCATAAATTACTAATAATGATTAAACTATATAATTAACGTTGACTTATCTTTTTAACAATAAGAAAAGAGGGTATGGTATTAAACCGGCAATAACATATGCATTAATTAAATATATAGGAATTGTAAAAATTCCTGGTGTTGGTTGAGTGGCTGGTGCCTTAGCGGGAACGTTTGCTACAAGTGTTGCTGGGATTATTGGTGCTAGTCAATTATGAAATTATCCAAATGGGATGGTCATGGCTTTTACGGGGACTATATATTCTGGTCGATGGTATCAATAATAATTGTATCTGATGTCATATCATTAAATATTTAGGAGTGTAAGTGTTATGAAAAATAAAATTGTACTTAATTCAAATTTAAAATGATTATTAATTATTACTACTTTAAGTACATTAATATTTATTATGCTTACAGTAATTTTAATTATGGTAAATATTATTTTTAAGGGTTTAAACAATGTTAGAAAATTTGATTATAAGTGATATTGGAAATTAGCATTATATTTTATTGTATCTTGTGGATTACTTTTTGTTATAATGTATACTATTTTATTAATCAATTTAATATTATTAACTAATTCACTTAAAAAAAATAATAATGTTATCCCTTCCAAAAATGAAAATATTTTAAAAATAATTAATTTTATTATTATTTCATTTACTTTTTTTCTCATACTTTTTATTGAAACCAATATATAGAACAAAGCAATATATTAAAGTTAAAAAATAAAAATTGTTTTATTATATCTTTTAAATTAACAATATTTACATTATTAATATCAATAATATTTATGATTATTACCATAAACTTTTCTTTCTCATATAAATTAGTGCCGTTAATTTTCCTTGCAATTTTAATTGGATTCACAATAATAAAGTTATTAGTTTTAATTCTAGTTAGTTATTATGCTAGAAAAAATAATAACAATAAATTTATGCTATTTTTAATAAATAAAGGTAAGTATATTGGATAGGTTAAGATAAATTGGACAACAATAATGTAGAGTAAATATTTATAATTAAATTACAATGGAGGTGTAATTATGGCAAAGAATCATTATACCGATGAATTTAAGCAACAAATTGTTGGTCTTTACAAAATGGGTCAAACTCCTGAACAATTAGCCAATGATTACCAAATTGGTAAATCTACTGTTTGGAAATGAGCTCACCAATTTAGTAACTCGGACTCATTTAAAGCTAAAGACAATAGAACGCCAGAAGAAAACGAATTAATTCAATTACGTAAAAAAGTTAAACAATTAGAAATGGAAAATGACATTTTAAAGCAAGCAACACTGATAATCGGCAAAAAATAGCAATCATTAAAAATAACAAAGCAAAATATCCAATTATTAATTTATGTAAAACATTGAAATTGGCTAGATCAACATATTACTATCAATTAAAAGCAAATAATCCCAAGAATAATCAAAACATTGATAATGCTGTTATCAGTATTTTTCTAAAAAGTCGTAAAAATTATGGAACAAGAAAAATTAAAATCATGCTAGCTCAGCAAAATATTATATTATCTCGTGTAAAGATTAGTAAAATAATGAGAAAAAATAACTTAATTTCAAATTATACAAAAATCAAATACAAACATTCAAATACAAGCAATGTTACATATAAATATAATAATTTATTAAATCAAGAATTTAATAATTATAAACTACATGAAGTTGTTGTCAGTGATTTAACATATGTTTTTATTAATAATAAATGATATTATGTTTGCTTTCTAATTGATTTATTTAATCGTGAAATTATTAGTTATGATGTTTAGTTTACACAAAAATGCAAAATTAGTTAAAAATACCTTTAATAAACTTAACTTTACATTAAATGATATTAAAATATTTCACACTGATCAAGGTAGTGAATTTAACAACAATCTTATTTATAACTTTTTAACTAAAAATAACATTCAAAAGTCTTACAGTAAACCAGGTTGTCCTTATGACAATGCTGTTGCGGAATCAACATACAAAATTTTAAAACTGAATTTATTAAAAATAATAAATTTAAAAACATTGAGCAGTTTAAATTAAAATTATTTGATTACATTAATTGGTACAATAATATTCGAATTCATAGCAAACTAAATTATTTAACACCAGTAAAATACAGAAATTATTACTCTACATAAAATTTGTCCAAAAAACCCTTGCCATTCCAATATATTTTTAGATCCCTGATGAAATAACAAATATTATAATTAAATTTATATAAGATAGAATATATCTTTTTTTGTTTAGTGGTGTAAAGAAATTGTGGAAACTAATAATTAGTTTATTTTGAATAAATTTTTTTGGTTCTATACCATAATTCTTTAGTTCTCTTTACTTTTTTATTTTAATTCTTTAATTTTGTCGAAAACTCTTGATATTTATAGAATATATCTAATTTTAGGTATATTTTTAATATATAGAGGTAAATAATTGATGGAAAAAATAATTACAGAATTAAAAAACAGTTTTACAGATGATCAATTTTTAGAATTTGCTGAAAAAATAAAAAAAGAAGCAGAAGTAATCAAAAAACAAAAACGTTTAAATGAAATTGATCAAAAATTTAGAGATAAAGGCATTATATGTCCTGATTGTAAATCTTATCATTGTGTTAAAAATGGTCATAATCCCGAAGGAAAACAAAAATATTTATGTAAAAAATGTCGTGCTAGTTTTGATGCTTTTCGTCATCATTTTACTTATTGAAGTCATTTAAATTATGAACAGTGAAATTTATTAATTCAAATTTCATTATTAGGACAATCTAGTAAAATAATTTCCCGTTTTATTAAAACAACACCAAAAACTGCTTGATATAATCGTCAAAAATTAATGCAATCAAAACAATTAGAAAATACTCAATTAAAATTTAAAAAATTAAATGGTCAAATCCAAATTGATGAAACTTTTATTAAAGAAATCCATAAAGGTAATTTTAAAGATAAATTTGATAAACGAAAAACTCATCTTGATCCATTTTCAACTAATACCAAATGCTGTATTCAAATGGTAGTTGATAGCAATAATAATATTTTTGTTCAATCCACCAATACCAAACGATTACAAAAACAATGAATTATTGAAAATATGAATAAGCAATTAATTAAAGAAAAATCAATAATTATTTCTGACATGCAACCATTATATTTATTAGTAGCAAAACAAACAAATTCTACTCTATATTCTACCAAAACTAGTACAAACCCTGATAATAGTTATCGAAAGTTAAATAAGATTAGTAAATTACAATCGAGTCTTAAAGAAGCCTTAATTCATTATCATGGTTTGGGTTTCACTAATATTCAAAATTATTTAAATCTATGAAAATGAAAATACCAACATAAAGGTTTAACACCAAAACAACAATCAACGGTATTATATTTTAACGTTTAAAAAATTTAAAGCAAAATCATGATCTTAAACAAAATTATTTTTCAAATTGTCATATTGATGATTTTTTTATTTCATCAAGAGTTTTCGACAAAATTAAAGTTTTAATTTATATATTATTAATTTATAAAGTTATTTATTTTTACCTTAACAGCGTTGTTCAAAATGTATATCGTTTTTACATATTTTTTTATTTTTTCCGATGATTTTATTTTGAAATAAGGTAAGATTTAAGTATACAAAAATAGAAAACAGGGTGAAAATTGATGGAACAATATCTTAAATTGGCACGGTTTATTTTAGACTATGGACAACAAAAAGATGATCGAACAAATACAGGGACAGTGTCTCATTTTGGTTATCAAATGCGTTTTAATTTAGCACAAGGTTTTCCATTATTAACAACAAAAAAAGTCCATTTTAAATCCGTTGTTTATGAACTATTGTGATTTATTAAAGGTGATACGAATATTAAATATTTAGTGGATAATAATGTTCGAATTTGGAATGAATGGCCATATGAAAAATATAAAGCATCACCACAGTATCAGAATGAGACATTAACTGAATTTGTCGATAAAATTAGAGCTGATGCTAAGTTTGCTGCTGCTTTTGGTGACTTAGGACCTGTATATGGTAAACAATGACGAAATTTTAATGGTGTTGATCAATTGACTAATCTATTAAATAATTTAAAAACAAATCCATTTTCACGCCGTCATATTATTAGTGCTTGAAATCCAGCTGAATTGCAGGAAATGGCATTACCGCCATGTCATACTTTGATGCAATTTTATGTCTCAAAAGATAATAAATTAAGTTGTCAATTATATCAACGAAGTGCTGATATTTTTCTGGGAGTTCCTTTTAATATTGCAAGTTATTCATTATTAACCTTTTTAATTGCCCAAGTTTCAGGCTTAAAAGTTGGTGATTTTGTTTATACTTTAGGGGATTGTCATATCTATACGAATCACTTTGCCCAAATTAAAGAACAATTAACAAGAACACCACGAAAATTACCAACATTAAAACTAAATCCAGCAATTAATTCTTTATTTGATTTTACATATGAGGATATTAGTCTTCTAAATTATGATCCAGCTCCATTGATTAAAGGAACTGTTGCGGTCTAATGATTAAGCTATTATGAGCAATGGATGAAAATAATCTAATTGGAAATGATAATCGTTTACCATGACATTTAAAAGCGGAGTTACAACATTTTAAAACAACAACAATTGGACAAACAATTTTATTTGGTCGATTAACTTATGAAGGGATTGGAACACCATTACCAAATCGTAAAACACTAGTTTTAACAACACAGCAAAATTATGTTGTTAATCATCCTGATGTTAAAATAGTGAATGATTTAAAGGGGATTATTAGTTTTTATCAAAAAAATCTAACAGAGGATATTTATATTTGTGGGGGCAAAAAAATTTATGAAGCAACCTTGCCTTATGCGGATGAATTAATTATTAGTTACATAAAAGGAATATATGTTGGAGATACTTATTTTCCAACATTTGATTTAACAGAATTTACTTTAATTAAATCAATTAAATTTGAACAATTTGTAATAAAATATTATAAAAGAAAGGAACATAATTAAGATGTTAAATATTTGAAAGATTATTCTTACATGACCACGATTTTTACGAACAATTACGAAAGCAAAAAGTATTACCAAAAAAAATAAACGAGACCCAAATATTATTTCTGAAGAATATCGGTACCATTGATTACAAAAACGAGCACGTTATATGTTATGAGTAAATGATGTGAAAATAATTGTCCATGATCGCGATAATTGAATTGATAAGGGGTGTTTGATGGTGGCAAATCATCAGTCAAATGCTGACCCAGGTTTATTGTATGTTTTAAATGACTTTAATAAAACAGCACCGTGTGCTTTTATTGCGAAAAAAGAATTAGCAAATAATAAAGCATTTAAAAACTTTTTAACATTAATTGATGTTTTATTTTTAGACCGTAATAATCCACGCCAAGCTATAGAAATAATTAAAGAAGCAAATGATTTAATTCGTGTGCCAAGAACAATGGTTGTTTTTCCTGAAGGAACACGTAGTCATAGTCAAGAAATGGGAGAATTTCATGCTGGTACTTTTAAGATTGCACAAAAAGCACACGCTCCAATTATTCCTGTTTCTATCGTTAATTCGTATCAAATTTTTAATAAAGAATATAAAAAAAGAGGCAAAAAATATGTTCATATTGTTTTTCATAAACCAATTAAACCGGACACTTTTATGACAAAATCAACAGAATTAATTGCGAATAATGTTAAGCAAATTATTCAAAAAGGAATTGATCAGTATCGTGATGTTGATCATAAAAAAGCTTATTTAGAATATAAAGCCTCATTAAAGAAAAAAAATATGTAAAGTAAAAGGAATTAGAAATGATGAATATTTTAACTTTAATTAACAAAAAGAAATATGGTCATGAGTTAACCCGTGAAGAAATTAATTTTATTGTTGATGGTTATACAACGGGGGTAATTCCAGATTACCAAATGGCGGCTTTTTTAATGGCGGTTTATTTCCAAACAATGTCTATTTCGGAAATTTCGTTTTTAACCGAAGCAATGCTTAATTCGGGGGAAATTTATGATTTATCAGCAATTTCTGGTTTTAAGGTTGATAAGCACTCTTCTGGTGGTGTTGGTGATAAAGTTAGTTTAATCTATGCGCCGTTAGTAGCTGCTTTTGGATTAAAAGTTGCCAAAATGTCCGGGCGTGGTTTGGGGCAAACTGGTGGTACAATTGATAAATTAGAAAGTATTCCTGGCTTTAGAGTTGAAATTTCTTTTGCTGAATTTGTTAAAATTATTAATCAAACAAATTTATCAATTATGGCCCAATCACATAATATTGTTCCCGCAGATAAGAAAATTTATGCCCTACGAGATGCTACGGCCATTGTTGATTCTTTACCATTAGTTGCTGCAAGTGTGATGTGTAAAAAGATTGCGACAGGAAGTGATGGGATTGTTTTAGATGTTAAGTGTGGAAATGGCGCTTTTATGAAAACAATTTCTGAAGCTCGAAAATTGGCTCAAATTATGGTGGAATTAGGGATTAAATTTAATAAGAAAATTGACGCGGAAATTACTAATATGTCGGAACCATTAGGACGAACAATTGGTAATGCAATTGAAGTTTATGAAGCGTTACAAACATTAAAAGGACAAGGGCCAGCAGATTTAACTTATATTGTTTGTGAATCAGCGGCTTTAAGTTTATATCAAGCCGGTTTATTTCCTGATTTGGATTCTGCAATTACTGCTTGTCAGGAAAAATTACAAACCGATGAACCATTAAATTATTTTCGTAGTTTCATTAAAGCCCAGGGTGGGGATTTAACTTTTATTGATAATGATTTGCCGTTAAAGGATATTTTGAAGGTAAAAAATATTATTGAAATTAAAGCAAAACAAGATGGCTATATGGCAATTACTGATACAAATGAATTAGGGTTATTAGCTGTCCGTTTAGGTGCTGGTCGCACAACGAAAGATGAACAAATTGATTATCATGCTGGAATATATTTGAATAAGAAGACAGGTGAAAAAGTTGCTATTGGGGATGTTGTTATGACGCTATATACTAATCGTTATGTGACGGAACCAATTTATGAATGAGTAGAACAAACTTTTAAAATTGTGTCAATAAAACCACGTGAGCAAGAATTAATTTATGAAATAATTCAATAAAAAGTGATTTTAAATTAATCACTTTTTTTCTTGTAATATCTTTAATTTTTTCAAAATATCGTTATTATTAATTAAGAGAATAAAAATAGGAGAAAAAAAATGTTAAATTTGCCGCGTTATGAAGTAAAACTTGATAATTTTTCAGGCCCATTGGATTTATTATTGCACTTAGTTAAAGAAAAAGAGATGAATCTCTTTGATATTAAATTAACAGAAATTACAAATCAATTTTTAGATTATATTCATCAAATGGAACAATTAAACATTGAAATTGCTTCAGAATATTTAACTATGGCAAGTTATTTAATTGAAACAAAAACAAAGTTGGTACTGCCAAAAGAAGAAGTTGAAATTGATGATAATTATGAAAATGATTCACATGCTGAGTTAATTAATCGTTTGTTAGAATACAAGAAAATTAAGGAAGTCAGTCAATATTTCAAACATCAGCATCAAGAAGGGATTCAATATTTGTCAAAACCACGGACAATTATTAAGGGAAATTTTCTGAAAGAAGAAGAACTGCCATTATCACCAAAAATTAATATTGATAAATTAACAAATAGTTTTTTAAAAATGTTAGAACGAATTAATGCAACAAAACCATTAGAATCAAATGTTGTTATTGCGGAAATTTCACCAGAAGAAATGGCAGAGCGCATTATGTTTTTTTTAATGAATGAAGACAAAGAATGATTATTAGAAGATTTATTAGGTCATTTTGAATTATCAATACAAATTTTTGTGGCTTGTTTTATTGCTTTATTAGATTTAGCCCGTCATCAAAAGATTGAAATTGAGCAATACCAACATTTAGAAGCAATTTATATTCGAAAATATGGAAAGAAAGAAAGGAATTAGATTTGAATGAACTTAAATGAAAAAATAGCCTTATTAGAAGGTTTATTATTTATTAGTGGTGATGAAGGAATTAGTTTAAAAGACATTGCTCATATTCTTGAAATTTCAGAGGTTGAGGGGAATGAATTGTTAATAAACTTAAAAACAGAATATCAGACAAATACTATGCGGGGATTAACAATTACAATATTTGCTGATAAGTATCGCTTAACAACTAAAAAAGAATACTATAGTTTTTATTTAAAATTAGCAAATAATAAGATTGAAGCGCGTTTATCACAAGCAGCATTAGAAACATTGGCGATTATTGCTTATCGTGGGCCAATTAGTAAACCAGAAATTGAAGAATTAAGAGGGGTTAATTCAGATAATGTGATTCAAAAATTGCGGGCTCGTGAGTTAATTGATGAAGCAGGAAAAAGTGAATTACCAGGGAAACCAATGACCTATCAAATTACGAATGAATTTTTAAAAGTTTTTAACTTAGCTTCTTTAGCTGATCTGCCACAAATTAAAGAAACAATTACTGAGAATAACCAGGAGTTATTTAAATAATGGAACGATTACAAAAGATTATTGCGGCAAGAGGTTATTGTTCACGTCGGAAAGCAGAAGAGTTAATTGTTCAAGGTCGAGTTAAAGTCAATAATATTGTTGTGACTACTTTAGGAACAAAAGTTAGCAAAGGTGATCAAGTCCATATTGATAATAAAATTCTAATTGATAAAAATAATGAAAAAATTTATTTAATGTTAAATAAACCACGAAATTGTGTTTCAACAATGTATGACCCGCAGCATCGAAAAACAGTTTTAAATTACGTTAAGGATGTATCACAACGAATTTATCCTGTTGGGCGTTTAGATTATGATACTAGTGGTTTGTTACTATTGACTAATGATGGGGAATTTACTAATATTATTACACACCCAAGTCATATTATTAATAAGACATATCATGTTTTAGTTTCTGGCTGTCTTGTAAAAAATCAATTGCAACAATTAGCAATGGGAGTAGAAATTGAACCAGGAATTATTACAAGTCATGCTCAAGCAAAATTAATAAAATATCAAGAAGATAAAGATGTTTCAATTCTATTATTAACAATTCATGAAGGCAGAAAACACCAAGTTAAGAAAATGATTCAAGCTATTGGACATGAAGTTCTTAAATTAAAACGCATTGCTATTGGTTTCTTACAATTAGACGAAGAATTAAAACCCGGCGAATGACGTTATTTAAAACCAAAAGAAATTAAACGTTTTTTTGGTATGGCATCACAATTAAAAATAAAATAAAGGAGTGAAAGAACAATGCGAATTACATTAGCTGGCGTTGTTGGAGTTGGGAAATCAACGGTTAGTAAAATGCTAGGAGAAAAACATCAATATATGGTAATGGATGAACCAGTTGAGGAAAATCCATACTTAGATCAATATTATGCCGATCCCAAAGATATGGCTTTTAAAATGCAAGTATACATGATAATGGCTCGGAGCAAACAATTAAAACAAGCAAAAATAACATCAAATATTATTTTTGATCGAAGTATTTTAGAAGACCCAATTTTTGTTGATGTTTTATACGAATTGGGATATATGAATAATACTGACTATAAGGTTTATAAAGAATTCTATGATGTTGTTGTATTACAAAGTTTATACTTAGATGAAAACATAAAACCAGAATTAGTAGTTTATCTACGAGTTGATCCCGAAATAGCAATACAACGAATTAATAAAAGAGGCCGCGCAAGTGAACAAAATGTGGGTAGTGCTTATTGAACATTATTAAATCGGAAATATGAAGAATGATACGAGCGTGTTAAGGATAAATTTAATTTTTTAGTGATTGATGCAAATGATAAGACACCCGAAGAAATTGTGGCAATTATTTCTGAAAAGCTAAAAGATTAATGCTAATTTAAAAGTAATAAAAAATACTATTAAAATTAATAGTATTTTTTTAAACTTGACCTAGATTTTTTTCTTTTCAAATTTGCATTACTGCATCTTTGCCTTTTGTTTCTAAAATGTTTTTATATTCTAAAAAGCGTTCTTGACATTCTTTAATTTCTTTTAAAGCTTGATCGATACCACTTCAGCCATTAATCTTAACTTCTTTTTTTTGCAATGCTTTATATTGCAAGAAGAAATTTTCAATTTCATTCCGTAAATGTTGAGGAATATCTTCTAGCGTTTGAATATGATTAAAACGAGGATCATCAGCAACTACTGCCATTAATTTAGTATCAATTTCACCATTATCAATCATATTAATTGTTCCTAAAATGCGAATATTAATTTGGCATCCAGGAATTGTTGGATAAGTAATTAATGAAATTACATCTAAGGGATCACCATCTCAATCTAAAGTATTTTCAAGAAAACCATATTCACCCGGATAAAAATTAGCACCATATAAAACACGATCTAACATAATTCGCCCCGTTTTAGCATCATATTCATATTTATTACTACTTCCTTTGGGGATTTCTACAACCATTGGTACAACATTATTTTTAGGCATTATTATTCTTCCTTTCCCTAGTTTCTTAATTATTAATATAACATTATAGAATGAATTTATAAAGTAAATAATCTTTTTTTCTTTAATTTTGTCGAAAACTCTTGATATTTATAGAATATATCTAATTTTAGGTATATTTTTAATATATAGAGGTAAATAATTGATGGAAAAAATAATTACAGAATTAAAAAACAGTTTTACAGATGATCAATTTTTAGAATTTGCTGAAAAAATAAAAAAAGAAGCAGAAGTAATCAAAAAACAAAAACGTTTAAATGAAATTGATCAAAAATTTAGAGATAAAGGCATTATATGTCCTGATTGTAAATCTTATCATTGTGTTAAAAATGGTCATAATCCCGAAGGAAAACAAAAATATTTATGTAAAAAATGTCGTGCTAGTTTTGATGCTTTTCGTCATCATTTTACTTATTGAAGTCATTTAAATTATGAACAGTGAAATTTATTAATTCAAATTTCATTATTAGGACAATCTAGTAAAATAATTTCCCGTTTTATTAAAACAACACCAAAAACTGCTTGATATAATCGTCAAAAATTAATGCAATCAAAACAATTAGAAAATACTCAATTAAAATTTAAAAAATTAAATGGTCAAATCCAAATTGATGAAACTTTTATTAAAGAAATCCATAAAGGTAATTTTAAAGATAAATTTGATAAACGAAAAACTCATCTTGATCCATTTTCAACTAATACCAAATGCTGTATTCAAATGGTAGTTGATAGCAATAATAATATTTTTGTTCAATCCACCAATACCAAACGATTACAAAAACAATGAATTATTGAAAATATGAATAAGCAATTAATTAAAGAAAAATCAATAATTATTTCTGACATGCAACCATTATATTTATTAGTAGCAAAACAAACAAATTCTACTCTATATTCTACCAAAACTAGTACAAACCCTGATACTAGTTATCGAAAGTTAAATAAGATTAGTAAATTACAATCCAGTCTTAAAGAAGCCTTAATTCATTATCATGGTTTGGGTTTCACTAATATTCAAAATTATTTAAATCTATGAAAATGAAAATACCAACATAAAGGTTTAACACCAAAACAACAATCAACGGTATTATATTTTAATGTTTAAAAAATTTAAAGCAAAATCATAATCTTACACAAAATTAGTTTTCAAATCATCATGGAATGGCAAGGGTTTTTTGGACAAATTTTATGTAGAGTAATAATTTCTGTATTTTACTGGTGTTAAATAATTTAGTTTGCTATGAATTCGAATATTATTGTACCAATTAATGTAATCAAATAATTTTAATTTAAACTGCTCAATGTTTTTAAATTTATTATTTTTAATAAATTCAGTTTTAAAAATTTTGTATGTTGATTCCGCAACAGCATTGTCATAAGGACAACCTGGTTTACTGTAAGACTTTTGAATGTTATTTTTAGTTAAAAAGTTATAAATAAGATTGTTGTTAAATTCACTACCTTGATCAGTGTGAAATATTTTAATATCATTTAATGTAAAGTTAAGTTTATTAAAGGTATTTTTAACTAATTTTGCATTTTTGTGTAAACTAACATCATAACTAATAATTTCACGATTAAATAAATCAATTAGAAAGCAAACATAATATCATTTATTATTAATAAAAACATATGTTAAATCACTGACAACAACTTCATGTAGTTTATAATTATTAAATTCTTGATTTAATAAATTATTATATTTATATGTAACATTGCTTGTATTTGAATGTTTGTATTTGAATGTTTGTATTTGATTTTTGTATAATTTGAAATTAAGTTATATTTTCTCATTATTTTACTAATCTTTACACGAGATAATATAATATTTTGCTGAGCTAGCATGATTTTAATTTTTCTTGTTCCATAATTTTTACGACTTTTTAGAAAAATACTGATAACAGCATTATCAATGTTTTGATTATTCTTGGGATTATTTGCTTTTAATTGATAGTAATATGTTGATCTAGCCAATTTCAATGTTTTACATAAATTAATAATTGGATATTTTGCTTTGTTATTTTTAATGATTGCTATTTTTTGCCGATTATCAGTGTTGCTTGCTTTAAAATGTCATTTTCCATTTCTAATTGTTTAACTTTTTTACGTAATTGAATTAATTCGTTTTCTTCTGGCGTTCTATTGTCTTTAGCTTTAAATGAGTCCGAGTTACTAAATTGGTGAGCTCATTTCCAAACAGTAGATTTACCAATTTGGTAATCATTGGCTAATTGTTCAGGAGTTTGACCCATTTTGTAAAGACCAACAATTTGTTGCTTAAATTCATCGGTATAATGATTCTTTGCCATAATTACACCTCCATTGTAATTTAATTATAAATATTTACTCTACATTATTGTTGTCCAATTTATCTTAACCTATCCATGCCTTCTGTAATTGCAATATTGGGAGGAATTCTAATATTGATATTCATGCCTGATACTCCACAATCTAAGGGATTACCTAGCATAGAAGCTACAAGTAAAATTAAAAAATATACTGGTAAGGAAATAATAGTCGAAGAATCAACAAAGGGATATAAATATTATTTTTTTAAATATGTATTATTTAATAAATGAATATGAATTATTGCTAGTGCTAATTTTTTTATTTATGTATTAAGAAATGGAATCTCAGATTGAATGCTAAAGTTTTTGAGTGATGAACATGATTTCAAACTAAAACAAGAGGGAAAATGAATTTGATCACTATATGAATGAGGAGCAATTCCCGGAACGATTATAATTGGATTTACAGCTAATCGTTATTTTAAAGGAAAGTTAACACCGTTGATGATTGTTGCAATATTAATAACAATATGTGCAATTGTTGGAATTTGATTAGCACCTTATAAAAATATTTCTATTTTAGCTGCTATGTTTGCAATTGCCGGATTCTTTATTTATGGTCCAGTTGCTTTTATTGGAATGCAAGCAATGGATTTTTCTCATAAAAAAGTTGTTGGAACTGCAGCAGGTTTAACTGGTATTTTTGGATATTTAGGTGATACTATTGGTTCAAAAATAATAATTGGATATGGAACTAATAATATTGGTAATAATTATAATGCTACATTTATTTTTTTAATTATTTGTGGAATTAGTGCTTGTTTATTATTAGCTTTCGTGTGGGGAAAATCTTATACTTTATATAAAACAAATAAATAATTATAGTTAAATTAATTTTATTTAAAACAATAGAAAGCGATCTTATTTTATTTAAGGTTTGGTATATTTGCGAAAATCAGTTATAATTAATTAAGGTGATAAAATGCAAACAAAAGGAAAATCATTATTTTATTTAGATACCAAAAGAGTTGCCGCGATGGCAATTGTGGTAGCTTTATATATATTATTGTCATGATTAAGTAAACTATTAAACTTACAAGTTTTTCCTGTTGCGGCATTTTTAAAAATTGAATTTACAGATTTTTTAGTCTTATTAGCTGTTCGTCTGTTTGGAATTATCTATGCTAGTCTTTTGACAATTAGTGTTAGTTGATTACGAATGGCCTATTTAGGGGATGGCCCAATTGATGCTTTTGCACTAATGCTTGCTGATTTGATTTTTTTAATTGTATTTTGAATAGGTGATGTTTTTATTCATAAAGCAGTGAATCATTTTGCTAAGAATAATACTTCAAAAAAGATGGATTATTTAATAACAATAGGTAATGTTATTTTAGCCACTATCGCGGTTTCATTTTTAATGACATTGTTTAATCAATTATTTATTTATGATATGTATGCGCGTTTCTTAAATTATTCACCAGAAGCAATTCAATGATTTAAGAGTATTTTGGTACCAGTGTTTATTCCGTTTAATTTATTAAAATTTACAATTAATAGTGTAATCTTTATTGCAATTTATCGTGCTATTGTTCATTTAGAAAAAAACTTTACTGTTATAGTACAAGTCAAACCAAAATTAAAACAACCATTTTATGATTTTGATATTACTGATGAAATTTATTTTTAAAAGGACAATTATTTTATTGAAAATAATCTTTAATATATGTTATTATTTTTATGGTATGCCCACGTAGCTCAGTAGGATAGAGCATGCGCCTTCTAAGCGTAGGGTCGTGAGTTCGAATCTCTCCGTGGGCGCCATTTAAATTGCAATAAATAAAGCCTTATTTAAAATTTTAAATAAGGCTTTTTTTATTTAAAATTGTTATAATAATAGCAAGGATAAGGAATATCAGGAGGAAGTATTAAATGCAAGAACCATTAAATTATTATGATGAATTAATTAGTGAAATCAATGAATTAATTAATAATAATGATTATAATGAAGCACTGATAAAAATTAATGCGGAGTTAACAATGCCATATATTCCTCAAGATATTGAAAAGTTATTAAAAACATTATTGCAAGAAGTTAATGCCAAAATTGGGGAACAACATTCAAATATTAATTCAGTTTGGTCATTATCAAAAATTAGTGATATCTTAAACAATCCAACGGATGAAGAAACACAATTATTAGCTTTTCAGTATTTAAAAGATCAAAATCTTCGCAAGATCTTACCAATAATTCGTAAATATTTTATCAATAAAAAAGTCTCAAATTTTGCCAAGATTTATTTATTATATTTATTAAAAGATCAAGAAATTACGGAAATCTTTCAAGTTCAGAAAACAAATGGTATTTTTAAATTAAATCCGCAAGAAATTATTCCTTATCAAGAACATCCCCAAGTAAAATTAGTTATGCAATTACTTGATCAATGAGTATATAATGATAATCCTAGTTTGTATCACACTTGTTTGTACTTGTTAGAAACATATTATTATGATTTATATCCATATTTTATTGTAAACAATGAAATACAGGCATTAGCGGTGGCTATTATTTATCAGAGTCAAATAATGTATAATGAAAAAGTTACTATTGAGGGGATAGCAGATCAATTTAATGTTGCCATAACAACAGTCCAAAAATATTTATTATATTTAACTAATAAAAGGATTTAATTTAAATTTCGCAAGAAATTAGTTAAAAATGAAATAAAAATAATAAAAACCTTTAATTTTGTCGAAAACTCTTGATGAAATAAAAAAATCATCAATATGACAATTTGAAAAATAATTTTGTTTAAGATCATGATTTTGCTTTAAATTTTTTAAACGTTAAAATATAATACCGTTGATTGTTGTTTTGGTGTTAAACCTTTATGTTGGTATTTTCATTTTCATAGATTTAAATAATTTTGAATATTAGTGAAACCCAAACCATGATAATGAATTAAGGCTTCTTTAAGACTCGATTGTAATTTACTAATCTTATTTAACTTTCGATAACTAGTATCAGGGTTTGTACTAGTTTTGGTAGAATATAGAGTAGAATTTGTTTGTTTTGCTACTAATAAATATAATGGTTGCATGTCAGAAATAATTATTGATTTTTCTTTAATTAATTGCTTATTCATATTTTCAATAATTCATTGTTTTTGTAATCGTTTGGTATTGGTGGATTGAACAAAAATATTATTATTGCTATCAACTACCATTTGAATACAGCATTTGGTATTAGTTGAAAATGGATCAAGATGAGTTTTTCGTTTATCAAATTTATCTTTAAAATTACCTTTATGGATTTCTTTAATAAAAGTTTCATCAATTTGGATTTGACCATTTAATTTTTTAAATTTTAATTGAGTATTTTCTAATTGTTTTGATTGCATTAATTTTTGACGATTATATCAAGCAGTTTTTGGTGTTGTTTTAATAAAACGGGAAATTATTTTACTAGATTGTCCTAATAATGAAATTTGAATTAATAAATTTCACTGTTCATAATTTAAATGACTTCAATAAGTAAAATGATGACGAAAAGCATCAAAACTAGCACGACATTTTTTACATAAATATTTTTGTTTTCCTTCGGGATTATGACCATTTTTAACACAATGATAAGATTTACAATCAGGACATATAATGCCTTTATCTCTAAATTTTTGATCAATTTCATTTAAACGTTTTTGTTTTTTGATTACTTCTGCTTCTTTTTTTATTTTTTCAGCAAATTCTAAAAATTGATCATCTGTAAAACTGTTTTTTAATTCTGTAATTATTTTTTCCATCAATTATTTACCTCTATATATTAAAAATATACCTAAAATTAGATATATTCTATAAATATCAAGAGTTTTCGACAAAATTAAAGATAAAAACAGTATTTTCCATAATTCTTTTTGTTATAATATTTTATGTGAAAATAGTTAGGTAAGGAGTAATATATGAAATTTAAAGCAGAAAAAATTCAAGATAAAGGAATTGGAAAATGATATGTAACTATTGAAGGTTCAGAATGAACCGATTATATTAAAAAAGCAGAGGCAAAAGCTGCCAATGCATTAGAAATTCCAGGTTTTCGAAAAGGAAAAGTTCCCGCGGATTTATTAAAGAAACATTTAACAGAGGCAAAGATTTTAGATGCCGCTCATCAATTAGTTGTTAATAAAGCTTATAAATTTGCTTTTGACCAAAAATCAGAAATTGAGCCATTTTCTTCACCAGCCCCAAGAGTAAAAAAAATTAGTAAGACAGAATATATTTTAGAATTAGAATTCGATTTAAAACCAGAAGTTAAAATTAACAAATATACTGGGTTTAAAAATGAAAATTTAAAAAAAGCAGAAATTGTAGTTAAGCCAGCAGATATTAAAGATAATATTGATCAATTACGTAATCGCTTTGCAATTTTTAAACCAAAAACAGCAGCAATTGAAAAAGGGGATACAGTTATTTTTGACTTTGAAGGGTTTGTTGATGATAAACCATTTAAAGGTGGTAAAGCGACAGATTTTACTTTAGAAATTGGTAGTGGTCAATTTATTCCTGGTTTTGAAGAGGCAATGATTGGTTTTAAAACAGGTGATCATAAAGATATCAATGTTACCTTTCCAGCTGATTATCAAGTTGAAGAATTGCGATCAGCTTCCGCTGTTTTTAAGTTAAATATTAAAGAAGTAAAAGCAAAAGAATTACCAGAATTAAATGATGAGTTGGCAAAGGATATTAATTTAAAAGGAATTGATACCTTAGCTAAATTAGAAAAACATGTTAAAAATAATATTCAAGAACAATTATTAAAACAAGAATATGATCATTTTATTGGTAATTTATTCCGTTTAATTGCGGAGGATTCAAAAATTGCATTGCCAGAATCAGTTATTCGAAAAGAAGCAAATCAATTAAAACATGAATTTGAACAAAAATTACAAGGGCAACAAATTGATATGAAAACTTATAAAAAAAGAACAGGAATGACAGAAGAGGAAATTTTTGAGGAATTATTCAAAGATGCTAAAAACCGTTTAGAAAATGGTGTTATTGTTGATGCTGTTGTTCAAGCGGAAAAAATAGTTGCAAATGATGCTGAATGTGAAGCCCAATATGAAAAGTTGGGAAAACAATTTGGAATTGATGGTAAAACCTTAAAAGAAACAAAATTAGTATCAGAACAACAAGTAAAAGAGCAGGTTATTCATGATAAAGTATTTGCTTTTCTATATCAAAATAATGGTGAGTAAAAGAAAAAACTAACAATTATTTGTTAGTTTTATTTTATTAGGGGAAGATATTCGCCATAACCCGCAGTTACCATTTCTGATAGCGGGATAAAACGCAATGCTGCTGAATTAATACAATAACGTAAACCGCCACTAGATTGGGGGCCATCAGTAAAAACATGCCCTAAATGAATATTAGTTTGTTTAGTGCGAACTTCTGTTCGTGACATTCCTAAGGAATGATCTGATTTTTCTTGTAATAAGGTTTTTGTAATTGGTTTAGTAAAACTGGGTCAACCACAACCGGCATTATATTGATCAGAAGAAACAAATAATGGTTCGCCTGATAAAATATCAACATAAATTCCTTTTTCGTGATTATTTCAGTATTTATTTTGAAAAGGTGGTTCAGCTCCACCATGCTGGGTTACTTCATATTCTAAAGGAGTTAAGTCCTTAATTTCTAATGTTGATCAAGGTTTTTTCATATAAAGTCTCCTTTCTTTTGCTAAGACAATTTTATCATTGTTATAACTAAAATTTTTAACATTTGGAGTTTTTAAATATATAATAATAAAATAATAATAATTTATATAAATTAGCACTTATCTATTGCAAGTGCTAATTTATTTGTTATAATCTTGTTATAATTCAATTTATATTACGATATTTATTCAAATGTGATAAGATATTGTCAATATAAAAGTGAAGTAAAAATAGGAGGTCTTTTGAAATGGATTCAAAAACAACAAAATTAAAAGCTCTACCAGTTTTAGTAACACGGGGGAGTTACATTTTTCCAGGTTTTGAACAGGTATTAGAAGTAGGAAGAGATAAATCAATTTTAGCGGTTAATACAGCGAACAAAGATTTTGATAATCACATTGTTTTAGTTAGTCAAAAGAAACCATTAGAAGATGATCCAAAATTATCAGAAATTTATCGGATTGGAATTTTGGCAGAATTAAAAATTCGAAAAGTATGAGAAGATGGTAGTTTAACTGTTAACTTTAAGGCAGTTGATCGAGTAAAAATTTTAGATTTACGAGAAGGTGATTCTTATACTGCTGATATTGATATTTTAAAATCAGTTGTTAAATCAGAAGATAAAATTGCCGAAAAAATTACTGCTAATATTAAAGAATTAATGGAATTACAAGATATTTTACCAGAAGATTTATTGGATCAAATTGGTGATTCAGTTGATGGCAATGAAGTTGTTGATACAATTGCCCAATTTTTACCATTTATTCCGGTTGCCAAAAAACAAGAGATTTTAGAACAATTAGATGTCGAAAAAAGATTACAAATTATTTTTGATCATTTAGTTAATAAACAACAAGTCAATGATATTGATAATAAAATTAGTAAGAAAATTAAAGAACGTGTTGATGAACAGCAACGCGAATATTACTTACGTGAAAAGTTAAAAGCCATTAAAGATGAATTAGGTGAATTTGATGATGCTGCGGATGAAATGAAAACATATAAGGAACGCTTAGCAAAAGAACCATTTCCTAAAAATATTAAAGAGCGTATTGAACAAGAAATTACGCGTTATGAGGCATTACCGCAAGCATCAAGTGAGTCAAACATTATTCGAACTTATATTGATTGAATGATGCAACTTCCATGATGAGAAAAAACGGAAGATAAAAATGATTTAAAATTTGCCCAAAAAGTATTAGATAAATATCATTTTGGTTTAGATAAAGTTAAAGAACGGATTATTGAATACTTAGCAGTAAAGACAATGACAAATTCTTTAAAAGGGCAAATTATTTGTTTAGTTGGTCCGCCCGGGGTTGGGAAAACTAGTTTGGCAAAATCAATTGCCGAAGCAACTGGCCGTAATTTTGTTAAAATGGCTTTGGGTGGTGTTAAAGATGAATCAGAAATTCGTGGTCATCGTAAAACATATATTGGGGCAATGCCAGGCCGAATTATTCAATCAATGAAACGCGCTAAAACAATCAATCCTTTATTTTTATTAGATGAAATTGATAAAATGGCTTCTGATTATCGTGGTGATCCCGCAAGTGCAATGTTAGAAGTTTTAGATCCTGAACAAAATGCTACATTTTCTGATCATTATTTAGAAGAAAATTATGATTTAGGGAATGTGATGTTTATTGCAACAGCAAACTATTACGATAATATTCCAGAAGCATTAATTGATCGAATGGAAATTATTCAGTTATCATCATATACTGAATTGGAAAAATTCCATATTGCAAAAGATTATTTAGTACCAAAAGTATTAAGCAACAATGGTTTGGCAGATGGCCAATTGATTATTACAGATGATGCAATTAATGAAATAATTAAGCATTATACACGTGAAGCGGGGGTCCGCCAGTTAGAACGGGACTTAAATGCGATTGCACGGAAATTTATTGTTAAATTTTTAAATAAAACAATGGTTAATTTAACAGTAACGGCCAAAATAGTTAATGAATTATTACGAAAACGCCGATTTGAACATACTGAAAAAGAAAAGGAATCACAAGTTGGTGTTGTTACAGGTTTAGCATATACCCAATTTGGGGGCGACATTTTGCCAATTGAAGTTAATAGTTTTCTGGGAAAAGGTTCATTAGTCTTAACTGGAAAATTAGGTGATGTAATGAAAGAGTCAGCTTCAATTGCCTTGGATTATGTGAAAGCAAATTCAGACAAATTCGGTATTAGTGCAAAATTCTTTGAAACCCATGATATTCATATTCACGTGCCAGAAGGCGCAGTTCCAAAAGATGGACCATCAGCAGGAATTACTTTAACAACAGCAATTATTAGTGCCTTAAGTAATCGTCCTGTTTCAAAAGATATTGGGATGACGGGAGAAATTACTTTACGTGGTCAAGTTTTACCAATTGGGGGATTACGTGAAAAATCAATATCAGCTAATCGTAGTGGGTTAAAAACAATTTTAATTCCACATAAAAATATTAAAGATATTGATGATATTCCAAAAGAAGTTCAAGAAACTTTGAAAATTATTCCTGTTGGTACTTATGATGAAGTCTTTAATAATGTCTTTGGTACTAATTAAAATTTAAAACAAAAATAGATTAGGAAAAGCAATTAAAATTGCTTTTTTTGTTTTGTTTGTTTAATTATTGAATGTAAAAAATAGAACGGTTTTTTGGTACAAATATTATATTTATTTATAAAAATAATAAATTACTTTAATGATAAGATTTAAAGGTAAAAGTATAAGAAAAATAAAAAAATAGTTTTGTAATAAAAACTAATTTTTACTTTAATTATTTTAATGATATTAATATAAAGGAGTATCAAATATGAAATTTTTATTTTCTGAAATTTGCATCAAATGCCGACAAAGACTGAAGCAGCAACTTATTCCATTAATCCAAAAAGAAACTAAACTGGCATTAGAAGATGTTGTTTTCATAAAAATTAAAATGGATAGTAGTATTAATGAAAAGTATGATGCTATTCGGCCATTGATTCTTTTTAATTGCAATAATTTAATGTTTGGTATTTTTAGTAAAAAAAAGTTTGCCGCTGATTTAGTTAGTAAGATGCCCAATTATAAATATCAAAATAATATCTTATATGTTTCAGGTAATTTTATTCGAAATTTTCACATGAAATATTCGAGGAATATTAAAGATGGTATCAACCATAAATTTGGAAGCTGTACATCAGTTGATTTAAAAACAGATGTTAATCAAAAACCAGTAACATATGATTTATTATTACAAGATCAAGTTGTTAAAGCGCAACCATTGTCTGGACCAGGACAAAAATTTTCAGTAGTTCAACAACCGCTAAATGTTAATGCTTCTAATAAAAAACCAAAATCAATTGAGGATAATAATTCTATTCAACCTTTTTTAAAAAATGAGAATGCATTAATAACTTTGCCAATTGTTAAGACGAAGACATTATCAAATAATTTCTTATGAAAATTAAATCCTGCTAATTGAAATTGAAACTTATTAATTGGTAAAATTCGCCTGTGAATATTAATTGTTATTTTATTTTCTATTATCTTAATTATTACGATAGTTAGTGTCCTTTGCGCCAAATTAATTACTCCGAATAGCCTCTTTGAGGGTATTCAAATTTTACAATTAAGTAAATCGGGAATTGATAGTTTAAATATTTTGCCTAGTGGTGATTTATATCTTTCACAAGATAATGGACAATTATATTATACTAATGATCAAAATATTTCGGATAATTTAAAAATTCTTGGCTCAATTCCTGAGCAAGTTAGACATATGAGTATGAATCAACAGGGGCAATGATATGTTGGTACCAGCAGTGGCAATATTTATCAAGGCCAAAAGCACAGTAAACCGTCATTTATTGCAAACTGTAAAAATTATAATGGGAATAGTATTGCTATTGACTCACAAAATAATTGATATTTTGTTGATACTAATAGTAATATTAACTTAGGAACGATTGATAATAATGCGGAAATTATTATTAAAAAAATAGCAGTGATTCCAGACGCTAGTAATCTTATTAAATATGGTGATAATAATTTTTTAGTAACAACTACTAGTGGTGAAATTTATCGTTTATGTAAAACTATTGACAACAATTATCGAACTGATTTTTTAACAAAACTTAGTGCGCCAATTTTTTCCTTAGTTGTTGAAAATAATTGAACTTGAATTGCTTTAACAAAAGATAATAAACTATGAACAGGAAATATTGCTGAAGTTGGTAATATTAATGCGAAATTATTAGTAACTTTTTCAACTGTTGTTAATATGATGACTCTTAATTTAGCAACATCAGAAATAATTGTTAGTTCTCTTGCAGGAACTATTTATAAGATTGGGAAGACTGGTGAACTTACTAAATTAGTTGACTTAAAGCAAAAGATATCCGTATTAGGAGCAGATTTTAATTGTAATTTATGATATGCTGGTACTTTTGACGGTAAGGTTTATGAAGGCACCATTTAAATAATTTAAGGGTAAAGATAATTTATTTATCGGCGGGGTGGGCATATTTGTTATTTAATTTATTAAATAAATTAAATTAATGCTATTTAGCAAAAGGAGGTAATAATGAAAAAACTATTTAGTATGTTAGGAATAATTTCATTATCCGGAGTTGGTTTAACAACAGTTGTTTCTTGTACAGCAAAAAATAATTCACCAACAGATGATAATTCACAAATTATTAATGAATTTACAAACAAAATTCAAACAATTACTAATAATGCTCTTTCATTGGGAGATCAACATTCTGTTATTGATGGGGATAGTAATTTTGGACCCGGTGGTAGTATTGTTCTTGACAATTTAGATGAAAATTATACAGAAAGTAATAAAATCGAATTACAGAATCAAAAAGTTATTAATAAGATTGCGGACTATGTAAATGTTCAATTAAAAAATCAGATTGTTTCAAATTTACTTTTACGTGATCCAGATATTAAAAATTTTATTAATGGTGTTAATGCCAGTGATGTTTTGAAAGTAAATACTTCACAATCCCACATTTATCAATTGCCTTATCACTGATCACCAGATTTAACTGGTCCGCATGGATGAACCAGCGATAAGGGGCTTGAACTTTTTGGCTATGAGAATCGTAATAAGTGAGCGGATTATTATAATTCAGTTCAAGATCATTTTACAAAATTGGGATTTATTACATTAAACTTAGTTATTAATTTGTCATTTTATAATCAATTTACAAATAAAATTGAAACTAGACAAATTAATTTAGTAAACTCTAATTTATATGTTGTTGATGGAGTTGGGAAAAAATTTTTAGAACGATTAATTGATGCTAGTTTTCAACCAATTTCAGATGCACTAGGAAAATATACAATGATTCAAAGAAATTTAGGAAATAATTTTTCATTTCGAAATAGTCAAAATACTTTTATTCGTAAATCAATTGATGATTTAGAAACTTACTTGACTAGTGCCTTACATTATGATGCCCAAGATTTTAAAATTAATAATCCAACCATTAATAATAATGATAATAATGATATTGGCCAAGATAATTTATCGGATAGCAATTCTTTGACAGCCAATAATGATTATTTTTCAAAAGCATACTTAAATTATGATGATAAAACAAAAGTCAAACCAAGTGCGGCAATTCCACAATTTTCGGAAAAATTTAATAATGATCTTTTGGGAATGGATAAAGTTTTTGCAGCAAAGTTAACTGACGATATTAAAACATGAAAAAATACTGATATTTTAAATTTTAAATGAAATCCATCAAGTGATTATCATTTAACAACTGAAATTCAAAATCATACTTTTGAATTCGGAACAATAGTTTTGAACAATTGATCTTTATATAATATTATTTTACCAAAAATTAAAATTCCTTTTGTTATTACTCGAACTTTATCAAGAACAGAAGAATATTCAAATTTAACAAAAACAATGGCAAATTTGTTTGCGCAAGGTGGTTCTTTTTGAGATAATGCCGAAATTGAAACAAATGAAGATATTGCATGAATAGATCATAACCACTTAATGCTTTCTGTTAATTTAAAAAGTACTAATACATTTGATAATTATGCTGCAAATGGTTCTTCAAAAACATTTTTAAATGCATTAGATTTTTTAAAAGACAGTTTAACAACAGATTTAAATGCAAAAAAAATCGATTTAAGTTCAACAAAAATTTTAGATTTTTATGGTAATTATAATAGTATCTTTGATTACAATATTGCAAAGTATCATAATGCTTGATATACCCACGAAGGTGATAATGAAGCGAAACATCTTTTATTTGAAGCTGTGCAACACTGATTTGAAGCGTATGCCTATTTAGATATTGCTGGTTTTAATTTTCGATTAAATCCAACTTCGTTTGCAAAAGCACGAGTATATTATTAATTTCGAAAAAGGAGAAAAAACTATGAAAAAATTATTATGTCTGTTGGGTTCAATTACATTGACTGGAGTATCAACATCGACAGTTGTTGCTTGTAATCATAAAGCAAGTAATTCTTCCGATGACTCAACAGTAATACAAAATTTAATTAAAAATAAAGTTCAATATTATTTACAACAATATTTAAAGGTTGGTAATAATGATGGACCATATTTAACTGATAGTAATTTAATTTCTGCCGCTAGTACATACTTAGCAGATTTAGAAAAAACTTTTAGTTATAATGATGATCGCGCAGAAACAATTACACAAGCAGAATTTATTACACCATTAAATAATTATCTTAACAATATTTTAAAAACTGTGGTGTATACAAAATTAGTTAATGATAAATCAATTGGCCAATATTTTAAAGGAATCAAACCTGAAACAGCAATTGTTGTTGATAATCAAACAGTTTATAAGAAAATACCATTATGATGAAATCCGAACTTATCAAAATCACCAAATGTTTTATTTGGTTATGATAGTGCAGAAGATTATAAAACACATTTTAATGCTACAACTGATATTACTAAATTAAAGTATTGATTTTCAATTCAAATTGCTAACTTTAGTTTTAATTTAACTTACACTGATTTAGCATCTTTGAAAAAAACAACAATTAAAGTTACTACAAATTCTACTCAATTTTATCTTATCAATCATGATGGTTATGTTCCATTCTATTCTTTAGTAACTCATGCTGCTGATAAAGTAAAAGATTTCATTCAAAAGATAACTTTAAGTTATGATCCTCAAAAAGGACCAAATCCCATTTATAATTTTACTTTTAACAATAATGAAAGAATTTTATCAAAAGTATTATCTGAGCAATTTATTTCAAAATTAGCTAACGCATCTCAGCAACAAGAAGAAGACATTAAATTAGATAATGTTACATATCCGGAAGAAGTAAATGAATTAGGTAATTGAGAACCTAATAGATATAACTTTGCAAAAAATTATTTTACTCATTCAGAAGATATTTTAGGAAATGAATCAGGGAAATATAGTACTAATGATTTTAAAGAAACTATCTCTGGTGATCTTGATAAAAGAAATAGTGACTTCCAAAATATATTGAATACTACTTTTACAACTGACTGAGTTGATCCTCAAGGTGACAAGCTTGTTTGAAATAATCAAAATTTTAAAACAGATTATGATACTCATAAAATTTATAGTTTTGGTCGCGTTGAACTAACAAAATGAGAAGATAAAAATGTTTTATTACCAAGATGAAAAATCCCATTTATCATTATACATGATGCAACAATTAATGATTATGAAAAGAATATTATTGATATTGCTACGCAAACTTTTGCTAAAAATGGATCCTTTTGAGACAATGCGACAATTAGATACGCAGAAGCTCTGGGTATTGGGATAACAGGATTTTTGCTTAAAATGAGTGGGCAAAATGAATTTAATAATTACATTCAAAATCCTGATAAAACATTTACTGATGCCATTGGTACTATGACAAATAAAATTATTCAAAACATTAACTCAACATATCCTCAAATTGACCAAAATATTTTAAATAGTATATCATTTAATTCAACGGTTCCAACATTATATGATTATTCAATTTCAATTTCATCAAAATGAGAAAATTTTATTTTTAATCAAATTTTTCCATCCATAGATACAAGTAAAATTGCCCTTCATTTAAATTACAAATTGATCCAAGAATTAATGTGGCCACACATTAACTACAATGTGGGTGGATTTATGTTTAATCTTTCAGATGCACCAGGGGTTGGTTTCATTTTTTCTGGTATTTATTATGGAGAAATTTAAGTTAAAATTCTATGATTACAAAAACTAAAGTATTATTAGGCACTGTTAAAACTAATAAAAAAGGAAAATTAAAGAAAGCAAATATTTACAAATTATATCGTTATTTATTTAATAAAATATTTGCTTCACTTTCCACTATTTTAATTCTGGTTTTGACATTGATTTATGTTGTAATTAGTCCAATCATTTTCTTTTTGATTTCTACTGATGTATATAGCACAATTAATAATTTACAATTTTTTATTTTATTATTTTATTGTATTTTTTTATACTTATATATTTTGTTAATTTCAATTAAATTATTTGGTAACCAAATTGAAGATAATAGTTTCTTACTGGTATTAACTAAACCTTATTCCCGCCGAACAATTATTTTTGTTCAATATTTAGTAATTTATTTTTCAACATTATTTTTAATAATGATATCCGTGATTATTTTTTTAGTTCTTGGTGATATTTTTATTGTTAGTAAAAAATTAAACTTAATCATTTTTTTTAATAAATTATGTTTAAAATTATTCTTATTTAGTTTATTATTTAGTTTTCTATTAATTAATAGTGTTGTCTTTTTAGTTACGTTATTTAATACAAGAGTAGTCTTTCTAATATTTTCAATTTTTTGCAGTTTATTTATTCTTGGGGGATTACCTTATACTTTAATTAAATATAAAATTGAAAATATTACTTTCAATTTTACTGATTCAGATTCAAATGTTTCGCTTAGTTTAAGGAAGGTCAACCAAGCAATTACTTTTAAAAAATTTTTAGAAAATAATTTAATCAAATATCCAAATTTAACAAAAGCAATTTTTGATGACTTTTATAATAAATGAGATTTTACGGAAATTAAAGATTTTAATAGTCAAAATAATCAGGAAAATCGTTGACAATTTTATCAGGATTTAGGTTTGATTGATCCCAATCAATTAGTAAAATCATTTGATACAAATGTTACTTCATGATTTGATCATAATGATATCGTTGGTCCATCGACAATTTACTTAATTCAAGACCACCGCTTTATTTCATTATCTCAATTGCAAAATCAAATTAGTCAAAAAATTGGTAATATTCCAGTCGAAAATGATTTATTAGCAATGATTAATGATTATAAAAAGCAATATCATGATGGACTTGCAGGTTTTATGAATACAATAAATATTAAAGTAAATCAGCTAATGGATTTTGTTAGCAGCCCAAATGATTTTCCATCAATTAAACCAGCTAATTCATCATATATTTCGTATAAAAATACAAGTGGTATTAGCAAGTATGCTGTAATTGATACAACTGATATTACCCAAGTTTTCTTACGCCCAAATGATTATGTTTTTGGACAAAAAGAACGGGACGAATTTAATAATTTGTTTTTAAATCCTGTATTTTTTGCAATCCGATCATTAGAAGATTCAGTTAAAGAAATTGTTCTTGACTTAGATTATTTACGCAATGATTCTTTAAAACAAGATATTAATGGAAATGTGCCATCATTTGAAAAATATCAAAATATTATGCATGAATATCAAATTATTAATAAATTTAATGTTTTTGAACATTTTTGTCAATTATGAACATTTTTATTAGGTTACTATGGTGATTATTACTTTGATCCAAATCTAATTGGGGAAATTAATTTTGATCAAGAGTTAAATTCTTTTTTTAGTTATCCGATGGATGTGCTAACAATTAATAATAAACAAAGAATAGAGTTTGATAATTTAAAAACAGTGCAAAATAATAATGTTGTTATTTATGCATATGTGATTTTAAGCTGCTGTTTTTATCTAGGTTCATTAGTAGTTTGGCGTTATAAAAAAATTTCTTAAAGTGAGGTGAAAATATTGGCAACAATTGAAGTAAAAAATTATCAACAAAAGTTTAAAAATTTTTCTTTAAAAAATATTAATTTTAAAGTTAATAGTGGTACCTTGCATGCTTTAATTGGTGAATCTGGTAGTGGTAAATCAGTTATTATTAAATCAATTATTGGAGCATTACCAACTTACAAGGGTAAAATTTTAATAGACAATTACAATGCAACAAAAGCAAAGGCTAAATTAAAATTGGGATTTTCAACTAACCTTGAAGAATTTCCCAGCGAATTAACAGCGTATAAATTTTTAAATTTATTAGGTGATTTATCAACCATTTCAAAAAGTTATTTACAATATAATATTAAAAATTTAATGTTATATTTTGGTTTATGAGAACACCGTCATAAAAAATTAAAATCCTATTCATCAGGAATGAAAAATCGAATTATGATTATTCATTCAATGATTAACAATCCAGCAATTATGATTTTTGATGAACCAGGTGCTAATCTGGATTATAAAAATCGAGTTCGGTTTTATCAATTTTTAGTATTACAAAAACAACTTGGTAAAACAATTTTTTTGACAACCCATATGATTGATGAACTTGAATCAATTATTGATGATTGTACAATCATTAGCGATGGGAAAATGCTTTATAGTGGGTCATATGACTTATTTCGTCAAAATGCTGATTATCGGATTAAAGTTTCAAATAATAAACTACTTATAAAATATTTTCAAGACCATAATATTTCATTTATTTTCCATCCCAAAAATGAGGAATTTATTGCTACAATGGCCTATAATATGAATTTAAATGAGTTCTTTTTATATACATTAAAAAATAAGCTTACTGTGATTTATTTAAAGGAAATTAAAAATGATTTGGCACAATTAAAACTAAAATTAGCACGATTAGGATATTTTCAAGAGCACCATAATGCTGAGCAATCACAGTTAACAAAGGAGAAAGGAAAGAATGAAAAGACTATTAAACATTTTCGGAGTTATCGCCCTCGCAAGTCCTCTATCAATGGTAACGATTAGTTGCCATCCTGGTAATAATAGTAATAATAATAGTAATAATAATAGTAATAATAATATTATTGTTTCGCAATTAAAAAACGAGGATACAATTCAAGGTTGAAATCAAGTTTTTAATAATAACATTTTTTATCAAAATGATTCTTTTATCATGCAAGCATTATCTGTTAACGCAAATAATAATATTTCTATCAACCAGTTGTTTCAATTTAATAATCCATCTAATAAATTATTAGTTACAGATCCCTTGGTAACACCAACTGATAAAATGATTCTAATTGAGATAGGTACTGAGAAGCAAACAAATAAAACTGGGGATTTTAAAATTATGCTTTATAAAATTTCTCCAAAATTAAATTCAACAGGTATTTATACTTGAGATTATAATGATAATAAATTGTTTTATACGACGTCTATTAAATGTCTTTTACCAGTTATTGACTTTGATAAATTAAAACTTGATGATTATTCTGAATATGTTAAAAATATTGATCAAATTAATACAATTAAGGATTTTGATCCAGCAGAGTTAGAAAAAATTAAAACTAAATTAAGCCAATATTTTCAAACAACAGTTCAAAATAATTGAGGGAATGTTGTATATCAAGTTAATAGTGATTATAATATAAATTTTGTAACTTTAGTAAAAAATTCAGACAATATAAAATATTTAGATGTTAAAATTATAGGTGTAAATAGTAATTTGAAAGGAACCAAAAAAATAAAAATTTGATTAATAAACAAGTCAACAAAATATGATTTAAGAAATATAGCATTACTTGATTATTATGCTTTTAAGGTTGCAGATGCGAGGCATGTGACAAATCAGGAAGTAACAACAAATTATCAAAAATTATTATCGATAATAAAAAATACTATTTCTCTAGAATGAAAAGATAGTTATTTACAAGTAGGAATTGATTATTCTGTTACTATTCCAGCATTAGTGCCAGGAAATTTAACAGATACATTTTTGACAGTTTATTTAAAACCAATGACATGACGAACAACTGATAGCAAACGGATTACAATTGTTTTATATAGTTCGGACAATGGTAATGACGCGGTACTAGATGGTTATGGTGACGCTGTTAATTTTTATGGGGTTGATAAAACAAAACCCTTAACAGAACAAGAATGTCAAAGAATTTATCAGTTTCTTAATTACATTGCACAAAATATTTTTATTTCGCAAAAAATGTACTATGCAAAACAGGGTAAAACAAATATGGAAAATGATTATACAATTTCTTTTAATGGAATTGAACCAGGTAAATTTTTACAGTTTAATCAAGTAACAATAAAATTTTCGGGAAATAAAAATGAGCAAAATCCCAAAGCACGCATAAAAGGATATTGTACTTGACAAGTGATTTTTGCTTAATATTAAGTAAGGGAGATAATAGTTATGGTGGATTATAAAGATTTAGAGATCTTAGAACTTATTAAGCTTCGGATTGATATGCCATTTAAAAATGTTCAAAGTTTTTTAAATGATAATAAGATGTCAAAGAGTTATTTTTATTACCATTTAAAACATATTAATAATTATTTAGCAACAAAAAAATTAACTTTAGATATTAATAATTTACAAAAAGATGAGTTTTTTAAAATTTATAATATCATTGTTAATGAAAGAAATGTTTTTATTACAGCAAAAAATCAACTTATTATTTTTATGATTTTATTTATAATTAATAAATATACGAAAGTTAATGAATTACGAAAAATTTTTGAAATTAGTCTCAGCAGTGTTTTTAAAAATGTGGCGAAATTAAATCATATTTTAAGTCAATATAATACTGATATTGTAATTCGAAATAAGGGTGAGGGTTATTATTTAGATGGTAATTTATTAGCAATTCGTAAGTTAATTGTTAATTTGGCAATTTATATTAATAATAATCATAATAGTAAAAAATTAATATTAAACTGTATGTTTTCAAAATTAAAATTAATATATTCAGAAAAAGAATATCAAAAGATTTGTTATATTTTAACAAAATATCATGATCAAATTTTACTAATGGATTTAGATTTTAATACGTATAGTTTACTCTTATATTTTTTAATGTTAACAATTACAAATGAACGAAAAGATTTTGATCTTAAAAAGAATTTTATTGAAAATCATCAATACTTTCATTTTGAGTCATTTCAAATTGCCGCTAAAATTATTGATGAATTACAACAAGCATTTGGAGTAACATTTGATAATAATCAATTTGAAATAAATTTTTTAGGAATGTTAATGTTAAATCGTTATGATATTGTACCAGAAGAAAACCTTGTTAATCCTGAAATGTTACAAGTTAAGAAGGCTTTGATTGAAATGCTAGATAATATGGAATCACTTGGTTATTTAACCGATAAACAATTAGCACTTTCTGATTTATTAAGTTATGTTCATTTTTTTAAACAACAATGAAATTATTTTTTATTTGATGATTCTCCAATTGTTTTTAAACAAAATTTTATTAATCATAAAGTTGAATACCAAAAGCTATTTAAAATATGTTATGAAAATCTGATAAATATTGAGTATTGTATTGATAAAAAGTTATCGACACGAAATTATTTGGAGTTTACTCTTGTTTTATTATCGTATGTTCATACTTGGCCAATTGTTAATCATTTAGTAACGCAAAAGGCAATCTTTGTTACTAATTTGCAAAGGAATCTAATTAATTTGTTAAAAGCAAAAGCAATTGAAGCCTTTCCCTCATTAACTATTGTTGAAGTTTTGCCATTGCTAAAATTTAATGAAAACAAAGAAAAATATCAGGACTATATAATTATTAGTGATGATAAAGATTTTTTAGCAATTAATGTTGGGATATATTTTAATTTAAATATGGTTGATGATAATGATAAAGAATTAAATATAAATAATTTTATTTTTAATGATTTTGAAACAAACAGTAGTATTAAAATGTTAATCCAAAAAATATTAGATAGTAATATTAATAAAAAACACAAAATTGAAGTTTTATTACAATTAACTTTAAAAAATGGTTAATAAAAATAAAAGTCTTAATAAATATTGGAATATCTTTATTGCAAAATAATAATTGGATTTTCAAAAAAATAGGTTAAAATATAGATATAGCAAAGGAAGTGAGTAATAATGACGAAAGCATCGGATTCACAAGTTAATAATTTAGTTAATATGCTAGATGGCTATATGCAAAAAGGCGGTCATCATTTAAATGTTAATGTTTTAGATCGTGATGTGTTGAGAGAAGCACAAAACCATCCAGAACAATATCCACAATTAACAATTCGGGTATCAGGATATGCTGTCAATTTTGTTAAATTAACTAAAGAACAACAAGAAGATGTTATTTCAAGAACTTTCCACGAAGGAATGTAATATCATCATTGATTAAAAAACTACTAATCTTTAGTAGTTTTTTCTTTTTTAGAGAAAAATATAATTTTATTGTAATATATATCAATTTAGGACTTTTTTTTTTTTTTTTTTATTCTATATAATGTATTCATTATGAGCAAAAAACACATTGAAATTAAAGATTTAACGAAGAAAGTTAAAAACCAAATTATTATTGAAAAATTAAATTTAGAAATAAATAGGGGAGAAAAAATTGCAATTTTAGGAGCTAATGGATCGGGGAAAACAACACTAGTAGAATTAATTTCAGGAATTACAAATCCTTCGCTGGGCCATATTAAAATTCATACTAATGTTCCTAAAATAAAACAAATTGGATTACAGTTTCAAGAAGGTTATTGGCCAAAGGGGTTAACTCCGAAAGCAATTATTAATTATTATATTAATAAAAAAGAACATGATAATGCTGAGCTTAATGAATTATTATCAGTCTTTGGAATTAAAACCTTTATTAATAAAGAATTAAACAACTTATCAGGAGGACAGCGGCAACGTTTTAATGCGATGTTAAGTGTGATTAATACTCCCGAAATTATTATTTTAGATGAGTTAATTACTAGTTTAGATTTAAATATGCAAATTCAACTAATTCAATTTTTTCAAAATTATTTAAATCATCATCAAGCAACTTTATTAATGGTCTCCCATATTCCTGAAGAGGTTGAAAAACTATGCGAGCGTGTTATTGTACTTGAAAATGGCCATATTATTTATGATTTACCTTTAACTAAAATTTTAGCAACTTATGGAACAGTTCGTAAATTTATGGAAGATTATTATACAAAATTAAAAGAAAAGGAGAATCTTCAAGATGAGTTTAAAAATTAACAAAAAAAGTTTTAAGCAAAATTATTTTGAGTTTAATACTTTTTTAGCAAAAAATTTAAGATTATTATTTGCTTCTGTATTTAAAAATTTGCGAACATATATTTATGTTTACATTGTGCCAATTGTTTTTATGTTAGGGGTTTATATGTTTCAATCATTTGGAGGTGCTAACAAATTATTACCACCATTAATTATGGGATTATTACTTATTCCTGGTTTTGGTATTGCTATTTTATTAAATACATTAATTTCGGAATGAAAAGCTTCGATTTTTTTAAAACGAATTCATGTAATCGGGACGAGTAAATCACAATTTTTACTTGCAATTTGAATTATTGGTTATGTAATTGGGATGTCAGCAATTTTATTTGGTGCAATCGTAATGTTAACGATTAATGCAATTTATTCACCCAGTGGAACAAATGATTTTTTAGAAGCATTTAGTTTTTTAAGTTATGGATCATTTGGTGAAGCATTTAGTGCTTGAGCGGGATTCTTTTTAGGTGCATCAATCGTTGTTTTAGCAAGTATAGGTATTGCTACTTTAATTGCAGGAGCATTGAAAAGTATTTCATTAACACAAAGTTTGATTATTATAATTTTAATTTTCACGGTTTTTTTTTCTGATTTATTTTTATCGCCGTCAACAATGGCAGGCTCAAAAATAACAGTTATTATTAGTTATTTTGTGCCACAAAAATATGGGGCTTGAACAACATTCTATGCCACATCTGATGGCAATATTAATTATTTTTTATCTAAACCAGTTTCAGTCTTAATCACTGTTAGTTTTAATAATATTTATGGGCCAATTTTTGGTGGGTTAGGATATTGTACTGGTCTATTCGTTACGTCATTATTTTTATTTAACTGGAATAATAGGGGATAACAACAATGAAAAAACTATTGTATGTTTTAGGAGCAGCAACTTTAATTAATGGGACAACATTAAGTTTAATTGCTTGTCAAACAAATTTTTTAGGAATTAATTTAGCAACATTACCAGATTATAACTGACAAGAAGAAGAACCATACTTTAAACAATATAATGAAATTAATTATTTAAATCAAGCTAAAGCAATTCCATCTGGTGATTTACCATTAACGCCAAGCGGACGTTATATTGATTATTTAAATTTTAATACAGGATTTAAAAATCAAAAAAGTATTAAAAAGCAAGCTGTCACGGGAGTACCATTAAATTCAGCGTTTTTACCAAATGGTAATTTTCGTCGTGATTTTGGAGAGAAGAACAAATACTATTTATATGAAAAAATTAATAGCATTTTAGATTGAAATGAAACCACTGATCATGATTTAAAATATAATCAAGCTGATATCCCCTTATTAAAAACAAAAAAAGTTGCAAATAAATGAACAAAAACTCAAGACCAACATGTAAAAGTTTTAAATCTTGGTTTAGCAGTTCAAAGTACAAGTGGTACAAATAGTATTGTTGGTAGCAAAAGAATGTTTGGAAATAATTTTAATAATTGACAATACTTAGATGGTTTTACTGCTTGAGCCGGAGCAGCGGACGAAGGAATTATTGTTCCGCCTGCAGCAGATGCCGTTGACGCCGCTCATATTAATGGATCAAAAATTTATGGTAGTATTTATTTAGATGGTTATCATGGTTTAGTAAAAAATATGTTACGCGATTATATTGCTCGAGACAATCAAGGCAATTATAAAATTGTTGATATCTTAATTAAAATGGCAAAATATCTTGGTTTTGATGGTTGATTTTATAATAATGAACCAAATGGTAGTGCACCGAATGGAACAATTATGGATAATAAGATTTCAATTGAAATTGTTAAACAATTTATGGCCAAAGTAAAAGCAAGTAATGACCCAGTAATTAAAAACTTGGAAATGATTACATATAAAAATCAAGGAACATTAGCTTATGACAAAGATAAAATTCGAGATGAAGATGCCGCGGGGT
The DNA here is from genome assembly GCF_964031205.1 of Spiroplasma endosymbiont of Stenodema calcarata. Classification (GTDB taxonomy): domain Bacteria; phylum Bacillota_I; class Bacilli_A; order Mycoplasmatales; family Mycoplasmataceae; genus Spiroplasma. The sequence goes on from NZ_OZ035018.1 coordinate 530,154, forward strand.
TAGCAACTGCTTCCGATGGTAAATATGTCCAAGATTTTTATGTGTGACCAAATGATTCAGCAGCTTGAAATCAAAGTCATCCTGAATATAACAGCTTTGATACATATAATATGTACAATCTTGGTGGATGAGTTGGGGGCAAAATTTTTTATAAGGAACAACGAATTGGCACACGAAATATTACGGAGTTAACACAGAATCATTTAGATCCTAATGGCAAACCATATACTAATTGAAACCAAGAAAAAAATGATCTTTTTGCAAATAAATGAACTTTTAGTGGTATAAATCGTAATTCAATTACAACTTTTGCTGCGCAAACAGCACATGATTTAGCAAATATGTATTTAGAAAATTTAAAACACCCCCTTACTTTAGCAGATGATACTTATGCAACAATTTATCAAAATTATTATGATGATATGGTTTTTACTGGTCGAAATCGTTTTTTAAGTGACACTGATCAAGGGTCAGTGTCATGAGATCCAGCTTATCCAGTTGATAATTATAGTTTTGGGATTGGAAATTTAGTATTAGAAAATACTGTTTTATTTGATAAAGACCCGGGTGCTTTATCTGAATTTAAAACTAATTTTTCAACTGGCCAAGGGCGAAAATTTGTTACTGCTGATCATCATGTGATTGATAATTATCCATGAAATAATCGCCGTCTTGCTGATACACAGTTAACATATAAATGAGATATTCATGATAGTGTTACTAAAAAACAGGCCCCAGCATTAACTGGTTATTATGATTATTATGAACCATATCAAAAAGGAAACTCAATTGCAATTGGGGGAAGTTTTGACAAGGTGGATAAGAAAACAGGGGCTATTCCACCCGGGATTTTTAATAATAAAATTATTTGAAACATTATGGGTACAAATTATAGTGAAACCGATAAAAATATTAGTATTCGTTATAAAATTATTGATGCCAATAATAAAACCCTAACGTTAGCTGATTTAGCAAAAAAGTTTGACATAAAATTAGCAGTGACATTGGATGATGGCAATGAAAAAGAAGTAAAAGCTGATCGCCTTGAAGAAGATAATAATGGATGAATTACTTTTAAAACTAATTTAAATCAGTACCTTACTTTGCATAATGATGAAAAAATTGCCAAAATTGGTTTGGCATTAGACCCAACAGGTGGCAAAGGTGAAGCTTTTAAAGTTAATGTTGGGGAATTCAGTATTAATTATTCTGATCAGAAAAATAACAATGCTGATCCAATTCCACCGTATATTAATAATTTAAGTTCAGAGTATGCCATTAAACGTGAAAATTTAACTAGTTTTCGTTTGAATTGAACTATTAATGCAGGTTATTGGGATGAAATTGCTTATTATGAAGTTTATTTAGCAAGTAATAATAAATATTATCGATTAGGAGAAACAATGAATAATAATTATTATGTAAAAAATTTACAGTTATTATCAGGAGCAAAAATTATTTTGCGACCAATTTTGAAACATCAAACTGTTGAACCAGTTTATCAAAGTTGAAATATTGTTGTGTAAAGTTAGCCGCGAAAAAATGATATATACCAAGAACAGTACTAATCATATTTAACTCATCTTTTCTTTTTGCTAAATAAGGAATATAATTAACTTGTAGAAAAAAGGAGAGCAAAATGTCTGAAGTTGTTGGTTACTATAGTAGTTACGAATCGTTTGGTGCTGTTGATGGCCCGGGGTTACGGTTGGTATACTTTTTACAAGGCTGCCCGTTACGGTGCAAATATTGTCATAATCCTGAAACACAAGCTATTAATAAAGAAAAGCAAATTACTGTTTCTGAAATTATTGACCATTATGAAAAATCAAAAGAATTTTATCATCATGGGGGAATCACAATTTCAGGAGGCGAACCTTTGTTACAAATTGATTTTATTATTGCTTTATTTACGGAATTAAAAAAAAGAGGAATTCATACTTGTGTTGATACTTCTGTTGTTACTTTTAGTGAAAGTCCAATTTTATTACAAAAATGAAGCAATTTAGTAAAAGTTTGTGATTTATTTATTTGTGATATTAAAGAAATTAATTCAGCTCGTCATAAAGATTTAACAGGTTTAGATAATATAAATATTTTAAAGGGAATTAAATGGTTAGATGAACAAGGAGCTAATTTATGAATTCGGCATGTTTTAGTGCCGGGTTATACCGATACCGAAGAAAATCTGACAGGCATTGGTCACTTTATTAAAGCGTTAAAACATATGGAAAAATTTGAAATTTTACCATATCATAATATGATGCTGCCAAAATATAACAATATGAATCGAAAGTTTGAATTACCAGAAGTAATCCCACCAACACGAGCATATTGTCAGGAATGTTTAAAAATTATTAACAAAGCGATGAATAGGGCATAATAAAATCACGTCAAATATTGATGTGATTTTTTAGTAATTGTTAGTTTTAATATTTTTATTTTATAAATGGAATTTTTTATTTTTTGCAATAGAAATATCGTAAAAATTAAGATTTTTATTTATTTTTTTGAAAATTTTTGGTAATTTCGCTAGCAAAATAATGTAAAAAAATAAAAGATAGAGTATAAATATAAATGAGAGAATAAAAAAGGAGTAAATCTAAGGTTATGGAAAATAAAAAAATTCAAGGATTAATTGAAAAAGTTGGTGCAGCTCAAAAAGTTTTTTCTACTTTTTCACAAGAACAAGTTGATAAAATCTTCTATGCTGCAGCAGTTGCTGCCAATAAAGCCTGCATTGAATTAGCAATTGATGCTGTTCATGAAACAAATATGGGAATTATTGAAGATAAAATTATTAAGAATCATTATGCAGCTGAATATATTTACAATAAATATCGGGATAGTAAAACGGTTGGAGTTTACGAATCAAATGTTGGATTAGGATATCAATTAGTATATGCCCCAGTTGGAATTATTGCCGCGGTTATTCCGACAACAAATCCAACAGCAACAGCTATTTTTAAAACAATGCTAGCGTTAAAAACAAGAAACGGTATTATTATTTCTCCTCATCCTGGGGCAAAAGATTGTACGGTCAAGGCAGCTAAAATTATATTGGATGCGGCAGTGGCAGCAGGGGCACCAAAAGATATCATTGCTTGAGTTGAAAATGCGCAAATTCAAGATACAGCTGATTTAATGCAGGCCGCAGATTTAATTTTAGCCACAGGGGGACCAGGAATGGTTAAATCAGCATATTCATCTGGTAAACCAGCAATTGGGGTTGGTGCTGGAAACTGTCCAGCAATCATTACTGAATTAGCGGATTTAAATATTGCTACTTCATCAATTATTCAATCGAATACTTTTGATAATGGTGTCATTTGTGCGACTGAAAATGCCGTAATTGTTATAGAAAAAGTTTATGAGCAAGTGGTTAGATTATTTGAAGCAAAAAATGGTTATGTAATGACCAAAAAAGAAGATTTAGATAAAATTAGAAAAGTAATGTTTAAAGAAGGAAAATATGGCGTTTTAAATGCCGCAGTAGTTGGTCAAACGCCACAAGTAATTGCAACATTAGCGGATGTTAAGATTCCGGAACATACAAAATTAATTTTATGTGTTGCGGAAAAAACAAGTTATGATGAACCTTTAGCACACGAAAAATTATCAACCTATGTTTCATTATATAAAGCGAAAGATTTTAATCATGCTTTAACAATGGCAAAAGAATTATTAACAATGGGTCCAGGACATACAGCAAGTTTATGAACTGATGAAATTAAAGGTAAAGATGAGATTGCATTATGGCGCGATCAATGTAATGCAGGAAGAATGGTCATTAATATGCCAGCAAGTTTGGGTGCCGTTGGTGATATGTATAACTTTTATTTAGCCCCATCATTTACATTAGGGTGTGGTAGTTGAGGTGGTAATTCAACAGCAACAAACATTGAACCAAAACACTTATTAAATACTAAAACTGTCGCAATGAGGAGAGAAAATATGCAATGAATGAGATTACCAGAACGAATTTATCATAAATTTGGCTGCTTACCAATCGCGTTACAAGATTTAAAAGAATGAAAAACTAAAAAAGCTTTTATTGTAACAGATCCAGTGATTAATCAATTATATGGAACACGAATAACAGATGTTTTAGAAGATTTAGGAATTAAATATGATGTTTTTGCGGATGTTGAACCAAATCCAACGTTTGCAACAACTGAACGGGGAGTTAAGGCAATGCAAAACTCAAAGCCAGATGTTGTGATTGCAATTGGTGGAGGTAGTGCGATGGATGCTGCAAAAATGATTTGATTAATGTATCAACATCCGGATATTAAATTTGCTGATTTAGCAATGAATTTTAATGACATTCGCAAACGAATTGTTAAATTTCCAATTATTGATAAATCAATCCGTTTAGTATGTATTCCAATGACAGCAGGAACAGGATCAGAAGTAACACCATTCTCTATTATTACCGATGATAAAACAGGTATTAAGTATTCATTCGCGGATTATGCTTTAACACCAGATATGGCAATCATTGATCCAGAATTAACATTAACAGTGCCAAAAGAGGGAACTAATGCGCCAGCATTGGCTGCTTTAACCCATTTATTTGAAGGATATGTTTCAGTTTTAGCAACAGACTATACCGACCCGTATGCATTGCAGGGAATTAAAACAATCTTTGAATATTTACCAGATGCTTATCATAATGGTGAAACTGCTGTTAAAGCAAGATGCAAAATAGCGGATGCATCAACGCAGGCAGGAATAGTATTTGCTAATGCTTTTTCCGGATTAGCTCATTCAATGTCATATCAAATTGGGGCAAAATTTGGTGTTATTCATGGTGCCGCTAACGCGATTTTATTACCATATGTTATTCGTTATAATGCCGCCACAATTTTAGACGGGGGAAAACAAACTTATTTCTCACAATATACAGTTGCTAATTCATTAGAACGCTATGCTAAGATTGCAAAATATTGTGGTCTTAAAGGAAACAACGATGCGGAATTAGTTGATAAATTAATTGCTAATGTTCAAGCTTTGTCAAAAGATGTTGAAATTCCTGCTTCACTTAAAGAATACTTTGTAAAATTTAATATTGATATTAAGGAAGAAGAATTTTTAGCCCTTGTTGATCAGTTAGCACAAGGTGCCTTTGATGCTTCTGCTAACCCACGAATTCCATTAATTAGTGATATTAAAGAAATTTATTTAGATGCTTACTATGGAAAACCTGTTAAGCTATTAAAAAAATAAGAACTATAAGAAAATCTTTTATTAAAAAGATTTTTTATTTTTTTTCTGATAACTGAGAGTAAACATATTTAGGTTTATTTAGTAAATTTTATAAAATAATTATTATATTTTTTGCTGTTATTAAGATGTTAATAATTTATTTATATGATATTATTTATAAACAAATAAATTCTGAAAGAAGGACTAAGAAATGAAACATACAATTACTTTAGCCGCTGGTTGTTTTTGAGGGACACAAGCTTATTTTGATCGCCAACAAGGGGTTTTAACAACAACTGTTGGTTATGCCAATGGTCAGGGCCAAACAGTAACATATGCTGAACTTTGCCAAAATGAAACAGGTTTTGTTGAAGCTTGTCAAATTACTTTTGATGAGACAGTTATTTCATTAGCACAATTATTAACGAAGTATTGACAAGTCGTTGATCCAACGCTATTAAATCAACAAGGAAATGATGTTGGAACTCAATATCGTACAGGAATTTATTACAATCAACCAGATGAAAATTGAGCACTACCAATTATTATTAAATCACGTGATGAAATTGCAAAGCATTATAATAAACCAATCGTTACTGAAATTCAACCATTATCAGTGTATATTTTAGCAGAAGAATATCATCAAAAATATTTGGAAAAAAACCCAACAGGATATTGTCATATTAATTTATCAAAAGCCTAAAGCAAAAAGTAAAACATTTTATTGGAAGGGATTTTGTAGTTGAAAAATTACCTTTCAATAATAAGAATAATAGTAAGAATTTAGACAATTTTATTAAAGTTATAAAGGAAATAAACATAAAGCATTATTGTATTAATTATTGTTTTTACTTTTAAAAAAGCATATAATTAATTCTAAGGAGGATTGGATATGGCGATATTTAATAATAAAAAACCGACTTTTGTGTCAATGGACTTAGGTACAGCTTATACTTTAGTTTATATTTCAGGAAGTGGGATTGTTTATAACGAACCATCAATTGTTGCTTATAAAATTAAAGAAAATCGAATTATTGCTGTCGGAAATGAAGCATATAAAATGATTGGAAAAGGAAATAAGACAATTAGAATTGTTCGACCAATGGTTGATGGAGTTATTACTGATATTCGTGCTACAGAAGCACAATTAAAGTATATTTTTAATCGTTTACGAATTAATAAACAATTAGCTAATTCAATTATGCTATTGGCTTGCCCATCAGTAATTACAGAATTAGAAAAAAATGCACTAAAAAAAATAGCAATGAATTTAGGGGCGACAAAAGTTTTCGTTGAAGAAGAAGTTAAAATGGCGGCTTTAGGTGGTGGTATTGATATTTACAAACCATTTGGACAATTAGTCATTGATATGGGCGGTGGAACTACTGATGCTGCTGTCCTTGCTTCTGGTGATATCGTGTTATCTAAATCAGTTAAAGTTGCGGGTAACTATTTAAACGATGAAATTTTAAAATATATACGTTCACAGTATGGTTTAGAAATTGGAATTAAAACAGCTGAAATGATTAAAATTGAAATTGGTTCATTAGCAAAATATGGTGATGAACGGAAAATGAAAGTATATGGACGCGATGTTGTTTCCGGGTTACCACGTGAAGTTGAATTAACACCAGAAGAAATTCGGGAAGTGTTAAAGGTTCCAGTTTCACGAGTTATTGATTTAGCTGTCCAAGTCTTAGAAGAAACTCCCCCAGAATTAGCAGGGGATATCTTCCGGAATGGAATTACCATTTGTGGTGGTGGTGGTTTAATCAAAGGAATCGATCGTTATTTTGAAGAAACATTACAATTGCCAACTAAAATTGGTGAACAACCATTACTAGCCGTTATTAATGGAACAAAAAAATTTGAATCAGATATTTATGATATTATTCGTCAAGAGCATCGAAAACCAACAGAATTAAATTATTAATTAAGATTTAATATATTTAGTGATGAAAAATCGTAAAATAGTTGTAATTGGTTGTGGTTCAGTAGGGACATCATTTCTTTATGCCGCCATCAACCAAGGGTTAGCTCAAGAATATGTTTTAATTGATATCAATTATGAATGAGCTGAAGGCCATGCATTGGATTTAGATGATTGCAATGCTGTTTTGGAACGACCATTTTATAGTGTTAAAGCGGGGTCGTATCAAGAATGTGCTGATGCTGATATGGTTGTTGTAACTGCTGGTCGCCCCCAAAAAGAGGGCGAAACAAGATTAGAAATGGTTGCTGATAATGCTAAAATTATGCAGGAAGTTGCGTTAGCAATTAAAGCTAGTGGTTTTAAAGGTATTTCTTTAATTGCTTCTAATCCGGTGGATATTTTAACTACTGTCTATCAAAAGGTAACTGGTTTTGATCCACACACAGTATTAGGGTCAGGGACTAGTTTAGATTCTGCTCGTTTACGGCGTTTGATTGGAAAAAAATTAAATGTTCATCCTAGTTCTGTTCATGCTTTTATTATGGGTGAACATGGTGATTCCGCAATGACAGCATGAAGTTGTGCTTCAATATTAGGGAAACAAATTAATCACTACATTGAAGAAGGACGCTTAACAGTTGATGATTTAAAGAAATTTGAAACTGATGCTATTAATATGGCATATAAAATTATTGAAAAGAAAAAATCAACTTTTTATGGAATTGGTGTTGTTTTAGCGCACATTGCAAGAATTATTATTCGTGGGGAAAACCAAGCAATATTAATTGGAGCGTACTTAAGTGGCGAATATGGTCATAGTGGAATTTATACCGGTGTTCCAGCGGTAGTTAGTAACTATGGATGAGAACGAATTATCAAGTTACATATTAATAATGCCGAGCAAGCACAATTTGATAAGTCTTGTCAAAAAATTTATGAAGCGGTTGCTGTTGCTTTTCAAGCAATTGGAATCAAATAAAACCTTTAATTTTGTCGAAAACTCTTGATGAAATAAAAAAATCATCAATATGACAATTTGAAAAATAATTTTGTTTAAGATCATGATTTTGCTTTAAATTTTTTTAAACATTAAAATATAATACCGTTGATTGTTGTTTTGGTGTTAAACCTTTATGTTGGTATTTTCATTTTCATAGATTTAAATAATTTTGAATATTAGTGAAACCCAAACCATGATAATGAATTAAGGCTTCTTTAAGACTGGATTGTAATTTACTAATCTTATTTAACTTTCGATAACTAGTATCAGGGTTTGTACTAGTTTTGGTAGAATATAGAGTAGAATTTGTTTGTTTTGCTACTAATAAATATAATGGTTGCATGTCAGAAATAATTATTGATTTTTCTTTAATTAATTGCTTATTCATATTTTCAATAATTCATTGTTTTTGTAATCGTTTGGTATTGGTGGATTGAACAAAAATATTATTATTGCTATCAACTACCATTTGAATACAGCATTTGGTATTAGTTGAAAATGGATCAAGATGAGTTTTTCGTTTATCAAATTTATCTTTAAAATTACCTTTATGGATTTCTTTAATAAAAGTTTCATCAATTTGGATTTGACCATTTAATTTTTTAAATTTTAATTGAGTATTTTCTAATTGTTTTGATTGCATTAATTTTTGACGATTATATCAAGCAGTTTTTGGTGTTGTTTTAATAAAACGGGAAATTATTTTACTAGATTGTCCTAATAATGAAATTTGAATTAATAAATTTCACTGTTCATAATTTAAATGACTTCAATAAGTAAAATGATGACGAAAAGCATCAAAACTAGCACGACATTTTTTACATAAATATTTTTGTTTTCCTTCGGGATTATGACCATTTTTAACACAATGATAAGATTTACAATCAGGACATATAATGCCTTTATCTCTAAATTTTTGATCAATTTCATTTAAACGTTTTTGTTTTTTGATTACTTCTGCTTCTTTTTTTATTTTTTCAGCAAATTCTAAAAATTGATCATCTGTAAAACTGTTTTTTAATTCTGTAATTATTTTTTCCATCAATTATTTACCTCTATATATTAAAAATATACCTAAAATTAGATATATTCTATAAATATCAAGAGTTTTCGACAAAATTAAAGAATAAAACTGATTTTTTATCAGTTTTTTTATGTTATGATTTAAAAATAGGAGTGAAAATTTATGAAACAACCATTGGCCTTCTTATTACGTCCGCAGACAATTAGTGATATTATTGGACAAAGTCATATTATTAATGATCAGAATGGTCTTATTTCACGAATGTTGAAATATAATTATGCTAGTTCATTAATTTTTTATGGGGATCCCGGGGTTGGTAAAAGTAGTATTGCCCGGGCATTAGCTAATGATTTACAATTAGAATATGCTGTTTTTAATGCTGAAATTGATAAAAAACAAGATTTAGAAAATATTATTAAAATTGCTCAAAATAATGAACGCTTTATTATTATTGTTGAGGAAATTCACCGGATGAATAAAGACCGGCAAGATATTTTATTACAATATTTAGAAAATGGCCATTTGCTTATGTTTGCGTGTACAACTGAAAATCCCTATTTTGTAATTAATCCAGCTTTGCGGTCACGAGCAAATATTATTAAATTAGAGCGAATTACTCCATCTGAAATGTTCCTTGGTTTAGAAAAACTAGTGGCCGAAAAAAAATTACCGTTAATAATTACCTCAGAAGCACTAACTTTAATTTGTCAATTAGCAAGTGGTGATTTACGGATTGCAATTAATATTTTAGAGTTATGTTTAAATTTATATCCAGCAGAAGAGATTAGTACAACAATTATTACAAGTATAGCACCAACTGCAAATTTGATTAACTTTGCTGATGGTGATGAACACCATGATTTAAAATCAGCTTTGCAGAAATCAATTAGAGGTAGTGATGTTGATGCATCTTTACACTATTTTGCGCGATTACTAGCGAGTGGTGATCATGAAGCGCTCTTACGACGAATGCTAATTATTGCTTATGAAGATATTGGTTTAGCTAATCCTGCAATTGCAATTCATGTTAAAACAGCAATTGATAGTTTTCGTCAAATTGGTTTACCAGAAGGGCGAATTCCGCTGGGATTAGCAATTGTGGAAATGTGTTTAAGTGAAAAATCAAATAGTGCGTATTTAGCAACCGATCAAGCGTATGAAGATGTTCTAAAAGGCAAAGTTTATCCAATTCCACATCATCTATGAGATACTAGTTATGCTTCAGCTGGTAAATTAGGAAATGGGGTTGGCTATAAATATCCCCATAATTTTCCAAATGATTATGTTGAGCAACAATATTTACCAAAAGCAATGCGGGACATTGTTTATTATCATCCTAAATTACATAGTGTGTATGAAAAACGCATTAATGAGCTATATTGTCATTTTACGAAAAAAACCGAGTAGTTACTTTAAAGTAACTTCTTGGTTTATTTTTTTTGCCAGTGCTAGAATTAAAGTATCGGAATGGAGACGAAAATAATGACTATTGTTAAAATTTATGTGCCTGAATTAACATGTAGTAGTTGTGCAATGGCAATTGAAAAGAAATTAAAAAAAATCCCTAATATTAAATTTCAAATTGGAATTGTAACACGAAACATTAAAATTACTTATGATGAAATGACTGTGTCAAAAGATGAGATTTTTCAACAAATCAAAAAAGCGGGTTATGATTTTGATGAATTGACAACAGAATTACTATAATTAGGGATGAAAAGTAAAGAAAGAGCAAAGTTAACAATTCGTCGAATTCGTGATTGATATGAGTTAATGATCGCAATTATTTTGGATATCCCACTATTATTAGGAATGATTCCAGGATTAATGATTTTACATAACCAATGATTGCAATTAACTTTTGCCACAATCATTTTATTTTATTGTGGGCGACGCTATTATATTAATATGTTCAATGAAATTTTTCGATGACATTTATTAGGAATGAACACATTAATTGGGTTAGGAACATTATTATCATATGGATATAGTATTTACTTAATTGCAAGCCATAGTAGATATATGTTACTGTTTGAAACGGCAGGAACAATTATTATGATTATGCTCTTGGGAAATATCATTAACGCTAGTATTCAACGAAAAGTGACTGTTGGGATTGAAAGGGTTATGACTTTACAAGTTGATTATGCTAATCGTGTTAGTTCTAATCAAATTATTGAAGTTATTAAAACAAAAGAGGTCAATGTTGATGATATTTTATTAATTAAAAAAGGAGAAAAAGTTCCTGTTGATGGGATTGTGCAGGCAGGAATAGGCTATTTAAATGAAGCTATGTTAACTGGAGAGAGTAACATTATTGAAAAAAATCCTGGTGATGAAGTAATTGGCGGAACAATTAATATTGGCGAACCTTTTTATTTACAAGCAAAAAAAGTTGGGGCGGAAACGGTCTTGGCTAATATTCTACAGAAAGTTGATGAAATTCAAAGTCAAAAGCCCCGGATTCAAAGAATTGCGGATCAAATTGCAAAATGATTTACACCGTTAATTTTATTGGTAGCAATTACGACCTTTTTGTGTCAATATTTTATTTTTCATAAAGGTGATGTTGGAAAAGCCCTTGATATTGCGATTACGGTAATTGTTATTAGTTGTCCTTGTGCCTTGGGTTTAGCTACCCCTTTGGCCGTTGCTGTTGGTTTTGGAAAAGCTTTAAAGGAAGGAATTATTTTTAATAATACTAGTGCTTTTGAAAAAATTAATAAAATTGATGCAATTGCTTTTGACAAAACCGGAACAATCACAGCTGGTCAATTAACCGTTGAACAATTCCTTGGGGATAATAAAAATATTCCATACATTTATCATTTAGAAAAGTTATCAGCACATCCAATTGCAAAAAGTATTATAAATTTCTTTCCTTTGGTGTCAGAAAACATTGCTTTTCAGCAATTTGAAGAACAAGCAGGTTTTGGCTTGCGGGGAATTTACAAAAAGCATTGTTATCAGATGATGAATTATAAAACAGCGGTTAAACAAAACTTTCAAAATTTATTAGCTTCTGAAATTGCTGCTTTGCTAGTTATTAATCCAATCTTAATTGCGTTAGTAATTGATGAAATAATTACGAATGTGTTAGTTTTAACAGATACAATTCGAAGAGATGCTGTTGCATCAATTGCAAAATTTACAAAAAAACATATTGCCACGCATATGATTAGTGGGGATAATGAGGGCACAACAAAAGCAATTGCAAACGAAGTCGGCATTACAAGTTATTTTGCAAATGTCTCACCATTAGCAAAAGCAACAATTGTTGAAACAATTCAAGCAAGTGGGCAAACAATAGCTTATGTTGGTGATGGAATTAATGATTTAGTAGCTTTAAAGCAAACTGATTTTGCAATTGCAATGGGACAAGGTAGTGATATTGCAATTCAAAATAGTGATATTACTATTATTAAACCAAATATTTTCAATATTTATAAAGTATTTGTGTTAACAAAATTGACACGCCATTTAATTTGATGAAATTTCTTTTGAGCTTTTAGTTATAATTTAATTACAATTCCATTAGCTCTTTTGGGAATTATTCCACCTTTAATTGGAGCGATTGTAATGGGGAGTAGTCAATTATTGGTATTATTTAATTCATTAATATTTAATAATTTAAAAATTAAATTTATTAACTATCATAACTCAACATCAAAAAAAAACCCAATAAACATAAGGGGTTAAAAAATGAGAACCCCATAAAATAAGGGTTTTTAAGCAGTGTTTTCCGAAATTTTGAATTTAAAAAAATTAATTGTAAAATTATAAAAGATATATTATAATCAGAATAACTTTCAAATATAAACACTTAATTATATTGAAAGTTTCAAACTATTTATAGTTTCCTCATCCGAAACTTTTAAATGTAATTTAGTGTTTTTTTATTTGGAAGGAGTTTATAAAAATGAATAATGTTTTTATTTATGATAATTTAAAAAATAATAGTCATAATATATTTATGAATAAATTAAATTATGCTAAAAAAGAATATTATCTTAAAAAAGTCTTTTATGGTAATTATGTAAAAAATATTGTTTTACCATTAGATATAATTAATAATATCCCTCGTAATAAAACGGGAGTTAAAAATACAGGAAAAAATGATAAAAAGCTATTAAATAATCGTATTCGTACCCAAGGAAACTGTATTCGTAAAGCCTATCATAATTTTTCAAATGCTAAAAATTTAAGTTTTTTAACTTTAACTTACGCTGTTAATGAAACAGATGTTAAAAAGTGCAAGTATGATTTAATGAAATTTTTTCAAAATATTAATCGTTGATGAAATAACCCTATTCGAGCAAAACATCATAAAGGAATTTTAAAGTATATGTATACTTATGAATATCAACAACGGGGAGCAGTACATTTTCATATTATATTAAACCAAAAAATACCTAATAGTGTTGTACAACAATACTGAAAACACGGTATTAATAAAAATATTAAAGTTCGTAGTGGAACAAATGAAGATGTTGTTAAATATCTTGCTAAATATATTGTAAAAACCGCTAATAATGATAAGTCGCGAAATCATTATGATTTAAACATTAAAGCATATCAATTTAGCCGTAATTGTAAAAACCCTAAAATAAAGGTTGGGGTTGTTGAATTAGATACATTAGATTTAATTTTGTCTTCTGATGAAACACTTAATTATTTTAGTTTTGGTAATAAACAAGGCATTCGTGTTGGTTTTAGTTGTGATAGTTATTATGGTTTAGATAAATTTAGAGAATTTAAAAAATATGTTTCACACGAAAGTAAAATGTGAAGACATCAAAATAATAAAATGATTGAAAATTATAAAAGTAAGTTTAAAAATTTAAGGTGTTAAAAATAAAAAAATGAGTAAAAACCCATTAAAAAATGTGGCAATTGCCTCATCCAACAATTACCACAAGTTAATTAAAACAAAAAAAAAAAAAAAAACAAGTTGGGGATGTATATTTTACAATATCTTTATTTTTGTGTTGAAAATTTGACAATTTAATATTTTATTGTATTATTAAATTAACTTAAACATTTTATTATGTTTGAGTTTCAAATCTTAAAAGGTTTCCTCATCCGAAACTTAAATATAACTAAATGTTTTTTTATGTTTATTTATAAAAACTTATTCAAATAAAAAACACTAATTTTGTATTATCATTTTTAATTAATCATTTTGTATATTTAAGTTTCAATTTTTTAAGAAATCTTTTAAGAAACTATATAGTTTTTTAAAAGGAGATTTCAAATATGAAATATTTAGTTATGTTAACAAAGGTTAACAAAAATAAAGTTATTAAAAATAACAAAACTGGTAAAGAAGACTATTATGATGTCTTAAAATTTCAACCATTAGAAAAAAACGAAAATGGAGAATATGAAAGTTCAAATTTATTACCAAAAGATAAATGATTTAAACAAGATAACGAAAATTATATTCAAATAAAACCTATGTGTAATTTTGGTACTTGTTTTTATGTTGGTGTTAATTGAGATGGGAAAATTGATACAGTTGAACCATATATTAAAAATAATAACGAGCAAGATTTTATTAATAAATATTCTAATGAAAAACAAGAACAGTTAAATAGTAATCAACATCAAAATCAAAATAATAATATTGGTATTGATGATACTATTTTGTGAAATAAATAGTTATGAAACAACAGTTATGTTTTGCTTGTATTAATGATACTGTTTGAGAAAATGGGTCTCGTTATTGTTGAAATTGTGTTAATCAAAATGTCGTTTTAATTAATCAATATTATTCAAGGTTAAATAATGAAAAGAATTAAAGAAATTTTAAAAGAATTAAAATCAAAAGAATACAACATTTTATTAGATGAATTAGAAGAGTTATTTGTTGAGTTAGAAAAAAATCAATTATTTAAAGAAGATTTTATACTTTACACTTTTGGGTGTGATAAGTGTAATTTAACTTACAGCTGTAAAAATAAATGTAAATTATTTTGAGCTTTAAAAGATAATTCAGATTATGACAAATTACCTAGTAAGGAGGATAAATAATGAAAAAACAAACTAAGTTATATAAACAACGACTAGAATATTTAGTTAATGTTATACATCAATGTTTACCTACTAAAATACCATTATTTATGTTAAAAAAAGCATTAAAACATTTATTAAAAAAAGAAAATATTAATTTACAAATTCTTACAGAAAAAGAGTTTTTAATTTTAAATGAAAAATTAAAAGATAAATTTTTAAAAATAGAGAGTGAGAGTGATTAATTTGGCGATTTTATCTGAAATTATTTTATTAATTATTATGTTGCCTATTACTGCTTATTTTATTGCTGGATTAATAAATGTTATTAGAAAAAAAGAAAGTTCAATAATTTTAAGGCAACAAAAGAAAATAAGAAAATTACAAATTGAACTGGAAAAAAGAAAAAACAAGGAGGTTAAATAATATGATTATTTTTTTATATGTAATGGTATTTATTACAATGTTTTTTGTTTTATCTTTTTATGTTGCCGATAGCATTATCGCATTTAAACATAGAAAAGAAATTCAAAATAATCGTTCAATTATTAAATCTCTTAAAGAACAAATTAAACAGCAACAAGTTATTAATAAAATTTAACAAGTTAATTATTAGTAATATTTTTATATTACTTTTTAACTTTTTAGGGGTTTAAAAATATTATTTTTATTAGAAAGGAATTTACTATATGAATTTAATAGCAATGGATAGCGGAACAGACGGAATTATTAAGGCAATTGAAGCGTGAGTTGGTGTTATTGCAAATTGAGCGAAAGAATTTACGACTTGATTTTTAACATTTTTAGGTGAAAATGCAATTTTAATTATTCCTCTTGTTTTGATGTTTTTGGTCCTTGGAATTGAAACATTAAGAAAATTAATTCACGGGTATTAATATTAATTATTTTAAACCTCTAAAAAGTTAGAAAGTAAATTTAATATTACACAATAGAAAGGAATAAATAAAAATGTTAGAAAAAAGTGTTTTTGATATTTATATTCAATTTATGCAGATTATATTTGGTGTAGATATGCCCCCAGCATTGGCATATATATGTTTTGTTTTATTTTTGACTTTTATTATTGCTGTTATTTTTTGAATATTTAGAGTGATATTTAGGGGGTTTAGTTAATGACTTGAAATGAATTTTTAGATAAAGTTTATCAAGGTTTATATCAGTTTGCTTTTTTTATTCCAGCAAATAAATTAGGTTTGGTTGATAAAACTGTTGAATATTATGTTTGTATGGTAGCTATATGATTGTTTATTTTTTTTACTATATGATTTGTTATTTATATGGTTTCTAAAATATGTAAGGTGGTGTTTTAAGATGTTAAATGTTAGAAAATGAATTATAAATTGATATTTAATGAATTGATTATTTACTTTAATTATGATTATTTTAAATTGTTTAATTATATTTAAACCTAATATGTTTAAAGGTTGATTAAATATTGTTTTTTTAATTTTTACTTATTTATTTAGTGTATTTGTATTATTTTTATTTTTTAAAGATTGTATACTGTAAAACTAAACGATAAAAAGTTAATAAAATTATAACAAATTAAAAATAAAAAACAATAATTACAAAAAATATTAAAAAAATATATTTTTTACAATAATTATTTAAAAATAAACACAAGAAAAAATAAATTTTATTAATCTTATATAGTATAACTAATTTAATGAACAAAAACTCTTTTAAAATATTGTCTTGATGTAAAATTCCCTAAACAAGGTCTAATGGTAGTGTTTAATATATCTAAAACATTTTTAACCTACTACGAATATTAATCAAAGGTTCATTTGGTCCAAATCATCGCCTTATATCTCTATTTATTCGTTCTACTAATGCTTTTTGTTTTGGTTTACCAGGATCACAAAAATAAACTTTTATTTTAAAACACTTTTCTATTGGTTTTCATTTATAAAATTCTTTTCCTCTATCTGTTAAAATACAACTAAATTTATTACTACCAATTTGTCTAATCATTTTCATTAAAATCATTAACACAATACTTGATTTTTTAGTAAATAGAATATCATAAAAAACTATTTTAGATTTTCGATTTACCAAAACTAACAAATAAAAATTACCACAATCAATAGTATCCATTTCTCATATTCCACTAAAATTTAAATCATCACAATAATCATTTAAAAATTGTTGATAATTTTTAACATTAATTAATTTTCCACGGTTATCATTTTTTTCACCATTTTTAGATTTTCGCTTTTTATTTTTAAAATACAAATTATCTTTTGCTAAATTAAAATAACCTAATCTAATATATTTATACATTGTTTTAAAACATATACTAAATTTTACATTATATTGTAATTCATATGACATAATAATATTTTGTGGAGAACGACCAAAATTATTATATTCATTAGAAAAATGACTTAATTCTTGTGAATTTAACATTGAATATTTACGACATTGTTTTTTCTTTTTATCATGTATTTTTTGTGCTTTTGTAGCATTATAATCATTAATATTATCAAACATATTTAATTCTTCTCAAATTACAGAATAAGACCTACTCATTTGCTTAGCAATTTTATTAAAATTAATGGTTCCATTTTTCTTTTTAAATAATTCATTATCTTTTAATTTTTCTAAATTTACTCTTTCATTAAAATTTATTCTTTCATATTTTTTCACACTCTACCTCCTAAAACAATAAAATATGTTATGATGTATATAAAGTAATTATAACATTCTAAATAAGGAGATAAAAATATGAAAAAATGACTTAGCATTTTAGGGGCAATCGGATTAACAGCAACAAGTACAACCACATTAATTAGTTGTGAAAAACCAAATAACAATGAAAACAACGGAGGTAATAAACCAGAACCACCATATAATCCACAACAACCACCAAGTGAAAGTAATTGAAAATTAATTGATAGAACCACGGCCATTAGTGAACAAAGTAGTGGTAAAGTTTATATTGGAATTTTCAAAGTTGATTCTGAATTTAATATTATAAGTTGAAAAGCAATAAAAGGATACTTTGTAAGTTTATATCGATATAAAGCAATTTATCGTTGAGATGGTAATGGTGAACCACAAATACCAACGATTGATCCTAATACTGGTGAAATTACAGATTGAAAAGAATAAAAGGACTAACAAGTCCTTTTTTATATTAATCTTACAAATTTCATAAAGATAATTAATAAAAATATATTTGTTATTGTACTATACAATACTGGACTAAATTTTCACACCTCGAATGTTTGACTAAAAAAACTATATATTGTTTGAAATATTTTACCAACACCACTTGCTAATTCATTAACTTGTTTTACACCAGGAACATTATTTACAATTCAAATTGCAGCATTTCTGATATGACATGCTAAATTATATCAACTACAACTTTCATATTGTGCTTGTCATCATTGCCCATCAGGGAATAATCCACCATTATTTATTTCTTGTCAGTTATATATTCCAAAATTAAAATCATAATAACGATACATATCATTTTCTTTTTGGGCTTGTAATTCAAAAACATTATAACCGATTTTTTGTTCTTCAATCTTTTTATATTTTAAACCATATTTATCTTTTAAAGCACCCTCAAAAATATAACCTTCATTTTGATTAATATTATAATCATTTGTGACAGAAAAATCATAATTAAATACATTACCATAATTAGTGTTATAAAACCGATTTTTAAATGCTGAATACAATTTAATATCTAATTGCTTGTATTTATCAGAAAAATAAAAATAACGAGGATAAATTTTAAAACCATTATTGGCTAATAAACCATATTTTTTATTATATCCTTGCACATAAGTATTATTTTCTAAATCAAAAATAGTTCGTAAATAATCTTTATAAAAATTTTGCGAAACTGTAAACATACTATTTAACAGTTTTTCAAATTGATTTTTATTAGTATTTTTTTCATCAATTAAAACATCTCTAAAATTAACTAACTTTAAACCAAAAAAGTTAATTAAAACAGTATCATATTGTAAATTATCAATATAACCACTTTCAATAAAATTACTCCTATTTTGAAATACAGGCACCAAAGCATGTGCAAAAAATGCTTTTAAAAATTTATTAATATCAATTTGACCTTTCATTTGTTCAAAAATATATTTGCCAGTATTAGGAGTATTATGTTGATTATAATTATAAGTTTCAGCACTAAAATTAAATTTATTTTCTTTATCTTTCATAAAAGAAAATAAAAAACCTAAATCATCAGTATATCGATAACTATTTGAATTATTACCATCCCAATATTGTTTAAGATGTGTTAATTCTAAACTACCAGCAATAATATTTTTGTTTTGATCAATTGTTAAAATCATACGATAAATTGATTTTCTCGTTAAAATAACATCAGGTTTTCAGTCTAATTTTTCCATATTATTAACAATTTCAAAATCAAAGATTATTCTTTGACTCCCTAAATTTAGATCATCATAATCAGGGTTACCACCTTGCTGTATTCTAATATTTTCTTGAATAATAACATCTAAATATTTATTTAAAAAATCTTTAACTTTATTTTGATTTTCAACATTTCAATCTGTAATTTCACCAGTATTAGGATCAATCGTTGGTATTTGTGGTTCACCATTACCATCTCAACGATAAATTGCTTTATATCGATATAAACTTACAAAGTATCCTTTTATTGCTTTTCAACTTATAATATTAAATTCAGAATCAACTTTGAAAATTCCAATATAAACTTTACCACTACTTTGTTCACTAATGGCCGTGGTTCTATCAATTAATTTTCAATTATTTTCAATTAAATTAACGGATTGTAAATCATTTATATTTGTTTTTAATTTATTTAACATTTGTGTTAAATTATATTTATTTGTAAAAGAATAAAGAAAATTTGTTAATTCTTTTAAAAATTGTTTTTTGTCAACATTATAAAACTTATCAATGTTATACTGTTTAATATAAGTATCTCAATTTTTATATAAGTCTATAAAATCATTACTAGGTTTATCAAATGAAATTCCCGTTGAATAACTATCCTTTAAAAAATCTAAATATCACTTATCATTATAAGTTAATGATTGTGATGTTTTTAAAGTAGGGTTAATAAAATAATTTGTTTCTGACCAATTTTCAAAGAAACTACTGCGTAAAAACATTGTATTAATAAAATCAGTTTCATTCATTCCCGTTGTTTGTTGATTAACAGTATAATTTTGCTGATTTAATGGTTTAAATGCTGTTAAAGTAATAAAAGGAATAATTAAACCTAAAATACCTAAAATAGATATGACAAATAAAGATAATGACTTACGCATTATTCTTTACCACCTTTAACTATATCTTTATTAATTTTTTTCTTAATTCATAATATTAAATCAATAATTCCCGCAGCAGTTAAAATTCAAAAAATTATATATCCGATACACATAATTGAAGAAACTGAACCAAATTTACTCAAAAATAATTGAAATTCTTTAATATCAATATAAAGAAAAGGTACAAACATTCCCAAACTAATTACCAAAAAATATAATAATATTTTTCATCATTTTTCTTTTAAAAACTTTAAAATTTTACTTTTCATAAATTCAACTCCTAACTATACAATGTTTTTGAAACAATAAATCCAACAATATATAAACTTGATATTGTTAACATTAACGGATGACTAAATAAAATTGCCATTTTACCAAATAAAGAAAGTAACCATGTATCTGAATTGTATAAATCCATAATAATATTTTTTGCTGATGTAAATTGATTTATAATAACAGTAATAAAACCTGTCCCAAAAATAGCAATTGCTGCAACCAACAAAACTAATCTAATCATTACTTATTATCTCCTTTAAATTTAAGTACCTCTAATATTTTTTGCTTGATATCTAATACTTTGTCGTTTAAGTTCTTTTTTAACTTGTTGTTTATTACTATTTTGATAAACATTTTTACTAGCATTTATACCTTTTCTAACAGTAGATGAATATACTGTTGACACGCCACTTTTTACTGTTGAACCCAAATCATTATATTGTGTCGAAGTACCATGTATAGCATAAATTGATAATTTCACTACCATAAAAAAGATAATAAAATAAGCAATTGTTGTATTTGTCATTGGTAATTTAGTATTTCAAATTACATCAAAAATAAACAAAATACATCAAAAATAAAACTAAAAATCTTATCCCAATTACTACTTTCTGATAATAAATTAATCATCTTTACCACTTCCTTTTTCTTTTTTAGGTTTTAAATTCTTTTTCAAAATATCAATATCAAACAATTCTAACCGCTCTTTAACACTCAATTTAGTAATTTCTGACCAATAGTATTCTTTGTTATTAATTATTTCATCATTTTTTAAATCACGCACAAACTTTAATCATTGACTATCATATTTCTGTGCAAATTCTAACGGAATAATTATTTTAAAAAACCGAATACCTAATCCAACATCAGATCTATGTTTTGCTCTTTTACCTTCAGCTGTTCTTTCTACTGATTTTGTTTTTCAAATTTCATAATCCGTAATATCTTGAAAAATACCAATTCGCATAATAAAGAAACGATTAAAAAAATTAAATCCTTTTTTAGCAATTGGTTTTTTCAATGAAATAGGAATAATAATACCACTTGCTAATTGTCGGATATTATTTCAAATCATACCCTCACGCTGTGCTGTAAACAAAGCACAATTACCAAAATGTCTTGCTAAAACAATTCACGGAATTTTACCACTGTGGACTTTTTTCTCATCGTGAGGACTAGTTCCATCAATATATAAATAACTTTCATCAAAAAAAATAACACTATCATCAGGAGGAACTGGTTTTGTTCTATCGGTAAAATCTAAATTTTTAAATGTTAAAACCTTAACCTTATCATCTTCTAACGGATAATTACTATAAATATTATCTGTTAATAATTTCATAGTTTGTGATAAATAAGTTAAAAGTAAAGTTTTTCCCGTTCCTAATTTACCAATAATAACTGATAACGGATTATCTCAAACAAAATTTACTAACCTAAAAGCATTTAACTGATAAAATATGTTTTTTCATACTCATCAAACAAAATAAACACACTGCAAAGCAAACAATAATCAAAATACTAAACCAGTATAATTTAATGAAATTATCCAAAGTAATAAATCAATTAAACTAAACAAAAGCATTGAGCCACTGATATAACAATAATTTTTTAAGAAAAATATAAACTTTTTCATTTTACCTCCAATAGTTATTTATAATTAAACTAATATTATTATGGTTTTCTCTCCCCACAAATCAAAAAGGAGAGTGATAAAAATTAAGAAAATTTTAAAAATAATTTCAATATTATTGCCTATCATTGGAATTATAAACTTTTTAATTAATCCTATCGGAAAATTAATTACTACAATTAATTTTATAGAATGAATATTTAAGAATATTAGTCAAATAAATGCAAAAGAAATATTTTTTATAACATTATTTATATGTAAATTGTAAATGCCAAACCATAAAAAGTTAATTATCAATTTAGTTAACTTTTTTAATTTAGTTTTAAGGAGTTGAAATTATGCAAACAAAACAATATTTTATTTTGTGGTCGTTAGTGAAAAAGTATGGTAAAGATAATGTTATTAATACTGTTAATAAAATTGCAAAGGATATTGAAATTAAAAAGTAAAAGAATAAATTATTCCGCGTAATTTATTAGCGGGTAATTTATTCAATAATGTTTTTTAAGTGGAGCAAAGCGACAACGAGCGGAGCGAGTTTGCAAATTTCAATTTTTTAATTTATTGAAAGGAGATATATTATGCCAGTTTGATTAACGACGATATTTAGTGTTGTTATTATATTAGGTATTTTTGCGTGAATTGGTTTATCAATTTATCAAAAAATTCGCCAAATTCGAGGTAAGAAAAAAGATAAAAAAGAAATTGAAAACAAGGAGGATAAAAAATAATGTTAGGGATGTATTTAACAACAGCGGTTAATTTTTTAGCTGCAGATACTCCTACTATTTCAGATGGAATGGGTTCTATTTGAAGTGGATTAGGACAAGCAATGATGAAAGTTAAAGAAGCAATTTATGCTGTATTACCACAATTAATGACCTTTTTAGGTGATGCGTGAATTATTTTAATTCCATTTGGTATTTTTGTTATTGTTAAGATATTAAACTTTTTCCGTGTTATGGTTAAAGGATTTTAGTAGTAAAAAAAACTAAGGCACACTAGTTTATTCATATTTTATTAATTTATTTTATATAACTATTATTTTAAACTTAATAGTATTTTTCAGTGTGCTAATTTTTATTATTTTATATATTTAACAATGTTTATTAAGGAGTTGATAAAATTGAGTAATTTTGTTAAGAAAAATCAGAATATAGAAAATTATTTTATTAGCAGGAATTCCTCCCTTTTAAGACAGATAAAGCAAGTTTTATAAATTTACCTAATCATAATCGCCATATTGGTTTTTGACTGAGTAATAAGTTTATTTATCCGAGTGAAAAACATTCAGAACAAGTAGCAATCGGTTTGATTTATGATAATTCTTATCCTATTGTAAAATATAATGAAAATTTAAAACGTTGTGTGTGAAAATATTTAACTGGAACAGAATTGATTAATTTGTATAATCAATATAAACAAAATTATTTTAACAGTATGCACAAAGCATTATTTTTAAATGAACCTAAAAAAGTAAAAGCAAATAATAATAATAATAATAATAATAATAATTTAACAAATTGAAGTGTTAAAAAAGAGCAAGAATTAATTAATGATTTAGAAAGTTTAAATTAAATGAGTTTATATAATTATTGAGTTCAATTTGTTAGTTATATTATTGGTTTAAATGCCCCTGAATTTTTATATGTTATATCGTTTGTATTATTTATCGTTTTATTTTTTGGGATGTTTTTTAAACTTATTCAAAAAATGTGGAGTTTTTAAAAATGCAAAATGATTGAGAAAAATTAAAAGAGTTTTTTATTCATGTCTTTTTGTTTATAAATAAAACAAATGTTGAAAGTATTACAACTTGGACTTTGACACAGAATGAATATTTAACTTTGATGGTTGGTGTTTGAATTGTAATTTTATTTTTAACTTGGTTTTTATTATGAATGGTTTTTAAAATAGTTAGTTGTTTTAAATAATTAAATTTTGTTATTATTATGGTTTTCTCTCTCCACAAACTTTTATATAAATGTTGATATTATTTTTTTGATTATTATTCCTGCTCCTATTAAAACTGAAATAATAATAAATCAAATAAATGATAGGTTATTAATTCCTACTGTATTGAATAATCATATTATTTTATCTAATATGAATAATTCTTTTCAGAAAGGATTAAAATCTAAAAATAATAATATATAGGGCATTATGTATTTTTATCACTCTTCTTTTTGATTTGTGGGGAGAGAAAACCATAATAATACTAGTTTAATTATAAATAACTATTGGAGGTAAAATGAAAAAGTTTATATTTTTTTTAAAAAATTATTGTTATATTAGTGGTTCAATGATTTTGTTTAGTTTAATTGATTTATTACTTTGGATAATCTCATTAAATTATACTGGTTTAGTATTCTGATTATTGTTTGCTTTGCAATGCGTTTATTTTGTGTGATGAGTATGAAAAAATATATTTTATCAATTAAATGCTTTTCGGTTAGTAAATTTTGTTTGAGATAATCCGTTATCGGTAATTATTGGCAAGTTAGGAACTGGTAAAACATTACTTTTAACTTATTTATCACAAACTATGAAATTATTAACAGATAAAATTTATAGTAATTATCCGTTAGAAGATGAGAAAGTTAAAGTTTTGACATTTAAAAATTTAGATTTTACAGATAGAACAAAACCAGTTCCCCCAGATGATAGTGTTATTTTATTTGATGAGAGTTATTTATATATTGACGGAACTAGTCCTCACGATGAGAAAAAAGTCCACAGTGGTAAAATTCCGTGAATTGTTTTAGCAAGACATTTTGGTAATCGTGCTTTGTTTACAGCACAGCGTGAGGGTATGATCTGAAATAATATCCGACAATTAGCAAGTGGTATTATTATTCCAATTTCATTGAAAAAACCAATTGCTAAAAAAGGATTTAATTTTTTTAATCGTTTCTTTATTATGCGAATTGGTATTTTTCAAGATATTACGGATTATGAAATTTGAAAAACAAAATCAGTAGAAAGAACAGCAGAAGGTAAACGAGCAAAACATAAGTCAGATGTTGGTTTAGGAATTCGGTTTTTTAAAATAATTATTCCGTTAGAATTTGCACAGAAATATGATAGTCAATGATTAAAGTTTGTTCGTGATTTAAAAAATGATGAAATAGTTAATTATAAGGAATATTATTGGTCAGAAATTACTAAATTGAGTGTTAAAGAGCGTTTAGAAATGTTTGATATTGATATTTTGAAAAAGAATTTAAAACCTAAAAAAGAAAAAGGAAGTGGTAAAAATGATTAATTTGTTGTCAGAAAGTAGTAATTGAGATAAGATTTTTAGTTTTATTTTTGATGTTTTTTTGTTTATTTTTGATGTAATTTGAAATACTAAATTACCAATGACAAATACAACAATTGCTTATTTTATTATTTTTTTTATGGTTGTTAAGTTATCGATTTATGCAATTCACGGCACAAGAACTCAGTACAACGAATTAGGTTCAACAGTGCAAAGTGGTGTATCAAATATTTATTCGGCGACTGCTCGTGGTGTTTCAGATACTAAAAAAGGTATGCAAAAACATATTAAAGAGCGTAAACAGTTTAAAATTAATCGCAATAAACAACAATTATCAAGTTTAGTAAAACAAACAAAAACAAGAGAACAAGGATATCGGAGAGTGCATAAATAATGATTAGATTAGTTTTATTGGTTGCTGCAATTGCTATATTTGGTACTGGTTTTATTACTGTAATTATTAATCAATTAACATCAGCAAAAAATATCATTATGGATTTATATAACTCAGATACTTTTTTACTTTCTTTATTTGGTAAAATGGCAATTTTATTTAGTCATCCGTTAATGTTAACAATATCAAGTTTATATATTGTTGGATTTATTGTTTCAAAAACATTGTATAGTTAGGAGTTGAATTTATGAAAAAATTATTTTCTTTATTTTCAATAGGACTTTTAGGACTTTTAGGTTTAATTATTCCTTTTATTACTTTAACAGCATTTAAACCGTTAAATCAACAAAATTATACTGTTAATCAACAAACAACAGGAATGAATGAAACTGATTTTATTAATACAATGTTTTTACGCAGTAGTTTTTTTGAAAATTGGTCAGAAACAAATTACTTTATTAACCCTACTTTAAAAACATCAAAATCATTAACTTATAATGATAAATGATATTTAGATTTTTTAAAGGATAGTTATTCAACGGGAATTTCTTTTGATAAATTTAGTGATGAGTTTATGGACTTATATAAAAATTGAGATAATTATGTTAAGCAATATAATATTGATAAGTTTTATGCTGTGGATAAAAAACAATTTTTAAAAGAATTCTTTAATTTTGTCGAAAACTCTTGATATTTATAGAATATATCTAATTTTAGGTATATTTTTAATATATAGAGGTAAATAATTGATGGAAAAAATAATTACAGAATTAAAAAACAGTTTTACAGATGATCAATTTTTAGAATTTGCTGAAAAAATAAAAAAAGAAGCAGAAGTAATCAAAAAACAAAAACGTTTAAATGAAATTGATCAAAAATTTAGAGATAAAGGCATTATATGTCCTGATTGTAAATCTTATCATTGTGTTAAAAATGGTCATAATCCCGAAGGAAAACAAAAATATTTATGTAAAAAATGTCGTGCTAGTTTTGATGCTTTTCGTCATCATTTTACTTATTGAAGTCATTTAAATTATGAACAGTGAAATTTATTAATTCAAATTTCATTATTAGGACAATCTAGTAAAATAATTTCCCGTTTTATTAAAACAACACCAAAAACTGCTTGATATAATCGTCAAAAATTAATGCAATCAAAACAATTAGAAAATACTCAATTAAAATTTAAAAAATTAAATGGTCAAATCCAAATTGATGAAACTTTTATTAAAGAAATCCATAAAGGTAATTTTAAAGATAAATTTGATAAACGAAAAACTCATCTTGATCCATTTTCAACTAATACCAAATGCTGTATTCAAATGGTAGTTGATAGCAATAATAATATTTTTGTTCAATCCACCAATACCAAACGATTACAAAAACAATGAATTATTGAAAATATGAATAAGCAATTAATTAAAGAAAAATCAATAATTATTTCTGACATGCAACCATTATATTTATTAGTAGCAAAACAAACAAATTCTACTCTATATTCTACCAAAACTAGTACAAACCCTGATACTAGTTATCGAAAGTTAAATAAGATTAGTAAATTACAATCGAGTCTTAAAGAAGCCTTAATTCATTATCATGGTTTGGGTTTCACTAATATTCAAAATTATTTAAATCTATGAAAATGAAAATACCAACATAAAGGTTTAACACCAAAACAACAATCAACGGTATTATATTTTAACGTTTAAAAAATTTAAAGCAAAATCATGATCTTAAACAAAATTATTTTTCAAATTGTCATATTGATGATTTTTTTATTTCATCAAGAGTTTTCGACAAAATTAAAGTTTAATTATGATTTTTCAGTTGCAAATGATTATAATATTAATCAAAATGAGGGTTATATTTTTGAAGGTGCTTTAAAAGATAAATATGGTTTAAAATACAAGAAAATTGAAGAACAAAAAATCGGTTATAATGTTTTTGAATTACAAGCACAAAAAGAGAATGATATGTATCGCTATTATGATTTTAATTTTGGTATTTATAACTGACAAGAGATTAATAATGGTGGATTATTTCCTGATGGGCAATGATGACAAGCACAATATGAAAGTTGTAGTTGATATAATTTAGCGTGTCATATTCGAAATGCTGCAATTTGAATTGTAAATAATATTCCAGGTGTTAAACAAGTGAATGAGTTAGCAAGTGGTGTTGGGAAAATTTTTCAAACAATATATAGTTTTTTTAGTCAAACATTTGAGGTCTGAAAATTTAGTCCAGCATTATATAACACAATAACAAATATATTTTTATTAATTATCTTTATGAAATTTGTGCGATTAATATAAAAAGGACTTGTTAGTCCTTTTTATTCTTTTCAATTTGATATTTTACCTGTTTTATTATCAATTATTGGTAGAGATGGTTTATTTAGTTCTTCTCATCTGTATATTGACTTTAAAAGTGGATATTTTGGTTTAATACTTGTACTTGTTGTAAAATGAATTAAATCTATTGCATATACTGCATCAGTTGAATTAGTTGATTTAGATATTAATATATATCATTTATTAGTTGGTCCATGGTTCAATTCATCTCCTGAATATCATTTTCAATTACTTCCAATTGGTGGTTCTTGTGGTTGTTGTGGATTATTAGGTTTAGGTTTATCCCCTCCCGTGTTTTCATTGTTATTTCGTTTTTGACAACTAATTAATGATGTTGTACATGTTGTTGTTAATCCAATTGTTCCTAAAATACTTAGTCATTTTTTCATATTTTTAACTCCTTACTTAAAATGCTATAATTATTTTAAGTAAATTATAACATATTTTAATATTTTAGGAGGTAAAGTGTGAAAAAATATGAAAGATTAGATATTAATGAAAGAGTAAATTTGGAAAAATTAAAAAATAATGAATTATTTAAAAAGAAAAATGGAACAATTAATATTCGAAAAATTGCTAAGCAAATGAATAGAGATTATAGAACTATTTGGCAAGAATTAAATATGTTTGATAATATTGGTGATTATAATGCTGCAAAAGCACAAAAAATACATAATAAAAACAAAAAACAATGTCGTAAATATTCAATGTTAAATTCACAAGAATTAAGTCATTTTTCTAATGAATATAATAATTTTGGTCGTTCGCCACAAAATATTATTATGTCGTATGAATTACAATATAATGTAAAATTTAGTGTATGTTTTAAAACAATGTATAAATATATTAGATTAGGTTATTTTAATTTATCAAAAAATAATTTGTATTTTAAAAATAAAAAGCGAAAAACTAAAAATGGTGAAAAAAATGATAATCGTGGTGTATTGCTTAATATTAGAGATTATAAGCAATTTTTAAATGATTACGGAGATGATTTAAGTTTTAGTGGAATTTGAGAAATGGATACCCTTGATTGTGGTAATTTTCATTTGTTAGTTTTAGTAAATCGGAAATCTAAAATAGTTTTTTATGATATTTTATTTACTAAAAAAGCAAGTATTGTGTTAATGGTTTTAATGAAAATGATTAGACAAATTGGTATTAATAAATTTAGTTGTATTTTAACAGATAGAGGAAAAGAATTTTATAAATGAAAACTAATAGAAAAATATTTAAAAATAAGAGTTTATTTTTGTGACCCTGGAAAACCAAAACAAAAAGCATTAGTTGAAAGGATAAATAGAGATATAAGGCGTTGGTTTTTACGAAATGAGACTATAATTAATATTCGCAGTAGATTAAAATCTGTTTTAGATATATTAAATACTACAATAAGACCTTGTTTAGGGAATTTTACATCAAAACAATATTTTAAAAAAATATTTGTTCATTAATTAGTTAATGTATATAATAAAAATAATAAAATCTATTAATTATTTTTGTGTTTAACAAATTTTTTTCAGCATTTTAATAATATAATTAGATTTTAGTAAAGGAGAAAAAATATATGTATGATAAAAATAACAAATATTACTCCCTATGGTGCTTTTTGCCGAGCAAAAAAGGCTGATGGTTTAATCCATATTAGTGAAGTTTCAGATTATTTTGTTAAAGATATTAAAGATTTTTTTGATGTTGGTGATGAAATTGAAGTTGAGGTGCTTGATTTTAATATAGTTAGAAAACATCTTAAATTAAGTTATAAAAATTGTCACCCTGAACTATTAAAAAATGATAATAAAGAAATTCAGGAAATAAAAACAGCATTCCAAAACTTAAATAAAAGACAAAATAAAACAGACAATATTGAAAATATTAGTAAAACAAACGAAAATAAATAAATTAATAAAAATATAAAAAAGTAAAAAATAGTAATAAAACTATTTTTTACTTTTTTACTTTAATTTTGTCGAAAACTCTTGATGAAATAAAAAAATCATCAATATGACAATTTGAAAAATAATTTTGTTTAAGATCATGATTTTGCTTTAAATTTTTTAAACATTAAAATATAATACCGTTGATTGTTGTTTTGGTGTTAAACCTTTATGTTGGTATTTTCATTTTTATAGATTTAAATAATTTTGAATATTAGTGAAACCCAAACCATGATAATGAATTAAGGCTTCTTTAAGACTGGATTGTAATTTACTAATCTTATTTAACTTTCGATAACTAGTATCAGGGTTTGTACTAGTTTTGGTAGAATATAGAGTAGAATTTGTTTGTTTTGCTACTAATAAATATAATGGTTGCATGTCAGAAATAATTATTGATTTTTCTTTAATTAATTGCTTATTCATATTTTCAATAATTCATTGTTTTTGTAATCGTTTGGTATTGGTGGATTGAACAAAAATATTATTATTGCTATCAACTACCATTTGAATACAGCATTTGGTATTAGTTGAAAATGGATCAAGATGAGTTTTTCGTTTATCAAATTTATCTTTAAAATTACCTTTATGGATTTCTTTAATAAAAGTTTCATCAATTTGGATTTGACCATTTAATTTTTTAAATTTTAATTGAGTATTTTCTAATTGTTTTGATTGCATTAATTTTTGACGATTATATCAAGCAGTTTTTGGTGTTGTTTTAATAAAACGGGAAATTATTTTACTAGATTGTCCTAATAATGAAATTTGAATTAATAAATTTCACTGTTCATAATTTAAATGACTTCAATAAGTAAAATGATGACGAAAAGCATCAAAACTAGCACGACATTTTTTACATAAATATTTTTGTTTTCCTTCGGGATTATGACCATTTTTAACACAATGATAAGATTTACAATCAGGACATATAATGCCTTTATCTCTAAATTTTTGATCAATTTCATTTAAACGTTTTTGTTTTTTGATTACTTCTGCTTCTTTTTTTATTTTTTCAGCAAATTCTAAAAATTGATCATCTGTAAAACTGTTTTTTAATTCTGTAATTATTTTTTCCATCAATTATTTACCTCTATATATTAAAAATATACCTAAAATTAGATATATTCTATAAATATCAAGAGTTTTCGACAAAATTAAAGCTTTTTTATTGTATTTCATGATTAATATGTTAATATAATTATAACTTTTTATGATTTAGTTTTACAGTATACACTCGAATAAATAAATTTATTACTCAATCAAAAACCAATATGACGATTATGATTAGGTAAATTTATAAAACTTGCTTTATCTGTCTCAAAAGGTATAAATTCCTTACTAATAAAATAATTTTCTATATTCTGATTTTTCTTAACAAAACTACTCAATTTTTTCAACTCCTTCATAACAATTTAAACAATAAAATTCATCAAATCGTAATCTTTTCATATCATTAAAACAAGTTTCACATTTATATTCAAAATAATTAATCATTACTTATCATCTCCTAACTAAATATTTGTTTAATAAACAATGTTATATTTAATGTTTATATATTGTTTATTTATTGATAAAAACATTGATTATTAACAATGTTATACATAATGCTAATATATTGCTTATTTAATGTTTAATAAACAATGTTATTAACAATGTTAAATATATAAAATCAAAAATTAAGGCACACTGAAAATAACTACTTAGTTTCAACTAATAGCTATTAAAATATAAAATTATACGTTTATAATTAAGTTGATATTATTATGGTTTTCTCTCTGTATAAATTATTTTAAATAGAAAGGAGAAATAAAATATCGAAGAAATAATAAATTCATTTTTCTATTTAATAAATTCATTTTTTACAAATGTGATATCATCTATTTTTTGCTTATCATGAATGGTATCACCAATTAAAACAATTATTTCAATAATAATAGTTTTAATAATAACCTTTAACTTTATTATTTGAATTTTTAATAAATTAACAAATTTATAAATATTTTATACAGAGAGAAAACCATAATAATACCTTAAATATCACATAAAAGCTAGTGTGCCATAGCTAAGATATATGATCAATTATAATAAATATTAAAATCCTTTAACCATAACACGGAAAAAAAGTTTAATATCTTAACAATAACAAAAATACCAAATGGAATTAAAATAATTCACGCATCACCTAAAAAAGTCATTAATTGTGGTAATACAGCATAAATTGCTTCTTTAACTTTCATCATTGCATTACCCAATCCAGTTCAAATAGAACCCATTCCATCTGAAATAGTAGGTGTATCTGCAGCTAAAAAATTAATTGCTGTTGTTAAATACATCCCTAACATTATTTTTTATCCTCCTTGTTTTCAATTTCTTTTTTATCTTTTTTCTTACCTCGAATTTGGCGAATTTTCTGATAAATCGATAAACCAATTCACGCAAAAATACCTAATATAATAACAACACTAAATATTGTCGTTAATCAAACTGGCATAATATATCTCCTTTCGATAAATTAAAAAATTGAAATTTGCAAACTCGCTCCGCTCGTTGTCGCTTTGCTCCACTTAAAAAAAATTATTGAATAAATTACCCGCTAATAAATTACGCGGAATAATTTATTCTTTTACTTTTTAATTTCAATATCATTTGCAATCTTATTAACAGTATTAATAACATTATCTTTACCATAATTTTTCACTAACGATCGCAAAATAAAATATTGTTTTGTTTGCATAATTTCAACTCCTTAAAACTAACTTAAAAAAGTTAACTAAATTGATAGTTAACTTTTTATCGGTTGGTATTTACAATTTACAGATTTTAAGAAATCAACTTGCATTTTTTAGAACTATAAAACAAAGTCCTATAACAATGGTAATTGGAAGTTTAGGAAGCGGTAAAACATTATTAGCAACTCATTTATTAGTTAATTCTAAATATGATACTAAATATTCTAATTATCCCATTAAGAATGAAGATATAGCATTAGCAACTTTTGATATGTTTGATAATAATAATTTAAAAAACCCAATACCTTATAGTGAGAGTAATTTAGTTGTTTTAGATGAAATGGCGTTATATGTTCCTGCTAATGAGGTTAAAGATGGTGCTATGAAAAAGTATAGTGGTGTTATTCCTAGTTTAGTTCTTATGCGACAATATGATATTAATGTTGTATTTATTGGACAAAGAGAAAAACATCATTGAGTAGAATATAGAGAATTAGCAACTGGTTTAATGTTGCCTTTAAGTTGCAAAAAACCACCTTTACAATTTAAAGGAATATTAAAATATTTTATTTGATTTTTTCCTAAGTTTAAGTTTCATATTGGTATTTTTGATGATAAGGATAATTATGATATTTGAAAATCTGAAAGTGTTAAGCGTTCTGCTAATGGTAAAAAAGTAAAATTAAAAAATGCTGGTTCTATTGGTATGCGTAATTTTAAAATTTCTATTTCTTTGTTAGATGCAATGAAATATGATACTAAATATTTGCAATTTGTTAGAGATGTTAAAAATGATAGTGTTAAAGATAAATCATTGACTTATTGAGATTATGTTAATTTTGATAGTTTAGAAGATTTAGAAAAAATGTGTGCAACAAGATTAGTAGAAAATTTACAAAAAGGAGGTAAATAATGATGAATTTAATGACTACTTGGGATGATGCTTTTAATGTTGTTATTGATATATTTATGAAGATTATGGATTGAATGTGAACTTTAAAATTACCAGCAACTGATATACCTTTATATGTTCTTTGAATTATAGGGGGTATTTTAGGAATTATTATGCGTCTTGTTGGTTCAGCACCACAATTAAGTACAATGTCTCAAAATACCGCTTCTGCTATGTCTACGGGTTTAGGTGCTATTCGTTTAAAAGAAAGTAAACAAATTCAGCATATTAAAGGTAATAAGGGCGAAAAATAATGGTTAAATTATTATGGTTTTTTTTCGTAGCAAGTATTATTGGTATAACATTTGTTGCAAATATTTTTTTAGCATCAGAGACAGCAATGGCGACAATTAAACAGTGATTTAATAGTTCAAATGATTTTTATAAATTAATCGCTCATTTATTTATTATAGCAACTCATCCTATTTTTAGACTATTTATTGCTTTTGGAATTATGTTGATGATTATAAGAGTTATATTTGCAGTTAGATAAGAAAGGAAATACAGATATGAAAAAAGTTTTTATTATTTATTTTTATGTTATTTTTTTATTATTTGCTTTAATATCTCCTTTTATTTTTATAACATCTAATGTAAATAATTTTAATAAATTTAATTCCAATATTTTATATTCAGAAAATTTAAAAAATAATGATGTTTTTAAAGATTTATCATATTCTGATTTAAATAAGTATGATATTCAAAGTAGTTTAATGTTGCGACAAGATTATTTTATTCAAGATTTAGCACCTAGTAATTATGCTTTTAGTTTTGGAATTCAAACTCCTTTGTATAGCGGTTCAAGTGTTGATAAAAATGATACTAATTATTGATTTAGAAAAATTATTTTAAGTACTTTAAAAGATGATTTTTATTTAACTTGATGAAATCAAACTCAAAATGGTAATGACCCTGACCCGTATAATCAATTTTATTGAAAACCTGATAAGGGTAGTAGTGTTAGTGAAGCAATAGGTTTTAAAATTTTATTTAATGGAATAAAATATAAGTTTACTTTAAATATGAATGCTTTACCTTTATTTTTTGTTCCGTTTTTTGCTAATCAAAGTGCAAGAAATTTTGATTTAAATTTTTTAATGTTTAATTTTAATTATCGTAATGTAATTAATTTAAATAATTTAAAACAAGATAATTTTAAGTTTTATGTTAACAATAAATTAACTGATAATTTTAATGACTTAGATTTATTGTTTAAACTTTTAGATTATTTTTATTCTAATGTTTTAAGGACTTTATTTGATGTTTCTAATTATAAAGAATATTTAATTTTTACTAGTTTAACTGGGAATTTAGGTTTTTCGTTTTTTGTAAAAAATGGTTTTTTATTATATCCTAGGTCAATGCTTTTTAATTTTTGAGTTAGTAATGGTACTGACCCACAATATCAAGTAAAATTGGCAAATGCTTTTAAAATCAATTCAAATGATAATTATTATTCTTATTTATCAAATTGAGATTATTTAACTGATGTATTGCCCGACAATGGTAATGGTGGTTATGAAAATAAGATTAAAATGCTTGATATGACAACAGATACTAATAAATATCGTGGTTTTAATATAATTACTTTTCAAAGTAAAAATTTGCCTAGTGAATCTACTTTATATCTTTTTGGATTTAATTTTAGTATTTATAATGCTAGTGATTGAAATAATGAGATTAATGGTGGTGATATTTGAAATTTACCTTATAGTTCTTGTGCTTGATATAATGTATTTTGTCATATAAAAAATGGTTTTATTTGAGCATTTAATAATTTGCCCGGCATTAAAGAGGTTGGAAAATATGCTAATGCATTAGTAAATACAATGCAAAATGTTAATTTGCTTTGAGATAATATTAGTAATTTTTTTGCTTTTGATATTGCTTTTAAATTATTGCTTGGGGCAATTATTACTCTTGCGATGTTCAATGGTATTTTGCGATTTTTATAAAAACAAAATGATACAAATATATACACACATATATACATAGACCAAGAAAAAACAGGCAGCAAACACCACGGTGCAAAAAATTTATTTTTGCCCGTGTGTTGTTTGTGGGGGGGAGCGTTCGCGTAGCGACGCGGGGGCGTAGCCCCTTTCCTTGATTAGAAAAGGTATTTACGATACCTTTTTATAATTTTATGAGAATTTTTTCCCGAAATAATAATCTTTTTCCTTTAATTTTGTCGAAAACTCTTGATGAAATAAAAAAATCATCAATATGACAATTTGAAAAATAATTTTGTTTAAGATCATGATTTTGCTTTAAATTTTTTAAACATTAAAATATAATACCGTTGATTGTTGTTTTGGTGTTAAACCTTTATGTTGGTATTTTCATTTTCATAGATTTAAATAATTTTGAATATTAGTGAAACCCAAACCATGATAATGAATTAAGGCTTCTTTAAGACTGGATTGTAATTTACTAATCTTATTTAACTTTCGATAACTAGTATCAGGGTTTGTACTAGTTTTGGTAGAATATAGAGTAGAATTTGTTTGTTTTGCTACTAATAAATATAATGGTTGCATGTCAGAAATAATTATTGATTTTTCTTTAATTAATTGCTTATTCATATTTTCAATAATTCATTGTTTTTGTAATCGTTTGGTATTGGTGGATTGAACAAAAATATTATTATTGCTATCAACTACCATTTGAATACAGCATTTGGTATTAGTTGAAAATGGATCAAGATGAGTTTTTCGTTTATCAAATTTATCTTTAAAATTACCTTTATGGATTTCTTTAATAAAAGTTTCATCAATTTGGATTTGACCATTTAATTTTTTAAATTTTAATTGAGTATTTTCTAATTGTTTTGATTGCATTAATTTTTGACGATTATATCAAGCAGTTTTTGGTGTTGTTTTAATAAAACGGGAAATTATTTTACTAGATTGTCCTAATAATGAAATTTGAATTAATAAATTTCACTGTTCATAATTTAAATGACTTCAATAAGTAAAATGATGACGAAAAGCATCAAAACTAGCACGACATTTTTTACATAAATATTTTTGTTTTCCTTCGGGATTATGACCATTTTTAACACAATGATAAGATTTAC
Source organism: Spiroplasma endosymbiont of Stenodema calcarata (assembly GCF_964031205.1). Taxonomy (GTDB): domain Bacteria; phylum Bacillota_I; class Bacilli_A; order Mycoplasmatales; family Mycoplasmataceae; genus Spiroplasma. The sequence goes on from NZ_OZ035018.1 coordinate 567,265, forward strand.
AATCAGGACATATAATGCCTTTATCTCTAAATTTTTGATCAATTTCATTTAAACGTTTTTGTTTTTTGATTACTTCTGCTTCTTTTTTTATTTTTTCAGCAAATTCTAAAAATTGATCATCTGTAAAACTGTTTTTTAATTCTATAATTATTTTTTCCATCAATTATTTACCTCTATATATTAAAAATATACCTAAAATTAGATATATTCTATAAATATCAAGAGTTTTCGACAAAATTAAAGTCTTTTTCTGCTATTTTTATGTTATTTTTAATATAAGATATATATTATGATATATCATTAAGGATTAATGTATTAAGAAATTTGTAATAGAGATAACTAATATCTTTCTTTATTATTTATTAATAAACATAATAAAAACTAAAATAATAAAAAGAAGAGGAAAGGATAAGAAAATTATATGAGGAAATTTTCATTGTTGCTACTTGTAGTTTTCCTTGCTACTACTTCAGGAATGGTGGAATGGCAAGGGTTTTTTGGACAAATTTTATGTAGAGTAATAATTTCTGTATTTTACTGGTGTTAAATAATTTAGTTTGCTATGAATTCGAATATTATTGTACCAATTAATGTAATCAAATAATTTTAATTTAAACTGCTCAATGTTTTTAAATTTATTATTTTTAATAAATTCAGTTTTAAAAATTTTGTATGTTGATTCCGCAACAGCATTGTCATAAGGACAACCTGGTTTACTGTAAGACTTTTGAATGTTATTTTTAGTTAAAAAGTTATAAATAAGATTGTTGTTAAATTCACTACCTTGATCAGTGTGAAATATTTTAATATCATTTAATGTAAAGTTAAGTTTATTAAAGGTATTTTTAACTAATTTTGCATTTTTGTGTAAACTAACATCATAACTAATAATTTCACGATTAAATAAATCAATTAGAAAGCAAACATAATATCATTTATTATTAATAAAAACATATGTTAAATCACTGACAACAACTTCATGTAGTTTATAATTATTAAATTCTTGATTTAATAAATTATTATATTTATATGTAACATTGCTTGTATTTGAATGTTTGTATTTGATTTTTGTATAATTTGAAATTAAGTTATATTTTCTCATTATTTTACTAATCTTTACACGAGATAATATAATATTTTGCTGAGCTAGCATGATTTTAATTTTTCTTGTTCCATAATTTTTACGACTTTTTAGAAAAATACTGATAACAGCATTATCAATGTTTTGATTATTCTTGGGATTATTTGCTTTTAATTGATAGTAATATGTTGATCTAGCCAATTTCAATGTTTTACATAAATTAATAATTGGATATTTTGCTTTGTTATTTTTAATGATTGCTATTTTTTGCCGATTATCAGTGTTGCTTGCTTTAAAATGTCATTTTCCATTTCTAATTGTTTAACTTTTTTACGTAATTGAATTAATTCGTTTTCTTCTGGCGTTCTATTGTCTTTAGCTTTAAATGAGTCCGAGTTACTAAATTGGTGAGCTCATTTCCAAACAGTAGATTTACCAATTTGGTAATCATTGGCTAATTGTTCAGGAGTTTGACCCATTTTGTAAAGACCAACAATTTGTTGCTTAAATTCATCGGTATAATGATTCTTTGCCATAATTACACCTCCATTGTAATTTAATTATAAATATTTACTCTACATTATTGTTGTCCAATTTATCTTAACCTATCCAATGGGAGTAGTAGGCTATATAAATGCAAAAGATATGACAGTTCAAAAAGTCGAATTAAATCGGGAAAATTTAATATTATTTTTTCAAACATATAATATTTTTAAATATAAAGGTGATTTTTTCTTTAAAGATGCGATGGCCCAAACATTAGCAGAAACAAAGCGTATGACTCCTACTCGAATCAATAATATGTTTAAGAGTTTGTTAGATCAAACTTTAGGTCAAAAAATTAGAAAATACTTTATTTATAACCCAAGTTCATATCTTTTTGAAATTGATGATTTAACCCATTTCAATTGTTTTAAATTTGAAACTCTTTATCATTTAACATTTCGGTTTAAGCTTACTAGTTTGAAAGATGACTTTATTTTTATTCAAGATGATTTATCGTTACAGTTCACTGAAACTAAACAGTATGATAAAGAGCGTTGATTAAAAATTTATCTAGATTATTTAAAAAACTGAGGAAATTTCTTATGAACAAAAAAATACTCTGATTTTGAAAATAATGGTCATTTGCCACATCGACCTTTTGCCGAATGAACAATTGCGGAAGACAAAAAAGAATTTACAAAAAATAATAGTCCGGTGATTTTAGATTTTCTTTCAAAACATTACACTAATCTTTTCAGTAATCAAGGGATAAAACAAGATTTATGATTATACGAAGATAAACAATTTGAAGTACAAGTTACAAGTTATCAATATTTAGGTGTGGCTCCGCCAGGGATTTCTGGCGAACCAAGATTACGAGCACTAGTAACATTAGTCTTCACAAATTTAGATGATAAGAAAATTACAGCATCTCAAAATTATGAGTTATGAATGGAATATAAACAAATCAAATCTTAAAAGAATTGGGATAAAGAAGGTAGTCAATTTTATCTGTGCCCAATAGTTTGCTAGTTTTGAATAAAAAACCACAAAATATTTTTTAAATAAGGAAAAAAGTATAAATAAATCAATAAAAGTATTGATTTTTTTTTTTTACAATGAATATACGACATATTCCCAGATATTATGTCAAATATTAAATAGAATATCTGGTAATTGTTAATTCTTACATTGGACCAAATATTTTTTCTTACAGGAATGATTTAATTTTTTTTATATTATTTTATATAAGCATAATCAAAATGTAACGGAAAATGAAGTATACATGTCAGAACAGTTTATTAAAAAAAGATAAAGAAGGAGTAAAAAGGAAGATGAAAAAATTACTAAGTATTTTAACAGTAACTGCTTTAACAACAACACCCGCTATTACTGTTATTAGTTGTAAAAACGAAAATAAAGTAACCCCAAAAAAAGAAACGGAAAAACAATTGGGTGATTTGATTACAAAAATAGACTTGGGAGAATTAGTTGATAAGAATAAAGAAACTATTCTTACAGCAGTGAAGGCAAAGAATCCGGGTGTTCCAGCTGATCTTAGTGTAGGCAAGATTGATGATACTAGCGCGGTGATTACTAGTGCTAGTGTTAAAGGTGAGGTGGCTGTGACCTTTACTGTTAAACCAGTGCAAAAACAGTTGGTTGAGTTGATTACTGAGAAAGCATTAGGACAGTTAGATGATAATAATGCGGTAACAATTGTTAAAGCAGTGAAGGCAAAGAATTCGAATGCTCCAGCTGATATGAAAGTATCTGATATAAAAGAGGGTAGTGCGGTTATTAAAAGTGATAGTGCTATTGGTGAGGTGCTTGTGACCTTTACTATTAAACCAGTGCAAAAACAGTTGGTTGAGTTGATTACAAAAACAGACTTGGGAGAATTAGCTGATAAAACTGAGGAAACTATCCTTGCAGCAGTGAAGGAAAAGAATCCGAATGCTCCAGATGATCTTAGTGTAGATAAGATTGATGATACTAGTGCGGTGATTACTAGTGCGAGTGTTAAAGGTGAGGTGGCTGTGACCTTTACTATTAAAGAAATTGAATCTAAAGAAGGACAAGATGACACTAAAATTGAAAATGAAGAAAAACAATTTATAATTAATGAGTAAAACAGATTGAATAAGTAAAAAGTGAAATCAAGATTATGAAAAATAAAAGATGAGAATTATTATTCTCATTTTTTTGTTATCATTAAAGGGAAAAAATAACTATGAAAGATAATAATTAAAATAATAAAAATATTATAGAAATCTTAACTTAGAAAGGGAGGGATTTAATGTTGCGAAAATTAGTTATTGATAATTTGGCTGTTGGTAATCAGTTTTTAATCCCGAGTGATATTGAAAATAAGGTTATTATTAGTGACATTTATTATAATTTATTATGTCATGATCAAACAGCCATTGCGCGGAAGAAAAAATATCTCTTGTGAGACCATCAAATAATTCTAAAATCATTTGATTATTATGACATTGATAATATTGCAAAAATCACAATAATTGCTGGTTTAAAATTTTTAAATGAAAAAGTAAAAGATGAAACAACTTTCCTTGCTTGTTATGATGGAATTAGTCAAAGTAGTGCGTTAGTATTCATTTATTTAGTTGCAAATAAAATTATTCCTTCGTTACCATTTCAAAAAGCAATTGTTTATTTTTTAACAAATTATTATTCGTTAATGAAGATAACACAAGGAATTTATGATTTTTTAGAGCAACATTATCCTTATACTGTTTTAAATGAATTGACCCAAGAAAAGTGAAAAAATCTGCATGGCTAATTTACGAATTGAATTAGGGAATTATACTGTTAAGATTTATCAACGTAATAAATGCTTATTTAATAATCCAAATTTAATTATTTATGACCTTGATACAGGATATTATTTATGAATGGGAAATCATGCAAAAATGCAGATGAAGGGGATCTTAAATGTTGTCAAAAGTAGATTACTTGAACAATATAAACTAATTAATTTAAAAAGTTTATTAATTTATCTTAACAATTTAGAGTTAGATTTTGTTAAAAATAATTTTTTTCTTATCCATAATTTTACTTGCTCAGCTGAGGAAGAAAACAAAATTAAAACAAATTTCCCAACTCTGAAGTGAATAACGCTTAAACAACATTATAACCTAATGATACGAGCTAATCATTTTTATGTTGATATTAAAACAAGACAAACAATTATTTATCAACGTAGTACCAAAGATATTTTTAAATTAGAGTATGGGTTAATTAACTTCCAAGAAATGCTTCAATTTTATCTTGCTCAAACCTTTAAGGTTATGCTAGAACCAAATGAATTAATTGCTTTAATTCCTACAATTTGTCAGGAAAAATGAACATCATGAAAATTACGAGGGATTAATCTTAAAAACGGGACTTTTGAGGATGTTATTTTAACAGATTATGACCAAGTAATGCGGGGTTTTATCCAGTTAAAACAAAAGATTATAGCAGTAACAAATAATGCCCCAACAGTAGGCAATAATAGCTATGATTTATTAACAAAGATTTAAAATAGAACCAAGCAAATATAATTAGTGGGGGAAATTAAATTAAATTTTAATTAATGTATAATGTACGATGAAGCTCCAAAAAACAACCCTAACAAGAGTTGTTTTTTGGAGCTTCATCGTACATTATACATAATTTAAACATAAATAATAAAAATTTGTTTTGTTGCAAAAAATATGATATTATTATATTGTTAATTTATATAGTTTTAGGAGTTGAATATTATGGCTACTGTTGTTGTCAAAGCAGGCGAACCGCTAGACAAAGCTTTAAAGCGTTTTAACAAGGTTTCTTCGGTAAAACGAAAAGAAGCCCGCAAACGAGAACATTGAATGAGTAAAAAAGAAAAAAGACGCTATAAACAAGAGCAATCTCGTAGTTTTCGTTAAAAAAAATCCCATAACTGGGATTTTTTTTCTTAAAAATTACTGTCTTTTAAAATAACATAATCAACTTTTTTAATAGCATCCAGATCTTTGCCTCCGGCATAAGAAATTGATGATTGTAAATCTTCGGTCATTTCACGAAGAGTTTCAAAAATACTACCTCGAATTTCAATTAATTCTTTTTTTCCTTCAACATAACGTTTTTCACCTTTATTGTATTCACTAGCTGAGCCAAAGTATTCTTTATATTTGACGCCATCCAGTTCAACTTGTTTTCCGGGTGATTCTTGATGGGCAGCAAATAAACTACCAACCATGCACATTGTTGCGCCCATTCGAATTGACTTCGCAATGTCACCATTAACACGTAAGCCTCCATCAGCAATAATTGGTTTGGAGCTTCCTTTGCTGCATCATTTAACAGCAGATAATTGTCAACCACCGTTTCCAAATCCTGTTTTTAATTTAGTAATACATACTTTACCTGGTCCAATCCCAACTTTTGTTGCATCAGCACCTCAATGTTCTAAATCACGAACTGCTTTTGGTGTCCCGACATTACCAGCGATAATAAAAGTTTCAGGTCCTAAATGAGTACGGATATGCTCAATCATCTTTTTAACACTAAAGGCATGGCCATGAGCAATATCAATTGTAATATAGTCAGGAACTAATTGTTCTTTTTTTAATGTTTCAATTAGTGAAAAATCACTTGTTTTAACACCAACTGAAATAGAAGTAACTAAGTTCTTATTTTTCATATGTTTAATAAATTTAATTTGATCAACATTAAACCGATGCATAATATAAAAATAGTTTTTTTCAGCTAGTTTTTCACATAATTCTTCATTAACTACTGTTGCCATATTTGATGGAACAACAGGCAAATTAAAAGTATGCTTTCCTAATTTAACGGTTGTATCACATTCTTTCCGAGAATTAACAACACATAATTCTGGAATTAATTGAATGTCTTCATAATCAAATGCTTTCAATATCTATTTCACCTCACTATTTAAATGTATCATAAAAGCAAGTAAAAAAGATTAGTTTTATTTTTAAAAATGTTTAAAAGAATATCTTGTAATCAGTATTAGAATAGCATATAATCTTAATTGATATTAAGAAAGGAACAGTGATTATATAAATGATGACAAAAAACTTTGGATTTACCCGGTTTTGAATTGTCTTATCGAGTATTGTTGGAATTATTGGGATTACTTTTGTAGCAGGATTTTATTTTTATTGGTTAGCCCAATATAACAGTGGGAAATTTACTGGTGATATCAATACAGCAAATGATTTATTAATGAATTCATATGCAGATTTGGCAAGTTATAAGGTGTTAATTTTACTAATAGTAATTTTCTCATTCTTTACATCAATTATCTGTAATATTGGATTGATTCGTTATGCGGTTAGCAGCAATGATGCTGAATTATGTGCTAATAAGTGAAGTTTAGCTGTGCTATCTTTATCGCTTGGTGGATTTTTTGCTCCTTTTGCTTTAACATGATTACCAGATACTGATGTTAAAGCAACAAAAAATGCTCGTGTGACAATTGTCCGTTATTTAGGAACTGCATGATTAATTTCAGCATTTGCTAGTATTGTTGCTGTTATGATTTTTTATAACCAAGCAACAGAAAAAACTTGAGTAGGCGATACACAACGAAATTTTGGAATTATGATGGGAGTATTAGCTGCAGTTAGTGTTTTAAGCTTAATTTTCGTTCCTGGATTCTATAGTGATAAAGTTGTTGCTAATATGATGGCAGAAACTACTTATGGAAAATGATTACGTTTTGTTTCGACTGTTTATACTGTTTTAGTAACAATTATGTTAATAATTCAAATTATTACAGCATTATTAAAATTAATTGAAGCTTTTGGCCGTATGTTTCAAAGAGGACAAGGTGGTTTATCAATGTTTGCTAACATCTTAAACTTTACGGCAACCTTAGTAGGAACAATCTTTATGATTTACTTAATAACAAAAGTAATTAAAGGATTATGACGTCGTGAAGATGGATATATGATTAATATTCCACAGTACAAAACCGAAGATCGTAGCCAACGTCAATATTAATCAATTTTAAAAAGAATGAATTTTATTTAATTAAATAAAATTCATTTTTTATATACGAATAAATTTGTTATAATAATTTTATAAAAATAATTATCAAACTACTTTTTTAAATTAATGAGGTGAAAAAATGAAAGACAAGCTTCAAAAAAAGAAGAAAAATGAATCCAAATATTTTTTAAAGAAATATAATAAATTCTTATCCAATTTTAAAAAAATTAATTACATTAATTTACTTTTTTTCATTATGGATTGTATTATTTTTGCGTTAATTTTATCTGGTTTTATTTTTCAATTAATTGATAAAGGTTCAAATCAACAAATTAGTATGATCATTTCATATAGTGTTCTAATTATGTCATTTTATATTTTAATAAAATTTACAATTACTAACTTTTTTTACTCTAATATATTTTTTATTAAAATTGTATTATATAAGAAAAAAATTGTCATTGAAAATACCGAAATTGAAAAGAATCAGGTTATTAATTTTACACCATTTTGATTTTTAACATTTTTGATATTAATTAATGTTGTTTCAACAATTGTTATTAACTATCAATCTTCTAGCATTTTTAAAAATAATTTATTTATTGCTGCTTGTATTTCTACTTTATCTAGTATTTTATTAATTCCATCTTTTTCAGCAATTTTAAATAAAATAACTGAAATTAAGAAACCAGTTATCAATAATTACACGAACTTAATTAAAGCTCAATTTATGAATTTTAAGAATTTATTTGATGATTATGAGATTGTAAATAATTTTGAGTATATATCTTTTAAAGATGTTTCATTAGAAAGTAAAAAAGGATTTTTTATCTTAGATATTATAAAATCAAAAAAAAAAGATATTAAAGATTTTAATAATGATATTATAAATATTTATGATCAAATTTGGAAAGAATATTGTATTTTTTTAAAGGATGAAAAAAATATAAAATCAAAAAAATTAAAAAGAAAAGGATTTTTTTTTGGAAAGAATTTTTGATCAAATTTTTATCAATTTTTTAGAATTATAGTTAAATAGTTTCAATCGAAAATATTATTGATTTTTATTTTATTAATTAATTACCATTTATTTTATAATTGCCAACTAAACTATATTTTCAAAAAAAAATAATTAATTAATAATTTATTTTAATTGACAAAAATTATTGTTTTATATAAAATTATAAAGGTTTTAACACAATAAGTGTATTGTGTAATCGGGTGTTAGCTCAGTTGGGAGAGCGTCTGCCTTACAAGCAGGTGGTCAGCGGTTCAAGTCCGTTACACCCGACCATTAATGTTTTTTTGCTGGCTTAGCTCAACTGGTAGAGCAACTGACTTGTAATCAGTAGGTTGGGAGTTCAATTCTTCTAGCCAGCACCATTTTTGGAGGGGTAGTGAAGTGGCCAAACACATCTGACTGTAACTCAGCTCCTTCGGGTTCGGGGGTTCGAATCCCTCCCCCTCCACCATTTTATTGATACATTGGGCTATAGCCAAGCGGTAAGGCAAAGGACTTTGACTCCTTCATGCGCTGGTTCAAATCCAGCTAGCCCAGCCATATTCAGTCTCCTGTTAGCTCAGTAGGTAGAGCATCTGGCTTTTAACCAGTGGGTCAAAGGTTCAAGTCCTTTACAGGAGACCATTTATTAGAGTTATATATGCCCGAGTGGCGGAATAGGTAGACGCAACGGACTTAAAATCCGTCGGTTTTACAACTGTACCGGTTCAAGTCCGGTCTCGGGTACCATTTTATTTAAAAACAATTGACATCAAATTAAGACAGTGGTATATATATTATTGTTATAAGTTATAAAACTTAAAAATGCGGGTGTAGTTTAATGGTAGAACTTCAGCCTTCCAAGCTGACTGTGAGGGTTCGATTCCCTTCACCCGCTCCATTAAATATAAGTTGTTAGATTAACAATTTTTTTATGTTAAAATTAAATTATCAAAGTCTTAAGAGGAGTAATTAATATTATGAAAATAATTAAGAATAATAACAAAAAAAAGTCTATTGAAAATAATTGAGAACATTTGCCTCCTGAAGTCCAGAATGATTTAGAATTTCATGCTTCGCGCACCGTTTTTTGAAAAAGTTTTTGTTTTTTAATTATTGAAGCAATAGGACCATTTTTGTTATTATTTTTTTTAACTTCACCAGATTTAAATTTTACATTTCACTATGATGTTGGGGTTGGAATTGGTTTTGGCTTAACAATGGTGTTAACGGTTTTCTTACTAACTTGTGGGGGCTTTTTATTAAAGTTTCATCAAGCTGATCAGTTTACTTATACAATTGCGTTGTCTTGGACCTTATATGGTATTTATTTAACAGGTTATTGATGAGGGTGGGACAAGATTTTATATCGTTGTTTGGTTGCGCTAGTGTTTTTATTACTTGCGGTTTTTTTTGGTACTTTTATGGCAATATGAATGCGTAATTTACGTGGTTATTGGTAAATGAAAAAAATTCTTTAATTTTGTCGAAAACTCTTGATATTTATAGAATATATCTAATTTTAGGTATATTTTTAATATATAGAGGTAAATAATTGATGGAAAAAATAATTACAGAATTAAAAAACAGTTTTACAGATGATCAATTTTTAGAATTTGCTGAAAAAATAAAAAAAGAAGCAGAAGTAATCAAAAAACAAAAACGTTTAAATGAAATTGATCAAAAATTTAGAGATAAAGGCATTATATGTCCTGATTGTAAATCTTATCATTGTGTTAAAAATGGTCATAATCCCGAAGGAAAACAAAAATATTTATGTAAAAAATGTCGTGCTAGTTTTGATGCTTTTCGTCATCATTTTACTTATTGAAGTCATTTAAATTATGAACAGTGAAATTTATTAATTCAAATTTCATTATTAGGACAATCTAGTAAAATAATTTCCCGTTTTATTAAAACAACACCAAAAACTGCTTGATATAATCGTCAAAAATTAATGCAATCAAAACAATTAGAAAATACTCAATTATAATTTAAAAAATTAAATGGTCAAATCCAAATTGATGAAACTTTTATTAAAGAAATCCATAAAGGTAATTTTAAAGATAAATTTGATAAACGAAAAACTCATCTTGATCCATTTTCAACTAATACCAAATGCTGTATTCAAATGGTAGTTGATAGCAATAATAATATTTTTGTTCAATCCACCAATACCAAACGATTACAAAAACAATGAATTATTGAAAATATGAATAAGCAATTAATTAAAGAAAAATCAATAATTATTTCTGACATGCAACCATTATATTTATTAGTAGCAAAACAAACAAATTCTACTCTATATTCTACCAAAACTAGTACAAACCCTGATACTAGTTATCGAAAGTTAAATAAGATTAGTAAATTACAATCGAGTCTTAAAGAAGCCTTAATTCATTATCATGGTTTGGGTTTCACTAATATTCAAAATTATTTAAATCTATGAAAATGAAAATACCAACATAAAGGTTTAACACCAAAACAACAATCAACGGTATTATATTTTAACGTTTAAAAAATTTAAAGCAAAATCATGATCTTAAACAAAATTATTTTTCAAATTGTCATATTGATGATTTTTTTATTTCATCAAGAGTTTTCGACAAAATTAAAGAAAAAATTTAGAAACAAGGATTAATGAATCAGCAAGTGAATCAAAATGATGATGAAGAAATGCCCCCAGTTCCCCCAAATGATTTCTAATTATTATTTTGCAAATTAGCTAATTTTAAATCAATGATTGTTAAAAAAATTTTATTGTTTGTTTGTTCATACATATAGTTGGCTCAAGCAATTCAGGTAATATTTTGATAATACATTCAAGCATTTACTTTTTCTTGTTCCGTAGGGGTTAGATTAAAAAGTTTAAATCAATACTTTTGTGCGGCTTTGGTTGGTAAAGTTTCTGATGCAAAAGAAGCAATGTCAAAAAATTTATCGTTTTGCATTGCATATTCAAAATCAATTAAATAAAGGTTTTGTTCTAAAAAAACTAAGTTCCCATCATTTAAATCATTATGGCATAAGACAAAATCATTTGATTGTAATTTGGCATAATTAAGGTTTGCTTCATAGGAATGTAAATCTACTAACGGTTTTTTAATTGCCGTTTTAAAATTTTCCAAAAATTGTTGTGGTTGAAAAATTTTAATTTGATCATGTGGTGTAATTTTAATTTCTCATAATTTTTGAATTAATGTGGCAGTAGCCTCCAAAACTTGATTAGTAAGTTTAACAGCACTAAGCGGTTGTAATGTTGGATAATAAGGAGTTACTAAGAAAAAGTGGTTATTATCATAACCATAGTCAATAATTGGTAGGGTCAATGTGGTATTTTTAATTTTTTCTAAAACATAAATTTCGTTTTGGTGATCAATAAACAAATTGGTAAAAGGATTACTATAACGAATAAAAAGATTATCGATTGTTTGATAGTTTTCATTGGTAATTCCTAAATTTAATTTTGTTTTAATTTTATATTTCATCATTGGCGTAACTTCCATTCTTTAAATTCTTAATTTTATTATACAATATATGTAATTAAGAAAAGCGAGGAAATCGGGAATGAAAGAAATTTGAATTGCAACTAGTAATAAAAACAAAGTGCGAGAATTTCAGGACATGTTTCAAAATGTTAACATAATCGTTAAATCATTATTAGATTTAACAAATCCGATTCCTGAAATTCCAGAAACAGGAACAACATTCAAAGAAAATGCTTTTTGCAAAGCAGATTTTTTAAGTAAATTAATTAACAAGCCAGTTTTAGCGGATGATTCAGGATTAGAGATTATTGGTTTGGACCATTTTCCAGGGGTTAATACGCGGCGATGAGCGTATCCAATTACTGATAACAAAATTATTAATGATTTATTAATTGAAAAATGTCAATTATTAGAGCGCCGTGATGCCCAAGCAATTTGTGCATTATGTTATATTGACCCAATTAAAGAGGTAAGAATGTTCTTTGAGGGGGTTACAGAGGGCCTTATTACCGACAAAGCGATTGGGCATAATGCCTTTGGTTATGACACAATTTTTTTGATACCAGAACTTGGGCGGACATATGCTGAATTAACTTTAACAGAAAAAAATAAATATTCGCATCGGGGGTAAGCATTTGAGGCTTTTAAGAAATGATGATTAGGAGAGTAAGATGAAGATAACTAAAAAAATTAACATTGTTTTATTTGAACCAGAAATTGCGCAAAATGTTGGGGCGATTATGCGAACTTGTGTCGCAATTAATGCAAAGCTACATTTAATTGAACCATTTGGTTTTATTTTTGATGAACGTTTTATTGCTCGTAGTAGTGCAAATTATATTGAGTATGCTGATTATGAATTATATAATGATTGGAATCATTTTTTAAAATTAAATCCAAATCTAAATTTATATTGTGCGACGCGTTATGCAAAGCAACCACATAGTGCTGTTGATTTTACCAAAGACAAAAGTCTTTTTATCTTATTTGGTCGCGAATCAACAGGGATTCCAACGGGAATTTTAAAAGAGAATTTAACCCGCACTTTTCGAATTCCAATGTCTGAGCATGTTCGTAGTTTAAATATTGCAAATACGGTTGGCATTGTGGGTTATGAAATAATGCGACAATTAGACTATCCGGGCTTATCAAAAGTTGAACTTCAAAAAGGAGAAGATTTCTTGCAACAAGATTAACAATGCATTTTATGAATTTTTTTCTTGTTTTTGAAAATATTTTTTTATAATTCTTTTAGTATTGAGTTATATTGGTGTTTTTAGAAAGGATGATTAAAAAATGAATCAAGTGATGTTAGTTGGACAAGTAGAAGGAACGTATGAAATTATTTATGATAAAAAAGAAGCAGAACGAAAACTAATGAAATTTTTACTAAAGATTCAACGCCCTTTTAAAAATAAAGATGGTAACTATGATAGTGATTTAGTTAATGTTAAAGTATGAACAAATAATATCGATGATTTAGATATTAGTCTGCGGGATAAAGCAATTATTGCAGTTAAAGGACGGATTCAATCGTTTCGTTCGAATAATTTTGACGAAGAAAATTATTATAACGATATAATTGCTGATCGTGTCACGTATTTAAGCAGTTTTAACTAGAATTACTTAACATTATTAACTTAATACAAATTAGCCATTTTTAGTATGATGGCTTTTTTTATTATTTTTATTAAAATTTAACAAATCTATAATATAATAATTAAAGATTAAAAGGTAAAGGAGTAAGAAAAATGACTTTTAGTAATATTAAAAATCAAGATTTTCATAAATGATTATTTTCTGCTCATACCAATAATATGATAATGTGCCGCTAATTTAAGTAAATTTAATAATATTTAAAATCAATAATCAATTATTTTAGAAATAGAAAGTAGTTGATTAGTATGGCAAAAAAACAAAAAAAACTTGAAAAATTATTACAGGATAAAATTTTAACAACTAATTTATTAGATCTAAAAAAAGAGGTTTCTTTTCGTGGCTTAGTACCGTTGTTATTATTTGTCATTTTATTTATTTTAGTGGGAATTATTTTAGATATTTTTAAACAAGAGATTTTTTCAAAAAATAATCCAATGGGGTTTTATTTAATATTTACTCCAATTATTATTTTAATTCCAACGATTATTGGTTTTTTAATTATTAAAGGAAATTTTACAACAAAACTAAATGCCTTTTTGAAAGGTAGTGTCGATCAAAATATTTTAATTATGGTGTTTATTTATTTATTGTCGGGATCATTTGCTCAACTGATGAATACAATTGGGGCTTCTTCTGCAATTGCTTTTTTAGGGTTTAAGGTTATTCCGCCCACTATTTTAGTAGGGGGAGTTTTTCTAATAAGTGCTGTTATTTCAACAGCAATGGGAACTAGTGTTGGAACAATTGTTGCTTTTGGTCCAATTGCGTTTGGTATGGCTTCGCAAGCACAATTAAATTTAGCAATGGTAGCCGGGGCATTATTGTGTGGGGCAATGTTTGGTGATGATTTATCAATTATTTCCGACACAGCGATTGCATCATGTCGTACCCAAGATGTAACCCCTAAAAGTCGCTTTTTATTTAATTAAAAAATATTACTTGTGGCAGCAATTATTACAATTATTCTTTTTTTCACTATTACCTATGTAAAAGATGCAAAAGTACATAATGAGATTTGAATTTGATGACGAACATTATTGACAATTTTGCCATTTATAATTGTCTTGGCAGTTGCTTTAAGTGGGGTCAATGTTTTTATAGTTTTAATTAGCGGAATTTTTTCTGCAATTATTATTGGTTTTAGTTTAAGTCAATTTAATCAATGAGTTACCACAACAGGCGAATTAACATCTTCTTATTTACCAACCTTAACTCCTGCTCGTATGTTAAATGGCGTTTTAAATCCAAGTGGGCATTTATTAAGTTGGATAGATAAATTTTTAGTAGCAACAGAGGCAATTAAAACTGGAATGTTATCCATGGCTGAAATTGCTTTTTTGGCTCTTTTTACAGGTGGTTTAGCGGGACTAAGTGAATTATCGGGTGGTCTTGAATGAGCAACCGCAAAAATTAATCAAAAAATTAAGGGAAAAAAAGTGCGGAATTTGGGATTGCAACTTTAACAAGTGTTGCGGATATTGCCTTAGCGAATAATACTATTGCGATTATTGTGATTGGTCCGATGGTAAAAGAAATTCGTCAAAAGTATAATTTAAATAAAAATAAAATCGCGGCCTTTGTATCTATTTTTCCAGCGGTGTTTCAAGGGTTAATTCCTTATGGAGCACAAATGTTAATTTTAGTTAGTATGGCTAATAACTATGTTGGAGTTAATCAAACAGCAATTTCCTTTTTTGATGTTTGAAAATATGCTTGATATCTATATTTATTATTTCTTTCCGCAATAATTTTTATCATTTTTGGTTGTTTAGAAAGATATTTAACAGCATCGTGGTGAAAAGGAATTACCAAAATATTTCGGAAAAACCAAGATTAAAATAATTATTTATATAATTATTTTTTTTATTAAAAAATATTAATATTTTTGATAAAAACACTTGCAAAAAAATATGGATTTTATATACTTATAAAGGTGTCAGTTAGTAATGGTTATTTATTAATGATGAATGAATATTTCTACACAATATATCGAAAAATTAATGCAAAAAAAAGTTAAAAGTCATTGACAATAATCACTAATTTTTGTATGATTTGAAAGGTGTTTTGTTGACACAAAAACGATCTTTGAAAACTAAACATAACAACAAAGATAATCATTTAATCAATGAATATCCGTCATTAAAGCTAGGAACAAAATCAAAATTTTTTAATGAGAGTTTGATCCTGGCTCAGGATAAACGCTGGCGGCATGCCTAATACATGCAAGTCGAACGGGGTGCTTGCACCCAGTGGCGAACGGGTGAGTAACACGTACCTAATCTACCTATTAGCGGGGGATAACAGTTGGAAACGACTGCTAATACCGCATACGATATTTTCTGGCATCAGAGAATGTTAAAAGGTCCGCTTAGATCACTAATAGATGAGGGTGCGGCGTATTAGCTAGTTGGTGGGGTAATGGCCTACCAAAGCAATGATACGTAGCCGAACTGAGAGGTTGAACGGCCACATCGGGACTGAGACACGGCCCGAACTCCTACGGGAGGCAGCAGTAGGGAATTTTTCACAATGGGCGAAAGCCTGATGGAGCAATGCCGCGTGACTGAAGACGGTCTTCGGATTGTAAAGGTCTGTTGTAAGGGAAGAACAGTAAGTATAGGAAATGATACTTATTTGACGGTACCTTACCAGAAAGCCACGGCTAACTATGTGCCAGCAGCCGCGGTAATACATAGGTGGCAAGCGTTATCCGGATTTATTGGGCGTAAAGCGTGCGCAGACGGTTTAACAAGTTTGGGGTCAAATCCTGGAGCTTAACTCCAGTTCGCCTTGAAAACTGTTAAACTAGAGTGTAGGAGAAGTCGATGGAATTCCATGTGTAGCGGTGAAATGCGTAGATATATGGAGGAACACCAGTGGCGAAGGCGGTCGACTGGCCTATCACTGACGTTTAGGCACGAAAGCGTAGGGAGCAAATAGGATTAGATACCCTAGTAGTCTACGCCGTAAACGATGAGTACTAAGTGTCGGACTAAGTTCGGTGCTGCAGCTAACGCATTAAGTACTCCGCCTGAGTAGTATGCTCGCAAGAGTGAAACTCAAAGGAATTGACGGGGACCCGCACAAGCGGTGGAGCATGTGGTTTAATTCGAAGCAACGCGAAGAACCTTACCAAGGCTTGACATCCAGTGCAAAGCTGTAGAAATACAGTAGAGGTTAACATTGAGACAGGTGGTGCATGGTTGTCGTCAGCTCGTGCCGTGAGGTGTTTGGTTAAGTCCAGTAACGAGCGCAACCCTTGCCGTTAGTTACTCCATTAAGTTGAGATACTCTAACGGGACTGCTAGTGTAAGCTAGAGGAAGGTGGGGATGACGTCAAATCATCATGCCCCTTATGTCTTGGGCTACACACGTGCTACAATGGCCGGTACAAACAGTTGCGATCTCGCAAGAGGGAGCTAATCTGAAAAAACCGGTCTCAGTTCGGATTGAGGGCTGCAACTCGCCCTCATGAAGCCGGAATCGCTAGTAATCGCGAATCAGCAATGTCGCGGTGAATATGTTCTCGGGTCTTGTACACACCGCCCGTCACACCATGAGAGTTGATAATACCAGAAGTCGGTATTCTAACCGTAAGGAGGAAGCCGCCCAAGGTAGGATTGATGATTAGGGTGAAGTCGTAACAAGGTATCCGTACGAGAACGTGCGGATGGATCACCTCCTTTCTATGGAGTTATTACTTTATAGTAATTTAATTAGCTTTAATGGCAGTTATGTTTAGTTTTCAGGGATTAGTTTCTCTGACAATAACAAGAAAAAGTTATTGAAATTGTTCTTTGAAAACTGGATAATAGACATCTATTTATTTTAATCATATGATTAAAATAACAATAATTCAAAATTTCTGTTATTTTTTAAAAAATAACTAAAATTTCACAGTTATATTTGTAAATGATTCTCAAAACTGATTTAAAAATCAGGTCAAATAATTAATAAACTTTGAAGTTACAAAGGGCGTATGGTGAATGCCTTGGGAATAGGAGACGATGAAGGACGTGACTACCTGCGATAAGGTTCGGGGAGCTGGAAGTAAGCTTTGATCCGGACATGTCCGAATGGGGGAACCCGGTGAGATTAATCTCTCATCATCCTATAATGAATAAATAGTTATAGTGAAGGTATACCTAGGGAATTGAAACATCTCAGTACCTAGAGGAAAAGAAAGCGAAAGCGATTCTCTTAGTAGCGGCGAGCGAACGGGGAACAGCCCAAACCAGATTTATCTGGGGTTGTAGGACCATATGAGTAGAGTTACAAAACTTGTTTATAGTAGAAATGGTTGGGAAACCATGCCACAGAGGGTGATAGTCCCGTATACGAAATGAACAAGACTCGAAATGGAATCCTGAGTACGGCGAGACACGTGAAATCTTGTCGGAATCAACGCGGACCACCGCGTAAGGCTAAATACTACCTATTCACCGATAGTGAACCAGTACCGTGAGGGAAAGGTGAAAAGCACCCCGGGAGGGGAGTGAAATAGTACCTGAAACCATATGCCTACAAGAAGTCGGAGCCCGTTAATGGGTGACGGCGTGCCTTTTGTAGAATGAGCCGGCGAGTTATGATAGCATGCAAGGTTAAGTAGAAGATACGGAGCCGTAGTGAAAGCGAGCCTTAATAGGGCGTTTAGTATGTTGTCATAGACCCGAAACCAGGTGATCTAGCCATGAGCAGGTTGAAGTTGAGGTAAAACTTAATGGAGGACCGAACCGACGTTCGTTGAAAAGACCGCGGATGACTTGTGGCTAGCGGTGAAATTCCAATCGAACCTGGAGATAGCTGGTTCTCCCCGATATAGCTTTAGGGCTAGCGTCGAGGTTAGCAAGTTGGAGGTAGAGCACTAAATGTATGATGGCCCCACCTAGGGGTACTGAATACAATTAAACTCCGAATGCCAATTTTGTATACTCGGCAGTCAGTACATGGGTGATAAGGTCCATGTACGTGAGGGAAACAGCCCAGATCATCAGCTAAGGTCCCAAAATTTATGCTAAGTGTGTAAGGATGTGAAGTCGCTTAGACAGCTAGGAGGTTGGCTTAGAAGCAGCCACCCTTTAAAGAGTGCGTAACAGCTCACTAGTCGAGTAACTTTGCGCCGAAAATGTACCGGGGCTAAGCATAATACCGAAGCTATGGGTTTTGTATATTTATATACAGGGCGGTAGGGGAGCGTTCTAACAGGGATGAAGGTAGACCGTGAGGACTGCTGGACTGGTTAGAAGTGAGAATGCCGGCATGAGTAACGTTTGAGGGTGAGAATCCCTCATGCCGTTTGACCAAGGTTTCCTGGGCAAGGTTCGTCCACCCAGGGTTAGTCAGGACCTAAGGCGAGGCCGAAAGGCGTAGTCGATGGACAACAGGTTGATATTCCTGTACCACCATATAAAACGATGGAGTGACGGAGAAGGATAGTATATCCCGGTTAATGGATTCCGGGCTAAGCACAAAGAGGGTAAGGTTGGCAAATCCGCCTTGCATAACCTTGAAGTGTGATGGGGAGCGAACGGTTCGCCTAGTAGCGAAGTATATGACTCCATGCTTCCAAGAAAAGCTTCTAGTACTATTTATATGGTGCCTGTACCTAGAACGAACACACGTGGTCAAGGAGAGAATCCTAAGGCAAGCGAGATAACTGTAGCTAAGGAACTCTGCAAAATAACCCCGTAAGTTAGCGAGAAGGGGTGCTCATAGCAATATGAGCCGCAGTGAAGAGGAAGGGGCAACTGTTTAGCAAAAACACAGCTCTCTGCAAAGTCGTAAGACGAAGTATAGGGGGTGACGCCTGCCCAGTGCTGGAAGGTTAAGGGGATTAGTTAGCATTAGCGAAGCTTTGAACCGAAGCCCCAGTGAACGGCGGCCGTAACTATAACGGTCCTAAGGTAGCGAAATTCCTTGTCAGGTAAGTTCTGACCCGCACGAAAGGCGTAATGATCCCTTCGCTGTCTCGGCTGCAGACTCGGTGAAATTTTAGTACCTGTGAAGATGCAGGTTACCCGCAACTAGACGGAAAGACCCCATGGAGCTTTACTATAGCTTGATATTGGGTTTTGATATAGCATGTATAGGATAGGTGGGAGACTTTGAAGCAGCGACGCTAGTTGTTGTGGAGTCACCCTTGGAATACCACCCTTGCTATGTCGAAATCCTAACCTAGATCTGTAATCCAGATCAGAGACAGTGTCAGGTGGGTAGTTTGACTGGGGCGGTCGCCTCCTAAAATGTAACGGAGGCGCCCTAAGGTACCCTCAGTATGGTCGGAAATCATACATAGAGCGCAAAGGTAGAAGGGTGCTTGACTGTGAGACTTACAAGTCGAACAGGAGCGAAAGCTGGGCTTAGTGATCCGGCGGTCCCGTGTGGAAGGGCCGTCGCTCAACGGATAAAAGTTACCCTGGGGATAACAGGCTGATCTCCCCCAAGAGTTCACATCGACGGGGAGGTTTGGCACCTCGATGTCGGCTCATCGCATCCTGGAGCTGAAGTTGGTTCCAAGGGTTGGGCTGTTCGCCCATTAAAGCGGTACGCGAGCTGGGTTCAGAACGTCGTGAGACAGTTTGGTCCCTATCTGTTGTGGGCGTAGGAAATTTGAAGAGATCTGTCTCTAGTACGAGAGGACCGGGATGGACATACCGCTGGTGCTCCAGTTGTCACGCCAGTGGCACAGCTGGGTAGCTATGTGTGGAAATGATAATCGCTGAAGGCATCTAAGCGAGAAGCATACTTTAAGATGAGATTTCCCATCCTTTATGGAGTAAGACCCCTTGAAGACGACAAGGTTGATAGGTTGGGTGTGTAAGCACGGCGACGTGTTCAGCTAACCAATACTAATAGGTCGAGGACTTCAGAAAAGCGAGAGCTTATTTACAAATTTTAGAATGTTTATTATCTAGTTTTGAGAGGATAATTCCACTCAAGTAATCTGGTGCTTATGGTGTAGTGGGCACACCCGTTCCCATCCCGAACACGGAAGTTAAGCACTATTACGTCGACGATAGCCGCAAGGTGAAAATAGGGCAGTGCCAGGTTAAAAAAAAGACTTTTTAAAGTCTTTTTTTGTTTTCAGGGATTAAATTTTGACATAAAAAAATGCATTATTATTTTGGATAATGCATTGTATAAACATTGAAATATAAGTTTTGTTTTTTAAAACCAAGTTTTTGATATAATGGTAAACCATGTGGTGTTGCAACTAACCCGGCATATTGGTAATTAGCTTGTTTTGCTTGTTTTAAGAGATGAATTAACATTTCTTTGGCATAACCTTGTTTCTGATGATCACTATGCGTTGCAATGTCATCAATAATTGCTAATTCTGGTTCAAAGTATAAGTTTCCTGTGGAGACAGGAATTTGATTTTTGGTTAAAATTGTAAAATAACTAATTTTTTCGGTCTGATTTAATTCTCAAATTGACTGATATTTTGCCAGATCAATTAGTGATAAATCAAAGGCACTTTTGATAACTTTAATAACATCATGCACAATAGTTTGAGTTGTTACTTCCTGAAATTTTTCATCGGTATTTGTTCGATTAGCAGTGGTAAAAGTTGTTAGATCGATTAACATTCCTAATGCTGTTTCAAAATGTTGGAGTCCACTTTTTTCAAAAAAGGATTTTTCAGCTTGGTTATTATCAATCGTAATTGTGCATCATGTAAACGGTGTTTTAGTTTTGTGATATTCGTCAATAATTTCTCCTGCTTTGGCAAATTGATTGGCGGTTGCTAAATGGGAACTAACTACGATATTTAAATTACTTTTTGAAGTTGGATAGGTTAAGATAAATTGGACAACAATAATGTAGAGTAAATATTTATAATTAAATTACAATGGAGGTGTAATTATGGCAAAGAATCATTATACCGATGAATTTAAGCAACAAATTGTTGGTCTTTACAAAATGGGTCAAACTCCTGAACAATTAGCCAATGATTACCAAATTGGTAAATCTACTGTTTGGAAATGAGCTCACCAATTTAGTAACTCGGACTCATTTAAAGCTAAAGACAATAGAACGCCAGAAGAAAACGAATTAATTCAATTACGTAAAAAAGTTAAACAATTAGAAATGGAAAATGACATTTTAAAGCAAGCAACACTGATAATCGGCAAAAAATAGCAATCATTAAAAATAACAAAGCAAAATATCCAATTATTAATTTATGTAAAACATTGAAATTGGCTAGATCAACATATTACTATCAATTAAAAGCAAATAATCCCAAGAATAATCAAAACATTGATAATGCTGTTATCAGTATTTTTCTAAAAAGTCGTAAAAATTATGGAACAAGAAAAATTAAAATCATGCTAGCTCAGCAAAATATTATATTATCTCGTGTAAAGATTAGTAAAATAATGAGAAAATATAACTTAATTTCAAATTATACAAAAATCAAATACAAACATTCAAATACAAGCAATGTTACATATAAATATAATAATTTATTAAATCAAGAATTTAATAATTATAAACTACATGAAGTTGTTGTCAGTGATTTAACATATGTTTTTATTAATAATAAATGATATTATGTTTGCTTTCTAATTGATTTATTTAATCGTGAAATTATTAGTTATGATGTTAGTTTACACAAAAATGCAAAATTAGTTAAAAATACCTTTAATAAACTTAACTTTACATTAAATGATATTAAAATATTTCACACTGATCAAGGTAGTGAATTTAACAACAATCTTATTTATAACTTTTTAACTAAAAATAACATTCAAAAGTCTTACAGTAAACCAGGTTGTCCTTATGACAATGCTGTTGCGGAATCAACATACAAAATTTTTAAAACTGAATTTATTAAAAATAATAAATTTAAAAACATTGAGCAGTTTAAATTAAAATTATTTGATTACATTAATTGGTACAATAATATTCGAATTCATAGCAAACTAAATTATTTAACACCAGTAAAATACAGAAATTATTACTCTACATAAAATTTGTCCAAAAAACCCTTGCCATTCCAACTTATTGCAAAAATATAATTTAAATTTAAATTATCAAAAAAAAAAAAAAAAAAAACACCAATAAAATAATTAGTGTAAATTGTTAATTAACGTGAAGCTTGATCTAATAATTTTTGTCACTTTTGTGCTTCTTTTTCTCAAGATTCTTTTGATAAAATCATTTTTCGCTCATGCATTGCACTTTTAATTCGTGAAATATTTGTTAAACGGGCTTGTTTTTTTGCACGTTCTTCATACAATACATTATTTTTTGCAATTTCTTCTTTGCGTTTTTGCTCTAACAGAATAATTTTTTCTTGTTCAATTTTAGCACCATCTTTTATTTTTACCGAAGCCTTAATCTCTTTTTGTTTTGCAATTGCAATTTTTTCTTCTCATTTCTTGGCAGCGGCAAGACATGCTTCATTATTCTTTTTGATTCATTCTTCACGCATTTGTTCTTCTTTTGCTGCTTTTTCATCAGCCTTAGTAGTTAAATCTTTACCATCTTCAATAATTTGATTAATTAAATCAATCACTGGTAGTTCTTCTTGCATAACAACTTTCTTTTTTATTGCCATAAATAAACTCCTCATCTTTTTATGTTTCGTTCCTATGTAAAAATATTTATTGATATTTTCACATAGACTATATCAATTATATCAAATAATTAAATTAATTAAAGTAATTGCACCAATTTATTAGAAAGAAAATTTTAAAAAAATATTGATTAAATAAAAAAATGATAAAATTATATATATTACAAAGGAGATAAAATATGTTAAATTTTAACGATAAAAGACTAAATAATTTAGTAGCAAGTTTTATGCATTATATGGTAGACCCGAAACATGATGGGGGAAATCAAATCATTGAAACTGATTATAAAAATTTTTTCCATTACATTGATTCGCGAACTTGGAATGGCAAGGGTTTTTTGGACAAATTTTATGTAGAGTAATAATTTCTGTATTTTACTGGTGTTAAATAATTTAGTTTGCTATGAATTCGAATATTATTGTACCAATTAATGTAATCAAATAATTTTAATTTAAACTGCTCAATGTTTTTAAATTTATTATTTTTAATAAATTCAGTTTTAAAAATTTTGTATGTTGATTCCGCAACAGCATTGTCATAAGGACAACCTGGTTTACTGTAAGACTTTTGAATGTTATTTTTAGTTAAAAAGTTATAAATAAGATTGTTGTTAAATTCACTACCTTGATCAGTGTGAAATATTTTAATATCATTTAATGTAAAGTTAAGTTTATTAAAGGTATTTTTAACTAATTTTGCATTTTTGTGTAAACTAACATCATAACTAATAATTTCACGATTAAATAAATCAATTAGAAAGCAAACATAATATCATTTATTATTAATAAAAACATATGTTAAATCACTGACAACAACTTCATGTAGTTTATAATTATTAAATTCTTGATTTAATAAATTATTATATTTATATGTAACATTGCTTGTATTTGAATGTTTGTATTTGATTTTTGTATAATTTGAAATTAAGTTATATTTTCTCATTATTTTACTAATCTTTACACGAGATAATATAATATTTTGCTGAGCTAGCATGATTTTAATTTTTCTTGTTCCATAATTTTTACGACTTTTTAGAAAAATACTGATAACAGCATTATCAATGTTTTGATTATTCTTGGGATTATTTGCTTTTAATTGATAGTAATATGTTGATCTAGCCAATTTCAATGTTTTACATAAATTAATAATTGGATATTTTGCTTTGTTATTTTTAATGATTGCTATTTTTTGCCGATTATCAGTGTTGCTTGCTTTAAAATGTCATTTTCCATTTCTAATTGTTTAACTTTTTTACGTAATTGAATTAATTCGTTTTCTTCTGGCGTTCTATTGTCTTTAGCTTTAAATGAGTCCGAGTTACTAAATTGGTGAGCTCATTTCCAAACAGTAGATTTACCAATTTGGTAATCATTGGCTAATTGTTCAGGAGTTTGACCCATTTTGTAAAGACCAACAATTTGTTGCTTAAATTCATCGGTATAATGATTCTTTGCCATAATTACACCTCCATTGTAATTTAATTATAAATATTTACTCTACATTATTGTTGTCCAATTTATCTTAACCTATCCAATCACAAATAACGGATATTATTAAATTCGATGTCGAAAAAAATACAAGCGAAATTGTGTATAAAGGTAGTATCTGAGGGGCAGAAATATTTGATACATGTGGAATTATTTTAAATGATAAAATTTATTATGGAACTATTAGTACAGGAATTTTTGAATACAATTTAAAAAATACTTTTTAAACATAAATAATTTATTACAATTAAGTTAGCATTCGGATTCTTAATGTAGATAAGTTAACTGTTGGTATATGAGAATATTATTTTGATTTTTTTAGATAAAGATTTGAACTAGTGAGGATTTTTAAATAAATTTTATAATAATTACTAAAAAGACTGATTCTTCAGTCTTTTTTCGTTATTTAGTAAGATATATCTGTAATACTTAAAGTCAGTTAAATGTTTGATAATAAGTGAAGGATTAATAAAACTACGAATTTATATTATTTTAAAACCAAATCAGGGATTAATAAAGGATTTGTTTAAATAGTTGTGCTAAAAATGGGCGCATTAATTATACCATTTCCAATTGCATTATATATTTATTTTTTGGTCGTTTTAGGATATAATTAATGTATAACGTTTTTTGGGCAAAAGTTAGAATGGGTGCTAAATAATGAAAAGCAATGATATTAAAATTTTAAAAATTAAACCAATTAAGCAAGACATTCTTTATAATAAGCATTCTGATTATCAAGAGGCTTCTTTAATTACTAAGTCACATTTTTTGGGGGATGAAAATAGACATTTTTTTAATAATGATATTTTTGTTGCGAAAGCATTTATGCAACCACATCAGCCAGAATACAAGCAATCATCTTGATCAGGGGAAAGTCGTGAATTAACATTAAATCTTGATAATCCCGATGCTTTGAAAGTATTACATAATCAAGCAGAAAAATTAGAACAAGAAAAAACAAATTTTTATCAACGATTAGATAAAATTAAAACAACGTTTGATGAAAAAGGAATACCTCATTCTGATGATTATTTGCAAGAACCACCATTAATGACAAAAAAAGTTGATTTAGCATCTTTTAATAATAATAGAGGTGATCGTGTTACTACAAATGACCGACTTGAAGATAAACGGGCAGCTTTAAAAGTCCAAGCGCGAGCAGTGGCTCAGAAGATTGTTCAGAAAAATCAACAAGAATTGTCGAAAACAACTGAAGAAGTTATTAAGAAGGACAATATTTCGAAACCAAGATCAATTTTAGATATTCATTTTCCTAAAAAGACTTTAGTAAATTCAACTCCAAAAAAAGATATTATTGTTACACAAAGTTATAATAATAAAGCATCAACTAAACAAGACTCTGGACAAGTAAATCCCCAACCAACTTTTACTAGCAAAATAAATTCCCTTAAACAAGAAGAAAAACAGCAGCGTTCAAATGATCTTGAATCATTAGGAAAGAACCAAGAAAGCTGAGATGTTAAATTAGATCGTTCAGTTCCTTGTGATGGACAAAATTGTGATACAACAGATGCTATGGAGTGAGATATTACAAAAAGACCAAATTTAGGTCCTGATCACACTACTAATAAAAATTATTATCAGGGGCAAATTAATAAGCAATTAGAACCCAAACCCGTTGCCGTGCCCTTAAAAAAAAGCATTGAAATTGAAGAACCTCGTACAATTCAAATTGAAGAGCCAGTAGGAAGTTATTGAATAAATAATTTTTATACTAGTTTATTTGAGACACCAGGACCAATGGCTGATATGTCAAAAGCAGCAGGGAATGTTGGAATTAAAAAAGGGCAAGAAAAAAGGCAAAAACAGGGTATGAATAAAGTTGATTCTGTAAAAGAAGAAACAAAAAGTAATATCCTGCAACCAACGACTTTTTTAAGTAATAATTATAAAATTCAACAATTACCAAATGGAAGACAACGAATTTATAAAATTAATAATATTATTATGTGACGTAGTCCAATTATTTTGATTGCTCGACTTATGGCCATTATTGGTTTAATTATTTTATGTAGTACTTTTCTAATATTTAGTAATTGAATTAATAATTCATCATTAGATATATATAATTTTATTACAATAACTTTTGGTAAATTTGATTTTATTCAGTCCAATCAAAATTATCTTTTGGTTAACCGGTTATTTATGATTGTATTAATTAGTATTTATGCAATTGTTATTATTTTACCACTTTGTAGTATTTCTAATTTTAAAATTCAACTATACTTTTTTCTGCCACTTAGTTTAATATTTTTAGGGAGTTTAATGGCAATTGCCTTGTATGGATATCTTTACAATAATAATAATTTTGTTTTAAAGAATAATATTATGCATATTATTAGTTATAGTTTCTTAATAATAGCAAATTTGTTAATGTTAATTGGATTTTTTTATTTAAAGCATAAAAATAAGAATATTGTAAAACTAGGCAATTAATTGATTTTATGAAGCATAAAAAATGAAACACTAAGTTTTTCTTTAATTTTGTCGAAAACTCT
Source organism: Spiroplasma endosymbiont of Stenodema calcarata (assembly GCF_964031205.1). Lineage (GTDB taxonomy): Bacteria > Bacillota_I > Bacilli_A > Mycoplasmatales > Mycoplasmataceae > Spiroplasma. Next base: position 594,578 of record NZ_OZ035018.1, read on the forward strand.
TGATATTTATAGAATATATCTAATTTTAGGTATATTTTTAATATATAGAGGTAAATAATTGATGGAAAAAATAATTACAGAATTAAAAAACAGTTTTACAGATGATCAATTTTTAGAATTTGCTGAAAAAATAAAAAAAGAAGCAGAAGTAATCAAAAAACAAAAACGTTTAAATGAAATTGATCAAAAATTTAGAGATAAAGGCATTATATGTCCTGATTGTAAATCTTATCATTGTGTTAAAAATGGTCATAATCCCGAAGGAAAACAAAAATATTTATGTAAAAAATGTCGTGCTAGTTTTGATGCTTTTCGTCATCATTTTACTTATTGAAGTCATTTAAATTATGAATAGTGAAATTTATTAATTCAAATTTCATTATTAGGACAATCTAGTAAAATAATTTCCCGTTTTATTAAAACAACACCAAAAACTGCTTGATATAATCGTCAAAAATTAATGCAATCAAAACAATTAGAAAATACTCAATTAAAATTTAAAAAATTAAATGGTCAAATCCAAATTGATGAAACTTTTATTAAAGAAATCCATAAAGGTAATTTTAAAGATAAATTTGATAAACGAAAAACTCATCTTGATCCATTTTCAACTAATACCAAATGCTGTATTCAAATGGTAGTTGATAGCAATAATAATATTTTTGTTCAATCCACCAATACCAAACGATTACAAAAACAATGAATTATTGAAAATATGAATAAGCAATTAATTAAAGAAAAATCAATAATTATTTCTGACATGCAACCATTATATTTATTAGTAGCAAAACAAACAAATTCTACTCTATATTCTACCAAAACTAGTACAAACCCTGATACTAGTTATCGAAAGTTAAATAAGATTAGTAAATTACAATCGAGTCTTAAAGAAGCCTTAATTCATTATCATGGTTTGGGTTTCACTAATATTCAAAATTATTTAAATCTATGAAAATGAAAATACCAACATAAAGGTTTAACACCAAAACAACAATCAACGGTATTATATTTTAACGTTTAAAAAATTTAAAGCAAAATCATGATCTTAAACAAAATTATTTTTCAAATTGTCATATTGATGATTTTTTTATTTCATCAAGAGTTTTCGACAAAATTAAAGAAGTTTTTTAAACTTAGTGTTTTAATGTTAAAATAATATTATTCATTATATTATTTAATAAAGGAAGGGAATATAAATGGAAAAAGTTGTCGTTGGTTTATCAGGAGGGGTTGATTCTTCTGTTTGTTTATATTTATTGCAACAAGCAGGTTATCAGGTTGAAGGATTATTCATGCGAAATTGAGATAGTCAATTAAATAATGATATTTTAGGAAATAAAGAAATTAATAGTCCTATTTGTCCCCAAGAAGCTGATTATAATGATGCATTAAAAGTTAGTACCACTTTAAATGTCCCATTACACCGGATTGATTTTATTAAAGAATATTGAGAATATGTTTTTAAATATTTTATTAGTGAATATCAAAAAGGACGCACTCCTAATCCAGATATTTTATGTAATAAATATATTAAATTTGATTATTTTTTAAAATATGCAATTAATAATTATCAAGCTGATTTTATTGCTATGGGGCATTATGCACGAGTACAATTTGATCAAGAAAGCAAAGAATATCAATTATTACGAGGGATTGATCGGGACAAAGACCAAACTTATTTTTTAAGTCAATTAAATCAACAACAGTTGGCAAAAACAATTTTTCCTTTAGGAAATTTAACAAAGACCGAAGTTCGTGCCATTGCAAAAGCACAAAATTTACCAACAGCAAATAAAAAAGATTCAACGGGAATTTGTTTTATTGGGGAACGTGATTTTAAAAGTTTTTTACAAAATTATATTCCAAATCAAAATGGTGAACTTGTTGATATTGAAACAAATCAAGTTGTGGGAACACATAATGGTATTATGTATTATACAATTGGCCAACGTCGGGGCTTAAATTTAGGTGGAATGAAAGAACCTTATTTTGTTGCTGGTAAAAATGTTGAAAAAAATATTTTATATGTTGCGAAAAGTAGTGAAGAAAAATGATTATATTCGACTAGTTGCCTTGTTACAGATGTTAATTGAATTAATACTTTTAAAGATAATGAATTTAATTGTACGGCAAAATTTCGTTATCGTCAAAAAGATATTTTAGTTAAAGTAACAATTTGTGGGGATAATAAATGTCTTGTTTATTTTGACACCAAAGTTAAAGCAATTACTCCTGGTCAAGTTGCTGTTTTTTATAATGGTGATGTTTGTCTTGGCGGTGGAATAATTGATGAGGTTTATTTAGATAATCAAAAATTATCTTATTTATAAGAGAGGGATTTTGTGATGGTGGAAAAGATACGAGGTTATTTAAAATTAATTGTTTTTGAATCAAAAAATGGCTATCGAATTTGTAAATTTCAATTAGAAAAAGATAAAACACATTTTATTTTTATTAAAGGTTTTTTATTAGCTCTTCAACCTGATCAATTATATGAATTAACTGGTGAGTTTGTATATCATGATCGTTATGGTGAAAATTTTGAAGTTAAAGAACTGCAACAAATTGCGCCAAGAAGTAATGATGAAGTTTTAAAATATTTAACTAGTAGTTTGTTTCCAACAATAGGTTCGAAAACAGCACAAATCATTATTGATTATTATCAAACTGATGTAATTAGCAGAATCAAGGAAAACACATTGGAATTAAAAAAAATTCCAGGGGTTACGACGAAACAAGCTAATATTATTACAAAATCATTTCAAGTAATGAGTCGGGATGATGAATTAAATCACCAGTTTAATCAAGAAGGATTATCGCTTCAAGTTTTATCATTATTAAAGACAAAATATAATGTTGATCAAATTTATGCGTTATTAACAAAAGACCCTTATTCATTGTTATTAAAAGATAATATTCCATTTAAAACAATTGACAAAATTTATTTGGCATTTAAACAAGATCCATTTAGCAATATTCGAATTGGATATTATGCCTGATATTTAGCAAAAGAATTTTGCAATAGTAGTGGTGATACTTATTTAACATTACAGGAATTAACAACTATTTTACAAAATAATTTTACTAATTTAACAAAAGAATTTATTTTAGCAGTCTTAAAATATATTAAAGAAATTAATGTATTAATTTTTAAAAATGAAAAGATTTATGTTGCCGAAATATATCACAGTGAATTAAATATTGCAACAATGTTAAATAGTTTAAATTCAACGGATCAATATGATGAAAAAAGAATAGGAGACCAGTTAGAGGATTTAACAGCTAAAAAGCAAATAAGTTATAATAAAAATCAAACAAAAGCAATTAAAGCTGCGATTTATTCTAACTTTTTAGTTATCATTGGGGGGCCCGGAACAGGAAAAACAACTGTTGTCGATGGCATTGTTAACATTTTAAAAAAAGTTTATAAACAATCAAAAATTGTCTTAGCTGCGCCAACAGGAAAAGCAGCTAAACGATTACGTGAAAAAACAGGACAAAAAGCATTAACAATTCATAAATTATTAAAATATGATGCTATTACAAATCAGTTTTTTTATAATGAAAATAATCCGTTGGAAAATGATATTTTAATTTTAGATGAAGTTAGTATGGTTGATAGTTTATTGTTATCGCAAATTGCAAAAGCTAGTTTAAATTTACGCAAATTAATTTTAATTGGTGATCCAAATCAATTACCTTCCGTTGCTTGCGGTGATATTTTACGCGATATTATTCAAAGTGATGTTTTTAATGTTATTAAATTAGAAGAAGTTTATCGTCAAGAAGCAGGAAATGACATTTTAGAATTAAGTTATGCAATTGAACAAGAACATTTTGAATATAATTTATTAAATAAAAAAGATATAACTTTTACGGAAGCCATTGATTCACATTTAATATTGACGACAGTTGGGGATTTATATCAGAAACTTTGTGAAGAAAAAGCAGAAGATTATAATGCAATTCAAGTGATTGCACCAATGTACAATGGTCCTGTTGGCATTAATATGTTAAATACTTATTTACAAAATAAAATGAATCCCGCTTATGGTCAAAAAGAAATTAAAATTGGTCATCGCATTTTTCGCATTAATGATAAAGTAATGCAGTTGAAAAATCGCCCCGAATTAGAAATTTATAATGGTGATGTGGGAATTATTATTGATATTAAAAAAGATAAAAACTTTAATGATATTTTATTAATAAGATATGACAATATTGTTGAATATAATAAAGAAATGTATTACGATATTGCATTGGCTTATGCATGTAGTGTTCATAAACTTCAAGGTAGTGAGTATGATAATATTATTTTTGTAATTGCAAAAAGTTTTTGAATTATGTTAAAGCGAAATTTAATATATACTGCAATTACCCGTGCAAAAAGAAACTTATATTTAATTGGTCAACAAAATGCTTTTTTATATGGAGTTAATAATTTGCCAAAAAAAAGACGTACAACATTACAAGAAGTTATTCGGGATGAATGTCTAGGGGATTAAGATAATTATTTTGGAAATAATATTTGATTACATATTTATAATTTGTTATTAATATTTCCGTTTAATTTAAATATCATAAGGCTTGCCAAACAATTAGTAAAATCTGAAAATTGTATACAATATATATTGTATACAATTTTATTTAGTGGTACACTTATATTGTCAATGTAAAGAAGGTGAAACATGGACAATATTTGAAGAATACATGATATTAAATTAGCAGATAAATTAACTCTAAATAAAATAGAAAAATTATTGGGAAGTGTTAATTTAAAATCAGATATTATTGAAGAATGTGCAGTTATATATGATGAAAGTAAAAATGTTATTGCAACAGTTAGTCGATATTTGAATACCTTAAAATGTTTAGCAATTGAACCAGCATATCAAGGCAACAATCTTGCTAATAAGCTAGTTACTTATATGATTCAAAGAATATATGATCAGGGGTGGAATGAGGTTTTTGTTTTTACAAAACCTGATTATTTTAGTACTTTTCAATCCTTGGGATTTAATATTATTTATCAAAATCATAATTTTGCTTTTCTAACTAATAGAGATGATTTATTTAAAAATTATTTAGATTATTTAGCAAAGGAGAAAACTAATTATAATAATGCTAGTGTAATTGTTATGAATGCTAATCCATTTACAAAAGGACATTTATTTTTAGTACAACAGGCTAGTTTAAAAAGTGATTTTGTTTATATTATTCCGGTTAAGGAATCAGGATCATTATTTACTTATCAACAACGAAAAACAATGATTGAATTGGGGATTCAAGAATTTAAGAATGTCAAACTTTTAGAAGGCAGCAATTATTTGGTGTCAAAAAATGTTTTTCCATCTTATTTCTTGTCTTCACCCTTGGCAGTTATTCAAGAACAAACTAATTTAGATGTTCATATTTTTGTTGATTATATTGCAAAAGCATTACAAATTAAAACCCGATTTGTTGGCGAAGAACCTTATTCATTAACTACTAATGAATATAATAAAACAATGAAAACAGTATTTATGGCTAATGATCTTAATTTAATCATTATTCCACGATTGAGTTTTAATGAGAAAGCAATTTCAGCGACAACTGCGCGCAAGTTATTTATTCAGGGTGATTTTGATGAATTACAAAGAATTGTACCTAAAACATCAGCCGATTTTTTGAAAAAATTAGATTATTTATCATATCAAAAATTATCAAATATTGATGATTTAATTAACAAAGATTACTAAAAATCCAAGGAGGATATATGGAAAAAAGTTTAACGCGGGAAGAAGAGTTTATACAGTTAGCAGAAAAAGTTACTAGTAGACAAGAAAATAATGCGTTACGAATTAATAGTTATCAAACTAAAATAACAATGCTAAAAGATCAAACAACAAAGAAATATCAGATTCAAAAAGATAAATTAGAACAATGAGTTGCAAATAAAAAAACAACAGATCAAAAATGATATACAACAAAAAATAAATTATATAATGAACAATTAAGAGTAAATTTATTAAAGCCACACGCAAATTATCAAAAACAAAAAATTAATAATGATTTTGCCTATAAAAAAAGTATCTTATTACAAATTCATCAAAAGAATCAGGCCGAATTTCAGAAACATTTTGAAATTAAATTACAAGAACTTCAAAAATGATATCAAGAAAAAATAGAAGATTATGATTGAGATTTTAATAATTTTCAAGATACTTTACAAAGAAATGTTGCAAAATTTGAAAAAATGGAAACTCATAAAATTAATTGTCATTTTGACAAACAACTATATTATCAACAATTGCAAATTCGTGAATTAGAAATTAATAATATTATTGATCAAACAACTGATGAATTAGCTAAAAAAGATCTTCATTATCAAAAGCATCAATTACCATTTACAATTGTTGCTGAAAATAATTTAACTTATAAACCATGACAAGTTAATTGGCATGAAAAAAACCAAAAAATTAATAATAATTTAAAAGCAACTTTTAATAATTATTATAATAATATTCGCAATTTAAAATATTTAACTTGAAAAGATTTTTTTACGTTTAAATTGTTTGGAATTCCATTTTATTTGTATATTGCAATGTTAGTAGCAACTTTAGTAGCAATTTATACAAAAACATTGCCAGGTGAAGCAATGGGAGCAATGGCAGTTTTATTTGTTATTGCTATTATTGGTGGTGAATTCTTTAATCGTTTACCAATTTGAAAAACATTTATTGGTGGGGGAACGATGGGAGTATTTTTTTTAGGAGCCTTTTTAGGCACATTTAATGCTTTCCCACCCGAAATTGTACATGCTGTTAGTGCATGATTCTCAAAAGGAGGATTTCTGAATTTATATATTAATGTTTTAATTGTTGGTTCAATTTTAACAATACCTCGGCAATTAATCTTACGGTCATTTGGAGGATTTATGGTGTTACTAATATCGGCAGTTGGGTTAGCTATTTTATTTGGTTGAGGTTTTGGAAATCTAATGGGATTGCCTAATGACTTAACAATTTTACAAATTATGCTGCCATTATTATCTGATGGTAATGGGGGAGGAGTTCAACCATTATCGGCAATGAGTCAGTCATATGGTTATATGCCCCAAGGGGATTATATGAGTTTTGCGTTAGCTGTAAGTAGTGTAAGTAATATTTTTGTGATTATTATTGCCGCAATTTTAACGGCAACATTATCAAAATCACCAACTTTAAGTGGAAATGGTAAATTAGTTAAAAAAGAAGTTCATATTCGGGAAGAAAAAATCGATCCTTCTCATCGTAGTATTGCCGCAGGCTTAGCAGTTTGTGTTGTAATATATGTCTTTTGTAAATTCATTGAAGTTGAAATAAAAAAATCTTCTGGAGTTGAAATTAATGCTTTTGCTTGAGCCGTTGTATTTTCTTTAATAATTAATCTATTAAATATTCTTCCAAAAGAATTAAAAGCTGGATGTAATGTTTTAAATAAATTCTTTTCAAAACAATTTACATGATTCTTAATGGCTGGTGTTGGATTGTGTATGACGGACTTAAATAAATTTGCTTCGTTATTTACCCATTGAGAATATATTGTTTTAATTTTATTAATGGATATTGCTTTAATTCTTGGACCAATGTTGGTCGCAAAATTAATTAAGTTTTATACCTTAGAAAGTATGATCGCTGCTGGGTGCTGTATGGGAGCGCAAGGAGGAGCTGGTTCACTTGCTGTTTTAGGAACCGCTAAACAGATGGATTTATTACCTTATTCACAAATTACTTGTCGAATTGGTGGTGGGATTGTTTTAATTGTTGCTGCTCCAATCTTCTTACTATTTACGCACGCCGGTATCACAGGATAACAGAAAGGAAAATTTATAATGTTAATAAATTTAATGCCTAGTTTGAAAAAAAATAAACATTATCAATTTTGTGATCAACAATGGGATAAACTAATTGCTTATGGAATCGAATGTATTATAACTGAAGCAAATAGTTATCCGTCCTTTGGTCTTGTGTCAAAAAAAGATTCGGGATGTCACCAAGATATGAATATTAAAACATTTATTAAATCTAGTGCAACTTTTAAATTTTATTTTAGAGACATTATTAATTTAGTAACAAATAATTCGGAATTAGATTTTGCATCTTTACGAAAATTAGGTTGTCACCAAGAAGCACGAATGCTCAGTGCAACTAAGAATATTAACACGCATAAGGGATTAATTTTTGCATTTGGAATTATTTTTTACATAACTTGTTATGGCCTGTATTATAAAATTCCTTTTACTAAGTGAAGCAGTTTAATTAAAAAAATGACAATTTCATTAAAAAAGGATTTTGAAAATTTTAATGGAAAAACCTATGGGGAAAAATTATATCAATTATATAACATTACTGGAGCACGTGGTCTTGCTATTGATGGTTATCAAATTGTTTTTGAAGAGGGATTAACTTTTTTAAAATACTATCAAAAAGTATATCCGCAACTTTCTAATGAAGATTATAGTCTATTATTATTAGTTTTTTATTTAAGTAGAATTAATGATACAACATTAATTGTTAAAGTAGGGTATGAACAGAGCAAGGAAATTGCTAATAAAGCAAAAGAGTGAATAGAAATTTTAGCAAGTAAAGGTTGACAAAATTTTTATCAAATTGTTTTAGAACATAATTTAAAATATCAACAACAAAAAATATCACCAGGAGGATGTGCTGATCTTTGTGTGATTACTTTATTTTTAGCACAATTTACTGAATTCTAATTAAGAAAGGGAAAGAGTAATATGAAAAAAATTTCAGAACATTTAACAACATTAATTAAAAATCCATTGTCAGTCATTGTCCGAACATCTACTCGGCAAAATGCGTACCGTGTAATTAAAAACACAGTTTCGAATGGTTTTAAATTTGTGGAAGTAACGCTAACCGTTCCTGAAGCATATGAAGTTATCAAACAAGCGCGACAAGAATTTCCAACGGCTATTATTGGAGCAGGAACAGTTCTAACTATTAATGATGCCCAAGAAGCGATTAAAGCGGGAGCACAATATTTAGTCTCGCCAGTCTATTCCCCTGAAATATTAAAATGATCTTTAAAAAATGATATTCTGTATGTTCCTGGGGTAATGACAGTTAATGAAATGTATTCAGCTTATAACGCGGGAGCACAATTGTTAAAATTTTATCCAGCCGTTTCAGTTCCCCCGGAAGCTTTCCAATTAATTGCCAACCCATTTTCAAATTTTAAAATTCTGGCAACGGGCGGAATCACATTAGAAAATATGGAAGCTTATTTTAAATCAGGAATATTAGCAGTCGGAATTACGGGAAAATTAGGAGGGGCTAATGATGATGATCGTGATGAAGACATTGCAAAGTTAGCAAAACAATATGTAAAAAAATTAGCAGATATTATGAAAGAAAGGGATGAACAAAATGGAAATTAAAAAAATGACAAGTGCTGGTTCATTAGAATCAGGGGACGTATTAGTTACTGTCGAACCAAATAATGAACAAAAAATTAATTTAACGATTAATTCACCATTTATTCGTCAGTTTGGTCAACAAATGAAAAAAATTTCTTTAGCAACTTTAGCAAATTTACAAGTTAAGAATTGTAATTTAGTTATTCAAGATCAAGGCGCAATTGATGAAGTATTAGTTGCAAGAATCATAACAGCATTGGAACGAGCAAGTGAAACTGTTCTTAGTTATTAGAAAGGAATATGAAAATGAAAAAAATTAGAAGAAATATGTTATTTGTCCCAGGAAATAATCCTGGAATGTTCAAAGATGTTATTGCTTTTCATCCCGACACAGTAATGTTTGATTTAGAAGATTCAATTCATATTCGTGAAAAAGATGCTGCACGCCAATTAACAAAAAGAATGTTAGACTTTTTTAATTACAATCAATATGGTATTGAAACAGCTGTTCGGATCAATGGGTGAGACACTGAATTTTATCAAGAAGATTTAGAAACAATTGTTCGTTCAAATGTTAATATGATTCGTTTACCAAAAGTTGAAACTAAAGAAGATGTCATTAAAGTTGTTGCAGATATTGAAAGAATTGAAACAGCAATAGGGCGAAAAGAAAAGATAACTTTATTTTGTGCGATTGAAAGTGCGAAAGGTGTTCTAAACGCTTATAATATTGCAACTGCATCTTCTCGTGTCGAAGGAATTGCTTTAGGGGGAGTTGATTATTTGTTTGATTTAAAAGCAGTCAAAACAAAAGATCGCCATGAACTATTGTTTGCTCGTCAAATGATTGTTCATGCTGCTCGGGCAGCAAAAGTTGATGCTTTTGATTGTATTTTTGGGAATACGAATGACCTAGTTGGTTTAGAACAAGAAGCACAATTTGTTCGTGAACTAGGTTTTAATGGTAAATCAGCAATCCATCCTAATCAAATTGAAATTATTAATAAAATATTTTCACCTAGTGAAAAGGAAATTAAAGAAGCCTTAAAAATTTTAACGGCTTATAAAGAATTTACAAAAGAGCAAAAAGGGGTTTTTGCAATTGATGGTCAGATGATTGATAAACCATTTATTGATAATGCCGAAATTGTTTTAAGAATGGCTAATATTAAAAACCCAATGGAAGACTAGCAGGAGGATATTATGGCAAAATATTTAAATCAAGAACAGTTAAAACAAATAAACAAAAATCATAATTATGAAAGTTATGATTCAGTAAAAAGTCATACTTCAAAATTTATTAATTATCAAACCGAATTACCAAATTATGGTAAAAGAAAAACTAAACTTGTTGATTCGTTAGAAGAAGCAATCATTAAATCGGGATTAAAAGATGGAATGACAATTTCTTTTCACCATCATTTTCGTCATGGTGATAAAACGGTGGAACAGGTTCTAAAAATAATTAAAAAATTGAAAATTAAAAATTTAACAATCTCCGCTTCTTCATTTACAAAAGCACATGATTGTTTAATAGATTATATTAAATCAGGAGTTGTTACTGGATTGGAAGGTTCGGCTCTACGAGGGAAATTAGGAGATGCAATTTCGGAAGGTATTCTTCCGCAACCAGCAATTATTCGTTCCCATGGGGGACGGGCACGCGCAATTGAAAGTGGTGAATCACATATTAATGTTGCTTTCTTAGCTGCTTCAACAAGTGATGAAATGGGAAATGCGAATGGATCACATGGAACTTCAAGTGTAGGAGCTTTTGGATATCCGATGGTTGATGCTCAGTATGCTGATAAAGTAATTATTATTACAGATACTATTGTATCTTATCCCAATAATCCTATTTCAATTCCGCAAACAAATGTTGATTATGTAGTAAAAGTTGATGAAATTGGTGATTCATCTAAGATATCTTCGGGTGAAATTCATACATCATTCAGTCCGAAAGAAATTAAAATTGCTCAAAACATTGTTAAAGTTATTACTAATACACCTGGATTTAAAAATGGATTTTCTTATCAAACCGGAACCGGTGGTGCTAGTCAGTCATCATTAATAATGTTAGGAGAAGAAATGGTTAGCCGTAATATTAAAGCAGGATTCTTTTTGGGTGGAATCATTGGGGAACATGTTAAATTTTTGGAGACTGGTTTAGTTGATAAATTATTAGATGTTCAATGTTTTGATCTAATCGCAGCACAATCAATTAAAGAAAATGCCAATCATATTGAAATTTCAGCATCATATTATGCTAATCCTCACACCAAGGGTTGTGCGACTGATAAATTAGATTATGGAATATTAAGTGCTTTAGAAGTTGATATTAATTTTGATATTAATGTATTAACTGGAGCGGATGGTTATATTAGAGGAGCTTCAGGAGGCCATTCGGATGTTGCTTTTGGGAGTGATGTTTCAATTGTTGCTGTCCCTTTAATTAGAGGACGAATACCTTCAATAACTACTAAAGTACAAACAGTTGTTACACCTGGTGGAACTGTTGATGTAGTAGTAACGGAAACTGGAATTGCTGTTAACCCATTACGAAAAGATTTAATTGAAATTTTAAATAAAGCAGGAGTAGAACTGAAAACAATTACGCAACTCCGCGATGAAGCTTATACAATAATTGGTCAACCTCAAATGATTGAATATGATAAGGAACATCCAGTTGCTATTGTTGAGTATCGAGATGGTAGTGTTATTGATATTATTTACAAAGTAAAACCTTACATTTTAGACTAATATGTTAGAAGTTAAGAAAATCAATTCAATTCTTTTTGATCGTGAACAACATTATCTTCTTCAACAACAATTAGTTAGAACATATGATGCTGGGATAATTACTGTTAGTTTAAACATTCCCGGAACTAATAAACAACTTCCTCGATATCATCAATTTTTTCAAGCAATAATTAAACCACGTATTTTACAATTTTTGCAAAAAAATAATATTAATTATCAAAATATGCAACAAATTTATGATCATACTGGTGATTATTTAATTATTGTGCTACCAACAAATAGTAATTACCTTAATATTAAACAATTATTGCTTAATTTTGAGACAACAAGTCAAACTTATCAATTATTAGATTTTGATGTGTATAATCAGGAATTACAAACAATAAGCCGGAACGATTTAAATGTTGAGATGCGTAAATGTTATTTATGTTCATCCCCAGCAAAATTATGTGCTCGGGGAAAAGTTCATTTAGTTAGTGAATTATTATGTTATATTGATAATGTAATAGAAAAGGAAATCGAACAGAATGTCAGAGTCAAATAACAAATTAAAATTATACTCTTTAATTTTAAATGACATTCTAATTGGTATGTTTCAACCTGGTGAAAGACTACAGGAAGAAAAATTAGCCCAACAATATGGAACTTCGCGAACTCCGATTCGTGAAGTTATAAGGCTATTAGAAAATGACAATCTGTTAACCGTAGTCAGAAATGCAGGAGCTCAATTAAAAATTTTTACCATTAAAGAAATTGATGAATTATATTTATTACGTTACCATTTAGAGATAATGATTTATACTTACATTGTGGAAAAAATGAATCCTGATTTAAATGTAAAAATTACTAATTTAATTAAGCTTTTAAAAACAGTTAATTTATCCGATACTAAACTAATAGTCCAAGCTAATGATATTTTTAATAAAACAATGCTAGAATTAGTTAATTTTAAAATTATTGATAAATACTATGCTGATTTAAAAAAATTATTTGCTTATTTACGAAATTTTACTAATTATGATGAAGAAAGTAAAAGAAGAATTGATGCTGTTTCTGAACACATTGCAATTTGTGAAGCAATTTTAGCGACAGATTTAATTACAACAGAAAAATTATTATCAGAGCATCTCAAAAATGCAAAAGAACATTTTATTCAAAAGTATAATTTTAAATAATTAATATAACTTAAAACTTTAAAATTATTTTTAATAGAAATGATTTTTTAAAATAAAAGAAGATTAAAAAAATACCTAATAATTTATTTATTAGGTATTTTTATTTCCGTGAAAAGCAAAAGAATTATAAATTTAAAAACTATTTTAAACAAGAAGATGTCTGAAGCAAAACAAGAATATAAATTTTAATAATAGATTGGAATTTAGATGGGGAAAAGAAGTTGAAGAAATTACAAATATTCCAGTTTGTTTGGCTAAGCATCGGCGATTATGTAAGAAACCAACAATTGAATATATTAACAAATTATTATGAGCATCATTTCCAAAGAAAAATAATCTTAAAGAATTTAGGCTTGTGGAAGTTGAATTAGCAATAATTTTATTAAATAATTGACAACAAAGGAACTGGGAATATATTTATTCCAATTAATTTCTAAAAAATATTAGTGTAGGACTTGATTTCACAGTTTATGATCTAATTAAGATTTATAACTTCTGCAAATAATTCTCATTTTTCTTTTAGATTGGCAAATCATTTTATATAATGTATATAGACTTTTTTTTAAAAATTATAATTAACAATAAAGAAAAAAATATATTTAAGAAATATAACTAGGAGGAACCAATATAAAAAGAATATTATCACTTTTTACAACAGTTAGTTTATTAACCCCGACTGTTAATACAATTATTAGTTGTAATAAGGTTTTAAAATATGTGTCAGATGATGAGTCAAATGACATTGACAATGGCAATGATATTGAAATTTTAAATAATATTAATGCTCGGATTAAGAACTATTTTCAAGGATGATGGGAGACAAAAGCAACAATTGATATTAATAAATATCCTGATCAAGTGGGAAAATTTAAGGAGTTAGTTGCTAATTTAAAAACTAAAGATAGTCAAGTTCTAACGGGGGCAGCAATTCGTCAATGACGTTTTCTTGATCAATTATATACGGCGTTTGAAGCAGAGTTTGATAATTTAAATCATGAAATTAAAAATGAATATTCGAATTATTATATTAATGCAATGCCATTATCATTGGCCTCCAATGATATTAGTTTTACTTTACAGAATATTAATTTTGACAATTTAGCAAAATTATTTCTGTTTAATAACGATAATATTGTGGGAATTAAACTTAGTTTTAATATTAGATATGAATTTAAATTTAAAGATTTGCAACAACATGATGAACTTAACGGTTTAGTTGTTATTTGTAATGATTTAGAAGTTTTGAGTGGAATTCAAAATAATCTTGAAAAACAATTCCTTCTTTTTGTAGATGATATTTTTAAAAAGCAAAACTATGAAATTGTTGGTACTGGCAATTATGATTTTAATTATGCAAATGGCTATAATAGTATTTTACCAGTAATTACGAAAGCATTAGAAGAAAAAGAACTTTTATATCAAAATCAATTCGTTCTTAGTTGAAATAATAAAATCAGGGCTGGATTTAATTTTAATAGGCCACTATACAAATCAGGTTCTGTTTTAGCTTGAGCGGGTGAGCGTTATGATCCTGAAAAATTAACTGTTGAGAAATTTTTAGAATTTTATAAGCAAGAATATTTTAAGTTAAATATTAATGGGGATTATTATATTAAAGCAAGTGTCTCCTCATTTGTGCCCCGTACTTTTACAATTGAAAATTTACCTTTCAATTATATTTATTCTTCTAAAGAACTTGTAGCCCCAATAAAAGTTTTGATTCCAAAAGATATTCTTGATGAAAAATTAAATAAATTTACCGAAACAACAATGAGATTATGGCAGTATTATCAACTAGAAACATATAATGATAAGTTAGTTTTTAAGTTGACAGAAGATGATTTTAGTAATTTGTTAAAGGTAACTTCTGATTTTTCATTAGAAAATAATTCCTCTGCAACCTTTTATAGAATTTTTGATGAAATTTTTAGGCTTTTTGATGCTAAAGTAGTTTCAAAAGACAGGACTACGGTTCTTAGATACAACCGCAACTTGATGTCAAAAGTGAATTTAATAAAAGAAAAAAAATCTTTGCTGTTAAAGCTTTTTTGAAAACAAGATAAAGATGGTGTTTATGCAAGAAATCAAGTAAATTTTATGTATTATCATTTTACTTATAGTTTTTTTTATTCCAGACAAGGGTAAAACAAATGGCGGTATGAAGGATGAATTTTTGCAGACAATTGAATTTAAAGTTGTCTAATTTCAGTAAAGATTTTGATGTTACCTTTTTTTGTTTTGAAGTTACTTTTGATATTACAAAGAAAGGACAATTTGGGTAGGAAGGGTTTTAGTAAATAGAAGAATTATTTTTTTAGGTGATTTTCTCATATGCAAATAATTTGTCGTAAACTGCAATGCAGTACGTAAATTTTAGATCAATTTACCTTGTAAGAATTTTGACATAGTCTAAGCAACGGTTTAAAAATTTATGCTCTTATGACGACGAATATTATAAAAATTTATGTATGTTACGATAAAATCTTGTAATTTTCCTATTTAACTATGAAAAATAGACTGGTGTTGTTTAATGAACAACATCTTTTTTATTTAAATTTTTTGTTAGCTGAATATAATAATATTTATATTTTAAAACATTATTAATTTGAAATATTTTATTTTATAAATTTGTCCTTATTATAACAATTTGTAAGAAGTAATACTTTGATAAAAAATTAATTTTATCTTGCATTTTTAATTCAAACTTTATATTATTACTTTAACAACTTTAAAAAGCAATTTTGGATGTTACGGGAATTAGGTGCAAGTCCTAGGCTGTCCCAGCAACTGTAAAGTGGATGAAAGCTAATATATGCCATTGAGAAGATACTTCTTGAGAAGGAATAGCAAGTAAAATGAAACTGAGCCAGTAGACCGATCTAAAAAACAATGATATTTTATCAGTGCTGCCGTTATAGTTATTATCCCTGGGGTTGGATAATTAATTATTTATTAGTGAAAAAAACTATTAAATAATAATTTGAAAGACGTCAAAAAGCGTTTTTTAGTTGTTAATTTAAAACGATAATTCTTTTTAGAATATTATTTAAATAATAATAATTGAATAAAATTAATTCTAATAAAATTAATTTTTATTTTTTATTAAACTAATTTATTAAATAAAAAATAAAAGCTGTTAACAAAACAAAGCAAATATGAATATATTAAAATATTCTTTTTCGTTATGTTTAAATTTATTTTTTAAAAGTAGAAATTTTAAATAATAACCCATTTAGGAAGATTGATAATATAGTCAAATTATAAATCAAGGAAGGAACTAAAAGAATGACACCACATATTAGTGCAAAGCCCTCAGAAATTGCGAAAGTAGTTTTAATGCCTGGAGATCCATTACGAGCAAAAGCAATTGCTGAAAAGTATTTGACAAATTATAAATTAGTAAATGAAATTAGAAATATGTACATCTATACGGGCACATATCACAACAAGTTAGTTACGATTGCAGGAAGTGGGATGGGTTGTCCAAGTATTGGGATTTATTCATATGAATTATTTAAATTTTACGATGTTGATTATATTATTCGGATTGGTTCAGCAGGTAGTTACAAGGCAGAGATTAAACTATATGATATTTTTAATGTCGATGCCGCATTTGGAGAAAGTAATTATGCAAAGATCGCGGCAAATATTGATTCTAATCTTATTTCGGCTAGTAAAAATCTATTTAATAAAATTGAAGAAGTTGCTATGATGAAAGGAATTAAAACACATACTGGAATTGCTCATGCCGCGGATGTTTTTTATCGTTATGATAATTCATTATCATTTACCCAGAACAATAATTTAGATGTTGTCGAAATGGAATCATATGCTTTGTTTGCTAATGCACATGTTACTAAAAAAGAAGCGGCAACATTGTTAACAATTTCTGATAATCTTGTTACAAAAGAAACTGCTTCAGCAATAGAACGGCAAAATAATTTTATGGTAATGGTTGAATTGGCTTTGGCAACGATAGAACAATTAATAAAATAATATAACGGAGGATAAAAAATGAAAATCGCTGTTTTTGGTACTGTTGGTGCAGGCAAAACAAAAGTTAGTGAAGCGTTATGCCAACAGTTAAATTTTAATTTATTTAAAGAGCCCTTAGAAGAAAATCCATATTTTAATGATTTTTATCAAGATATGAAAGGGTTTGCTTTTAAAATGCAAATTTATATGTTAATAACAAGAATTGAACAATTTTTTAAAATTGATAATTTAGAAAATACTATTTTTGACCGCACAATTTTAGAAGACCCTGTCTTTGTTCGAGTTTCTCATTTGCTAGAAATTATGAATGATGTTGATTTTAATGTATATAATCGTTTTTTTCAAAATGTTATTACCCCAATTTTAAAACAAAAATTAGGATTTGATGTCATTATTTATTTAAAAGTATCAACAACAAAAGCAGTTGAACGGATTAAACATCGTGGTCGAATCTCAGAATTAGAAACCCCACATCATTATTGAGAAAAATTAAATGAACAATATGAAGTTTTATATGAGGAATTAAAAGATCATTATCATTTTATTGTTGTTGATGCTGATAACGATAATTTTATCGAAAAAATAACTTTTATTATGCAGAAGTTATTAATGCTAAATAATGAAGTTCGTTCTTTAATTTAATAATAATTAATATTTTAAACTTATTAGGAGGAAAAAATGAAAGATACAAATAATAATATTGAAACAAAAAGCTTAAGTAATTTACGAATTTTAGGCTTAGATCCAATTATATATAATAAAACTGGTCATCCTGGGATTGTGTTAAGTGCCGCCCCTATGATTCAAGCAATTTATTTAAATAATTTAATTGCTAATCCAACTATCCCCGATTGAATTAATCGTGATCGTTTTGTCTTATCCCCAGGTCATGCTTCAACATTACAATATGCAATTTTGCATTTTGCGGGCTATGATTTAACAATTGAAGATTTAAAAAATTATCGTCATATTAATTCCAAAACTCCAGCGCATCCTGAATATGGCGTAACACCGGGCGTTGATAACTCATCTGGTCCATTAGGGCAAGGGATTGGTTATGGTGTTGGTATGGCTTTAGCTGAACAACACTTAGCAGCAAAGTTTAACAAACCAGGATATGACATTATTGATCATTATACTTATGTATTATGTAGTGATGGTGACTTACAAGAGGGAGGTGCTCTTGAAGCAATTCAATTAGCTGGAGTATGAAAATTAAATAAGTTAATTATGCTATATGATTCAAATGATTGTCAATTAGATACAACGTGTGATCAAGTTTTAAAAGTAAATTATCAACAATTTTTTGAAGCACAAAATTGAAATTATATTAGAGTTGATAATGCTGATGAGGATTTAACGGCAATTAAAGCGGCAATTACTATGGCCCAAAAAAGCGATAAACCAACTTTAATTGAATGTAAAACAATTATTGGTTATGGTCATCCAAAACAAGGTTCACCGATGCATTCTTCACCATTTACTGCGGAAGAAATGCAACAAGTTCAAACGTTCTATGATTTTAACCATCCACAATTTTATGTTGACCCTGATGTTAAAACCTATTGAAATAATACTTTTATTAATCGTGGGCAGGAAGCATATCAAATATGATTAACAAAATTATTAGCTTATCAAACTGCTTTTCCAAAGGAATTTAAACAACTGCTTGCTTCACCTGTTGTTAATTTAGAGGCCTTTCAAACCTTACTACCTACTGACAAAACTAAAAAAGCGGGAACACGAATTATTATGGGAGATGTTTTAAAATATTATCAACAAAAATGCCCCAATAATATGTTTGGTGGTAGTGCTGATTTAGGGACAGCAACAAAAATTATTGGTTATAATGGTTCTTGAACAATTAATACTCCGCAAAATAATAATCTTCATTTTGGTGTGCGTGAATTTGCTGCTGGAACAATTAGTATTGGGATTGAATTACACCAAGGGTTAAAAAGTTTTAATTCGACCTTTTTAATTTTCTCGGATTATATGAAACCCTGTATTAGAATGGCTTGTATTCAAAACTTACCCGTTATCTTTGCTTTTTCACATGATTCAATTGGTGTTGGTTTTGATGGTAAATCGCATCAGCCAATTGAACAATTAGGAATGCTACGAAATTGTCCAAATTTAAATGTCTTGCGTCCAGCAGATATTAATGAAGCAATTGCCTGTCTAAAGGTAATTGTTGAGTCAAAAACAACTCCGTCCGCATTAATTTTGTCACGACAAGATACCCCATATCAATTAGCGGAAACTTGCTCTAAACAATCTTTACAAGGAGGATATATCGTTGTTCATGAAGATAAAACAAAACCATTGGCAGCAATTATTATTGCAACGGGAACGGAAGTAGCTCCAGCAATTGTGGCGGCTAATACAATTAAACAAAATATTAGGGTTGTTTCAATGCCATGTGTTGAGTTATTTGAACAACAATCAGAAATTTACCAAGAAGAAGTGCTTCCAAAAAACTTTTCAAAAGTAATTGCGATTGAATTTTCCAATGACTATGTTTGATATAAATTTGTTGGCAAAACTGGCTTAATTATTAACGTTGATGATTATGGATTATCAGGAAGTGCTGATGCTGTTATTAAATATAAGGGCTTAGATCAAGATAGTATTATCGAAAGAATTGAAAGATATTTAGGTTAAATAATGTTTTTTCAAAATGAAATTTTAGAACAGAAAGTTTTTTATGTCATTCGTAATCAGGATTATAATATTGCACAACAAATTTGTGAAATGCTAATTAATTTAGAAGTAACATGTTTAGAATTAACTTTTACTATTCCTAATGTTGCTTCATTAATTAAAGTTTTACGGAAAAAATATCCCTCAATTTTAATTGGGGCAGGAACTGTTTTAACTTTAGCCGAAGCTATCCAAGGGGCTGCGGCGGGAGCCCAATTTTTAGTTAGTCCTATTTTTAATCAAAGTATTAGTGACTTTTGCAATGCCCAAGGATTATTATATATTCTTGGGGCAATGACATTACAAGAAGTTACTAATATTGTTAATGCTAATTGAGAAATTATTAAGATTTTTCCCGCAACTGCTTTTAAATTAAATTTTATTCAAACTGTAAGAACATTTTTTCCTACAAAAAGATATATGGCTTCAGGTGGAATCAATTTAATAAATTTAAAGGAAGCAAAAATATTAGGATATGATTTAATTGCCGTGGGAACTTTTGTAACTGGTGATATTAAGAATAAAATTCTTGATCAAGAAAAAATAAAAACAATAATTGACACAATTAAACAAGAAGGAGAATTATAATGCAAGATAATAAAAAAGTAATTTATAATGCTGGTAGTATGTTTACCGAAGCCCAATGAAATACCCGCAAAGCAGAAGGGGAACGATTACGAGCAATGTTTCCTAATTTTATAATTGGTAATCCGGTTGATTTTGAAACAAATCAAGCCGTTCGTCCGACTAATAAAGCAATTTTTGATTTAGATTATGCTGGTTTAACAGCAGCTGATTATGTTATCTTTGAGTTAGATGGATGAGACGCTGGTACTCATATGGAATTTGGATTAATGGTGGAGCAAGCTATGCATAATAAGAAGAAATATTTATTTCCAATTATTTCCGACTTTCGATTACAACAAGGGATTCTAAAAGGAGAATGTCCTGGTTTTGGGTTAAATGAAATGTTAACAGGGGCGTTGTATTATGAAAAGTTAAACCAAGGTGTTATTCCACAAATAACATTATGTAATTCTCATGCAATGGCTTGTGCTGCTATTAAAGCAATTGAAAGCGGCAATGAAACAAATTATCGCCAAAAATATGATATAAAAGAAGTTTTTAAAGATGACAAGTTATATCATGGTTTTGATTGTCACATTTAAGATAACCATTTTAGAATTAAATTAATAAAAATAAGATATTAATTAAACCTTTTTTGTTCATAAAATTACTTTCTTTTTTAAAGAAAGTATAATTAGAATAAGAAAGGTTTTTATTATGACAAAATTAATATAACAAAATAGAAGAGAAATAATTGAATTAATTTAACAAGGAATTAAAATGAAATATATTATAGAATAATTTAATGGAATTACAGGTTTGATTTGTCAACTATGCAATAGTTATTTAAAAGATGGCGATTTTGCTTTTGTCTTTCAAAAAGGAGAAAGAAAAAATTGAATTGAAAAAAATTTAAAGATTATGTTGTTAGCAAATTATTTTATTAAAAAAATAATAAAGTATTGTTTTTTTTGTTAAAAAAGGGATATATTTTTTTTGTGTCAAACATTTGATTACATATTATAGATTATTTTTGGTCTATTATTTAATTAATTTCAAAAAATAATAAACAAAAATAATAAAATAATAAATTTTAGAAATATTATATGGAGAATATTAATGGAACCAAATTATATTCAAGAAAATTCTAAAAATTCACTTGAAGGTAAAAAACCAGATAATTTATGTCGTGCTGGTTGTATTGTCTCAATAGTCTTTTCGTCAATAATACTAGCGTATTTTGTTCTTACTGCATTATTATCATTAACAATAAGAGTTGGTGCTTATTCTGATCTAATCGGGGGGGCACGCGTTATGGCAATAATTATTTTCTTATTGATCGGGTCAGTCCAAATTGCGCCAATAGTATTATGCACTTTTGTTTTAAAAGGTAAGGCAGAAGCACATATTGCAGCAGGAGTTGTGTCATTGATTTTTTCAGGTTTAATCGGTGGAATTTTAATTTTAGTTGGTAAATATGAGAATGAAAAACCACAAACAATGAATAATAATCAATAAAAAGAGTTTTTTTTATTAAAAAAATATTGCTATTATTTTAAAATAATAGTTTTTTTATGGGTTTTTATTGATAATTATGCTAATTTTATGCTTTAATTTTGTCGAAAACTCTTGATATTTATAGAATATATCTAATTTTAGGTATATTTTTAATATATAGAGGTAAATAATTGATGGAAAAAATAATTACAGAATTAAAAAACAGTTTTACAGATGATCAATTTTTAGAATTTGCTGAAAAAATAAAAAAAGAAGCAGAAGTAATCAAAAAACAAAAACGTTTAAATGAAATTGATCAAAAATTTAGAGATAAAGGCATTATATGTCCTGATTGTAAATCTTATCATTGTGTTAAAAATGGTCATAATCCCGAAGGAAAACAAAAATATTTATGTAAAAAATGTCGTGCTAGTTTTGATGCTTTTCGTCATCATTTTACTTATTGAAGTCATTTAAATTATGAACAGTGAAATTTATTAATTCAAATTTCATTATTAGGACAATCTAGTAAAATAATTTCCCGTTTTATTAAAACAACACCAAAAACTGCTTGATATAATCGTCAAAAATTAATGCAATCAAAACAATTAGAAAATACTCAATTAAAATTTAAAAAATTAAATGGTCAAATCCAAATTGATGAAACTTTTATTAAAGAAATCCATAAAGGTAATTTTAAAGATAAATTTGATAAACGAAAAACTCATCTTGATCCATTTTCAACTAATACCAAATGCTGTATTCAAATGGTAGTTGATAGCAATAATAATATTTTTGTTCAATCCACCAATACCAAACGATTACAAAAACAATGAATTATTGAAAATATGAATAAGCAATTAATTAAAGAAAAATCAATAATTATTTCTGACATGCAACCATTATATTTATTAGTAGCAAAACAAACAAATTCTACTCTATATTCTACCAAAACTAGTACAAATCCTGATACTAGTTATCGAAAGTTAAATAAGATTAGTAAATTACAATCGAGTCTTAAAGAAACCTTAATTCATTATCATGGTTTGGGTTTCACTAATATTCAAAATTATTTAAATCTATGAAAATGAAAATACCAACATAAAGGTTTAACACCAAAACAACAATCAACGGTATTATATTTTAACGTTTAAAAAATTTAAAGCAAAATCATGATCTTAAACAAAATTATTTTTCAAATTGTCATATTGATGATTTTTTTATTTCATCAAGAGTTTTCGACAAAATTAAAGATTTTATGTTGAACATTATTTTAATATTAATGTTATAATAAATTGAGCAAAATATAATGAAGGTATGGTGATGAAAATGCAAAAAAATTTTATTACAAAATATCAAAAAGTTATTAATATTTTCTTTATTATTCTTTTAGGTTATATTTTATTTTCATCATCATTTTCTATTATTAATCTTATCAATAATTATAATTTCTGAAATATTATCTTAAATTTATTATATTTATTTTTATTAACTATTATTTTTCTCTTTTTTACTGGGATTTTAGCGCAAATATTAGTTAATTTTCAACAAATTAAAAAAGAAACTATTTCTACTTGAAAAATAATTTTATATTCAAATTGACAAATTATTATGTTATGACTAGGAAATATTATTTTAATTTCATGTGTTTTATTTTTAGATAAAAGTTCATTAATGATGCAATTAAAAATAATGACTATTCATAAAACGGTATATTCTTTTCTTATTATTTTTTGTTATGTTTTTTATGCAATTTTTACTATTAGTTTTATTGCAATGTTATTATTATTTCGGTTATATCTTGGTTATCTAAAAAAAATTAATGATGTTATTTTTTCTAGTTATCAAACTTTTTGGGAAATACAATTAACAAATAATATTTTTAATCAATATCAGCAATTATCATTTTCTCTTTTACTAATGTTATTATTAGGTTCTATTCGGAATTGTTGATTCTTAAAATTCACTTGTTTAGTCGATAATTTGCGTAAAACAGAGTTATTAACACAATTTAAAAAACAGTCAACGCCACCAATGTTTATTTTTAACTAAATTCAGAAAGAAAAAATAAAAGAAAGAGTGTGAAAAAATGCCTGGTTTTAAGTTATTATTGAAAAACAATTTTAAAAACACAGTTAAAAATAAAATTCAATTTGTTGGATTAGTTATTTTAGTGTTTTTAACTAGTTTTATTTTTACAATTATTGAAGTTTCAAAACAACGTGTTGAAAATAATTATAATACTTTTATTTCGGCACAAGTAAGTAATCAACATGATTTTATTGTTAATTTTGCCGATACTAATTATGTTAAAAACGCTAATAAAGGGGCGGATCAATTTGAAAATATTACTGATAGTAATATTCGCCAAAATGTTATTTTAGAATTTCTTAAACAACAACTTGATAATAAAGCTAAAAGTGAAAGTTTTTATTATAATCGTGTTGAAGCACGCACCTTTAGTTTGGGAAATAATAAAATTATTAAAGCTGTTACCTTGAATCATCATCAAATGATTGATCGTTTTATTGTTGCAACGGGAATGCCAATTGATTTCTATATGCAATATTATGAATCAATTAATAATGAAACAAGACGTTGGATTTATTTAACGCCGCAATTTGCGCAGAAAAATAATATTAAAATTAATGATATTATTCGATTACAAACAGATCAGTATGGAACTACAATTAAAGTTGCGGATAGTGAACTCAAAAAAGTAGATTTAACGTCTTATCAGCATCAAGATATTAATAAGTGGCTGCCATCATCATCATATAAAAACCAAAATTGATTTCGTGTTGTTGGTTTTGGCCAATCTGCTGATTATATTACGCCAATTATTGATGCGTCACATCCGTTTCCAAATATGAAAAATGAGGGAATTGCTTATGTAGATCCACGATTATTTGGATTAGTGGAGACAACAGTTGCAGATAAGACTGGTCAATCTTATGAAGTAACGGCGTTAGATTTAGCGAAACAAGTTTTAATTCCTGAAAGTCAGTTAGATCGTGAAATTTATTATGTAGGAAAATTTAATCATACAAATACAGACTCTGTTCGTAGCCTTTATAGTCAGACCATTAATAATTATCTTAATAGTGACAAGGGTGAATATGTTGGATTAAATTCATATTATGTCAAAACACTATCAACTGGTTTACCAGTTGCCACTTTTCGAACTGATAAGCGGTATCAATTTAGTAACCGGATTACTTACTTTACAACAACATTAAGTGCTTTTATTAGTGGTTCATATATTTTAATTACTATTTTATTAATTATTTCTTTTTTTGTTCTAATTTTAGTTGTTCGTCGGCAAGCAGTTTACAATAAAATATTTATTTGGTTCATATTTTAATTTACCATATGGTAGTTTTGTTTTTGCTCCCTTTGCCTTGGTCACTTGTGTGTTATTTATTTTTATCTTATTAACTAGTGTCACAATGATTAGTGGAACTATAATGATGACCTCACAAACACCATTACAATTAATTCGCAAGGAAAAAACTTTTTCAAATGGTCGATTAAAAAAAGCTGTTTATAAAATGTTCACAATACGAAAAACTTTTGATGCGCGATTTCAAGCGGTTCAGTTGTCAAATTCATTAGGAAAAATGGTTGGAGTTTCATTAACAATGATTATTAGTACAATTATGATTACAATGTCGACAACAATTCCAATTATTTTGCAAAATAATATTCGTTATTCATATGGAGGGGATAATTATAAAACATTAGTTGAATATAATAGCCCAATTTACAATTTACCAACGACCTTTTTAAAAACATATGATCCTAGTCAAAAGCCATGAGATAGTAATGATAGTCCCTTAGCAAATACTAATATGACAAAGGATGCAAATCAATATCTTGCTAATTTTGAAACTGGTCAAATTAATCCGGAGAATTATGCTCCCACATATAATGCCGAGGATATGCGGTCATTATTATATCGTAATATTTCAAAAGAATTTTTGCAAAGCAAAAAATTACAGTCCAAAAATGCAGGTTTATCAACCGCTGTTTGTACAACAACATGGGGGGATTATAAAGATTATGGTTTAAATAATTTAACAAAAACAACGATTGAACAATATTTACGAACAACAGAAACCGCACGAGAGAATATTAATGCTCTTGAAAATTATCGATTATTTTATTGAAAATATCGTGATACGATAGGATTAGATATTAAGCGAGACAATTATTTTGATAAAAATGGTAATATTAGTTTAGACAATAATTTAGATCAAACAATGTTTACTCAAGCTGATTATCAAAGAGATTTTGGACAAGGGAATCCGACAATTGTATTAGATGATAATCATTTCCGCCAAGCATTAGAACAACCATTATCAAGGTCATTTTATGATGTATTAGATTCCGGAACAGGAACTGATTTTAATACGCTTTTAAAAAAACCAATGTATGATTTATATAATTGAATTTATGCTTATTTTGTTCAAAATGTTAATCAATGTTTTATTCAAGGAGTTTATTCTCGTTCGCCGCAGACAGTGCGTGTTAAAATGCAAGACGCATTTACTAACCCGAATAATAATTTTAATTTAGCTTTTGGCGTAATTCCGTTTAATCCATTAACAGACGACAGGGGAACAATGGTTAATGCTGAACTTAATAGTATTGATTTTAAAATTTATGGAATTAATAAAACTTTTAAAAATAAAATTTTAACTAATAAAAATAAGGAAAACTTGAATCAAAAACTATTTAATAAAAATAATAATATTGTTTTAAATGAAACTTTAGCAAAAAGATTAGGGGTTATAGGGCGAAAAGAAAAGATAACTTTATTTTGTGCGATTGAAAGTGCGAAAGGTGTTCTAAACGCTTATAATATTGCAACTGCATCTTCTCGTGTCGAAGGAATTGCTTTAGGGGGAGTTGATTATTTGTTTGATTTAAAAGCAGTCAAAACAAAAGATCGCCATGAACTATTGTTTGCTCGTCAAATGATTGTTCATGCTGCTCGGGCAGCAAAAGTTGATGCTTTTGATTGTATTTTTGGGAATACGAATGACCTAGTTGGTTTAGAACAAGAAGCACAATTTGTTCGTGAACTAGGTTTTAATGGTAAATCAGCAATCCATCCTAATCAAATTGAAATTATTAATAAAATATTTTCACCTAGTGAAAAGGAAATTAAAGAAGCCTTAAAAATTTTAACGGCTTATAAAGAATTTACAAAAGAGCAAAAAGGGGTTTTTGCAATTGATGGTCAGATGATTGATAAACCATTTATTGATAATGCCGAAATTGTTTTAAGAATGGCTAATATTAAAAACCCAATGGAAGACTAGCAGGAGGATATTATGGCAAAATATTTAAATCAAGAACAGTTAAAACAAATAAACAAAAATCATAATTATGAAAGTTATGATTCAGTAAAAAGTCATACTTCAAAATTTATTAATTATCAAACCGAATTACCAAATTATGGTAAAAGAAAAACTAAACTTGTTGATTCGTTAGAAGAAGCAATCATTAAATCGGGATTAAAAGATGGAATGACAATTTCTTTTCACCATCATTTTCGTCATGGTGATAAAACTGTGGAACAGGTTCTAAAAATAATTAAAAAATTGAAAATTAAAAATTTAACAATCTCCGCTTCTTCATTTACAAAAGCACATGATTGTTTAATAGATTATATTAAATCAGGAGTTGTTACTGGATTGGAAGGTTCGGCTCTACGAGGGAAATTAGGAGATGCAATTTCGGAAGGTATTCTTCCGCAACCAGCAATTATTCGTTCCTATGGGGGACGGGCACGCGCAATTGAAAGTGGTGAATCACATATTAATGTTGCTTTCTTAGCTGCTTCAACAAGTGATGAAATGGGAAATGCGAATGGATCACATGGAACTTCAAGTGTAGGAGCTTTTGGATATCCGATGGTTGATGCTCAGTATGCTGATAAAGTAATTATTATTACAGATACTATTGTATCTTATCCCAATAATCCTATTTCAATTCCGCAAACAAATGTTGATTATGTAGTAAAAGTTGATGAAATTGGTGATTCATCTAAGATATCTTCGGGTGAAATTCATACATCATTCAGTCCGAAAGAAATTAAAATTGTTCAAAACATTGTTAAAGTTATTACTAATACACCTGGATTTAAAAATGGATTTTCTTATCAAACCGGAACCGGTGGTGCTAGTCAGTCATCATTAATAATGTTACGAGAAGAAATGGTTAGCCGTAATATTAAAGCAGGATTCTTTTTGGGTGGAATCATTGGGGAACATGTTAAATTTTTGGAGACTGGTTTAGTTGATAAATTATTAGATGTTCAATGTTTTGATCTAATCGCAGCACAATCAATTAAAGAAAATGCCAATCATATTGAAATTTCAGCATCATATTATGCTAATCCTCACACCAAGGGTTGTGCGACTGATAAATTAGATTATGGAATATTAAGTGCTTTAGAAGTTGATATTAATTTTGATATTAATGTATTAACTGGAGCGGATGGTTATATTAGAGGAGCTTCAGGAGGCCATTCGGATGTTGCTTTTGGGAGTGATGTTTCAATTGTTGCTGTCCCTTTAATTAGAGGACGAATACCTTCAATAACTACTAAAGTACAAACAGTTGTTACACCTGGTGGAACTGTTGATGTAGTAGTAACGGAAACTGGAATTGCTGTTAACCCATTACGAAAAGATCTAATTGAAATTTTAAATAAAGCAGGAGTAGAACTGAAAACAATTACGCAACTCCGCGATGAAGCTTATACAATAATTGGTCAACCTCAAATGATTGAATATGATAAGGAACATCCAGTTGCTATTGTTGAGTATCGAGATGGTAGTGTTATTGATATTATTTACAAAGTAAAACCTTACATTTTAGACTAATATGTTAGAAGTTAAGAAAATCAATTCAATTCTTTTTGATCGTGAACAACATTATCTTCTTCAACAACAATTAGTTAGAACATATGATGCTGGGATAATTACTGTTAGTTTAAACATTCCCGGAACTAATAAACAACTTCCTCGATATCATCAATTTTTTCAAGCAATAATTAAACCACGTATTTTACAATTTTTGCAAAAAAAATAATATTAATTATCAAAATATGCAACAAATTTATGATCATACTGGTGATTATTTAATTATTGTGCTACCAACAAATAATAATTACCTTAATATTAAACAATTATTGCTTAATTTTGAGACAACAAGTCAAACTTATCAATTATTAGATTTTGATGTGTATAATCAGGAATTACAAACAATAAGCCGGAACGATTTAAATGTTGAGATGCGTAAATGTTATTTATGTTCATCCCCAGCAAAATTATGTGCTCGGGGAAAAGTTCATTTAGTTAGTGAATTATTATGTTATATTGATAATGTAATAGAAAAGGAAATCGAACAGAATGTCAGAGTCAAATAACAAATTAAAATTATACTCTTTAATTTTAAATGACATTCTAATTGGTATGTTTCAACCTGGTGAAAGACTACAGGAAGAAAAATTAGCCCAACAATATGGAACTTCGCGAACTCCGATTCGTGAAGTTATAAGGCTATTAGAAAATGACAATCTGTTAACCGTAGTCAGAAATGTAGGAGCCCAATTAAAAATTTTTACCATTAAAGAAATTGATGAATTATATTTATTACGTTACCATTTAGAGATAATGATTTATACTTACATTGTGGAAAAAATGAATCCTGATTTAAATGTAAAAATTACTAATTTAATTAAGCTTTTAAAAACAGTTAATTTATCCGATACTAAACTAATAGTCCAAGCTAATGATATTTTTAATAAAACAATGCTAGAATTAGTTAATTTTAAAATTATTGATAAATACTATGCTGATTTAACAAATTTATTTGCTTATTTACGAAATTTTACTAATTATGATGAAGAAAGTAAAAGAAGAATTGATGCTGTTTCTGAACACATTGCAATTTGTGAAGCAATTTTAGCGACAGATTTAATTACAACAGAAAAATTATTATCAGAGCATCTCAAAAATGCAAAAGAACATTTTATTCAAAAGTATAATTTTAAATAATTAATATAACTTAAAACTTTAAAATTATTTTTAATAGAAATGATTTTTTAAAATAAAAGAAGATTAAAAAAATACCTAATAATTTATTTATTAGGTATTTTTATTTCCGTGAAAAGCAAAAGAATTATAAATTTAAAAACTATTTTAAACAAGAAGATGTCTGATGGATAGGTTAAGATAAATTGGACAACAATAATGTAGAGTAAATATTTATAATTAAATTACAATGGAGGTGTAATTATGGCAAAGAATCATTATACCGATGAATTTAAGCAACAAATTGTTGGTCTTTACAAAATGGGTCAAACTCCTGAACAATTAGTCAATGATTACCAAATTGGTAAATCTACTGTTTGGAAATGAGCTCACCAATTTAGTAACTCGGACTCATTTAAAGCTAAAGACAATAGAACGCCAGAAGAAAACGAATTAATTCAATTACGTAAAAAAGTTAAACAATTAGAAATGGAAAATGACATTTTAAAGCAAGCAACACTGATAATCGGCAAAAAATAGCAATCATTAAAAATAACAAAGCAAAATATCCAATTATTAATTTATGTAAAACATTGAAATTGGCTAGATCAACATATTACTATCAATTAAAAGCAAATAATCCCAAGAATAATCAAAACATTGATAATGCTGTTATCAGTATTTTTCTAAAAAGTCGTAAAAATTATGGAACAAGAAAAATTAAAATCATGCTAGCTCAGCAAAATATTATATTATCTCGTGTAAAGATTAGTAAAATAATGAGAAAATATAACTTAATTTCAAATTATACAAAAATCAAATACAAACATTCAAATACAAGCAATGTTACATATAAATATAATAATTTATTAAATCAAGAATTTAATAATTATAAACTACATGAAGTTGTTGTCAGTGATTTAACATATGTTTTTATTAATAATAAATGATATTATGTTTGCTTTCTAATTGATTTATTTAATCGTGAAATTATTAGTTATGATGTTAGTTTACACAAAAATGCAAAATTAGTTAAAAATACCTTTAATAAACTTAACTTTACATTAAATGATATTAAAATATTTCACACTGATCAAGGTAGTGAATTTAACAACAATCTTATTTATAACTTTTTAACTAAAAATAACATTCAAAAGTCTTACAGTAAACCAGGTTGTCCTTATGACAATGCTGTTGCGGAATCAACATACAAAATTTTTAAAACTGAATTTATTAAAAATAATAAATTTAAAAACATTGAGCAGTTTAAATTAAAATTATTTGATTACATTAATTGGTACAATAATATTCGAATTCATAGCAAACTAAATTATTTAACACCAGTAAAATACAGAAATTATTACTCTACATAAAATTTGTCCAAAAAACCCTTGCCATTCCAAATCATTTTATATAATGTATATAGACTTTTTTTAAAAATTATAATTAACAATAAAGAAAAAAATATATTTAAGAAATATAACTAGGAGGAACCAATATGAAAAGAATATTATCACTTTTTACAACAGTTAGTTTATTAACCCCGACTGTTAATACAATTATTAGTTGTAATAAGGTTTTAAAATATGTGTCAGATGATGAGTCAAATGACATTGACAATGGCAATGATATTGAAATTTTAAATAATATTAATGCTCGGATTAAGAACTATTTTCAAGGATGATGGGAGACAAAAGCAACAATTGATATTAATAAATATCCTGATCAAGTGGAAAAATTTAAGGAGTCAGTTGCTAATTTAAAAACTAAAGATAGTCAAGTTCTAACGGGGGCAGCAATTCGTCAATGACGTTTTCTTGATCAATTATATACGGCGTTTGAAGCAGAGTTTGATAATTTAAATCATGAAATTAAAAATGAATATTCGAATTATTATATTAATGCAATGCCATTATCATTGGAGGCCAATGATATTAGTTTTACTTTACAGAATATTAATTTTGACAATTTAGCAAAATTATTTCTGTTTAATAACGATAATATTGTGGGAATTAAACTTAGTTTTAATATTAGATATGAATTTAAATTTAAAGATTTGCAACAACATGATGAACTTAACGGTTTAGTTGTTATTTGTAATGATTTAGAAGTTTTGAGTGGAATTCAAAATAATCTTGAAAAACAATTCCTTCTTTTTGTAGATGATATTTTTAAAAAGCAAAACTATGAAATTGTTGGTACTGGCAATTATGATTTTAATTATGCAAATGGCTATAATAGTATTTTACCAGTAATTACGAAAGCATTAGAAGAAAAAGAACTTTTATATCAAAATCAATTCGTTCTTAGTTGAAATAATAAAATCAGGGCTGGATTTAATTTTAATAGGCCACTATACAAATCAGGTTCTGTTTTAGCTTGAGCGGGTGAGCGTTATGATCCCCAAGAGTTAACTGCTGAAAAATTTTTAAAATTTTATAAACAACATTATTTTAATGCAAGTGTTCAAAAAAATTATTATATTGCAGCAAATATTGATTCTTTTATCCCAAAGACTTTTACAATTGAAAATTTACCTTTCAAGAATAATTATGAGAAGAAAAGACTTTTAACACCAATTAAAGTATTACTACCAAAAGACTTTGTTGATGAAAGATTAAAACAATTTGCGGAAACAACAATGAGATTTTGGCATGATTATCAACTAGAAACATATGATGATAAACTTGTCTTTAAAATGAACCAAACAGATTATGATATGATATTAAAAGTAACAAATTCTTTTTCACCGGGTAAGACTTCAGTGGCAAATTTAGGAACAGTGTTTAAAACAATTTTTAAAATGTTTAACAAAACAGTGGATTCAAAGATTACAGTTGAGCATAGCCCAAGGGTTGTGTTTGCTAAAAGGGGTAAAGCAAATTTAATAAAAAGGACTAATTCATTTATTTTGGAATATTTGCATAGACGTCTAAACTATATGGACTATGGAGATAATACTCTAAACTTCAGCTATAATAGTTTTGCTTATGGTCTTTTCATTAACCCAAATCCGGATGAGACAAATACTAATAACCCTCGTGAATTTTTGCAGACATTTGAATTTAAAGTTGCCTAATTTTAAGAAAAATTTTAATATAATCTTTTTGTTTTGAAGTCACTTTCGTTATTGCAATGAAAGGACAATTGGGACAAAAAGATTCTTTGTAAATGACGAAGTTCTCTTCGCAATAAATTTTACGATATAAGTTAAAATGATATCTTTTGGGTTGGCCGTCACTATCAGAAAATTGTTCCTAGTGTCCTTTTAAATTGGCAAATAATTTGATATAATATATATAGGATTTTTTTTTTTAATTATAATTAATAATAAGGAAAAAATATATTTAAGAAATATAATTAGGAGGAAATAATATGAAAAAATTATTATCAATTTTTACAACAGTTAGTTTATTAACGCCAACCGTTAATACAATTATTATTTGTAATAAGGCTCATAAATATATTCCAGATGATGATTCAAATAACAATGGCAATGATATTGAAATTATGAATAATATTAATGCTCGGGTTAAAAAACATTTGAATGAGTGATGAAATACAAAAACAAAAATTGATATTACCGAGTACCCTGATCAAATGGAAAAATTTAAAGAATTAGTAACTAATTTAAAACATAATGATGGGACAATTTTAATTGGGAAGGCCATTAATGAGTGGCGTTTTTTGGATCAATTAGTTACAGCCTTTCAAACGGAATTTAATAATATAAATCGTGAAATTAAAGATGAGTATTCAAATTATTATCATAATACAATGCCATTATCATTGGAACCCAATGATATTAGTTTTACTTTGCATCATATTAATTTCGACAAGTTGACAAAATTACTTAAAGTGGATGATAAGACTGATAATATGGGGATAACAATTAATGTTAATATTTCATATCAAGTTAAATTTAAATCCCTTGAACAACGTGATAAATGCAGTGGGTTGGTGGTGATTTGCAATAATTTACAGGCTTTGAGTGGAATTCAACAAAACCTTGAAAATTATTTTATAACTTTTATTGATGAACTTTTCAAAAAACAACAATATGAAGTTATTGATGAAAAGGCGACTCTAGGCTTTATAAATACTGCTAATTTTACTATTTGACCGATCATTGATAAAGCATTAAAAGAAAAAGGAATTTTATTTAATAATGCTCCCGTATGAGATTCTTATTATGAGGTTACTAATGTTACTCCAAGAGGTAAACACTTTTATAAAACAGATTCTGTTTTAGCTTGAGCGGGTGAGGGTTATGATCCTGAAAAATTAACTGTTGAGAAATTTTTAGAATTTTATAAGCAAGAATATTTTAAGTTAAATATTAATGGGGATTATTATATTAAAGCAAGTGTCTCCTCATTTGTGCCCCGTACTTTTACAATTGAAAATTTACCTTTCAATTATATTTATTCTTCTAAAGAACTTGTAGCCCCAATAAAAGTTTTGATTCCAAAAGATATTCTTGATGAAAAATTAAATAAATTTACCGAAACAACAATGAGATTATGGCAGTATTATCAACTAGAAACATATAATGATAAGTTAGTTTTTAAGTTGACAGAAGATGATTTTAGTAATTTGTTAAAGGTAACTTCTGATTTTTCATTAGAAAATAATTCCTCTGCAACCTTTTATAGAATTTTTGATGAAATTTTTAGGCTTTTTGATGCTAAAGTAGTTTCAAAAGACAGGACTACGGTTCTTAGATACAACCGCAACTTGATGTCAAAAGTGAATTTAATAAAAGAAAAAAAATCTTTGCTGTTAAAGCTTTTTTGAAAACAAGATAAAGATGGTGTTTATGCAAGAAATCAAGTAAATTTTATGTATTATCATTTTACTTATAGTTTTTTCTTTATTCCAGACAAGGGTAAAACAAATGGCGGTATGAAGGATGAATTTTTGCAGACAATTGAATTTAAAGTTGTCTAATTTCAGTAAAGATTTTGATGTTACCTTTTTTTTGTTTTGAAGTTACTTTTGATATTACAAAGAAAGGACAATTTGGGTAGGAAGGGTTTTAGTAAATAGAAGAATTATTTTTTTAGGTGATTTTCTCATATGCAAATAATTTGTCGTAAACTGCAATGCAGTACGTAAATTTTAGATCAATTTACCTTGTAAGAATTTTGACATAGTCTAAGCAACGGTTTAAAAATTTATGCTCTTATGACGACGAATATTATAAAAATTTATGTATGTTACGATAAAATCTTGTAATTTTCCTATTTAACTATGAAAAATAGACTGGTGTTGTTTGATGAACAACATCTTTTTTATTTAAATTTTTTGTTAGCTGAATATAATAATATTTATATTTTAAAACATTATTAATTTGAAATATTTTATTTTATAAATTTGTCCTTATTATAACAATTTGTAAGAAGTAATACTTTGATAAAAAATTAATTTTATCTTGCATTTTTAATTCAAACTTTATATTATTACTTTAACAACTTTAAAAAGCAATTTTGGATGTTACGGGAATTAGGTGCAAGTCCTAGGCTGTCCCAGCAACTGTAAAGTGGATGAAAGCTAATATATGCCATTGAGAAGATACTTCTTGAGAAGGAATAGCAAGTAAAATGAAACTGAGCCAGTAGACCGATCTAAAAAACAATGATATTTTATCAGTGCTGCCGTTATAGTTATTATCCCTGGGGTTGGATAATTAATTATTTATTAGTGAAAAAAACTATTAAATAATAATTTGAAAGACGTCAAAAAGCGTTTTTTAGTTGTTAATTTAAAACGATAATTCTTTTTAGAATATTATTTAAATAATAATAATTGAATAAAATTAATTCTAATAAAATTAATTTTTATTTTTTATTAAACTAATTTATTAAATAAAAAATAAAAGCTGTTAACAAAACAAAGCAAATATGAATATATTAAAATATTCCTTTTCGTTATGTTTAAATTTATTTTTTAAAAGTAGAAATTTTAAATAATAACCCATTTAGGAAGATTGATAATATAGTCAAATTATAAATCAAGGAAGGAACTAAAAGAATGACACCACATATTAGTGCAAAGCCCTCAGAAATTGCGAAAGTAGTTTTAATGCCTGGAGATCCATTACGAGCAAAAGCAATTGCTGAAAAGTATTTGACAAATTATAAATTAGTAAATGAAATTAGAAATATGTACATCTATACGGGCACATATCACAACAAGTTAGTTACGATTGCAGGAAGTGGGATGGGTTGTCCAAGTATTGGGATTTATTCATATGAATTATTTAAATTTTACGATGTTGATTATATTATTCGGATTGGTTCAGCAGGTAGTTACAAGGCAGAGATTAAACTATATGATATTTTTAATGTCGATGCCGCATTTGGAGAAAGTAATTATGCAAAGATCGCGGCAAATATTGATTCTAATCTTATTTCGGCTAGTAAAAATCTATTTAATAAAATTGAAGAAGTTGCTATGATGAAAGGAATTAAAACACATACTGGAATTGCTCATGCCGCGGATGTTTTTTATCGTTATGATAATTCATTATCATTTACCCAGAACAATAATTTAGATGTTGTCGAAATGGAATCATATGCTTTGTTTGCTAATGCACATGTTACTAAAAAAGAAGCGGCAACATTGTTAACAATTTCTGATAATCTTGTTACAAAAGAAACTGCTTCAGCAATAGAACGGCAAAATAATTTTATGGTAATGGTTGAATTGGCTTTGGCAACGATAGAACAATTAATAAAATAATATAACGGAGGATAAAAAATGAAAATCGCTGTTTTTGGTACTGTTGGTGCAGGCAAAACAAAAGTTAGTGAAGCGTTATGCCAACAGTTAAATTTTAATTTATTTAAAGAGCCCTTAGAAGAAAATCCATATTTTAATGATTTTTATCAAGATATGAAAGGGTTTGCTTTTAAAATGCAAATTTATATGTTAATAACAAGAATTGAACAATTTTTTAAAATTGATAATTTAGAAAATACTATTTTTGACCGCACAATTTTAGAAGACCCTGTCTTTGTTCGAGTTTCTCATTTGCTAGAAATTATGAATGATGTTGATTTTAATGTATATAATCGTTTTTTTCAAAATGTTATTACCCCAATTTTAAAACAAAAATTAGGATTTGATGTCATTATTTATTTAAAAGTATCAACAACAAAAGCAGTTGAACGGATTAAACATCGTGGTCGAATCTCAGAATTAGAAACCCCACATCATTATTGAGAAAAATTAAATGAACAATATGAAGTTTTATATGAGGAATTAAAAGATCATTATCATTTTATTGTTGTTGATGCTGATAACGATAATTTTATCGAAAAAATAACTTTTATTATGCAGAAGTTATTAATGCTAAATAATGAAGTTCGTTCTTTAATTTAATAATAATTAATATTTTAAACTTATTAGGAGGAAAAAATGAAAGATACAAATAATAATATTGAAACAAAAAGCTTAAGTAATTTACGAATTTTAGGCTTAGATCCAATTATATATAATAAAACTGGTCATCCTGGGATTGTGTTAAGTGCCGCCCCTATGATTCAAGCAATTTATTTAAATAATTTAATTGCTAATCCAACTATCCCCGATTGAATTAATCGTGATCGTTTTGTCTTATCCCCAGGTCATGCTTCAACATTACAATATGCAATTTTGCATTTTGCGGGCTATGATTTAACAATTGAAGATTTAAAAAATTATCGTCATATTAATTCCAAAACTCCAGCGCATCCTGAATATGGCGTAACACCGGGCGTTGATAACTCATCTGGTCCATTAGGGCAAGGGATTGGTTATGGTGTTGGTATGGCTTTAGCTGAACAACACTTAGCAGCAAAGTTTAACAAACCAGGATATGACATTATTGATCATTATACTTATGTATTATGTAGTGATGGTGACTTACAAGAGGGAGGTGCTCTTGAAGCAATTCAATTAGCTGGAGTATGAAAATTAAATAAGTTAATTATGTTATATGATTCAAATGATTGTCAATTAGATACAACGTGTGATCAAGTTTTAAAAGTAAATTATCAACAATTTTTTGAAGCACAAAATTGAAATTATATTAGAGTTGATAATGCTGATGAGGATTTAACGGCAATTAAAGCGGCAATTACTATGGCCCAAAAAAGCGATAAACCAACTTTAATTGAATGTAAAACAATTATTGGTTATGGTCATCCAAAACAAGGTTCACCGATGCATTCTTCACCATTTACTGCGGAAGAAATGCAACAAGTTCAAACGTTCTATGATTTTAACCATCCACAATTTTATGTTGACCCTGATGTTAAAACCTATTGAAATAATACTTTTATTAATCGTGGGCAGGAAGCATATCAAATATGATTAACAAAATTATTAGCTTATCAAACTGCTTTTCCAAAGGAATTTAAACAACTGCTTGCTTCACCTGTTGTTAATTTAGAGGCCTTTCAAACCTTACTACCTACTGACAAAACTAAAAAAGCGGGAACACGAATTATTATGGGAGATGTTTTAAAATATTATCAACAAAAATGCCCCAATAATATGTTTGGTGGTAGTGCTGATTTAGGGACAGCAACAAAAATTATTGGTTATAATGGTTCTTGAACAATTAATACTCCGCAAAATAATAATCTTCATTTTGGTGTGCGTGAATTTGCTGCTGGAACAATTAGTATTGGGATTGAATTACACCAAGGGTTAAAAAGTTTTAATTCGACCTTTTTAATTTTCTCGGATTATATGAAACCCTGTATTAGAATGGCTTGTATTCAAAACTTACCCGTTATCTTTGCTTTTTCACATGATTCAATTGGTGTTGGTTTTGATGGTAAATCGCATCAGCCAATTGAACAATTAGGAATGCTACGAAATTGTCCAAATTTAAATGTCTTGCGTCCAGCAGATATTAATGAAGCAATTGCCTGTCTAAAGGTAATTGTTGAGTCAAAAACAACTCCGTCCGCATTAATTTTGTCACGACAAGATACCCCATATCAATTAGCGGAAACTTGCTCTAAACAATCTTTACAAGGAGGATATATCGTTGTTCATGAAGATAAAACAAAACCATTGGCAGCAATTATTATTGCAACGGGAACGGAAGTAGCTCCAGCAATTGTGGCGGCTAATACAATTAAACAAAATATTAGGGTTGTTTCAATGCCATGTGTTGAGTTATTTGAACAACAATCAGAAATTTACCAAGAAGAAGTGCTTCCAAAAAACTTTTCAAAAGTAATTGCGATTGAATTTTCCAATGACTATGTTTGATATAAATTTGTTGGCAAAACTGGCTTAATTATTAACGTTGATGATTATGGATTATCAGGAAGTGCTGATGCTGTTATTAAATATAAGGGCTTAGATCAAGATAGTATTATCGAAAGAATTGAAAGATATTTAGGTTAAATAATGTTTTTTCAAAATGAAATTTTAGAACAGAATGTTTTTTATGTCATTCGTAATCAGGATTATAATATTGCACAACAAATTTGTGAAATGCTAATTAATTTAGAAGTAACATGTTTAGAATTAACTTTTACTATTCCTAATGTTGCTTCATTAATTAAAGTTTTACGGAAAAAATATCCCTCAATTTTAATTGGGGCAGGAACTGTTTTAACTTTAGCCGAAGCTATCCAAGGGGCTGCGGCGGGAGCCCAATTTTTAGTTAGTCCTATTTTTAATCAAAGTATTAGTGACTTTTGCCATGCCCAAGGATTATTATATATTCCTGGGGCAATGACATTACAAGAAGTTACTAATATTGTTAATGCTAATTGAGAAATTATTAAGATTTTTCCCGCAACTGCTTTTAAATTAAATTTTATTCAAACTGTAAGAACATTTTTTCCTACAAAAAGATATATGGCTTCAGGTGGAATCAATTTAATAAATTTAAAGGAAGCAAAAATATTAGGATATGATTTAATTGCCGTGGGAACTTTTGTAACTGGTGATATTAAGAATAAAATTCTTGATCAAGAAAAAATAAAAACAATAATTGACACAATTAAACAAGAAGGAGAATTATAATGCAAGATAATAAAAAAGTAATTTATAATGCTGGTAGTATGTTTACCGAAGCCCAATGAAATACCCGCAAAGCAGAAGGGGAACGATTACGAGCAATGTTTCCTAATTTTATAATTGGTAATCCGGTTGATTTTGAAACAAATCAAGCCGTTCGTCCGACTAATAAAGCAATTTTTGATTTAGATTATGCTGGTTTAACAGCAGCTGATTATGTTATCTTTGAGTTAGATGGATGAGACGCTGGTACTCATATGGAATTTGGATTAATGGTGGAGCAAGCTATGCATAATAAGAAGAAATATTTATTTCCAATTATTTCCGACTTTCGATTACAACAAGGGATTCTAAAAGGAGAATGTCCTGGTTTTGGGTTAAATGAAATGTTAACAGGGGCGTTGTATTATGAAAAGTTAAACCAAGGTGTTATTCCACAAATAACATTATGTAATTCTCATGCAATGGCTTGTGCTGCTATTAAAGCAATTGAAAGCGGCAATGAAACAAATTATCGCCAAAAATATGATATAAAAGAAGTTTTTAAAGATGACAAGTTATATCATGGTTTTGATTGTCACATTTAAGATAACCATTTTAGAATTAAATTAATAAAAATAAGATATTAATTAAACCTTTTTTGTTCATAAAATTACTTTCTTTTTTAAAGAAAGTATAATTAGAATAAGAAAGGTTTTTATTATGACAAAATTAATATAACAAAATAGAAGAGAAATAATTGAATTAATTTAACAAGGAATTAAAATGAAATATATTATAGAATAATTTAATGGAATTACAGGTTTGATTTGTCAACTATGCAATAGTTATTTAAAAGATGGCGATTTTGCTTTTGTCTTTCAAAAAGGAGAAAGAAAAAATTGAATTGAAAAAAATTTAAAGATTATGTTGTTAGCAAATTATTTTATTAAAAAAATAATAAAGTATTGTTTTTTTTGTTAAAAAAGGGATATATTTTTTTTGTGTCAAACATTTGATTAAATATTATAGATTATTTTTGGTCTATTATTTAATTAATTTCAAAAAATAATAAACAAAAATAATAAAATAATAAATTTTAGAAATATTATATGGAGAATATTAATGGAACCAAATTATATTCAAAAAAATTCTAAAAATTCACTTGAAGGTAAAAAACCAGATAACTTATGTCGTGCTGGTTGTATTGTCTCAATAGTCTTTTCGTCAATAATACTAGCGTATTTTGTTCTTACTGCATTATTATCATTAACAATAAGA
This sequence comes from Spiroplasma endosymbiont of Stenodema calcarata, assembly GCF_964031205.1. Taxonomy (GTDB): domain Bacteria; phylum Bacillota_I; class Bacilli_A; order Mycoplasmatales; family Mycoplasmataceae; genus Spiroplasma. The sequence continues at coordinate 636,013 of NZ_OZ035018.1, forward strand.
GTTGGTGCTTATTCTGATCTAATCGGGGGGGGGCACGCGTTATGGCAATAATTATTTTCTTATTGATCGGGTCAGTCCAAATTGCGCCAATAGTATTATGCACTTTTGTTTTAAAAGGTAAGGCAGAAGCACATATTGCAGCAGGAGTTGTGTCATTGATTTTTTCAGGTTTAAATTAAAAAAATATTGCTATTATTTTAAAATAATAGTTTTTTTATGGGTTTTTATTGATAATTATGCTAATTTTATGTTGAACATTATTTTAATATTAATGTTATAATAAATTGAGCAAAATATAATGAAGGTATGGTGATGAAAATGCAAAAAAATTTTATTACAAAATATCAAAAAGTTATTAATATTTTCTTTATTATTCTTTTAGGTTATATTTTATTTTCATCATCATTTTCTATTATTAATCTTATCAATAATTATAATTTCTGAAATATTATCTTAAATTTATTATATTTATTTTTATTAACTATTATTTTTCTCTTTTTTACTGGGATTTTAGCGCAAATATTAGTTAATTTTCAACAAATTAAAAAAGAAACTATTTCTACTTGAAAAATAATTTTATATTCAAATTGACAAATTATTATGTTATGACTAGGAAATATTATTTTAATTTCATGTGTTTTATTTTTAGATAAAAGTTCATTAATGATGCAATTAAAAATAATGACTATTCATAAAACGGTATATTCTTTTCTTATTATTTTTTGTTATGTTTTTTATGCAATTTTTACTATTAGTTTTATTGCAATGTTATTATTATTTCGGTTATATCTTGGTTATCTAAAAAAAATTAATGATGTTATTTTTTCTAGTTATCAAACTTTTTGGGAAATACAATTAACAAATAATATTTTTAATCAATATCAGCAATTATCATTTTCTCTTTTACTAATGTTATTATTAGGTTCTATTCGGAATTGTTGATTCTTAAAATTCACTTGTTTAGTCGATAATTTGCGTAAAACAGAGTTATTAACACAATTTAAAAAACAGTCAACGCCACCAATGTTTATTTTTAACTAAATTCAGAAAGAAAAAATAAAAGAAAGAGTGTGAAAAAATGCCTGGTTTTAAGTTATTATTGAAAAACAATTTTAAAAACACAGTTAAAAATAAAATTCAATTTGTTGGATTAGTTATTTTAGTGTTTTTAACTAGTTTTATTTTTACAATTATTGAAGTTTCAAAACAACGTGTTGAAAATAATTATAATACTTTTATTTCGGCACAAGTAAGTAATCAACATGATTTTATTGTTAATTTTGCCGATACTAATTATGTTAAAAACGCTAATAAAGGGGCGGATCAATTTGAAAATATTACTGATAGTAATATTCGCCAAAATGTTATTTTAGAATTTCTTAAACAACAACTTGATAATAAAGCTAAAAGTGAAAGTTTTTATTATAATCGTGTTGAAGCACGCACCTTTAGTTTGGGAAATAATAAAATTATTAAAGCTGTTACCTTGAATCATCATCAAATGATTGATCGTTTTATTGTTGCAACGGGAATGCCAATTGATTTCTATATGCAATATTATGAATCAATTAATAATGAAACAAGACGTTGGATTTATTTAACGCCGCAATTTGCGCAGAAAAATAATATTAAAATTAATGATATTATTCGATTACAAACAGATCAGTATGGAACTACAATTAAAGTTGCGGATAGTGAACTCAAAAAAGTAGATTTAACGTCTTATCAGCATCAAGATATTAATAAGTGGCTGCCATCATCATCATATAAAAACCAAAATTGATTTCGTGTTGTTGGTTTTGGCCAATCTGCTGATTATATTACGCCAATTATTGATGCGTCACATCCGTTTCCAAATATGAAAAATGAGGGAATTGCTTATGTAGATCCACGATTATTTGGATTAGTGGAGACAACAGTTGCAGATAAGACTGGTCAATCTTATGAAGTAACGGCGTTAGATTTAGCGAAACAAGTTTTAATTCCTGAAAGTCAGTTAGATCGTGAAATTTATTATGTAGGAAAATTTAATCATACAAATACAGACTCTGTTCGTAGCCTTTATAGTCAGACCATTAATAATTATCTTAATAGTGACAAGGGTGAATATGTTGGATTAAATTCATATTATGTCAAAACACTATCAACTGGTTTACCAGTTGCCACTTTTCGAACTGATAAGCGGTATCAATTTAGTAACCGGATTACTTACTTTACAACAACATTAAGTGCTTTTATTAGTGGTTCATATATTTTAATTACTATTTTATTAATTATTTCTTTTTTTGTTCTAATTTTAGTTGTTCGTCGGCAAATTGAAGCAACTGGACCACAAAATGGGTTATTACGAGCCTTAGGTTATCGCCGTCGAATATTAACCCTCAGTTATATTTCTTATCCGTTAATGATTGCTTTAATCGGAGGTATCATTGGATATGCCAGTGGAATTAGCGGGCAGTTTACAATAAAATATTTATTTGGTTCATATTTTAATTTACCATATGGTAGTTTTGTTTTTGCTCCCTTTGCCTTGGTCACTTGTGTGTTATTTATTTTTATCTTATTAACTAGTGTCACAATGATTAGTGGAACTATAATGATGACCTCACAAACACCATTACAATTAATTCGCAAGGAAAAAACTTTTTCAAATGGTCGATTAAAAAAAGCTGTTTATAAAATGTTCACAATACGAAAAACTTTTGATGCGCGATTTCAAGCGGTTCAGTTGTCAAATTCATTAGGAAAAATGGTTGGAGTTTCATTAACAATGATTATTAGTACAATTATGATTACAATGTCGACAACAATTCCAATTATTTTGCAAAATAATATTCGTTATTCATATGGAGGGGATAATTATAAAACATTAGTTGAATATAATAGCCCAATTTACAATTTACCAACGACCTTTTTAAAAACATATGATCCTAGTCAAAAGCCATGAGATAGTAATGATAGTCCCTTAGCAAATACTAATATGACAAAGGATGCAAATCAATATCTTGCTAATTTTGAAACTGGTCAAATTAATCCGGAGAATTATGCTCCCACATATAATGCCGAGGATATGCGGTCATTATTATATCGTAATATTTCAAAAGAATTTTTGCAAAGCAAAAAATTACAGTCCAAAAATGCAGGTTTATCAACCGCTGTTTGTACAACAACATGGGGGGATTATAAAGATTATGGTTTAAATAATTTAACAAAAACAACGATTGAACAATATTTACGAACAACAGAAACCGCACGAGAGAATATTAATGCTCTTGAAAATTATCGATTATTTTATTGAAAATATCGTGATACGATAGGATTAGATATTAAGCGAGACAATTATTTTGATAAAAATGGTAATATTAGTTTAGACAATAATTTAGATCAAACAATGTTTACTCAAGCTGATTATCAAAGAGATTTTGGACAAGGGAATCCGACAATTGTATTAGATGATAATCATTTCCGCCAAGCATTAGAACAACCATTATCAAGGTCATTTTATGATGTATTAGATTCCGGAACAGGAACTGATTTTAATACGCTTTTAAAAAAACCAATGTATGATTTATATAATTGAATTTATGCTTATTTTGTTCAAAATGTTAATCAATGTTTTATTCAAGGAGTTTATTCTCGTTCGCCGCAGACAGTGCGTGTTAAAATGCAAGACGCATTTACTAACCCGAATAATAATTTTAATTTAGCTTTTGGCGTAATTCCGTTTAATCCATTAACAGACGACAGGGGAACAATGGTTAATGCTGAACTTAATAGTATTGATTTTAAAATTTATGGAATTAATAAAACTTTTAAAAATAAAATTTTAACTAATAAAAATAAGGAAAACTTGAATCAAAAACTATTTAATAAAAATAATAATATTGTTTTAAATGAAACTTTAGCAAAAAGATTAGGGGTTTCAGTTGGGGACAATATTGATCCAGATGTTTTTCAAAAGGCACTCGTTGCAAATGATAACAATATTACAACGGATAACATTTTACAAGGATGAGATGCAAGTGAAGTAACTGGTGCTGTACCAAACATTGGTAATGTTGGAAAACTAATGTTTAATGGTGATAATAAATTTAAAAATAGTGTTTTAAAAACAAATAATGATGAATATGTTTTAGAAAGTGGAATTGACGTTACTGATCCTAATTTTACGAAGTCGACAATTTTAAACGATAAAATTGTTAATGGTAGCTATACTATTAATAATCAAAGTAATTCTAATAAGTTTAATGTTGTTGGAATTACTAATCAATTTGGTCCCGCGCAGGCTTGAATTAATGAAGAATATGCTCAACAATTAATGGGTTATGATAAAACGCGGAATTATTTATTACGATTATTTTTAAATGAATGAAGTAATTCCTTTACAAAAAATAACTTATCGCCAGAAAATAAAACAAGTTTAGAGCTGTTGGAAAATTTTGCAAAAACAGCAGGGAATGATAATTTATGAACTAAATTTGTGAATTATTTTCAAACAGTTTCGAGTAAGGTTAATTGAATTGCTGTATTTCAAAATGAATATCCTATTTTTAATTATAAAATTTCAAATAGTAATAAAATTGATGATATTGAAACTGGATTAGGGACAAGCCAATTATTTGGAGACTATAGTTTTTATGGTTTAAATGGGGGAACTAAACCGGTAACAGGAATTTCTTACCCAGCATATGGGAACAGTACTTTTGCAACCTTATTGCCAATTGCACAAGCTAAGGCAATTTTAGGCAATATTGCTAAGGCTATTAATGGTGTTATTTTCTTCGTTATTGGAATTTCTTTTGTACTAAGTTTTATGATTATTATTTTAACAAGTAATATTGTTATTGCAGAGAATCAAACAATTATTGCGACAATGAAAGTATTGGGTTATCGTAATCGGTATATTACAAAATTAGTAATTGGAATGTATATTCCGATTATTATCATTATGACAATTGCTGGATTTGGCTTTGGCTGGCTCTTTTTAACGATTTGCAATATGATTTTAATTAGAATTGGGGTAGTGGTTCCATTATTTATCAATGTAATGATTCCAATTATTGCAATTGGTAGTGGTTTATTATTATACTTTATTGCTTATTTAATTAGCTGATTTAATATGAATCGCATTAATCCATTAATTGCGATTATGAATGCCGATTAAGGAGGAGGAGATTACGATGAAAAAATTATTAGCAATCTTAGCAACTAGTATTTTGACAATAGCACCAAGTACCGCAATAATTAGCTGTAAGAATAATAACGACTGAAATAGTATTCCAGTTGATCCGCCCGTTTTGCCATTAGAAGTAACTGGTTTTGGAGGTATTAATTTTAAATCAATTAATCCGCAAGATTCTAAACAATCAATTCCAGAATTATTAAAGCAGTTAGCACAATTATTTCAGGGATCAAAATGAGATTTTAATAAATTAATAAAAGATTATAAATTTAATAATCAAACAAAATTAATCACGGAAATTGATTTATATCGGAATGGTGAATATGAGTTAAATTTTAATGATGGTACTACAGCTAATACAATAAAAATTAATAAGACAGTTATAACTTCAAATCATCTTGCTGATAAAATAAAAAGTATTGATTTAGGAGTAATTACGGATTCTCGACCAAAAACAATTTTAATTGCAATAGTTTTCAATAATATGCAACTTATTTCAGAACTAGATAAGTTTGGAGAATTTTTTATTGGGCCACAGAACTCTGATGTGTGAAATAAACAAATTGCTTCGGTTCCGAATATTAAAGTTAATGACGATAAAACGGGAGCTACGTTATTAACTGGAAAAGATCATTGATCAGAACATGATGATCCAACGAAGGATTATTATGGATCAGTTATGGTTCATTTCTCAATTAAAACTCCAGTACCACCAAGTGAGAAAGAAGATTTAAGTGTAATGAAACTAAAAACTGATTTAGGAAAATTACCAAAAATTACAATTTTACAAGTAATGATGATATTTATTAGTGCTAACTTTGTTAGTCAATTAGACCGCTTAAGTACTTTATTAAATGACTTATATATAGACATTAATATTGACCAAAAAGGTGGTAGAATTTGAGCTTATCAAGATTCTAAATATTATGTTGGGGAGGTTACATTGACATTTAATTAATTAGGACAAATTGTAGTCGAAAAATCTTACCACAACAGAACAAAAAATGTATTAGTTCAGAAAATGGAAATAGACTGATAATTTATCAGTCTATTTTATTAGTAAAAAAATTAATTGTTCAAAACGTAGATATGCAATTATTCATGCAGATAATGCTTTAAAATATAAAAGATATAAATTGGTCAAAATTAGGATATATTTATGATTTTTAAAAGGAGAAACATATGGCGGAATTAATAAAAAATAGATATAATTATAACTCACTTTACGAGTTAGCTTTAAAAATTAGAGCGGTATATGATTTGTTTCAGGTTGAAGATTTTGTTAATACCATTATGAATGAATCATGAGATGATTTAGGGTTTAAAGCTCGTATGCGGCAAATTGCTATATATTTGGGAAAATATTTACCAACCGATTATCCACAGGCGCTTAATGTCCTTAATAAAGTTATTGATAGTTATCCGGTTGGATTTACTGATTTTACTTTAATGTATTTTCCAGATTTTGTGGAAGTTTATGGTCAAAATGAATCTGATTGGGATTTATCAATGGCGGCTTTAGAAAAATATACTCCATATTCATCATCTGAGTTCGCTGTGAGACCATTTCTTATAAACCATGAAGAGCGAATGCTAGAGCAAATGATAGCATGATCTAAGCATGAAAATGCGCATGTTAGGCGACTTGCCAGTGAGGGTAGTCGCCCGCAGTTGCCATGGGGACAAGCATTGATTAGTTTTAAAAAAAATCCACTCCCAATTCTTCCTATTTTAGAAGAATTAAAAAATGATTCATCGTTGTATGTTCGTAAAAGCGTCGCTAATAGCTTAAACGATATTTCCAAAACACACCCTAATCTGGTTGCTAAAATTGCAAAGGATTGGTATGGTAAGAGTAAACATACTGACTGGATTATAAAACATGGTTGTAGGACACTTCTTAAAAAAGGTAATCAAGATGTGCTAGGTATCTTTGGATTGGCAGATGTTAATTGTGTGAAGATTGAAGACTTTACTTTGGCGGATGGCGCTATTATCATTGGAAAAGAAATAACCTTTTCTTTTAAAATTGCGGCAAAAGAAGCCACTAAGGTGCGGTTAGAATATGGAATTGATTATGTTAAAGCAAACGGTAAACATAACCGGAAAATATTTCAAATATCGGAATTATCTTTAAAGAAAAATGAAAAGAAAACTTATATAAAAAAACATTCTTTTGCTGATTTAACTACACGAAAGCATTACACCGGTACGCATTTGATTACGCTTATTATGAATGGTACCGAACAGAGTACACTTAATTTTGAGGTATTGGCCATCAAATAGTCTTTCCAATTATTCAATAAAAAATAAATTAAATATTTTCAAAGAGTTATTAAATTTTATATTATATTATTTTTAATAATTTATAATCTAAATGATAAGGTCATTCTAATTAAATTTTATTTAATAAATTAATTATGTTAGGAAGTCCTTATTTTTTATTTTGAAAAAATCAAAAGAAAAACGGTGGATAATGTTTTTTTGCCTTTTGTAAAAAAGTGTTATATAATTATATATGAAAAGAAGCTATTGTACAAGAAAATACTATGATTAATTACATAATATCAATTTTATTATTAGGCCTAATTATAAGGAGATTTTATAATGCCAAAAGATATTTTTTATATTGCAAAAGAAATGTGCAGTGAATGTTGAAATCAATTATCAAAAACAATTGAAAGAATTGAAAACAATAATATTGATAATATTAAAGATTTACTATTTTATCAATATGACAATAAAAATCAAATTAAACCAATTGCAAAAAAGGCAATTTCTATTATTAAATGTAATAATAAGTTTTATGCTTTATTTTCAAAACAAGATTTAGTAAAACAAAAACAAACTTTTTTTTAATGATATTAATCCAGATCATATTATTGACGTTTTAACTTTTAGTAAAACATTCGAAGAAAATAACGCAGCAATTAATCAGATAACACCATTAAAAAATATAACATATTCATTACCTTCAGATACAAATTCAAGTCAACAATTGGTCCACCATAAAAGTTCAAAACCAAAATTACATCGTTGATTATGAATTATTCTTATTATTTTATTATTAATATTATTAGCTGGTGGTGGCGGGATTGGTTATGAAATCTATCGCATATCATCACGAACTAACATAGGAAATTCCTACATTACTGATGATGATAGTATTGTTGATACTGAGGATCTTGATACGAAAGAACCAGGACATGATGATAAAGATGATGTGGATAAAGAAAATGACAAAAATCAAGAGATTAATATTTCACAATATAGTTTTGATTTTACTAAGAATATTAGTAATTTAATTGAAGTTGATGCTTTAGAACTTGATTTAATAAAAACAAAATTGTTAACGTTATCAGATGTTTCGCCAGCGTTGCAAACTTTGTTGAAACAGGATAGTCTTAAATTTGTTTTAGAGCAAGAACCAGAATTATCATCTGAGAAGAATTTCTTGGTTAACTTACAATTAGATGCTAGTGAGGTTGTGGGTCATACTGGACAAGCGGTGCTTCGATTGGAAGTAAAAGTAAAACCAGAAGAAATTGAAGGTGTTATTAATATTAAAGGTATTGTTAATGTATATAAGGGTGTAAATAATACTTATGAAACAACTGACTTTAGAAAGCATTTTGAACCATTATTAAAATTATATGAAAAATCAGTTAAATTTAAAGTTCAAGCCTGAAGTGGAAATTTACCAAAACTTACAGGTGGAATAGAAATACCACAAATGCAAAAAGATATTTTAACGGAAGCTTTGAATAAAAGATTTGTCCCAGATTTTGAACGTGTAAATATTATTCATAATGGGGATGTTCAAAATTTAGAAATTTATTGAATATTTACCAAACAAAATCAGAAAAGTAAGGTCCTTAATCTTTCACCATATGCTTCAGGACAGGTTTTCGCAAAAAGCCATTTTCAAGAAAATTTTAAATATAATTTAAAAATTAAGTATACAAATAAGAATATCTAAATTAGTGACAAATTATTGTTAAAAGCACAGTAGTGCTTTTTTGTTTTTTAATAATAATTATGAATTAAAAAAATTAACTATTTTATTTGGTAAGGTAATTTATCATAACAAGGGTAACAATAGATAACAAAAAAATCATATCCATTATGTTTTATTTTGGAAATAGCAAAGGAAAAAGATTAACTATGAATTATAAATATATCCACATAAATAAATAAATATGAATCCACAATAAATATTGCAGTTTATTTTGCTAAACATGAGCGATCATGAGAGAAACGAACAATTGAATATTGTACCAAATTATGACGACAATCTTTTCCAAAGAAAAGTAATCCTAAAAGATTTATTGATGTTGAATTTGAATTACAGACAATTTTGTTAAATAATTGACCACGAAAAAAATGAGATATATTTATTCCAATTAAGTTTTTAAACAATATTAGTATTGCCCTTGTTATGATAAACTGCTTAGTGTTGATCTATAATAATATGTAAAGCAAATAGAAAAAAAGCACTATTAAAAATCGTTAAAATGTGGTATAATATATATGTATATTAAAAATTATTAATTGATTTGAGGAGAGACTAATGCCAAATAAAATATTAAGATCAGGTAAATCAAATTCATGATTATCATTGATTTTGTTTGCAATTTTTAAAATACGTTGTTCAATGGCAGTTTGAGTTTTGTTTATTTTGTCATCTGTTTTATTTGGGGCAATTGCAATTACTTTATTTTCTGTTTCAAAAAATGTTTATGAGTTTTTTACTAATTTTCAGTATGGGGTATTTATTTTTAATAATATTTTATTATTATTATTTATTTTATTAGTAATTATTAAAATTTTTGGCCGTGAATTTGAGGATGGAACATATTTATTATTAATTTCTAAACCATATTCACGTTTTATGCTATTTTTACTAAAATTAATTGCTCTTTGAATCTTAATTGTTCTTTTTTTAGGAACAATTATTCTTTTTGCTTTTGGGATTGGTTATGTCGGCAATGCTATTAATACTAATTCGGAATATTTACAAGTTTATCAAAATTTATTGTTAAAATTATTTATTTATTCATTAACATTATCTTTTTTCGCATCAAGTGGGATTTTATTTGCGGTAACATTTTTAAATTCGCAAGTTGTTTTATTAATTGTTGTTATCTTCTGTAGTTTATTTTTAGTTGGTGGAATGCCGTATTCATTAATTATGAGTTTAGCGGATAAACTTGAATTAACGTTTGCTAATGATAGTATTACTCAAAATTATCCAATTCCAATTGCTAAAAGTACAATTAATTTTAAAAAAAATCTTAAAAAAGACTTAATTAAATATCCACATTTAACAAATGCAATTTGAAACTTTTATGAACAATGAAGTTATAATGATTTAAATTTAGTTTTTAAAAATGATGATTACAAAGGGATTAGTAGTGACCCTAAATTACGAGTAAAACGTTTAGAATTTTATCAAAGTTTAGGATTAACTACTCATAAAGAAGACGACTTTGAAATTAAAAAACTTAAATCATGAGATTCAGGAACAAAATATCTTTATGATAATAAACTTGAAGATCTTAAAACAATTATTAATAATGTTGGGGCAGCTACTGGGGGAGATGTTTCAATGAAAATTAATTTGTCAACAGATTTCTCTTTCAAATCACAAAAAGCATTAGATCAAACTAAACCAATAGAAAAAGAACTTGCAGATTATATGGGAGTTGTTTTAAAAGCGGCAGGATCATGAACAAATTATATTACTATGAATCTTTTTAATGGAACATCATTATTTTATTCTAACCCTGATGAATCATATTATAGTCTATCGGCACCGAATGATAGCAAATTAGTAACAGCTGAACGGAAACTATCTGAACCAAGTTCATTTAATCCAACTGATGTCTTTAGACAAGAATGAGATAGTGAATATATAGGAACTTTATCCGATTATAGTAATGGTACTGACTTTAGAGATTGAATTATAAATTATTTTGATTCACCAACTCTTTTTGTCCTTCGTGAAATTGAAATTGATATTTTAAAGAAAATAATGGATTACAAGTTATTGGAAGAACAACCAATAAAAGTTAATAATGAATGAATTAAATATGATAATTTAATGAATACTTATGCTTTAATTTCTAAATTTAATATTATTGAACATTGGAATCAAATTTGAACTGCTTCGTTAAAATATATACCATTCTGATTTGAACCATTAGAGCGAAGCAATATTGATTTTAGTGTTCAAAATAATTATTTAATGAGTTATCAAGATTTTAGATTAACATTGGGAAGCGATAAGAAACTTGATGTTGATCCAAAACCATTTCTAAATATTGAATTAATTCAATATGCTTATTTAGGTTTATCAGGATTTTTCTTAATATGTTCTTATTTGATATTACGTCGTAAGAATATTACTTAAAATTTGAAAGGAGATGTTCAAAAATGAATAATAATGCAGTAGTTGTTAGTGAAGTTGCCATTTCATCACGTAATTTTACCAAAAAATTTAAGAATAGTATTATTGGACCTTTTAACTTTAATGTTGGACGAGGAAAATTACATGCAATTTTAGGAGCTTCTGGTAGTGGAAAAACCGTTTTTATTAAATCTTTAATTGGTGGGTTAAAAGGTTTTAAAGGTGATATTTCAATTTTTGGTAACAAAGCAACAAAAATTAAAATGAAAAAAATGATAGGTTATGTCCCAGAATTTATTACTTTTCCAGAAAACATTAGTTCGTATAACTTTTTAAAGTATATGGGAAAAACAAATGGTTTACGAGGGAAATACTTGAGGGAACGAATTGAATACTTAATGAAGTCACTGGAACTTTGAGAACATCGTGATAAAAATGTCAATTCTTTTTCATCAGGGATGAAAAAAAGAATAATGATTATTCAAGGAATTATTCATGATCCAGAAATATTAATTCTTGATGAACCAGAAGCGGGATTAGATATTAACAATCGAAAAAAAATTATTTTTTATTTAAAACAATTAACCTTACGAGGGAAAACAGTCTTTTTTTCATCGCATTTATTGGATGAAATTAAAGACTATATTGATGAATTTACAATGGTAATGAATGGAATTCAAATTTATAGTGGTCAATTAGCAGCTTTTAATATTAAAAACAGTTATTATCTTGTTACTAATAATCCACAGGCAATGATTCGTTATTTTAACTCTAATCGGGTGCCAAATTGATATGATAAGACAAATAATTATTTGAATTTTGTGTTAAATTCGCCGTTACATTTATACTATGTAACGCAGTATGCTTTAAAGAAAAAAATTAAGATTACAAAAATTAGTGAAGTTGAATTTTCATTTGATTTCTTATTACAAAAATTAAATATTACTTTGCCATCTAATATGACAACAAATCGGAAATCACGGAAAAAACAAAAACAAAATAGTCCGACTCTCTTGCCTGGTTCTGGATCAGGACCTGGACCAGGGGGGCTTTCGCGATAATCTGGTTTATGGTTAGGATGAAATAGATCTTTATAGAAAATTATTAAGCTTTTTTATTTCGAAAATTACTTTATTTTATAAGAAAGTATTCTTCGAATAAGAAAGTTTTTTATTATAATAAAATGAGCAAAATATCAATAAATATAAATTGTTTTTTTAATTATGATATAATAATTTTATGAATATCCTAAGGCCCAAGAAAAAAATAAATAACGCGTTCTATTTTGATGGTTCATCATTTATTAATAAAAATAATAAATACAAATTTGTTTTTAGAATATTAAAAATTACGACATTAATTCTTGTTATTACACTTTTTATTGTAGGAAGTATTTGAGATAGACAAATTGCAAAGGCTATTGGTGATTTAAATGATAATGGCCCGTTAAGTTGATTAAGTTTATTTTGAGATAAACTAGCTTATACAATGACAGTTCCATTTATGTTTGCTGGTTTTGGAATTTTGTTAGAAAGTTTAAATATTAAATTTAAATTTAAATTTCTAGGAACTGTCATCATTATAGTTTATGCTTTATTTATAATTTTATTTACATTAATTATTACTAGAATGATTTATCAACAATCAACATTTGATGCTTTTGGGGGGAAAGGAAGAAATTATTGATTTGGTCTTGATGGCACAAATACAATTGTAGCAATGACAATTCAACTTAGTATCGAAGTTATATTAATGTGTGGCATTGCTTGATTTTTAAGAGTTAAATTTTCAAAAAGAGATGATTTACTAACTAATAATTATTGAATTGATGCATTAAAAATATTTGTTGTATTTGGTCTTTTTGGGGTTACTTTTGATCCACTTTTGAAAACTTTCTTTGGTCGACCATATTGAGTTCATGTTGATTATCAATATGTTATTGATAATTTACCAACTAATTGAACAAATAAACCAACTAATATCGTTAATGCTGAATATTTAGATTGATGACAAATTCAAGGATTTAAATCTGAATACTGAAATTTTTTATTAGGTAAAGGAGGAGAAGGGACGCATTGTTGAAGTGATAAGGCCTTTCCATCTGGCCATATGAATTCCTCATCAATGCCTGTTTATGGATTTTTATTATATTTTATGAATGTAAAACGTAAGCAAAATATTACTTGATGAAAATGATTAGTATTTGGATTCTTTATAGCAAATATTGTGATGATGGCATTTATGCAAATTCTTTCAAGAACACATTACTTAACAGATTTAATGTTCAGTTTAATAGTTTTATTAACATGTTTTAAAGGGGTAGCCTATGCAGTTGATCATGTAATTTATAAAGTTTTATCATTTATTTGGAATAAACAAAACAAAACATATCATATGTTTGAATTAAATAGTGGGAAAAGAACTACTTTATTTATTAATATTAATGGAGTTTTATGAATTGTGGCAAAAGTTAGAACTGCTAAAATTGATAAATCTAAAAAATATAAATATTGACATCGAGATAATATCATTTATAAAAAATAATTGCAAAAGGATAATAAATAGTATTTTAAATAATAATCAACTTTTGATAATTTAAAATATGTTTTTTTTTTAAATTATCAAAAATTTAATTTCTTGCTAAATTTTATTGTGGTATTTTATATTACAGGTTATAGATAGTGATAATAGACAGAAATGTAATAGTCATACATATTAATAGTGTTAAATTTTACATTTTAAAATACTTTTTTTTCTTATTTTTTGGATATAATTTAATTAGGCCAAAAGCTTTTTTGGAAAGGAAAAAAAATATGCAATATGATATTTCAAAAGAACAAATTGAAAATACATATAACAAAATTAAAAAACATATTATTAAAACACCAGTCATTTATGCAACGAAGTTAAGTAAAATTACTGGTAATGAAGTATATTTAAAATTAGAAAATTTACAACGGGCAGGTTCGTTTAAATTACGAGGAGCACTATCAAAAATGATGACTCTTGAACCTGCAGTAATTAAAAAAGGTGTTGTTGCGGCTAGTGCTGGTAACCATTCACAAGGAGTTAGCTTTGCTGCTAATTTATTAAATGTTCCAGCAACAATTGTTATGCCAAAAACGGCACCAATTAGTAAAATTAATGCAACTAAAAATTATGGTGTGGAAGTAATTTTACATGGTGATTTTTTTTGACGATGCCAATAAGAAAGCCTTAGAGATCGCTGAAGCAGAAGACAAAGTATTTGTTCATGCTTTTAATGATCTTGATGTTATTATTGGTCAGGGAACAATTGCAATAGAAATATTAGAAGACTTGAAAGATGTTGATTACGTTCTTGTCCCAATTGGTGGGGGAGGAATTCTTTCAGGAATTGCAAGTTATATTAAAGCTGTAAATCCCAATTGTAAATTAATCGGTGTGCAAAGTTCAAATGTTCCGAGCTATTACGAAGCTCGAAAAACAAAAAAACCATTTCAAGTTAAAGGCAAATTATCAATTGCTGATGGCATTGCTGTTAAACAAACGGGTAATATTACCTTTGAACTTTTAAACAAATATGTCGATGATGTTATTCTTGTTTCGGAAGAAGAGATTGCTGAGACAATTTTATTTTTATTTGAAAATTGTAAAATTGTTGCAGAAGGAGCAGGAGCCGTCACGACAGCTGCAATTTTATTTAATAAATTAAATGTTAAAGATAAAAAAATTGCTTGTGTTTTATCAGGTGGAAACATTGATGTTACAACATTTTTAAATATTACAAATCGAGCTTTAATTAATCAACGCCGTCGTGTTGTTTTAAAAATTGATGCCCCCCTGGGGAAAGGTCATTTGACGAAAATTACAAATGTTGTTGATTCACATGGTGTTCAGATTCACAATTAGAAAATAGTTTAGAGATTAGTCGTGAAATTATCCGATTAGTAGTTGAAATTAATTTAAAAGTAGAGTTAGAAAACATTGTTACTGATTTAGAGAATTTAGGATATATTGTTATGGAAAAAGAATTTATTAATTCAATTACTAAATAATGGAATTAATTTATACCGATCAAGCCCCCAAAGCGGTGGGTCCATATTCTCAAGCAGTACAACTTACTAACGGCTTTTTATACATTTCAGGTCAATTAGGATTTGATCCAAAAACAATGATATTAGGTTCTGACATTAAAACGCAAGCAATGCAAGTGTTAACAAATATTAATGCAATTTTAACAGCAGCGCATTATAACAAAAATGATGTTGTTAAAACAACAATTTTATCTTTAATTTTGTCGAAAACTCTTGATGAAATAAAAAAATCATCAATATGACAATTTGAAAAATAATTTTGTTTAAGATCATGATTTTGCTTTAAATTTTTTAAACGTTAAAATATAATACCGTTGATTGTTGTTTTGGTGTTAAACCTTTATGTTGGTATTTTCATTTTCATAGATTTAAATAATTTTGAATATTAGTGAAACCCAAACCATGATAATGAATTAAGGCTTCTTTAAGACTCGATTGTAATTTACTAATCTTATTTAACTTTCGATAACTAGTATCAGGGTTTGTACTAGTTTTGGTAGAATATAGAGTAGAATTTGTTTGTTTTGCTACTAATAAATATAATGGTTGCATGTCAGAAATAATTATTGATTTTTCTTTAATTAATTGCTTATTCATATTTTCAATAATTCATTGTTTTTGTAATCGTTTGGTATTGGTGGATTGAACAAAAATATTATTATTGCTATCAACTACCATTTGAATACAGCATTTGGTATTAGTTGAAAATGGATCAAGATGAGTTTTTCGTTTATCAAATTTATCTTTAAAATTACCTTTATGGATTTCTTTAATAAAAGTTTCATCAATTTGGATTTGACCATTTAATTTTTTAAATTTTAATTGAGTATTTTCTAATTGTTTTGATTGCATTAATTTTTGACGATTATATCAAGCAGTTTTTGGTGTTGTTTTAATAAAACGGGAAATTATTTTACTAGATTGTCCTAATAATGAAATTTGAATTAATAAATTTCACTGTTCATAATTTAAATGACTTCAATAAGTAAAATGATGACGAAAAGCATCAAAACTAGCACGACATTTTTTACATAAATATTTTTGTTTTCCTTCGGGATTATGACCATTTTTAACACAATGATAAGATTTACAATCAGGACATATAATGCCTTTATCTCTAAATTTTTGATCAATTTCATTTAAACGTTTTTGTTTTTTGATTACTTCTGCTTCTTTTTTTATTTTTTCAGCAAATTCTAAAAATTGATCATCTGTAAAACTGTTTTTTAATTCTGTAATTATTTTTTCCATCAATTATTTACCTCTATATATTAAAAATATACCTAAAATTAGATATATTCTATAAATATCAAGAGTTTTCGACAAAATTAAAGCAATTTTATTAAAAGATATTAACGATTTTTCTGTTGTCAATGAAGTTTATGAAGGATTCTTTGGTTCACATAAACCAGCACGAAGTACATTCGCTGTAAAGGACTTGCCTAAAGCTGGTCTTGTTGAAATTGAAGTTATAGCCTTTAAATAAAATATGGAAAATCAAGTTCAAGTAGAAAATATTATTAAAAATGAAAATGATTTACTTCATCACACAGAAAATATTTATCAATGAACTGAGCGACAAGGAGAATTAAAAACATTTTATAAACAACAACTTTTGTTTTTAAAACAAGCTCTTAAAAAGAATATTATTACCGAAAATGATTTTATAAGAAAAGAAAAATATATTAAAGAAACTTATTCTCAATATTGTCAAAAAATTCAAGATTATTTAAATCTAAATTATTCATTAGCAATGTGAGAATATGACGAAACTAATAACTTAAAAAGGGATTTAAATTATCAAGTTTTAGAACAAGAGTTTAAAACAAAAATTACTACTATTTCGCATGATTCGACAATTTCAAAACAGGTAAAAAATCAACAGTTGAAAAAGGTTAAAACAGAATACAATACAATGAAGCGAAATTTGAATGGTAAAACAATTGCGATAATTGCGGTTGGTATAACATTATTGTTATTATTAGCCAGTTTATTAGTAAATTACTTATTTTATTTTAAGATTGCTAATGATGGTCAAAAGTTTACTTTTACAGATAAGAACCATTTAACGGCTTTTATCTTTATGTGTATTGGAATCATTTTGATTATTGGATTTTTAGGTTTTATTGTTTGTAATACAACAAAACGAATTTTTTTAGATAAAAAAGAAAATCTCTTTAAAGTTTCAACAATTGGTTTTTTTGGTAGTTTTACTGACACAATTGGCGTTGGTAGTTTTGTTGTAACTGTTGCAGCTTTAAATGCCACAAATAGTGTCCCGGATGTTAAAAAATTACCGGGAACCTTAAATATTGGTTTAACAATTCCCAATTTATTAGCAGGAACATTATTTGTTAGTGCGATTCAGGTTGAATTAGTAACTTTAGTGACATTAGTTATCGCCGCAATGTTAGGAGCTTTTTGTGCTGCTAAAATTGTTAATAAAGTTAATAAGAGATTTGTTGCGTTATTTGTTGCAATTTCGTTAGCGGTTGCGGGAATTTTAATGATTTTAACGCAAGTTGGTTTATTTAATACAGCTGGAACAAAAGGACTTAGTGGTTGAAAATTAGCTGTTGGAATTATTGCGTTCTTTATTATTGGTGGTTTGCAAAGTTTTGGTGTCGGATTATATGCCCCGGCATTAGCAATTGTTTCATTGTTAGGAATGGAAACAATTATTGCTTTTCCAATTATGACTTGTGCCGCAGGTTTTGCGTTACCAACTACCGCTTGAACATTTCATCGAGATAATAATTATAGTCCGAAAGTTGCTTATGGCCTTTTAATTGGTGGGGTTGTTGGCACTGTTACGGCGTTCTTCATTGTTTTTGTTGGAATTCAAGGTGGCTTAGGGGTTAAAATGAATGATTTTACTTATTATTTAAAATGATTTGCCGTTGCTGTAATGTATTATGCCGCTTTCATGTTATTTAAAAAATACTTAGATTTAAAGAAAGAAAAAGATAAACAAAGCAGTACTGAAACAGAAAATTATTATCAAAAATATAAAGAAAAGTTTGATGAAAAATTTACTGAAAAAATGGCAAGTATTGGTAGAATTCATCCTGATATTATCACTCAAGAGCAGTCAAAAATAAAAACAAATAATATTAAATTATTAGTATGAACATAAAAATGTAATTTTTATTAATTATTTTGTTTTAAAGACCTTACTTTTATTAGTAAGGTCTTTTTCTTTAATTTGAGAAGGTAATTTATATTGTAAAAAAAATAATTAAAGAACAAATTAATAAAATCGCAGCAATGATTAATAAAACAGAGCGAATCTTTTTAATTTTTGCTTCTTCATCTGTTAAAGTTGGTTGATAACGGCGACGATGATCATTAAAATAAGCAGCAGCGGTTTTATTTTTATATCACCCTAAAATTAGTCAAATTAATAAGATAATAGCTAAAAAGCTGACAACAATTCATTCTGTTTTTTTAATGTCTTTAAATGCAAAAATACCTAATATGAAACTAAACCCAACTAAAATAGCACTAACTAAGATTGCTATTAAATAATTAAATCAGGTAATTCTTTTTAAGTTCTGATAAGTATCTAATTTTAAATTGTGATTTTGATATGTCTCATTCACAATTTCTGCAACTTCTTTTTGATGTGTTTCTTTTTCTTCTTGTTTTAATTGGTGTAATTTTTTAAAAATATTCTTTTTTTTTGCCATTTTTGCTCCTTTTATTATTTTTTTTTGAATTTATTATTAAATTATATTGTATTTTTTGTAAAAGTAAAATATAATAACATAATATAAAATTATATTTTGTATCAAGCACATTATATTTGAATGAATTATTTTAAGTACATTATTTTATTAAAATTAAATTATAAGGGACATTTTATTTTTCCTTAATTAAAGGAGGGGAAAAAATATATGAAGGAAATTAACAAAACTAAAAATATTTCCAAAAAAAATACTTTAGTTGAAAAAGAATATGATCAAAAGTTTGCTAACGTTGCATTAGATTCGCAAGGAACAAATAAACGGACATCTTGACTTGCTGAAATGAAATATAAAGCTGTTGGGTTTAACCACTTCCGCCGAGAATTTTTTGATCGTTTTCCGTTAATAGGTTATTCATTGAAAAGAATCTTTTTTGCTATAATCACATTATTATTAGCAATTTGTGTTATTTTTATCTTATTGCGATTAGTAACACCAGATGATATTTATATTTCAGATATTGATATTAATAAATTAAAAATTTTACCCGGCACACCAGAATATAACAATTTGCTAGAACAAAGAATGAAAATTTTTGGGGTATATGGCTCGATTTGAACACAATTAGGGACATATTTACGTAATATTATGCCTTTTATTAAGAAAACAATAATTGTTAATAGTGCCTTTAATTCAGTAACAGGAGAATTAGTTGGGGATAAAATTACAACATTCTTTTACTTAGGAGTAGTTTTTTCGACTGCTGTTGCTCAACCAGGGGAATTAGTCACAGAGATTTTTTCTAGAGCAATTCCATATTCATTTGCGTTTGGATCAATAGCTGTTTTATTAGCATATGTAATTGGTGTTCCATTAGGAATTATTGCTGCTAAAAATAAGGAACGTGGAGTTGATAATACAATTAATGCTGGTTCCATTATCTTTTTAGCAATTCCCCCAGTTGTCTTAGTAGTCGGGATTTATTTAATTTCAATTAATGTTTTTTATGCTCATGGTTTATTTAGTTCCGGAACTTTTGATACTAAGTTTTGACCAGTTTTTGCGATTTTTCTAATGATTACACCGCCAATTGTGATTAATACAAGAAGATATGTCATTGATGAAATGACAGCTGACTATACAAAATTTGCCTTATCAAAAGGAATGACTAGTCGTTATATTTTTTATATTCATATTTTCCGTAATGCTGGAATTCGAATCTTTCGATTATTACCGACTGCTTTTGTAACAACTATTTTTGGGGCAAGTATTTTTGCCGAACAAAACTGAGCAATTCCGGGAATGAGTAAATTTATTGTTTCTGGAGTAGGAAATAAAGATTCCTTTGTTGTTATGGGTTATATTCTCTTAACTGCAACGGCAGGAATTATTACTAGTTTATTGGCCGATATTATTATGGCAGTATTAGATCCCCGTATAAAATTAACAAAGTAAAGAAAGGAACAAGATAATGAAAAGAATCACAGATGAAGAATTATTTGAATATCAAAACTATGACATTAATAATTTAGACTCAAATTTATTTGAAATTGTTGGTCCCCAAATTGAAGAAAATGAACGACTTTCAACTAAATCATATAGTTATTGAAAAGTGGTTGGAAAAATCTTAATTGCTAAGAAAACATTTATTATTTGTTTACTATTATTACTTGCAATTATTTTATTAACAGTGATTGTCCCCATTGGGAAAGTTGCGAATCCATTACCAAACAATTTGCCAATTCCAAATTATCAACAACCATTAGGGCCAAATAGTACTTATTTATTTGGGTTAGGAATGAATGGTGAAAATTATTGAGATAAGATTTGAATTGGGATGCGAACTACGTTATTGTTTACGTTAATTATTGCTTTAATTCAAATTTTATTAGGAATTATAATTGGATCAATTTGAGGATTTTATAAGAAATTTGATATCTTATTTATTGAAATTACTAGATTTTTAAATTTAGTACCAACTTTAATTTTATGGTTAATTATTATTTTTGCCTTAGGGAAATCAATGTTAATAATTATCTTTGCCGTATCATTGACGAGTTGGATTACTTTGGCCGAAGTTATTCGGGTTCAAATTATTCTAGTTCGTAATACTGAATATAATATTGCTTCAAAAATGCTAGGTACATCAGGGCCAAAAATTGTGGCAAAAAATATTATGCCCCGTATTTTGCCATTAATTGTTCAAACTGCTTCATTTGCTGTTCCAATGGCAATTGCAATTGATTCAACTTTGAATTACTTTAACTTTGGTTTTATTCAAGGACGGGAAAATACAACTTTGGGATTTATTTTAAATGAAGTATTAGCATCAAGTAAATGACAAGATTATCCTCATTTATTAATTATTCCTGTTTGTTTTATTGCTGGTACATCGGTTTTATTCTTCTTATTTGGGAAAGTATTTGCTGATTCACTAGATCCAAAAAACCATTATAAATAAAAAAAGTATTAAAGGAGGATATTGCGTTATGAAGAAAGAAATTGTTATTTCAATTAAAAAATTAGTTATAAAATTTAAAACTCGAGCGAATGTGTTAACAGCAATTCGTAATATTTCATTTGATATCTATGATGGTGAAACATTAGCAATTGTTGGAGAATCAGGGAGTGGAAAGTCAGTAATGACAAAAACTTTTACGAATATGTTAGAAAGTAATGGCTGAATTAGTAATGGGGCAATTGTTTACACCCCATCAAGAAATATTTTAGCTGATGAGTTAACTTATTTTAAAAAGTCAGTTCACTTAGTGGATTTTCACAAGATTTTGTTAGATAGTAATTTACGGAAAAATATTGTTAAATATAATAAAAAATTAATTACGAGAACAGAACAAAAAATTAAAATAATTAATAATTTACAATTAGAAACAGTTAAAGCAGATATTACCCAGTTGAAAGCAAAAGAGCAAGAATTAAAAAAACAAATTAATTTTACTCATTCAAATCGTGTCAATAATAAATTAATAAAAATTAATCTACAATTAAAAAAATATCAAAAACAGCAAACAATGTTATTAGATTCAGAACTTAAAGATAAAAAAATTGAATTATTGCAAAGTCGAATTACGGATTATTTAAATGAAATTAATAAGATAAAAAATTTATCATGATTAGAAAAAAGATTACTAAATAAAAATATGCAGTTCTTAAACAAATATTTTACCGAAAAAATAGTTCCAAGTCCTGAAGCATTTGAAAAGATTGCAGCTTATTTTAATAAAGTGACTTTTACTGATGGTGTTCGTTATCGAATTAATAAAATGAATCTTTTAATGTTACAACAGCAGCCATTAGATGAGAATGATTTTAATAATTTATGTGAAGAATGAAATTTAATTAAGAATTTTACATTTATTAATAAATTAAAAGCAGCAAAACAAATTAGTAAGCTCCGAGGGCAAACCATTGCGACAATTTTTCAAGACCCAATGACATCATTAAATCCATTATTATCTGTTGGATTTCAAATTTCAGAAGTGTTACGAAAACATCGTAAATTTTCGCGTTCAGCAGCAAAAAAAGATGCGATTGAATTATTAGAAAAAGTTGGAATTTCAAATGCAAAAAAACGTTATCATGATATTCCAGGAATGTATTCAGGAGGAATGCGACAACGGGTTGTAATTGCGATTGCGTTAGCATGTCAACCAAAGATTTTAATTTGTGATGAACCAACAACGGCGTTGGATGTAACAATTCAAGCGCAAATTTTGGATTTAATTAAAGAATTACAAAAAGAATACAAATTTACCGTTATTTTTATTACTCATGACTTAGGGGTTGTTGCAAATATTGCCGACCGTGTGGCTGTGATGTATGCAGGACAAATTGTTGAATATGGTACTGTTAATGAAATCTTTTTTAATCCAAAACATCCATATACATGAGCATTATTATCTTCATTACCACAATTTGGGGAAAAAGGGGAAGAACTTTATTCAATTCCTGGTTCACCACCATCGTTATATGCTAAAGTATATGGTGATCCTTTTGCCCCCCGCAATAAATATGCAATGAAAATTGATTATTTATTAGAACCACCAATGTTTAAAGTAACTGAAACCCATTATGCTAAAACATGATTATTAGATCCTCGTGCCACAAAAGTGGAAAAACCAAAACAGTTACGACAATTAGAAAAAATTAAAAATGATGCAAAGGTAGGTGATTAAGATGAACAAAAACGAACAAGAACAATTTATTATGGTTCGCGATTTGTTAATTCAATTTCGCCAAAAAAATAAAAAAGTAAATGCGGTTAAAAGAGCAAATTTTGATATTTATCGTGGAGAAATTTTTAGTATTGTTGGAGAATCTGGCAGTGGTAAAACAACAATTGGACGGGCAATTGCTGGAGTTCAACCAATTAAAGATGGCACAGTCTATATGAATTATCAGGTAATTCGTGGAAAACCACCACAATTATATAAAATTAATTTGCACATTAATGAACAATTACGACTTTTAAAAAACAATAATATGTTACTAAATAGAAATCTAGATAATTATATTAATAATTTAAAAATTAGTTATTATCGTTATTTTGAAAATAAACGTTATATCGTCAATACTAAGGAGTTAATTCGCTACGAAGCGAATAATTATTTAATTACTAATGACCTTGCTTTAAATAAAATTAATTTATTAAATTTTAATCATAGTAATAATCAATTTGCTTTAGTAAAAGAAATGTATGAAAACAATTTGATTTTATTAAAAGAAATTTTAAAAGCATATCAACGAATCTTTCGTTTTGTTAATAATTTACATGAATGAGTTCCATCCTTGCCTGTGCCTTTAGAAGTAGAGATTACAACACGGGTACGAGAGAATATTGAAATCATTGAAGAATGTATTTTACAAGGACATCAAATTTATAAAGTTATTTTAAAATTAGAACAAATTCGAAGGGAACTAAAAGATAATTTTATTCTTCCGCAAACAAAAAAATATTATGATAAATCTTTTCAAACACTAGAGGAATTATTATTAGTTCATAATAAATTACTAGAAAATATTAAAAGTATTGCTAAAAATCAACGGAAAGCTTTTATTCTTTTTGTCCCAACATCAAGACGAATGAAGTATATTCTTGCTTATAATAAACGTTATAATGTTTTTAAAAAAGATTTTGAAAAGGAATATTTAAAGCAATTAAAAAATTTAGAATTAAATGCCCAAGAAAATGCCACAGCAATTCTTGTTTTAAAAGAAAAATATGATAATAGTTTATTAAGAACATCAATTTCATCCGCTGCTTGTGCTAATTTATTGGCAGCAACAGATTTTAAAACAACATTAATGGCATTATCCGATGATGAATGTAGTCAACCTTTAAAAGAAATTTTAGTCCAGATAACTGACAAAAAAGAATTAGAGGAAATGCTAGCTGATTTATCTTATTTGGCAAGACACGGTGTTTTTCGTGATAAAGAAACAATTAGATTATATTATTCATGAATTCAAAAAGAAGATAAATATTCGTATACAGAAATTAAGGATTCTAATCGGTTATTAGATTTGTTAGACTTGCCTTTAATTGATGAAATTGTTAAAGAAACTAAATTGTTTAAATTACCAACACGCAAAGAAAATCATCAACAAAAGAAAACAATTCAAATGATTTTTCAAGATCCGTCTTCATCATTAAATGATCGGATTTCAGTTGCCGAAATTGTTGGTGAAGGGTTAACTAATTTTCCTGAATTATATCAAAATGATGAAGCTCGGAATTTATATTTAACTTATTATAATAATAATTTAACTAAAAATGAAAAAAAATTAACATTAAAAGATGTTGTTGATAAAAATGTTAAAAGTTTTTTAATTTTAAATATTTTAAAAGAAGTTGGTTTGTTACCAGAACATTTATCACGTTATTCACATGAATTTTCAGGTGGGCAACGTCAACGTATTGGGATTGCGCGAGCTTTAATTATGAAACCACAATTTATTATCGCGGATGAGCCAATTTCAGCGTTAGATGTTTCAATTCGTGCCCAAGTTTTAAATTTATTAAAAACATTTCAGCAAAAATATAATTTAACGTATATTTTTGTGGCTCATGATTTATCGGTTGTTCGTTTTATTGCTGATCGGATTGCGGTGATTTATCATGGTCAATTAGTTGAATTAGCTCCCGCGGAAGAATTATTTGCAAATCCTATGCATCCATATACACGGGCATTATTATCAGCAATTCCGTTACCTAATCCAAATTATGAAAAGGAAAAAATTCACTTTATTTATGAACCAGAGAAGGAACATTGAGATTATTTATTTGATTTACCAGAGTTTATTGAAATTAAAGCGGGACATTATTTATTTGGTAATTCTCGTGAAATTGCAACAGCAAAAGCAAAAATTGCTGAAGTAAAAAGTAAGGAGGCATAATTATGTTAAAAAAGAAATTAGCACTTTTTGCAAGTTTAACAACAATGATAACTGTCACCCCTTTGGTAGTATCATGTGGGATTAGTTTAGAGTACTTAGCTAATCGCTTAAATCACGATAATGTTTTTCGTTATGTTTTTAAATTTCCCTTAACATCATGGTCGAGTGGTTCAACAATGCAAGCAGAAGATAACAAAATTCTAGCAGATTTAGTGGGAACGTTAGTGGCAAGTGATAAATATAATCGTAATTTTGGTGACATTGCTGTGCAAACTGATAAAGCATCAAAATATGTTGGCCAACCAAATGCCGATCAAAGTGAATGAACATATCAAATATCACCAGCGGCAAAATGATTTGACCAACATGGTAATGTTCAACGTCGAATTAAAGCAACGGATATGATTAATACGGCTAAGTTTGTATTATTTCCAAAAAATCTATCCGCCACAGCAGGATTATGACGAACTTTTATTGCTGGTGCCCAAGAAATATGAGATTATTTTCAAGCTGGAAATTATCAACAAGATTATTACAATGATCCAATTTGAAGTAAATTAGGGATGCATGTTAATGATACAGATGATGAGATCACAATAAAATTAACAAAACCAGCGGAGTATTTTGATACATTAATGACTTACTTGGCTTTTGCCCCAATGCCAGAAAAAGCATTGTTGCAAGGTTATAATTATGGGACAAACTTTAAAAATATTTGATATTCTGGAGCGTATTTAGTTGAACAATATAGTTCAACTTCCCAAATTTTATTACGAAAAAATCCGGAATATCGTCATGCTAAATTAGCATATATTGATAAATTAAATTATACATACTTAGCAAATAATGATGTTTCACGTGAGCGGGTATTATTTGAATCTGGTGATGTTAATGATTTTCTTGTCCAACCAACTGATACAAATGGTTGGGGAAAATATGTTGGCCCTAATCCAGCTAATCCAACTTTTAGTGGGGCTTCAAGTATTGTTAATCCCGATCCAACAACCTATACGATAAGGTTTAATTATGCTAATGCTAATATTTTAAATAAGAATAGTAAACTGGCAGCAGAAGGATTAAATGCTAGTAAAGCATTACAATATGATAAAGTTCGGAAATACTTAGCGACTCATTTAGATCGTAGTAAATTTGTTAAATATTTTTCAGAAGCGTTAGATGATTCTCCAACATCAAAATTCTTGCGAAATGTTTATACGGCCCGTTATTTTGTTCATAATGGCAATGTTGATTATGCAACTTATGTTGAAGAAGAATATGCTAAGAAATATTTAAATGATGATGTTCAAGCAAGTAGTCAATTATTAAAAGATGGTAGTGATGCATTATATCATAACGAAAGTTTGATAGAAAATGATCAAAATATTTTAGATGAGATTCGTACTTGGTTACAACAAAATACTGGTTCATCTAGTGTCACAATGCGTTTCTTAATGAATGGGGCCGGAACTTTAACAACCAATAAGTTTTTATTAAATATGATTGATTCATTTAATGCTGAAAATAATGTCATTAAAATTATTCCAGATATTACTGTTGATGCCACTGAGTATAATAGTCGCACGAAAAAAGCAGATTGAGATATATTAGTTGGTGGATGATCACCAGATTATGCTGACCCGTATACTTATTTACATACATTTTCGCTTGGTGGTGATCTCCAATATTATTCAGGGACATCACGGATTTTTAGCGATTTAAAACTAACAAATAATCTTGCGCCTGATTTTGCGGATATCCAAAATACACTAGATAATCCATATTGGAATCGTTTAAAAGATACTACTGCAATTAAAAGTTTTTATGATGTTTTTAAAAATTATACAAATCAAGTCACGACAGCTGATAATATTACTGATCCTAACGCAATAACTGATCGCTATAAGAATTTTGCGAAAGCAGAGTTTAATTCAATTTATACTGATTTTGTTTTTATTCCAGCTTATGTTCCAAATGGTTCATATCAAATTCGAATTTCGTATGTTACTCCACGAACACAAATTACGGTTGGTTATGGAAGTTCAAAATATAAACATTGAGGAATGGAATTAAACCGCTATTTGTTAACAACTAATGAACGGCAAATAATTGAAGCTCGTTATCAGCAACAATTAACAATCATTCAGACAAAAGATTATGCTGCTTTTCGGGAGGATTATTAAGATGAAAAAGTTATTAACAATATTTAGTGCTTTAACAGTAATTAATGCTCCAATAACAATTATTAGCTGTAATAATATTGAAACTCGTGATCGTATTAAAATTTCATTAGATTTATTTAAAACACAATTAGCATTAATTCCTGTTTTTGATCGAGAAAATAAAATAACAACAGTAACTGAAGCAATTTTTAAAAATGCCGTTTACGGTGCCTTAGAAACAAATGCCTATCGTGGGCAAGTTGCCAGTAATGAGTTAGAATTTACTTATTATGATCAAAAAATAGTAGCAACCAGTTGAACTGATTTAATGTGACAACCAACACCTAATGGTGGGGAAAAAACAACCTTAATTACAGTAAAAATCACCGCAAGTGTAACAAGTATGCACTTTGCTAATGCAACAGAAATAATTACAATAGCCTTATATCACACACAACCAACTGCTTTAGCAACAATTAAGTTTGCTTATGAAGAAAAGATTTTAAAAGATTTAGCCGTTGAGCAGATGATGGGATATTTTGCGATTTTAAATCCAACTTATTATTTTGCATCCCGTCATTTTGACATTAAAAAAACGGCAGCAAATATTGAAATTGATGCTGCACCAACTTCGGAGCGTTATGTTGGACAAAATATTATTTTATTAAATTAACACGATAAAGGTACAATGCCACTAGCAATTTGAACCTTTTTATTAATATTTGCTAAATGAAAAATGGAAATTCACTTTCTTAATAACATTTTTTAGTATCTTTATTTATTATTAAAATTAGGTTATAATTATAAAAATAGAATAGAAAAGGAAAAATAAAATGATTAGTGTAAATGATTTCCGCCCAGGTTTAACGTTTCAATATGAAGGTAATATTTATATTGTCATTGAAGCACAACATTCAAAATCAGGACGTGGACAAGCCCATGTTAAAGCAAAAGTAAAAAATCTTCGTAGTAATGCCACAACTAATATTACTTTTACTGGTGGTGATAAAGTTGCAAAAGCAATGATTGATAAGGTTGAAATGCAATACTTATACGATGATGGAACAAATGTTATTTTTATGGATACGCAAAGTTATGAACAATTAGAAATTCCATCGAGTAGATTAACATGAGAAAAAAACTTTTTAAAAGAGGGGATAATGACTTCTGTTACCAAATATGATGGGGAGGTCTTAGGAATTATTTTACCTGACAAAGTTGATTTAAAAATTGCAGAAGCAGAAGCCGCCGTCAAAGGTGATACTAGCTCTGGAGCGATGAAAAAAGCAGTTTTGGAAACGGGTTGAGAATTACAAGTGCCTTTATTTATTAAGGAAGGTGAATTAATTACTATTTCAACAGCAGATGGGAAGTATTCTGGGCGAGCATAAGGGCATCAAAAATAGAGGAGCGATGAAAGATGACTAATAATTTGAATAAGTTAACAATTGATAGTAATTATCGTGGTAGTATTGCTGTAAGTTTATTAACTATTAAAAAAATTATTTTATATTCAATTCGTGATATTACCCACAAATATTTTGTGGATAAAGTAGAATGCCAATTGATTGATAATTATATTTTACATGTTTATATTAGTGGAAAAATATTAGAAGAACAAGAATTAAATCAATTGAATGAAGAAATTAATGAAGCAATTATGAAAGAATTAAATTATTCTTTGCAAATTAAACCAAAAAATATTAGTATTGCTTATCGCCGTAAACTAATATAATTCTTTTAACTTATTCTTTATTAGTTGCATTTAAGTCTCGCTTTTATTTTTTTATCTTTATTTTATATACTATTTACTAAAATTTAAATTAATTAATAAAAGAGAAGATAATTTTTATCTTCTCTTTTATATTGTAAAGAAATATTTAATACTAAGGAAATGTTAAAAATATTGATTTTATAACAATCCTTGCATTTTTATTTCACATTGCTATAATTATATTTAAATTATTTAGAAGAAATTTAAATAATTTAAATAATTTAAGTGTTATAATTTAGTTTTTATGAAAATTATCATTAATTAAATATTAACAATGCTTTTGTTTAGAAAGGAAAAACTATTTTATGCTTAAAAAAGAACAAAATAAAAAGTTTAGTTTAGCGGATTTTGTTTGATTAGGTTTTAATTATACTGTTGGAATTAGTTTTATTGGTAATTTTGCTATTTTAGCAAATATTTCAGAGCCCGACTCAATTGGTATTCATGTTGTATGATTATTTGCAGTAGAAGGACTAATTGCTGGAATATGTGCATGAGCATTTGCTAAAATGGCAAGAATTCACCATTCAAACAATAATGGTGCTTCATATATTTATGTTCGAACCACTTTTGGGAAATTTTGAGGAATATTTGTTGCTTTTATGCAATATGTTTCGTTGCCATTTTTAATTACAATTCAAGTAATGATGTTAATCCGTGGTTCATTTGGTGCGGATTGAGTTTCACAAGTTAATCCTGATCATAGTATCACTGTTCCATGATATGCTGCAAACTGAGGAGCATTTGGGGACTTATGATTAGATCTTATTGGAATTGTTATTTATATGTCAGCGGCAGCAATTATTTTTGGCGGTATTAAATTATATAAAAAATTAGCAAATGGGACAGGAATTATTAAATGAGTTACGGCTGGTTTTTTAGTTATTGCCGGTTTAGTTTTAGCAGCGCAACATGGTAGCGAAAATTTAAGTTACTGAGGACATAATACTAAATTCTCATTACCAGGATTTATTAAAGCGTTTAACTCGTGCTTCTTTTTCTTTGCTGGATTTGAGGTTTTCTCAACAGCGGGACGAAATATTAGTAATCCCGAAAAAAATATTGGGCGCGGAATTATTTTAATTATGTTAATTAGTACAATTTTCTATGTTGTTATTTCAATTATTTTCTTTGCTGCTTTTACAAAATTTGTTCAAAATATGAATATGGGAACCTGGAGCCTAGGATTTAATAGTAAGATTATTTTATATGGTGGCCCTATTATTATGATTATTAGTGCTTTAGCACTAAAAGTTAATGTTGCGATGCAAAATGCTTTATATGGTGGGACATCATTGCAACCATTATCAACGGAAGGGTATTTACCAGATCGTTTACGAAAATTAAACAAAGATGGACTACCAGTGCGTGCTTCAATTTTAAACTTAATAATCACAAGTTTAATGATTTTTATTTGATTAGCAATTCCTGATATTATTAAAGGAATTAGTTTAACGAAAGATTTTGGATTTATGGCAACTGCCGCCCAAGCAATGTCATATAAACAACCGTTTGATATTTCATCGTTAACAGAAGCTTCATCAGCAATTACGATTTTTATTTATGCGATGGTAATTGCCGTTACTTTAAAATTAGGTTATCAACAAAAAAATAAAATGCGATTATGAGAACATATTGTCTTTCCAATTGTCTTTATTATTTTGGCTTTTGCATTTGTCTGACATTATTACAGTTTAGTTGATAATATTGTTAACACGACAGGGGCGGAACATGAAAGTGCAATTATTGGAACGGGAATTGAATTAGCTTTTGTTGTATTTTCAGCTAGTTTCGCGACAATTTGATATTTTACTTATTATCGTCAAAAATATTTACGTCGTATGAAAGAACGTCCTGAATTACAAGCAAAATTAGATGCTGAATTTGAAGTAACCGATGATTGAAAATATGTTTCTTTAGAAATTCGTAATGAAATTAAATATTATTTAAAACGAAATCAAGCGTTATATCAAAGTAAAGATAATGTTAATTACCAAGATGCTAATCATATTCTTACTGAATTAGATCTTATTTTTGATAAATACAAACAACTTGAACTTATCGAAGATGCAAAAGAACATGATCAATAAAGCAACTTAGCAACTGTTAAGTTGTTTTTTCTTTGTGATATACTAACATTAGAATATACCATTGGAGGATTTATATTATGAAGCTAAAACAAGAGAATAAAATTCAATTAATAACAATTGTTGGAGGAACAGCTAGTGGCAAGACAACAGTTGCCAATCAAATTGCTGAAATTTTACCAGCTAAAAAAATTGTTTATTTAAAAATGGATCATTATTATAAGAAATTAGATCATTTAACATTAGCGGAACGAAAGGAAATTAACTTTGACCATCCAAATGCGCTTGATTTAGACTTACTATTGCAACATTTAACAATGATAAAACGTCAGCAATCAATTCAAATTCCGATTTATGACTTTACTGTTTATAATCGATTAGAAGAAACAATTAATGTTATGCCGGGGACGTCATTATTTTAGAGGGAATTTTAGGCTTAGCACTAGAAGAAATCCGCCAATTATCAGACATTAAAATTTTTATTAAAACAGAAGATGATATTCGTTTTATTCGTCGTTTAAATCGTGATTTAAATGAGCGTGGGCGGACAATTGATAGTATTATTACTCAATATTTAACAATGGTTAAACCAATGCACGAATATTTTGTTGAACCAAGTATTAAATATGCCGATATTATTGTGCCATATTATGAAGGAAATGAAATTGCGATTGATATGATTGCAACAAAAATTAAAACTTTATTAACAGAACAAACAAATAAAAAGTAAAAAAATCTCTTTAATTTTGTCGAAAACTCTTGATATTTATAGAATATATCTAATTTTAGGTATATTTTTAATATATAGAGGTAAATAATTGATGGAAAAAATAATTACAGAATTAAAAAACAGTTTTACAGATGATCAATTTTTAGAATTTGCTGAAAAAATAAAAAAAGAAGCAGAAGTAATCAAAAAACAAAAACGTTTAAATGAAATTGATCAAAAATTTAGAGATAAAGGCATTATATGTCCTGATTGTAAATCTTATCATTGTGTTAAAAATGGTCATAATCCCGAAGGAAAACAAAAATATTTATGTAAAAAATGTCGTGCTAGTTTTGATGCTTTTCGTCATCATTTTACTTATTGAAGTCATTTAAATTATGAACAGTGAAATTTATTAATTCAAATTTCATTATTAGGACAATCTAGTAAAATAATTTCCCGTTTTATTAAAACAACACCAAAAACTGCTTGATATAATCGTCAAAAATTAATGCAATCAAAACAATTAGAAAATACTCAATTAAAATTTAAAAAATTAAATGGTCAAATCCAAATTGATGAAACTTTTATTAAAGAAATCCATAAAGGTAATTTTAAAGATAAATTTGATAAACGAAAAACTCATCTTGATCCATTTTCAACTAATACCAAATGCTGTATTCAAATGGTAGTTGATAGCAATAATAATATTTTTGTTCAATCCACCAATACCAAACGATTACAAAAACAATGAATTATTGAAAATATGAATAAGCAATTAATTAAAGAAAAATCAATAATTATTTCTGACATGCAACCATTATATTTATTAGTAGCAAAACAAACAAATTCTACTCTATATTCTACCAAAACTAGTACAAACCCTGATACTAGTTATCGAAAGTTAAATAAGATTAGTAAATTACAATCCAGTCTTAAAGAAGCCTTAATTCATTATCATGGTTTGGGTTTCACTAATATTCAAAATTATTTAAATCTATGAAAATGAAAATACCAACATAAAGGTTTAACACCAAAACAACAATCAACGGTATTATATTTTAATGTTTAAAAAAATTTAAAGCAAAATCATGATCTTAAACAAAATTATTTTTCAAATTGTCATATTGATGATTTTTTTATTTCATCAAGAGTTTTCGACAAAATTAAAGAAAAATCTTAACTATCTTGTTTTTTAAGGTATAATAAGGATTGATGAGATTACAAATGGAGAGGAAACGGGAAAATTAGATGAATGAAGAAATTTTACTGACTAAAGAAGGAATTAAGGATTTACAAGAGGAATTAGATAATTTAATTAATGTTGTTCGACCAGAAGTTATTGAAGAGTTAAAAGAAGCTCGTGCCCAAGGAGATTTATCCGAAAATGCGGATTATGATGCTGCTCGAAATCGACAAGCTGAAGTTGAAGGGCGCATTAAAGAGATTGAATCTTTATTAACTAAAGCAAAAGAAATTAAGGAAGTAAAGTCAAAAACAGGAATTATTAAATTAGGAAGTAAAGTTCATTTTACTAATTTATTAATTAATAAAAACTTTGAAATTAAAATTGTGGGAGCAGTTGAAGCAAATCCTTTTGAAAATACTATTTCAAATGAATCGCCAATTGCCAAAGCTATTATTGGTCAAAAAGTTGGTGATTTGGTTGAGATTAAAGGAATTCAAGCACCGTATAAAGTTAAAATTTTAGCAGTGGAATAATAATTAAAGTAATTGTTTACAAATATGTTATGAAAAATTGACATATAAAAGGATACTATTGGAATGATTTTTTGGATTTATCAGGGGTCATTCCTTTTTCTTTTCTTCGGTGATTTAAAATTTTAAAAATAAATATTTTTAGTTAAATTATTTTTAATTGCTTGTCTAATCTAGTTGGATATTTATCATTTCTTTTACAAGGAATTATAAAACCAAAAGGTTAAACATTAATAAGGAGGAAATCAAATGGTAAAATTAACAATAAAACAAACAAAAAATCTAACGGGTGGGAAAGTTTCGGGAGCTTTTTTAACTGGCATTGCGGCTATTATAAATGCTTGTAGTAATTCGTTATCAAATTTAATTTCAACTGGTTTTTCAAGTTATTTAGCGACCCAGCAAATGAATCGAACTGAAGGTGGTTATAAAGCACCAAATGGTTCTCATCTTACGTGATCAGATAAACATAATAATTTCAATCATCGGAATTATGATCAAATATTATTTGTCTAATTTTAAATGAGATTATTAAGTTTAAAAGAACAAAAAGCGGTGATGGCTGGGGCAGCTTGAATTATTGGGTCACTAATTTTAATTAGTTTTTTTGATATTGTTAAAATTAGTTTAGATAGTTATCAAATTAGTCAGAATAAAGCACAACAAAAACAGAGTTCAATAGGTGAAAGGCATGAACAAAAAGAAGAATTGCTTTTAACTCAAAATCATGATATTCTGTATGTATAAAAATAATTATGATTATGATTTTATTTATAGAAAATAATTTTTATTTTTTTTATAAATAAAAAACAAAATAATTTTTATAATTTTATTAATTTTTAACATTTTATAATTTACCATTGCTAATTTATCCAAAATACGATAAAATAAAGATAGTTGTATTTTGCTTATAATCAAATATTAGTTATAGTAAGATACACTAAACATAATCAATTTTGGAAATTAATTATTAGAAAAATAGAGGTGGAAACTAAATGATCGGTGTTATTTCAACGGCATATTTTACAATGAAAGATAAGCACAGTATTAAAACAGTAAAAAAATATTGATGAAAAAACTGTGTTATTCAACATGTTAAATATCATGGAAAAACTTTCATTATTGCAACAGTAGGTTATGGTAAAGCAAATGCTGCTATGGCTATTACATACTTATTAGAAAAATATCCTGGTTTACAAACAATTTTAAATATAGATTTAGCATTGTCAACAAATGATAAACATGATACAGGAGACACAACAATTTCAACAAAATTTATTTATCGTGATGCAGACTTAACAGTTTTTAAAGATATTAAATATGGGCAAATTGTTAATGAACCTGAATCATTCCAATTCGATGGGGAATTTGCTAAAGTTATTAAAGACTTTAAATTAGGATTAACTGAAGGAGTTACTGGAACAGCAGATATGCTGATTTATAATTCAAAACAATTTAAAGAAATGGTTGATAAATATGGTCACACAATTGACGTTATTGATACAGAAGCTGGTGCAATTGCACAAGTTGCTAAGAAATCAAGCGTTAATTATATTGCTTTAAAAATTATTTATAATAATGCATTATCACCATGAGATAATGACCCAATTCATAAATTTAAAATGTATGAAACAGTAAATACTTTAAAATACTTATTAAGAAGATTATTTAACTTATTAAGTTCACATTATATTATTGATTTATCACAATCATCACAAGATGACTTAGATTCAATTAATGAATTATTTGAAATCAAACATGATCAATGAATCAAATTATTTAAATCAAATACTCATAAAGTATTATCAGGTTTTGGACCTTCATTAATGCTAGTTGATAAGCAAGAACGAACACCTGTCGCATTAGACATTATTCAAGTAATGAAATCAAAAATAAAGGATAACGAAGGACCAAGTAAAGTAATTTTAGGAGAAGATGAATGAAAAAATGCTCCTAAGAAATGATTACGTAAATTGTTATTCTTAGAACAAGTTCGTGTTAATGACTATGAATTATTATGAAATAAATCAGCAAAATATGATTTAAATAATGAAAAATTATATAAAATTGAAACAGTTGCAAATGAAATTTCTGCTGCAATTGCTGAAAAATGTCAAGATAAATCATCATATACATATAATGGTGCAACAGTACCTGAAAAATACTTATTAGTAAATTGTGATGCTAGAATTTCATTTTACATTACACATAACCAATCACATGAATTTGTGGAAGATAAAAACTTTGGTTCACAATTAGTAAGTAATGAATTTATTAAATATTTAAATGAATCATTAAAAGATGTTGATTCACCATATCAACAAATTGTAATTTATATGGCAATTCCAGCTTTAGATTATCGTAAAATCCCAGTTTTCATTCCTTCAAATAAAGGGGCAAACAGAGGAATTAAATTTGGAAACTTAAATCAAAAATTACAAAAAGATTATACAGTTGTCGATATTACAAGAAACGATTATGACCCAATCAAAGTTGGTTCATTCAAAGTTACAGTTCGTTTAAGAAATGAATAATTATTAATTTTATTATAAAAACAACCTTTGGGTTGTTTTTATTTTGGAAGATGGTGTTATACTTAATTGTAATTAAGGTTTAGAAAGGGCAAGGAAATCTAAAAGATGGTACATGATGAAGAAACAAATGTAGAACTAGATAATAATAATCCCGTTGTTAGTTCTGAGAATGTTGAAAATAAATCAATTGATGCATATAAACAAGGGCGACGAAAAACAAGAAGTCGTGAGCGGATTTCACGAAAAGAATTTAATTTACGATTTAAAACTTATTTTAAATCACGATTATTTCGGGATTATGGATATATTACGTTTGCGGCTTTTTTAGCAATGGTCAGTTATGATTATTTTATTGCGGCAACAACAAGTTACGGAATTATGCCAAGTGGGATTGGTGCAATCGCCAGGGGAGTGGCTGTGGCAATTTGACCAAAACAAGAGCAGTTAGCATTTCAAACAACAATGTATTGAGTTTTTTTCTTTGTTCTTAATTTACCATTATTTATTTTTGGAGTAATGAAAGTCGGAATTCGTTTTTCAATTCGAACAATTATTTATATTGCATTACAAAATGGATTCCACTTTATGTTTGCTTATATTCCAATTATTAATCCGCAAGAACTATTTTTCATTATTAACTATAACAGCTTAAATGTATTTAGTAATTATGGTGGAATGTATCAAATTTGATTATTTGTTTTTGCCGCGGTGGCTGGGATTTTAAATGGAATCGCTTATGGTTTAGTTTATAAAGGTGGTGCTTCCACTGCGGGTACTGACTTTGTATTAGCTTATTATTCGGTGAAAAAGAAAACATCAATCGCTAATTACAATCGAATTGTTAATTATATCATTGTTCTTGTAATGTTGGCAATTCATACAATTCTTTTAAACCGTAGTGAAGTTACTAGCATTTATTTTGGAACAGATTGAGCAAATCATATTGAGGAAATAAAAAAACTTGGGTTCAATATTGACAGCAATGGATTACTTGGTGGTGATTTAGCAATTCATAAGGCAAAATACTTCTTTGGACCAGTTTTATTTGGTTCATACTTATTTGTAGTAGTTCAATCAATTACAATTGATATTATCTTCCCAAAATTTAAATATCGTAGTTTGATGATTATTACTTCAAAAGGGGATGCTGTTGTTTCAGGATTACAATATGTTCATTATCCTAATGACATTATTCGTATTCCAACTCGTGATTATTATGAAGGAACAGATATTAATAATGAAGTTATTATGGTTTCAACATCACTATTAGAATATAAGTGAATTAAAGCGGCAATTGTTGTTTCTGATCCTGATGCTAGAATTTTATCTTACAAGTTAGATAAAATTATTGCAAATTATAAAGTTGATAAATACTAATTAATTTTTGAAATTAAATTTAATCAGACAAAACTTTTTTGTAAAGTCTGCTTGTCATGCTTGATTGTTTCGATCATATTATCTAGCATGACATTTTTATTTAGACTAATATTAAAATTTAAAAAACTATCATAGTTATCAATTCAACTATTTGTTGAAATGGTAGCTAACTGGAAGGATATTGTTTTGTTAGTAACTTTAATATTTGGAATTAAGTTAGTAGTAACCATATTATCTAGGATAAGTTTTTTTAGGTTTGTCGTAATATTTGGATTAGATTCTTTATATCAAAAGAAATTATCAAAGGTTAAATCATTCTTATGATATTTATTTTTTCGATTAATTTCAAAGTTATTATTTTCGAGAGTAGGGGTTGTGATTGTTAAAAATAAGTAGCGATAATATTGTATGTTATATGGTTTTGGAATTAAATTTGGTTGTAAGTTATCAATAACTGTTGCTGTTGCTTGACTAATAGAACCAATGTTAAAGGGCATATGTTGATATTGCCCGACGATAATATTATCATTAACTTTAAATTCGGCAATTGGATAATTATTAGTCGGAGTAATTGTTCATTTTGCTGTAATATCACTAATTGTTAAATCAGAAATCATTTTGCCAAAAATATCATTATATAAATTAATTAATGTTTTAACATCAATGCTATCTCTAATTTGTTGAATTAGATATTTTTGATGTTTTTTAATAAAAATAATAAGAATAGTACTTGTTATAAAACAGCCTAAAGCAACGATTGCAAGGGGTAAAAAAATTGTTTTATTTAATTTAAAACGGAGATCATATGTCACAATAAAACTAAAAATGGTAAGAAATAAACTAAACATAATCAAAAGATAAAAAAACAGGTTAATTCATTGTCAAGTCACAATTTTATCTTTCTTTTTTATAATCACTTTCTGATAAACAGTATCAATTGTTGCGTCAATTTGTTTAATATTTTCTTCGTTAAGCATTATTAATCCTTTCATTCTTTATAAATTATTTTTTCTTGTCTTTATATATGATATTATAAAATTAATTAGAAAGAAAGGGATAATCATAAAAATGAAAGATTATAATTTAATTATTGGAAGTCATGTAAGTATGAATAAGCAACAGGATTATTTGCTTGGAGCATTAACAGAAAGTTTAAACAATGATGCTAATGCAATGATGATTTATACCGGACCACCCCAAAATACAATTCGCGTTAGTACTGAACATTTCTTCATTTCAGAATTTTATCAAAAATTAGCAGAAGAAAATTTTTCAATTGATAATGTTATTATTCATGCGCCGTATATTATTAATTTAGCTAATACCACTAATCCTAGTACTTTTGAAATTGCTGTTGAGTTTTTGAAAAAAGAAATTATTCGTGCGGATGAAATTGGGATTAAAACGATTGTCTTACATCCAGGTAGTGCCATTGGCGCACCAGAACAAGTTGGTTTAGATCAAATTATTAAAGGTTTAAATTTAGTTTTAACTGCAGACCAAAAGGTAAAGATTGCTTTAGAAACAATGGCTGGAAAGGGGACCGAATTAGGAACTAACTTTGCACAATTGAAATATATTATTGATAATGTAAAGTTAAAAGATAAAATTGGCGTCTGTTGAGATACTTGCCATATGCATGATGCTGGTTATCAGTTTGAAACAAATTTAGAAGCAATTATTGAAGAATTTGACCAATTAATTGGCTTAGATCGTTTGTTATGTTTACACATTAATGATAGTAAGAATCCATTATCTGCTCATAAAGATCGTCATGAAAATATTGGTTATGGTTATTTAGGATTTGAGACAATTTTAAAAATAATTTATCATCCAAAGTTAAATGGGATGATAAAAATTTTAGAAACACCATATGTCGGAGCAAAAGGGCATGCTTTTGCTCCGTATAAAACTGAAATTGCGATGATTAAGTTAAAAGAATTTACTGATCCGTTTCATGTAAATGGAAAAATAAAAATAGATGTAGGAGAATAAAAATGTCAGCAAAGAAAATTATTACCAATTTATATCTTGGTGATCGTCATAGCATTCCAAATGATATTAACTTAGTAATTAGTTGTGCTGCTGAAATTTATCGTGAACAAATTCAAAAGCATAAAATTAAGAATGATAATCAAGAATATATGTGAATTGATGATCAACATGTTTATTTTAATTTTAAAGATTATCCAACTTTGCAGGAGTTAGATGTTAATGTTGTCATTAAAGCATTAAAAATTATTGATAATAATATCAAAACTAAAAAAATTTATGTTCATTGTATTTGAGGTGTTAATCGTAGTGCCTCAATTGTTTTTATGTATTTAGTTGCAAAGGGGCATATTAATGATGATGATTTTGATAGTGCATTGGAACAGTTTGAACGAATTTATCCTTATATAAATCCAAATCCCGGATGATTTGATTTTCTGATTAATGAATTTCCATATACGCATTTAATATCAAATTAATAAAATAAAAAATCTAAGTGGCATAAATCACTTAGATTTTTTATCGTTTGTCTTTACAACAAACACATTTTTTATTAATACAATCTGTGCAAGAAATACAAATTAAACAAGAACGACATCCGACTTTTGGTTTACTACATGTACGACATCCCATACAATCATGTTTTTTTGCTGGACAACATACATCCATCATTTTTCACCTCTATTTTCTTTATCACTTTTTAATTGTATCATAGATTAAGGGTTAGATTTATCTGTGCTGTTTTCTTCTTGTCAAATATGGTAATATTCATCAATCAGTAATTTTAATTCCGGAATAAGATCATCTTGTTTACATGATTTATAAATTTTACCTTTTTTAAAAATAATACCTCCATTTTTTCCACCGGCAATTCCAATGTCTGCTTGTTTTGCTTCACCAGGACCATTAACAACACAGCCTAAGATTGCAATTTTCAATGGGAATTTCATTTCTTTTGTATATTCTTCAATTTCTTTGACAACTGGGAAAAGTTCATATTCAAGGCGACCACATGTTGGACAAGCGATAACATCAACTATTTTATCGTAAAGACCTAACGCATTTAACATTCGTTTTGCAACTTCTACTTCTGCAATTGGATCTGTTGATAAACTAATTCGAATAGTATCACCGATGCCATTAAAGAGAAGCGGTGATAATCCACTACATGATTTGATTGTACCGGTATGATGACTACCAGCTTCAGTGATTCCTAAATGAAGAGGATAATTTCATTCTTGACTAGCTAAAGTATAAGCTTCAATGGCCATTAGTGGTTCGGTTGCTTTTAAGGATAAAATAATATCATAAAATTCTAAATTTTCTAAAATTTCAATATGACGTCGGGCACTTTCAATCATTGCTTTTGGTGTTCAGCCATATTTATCAACTAAATCTAAAGGAAGACTTCCGGAATTAACCCCAATTCGAATTGGGATTTTTTTTTCATGACATTTCGCCACAACTTTTTTAGTATTTTCAATGCTGCCAATGTTTCCAGGATTAATTCGAATTTTACTAATTCCAGCATCAGCTGCAATTAAAGCAAATTCATGATTAAAATGAATATCGGCAACTAAGGGACATGGCGCTTGTTCGACAATCGTTTTTAAAGCTGCAGCGTCATCTTTTCCTAATACTGCGATTCTAACGATTTCACACCCTTCTTGATATAATTCATTAATTTGTGCTAAAGTAGCCTTAATATTATGAGTTTTTGTATTGGTCATGGACTGAATAACGACCTTATTTTGTCCACCAATTTGAATATTACCAACCATTACTTTTCGTGTGTTATTTCTTTTGTGCATTGGTTTAACCATTCCTTATCTTTGCAATAAATAGCGTATGTAAAATTAAGTCGGTAGGGGAGTTGAAGGTATCGGTAGGGGAGTTGAAGGTATCGGTAGGGGAGTTGAACAAGCCCAATAACCACAGGGGGTTAGCATTTTACATAAATTACAATTATTATATTATCTTTTAGATAATTTCACAATAATAATACGATTAAAGTAAACTAAATTCAATATTAAAATTGTTTTTTGTTTGATTTACTGCCTTATTTTTGATCTTTTTATTGATGATATTCTTATTTTATAAATAGCTTTAATAAAATAAAACATTAATTAGGTGATATAAAGCAATGTAAAAGACCAGTAAAATCAAGGGTTTTCTATTTGTTCCAACTTTATTCCAACTATATTCCAAATTTGTTCCAAATATAACAAAAAATATAAAAAGTTAAGTAAATATTGTTGAATTTTATTTTTTGAACTATATAATTATAAATGTCTAGGGAAGTATAAGAATTGTATATTTATTAATTATAATAAATAGCACAAGTTTAGCCCTATCAATATGACCATACTTTGTATTATATTTGTCTTATACTTCATGGATACCCTAAAAAACAATCCGGGTGAGATTGTTTTTTTATTTTGCTTATTTTTTAATGTATTAATTTCATATTTTTTTGCTTATTTTATTTTTTTGAATTGTTTTTTTTTAAAAAAAGAGTTATGATGTAAGTATAAAAATAAATGACACACCTGTATATGCTAGTAATATGGTCTAGCGTTTCTACGTCTTACCATGGGAAAAAGACTCTATAGGTTAATGAATTTACTTGCTAAACATTAACCATTCATATTTTAATTGGAAGTATCGGGTTAATGTTTTTTATTTTTAGATACATTAGGTTTACAAAGGAGCAAAGAAATGAAAAGGCTTTTACAGATTTTTACAACAATTAGTGTTGTTGGAACTTCAGTTGGTAGTGTTGTTGCCTGCGCTAAAAAATATACTTTTGATAGTAGTATTTGGGTTATTACCGATGGGGGAACAGTTAGTGACCTTGCTTTTAATCAGTCGGCATGAGAAGGAGCAAGTAAGTATGTTGTCTCAAAGTTAGATCCAACACTGCCACTATTGCAGTGGAAAAAAGCAAAATGACGAGCAAGTTATTTTGAATCAGTCAGTCAAACTCCAGGTGATTTTAAGAGTGCATATATCACATCGGCAATTGCTGGGGCAAAGACATTAATATTACCTGGTTTTAATCATGGCAATACGATTGGATGAGCCGCTGGTTTAGTTGACAATATTATATATATTGATGGTAGTGGTCAAAATATCCATATTAATATGAATTCCAATGAACCACTAGCAAAAAA
Organism: Spiroplasma endosymbiont of Stenodema calcarata; assembly: GCF_964031205.1. Lineage (GTDB taxonomy): Bacteria > Bacillota_I > Bacilli_A > Mycoplasmatales > Mycoplasmataceae > Spiroplasma. The sequence continues at coordinate 679,304 of NZ_OZ035018.1, forward strand.
TATTATTGGAATTACTTATCAGGCAGAAGCATCTGGATTTTATGCGAGTTTAGCGGCAAGTATTTATTTAAATGCTCATCAAAATGAATATAGTCCAGAATTAAAAGTTGGAACTTATGGTGGAATGGATAATCCAATTGCTGTTTCAAATTATATGTGAGGTTTCTTAGTTGGAATTGACCTTTTTAATGCTATCATTAACTCTTTACCTGGGCAGAAATTAAATTTTTTAAAAAATCAAATTTTAGAACAAGTGCAAATTATTAATAGTAATATTAGTAGTTTACAATCAATTGTAAAAGTTCAAAATGTTTTAAATAAAAATGAATCATGGTTTTCACAATCATTTCAAGCTGGTGATGGGAAAATTATTAGTGATGAATTATTATCACGGGGTGCTAAAATTATTTTTCCTGTTGCTGGGGCACAAGTGCAAGATACTGTTAATCAAATTAAAATTAATAAGCTTAAGGCAAAAATTGTTGGAGTTGATACTGAACAATCAAAAATTTATGGGGAAGATATGGTAATAACAAGTGCTTTAAAACAAATTTCAACTTCAACTTTTGATGCATTAAATAATATTTATTCATCACAATGTGGTTATGATGCCAAAACTAAAACTTGAAATAAAGCTAATCGAACAAAAAGTTGTTGAATTAATACTGATCAAACTTCAATTGAACATTTGTCATGAACGGGAATTGAAACAACAAAGTGAGTTAAAACAAACTTAGTGAATTTTTTACACAATACAACGTATGATCAAACAAAAAATACGCCATTTGATAAGATGGCTGAAGTATTAGAGCATGCTTATAAAGATGGAATTGATAATCATTCACCGATTGGTATGAATACTTTTTTTAATACATTACAAAACACTTATCAAAACCAGACGTCTTTGAAACAATATTTATTAACAGCAGTTGAAAATGCATTATAAGTTAAGAGAAAAACAATAAAGTGGAATAGAATTTCACTTTATTTGTATTTAATAAAAATAAGTTGTTAAATCATAAAGAATACAAATATCACATAAAAATTGCAATGATTTTAAAATTAATTTCATTTTTATATATAATATAAATATTAAATATTTTAATTATTTAATATTCAGGAAGGAAAATATTAAGAGTGAAAAAATTATTAACAATCTTAGGGGCATTTGGATTAACAGCCACTGCGGCAAGCAGCAATCTTATTGCTTGTCATAATCCGGGTAATAATGGCAATCAAATGCAAAAAATAAAGGATAGAATATCAAATTTAAAAAACAAACAGATGAGTTGATTAAAACAACATCAGATGTTACTGAAAAAGAAAAGTTGCAAGAATTTAAAATGTTGCTTATTACTTTAGAAGAGCATTTGGCTTTAGTAACAGATAAAGATATTAAAGAGGCAACTAAAATGGAAATGGAACAATTAGAAAAATCAATTTCCATTTTGGAAGAAAAATTTAATGAATATTTTAATACATAAAATAAAAAAACTAATATTTTTATACAAAAGTTGTTATTTTATTGTAAATCTTACTAATTGGTGAAAGAAGTAAAAATAATTTTACTTCTTTTAAAAATTATGCTCTTATGGTGACAAATATTGTTCTAATAATCTACAAAAATTACAATAAACTTTCTAATATCTTTAACACTTTTTCGATTGTGAGGAAGATAGCCATAAAATCTATAAGTTACTATGAAATCTCGCAATTTTCAATTTGATTGTGGAGAACGAACTGGTGTTGTTTGATGAATAACACCTTTTTTATTTAAAACTTTTGTAAATTTACTACGATGATATTTATGGTCGGGATTATAACTATAAATATATACTATTTATTTTCATTTTATCAGGTGATCAAAAATTTATAGGGTTTTTACAATTTTGAACTAAAATTAGTTGCATTTTTCTGAAAATATTATATAAATAAGGTAAGCAGATATAAAACTGCTGTTAGGAAGGGGCACAAGTAATTAGAAAATTACTAGCTATTTTAGTCCCTAGTATACTTGCCATATCTTCGGCAAGTATAGTTAATATTAAAAGTATTAATTCTTATCATAACAGTGAAAAACTATCTAATAACTTAGCAAATGCAGAGCAAAGTACAAAAGAATTTGTCGCTCGGCTTGAGACATCAAAATTTAATAATGGTTCAGGAGATCCTGTAACAGGTAAAGTGGATGCTGGTGTTACAAATTGAGAAAGTTTTATTGCTGATCTTAGAGAATTTGTAAAGGAAAAAAATATTTCTTCTTTTAAAGTTACAGAATTTAGTTCGAAATTTGATCAGTTAAACTTTTCTGGACATAATCATATGAAGTTTACTAGGTTTTACTGAATTAATGATCTTATGCATGATTTGGCATTTGGAAAAAATATTGAAAATTTAAAACAGACTGTTGAAATTCGCCATGTGGGATATGGAAATTATAGTTGAAAAATAAACCTGTCAGTTGAAATTGATGGAAGAAAATATGAAAATGTTAATTTGAATACATATGAAACTAAGCAATATTTTAATAATTATCAAATTCTAGGTGGATTTGTTAACACTGTTAAAATTGCATATGATGCTGAACCAGAAAGTAAAAGTATTCAGGATCATGATAATCAGTTTGAGTCAAATATTACTTTAAAAAATTTAGGGTTTTATTGATATGTGAACCAAATCCTTGATTCATTTAATAAATCAGATTATAATCGCCTTGCTTTAGATTACATTAATGTAAGAAAAGGTCATAATTTAGATCAAATTAAAGCAACTGCCGTTAAGAGAGCAGAAAGAAATTCAGGTGGTTATTTTAAAGTTGCATCTGAAATTAATAGTGGTTATAATTTAAATGATAAAGTAGTAGACGAATATTTTTATGTTTCATTACAGTCAGAATATGCTGAAGGTATTTTTGAAATGTTAGTTAAAAATGTTAATTTATAATTTTGTAATTTAATTGTTATATAATATCATACAATATTAAAAATAAAATAAATTTATATTTGTAAAAAATTTAAGGAAGTGGAGTAATCCACTTTTTTAATATTGATTTTAAGAAATGATATAAGAAAAATGAAATAATTATGTTATTTATTAATTGCAATTTTTATTTATTAAAAAATTACCTTTTCAAACAATTTATCTTTAATTTTGTCGAAAACTCTTGATATTTATAGAATATATCTAATTTTAGGTATATTTTTAATATATAGAGGTAAATAATTGATGGAAAAAATAATTACAGAATTAAAAAACAGTTTTACAGATGATCAATTTTTAGAATTTGCTGAAAAAATAAAAAAAGAAGCAGAAGTAATCAAAAAACAAAAACGTTTAAATGAAATTGATCAAAAATTTAGAGATAAAGGCATTATATGTCCTGATTGTAAATCTTATCATTGTGTTAAAAATGGTCATAATCCCGAAGGAAAACAAAAATATTTATGTAAAAAATGTCGTGCTAGTTTTGATGCTTTTCGTCATCATTTTACTTATTGAAGTCATTTAAATTATGAACAGTGAAATTTATTAATTCAAATTTCATTATTAGGACAATCTAGTAAAATAATTTCCCGTTTTATTAAAACAACACCAAAAACTGCTTGATATAATCGTCAAAAATTAATGCAATCAAAACAATTAGAAAATACTCAATTAAAATTTAAAAAATTAAATGGTCAAATCCAAATTGATGAAACTTTTATTAAAGAAATCCATAAAGGTAATTTTAAAGATAAATTTGATAAACGAAAAACTCATCTTGATCCATTTTCAACTAATACCAAATGCTGTATTCAAATGGTAGTTGATAGCAATAATAATATTTTTGTTCAATCCACCAATACCAAACGATTACAAAAACAATGAATTATTGAAAATATGAATAAGCAATTAATTAAAGAAAAATCAATAATTATTTCTGACATGCAACCATTATATTTATTAGTAGCAAAACAAACAAATTCTACTCTATATTCTACCAAAACTAGTACAAACCCTGATACTAGTTATCGAAAGTTAAATAAGATTAGTAAATTACAATCCAGTCTTAAAGAAGCCTTAATTCATTATCATGGTTTGGGTTTCACTAATATTCAAAATTATTTAAATCTATGAAAATGAAAATACCAACATAAAGGTTTAACACCAAAACAACAATCAACGGTATTATATTTTAATGTTTAAAAAATTTAAAGCAAAATCATGATCTTAAACAAAATTATTTTTCAAATTGTCATATTGATGATTTTTTTATTTCATCAAGAGTTTTCGACAAAATTAAAGCAATTTATTAATAAAAATAAGATATAATTACAGTATAAGTAAAAATACTTATACTAGAAAAAACAATGAAAAAAAATAATATTTAATTTTATATATATTTAACCCAAAAAAGAAAATATTAAAGATTTGGATTTACAAGTTTTTTGTAATAGCAAATGAGGATTTTTTAAATGGTATCATTTCAATAGCAAAAATCTTAGTGTCTATAACAAAATTCTTAAATTATTATCTTAATTATTTAAAAATGTATTTTAATAGAAAGGTTAGTAAATGAATAAAAAATATCAATTCAAAAATTATAGTACAACATTAAAAACTGGTTTAATAATGGGAACAATTGTTTTGGGGTTTCTTGCTCTTTTTGAACTAATAATTATTTTGCTCTTTTTAACATCGGGTCATAAAAAAATTCATTCAATTGAAATAATAATTATGATTTTTACAGTAGTAATTGTTATCGCATTGATTTGAAATTGTATTATTTTTAAAACAAACAAAAGTAAAATGGGTTTAGGAATTTATTACATGTTATTAATAACAATTGGTTATGTTCTATTTGTTATTTTATTTTCTTTTAATATTAATGATTATGTTCTAAATATTAATCACTATTATCCAAATTATGAATTTTGATCTATTGCCAGAGCAATTGTCGGAACACAAATTTTCTTATTTGCAATAACATGAGGATTATTAATTGCAAGTGGTGTAATGGTTTTTGTTGGAAAACCGATGAAAACAATTTATCAATTTGATGATACTAAAAAGCAAATTATTAATTATGAACAACAAGAGTTACGTTATTTATCGTATGGAAAAAGTTGATTGATTGCATCTTGTGTAATTAGTGCAATTTTCACGTTCGGATTTTCATTATTATGATGGTTACCGGTAACGATTATTACAATTAAACGGGGTGCACAATATCAATCAACAGGGAATTTAGCGATTATTATTATGATTTTAGCAGTAATCAGTTTATTTTTTATTTTTCTACCATTAGGAATGATGGCCGCGATTTATTATGGTATGTTTGAACCTAAAAATTTAGATCATCACCAAAATGAAAATAAAGATTAGAATTTAAAAAGAACCAAAATATCAATCTATATTAATATAATAAATTAAAAAAATAAGGGCAATGTTTCTTTTAATTGAGAGGTATAAATAATAATTTAGAAAGATTATTATTTATACCTAGATTATGAGAAACATTTTTATATTGCTAAAGGAAAAATAAAATTTTCATTATAATTTAATCTTAAAAAATACTTTTTTTAATAATTATTTCGTTATAATAATCATAACTAAATTTGATGGATTTATTTCATATCCAAAAAAATAATTATATAAAATGAAAAGGAACAATAAAATGTTAAGTAATCTTTCAAAGAAAATAAAATTTATTTGACTAGGAATTCTAATTGGAATTCTTAGTATCTTTTTTATATTGGGAATTGGTTTAACAATTCCAGGAATGGGATTAGAATCCTTAAAATTTATTAACAGTTTAAAAACTTAAATTCAGCGAGCTTTTCCGCAAGTAAAGTTTATTATAAATAGTAATATTAAAATTTTTGATACGCTTGTTAATACTGTTTTAAAATCATCATATGAAGCAGATATTTTATCGTCATTAAATTATTATGAAAACGCTAATCAGAATGAAAAAATTAAAAAAGAGTATCTAAGTTTTGCTGATAATTGATTTAATAATCGTTGAGAAGCAACAATTACTAAACGGGAAAATATTGATTTATATGACGTTGGGATTGATTTAATTGAGTTTGATAAGAGTGTTGCCGTTAAGTTTCATTCTTATGGTTATGTTAATACGGGGATTCAATGAATGTTTCGAAGCGGAGGGATTAATCAAATGTTTAGTGCGGCCTTAGAACACCATGCTCTAAGACAAGAAACAATTAATGATCAAGATACTTATAATCAAATGATTGATAGTGCTGGACCTGATATTAATGGTTTAGTTGTAAATAAATCAATTGGAACATATATTGTTAATAATAAGGTTTGATTTTTAAATATGCAATTAAAAAACTTAGATTATGCAATGACGGCCATGGGGGGGTGATACTATTTTTGTCGATAAGACATTAACAAAAAACGATATTATAGCACCAATTACGGTAAATAATTTATATCATCCAAATTTTGTGAGGGCATTAAATACGACAAGAGCAGGAACCGTTTTTATTTTAATGTGACCATTTTTGGTAGTTGCAATTTTACCGTGTATCATTATTATCATTATTAAAAATTAATAAAGGAGAAAATATTTATGAAAAAATTCTTTACATTATTAACTGTTATTACTTTAACAACAGGTAGTACAGCTACCCTAATTAGCTGTGCAATTCCGCAAGATCATCATCTTAATCAAGATGATAAATTATTATTAATAGGAAAAGATATTGATACATCTAAAGCGGTTGATGATGCAGAAAGTAATTTAAAATTTACAAATTATTATATTTTAGGAGATAGTTTAAGTGATTCACATGGAATCGAAAAATTAGTAAAAAATAATTTTAATGTTAATCTTAAACTTGGAACGGATGATAAAACCAAATTAGAAGATTACCAATACGGGAATTTTAGTAATGGTAAAACTGCTGGGGTGTTATTAAATGATAAATTAGGTTTTAAAAACATTGAACCTGCAATTCCAAATGATGATTCTAAGTTTGGTCGGAATTATGCGATTGGGGGTGCTACTGCCGCTGATGTTGTGGGGATGGGTGGTATATTGTTAAACAATGTTACCATGGATAAACAAGCTCGTGCTTTAGTTAGTCAGCATAAATTACGAAATACTGATTTAGTTTTTATCGAAATTGGTGGTAACGACTTATTTCAATTAGTTGATATTTCAGATCCACAGTCCGAAATTGCTTTAATGAAACAAAGTATTAACCGGATTCAGGAAGCCTTATTTATCTTATTAAATAATGGGATTAGAAAAATTATTTTTTCTGATGATCCAAATGTTAGTATAATACCGCGATATGTTAACAATGCTAATTTAAAACAACGGGCAAATGATCTTTCAACTGAATTTCACTTTCGAGTTAAGAATGCGATTGAGACAGCTAATCGTTATTATGAACATGCTATTCGTGAATGAGGACTATATGATAATTTAACAGTTTTGATGCAAGAATTTAAAGCTAACCATGCCAAAGCGGAATTACAAGTTAATTTTAATGTTTTGGATATGGATTTTATGAAAATCTTAGAAACAGGTGTTTTAAATGCTAAACGAAATCCCAATCTTCCTACTAGCGCAGATGTTGCAGATTATTTCTTTTTTGATGATGTTCATCCTACACGGGAAGTTCATCAATTAGCAATGGAACATTATTATGATATGGTAAAGGAGTGGAGATAAAATGAAAAAACTATTAGCTTATTTGGGAACAATTTCTTTACTAACAACATCAGCGGCGCCCGAAGGTTTGGCAGGAATTTTAGCGATAATTGTTAATGGCAATTTATTATCAAAAGTTTTATCGCCATCAATTTTAAGATTTGCAAATGAGCTGTTAAATCAAGATACTTTAATGGCCTTTCGTGATGCTTTTGATGATTCAATTTATGAAAATATGACTTATCAGGACGTCCTGACTTCGGGGACGATTGGTCTTGTTAATGCTGTTAATGAATTAACTGGTCAAAGTAAACAGTTTGATTATAAGAACAAATCAAACCTTCAAGATGATGCTAAAAATTATCAGGATGCAATAAGTATGTTTGGCACAACAATTGTAGATATAATGCATAAAAAAATCTCTTTCAAATTTAATCTTATTAATAATTTAACAGCAATTAGTGAAATTATTCGTTTTGTACGAATTGTATTAAATTATCTTGATCAATTTGATCCAGCCAAACCAATAACATGAGTAGAAATTAATACAGTTCGAACAACAACTTATCCTTTAAATACAAAAATAGATTTTAAGAAGATAATTAATAATTTAGCAATTAGATTAACTAGTGCTAATGGGGAAGGATTACGAAGTTTAATTGCCATTTTATTTCAAAGTTCTGAGCATCATCAAATTAAACCTACTCCTAATATCCCTTTTTTAACAAAAGAAAACTTATCCCCAGCCGGATTGTCAGCGCTTGGAAAAGTTATTGTTAATAAATATATGCCTGTTGATTTAGGATTTATTAAGGTATATCTTGGTAATGTTGTCTGAGACATTATTAATACAATTTCAGCAAAAGAGACATTAGATGATATGGTTGCATTTTTAAATAATAAATTAATTTCCGATCAGTTACCGGCAAATATTAAACCCGTTATTGATAAAATTAAACAAAATCCTGTGGCAATTAAAGATTTATTTGCAGAATTATACCAAGGTGATATTTTAGGTGATATCTTTAAAATGTTCACCCCAGAATCAACATTAGTTAATGCTAAAAATTTAAAAATAATCTTAAATGAACCATTGCAAAATTGAATGCCCACAAATCAATTTACTAATATTATTGCCGATAAAAGTATTGTTACTGTGGTTACTGATTTAAATCAAGCAATTACTGATCATACTTTTATTAATACAAAAGATGTTTATCAGTTATTTAATAGTTTATTAACACCAACAGCGAATAATTTATGGCTGTTGCAAGATGCATTATTAAATCCCGAGAACTTTTTTAGTATTTTAGGATTTAAAAATAAAATAATTGTTGATAAAAGTCCATTAAGTTATTTAAAAAATATTTTAGAAAATGTGATGGGAATTAATGGCGCTTTTAAGACAATGACTAAATATATTAATGATTTTAATGTTAAAGAACAAAAAATTGCCGCAACAATGTACCAAACTTTTAATAATTTACAAGTAACTGTTCTTGCCCAAACAGTTGATAATATCTTTGAATATCAAATTAATAATCGAATTATTAAAATTGGGGTTGAAATAGTTGGGGATAAATACCTTATTAATGAAATTACAATAAATTAAATCATTTTAAAAGTTATTCTTTAAAGGAAAAGAATAACTTTTTTATTGAATCTTGGTATAATGATAAAAGAAAGAGGCGAGGATCTTTAATAATGGCTAAAAAAATTTTTGGTAAAAAAAAGAATCGAAATTTATTGTTAAATTATTTTAAACCATCAATTTATGTTCAAAATGTTAATAAGATTAATCTTGAGTCATTAAAAAAACATGGGATTAAAGTTTTTATTTGTGATTTAGATAATACTTTGACGCCTCTTTACCGGGGTATTCCAAATGCAGATAATATAAATTTAATTCAAAAGGTAAAAGCATTAGGAATGACTTTTGTTTTAGTATCAAATAATGCTCGGAAACGTGTTGAACGTTTTGCCACAAAAGCAGGAATTAAGTATTATTACTCAAATGCAAAAAAACCATTATTAAAGTATTTTCGAATTATCGCACGGCAATTTAATGTTAATCCTCATGAAATGATTATGGTTGGTGATCAGTTAATTACAGATATTTTGTTTGCTAATCGAGCCCATATGGAAAGCATTTTAGTTGTTCCTGTCACAGGAGCTAATGAATCAAATCGTTTTTTACGTTTATTAGAAAATTTAGTTTATAAACGATTGGCACAGAAAAATATTTTGCATAAAGGTTTCTTTGATGAAGGGGAATTTGGATTAGATTATGATATCTTATAAGAAATGTCAGGGATGTGGTGTTATTTTACAAAACACTAAACAAGATCAAATTGGTTATGTTGAAAATTTAACACAAGATTATTGCTATCGTTGTTTTCGCTTAACACATTATAATGAGGTAATTGATTATGATTTGAATGAAAATGAATTTTTAGCCAATCTTAATAATAATTTTGGTTTAAGTTACCATTATTTTTATGTTTTAGATATTTATGATTTAGATGGTTCTCGAAATTTATTATTAGAGCAAATCTTACAAAAGAATAAAGTAACACTTATTATTAATAAAATTGATTTAGTTCAAAAGTTAGTTAATAATAATAAAATTCTTACTTTTATTAACGAACTTTTTATTAATTCAGTTCTTTTTGAAAAGTTTGAAAATATAATTTTAATTAGTGGTTTAAAAAATTATTCGTTAAATGAATTATTCCAGTATATTAAGGATCAAAGGGAAGACATTGTTTTTGTTGGCAGTTTCAATACAGGGAAAAGTACTTTAATAAATAGTTTGATTAAGTTAACAAATTGCCAACAAAAAATAACAGTTTCTAATAATGTTTCTACAACTCTTGGTAATATTGAAGTTAAATTAGGAACAAAACATAAGATTTATGATACACCAGGAATTGTTAACAAGCATACCATTATTTCTTATTTAAATTCTAATGACAAAAAAATGATTACAAATAAATTAATAAAACCAATTACCTTTCAATTAGATTCTGAACAAACAATTTTTTATGAAGGTCTAGCAAGTTTTTCGTATTTAAAAGGAACAAAAACAAGTTTTCATTTTTATAAAAATAATAATATTAATTTGCACCGTACAAAATTGTTAAATAAAGATTATTATTTTAATCAACATCTAATGCAAATCCCTTTAAGATTAAAGGATTATAATAATTGAAAAGAACAAAAGATTATAATTAAAGCATCAGGAGATTATTCATTGTTTATTGCTGGCTTAGGGTGAATTACTTTTAGAGGTGCGGTAGGACAAGAAATAATGGTTGAAACAGAACAAAACATTAAAATTAATTTGCGAAAACGGTTCATTTAGTTTTATAATTAAAGTTAGATAGTTAGATAGTTAGATAGTTAGATAGTTAGATAGTTAGATAGTTAGATAGTTAGAGAGGAAGAGGGTTATATGAATCTTTTTAAAAAATATCCTTATGTTATTACTGATTTAGATGGGACAATAGCTGGTGAAAGTTATGCAATTAATAAAGAAACTTATGAGGCTTTACAAACATACCAATTAGTTAGTGATTACCATCTTTTCTTAGCATCTGGCCGGTTAGATTTAATGGCAAAAGAATATTTTGCAAAGTTAAAAATAAAAAACCCTATAATTTCTTGCAATGGTGCTTTAATTAGAGACACCATTAGTAATGAAGTTTTATACCAACAAACCCTGCAGCAAGACTTAGCAATTAAAATTATAACAATGGCATTAGAACATAACATTGATCACATTGTTTATACTGCAAATATGATTTATGGTCATCCACATTCAAAACGGATTGTTGTAATGATGAAATATAATGAACAGTTAATTGATAAAAGTTATCAGATTCCATTAGATACTGAAATAAATTATTTAGCATTATTAAAAAATAATGATATTCAAGCTTTAAAAATTCTATTCCCATTTAATTCAAAAACTGAATTGGATCATATTCAATTTATTAATGAATCATTTAAAGATCAAATTGAAGGAGTATTCTCACAAAAAGACTTGTTTGATATTCAAGCTTTAAATATTAACAAAGGAAATTCTTTTAAAAAATTATGTGAATTAAAAGGATACGATTCTCATCAATTTATTTTTTATGGTGATAATTATAATGATATTGAACTTGCAAAAAGTGTTGGTTATACGGTAGCAATGGGGAACAGTGTTTTAGAATTAAAAAAAGTTGCTAATGCAACAACAACTTCTGTTGCCGATAATGGTGTCCGTGAGCATCTTTTTACTGAAGTTTTATCAAAAGAACAAATCGCTGAGTTTTTACCACAAGTTAAAAATGTTTTTAGTTAAAGAATGCTATTAAAATAAGAACTAAACTTTCTTAATACTTTTAACGGTATTTTAAAGTTTAGTTTTTTCATCGTTGCCAGTAATGCCCGAATAATTCACTAGTTTTCTTCCCAAATTTATGATATAATTATTAAGTAAGTGAAATCAGATAAATAGGGGAATACTTGTATGAAAAAAGATATGATAATTTTATCGATTGAGGATTTTTTAGATTTAGAACCGGATGATAATATTCGTCAAGTACGTCATGATGCAGAATATCAATTTGATTATGAAAGTTGAAAAACAATTCTTTATTCGTCAGGAAAATTAAAATTTATTCTTCGTTATGCACAAGCAATTTTTCAATGAATGAAGGATGTAACTAATTTATCCGGTTTAACAATTAGTATTAGTGCTATTATTATTGATAAATTTAATTTTTCATTATTTAAGAATGGTCAACATTTGCTTAATTGTAGTTTATCAACTAATTTTTATTTAATTTCTGAATCAGAGTGAGCTGAAAGAATTACAGAGGCCCATGCTTCAAACTATGATTTAGTTAAAAACCAATTAGTATATGATTCATTGGAAATGAATCATTGAGCAGGAGAAGAAGGTTTTGGTAAATTTATTAATATGTTATTAATGTTAATTCGTAATTCCGAAAAAATTGATCCTTTAACATTACCAATCCAATGAATCATTGAATTTAAAGATAATAAATTATCAATGTCACGAATGAGAATGCAAATTTCATCATTACGAAATAAAGTACAACCAGATAATGAATTTATTGTTGACCGAACAAAAGAAGCCGCTGAAACTGAAAGTGATGAGTTAGGAACTGAGCCATTGTTAGATATATCTCAGAAAGAAAATAATGATGATATTGCTGCATGAAATAAATATTATAAAGAAGATGTTTAAGAAAGCTAAACTAAACTGTTAATTATTTATCTATTAAAATGATAGTTATAAATTTTTTAGGTTTTTAATTACAGATTATAATTTCTTCTGTAATTAATTTGATAAGAGACATAATAGTCTTTTTTTTATTTTTTTAGAAGATAATTAAAAGTAATTTTTAAAATTGTTTGCTTTTAATTAATTTACTTTTTTTAAAAAATAGGTATAATTTTAAAAGAAAGAAATTATTGTGGAAAATAATTGCTCAAAGAAATAGTAGTAGGTGAAAACTATTAAACTTTTAAACAGTGTTGGCAACTTCATTATAAAAATTTAATAGATTTTGACAATAAAGGGCATTAACTAAAAGATAGTGAAATAGGATGGCACCGCGATTTTTCGTTCCTAGGGAATCTTTTAGTTTTTTATTTAGAGAGGAAATAAAGTTATGAATATTCAAAAACCACGGGGAACTGAAGACTTATATTATGAAAAAGCTAGTGAATTAAGTGCATTAGAATTAATTTTACGAAATATTGTGATGCAATATAACTATTATGAAATTAGAACACCAATTTTTGAAGCAAAAGATTTATTTATTCGGGCTGTTGGTAATGAAACAGATATTGTTACAAAAGAAATGTTTGAATTATTAGATAAAAAAGAACGGCAATTTGTCTTACGGCCAGAAGCAACAGCGCCTGTTATTCGTAGTGTTATTGAAGATAAATTATATGGTAAATATGAATTACCGTTAAAATTATTTTATTTTGGAAGTATGTTTCGTTATGAACGACCACAGCATGGTCGTTTGCGACAATTTAATCAGTTTGGTGTTGAAGTTATTGGTGCTAAAAATTATTTATTAGATGTTGAAGTGATTTTACTTGGGTATAATCTTTTAAAAGCACTTGGTTTATCAAATATTACTTTAAAATTAAATTATTTAACAACTGGTTCTAATCGAACAAAATATATTGAAGTTTTAACCGCCTTTCTAAAAGGACAAAACTTATGTTCTGATTGTATTATTCGTGTGGAAAAGAATCCATTGCGGGTATTAGATTGTAAAATTGACAATCAGAAATTTGACCAAGCTCCAAAAATTTATGATTATTTACCAGAAAATAGTCAAAATGAATTCAATAATTTACAAAAAACTTTAACAAAATTAGGAATTCCATTTGTGTTAGATCATAAATTAGTTCGGGGATTGGATTATTATACTGCTGTCATTTTTGAAATAATTGTTAATAACCAGGACCAAGAATTAACTCTATTAGGTGGGGGTAGATATGATCAATTGGTAAATAGTTTTGAACCTAGTTTAGATTATCCAGCAGTTGGTTTTGCGTTAGGATTAGAGCGATTATTGTTAACTTTAGCAGCAAGCAAAATTAGTTTAGCTGATGAGCCTTATTTAGATGCTTATTTAGTTTGTTTGTCTGAACATGCACGAGCTTTTGCAACATCGTTATTGTTATTACTGCGTGGGAGTGGTTTTCGAGCTGATTGTGATTATTTATTGCGCGGTGTTAAAGCACAGTTTAAATCACTGGAAAGATTAAAAACAAAAAATGCAATTATTATTGGTGATGAAGAATTGAAAAAAAATGTTGTTAAAATTAAAAATCAAATCACTGGAAAAGAGCAAGAAGTTAAATTTGAGAAAATAATTGCGTTTTTAAGTAAGGAGAATAGATAATGAAAAGAACACATACATGTGGGGAATTAACCTTAAAAAATGTTCAAGAAAAAGTTGTCCTATCCGGATGAGTTGCAAAAAATCGTCGAATGGGAGGAATTATTTTCTTAGACTTACGTGATCGTGAGGGCATTACGCAAATTGTTGTTCAACCTGATCATCCCCAATACGAGATAATAAATACTATTCGGAATGAATTTGTGATTACAGTTGCTGGAATTGTTGTTGAACGAAAAAATAAAAATTTAGAGTTAAAAACGGGAGAAATTGAAATTATTGTTACGACAATAACAATCTTATCAAAAGCGTTAACAACACCGTTAATTATTAGCGATGTTACTGATGCTTTAGAAGATGTTCGGATGAAATATCGTTATTTAGATTTACGTCGCCCAAGCATGCAACAAAAAATTATATTTCGGAATCATTTAATAAATATAATTCGTCAATTTTTACAAGCCCAAAAATTTATTGATATTGAAACACCAATTTTAAATAAATCAACACCAGAAGGGGCACGGGACTTTTTAGTACCATCACGGCAAAATTTACATAATTTTTATGCATTACCACAATCACCACAATTGTTTAAACAATTATTAATGCTAGCTGGTTTTGATAAATATTTTCAAATTGCAAAGTGTTTTCGGGATGAAGATTTGCGAAGTGATCGTCAACCAGAATTTACGCAATTAGATTTAGAGATGAGTTTTGTTGATCGAGAAGATATTTTTAAATTAATTGAAGCATTAGTTAAGGTTATTATGACGGATGTGATGAAAGTTCCTATTACAACACCTTTTATACAAATGAATTATGATGAGGCAATTGCACGATATGGAACCGATAAACCAGATACCCGTTATGATTTAGAATTATTTGAGGCAGCGACAATTTTTGCACAAACTAAATTTGGTATTTTTGCTAATGCCTTAAAAAATGGGTTAAGTTTAAAAGGAATTTTTATTCCGCAAAAGGTTACAAAAAAACAAATCGAAGAATTAACTCGTATTGCTCAACAAAATAAAGCCCAAGGGTTAATATGAATTAAACAAGAACAGAATGTTTATGAAGGGCCAATTGCAAAATTTATTAGTGATGATGAAAAAGAGGAATTGTTAAAAATTAGTACTAAACAAGATGGAACTTTCTTTTTTATTACTGATAAAACAACAGTTGTTTGTCAAGCTTTAGGAGCTGTCCGGATTGAATTAGCAAAGATGTTTGAATTAATTCCCGCAAATGAATATCATTTTTTGTGAATTGTTAATTGACCATTATATGAATGATCAGATCAAACAAATCGTTATGAAGCCGCTCATCATCCTTTTACGGCCCCAACAAGGGAATATTTAGATAATTTTGATCAAAATTTAGCAACAGCACGTGCTAATGCATATGACTTAGTTTTAAATGGTTATGAAATTGCTGGGGGTAGTATTCGTATTCATCAAAATGACTTGCAGCAAAAAATGTTTGAATCATTACAATTAACTCCTAAGGAAATTGACAGTAAATTTGGTTGATTTTTAAATGCTTTTAATTATGGCGTACCACCACATGGCGGAATTGCACTTGGACTTGATCGTTTAGCAATGATTTTAACAAATAGTGATTCAATTCGAGACGTCATTGCTTTTCCTAAAAATGCCTCAGGAAGCGATCCAATGACAGAATCACCAAGTTCTGTTGATGTAAAACAATTAGATGAGTTAGAAATTAAGTTAAAATAGAAAGAAACTAAATTTAAAAGGGGATAAAAAATGATAGCTCAGGCAATGCTGCTGGTGACAAATAATGCAATATATCAGATGAGAGCAAATAAGAGAACTAAAATTGGGGATTTAATAAATAATAGTTATCGCAAAAAAATTAATTTTAAGGGATTTATTTATTTTTTGGAGTATTTTAATCAAAATATTATTTTTTATAAGATAAATGGAATTGCTTTAACAAAAATTAAACAAATTTCATTTCCTCAAAATTTGACGATAAAGTTTATTAATTTTTTTGAATCAAATTCAGGAGAGCTTATGGTTTATTATTTATATGAACAAGCCAGCCAATCAGGTATTTATATTGAATATCATAATTTATCAACAAATGAAGAGAGTTTTATTTTTGATGATCAAATTAAGATTGATAAGATTTTTGCTAGTTGTTCATTATTGGAAAGTCAATATTTTGTAGTTACTTTACCCAATGATAATATTAAGAAATTAATTCATTTTCATGACTATCAGTGAAAGACAATTGCTTCTTTTCGTAATAGTTCAGTTAATGAAGTTATAATGCAGGTTATTAATAACTATGTGTATATTGCGATTGCTTCAGTTTTATATCGTGTTACAAATTCTTCTAAACCAACATTAGTTGTGGATACTATTTTTGAGAATAATATTATTGGTTTAACTCCGTGCCCATCATGACATAATAACTCTAATTTTTATTTATTATTAAATGATGGTAGTTTATATTGTAATAACATTTTAAACAATAATTTAACATTGGTAACAAAATTCCCAATAAAAACTTATGGCATTTTAACCTGACAGTTCATTAATTTTTACAAAAATGAACTTATGATTACTGCTCAGCAAATACAGGATAATTCAAAATATGATGTTTTCTTTTTTATAACAGAAGACAAAAAAACTACAATACAAAAGTATGCTAATAAGTTTAATATCATAAATATATGAGGGTAAATGTTAAGTTTACATTTTTTCTTTAATTTTGTCGAAAACTCTTGATATTTATAGAATATATCTAATTTTAGGTATATTTTTAATATATAGAGGTAAATAATTGATGGAAAAAATAATTACAGAATTAAAAAACAGTTTTACAGATGATCAATTTTTAGAATTTGCTGAAAAAATAAAAAAAGAAGCAGAAGTAATCAAAAAACAAAAACGTTTAAATGAAATTGATCAAAAATTTAGAGATAAAGGCATTATATGTCCTGATTGTAAATCTTATCATTGTGTTAAAAATGGTCATAATCCCGAAGGAAAACAAAAATATTTATGTAAAAAATGTCGTGCTAGTTTTGATGCTTTTCGTCATCATTTTACTTATTGAAGTCATTTAAATTATGAACAGTGAAATTTATTAATTCAAATTTCATTATTAGGACAATCTAGTAAAATAATTTCCCGTTTTATTAAAACAACACCAAAAACTGCTTGATATAATCGTCAAAAATTAATGCAATCAAAACAATTAGAAAATACTCAATTAAAATTTAAAAAATTAAATGGTCAAATCCAAATTGATGAAACTTTTATTAAAGAAATCCATAAAGGTAATTTTAAAGATAAATTTGATAAACGAAAAACTCATCTTGATCCATTTTCAACTAATACCAAATGCTGTATTCAAATGGTAGTTGATAGCAATAATAATATTTTTGTTCAATCCACCAATACCAAACGATTACAAAAACAATGAATTATTGAAAATATGAATAAGCAATTAATTAAAGAAAAATCAATAATTATTTCTGACATGCAACCATTATATTTATTAGTAGCAAAACAAACAAATTCTACTCTATATTCTACCAAAACTAGTACAAACCCTGATACTAGTTATCGAAAGTTAAATAAGATTAGTAAATTACAATCGAGTCTTAAAGAAGCCTTAATTCATTATCATGGTTTGGGTTTCACTAATATTCAAAATTATTTAAATCTATGAAAATGAAAATACCAACATAAAGGTTTAACACCAAAACAACAATCAACGGTATTATATTTTAACGTTTAAAAAATTTAAAGCAAAATCATGATCTTAAACAAAATTATTTTTCAAATTGTCATATTGATGATTTTTTTATTTCATCAAGAGTTTTCGACAAAATTAAAGCATTTTTTTATTAAGGTAACGAGTTAAAATATGTTAAAATAACATAGGAATTATAATTATATGGTAATTAATTTATAGATTAAAAAAGGAGGAATTTTAAATGCCTTGATGAGCAGGACTTATTATTGGAATTGGTTGTTTAGTTATTGGAGGGGTATTAGGTTTTTTAATTACAAAAAAAATTGTGCAAAAACAATTACGCGATAACCCCCCAATTACTGAAAAACAAATCCGAGCAATGTATATGCAAATGGGAAGAAAACCTTCAGAAGCAGACATTAAAAAAGTTATGAATTCGATGAAACGAGCTAAATAATATTGTTAAAGATTTTTTCCTAATAGAAGTATTATTGTGAATATCTAAAATAAAAGAAGCATGTAGAAAGTAAGTTTATGTGTAATAATTTTATTGAAAGATATTTTTTTATTATCGGATTAAAATGATTTATAAAAGAACAAACTTTTATATTTGTAAATTGTAAATCCAATTAGGACTTTTCCGACCCTTATTAATCAAATAATAACATCATTGGAAAATAATGCAACACTTTTTATGTTATTTTTTAATTTGTTCTTATTTTAGCACAGTAAAAAATAGTTTGGAATTATGTAAAATGAAGTGCAACAAATCTTATTAGTCAAATAATATAATAAAAATCATAAAAAATCAATTATAAATTTTTGAAAATTAAAATATTTATAATTTTTATTTCATTTTAAGGAAAATTAAGTACACTGAAAAATAATTTATTAAATTGTTCAAATAAACTTATCTAAAATTCTCTAAAAATACCTCTTTTGCTGTTCTTCAATTTAAAATAGGCCTTAATTTTCCATTTATAACTTCAACTACTCAATCTATTTTTTGTTGACTAATATTATTAAAATCAGTTCCCTTAGGATATCATTCTCTAAGTTCAGAATTCATATATTCAATTAATGGTTTTTGTTGTGGTGAACCAGGATCACAAAAATAAACTTGTGTTTCAGCAAATATTTCCAATTCTCTTCATTTACTAAATTCTTTTCCTCTATCAGTTATTATTCCTTTAATTTTCCCAATTAGATTATTACTTATAACAATATCTTTAAACTTTTCCACAACTTCATTAGCAGTATGATTTTTTAATTTCATTACAAAGTAATTTTTACTTAATTTTTCAACCAAAACTAAACAACTAGATTGATGATTTTTACCAACTACAGTGTCCATTTCAAATCAACCAGCATCAGATTTTTTATTTTCAATATCTCATATTGATTTAAAATTATTTAATTTACCACGATTGTCAAATTTTCCTTTTGTTTTATATTTTTTACCACGATGACGTAAATTCTGTTTTAAAAAACCATAAAAACCCAAATAAATTCATTTATACAGGGTGTGAAATAAATAATAATTATTTTACAATGATACAAAAACGATTAAAGAAAATACAACTTAAATTAAATTTTTAAAAAATGAATAACTTTCAATTAATCAAAAACATAAATTATGTCGCAGTTTTAATTGCAATGATGGTTGTATTATCGCAAACTATGCGAATCCAAATTATTCCAAGAACATCAATTCCATTATTTTTAATCCCCATTTTTATAAGCGGATTTATTTTAAATTGATATTGGTGTTTCTTAATTGGAATTATAGGGCATTTTCTATCAGATTTAACATTATGAGGTTTTACTGTGGGATCATTATGTTGAAATATTGGGACAGGTTTATTAGCAGTTTTAATTAAACTAATTAATTGAATAAAAATAAATCATAGTATTAAAATTATTCTTATTTTATTAGCAAACATAATTATTTATCTTCTGATTGATTTTGTTCTTTTTTGATTAAATATTGGTGTTTTAAATATAGAACAAATAATTATCGGAATATTAATTACGAACACAATATGTTTACCAATTTTTTATTTTATAACATTAAAAATTAAAAAAAGATTAAAAATAATTTTATAGAGAAAGGAACTATCAAAATGAAAGAAACAGAAAAATATATAAGTTATCAAGTTATGACAAATAATTTAATTTTAACAAAACCTTATTATGATATTAAAGGTAATAAATGAATTGAGTTAAGGATAAAAAATTTATTGTATCCTTATGCAAGTATTAATATAAATAGCAAATATTTTAAATTACAATATAACAAAGATTATTGTTTTATTACAATTTTTAAAAATCAAAACTTTTATATTAAAAATAAAGATGGAAAAATTGAGGGTGAGATTAGTTTAGAAAAAATCCACCTTTTTTTATTAGAAATGGATAAGCAAGTTTTAATTAAAAAAGCAGAACAAAAACAAATATACCAAGAAAATTTAAAATATTTTAATAGTAATAAACTTCCAAAAAAAGATGATTAATTAGACAAAATAAAAATTAAATTTTTGAAATATTTTGGCAAAGCCAAAATGTATGATGAGCAAGCATTTTGGCTTTCTAAATTTAATAAATTTTAAAAGATAAAAATTTCCAAAAAAGGAGGATAAAAAGATGAAAAAAGAAAATAAATTTAGGTCATCACCACCAATTGCAACTTTTAAAAAAATATAGTAGTAAAAGTGTTAATAAACTAATAAGACATAATTTTAGAATTGGAATACCTGAAAATATTAATCCTGAGTTTACAAAATATAATTTTTATTATGTTGGTGTTACAAAAGCAAAAATAAGCAATGACAAAGGTTTTGAGTTAACAAATAATAAAAGATTTGAATTATTAAAAAATATAGAAGAAGATTGAAATAAGCAACAACAAAAATATAGTGAAGCACAAAAATCAACTTTTAAAGAGTTTTGTAATAAACATAATACTTATATAGAAATTGTTTTGCCAGCAACAAGACAAGAATGATTTGAAAAAATGGGAATATGTCAATTTACAGATATTCAAGTATGAGATAAAAAAACGGATACGCGTAAAATGGGACAATTAATTCCTGAAAGTATAAATTATCATAAATTAAATGAATGAGCTAATATTGAAATAAATTTTATGAAACAATGAATGAAAAATAATCTTAAAACAGATATAGGATATTTGTATTCAGCAGTTCACATGGATGAAACAACACCCCATATTCATTTTGGTTTTATTCCAATTAGTGAAGTTTTTTCAAAAAAACTTAATGAAAAAAGATACATAATTAGTAATAATCGTATTTTTGGCGGTAAAAAACAACTACAAAAATTCAATAATTATCATGCTAATTATTTAACAAAAGCAGGTTATGAAATAGAACCTGGCGAAATTGGTGGTAAAGGTAGTTATAATGCAATGAATTTTCGACAAGTTAAACAATTTGAACGAAATAATCTGGAAAATGAAATCAATAATATATTTAATGAATACAAGTTTGTAAAAGACAATATTAAAGAATTTAACAAAATTAAAAGTATTAATGATGATTATGATAGTTTAATTTATGAAATTAAACAATATTTAAGATATGAAAATAATTTTACAGATTATGAAATAAACCAATTAACTAAATATTTAGATTTAGAAGAAAAAATGAAATATTACAAAATTATAACTACTGTTGCTAACCCAAAAACAGTAGATTTTAAAAATATGAGTTTAATTGAACAACTATTTAATGAAATGGTTTTTAAAATCAATCCGATTATGCAAAAAGGATATGATTTGGTGAGCAGTCTAGAAAGAGAGTTATAAAAATATGTGAAATAAAATTAAAAAGAAAAAAATAAGTTTATTGATTGGTTTATGTTTTGTTCCAATTATTTTTATTTTTTGTTTAACATTATTTGGAATGGGTTATTCAATTTTTACTAATTGAAAAGAAATGACAATATTTATCAATGAAATTAAGCAATTTCAAATATTATCCTGATGAAATTATATAATTAAAAGTGAATATGGATTACTAATAACAGTTGGATTAAGTTTAGCGTTTTATTGCTGATTTTTTTATTTTGTTTTATTTAGTAAAGTGAAGAATAAAGAAACGGCAATCAAATCAACCGATAAAATAGATTTTGGGGATAGTAAATGATTAAGTATAAAAGAAATTGATAATATTAGTGATAAAGTTAATATTAAAGATAATTATAAAAATACTGGTTTTGTTTTTAAATGTAATAAAAACAAAAAAGATTTATTTTTTAACTTAAAAAATAATATTCATAGTGTTATTGTTGGTTCAACAGCAAGCGGAAAAACACAAGGAATAGTATTACCAACAATTTATTTAAACGGAAAATCAAACGCAAAACCAACTATGATCATAACCGACCCCAAGGGAGAATTATATAATTTAACTAGTGGATTTTTAGCAGAAAATGCTTATAAAATAAAAGTTATTGATTTTCGTAATTTAGAGAAAGGAAATACTTGAAATCCATTAAAATTAATTTATGATGACTTTATTAAAATGATTATAACAGATAATGAAAAAGATAAAATAAAGTGAAAAATAAAGTATCAAGATAAAATTAGATCACTTAGTCGTATGTTAATTAACAAAAATATTGAAGATGAATTTTGGAATGATTCAGCAAGTATGATTATTCAAGGAATTATTTTAGCAATATTAGAAGATTATGAAGATAAAATAATTAAAAATAATTTAACAACAGAAATCGAAGAAATTTTAAACCAAGAATTATTTTTCAACAAATTTAATATGGCTTCTGTTGCTGCCATTGCTAGTCTTAAAAAAGATTTAGTTGAATGACTTAATAATCGAAAAAATACCAGCATTGCCAAAATAACAGCAAGTCAAGTTTTAATTGATAGTAAAGAAAATCGAACACTAGATGCTATTTTAATGACTGTTGCAAAAATTTTAGAAATATTTAATAACGATTTTATTCGTAATTTAACATCCCAAAATGATATTAATTACAATGATTTTATCAAATATCCAACAGTTCTTTACATCATATTTAGTGACGAAAATGATAATTACTATAAATTAATAGCAATATTAATTAGTCAAATTTATCAATTTTTAACAAATAAAGCAAGTGAAACAATCGAACAAAAATTAGAAAAACCAGTATATTTTATATTAGATGAATTTGCTAATTTAACAAAAATAAACAACATTGAAAAATGAGTTAGTATTTCGCGTAGTAGAAACATCTTTTTTGAATTTATTTTACAAGATATTAACCAATTAAAATTAAATTATGGTGCTATAGTAGCAAAAATTATTTTAAATAACTGTGGGATGCATATTTTCTTACATACTAATGATTTAGAAACAATTAAGTATTATAGCGAATTATTTGGTACAAAAACAATCGAACAAATTAGTATTAATGAAAACAAAAGCAATATTAGTGTTTCAAAAAATTTAAAAAGTCATCCGTTAATGTTAACTAGTGAGTTAGCAAATTTAAAACAAGGACAAGGAATTGTTAAAATAGCACGTTATAATCCAATGAAAATAAATTTAAAACTATGAAAAGATTTAAATTTATTAGAAAAAACAAAATTATTTCAATTAAAAGAAATTGAGTATATCAATTTCAATAAAGACTATTTTTATGATTGAATAGGTTAAGATAAATTGGACAACAATAATGTAGAGTAAATATTTATAATTAAATTACAATGGAGGTGTAATTATGGCAAACAATCATTATACCGATGAATTTAAGCAACAAATTGTTGGTCTTTACAAAATGGGTCAAACTCCTGAACAATTAGCCAATGATTACCAAATTGGTAAATCTACTGTTTGGAAATGAGCTCACCAATTTAGTAACTCGGACTCATTTAAAGCTAAAGACAATAGAACGCCAGAAGAAAACGAATTAATTCAATTACGTAAAAAAGTTAAACAATTAGAAATGGAAAATGACATTTTAAAGCAAGCAACACTGATAATCGGCAAAAAATAGCAATCATTAAAAATAACAAAGCAAAATATCCAATTATTAATTTATGTAAAACATTGAAATTGGCTAGATCAACATATTACTATCAATTAAAAGCAAATAATCCCAAGAATAATCAAAACATTGATAATGCTGTTATCAGTATTTTTCTAAAAGGTCGTAAAAATTATGGAACAAGAAAAATTAAAATCATGCTAGCTCAGCAAAATATTATATTATCTCGTGTAAAGATTAGTAAAATAATGAGAAAATATAACTTAATTTCAAATTATACAAAAATCAAATACAAACATTCAAATACAAGCAATGTTACATATAAATATAATAATTTATTAAATCAAGAATTTAATAATTATAAACTACATGAAGTTGTTGTCAGTGATTTAACATATGTTTTTATTAATAATAAATGATATTATGTTTGCTTTCTAATTGATTTATTTAATCGTGAAATTATTAGTTATGATGTTAGTTTACACAAAAATGCAAAATTAGTTAAAAATACCTTTAATAAACTTAACTTTACATTAAATGATATTAAAATATTTCACACTGATCAAGGTAGTGAATTTAACAACAATCTTATTTATAACTTTTTAACTAAAAATAACATTCAAAAGTCTTACAGTAAACCAGGTTGTCCTTATGACAATGCTGTTGCGGAATCAACATACAAAATTTTTAAAACTGAATTTATTAAAAATAATAAATTTAAAAACATTGAGCAGTTTAAATTAAAATTATTTGATTACATTAATTGGTACAATAATATTCGAATTCATAGCAAACTAAATTATTTAACACCAGTAAAATACAGAAATTATTACTCTACATAAAATTTGTCCAAAAAACCCTTGCCATTCCAAGGAATAATTATTTTTTTATAAATAGTAAGATTTCACAAAGTGGTCAAGTTGGAACACTAAAAAATAAACGAAGTGGGAGGATATCTGTAAGGTTAATCAACTAATTAAATTACTACTACATGGGGCAGAAGCGTAGTCGCAAGTGATTAACTAAACCATATCTAAGGGAAACTCTACCTAAATGATAAAAAACAATAAAGTTATTTTGGAATGGCAAGGGTTTTTTGGACAAATTTTATGTAGAGTAATAATTTCTGTATTTTACTGGTGTTAAATAATTTAGTTTGCTATGAATTCGAATATTATTGTACCAATTAATGTAATCAAATAATTTTAATTTAAACTGCTCAATGTTTTTAAATTTATTATTTTTAATAAATTCAGTTTTAAAAATTTTGTATGTTGATTCCGCAACAGCATTGTCATAAGGACAACCTGGTTTACTGTAAGACTTTTGAATGTTATTTTTAGTTAAAAAGTTATAAATAAGATTGTTGTTAAATTCACTACCTTGATCAGTGTGAAATATTTTAATATCATTTAATGTAAAGTTAAGTTTATTAAAGGTATTTTTAACTAATTTTGCATTTTTGTGTAAACTAACATCATAACTAATAATTTCACGATTAAATAAATCAATTAGAAAGCAAACATAATATCATTTATTATTAATAAAAACATATGTTAAATCACTGACAACAACTTCATGTAGTTTATAATTATTAAATTCTTGATTTAATAAATTATTATATTTATATGTAACATTGCTTGTATTTGAATGTTTGTATTTGAATGTTTGTATTTGATTTTTGTATAATTTGAAATTAAGTTATATTTTCTCATTATTTTACTAATCTTTACACGAGATAATATAATATTTTGCTGAGCTAGCATGATTTTAATTTTTCTTGTTCCATAATTTTTACGACTTTTTAGAAAAATACTGATAACAGCATTATCAATGTTTTGATTATTCTTGGGATTATTTGCTTTTAATTGATAGTAATATGTTGATCTAGCCAATTTCAATGTTTTACATAAATTAATAATTGGATATTTTGCTTTGTTATTTTTAATGATTGCTATTTTTTGCCGATTATCAGTGTTGCTTGCTTTAAAATGTCATTTTCCATTTCTAATTGTTTAACTTTTTTACGTAATTGAATTAATTCGTTTTCTTCTGGCGTTCTATTGTCTTTAGCTTTAAATGAGTCCGAGTTACTAAATTGGTGAGCTCATTTCCAAACAGTAGATTTACCAATTTGGTAATCATTGGCTAATTGTTCAGGAGTTTGACCCATTTTGTAAAGACCAACAATTTGTTGCTTAAATTCATCGGTATAATGATTCTTTGCCATAATTACACCTCCATTGTAATTTAATTATAAATATTTACTCTACATTATTGTTGTCCAATTTATCTTAACCTATCCATTTAACAAATAACTAGTGAAAAATAAAAAGAAAAAAGATAAGAAGATTGATTAATTTCTTTCTCTTTCTATCAATAAAAAATAGATTATGACTGCTGACAAATTATTTTAAGCAGTATAAAATTTTACTATCATGCAATGATGATTAAAAAGGAATATAAGTATGTTAAATATTTTTAATAGTTTTAAAGATATAAACTTTGTTGAAGAAGTAAATATCGATGTTAATTTAATAGGAAAACAAAAAATGAAAGAAAAATATGAAAAACTTGATCAAGAATTAAGAGAGCAAAACCGTAATGGAAAAAATGATTATATTTTGTGAGGGAAAAAGAATAAAATGATAAAAACTCCCTTTGGCAATATTATAATTAAAGCTTCCAGATTTGGTTATCGTGATAAAAAAGATAATAAATTCAAAACAACAACTTTATTAAATAAAAAAATTGGTTTAAAAAATAATCAAACAATTATTTTAAGTGTTAAAATAGAACTTTGAAAATTAATGGATAGTGCTAAAAGACAAAGAGATATTATGGATATGTACCCAAAATTAAATATATCAAAGATGACAATCACAAACATTAATAAGGAAATTGATTTTGCTAAATTATTTAAAGAAC
Organism: Spiroplasma endosymbiont of Stenodema calcarata; assembly: GCF_964031205.1. Classification (GTDB taxonomy): domain Bacteria; phylum Bacillota_I; class Bacilli_A; order Mycoplasmatales; family Mycoplasmataceae; genus Spiroplasma. Next base: position 706,586 of record NZ_OZ035018.1, read on the forward strand.
AATTAAAAACAATGACAGAAAAAATCAATGTTCAAACACCATATTTGTATGCTGGGGTTGATGATTCTTTTAGTAATTTAACAAAATAGAAAAAAATAGAAAAAAATATGTTTAGAACAGCATATTTTCATACTGGGTATGATGAAATAAAAAGCACTAAAAGTAAAAATGTTCTAAAAAATAAAAAAATTTTTATTGTTATGAAATCAGTAAAAAATAAATACTATCTTATTAAAAAATATAAAAAAGAATTTTTATATTTTTTAAATCAAAATTTTAATATTAAAAATTGTAAGTTAACACTAGCAGGTGATGGAGCAAAATGAATCCAAAAATTTGCTAATGAAATTGGTGCAATTTTTATTTTAGATCAATTTCATTTAATGAAAGAATTAAAAACAATATTTCCTTATCGAAGAAGAAAACTTACTAAAAATTTAACCGATAATGAAAAAATAAGAAAACAAATTTATTGAGATATGAATAAATTATTTAAAAATGGCGATCCTGATGAAGCAATAAAATATTTAAAAAAATTAATTACAAGAAAAAATATTAAAGAATATTCATTCTTAAAAGATAAAAAAGATAAAATCAAAGATTTCATTAAATATATCAAAAATAATTCTAAGGGTATTAAAGTTTATAAAGAGGATTGATATATGGGGTCTTGTACTGAACCACAAATTTCGCATAATGTAAAATGATTAAAAGGATATGGTGCTAAATCATATAGTGAAAAAGTTTTTAAAAATATGATTGCAATAAAAATGGCAAAAGAAAATGGTGTTAATTTAATTGATTTTTATCTTAATAAATTAAACAAAAAAATGAAAAAGAATATAATTATTATTTTAAAAATGCAGATAAACATATTCAGCAATTTTTAATAAATAAAAATGTTGCTCACCAAGCACAAGGTTTTGTTTAAAATTTAAAGTAAAAATCAATAATTTAAAATAAATTTATTAAATAATTTGCGAATTATTATTTTTTATATTGTAAATTATTACTTTTATGTTATAGTTAAATTAATTAAAAAAGATAAATTTATCTTTTTCTTAGGAATTTTATTTTAATAGATAAATATTTATTAGAATAAGGTATCACCAACCGAATAATTTACTCCCTCGTCAAACCAACTGATTTTGCTGAGTATTATCAAACTGAAATTTTACCAGATTTTAAGATTGAAGATAATAATATTATTTTAGGCCAATTTAATATTAATTTAGAGTATTTTAATATTTTGGGTTTAAAATTAGTAAATAATGATTCGGAGCAAAATAATATTAATATTTTAATTTCAAAACCAGGATTTACCACAAAATTAGATAATTTTGGTAATTTATTTATTAATTATTTTCAATATGGGATGTCAAAAAAAGAAAATTTTATGAAAATGTATTTAATTTATCTGGGATTATCTTATAATAGTTGATTCTCTTGATCTTTTTATAAGTTATCAAAATCAGAAGTTAGATCGTTTAAAAAACCAGATGGTGTTCGTTTTAGTGATATGGCAAAATTGAATTTATCAAAATTTAAAACATGACTTAATAAAAATGACAAGTCCAGTGAAGATTTTGATTTGTTTTCTGAGGGTCTTTTGAATAATCAGGATCAATTATGATATGGTAGAGATAAAATTGATTTTAATAACTTTGTATATTATGATATTTCTAAAAAAGATAATTTTGGATTTTCTTTTGGTTCAAATAGTTTAAATAGTCTAAAATTTAATTTTTTTGACCATAATAGTAACTTGAACGGAATTTACTTTAATATATCAGGTTAAAAAAATGAAGCTATGTTTTATTATAATTCTTTTAAGTTGTTGTCGGATGAAAATATTATGTATCTAATTTAATATTTGATTTTTAATATAAATGTAAAAATTAACCTCTAGTCACTTAAAATAGGTGCGATGAAATAAATGGTCTATCTTTCAAGGCAAAATTATAGTATAATATATAAGTAAAAAAATATGGGGGTTTTAATAATGGAAAATATTAAAAAAGTCATTGATTATTGAGATGATTATGATCCAAATGACTTTGATCCAGCAAAACGACCAACATCAATTGCAAAAAATAATGAAAATAGTGTACAATTTGAACGAAATATTGTCAATAATATTGAACCTACAACTGATTCATATTCAGATAATAATGATAATTATGATGAGTTAGTATTAGATGATGTTTTTGACACTTTGCAAAAACCAGCTGAAATTAATCAATCAGAAGAATTAAGCGATTTAGATGAATTAAATTTAAATAATGTAAATCGTTTTGCTCCTGTTGAAGATAATGATCAAATTGAACCAGTTTTTGATGTTAATCAAATTTATGATCGCTGACAAAAATCAAAGAATAATTTAATCAGTAGAAAATTAGATGTTATTCGTAATCATGTTCAAGAACCTCGAGTTGAGGGCCGCCCAAAATACAGTTTTTTAGTGCCAGATACATTAGAAGAATTTCTAAAGAAACCAGCTACCGTTGTCTTAGATACAAGCCCTCGTAGTGGTGGCGATGAACTTTATTCGGAAAAGAAATATTTTAATAATACTAATTTGTTTCTAAAAGTGAAAGGTGATGTTACGGAGGAACCACATATTAATAATTTACTAAATGTTAAAAACCAACAAATTGAAGATTTACCACATCAAAATCCAGCAATGAGTGATATTTTGAATAATGCGAAAAAAAATATTGCTTTAAGCAAAGAAGAAGCGTTTTTTATTAAGGAAGATGAGATGTTAGATCCCAACCACTTAAGTTATGAACAGCGATTACGACTATTGAAATTAGCCGCTGATCCGAATAATGCCGAACGTAAAATATTATTACAAATGAAATTAAATAATGGTAGTTTATCATCATTATCACAAATTGTAGAAGAACGAGTGCAAAAAATTAATAAAGGTGAAATTGAATTAATTGAAGAAATAACAGAAAAGTAAATTGATGAGAAATATCAATGTTAATTTTTAAAGCCATCAATTTTTATTTTGCAAAAAAATTAATTTTTTGAAATATAGTCTATTAATATCATTTTTTTCAAGTTATAATAGGAGCAATAACTAAGAGCAAAGGATGAATTGGATGGGTCTAGGAAATAGTGAAATTGCCTTTATTTTAATTGGATTTTTTATTGCAATTAATATTATTGTATTAATTTTTTTAATTGTTTCTTATCGTAATATTTTAGTGCCAATCCCAAATTTAAATAATACTCCTAGTCAAACAATGACTTCTTTAGAAGTGATTGATCGTTATTTAACAAAAAAACAAATTAGTGGATTAAAAGTTGTGCGAAAACCACATCAAGTTTTAATTACAAATTCTTATAAAAAGAAAACATTTTATATTAATGATTTACAATTATATAATCAGTCTTATTTTTTGTCAGGAATGGGTTTAGATTATGTCTTAGGGCGTACTTTTTTTGCTACCCAATTACATTTCAAAAATCGGCATGTACGCACAATAAATTTTTTATTATATCTTGCCCCAGCATTATTATTGATATTATTTTTAATATTATCAGTTCTTATTATCATTTTTTATACTTTTATTAAGGTAAATCCGAGTTTACTAGATTCTAATTTTTTTTATTTTATTGAACAATATGGTATTTTAAATTTATTATTAGTTGTTATTATTGGTGCTTATTTAATTTTATTAATTTTTAATGGTCATTTTAAACAAAATCTGGAAAATTTATATGAAACGGAAATGCGGCCATTTGTGAAGAAAGAATTTCCAGAATTATATGATGATTGAATTATTGCTCGTAGTTTTGGCCGTAGTATCCAGTTTACCTATTTAATTGGCTATAATTTTATTTTTAAGCGGATGTATAAATATACGGGACCGTTTAGTTTGTAATAGTAGGGGAGTTTACGATGAAAGTTATTTTTCATATTGATATGAATAGTTTTTTTGCTAGTTGTCATCAAGTATCTGATCCAACATCGCATGAAATCCCATTAGTGGTTTCTTCTTCATCGCGACGAGCAATTGTTACAACGGCAAATTATGCCGCTCGAAAGTTAGGGATTAATAGTCCAATGCCCTTATATAAAGCGAAAAAAATTTATCCTAAGTTGACAGTTGTTAATCATGATTTTGGGTTATATATTGAATTTGCACAAAAACTATTTGATTTAATTTGTTCTTGTTATACTGATAAAATTGAAGTTGCTTCAATTGATGAATGTTATATTGATGTGACTGATATTTATGTAAGATATGGTTCAGCTTACCAATTAGCCCTTGATATGCAGCAAAAAGTATTACGACAATTGGGATTACCAAATAGTATTGGAATATCATATAATAAATCTTTAGCAAAAATTGCTAGTGATTTAAAAAAACCAATGGGCATTACTTTAATTCGGCCGGAGGATGTTCCGAACCTTATTCAACCATTACCGGTTAATAAATTGTTTGGAATTGGAAAACAATCAACTGAACGATTAAATGCGGTTGGGATTAACACCATTAAAGATTTAGCAGAATTCTGTGATATTCCATTGTTAGAAACAATCCTTGGAAAATCAGCGCTTAATTTTGTGGCACGAGCAAAAGGTGGGGGAAATGATGAATTATTATTTGAACATAATCAATTAAAACAAATTGGAAATGAAACAACTTTCGAATATGATTCAATTGATTTTAAAGATATTAAAAATAAGATTTATTTATTAAGTAAACATATAAGTCAGCGGGCACAAAAACGAATAATAGTTGGAAACGTTGTTTATGTCACTTTTAAAAATATCAATCGAAAACGATTTACTAAACAACAAACAATCAAAAAGTATACAAATATTTTAGATGATATTTATTCGACTGCAATTACTTTATTTGAGCAGGTTTGGACAGGAGAACCAATTCGATTAATTGGTGTCGGAATACGGGGAATTATCAGTAAATATGATATTAAAGAACAAATTTCATTTGATTCGTTATCTAATTTTAAACCAGAAAGTACAACTGAAAAATTAATTAAAGAAATTAATAAAACATATCGGAAGGATATTTTATTAACTGGTCAAAAATTAGAAGAATTAAAATATATTTTACAAAAGCAAACAAAATATATTCAATCAGATCAACGAATTTTAGATGAAACAAAATTAAGGAGTACCGATAATGAGTAAAAAAAATGTTATTATCTCGCCAACAACCAAACAAATTACTAATCCAAATATTATAATTGGCGATTACACTTATTATCATTGTGATGCTGAACAAGAAGCAATTGAATTCCAAAACAAAAATATCTTATATCATTTGCCCTATTTAAATGATCAAATTGTTATTGGTAAGTTTTGTTCAATTGCGAAGAACGTTAAATTTTTGATGAATGGGGCTAATCATAATTATCAGAATTTTTTAACTTATCCCTTACCATTTTTAACTAATGACCAAAATTTAATAACAACTTTTTGTCAAAGTACTCCCCAAAAAGGGAATACGATTATTGGCCATGATGTTTGAATTGGTTATAATGCTATTATTTTACCCGGAGTTAAAGTTGGCACCGGGAGTGTTGTTACAAAAGATATTCCGCCCTATGCGATTGTTGGTGGCAATCCAGCGAAAATTCTTAAATATCGTTTTAGTACGACAAAAATTAAAAAACTTTTAGCATCAGAATGATGAAATTGAGAGGTAGAACAAATTTTAACAACCATTTTTTAATTATTATATTAATATATTAATATATTAATTAAAAAAAGAAAAGGGGTTCATAACAGCTTAAATTACTGTTAACCTCCCCTTTTCTTTTTATCATTTTTTTCCGCTGTTATTGCTTTTTGAACTGCTTTTGTAATTAAAGCTTCAATCTCATCAGTTGTTAAAGTAACTGTTTTTGGATTTGCTTTTGGGGCAGAATTAGCTTTTGATTTAGTTTTTTGATTAGAAGAGTTAGTGACCTTAGTACGAGTTTTAGCAGTTTTTGTCTGACATTTGGTTGAAGTTTTTACTTTCGATGCGTCTGAGACGGCTTTTTTCACCTGTTTTTGTTTCATCTTTTGATTCAATTGGTCTAAATCAATATTATCAATTATTGTTGGTAATTGTCCTTCTATTGGGCTCTTAATTCGTTCAATACCACGATTTACACGATAAGCATGATCAATTATTTCTTGTAACCCTGGATCTTGCTGATCAGAAGTAGGGGAAGTATCAACATTTGTTTCAGGATGATTCTGATTAACTGAAGCTCGTAATCGTGCCATTTTAGCTTTAATGTCATTTTCATCAATTCCTACACTTCTCCCCTCTTCATTTTCAAGGCCTAATTTATTTTTAATTTTATGATTATTTTTTTTTGCATTTTTTAGAATATATTGAATTGTTCCTTTTGAAGCATTGTCTTGTGGTTCATTCTCCGCTGTTGGATTTAACATTCGTGCCATTTTAGCTTTAATTTTTGTTTCCGTAGCATTGGAAATAGCTTTATTACTATTTTCTAAACATTCATGTATTTTTAAATGCACTGTACAGAATGTTGGTACTCCCATATAATAACTCCCCTATTCTTTTAAATATTTATGATTATTATAACTTAAAAAAAGGACATTTAACATAGGAAAAAGTATTTCCATTATATAAATACTTTTTATTACCTTCATATTATCTAGATTATTAGGTTATATAATCTTTGATAAGAATGCGAGAACGGTGTATAATAATTTAAACATAGGAGAGCTTTTTATGAAAAATATTAAAATTGATTGGACCAAATCTGATCAAGAAATAGTGGTTATTATTAACACAATAGGAAATGCTTATACGCTTTTAGATAAGGAAAGATGGTATATTGGCAAGGCCCGAATGTTATTACCAGATGAAACATTTGTAATGGTAATGCGGATCTTTTTTCCAGGAGAAGTTATTAATCTTGATCAAGAGGGAATTTATGTCCAAACAGGTAATGGCATCATTAAAATTTTAGAATTACAGTCACCAACCGGAATAATGAGCGCAGCTGGAAGGTTTCATTTAGTAAAACAAGGTATTGCTTTTGGTACATGATTTGATCGGACAGGAGTTATAAAAACAATGAAATAGTTCTCCTCTTTTCCAAAAAAAGTAGTATCAGAAGCAATTAGGAACTTAGTTTATTTATTTATTTTATTTGGAAAAATATTTTATTTTATTAAAAAATAAAAAAATATTGTATTATTTTTAAATTAATAGTATAACTAAGGATAAGGAAAAATATTTTTCCTAAATCTCTAAAGTAAACAGAATAATTATATATTTTTAAGGGTTTATAATTACACTACTATCTCTCCCCTTTAGGTTATCTCTTATCTTTTCTTTTTATACAAATTATAATAAAATAATTTTAAATTAACTAACACAACTGCACATCGTTAAAAAAATATATTGTAAAATTAGAATTTATGTATTACAATAAAAATAACTTTCAAATATAAACACTTAATTATATTGAAAGTTTCAAACTATTTATAGTTTCCTCGTACGAAACTTTTAAATTTAATTTAGTGTTTTTTTATTTGGAAGGAGTTTATAAAATGAATAATGTTTTTATTCAAGATAATTTAATAAATAAAGGTCATAATATATTTATGAATGCTTTAAATTATGTTAAAAAAGAATATTATTTAAAAAAAGTATTCTATGGTAATTATGTTAAAAATATTGTTTTACCGTTAGAATTAATTAATAATAATCTTCGTAATAAATATGGTGTTAAAAATACGGGAAAAAATGATAAAAAACTATGAAATAGTCGTGTTCGTTCCCAAGGAAATTGTATTCGGAAAGCATATGAAAATTTTTGAAATTGTAAGAATTTATCTTTTCTTACTTTAACTTATGCTATTAATGAAACAGATGTTAAAAAATGTAAAAATGATTTAAAGTTATTTTTTAATAATATTAATCGTTGATGGAATAACCCTATTCGTTCTAAACACCATAAAGGAATTTTAAAATATATGTATACTTATGAGTATCAAAAACGGGGAGCAGTGCATTTTCATATAATTTTAAACCAAAAAATACCTAACAGTGTTGTACAACAATATTGAAAACACGGTATTAATAAAAATATTAAAGTTCGTAGTGGGACAAACGAAGATGTTGTTAAATATCTTGCCAAATATATTGTAAAAACTGCTAATAATGATAAGTCACAAAATCATTATGATTTAAATATTAAAGCATACCAATTTAGTAAAAATTGTAAAAACCCCAAAGTAAAAGTTGGTGTTGTTGAATTATCAGAACAAGATTTAATTTATTCAGTTAAGGATAATTTAAATTATTTTTCTTTTGGTGATAAAAATGGTTATAAAATTGGTTTTAGTTGTGATAGTTATTATGGTTTAGATAAGTTTAGAGAATTTAAAAAATATGTTTCTGCTGATAGGAAAATATTTAGAAATTTAGTTAAAAATACTAATTTTGCTGTTAATAAAAATCAAAATTTAAGGTGTTAAAAATAAAAAAATGAGTTAAAAACTCATTAAAAAAGTGGTAATCGCCTCGTACAACAATTACCACAAATTAATTAAAACAAAAAAAAAAAAAAAAACAAGATGGGGATATATATTTTACAATATATTTATTTTTGTGCTGAAAGTTTGACTTTTTAATATTTTATTGTATTATTAATTTAACTTAAACATTTGATTATGTTTGAGTTTCAAATCTTAAAAGGTTTCCTCGTACGGAACTTAATTATAATTAAATGTTTTTTTATGCCTTATTTATAAATTTATTCAAATAAAAAACACTAATTTTGTATCAATATTTTAATTAATCATTTTTTATATTTAAGTTTTAAACCTGAAATCTTTTAAGTAATTTAATTAAATTATTTAAAAGAAAGGAGATGTCTGTATGAAAAACGAACACGGATATCTAACACAATTAATAGAGATTAAAGAAAATAGTCCTATTAAAAATGATAAAACTGGTACAACTGAGTTATGAAATGGTTATACATTTACGCCAGTTGTAAAATCAGAAAATGGTACTTTTAAAGGTACTAAATTTTTACCAAAATCAAAATGATTTAAAGCAGATGATGAAATTTGTTTAAAATTAAAACCGTTTTTAATTGATGGAAATTTATTTTATGTTTCTATTAGATGAGATGGAAAATTAGATGTTATTACACCATATACAGAAAATTATAACGAGCAAGATTTTATTAATAAATATTCTAATCAAAAACAAGAACAGTTAAATACTAATCAGCAAGAAAATAAAAGTATTAATTTTAATGGCGATGACGTTCTTTTATGAGATTAGTTAATATGAAACAACAGTTATGTATGGTTTGTATTAATGGTAAATTCTGAGAAAACGGTGCGACTGTATGCTGAAATTGTTTTCAGTTTAAGGGTAATAACAATGGATAAAAAATGTATTGTTTGTAAATTTGATACTATTTGGAAACAAGGTTCTAATTATTGCTGATATTGTGTTAATAATAATCAAATTTTAATTAATCAATATTATTCTAGATTAAATAATGAAAAGAATTAAAAAAATTTTAAAAGAATTAAAATCAAAAGAATACAACATTTTATTAGATGAATTAGAAGAGTTATTTGTTGAGTTAGAAAAAAATCAATTATATAAAGAAGATTTTAATGTAGAACAATACAGATTACCTTATCATAGCGGTAAAATAATAACAAAAATTAGTTTAATAGACAATTCAAAATATGACAATTTACCTAGTAAGAAAGATGAATAATGAAAAAACAAACTAAATTGTATAAACAACGATTAGAATATTTAGTTAATGTTATACATCAATGTTTACCTACTAAAATACCATTATTTATGTTAAAAAAAGCAATTAAATTATATCTTAATCATAATGTTATTAATATTGGTAATATGGAAGAACAACATTTTAAATTATTAGTAGAACAAGTTAAAAATTATATGTTAAATATAGAAAGGAATGATTGTTAAATGGCAGATATTTATTTAGCTTTATTTATAGTTATTTTGTTTAGTGATTTAACTATTTTATTAGTCGACCATTTTCTTTATACAAGAAAAACTAATAAATTAAAATTAGAAAATGCAGAATTACAAAATAAAATAAATTATTTATTAATTAAAAAATTAGAATCAGAAAAAAAGGAGTGTGATAATTAATGACTGTATTTGTAACTATTTTTTTAACATTACTAATGTTTATGTTCTTTATATTTTTAATAATAAATGTAGTATTTAAGTTTAAAAATAAATATTTAATTTGTCCCCATTGTTCTAAAAAAGTAGAATTTAAAGAATGGGGAAAACGAAAAATTAAAAAAGCAGATAAATCTGTTGAATAAAATTTAAAAGGAGTTGATTTATATTTTTATTCAAAATTTAAATGATTTAATTGAAGAATTAGAACAAGAACAAAGTATTTCAATTTATCATTCAAAAGATTATTTTTTAGAAACATTGAAAATATTACAAAAAGATTATTTGAAAGAAAAAAAAGAGGTTTTATTTAAATGTTATTTTTGGAATGAATATTCTAAAAAAATATGTATTCTTTGTAAAAAAGAAATAAAAAAAATGAAACAAGAAAATAAATTTCAAAAATTTCAAAAATTAAATCAAAAAAATTGAAAAAAGAAATTATGAAAGAATTGAGATAAATAAGTTAATATCAATCAAATACGTTGGCAAGTATAAAAATTGATTTTAGTTTTTAATGTTAATTACTAAAATTAAGGTTAGAAATTGCCAACGTTTTATTATGAATTATTAGTATTTAAGGAGTGAGTTTTATATGAATGTAAATTTATTTGAAGATAACCCTGATGCAAGTGTTATTAAGCAGATAGCAGATTTTGCTGGTATTCTTGCTGATTGGGCGATTGCTTTTACAAACTGATTTATTAGTTTTTTAGGATCACATATGTTATTAATTATTCCATTAGTTTTAATGTTTGTGGTTTTGGGAATTGAAACAATCAGAAAATTAATTCACGGATACTAATATTTGTGATAAATTCTAACCTTAATTTTAGTAATTAATATTTACGAAAGGAATGTAAAAAAATGCAAAGTGTATGAGATTTATATTATCAATTTATGACTATAATGTTTGGTATTAATCATCCTATTATTTTAGATATTGTGATATTTATTGTATTTTTGATATTGGTTTTTGGTATGTTGTTTTTAATTTTAAGTTTTATTTTTAGGTGGATAAAATAATGGAATGAAATATTTTTTTGCAACGAGTATATCAAGGACTTTTGCAGATTTTTTATTTTATTCCTAAAGTTGAAATTAATAACTTTGTTGGTAGTTCTATTGATGATATTACTTATTCAGTGATAATGATAGGTGTTTGATTGGTAGTATTTTTCTTAATTTGATTATCAATATTTATTTTATATAAAACTATAAGGTTGGTGGTGTAGTTATGTTTAAAAATTATTTTAATTTGTTTAGAAGGCAAAAAAATATTAAAGTTTCTTATTGATTTGTAAATTGATTTATGGCAAATATTTTATTTTATCTTTTTATTGTTTGTTTTAATTTACAGTTTATATATTTTAGTTCTACATCAGTTATTGATATTATCCTTTTTATTTTTTTAGTAATTTTTGATATTATCTTTTTTTGGTCTTTTTTTAGTAATCTTTTTCAAACACGAAAATTGATTAAAATTATTAAAAGTAGTCCAATATCAATTATTAATGGTGCTTTGGGTACTGGAAAAACTTTATTAATGACTTATTTATCGCAAATTGCTAAATTTGATAATGTTTATTCTAACTATTTTATTAATGATGAAAAAATTGGAGTTTTAGGTTTAAACCATTTAGATTTTAAAAATAAAAATTATAAGATACCGCCAAACGATAGTTTAATTTTATTTGATGAAATATTTTTATATATGAATGGTGCTAAACCAGAAGAAAATAATAAAAAATTTAGTGGTTTAATTCCATATTTTTTGTTATGTCGTCAGTTTGATAATAATATTGTTTTTGCTGGGCAACGAATTAATCAGAATTGAGTGGAATATAGAGAAATTGCTAATATGATTATTGTTCCTATGCAATGTATTAAACCTAGTATATTTTTTCCTTATTTTAAAATGAAAATAGGTTTCTTTGATGATTTAGATGATTATTTAGTATGAAAAACTGAAACTGTTAAACGAACAGCGAACGGTAAAAGAGTTCGTAAAAAATCAAATAAAGATATTGGTATTAATTTTGTTAAAATAACTATTCCTTTATCAATTGCAATGCAATATGATAGTAAATATTTAAAATTTGTGCGTGATTTAAAAAATGATAAAGTACCAAGTTATATTAAACAAAATTGACCTAGTATTGTTAAAAAAGATATTACGATTAATGAATTACGAGAAATGGGTATGGAACATTTATTAAAAAATTTGGGGGAATTAGATAATGATTAATTTATTTGCTAATGATGTATGAAATGGTGCTATTAATACCATAGTTGATATTTTTATGAAAATTATGGATTGAATGTGAACTTTAAAATTGCCTGGTACAGATATTCCTTTATTTGTATTGTGAGTAATTGGCGGTGTAATAAATGTCATTATGTTATTGGTTAATAGTTCTCGTGGTTTAAGTTCTGTTTCTCGTTCTTCTTTACAAGCAAGTAAACAAATATCTAATGGAGTTAAAAATATAAGTAATAATTCTAAAAGTAGTAATAAGGAGAATGAAAAATAATGTTAAAGTTAATATTTTTCTTTGTTATTGGTTTAACTGTTGGGTTTGGTTTTATTGCTAATATTGTTATGGCAACAGATTTAGGTTTTTCTACTGTTAAACATTATTTAGAGTCTGCTAATGATTTTTATAAATTAGTGGCACAGTTATTTATTATTGCTACACACCCTATTTTTCAGTTATATATGGCGTTTGGAATTATTATTATGGGTATTAGAATTATTTTTATTGTTTAGGGGGGTTAAAATAATGCGAAAACGATTATTAGATATCTTTGTTGTTTTTTATTTAATGTTTGGTTGAATATTTCTTTTTTGTGGTACTATAACTACAAATTATTTTAGTAATGTTTATAAATTAGAATTGAAAAATAATGATGTTTTTAAAGATTTATCATATTCTGATTTAAATAAATATGATTTTCAATCTAGTTTAATGTTGCGACAAGATTATTTTATGCAAGATTTAGCACCTAGTAATTATGCTTTTAGTTTTGGAATTCAAACTCCTTTGTATAGTGGTGTAAGTGTTGATAAAGATGATATTAATTATTGATTTAGAAAAATTCTTTTTAGTACTCTGAAAGATGATTTTTATTTAACTTGATGAAATCAAACTCAAAATGGTAATGACCCTAACCCGTATAATCAATTTTATTGAAAACCAGATAAGGGTAGTAGTGTTAGTGAAGCAATAGGTTTTAAAATTTTATTTAATGGAATAAAATATAAATTTACTTTAAATATGAATGCTTTACCTTTATTTTTTGTTCCGTTTTTTGCTAATCAAAGTGCAAGAAATTTTGATTTAAATTTTTTAATGTTTAATTTTAATTATCGTAATGTAATTAATTTAAATAATTTAAAAGAAGATAATTTTAAGTTTTATGTTAATAATAAATTAACTGATAATTTTAATGATTTAGATTTATTGTTTAATCTTTTAGATTATTTTTATTCTAATGTTTTAAGGACTTTATTTGATGTTTCTAATTATAAAGAATATTTAATTTTTACTAGTTTAACTGGGAATTTAGGTTTTTCGTTTTTTGTAAAAAATGGTTTTTTATTATATCCTAAGTCAATGCTTTTTAATTTTTGAGTTTCTAATGGTATTGACCCACAATATCAAGTAAAATTGGCAAATGCTTTTAAAATTAATTCAAATGATAATTATTATTCTTATTTATCAAATTGAGATTATTTAACTGATGTATTGCCCGGTAATGGTAATGGTGGTTATGAAAATAAGATTAAAATTCTTGATATGACAATAGATACTAATAAATATCGTGGTTTTAATATAATTACTTTTCAAAGTAAAAATTTGCCTAGTGAATCTACTTTATATCTTTTTGGGTTTAATTTTAGTATTTATAATGCTACTGATTGAAATAATGAAATTAATGGTGGTGATATTTGAAAAATACCATATAAAAATTGTAGTTGATATAATATTGCTTGCCATATTGAAAATGCTGGAATTTGGTTGGTAAATAATTTGCCTGGTATGAAAGAAGTTTATAATTTTGTTAATGGGATAGTACATGTATTTAGTAATGTCTCTGAATTGTTTAATAATATTGGTAATTTGTTTGCTTTTGATATTACATTTAAGATTATGTTAAGTTCTATCTTAGTGTTAGCAATGGTTAACGGACTTTTACGCTATTTTTAGTAGTAAAATAATAATGTTGTTGGTAAAAAAAAAAAAAAAAGTAAGGTGGTGCGGTGGTTTATCACGCACCACCTTACTTAAAGGGGTAAAAGTCGCGGAGCGACTTAGGGGCGGAGCCCCTTTCCTTGATAAACCCTTATTTTCGCCAACATAATTATTCTTGTTTTTAAAAGAAAAAGATTACTTGTTTTCCCAGCAGGTAATCTTTTTAGGTTGTGATATTAATTTGTTCTAAAAACTGGAATGTCTTTTTACCAATAATTACTTTTTTTTCTATTTCACCATCAAGATTATAAAGAACTTTGTTAAAAAAACCATTAATATCAATTCCAATAATTTGTGATAATGCAATTTCTTCATTTAAAAAAAAGATAGTGTCATTATTAACTTTAATTCATAAGCTATTATTAACTAAAGTTTGGATGATTAAATAAGTAAGAATTAAAACATAATTACAAATTGCAATAATAACAAATAAATAGACGAGAATATTAGGAAGATTCGTTAAGGCCATTAGTAAAATATAATCAATAATAATAAAAGCATTCAAAGGCGTTAAAAGAAAGTAAATCATCCCAAATATAAAAATTAACATTTGTTTTCACTTATATTCTTTAATAAAATTATTACTTTGTTTTTGTTTTTGATAATGTAAAACGAATAAAATATGAAAGGTATATAAAGCAAGCATTAGAATTAAAGTAAAAATTAAAATAATATGCATTTTCATGTTTATTTTCCTTTCCCTTTTCATATTTTAAAAATTGTCATTGATATTTTAACATCATTTGTAATAAAACGATAAATTTTTTCATTCGTGCTAATAAAAAAACCAATTTGATATAAACCATTAAGATTAAAAACACTAGGTAAAGCAAAATTAATATCCTTTAATCAAATTATTACATTCTGGGGTTTTGTTGTAATTACTAATCGATAATTGGTAACATATATTTCGCCATTAATTGTTTCTGGTCCTGATCTTGAAGTAAGATTTAAATAACCCGGGAGATTTTCAATATGATATTGATAAGTTTTCGATGGTTGTAAATAATATGCCTTTTGTTTTAGTTTTTTTTTCTTAATTATTTCATAACCAGATATTTTTGCTTGATAATAACATTTTTCATTTTTAGGTAATTCATAATTAATGGTAATTTCTGTTAATTGATCATTCAAAAATATTTGGTTATTATCAATATCTTTTTGCAACTTTTGGTGCTGTTGTTTAAATTGTTTAATTTGTCGTTGTTGAAAGCATGCTAAAATTATCACAATAACAATTGCTATTCCTAAGATACTTCCGAATAAAATAATTGCCAGTCAATAGTTATCCATTATTTTTTCACACCTTATAAATTAAATACGGGATTTCAAATCCTCTGACAATAATCATGAAACGTTTTTGTTCAGTATATAAATAAAATCCTTGGAATAAAGTATTATTTATTCGAAAAATACTTAATTCAAGATTATTAATCTTTTTTAAATCTCATATTGTTGTAATGTCATTATTAATAATTAAAATTCGTTGGTTGGTAATAAAAATAGTACCTTGTTGGAATGGAACTTGTTCAATTTGTTTAATCTTTTTACCATCGCCATAACCAACATTGATACCATTATCAAAAGGAATATGATATTTTGATTGTGCCTGATAAGGTACTATTTTTGAACGACGATAAAGATAAACAGTAACAGGAGTATTACTAAAAACTTTTTCGGCCGGTTGTAATTTGAACTTAACATTAATTTCGGAAAAAGTTAAAGTTTGGAGGTTATTATTAATATATTCTTGATTATCAATTTCTAATTGTTTATAGATTTGATAAAATAAATGTTGTTTTTTTTGATAAAATCATAATAAAAAACCAACAAAAATCATTAATAATGCAAGAAAAACCCCAATTATAATTCATCCTAATGTTGTCATTGTCATCCACTTTCTATTTTAAAATATTAATTCCATTATTGAAATTATTGATAAAAGTTTGTAGCATTAATTCTTCAGCTGAATTTCGTGGTTGTTCGAATCGATTATAATAATAAATATTAATTAAATCTTTTGTCTTTTCGTTTAATTTATCATAATATTTTTTATTAATTAAAAAATGTGTGCCTTGATTAATAATAAGGCTGGCAATAAAATTATGTCATTGTTTTTCATTTTTGTTTTTTTCTTCTCATTCTGCAAAGTAGGTCGTAAAAATTCGATTATTTTTATGATAAATAAAATGAACTTCGCTAGTTTTATTTTGTTTAATTAAACGACTGTACAATATTTTATTTGGTAAAAATCGGTTATTAGGAGAATTAATTGCTTGGAAGGTAATTGGGGTCAATTGTGCTAATAAAATATCATTTCAAGCTATTGAAGTAATTTCCTTTGGTAAAATGATTTTTTTAATAACATAATTCCGATTATTATTATCTAGATCATTAATTAAACGATATAATTCTAATTCATAAATTAAATGTAATTTCATAATTCGTCGTAACTTAATTGTTAAAATTACTTGTTCAGCAACACTTAACTGTTGATAAAAGGCTAAATAAGTTTGATAAACTTCTTGATGGTCAATTAGGTTATCATTAATATTTATTAAAAGAGCTGCTAATTGTGGCGAAAGTTCTTTTTCCGACATTAAATATGCATTAAGATGATTTTGGCAAAAAAGATGAAATACATATGGAGGTTTATTGTCGATTGTTAAATCTAAAAATGGTGTTTTAACACTTTTAAAGAAATGTTTTGAATTATAACGATTTAAATAATAACAGTTAGTACTGTCATCAATTGAATAAAGGTTATGTGATGCTACTTGTTTGTCACAGTCTTGTAATAGACATGTTCGGGTTAAAAATTCTTGTAAAACTTTTTGAAAATGAATGCTTTCCTGTGTAATATATTGTTCTTTTAATTTGGGGTCCCCTACTGCTTGTAAAATTGAAATATATTCTGCTCGTGATTGCGATGAATTTAATACTTTTGGTTTACAACACATTTTATATTTTTGCTTACTTAAACAAATACAATCTTCATTATCCGCAATCGTAAAAATTGGGCGGTAATGTTTATGCAAGTAATCTAATTGATCATCATCTAGGTAATAGCTTTTTAATAAAGCATCAAACATTGCTTGTTCTGTTCCTTTTAAATTATGTTCTAATTGTTTTTCTAATCCGTCTTGCATTTATACATTCCCCTCTTATTAATCTTCTTTGTTTTAATTATAAACGTATCTTTCTAATTTTACTATAAAAAAAGCGCTTTAATGAAAGTAAAGCGCTCAAAGGCAACATATAGATTTTTCGACGATAATTTCAATTGGATATTATTGATTTAATAATTTTATAAACAAATCACTTTTAGTAATTAAAAGTAATATTATATTGGATCGTTTAATGATTATACAATTATAAAGTGTATTTAATTGAAATTAAAGTCATAGTTTTGTAGTCTTTTACAAGGGAAACATATTGTTAAAACTTAATTAATTATTAAGATTGGACCATATTAATAACTAATTAGTTTTTATGTAACTTGTTAAACTACATAACTATTATATTTTATTTGCAAAATTTTTGCAAGTATTTTTTAATTTAACAAATTATTTTATATAAAATAATTCAAACATTAACAAAAGTTTATTAAAAACAGAGGTTATGTTCTCTATAACCTCCGTAATTTAAATTTTATTAAGAATTAGCGTTAAAATTACAAATAATTTGTTGGTAAATTTCATCAAAAACAATTGGATTCATTTTAAGATATTCTTTTACGCGTTCGCGACCTTGTCCTAATTTATTATTTTGATAAGCATATCAGGCCCCTGTTTTTTCTAAAATATCATATTTTACTGCTAAATCAATTAATTCATAATATTTATCAATTCCTTCGTTGTAATTAATATCCACAATTGCTGTTTTGAATGGTGGTGAAACTTTATTTTTAACCACTTTAATTTTAACCTTATTGGCAGTTGCAATTCCCGATGTTGTTAATGTTTCAGTTCGCCGAACATCTAATCGGACCGAAGCATAAAATCGTAAAGCTCTACCCCCAGCTGTTGTTTCGGGATTACCAAAAAATACTCCGATTTTTTCTCGAATTTGATTAATAAAAATTACAATTGAATTTGTTTTACTAATTACCCCATTTAATTTTCGAAGGGCTTTACTCATTAGCCGTGCTTGGGCCCCAATTGTAACATCACTCATTTC
Source organism: Spiroplasma endosymbiont of Stenodema calcarata (assembly GCF_964031205.1). Lineage (GTDB taxonomy): Bacteria > Bacillota_I > Bacilli_A > Mycoplasmatales > Mycoplasmataceae > Spiroplasma. The sequence continues at coordinate 725,232 of NZ_OZ035018.1, forward strand.
ACCATCTAATTCTACTTTTGGTACCAATGCTGCTACTGAATCAATTACAACTAAATCAATGGCATTTGATTTGACAAGGATTTCTAAAATATCTAATGCTTGTTCACCTGAATCAGGTTGGGCAATAATTAATTCATCAATGTTAACCCCTAGTTTTTTGGCATAATTAGGGTCTAAAGCATGCTCTGCATCAATAAAAGCTCCTCGACCATTCTTTTTTTTGTACTTCAGCAATGGCATGCAAAGACAATGTTGTTTTTTCCAGAAGATTCTGGACCAAAAATTTCAACAATTCTTCCTTTAGGATAGCCGCCAACCCCAATTGCTTCATCAAGTAATAAACTACCAGTTGAAATTGCTTCGATTGTTAAGTTACTTTTATCACCTAATTTCATGATAGCACCCTTACCATATGCGCGTTCAATTTCTTTCATAACATTTTTTAAGATTTCATCTTGATCAATGGCTTTGGTATTATCAGAAGTGACTTTGTTATCTTCTTCCATTTGCAATGCTCCTTTCTAACTAGTTTTATCTCTTTTAAATGATTATTCCTTTTTTATTTTGAAATAATTTCTAAAAGATGCTTGATTATTGTTGTAACTGCAATTGATTTAATTTTTGTACGTGGTCAAGTTTTGTTTAAAGATAATTCAAAGGTGCTAGGATTATTTTGATAAATAATTGTGGCAAAGATGGTTCCAATTGCCCTGGGCCAGCATTTCCGGTAAAACTAACAGCAAGATCACTCTTAAACTGATGTTGACAAGCAATGGCCATTGCTTCGGCGGTTTGTTTTGAAACAACGCCATATTGAGCAATAATTGTTTCTGGGACATGACCAATGTGAACTTTAACATTATTAGTATATGTAACAATACTACCTAAAAAGACTTCACTAGCATTTGGAATATTTGTCAAAAAATGACTAAAAACACCACCAGTTACTGATTCATATGCTGCAATTGTTAATTGTTTTTGTTGTAATAATTGGATTAATTCTTCTGTCATTTTCTTTTTCCCCTCAAAAACTTTCTTTAATATTATACATTTATATAATATAATATGTAAGTAATATTAAATTGTCACAAAAAAGAATATCTTTAGAAAAGAGGAGTAAAAATGAATTGAGCTAATCGTATTACATTAATTCGAATTTTTTTAATACCAATAATTATTGGTCTAATGGTCATTGTCCCATTTGCAGGAACATCCTTATATAATGGTTGAAATGAATGATTAATAATTACCGGACCAACTATAACTTATTCATTGCCAATTAGTTATTTAATTGCCGGGATATTATTTATCATTGCTAGTTTAACTGATTTATTAGATGGTTATATTGCACGGCGTTATAATCAAGTTACTACTTTTGGAAAATTTTTTGATTCAATCGCTGATAAATTATTAACAAATACTGTCTTAATTGTTTTTGCTTGTGCAAATATTATTCCAGTTTGAATGGTCGTTATTTTGATTGCTCGTGATTTTGTGATTGATGTTGTGCGCCAAATTTTAGCAACACAAAAAGTAGTAATGGCAGCAAATCAATTAGGTCGGATTCGTGCCGCCGTTGAAATGTTTGGAATGACAATTTTATTTTTTATTGGTTTTCGTATGTTTGGCGGTGACAGTTTAAAAACTGGTCAGTGAAATGAATTTGGCTGAGTTAATCAAATTATTATGATTCCAATGTATTTAGCAACCATTTTATCTCTTGCAGCGGCTGGGAATTATATTTTCTTGAATCGAAAAGCATTATTTGATATGACCGTGATTAGTAAAAAACCAAAATTAGAAAGTGAACAACCTGCGAATGGCAAATAAGATCAAAAATAAAAATGAATGAGCGGTTGTGACAGGGGCTAGTAAAGGTTTAGGTTATTGCTATTGTGAGGAATTATTAAAACTTGGTTATAATATTATTGCCGTAGCCCGCGATACTACATCGCTTAATATTTTGCATGAAAAATATCCAAATCAGGATATTAAAATGCTAAATTACGATTTAAGCGATTCAAATAATTGTTATCAATTATTTGATGATGTAAAATCGGAAAATATAACGCTTTTAATTAATAATGCTGGGTATGGAGTATGAGGATATTTTAGTGCATCAAATTTAGAACAAGAAATGAATATTATCGATTTGAATATTAAAGCTTTACATATCTTAACAAAATTATTTGTGCAACACTTTATTGATCAAAATAATGGTCGCATTTTAAATATTGGTAGCTTAGCGGCATTTACTCCGGCTCCTGTTTTTGCAAGTTATTATGCTTCAAAAGCTTATGTATGAAGTTTAGGTGTTGCGATTAATACGGAGTTAAAAAAGACAAAATCATCGGTTCGTGTTATTACCCTATGTCCGGGACCATTAAAAACAGATTTTTGGAATCGAAGTAGTAACCAAAAAGATGCAAAATATCATTCAACAATTAAAGTAATGAAAACAACAACGTATGCCCGAAAAAGTTTGAAGCGTGGGTTAAAAACAAAGCGAAAAAATTACATTATAACTGGACGTGTTAATAAGCTAGTAAAAATATTAACAAAATTTGCCCCACAAAGTTGTGTTTTATCATCAGTTTATAATTATCAGAAAAAACGAAAATAAAAAAGCAAAGATACCTTTGCTTTTTTATATAATATATTTATTCTCAATATTATTTTCCAGAAATTTCGGATAATTTAGTTGCGACCGATTCAACATTTAATCCAACAATAATTTGAATTCCTTTGGTTTTCGAAACTAAAACCATTCCGGCAACTCCAGCATTTTTAATTTTTTGTTGGTCAATTTTAGTATTGTCTTCAACGGTTAATCGTAATCTTGTCATACAATTATCAACTTTAACTAAATTATCATGACCAATTGCATCATAAATAACTTGCGCTAATTTTAATGGTCCCGCGGGATCTTTTTGAATATCAATTCGTTGATTAATTCCATGATCAGGTTGTAAAGGAACATTAACATTGCTTGTGCTTGTAGCTGTGGCAACATTTATGTTTGTTATTTGTTGTTCTTTTAAAGCTTTTTTCTTAGCATGTTTTTCAACACTTTTTCCAAGTGATTTTGCAATCATCGCAGCCTCGTCTTCACGGCCAGGGGTTGATAAATTCATTTTCTTAATAATGTATTTGAAACTAAAGAAGTACGCAGCTCCTTCAGCAATTCCAATTGGAATAATCATTAATGGATTTCCTAATACTTTATAAACTCCTGATTGTAACGTTGATGAAATTGTTGCCATATCTCATGAAGTTTTCATTGAAACTGCTCAGTCAATAAATCCTGCTGAGAAACCAAAACCAACCCGAATCCCAAATCCAACGGTAATTGCGGCAAATACTCCTGTTAACAAGGCATGCAATCCTAATAAGATTGGTGCTAAGAAGACAAATGAGAATTCAATTGGTTCTGTAATACCTGTTAAGAATGATACTCCTGCGGCAGATCCTAGAATTCCAGCATATTCAGCACGACGAGTTTTATCTTTGACTGATAAAATCATTGCAGCACAGGCAGCTGGTAAACCAAACATCATCATTGGGAAAAATCCTGATTGGAACATTCCACTTCCTCCGGCTAAACCAAATTTAGCATCAGCATATAATTTATGTAAAAAGGCATTAATGTCACCATTTATGGTTGTTAAAATTCCATTTGAATTTCACCCGTTAATAGTTAGAACACCATTACTATTAATTGAATAATCTGCTCATTGTAAAACACCGTCAACAATGCGCCATAAATTATCCCCTTGATAGTTCATTAGATGTCCAATAATTGGTTGTTGGAATCATAAATAAGTATTTAATACTTGGTGTAAACCAAATGGTAATAATAACCGGTTAAAGATTCCATAGAAAAATGCTCCTAATGGGGGGATTGCTCCTAACCCATATCCAAGATATTGTAATCCTAATTGGAATCATGGTCAAATTGCCGCTAAAGCAAAGGTACTAAGTAGGAAATAAGCAGCAGTCATCATTGGAACAAAGCGACGACCCGAAAAGAATCCTAACGCTGCTGGTAATTTTATATTTGAATATTTATTGTAGATTAAAGCAACAAGACATCCAGCTAAAATACCACCAAAGACTCCCATACTAATGTTGTATTTGGCGCCATATCCATTTACAGCATCGCCGGAACTAAAATCAAAGACATATAAGATCTGTGAATGTGGCACAGCTCAAAATTGATTATCTTGAAAATTACCAATTGGGGTATGACCTAGTAAAGCATTATTATAGTATCATTGTGGGATAATTCCCATTAATCTTTCAATCACTGCTCATCCAAAGAATGCTACTAAAGCAGCTTCTCCCCGAAAATCTTTCGCCATTCCAAATCCTAATCCAATTGCAAAAAGCGGCGCTAAATTTGAAATTGCGGCATTTCCAACTGCTTGGAAAATTGAACCAATGTATCAAATCACGGATAGTGTCCCTGTTTGTGTTAAATCAGGGTTGATTGAAGCATCGTTCATAACCCCCCCCAACCTTAGTAACAAGGCTGCAATTGGTAAGACAACAATTGGGAATTGCAGAGCTTTTCCTAATTTTTGCAGATATTGCATTAATTTTTTCCTCCTTATTAAAAATAATTGTTAATATTGTTAAATAGTTAAAATTATACATTTAATTTAATAATAGTAATAATGCCAACAGTTAAGGAAATTGCAAATAATGAAGTTAGAATTAAGAAAATATTTTGCTTAATTTCATATAAAACACCACGGTCCCGACTGACTTTTAAGCGTTGGGCTTGATGATAATTGTTCTTATTTCGTCAGTATAAAAAATGAATTAACAAAAAAACAACAATAAAAAGGATACTAACGCCAATAACTCCCCCTCAAATTAATGTTTGGGTATGTTTGCTCAGTTCATCTAAATTGTTAGTATTGCTGAATAAAATTAAATGTAAAAATAATACTTTTTGTTCCATTTCGGTATACTTTCTATTTTAACTATCTATTTTTATTATCTAACAAAATCTTACATTTGTATAAAAAAATTTATTTTTTTTCTAAAAAAATGATAAATTTTAGTAAATTTCTATTATTCATTAAATAACCCTTCTTTAGGATAAAGAGGGGTTATGATCATTAAGTATACAATTATTGATTTAAAATTATTAATCGTGATATCTTTTTGTTTTAGTATTGTTTTTACCAATAAAAACAAAGTTATGCTTTGATTTAATGCATTCTGAATTTGTACAATGCAATTTATACTCACAAGGTTTTGAGCGACAGAAAAACACGGGTTGTTCACACATTTGGCATATTAAAATTGATTTTTGTGATTCTTGTATTGCAGCACATTTGGGACATTCATTAGCGTGTTGTTCACATCCAATAAAGACACTATCTGGCATTGCTAATCTTTTTCTGGGTTCAGTTGGATTGTTATTTTCAAAAGCCATAATTTTGTGTTCTCCTTTCATAAAATACTTGTAATAAACACGTCTCTTATCAAAAAAATATCTTTCAATGGATAAAATTTCCATATACGATCGTTGATAAAAATTGGGAATAGGTTTAGTACAAAAGATAGTATATATTTTTTCAAAAAAAAAAAAAAAAAATAACAATGCTATTTTTTTCAATAGTAAGGATTATTGGAATTCCAATGAAATAATTTGGTAATTTCTGTTAAATTTTGATTTAGTTTAAAATACTTTATTTAACAAATGATAACTGTCATTTTAATCCCCTTCTCACTTTTTATATTCCGTGCTATCATTTTTACAAGAAAATTTTTATATCAAATAAAAAAACCCGTTAAGTAATATTAGCTAGAGTTGTAGCTGTCTTTACTTGCAAGGGTTTATTTTAATGTAAAAGTTTTATTATTTTATCAAGGTATTTAAAAACTGATAAACATCGTGATAATTTGGTTCTGAACTAACAGGTGATACTATTTGCAGATAAATAACTTGATTAGTTTGATCAAGAATCATAACACTACGGGCTAGTAAATTATTAAATTCAAAGAATAATTTTGTATTGTTTCCAAATTGACGATAGTTTGTATCGGATAATAAGATATGTTCGGAATTAATAAATGATTCACAAGCTCGTTGCAATGCAAATGGTAGATCTCGTGAGATTGTTATTAATTGTAATGCGGGATATTTGGCAAGAATTGTTTCATTAAATTGTTTTGTTTGTAATAAACAAACACTAGTGTCAATACTAGGTACGGCCGAAATAATTTTATATTCTTTGCTAACATTTGTTAATTCAAAATCTTCTCATTGCATTGTATCTGCTTTAAATGTTAGGTTATCGCCAACTTTAATATGATCTTTTGCAATTAAAGCAGCAACATCGCCGCTCATTGTTCCTTTAGCCATAAATTCTGTTTCTCCCTTCTTATATTGATACTATTATATCTTAAAAATTCTTTAAGATAACAAAGAATTTCAAGCATTTTCAACAATTTCCATAACTTTTACATCCGAAAAGTGATTAGTTGGTGTTGTTGTGCGTTGAAGTAAACAAATGAATTCAATATTTTTCTTTTTATTACCTAATATGGGGGAATAATCTATCTTTATAACACTAAAACCATTTATCAGGGCTAAATTAATGATTTTTTTAATAACTATTTGATGTGTTTCCTTATTAGTAATTTTACCCTTATTAACTAGTTCTTTTGTACTTTCAAATTGCGGTTTAATTAAACAAAAAGCATAATGATCTAATAATAAGATATCCTTTAGTGGTGGGATAATTTTATCTAATGAAATAAACGATACATCACAGCAAGCAAATTCAATTTGATCCGGTTCAAATAATTCTTTGGTGGCATAACGAAAGTTAGTTTTTTCTAAGGAAACAACTTGCGGATTATTCCGTAATTTTCATACTAATTGATTAGTACCAACATCAAGGGCATAAACTTTTTGGGCCTTATTTTGTAATAAACAATCAGTAAAACCACCAGTTGAGGAACCAATATCAAGACAAATTAAGTTATCCACTTTTAAATTAAAGGTTACCAATCCCTTTGCTAATTTTTCGCCCGCTCGTGAAACGTATGGTAATGGTTGACCCCGTAAAGTAATAATACTATCCGGAGAGACTAATTCCCCTGCTTTTAAGGCTGGAACATCATTAACTAAGACATTATTCGCTAAAATCATTGCTTTTGCTTTTTCACGCGAAGGAGCTAAGTTATCATTAACTAATAATTGGTCTAATCGAATTTTCATTAAGATTTATTCTTCCTTTCTTTTTGTTTTATTAAAAGCTTGGTGATTTTTATAACGAAATCATAAGCGTTGTTTCCGAGTTTTAGTGGCCCGATAAGTTTCTAAAATAGTGTCTTGTTCAATAATATAATTAGTTATTTTTTTAAAAAAATAGGTACCATATGATAATGATCATTCCAACGAAATAAAATTTTGATCAATTTTGGCTTCAATAATCCTTGAATAATTACTAATGATATAATTACACTCTAACATTAGATTATTAATATTATGATATTTAAAAAGATAATATGATGTTTGGGGCAGTGGATATTTTTCTGCTAAAAATGCTAAGTTTTTTGGAAGAATCAATTGCTGATTATCAAGGTCAACTGTAATTTCTACTGGTTTTCATAAGGGAACATAATGTATTTTACCCTTTAGAATTAATAATAGCTCTTTAACATCATTTGACATTCGTCATTTTTTTGCTCATTTATTATTGGCCCAATGATAATAATTAAATTTGTTATTTTGCATGGTATCACCTTTTCAACTATAGTAATTATATCAAATTTTTGAATAGGAGGAAAGAAGCTCTTAATGTCCTTCTTTTTTTGTTTTGACAAATTATTTACGTTAGTTTACCAAAATTCCAGCAAAAAAAATTGATATTTACATAATTGTTCGGTAAAATATTGCCATCACAATATCGATGCATATAATAAAGGTGTAAATAATATTTATGAAGTTTTATACTTTAATTTTGTCGAAAACTCTTGATGAAATAAAAAAATCATCAATATGACAATTTGAAAAATAATTTTGTTTAAGATCATGATTTTGCTTTAAATTTTTTAAACGTTAAAATATAATACCGTTGATTGTTGTTTTGGTGTTAAACCTTTATGTTGGTATTTTCATTTTCATAGATTTAAATAATTTTGAATATTAGTGAAACCCAAACCATGATAATGAATTAAGGCTTCTTTAAGACTCGATTGTAATTTACTAATCTTATTTAACTTTCGATAACTAGTATCAGGGTTTGTACTAGTTTTGGTAGAATATAGAGTAGAATTTGTTTGTTTTGCTACTAATAAATATAATGGTTGCATGTCAGAAATAATTATTGATTTTTCTTTAATTAATTGCTTATTCATATTTTCAATAATTCATTGTTTTTGTAATCGTTTGGTATTGGTGGATTGAACAAAAATATTATTATTGCTATCAACTACCATTTGAATACAGCATTTGGTATTAGTTGAAAATGGATCAAGATGAGTTTTTCGTTTATCAAATTTATCTTTAAAATTACCTTTATGGATTTCTTTAATAAAAGTTTCATCAATTTGGATTTGACCATTTAATTTTTTAAATTTTAATTGAGTATTTTCTAATTGTTTTGATTGCATTAATTTTTGACGATTATATCAAGCAGTTTTTGGTGTTGTTTTAATAAAACGGGAAATTATTTTACTAGATTGTCCTAATAATGAAATTTGAATTAATAAATTTCACTGTTCATAATTTAAATGACTTCAATAAGTAAAATGATGACGAAAAGCATCAAAACTAGCACGACATTTTTTACATAAATATTTTTGTTTTCCTTCGGGATTATGACCATTTTTAACACAATGATAAGATTTACAATCAGGACATATAATGCCTTTATCTCTAAATTTTTGATCAATTTCATTTAAACGTTTTTGTTTTTTGATTACTTCTGCTTCTTTTTTTATTTTTTCAGCAAATTCTAAAAATTGATCATCTGTAAAACTGTTTTTTAATTCTGTAATTATTTTTTCCATCAATTATTTACCTCTATATATTAAAAATATACCTAAAATTAGATATATTCTATAAATATCAAGAGTTTTCGACAAAATTAAAGAGTTTTATATAAATATTTTTACTAGGAGATGATATATAATGTTAAGATATAAAAATATTTTAGTTGGGATTGGAGCAATTGCGTTAGCAACTACTCCGGCCCTAATATTATCAAACTCATCAAAAATTCATGATAAATATAGCAAAATTGAAAAGAATATTAATCAAGAAGAAAAACAAGGATTACAATATCAAACATTTTATCAAACTAAAAAATTAAATCCGGTCTTAACAAAGGTTAAGAATTCAAATGATGGTGTTAATGAGTGGCATTACTATTTTGTATATTCCCACTTATATTTAAATCATAGTTTGACAACAACAATTCAAAATGATTTAGGATCAGTTGGTGCTGTTGCAGCAGCCCTATTAGCTATGATTCCTGAAATTGGTCCTGTGGCGGATGTTATTGTTGCTCTTTTAATTGCCCAATGATATGTTTGAAACATTCCATCATATGATAAGGGTAAAGGAGTTGGAATTAATATGATTGGGATAGCTCCAGATATTATTACAGCTGTGTGAGCACAATAATCAGTTTTTATTAAAGTAACAATTATTTCATAAATATTTTTTACATAACTGCTAGTTTTGAAACTAGTGGTTTTTATTTTACCAAAAAAATAAAAGGGATTAATTAATTAATTTATCCCTCTTTTGGTAATATAATTTTAAGTAAAGTTTTTATAATGTTGCCGAATGTTAGTTAGAATGTTTTAACAACTTTTTGAATTTCTTCATCATATTGATCAATTAACTCATCTGGTGCTAATGAACTTGTTGGTGGTACTTTTGTTCCTGCGACTAAAATTGGTTTATTTACTGTTGCACCAACAAATTCTCATGTTCCTTTTAAATATTCGGTATGATTTCCCCATAGATATCATCCAAAAGGAGCTCCTTGGGTTGTTAAAATTTGAATTTTTAAATGTGGTAATAATCCAATCGCATCCCCTTTTTTGGAATATTTATATGAGAATGTTTTATTAGCCACTAAAACATGATCTAAATAATTTTTCATTAATCCCGAAACATTAAAATTGTTCATCGGACAAACAACAACAACTTTTTGAACTTCTTTTAATTGGTTAATATAAACATCACTATCTTCAGCATTAAAATAATTATCAAAGTTATCACGAGTTAATGTTTTTACTGCCATTGGCGTATCATTTAAGTCTAAATGAATAATTTCATCATCCGGATTTAATATTTGATAATGTTTAATAAAACGTGCTGCTAAAGCTTTTGAATATGATTTATCATTTGGGCTAACAGTTCCATAAATTACTAGTACTTTATTTGACATTGTTATCTTTCCTTTCTAGTTTTATTCTATCATAATTGTAAAATAAGGTTGGGAATGATTATCTTTTTAACTGAATCAAGATGATAATTGTTGATAATTTGGAAATAACGGATCATTGGCTCCAGGATTAACAATTGTCATTCCAATGACATATTTACTAATAATTGTATTAAAGGTTTTAATTGTATCAGCATTTGGCGTAATTTTCCCTAATAAGTAAATATTTTTGATGGTAGTATAAAACTTATTTCCATTCTGTAAAATTGCGGAAAATTGATTATTGGCACTAGGTTCATTACTAATTTCATGTAACTTTACAAAATAATAATATGGGTTACTTTCATCATTTGGTTCGGAATTCATCATTTCATCAATTGCCGCGCCATTAAATTGTTGGCTGGGATTGTTCTTTTTCCAAGTTTCAACAGTTTGATTGATATCGCTTCAGTTAATATTTGCGGGCGGTAAATTATTGATATTTTCATTAATTTTGTCGACAACAGGGCCAATAATGCCATTAATAACATTATTTTTTTCGCCATCAGAGAGACCTTTTAAAGCGGCATCAATGTTCTGAATAAAATTATCTGAGTCCGAAATTGAATTAATAATATTTGTTAGATCAGAATCATTTTTTAAGGTAACTGCCATTCAAAATCAGTAATTAATGGCATCCCCTGCTGTATGGACTTGTCAGGCGGGCATTCAATTAAGCATTTTATCAGCGGCGCTATTACGAAATTGATTACGATATTTATTATCTTGATTATCTTTTGCTTGGATAATTGTCGGTAAATCTTGGGTAAAATTATTTTTGTTATAAAAGATATTTGTCGAAAGTAAATTTGTTAAAAAATAACAAAAAATCATCATTGTTGTAAAACCAAAGACAGCACCAAAGATATAATTAATTGGTCGATTAATCTTAACTTTTTTAAATTGTTTGCGTAAAACTGGCACATAAACCGAAAATAAAATAATATTAGTACCAATAATTCACACACCATATAAAACAATGATGGCCAATCAATTTGTCAGGACAATTGAGGTACTTGTTAGTTCCGGAATATTTTTTAAAAATGGTTTAATTGTATTATTTAAAGCATTTGCTAAGCTAGGAATAATTAAGGGGGCAATAAAAAAGAGAATGAATAAGAGGACAACATTTGCTCCCATAAAATATAATCCCCCCCATGGTTTTAACCAATAAACCAAGTATGATTCCGAGGATTAATAAAACAAAAATAATTATTTGTCATAATAAAACTGGTCCAATATTAATCATTTCTTTTTCCCCCTTTTATTTAAATAAATTATACTAATTTTAAAGAAAAAACAAATGTTATTTTAATAACATTTGTTTTATTTTATTGCTAAATGGATTGCGAGCTGGTTTTTTAACTCATTCTTGTCAATCACCACTAAAAGCACGCATAAAGTCTCATTCACGAAGATAATTTAAACCATGTGACACAATTGTTTTTGCACTAGGGTTTTGGCCATTAAAACCTTTATCATCGTTAACTGATCACATACTAATAAATGCTAGATTTTGCTGATGTGCTCAATTATATAAGTCTTTGGCATCTTCTAAGGTAAAGACTCCTTCGACAGTATCATTAACACCAATCATTGGTGTTACTCCTAAGAAACGGTTTAATATCTTATTTTTAACATTAACATTGTATACTTTACTAATGATTTCTTTTAAGTTTTGGCGAGTACTTATTGTTGCAGCTTTAGCTAAGTCAAAGTTTGTTTTATTTTGACTACGTGCTTGGCTATAAATACCATCACCATAATCCATTGCCATAATATTAGTAATTGGCAGATCATCAATTGTTAATCCTTGTTTTTGATATTCTTCAATAAATATTTTTACTAATTTTTTACAAATTTCAGTTAGACCATCTGGCATAACTGGTAAAGTTAAGGAGAAAGTTCATCTAGGATTAGCTTTTTTCATAAAGGCTAATGTTTTTGCTAAAAAACGATTTTCTTTTGTGGAATATTGGGCTGCCCCTTCAATATCAAAGTCTAATGACATTGGCATATTTTGTATTGCTGAATTTTCGCTGTATCCGGCTACCATTGCTAAATTTTTATTAAATTTAGTAAATTCTGATGATAGCATAGTGATAGCAGTTTGCAAATTAGCATTATTATCCTTGTAAAACTGATTGTATGCAGCATTCCAAGCATTTTCAGCGGGACGATGCCCTGTTGATAACCCTCCATATGAAACACGTAATTTATTAAATGTATTGTGTTTAACAAGCGGATCTAATACTTTTTGTTTTAGTTGGTTTTGTTCTCAATATTCATAACCATCATTGCCAGTTTCAATTCCAGCGATTGAAAAATCTAAATAATTATTATGATTCTTAGCTTGTTGAACAAATGATAAAGTTAACGAGTCAAAATTATTAATTTTATTTTCAAAATTAGGAACATTTTGGGCTGTATAATCCGGCGTTGATTTTCCATTAATCATCCCGTTAACATCGTTTCCTTCTCATAATCCGTTATCAATATACGGGGTAAAATAAGTTGAACTTGATGAAGTTGTTTTTTCCGTAATATGATTTGCAATTCCACCATTTAAACGATTTGGATTAGCATCATCTCATGATAAATAACGATTTTTTTGTTGTTTTCATACATCTTTAGGATCTAATTGAATTTGGTGACCACCATCTCAATCCCCTGTGGGATTAGTATATTGATCTAAATCCGAATTATTTAAAATAGTTTTATGATAATCTAATGTGCCTTTTAACTGTAAAATATTGTTTTTATCAGTTGTTTCAGGTGGTGCTACTGTTTTTTGCCCACTTAAAATTTCAGAATAAGTAAAAGCATCATATCCTGTTCCTGATCGAATATTTTGGTCTAATGGGGTTAAATCACCAGTACCAGATTCATTTGATTGAAACACTGATGGAAAATCACGCGAAAGATAAAACATTGACATGTCTGCTAATCCTTTTGTTTCGGCAAATTTACGAATTTCAAGAGCATCAGTAGCGTCAAATTTATATTGTGGTAATTCAGCGGGAGTTCCAATTCACGGTGTTACTCCCATCCGATTATAAATTAAACTATCGTCTTGTGTTGCTGGATTCTCATGTGAGAAAACATTTAACATCCCTTTTCAAGTGTCATGCGTTGTTTCAATTGCTTTTTTTAAAGCAGGAACTTCTCAACGATCATTAATTGTGTGATCATTTGCTTGTAAATAGGCAGAAACTAAGTTTAAAGTAAAGTTAAGTCCTAAAAAACGAGTAAATTCATAAAGAGGATAAACATCACTTCCAACTTGTTTTTTTGAACCATTATATGGGGTATTTTCTGGTTTTGGTACCACTAATCCATCATTACCCGTGATAATTGATAAACGAATCTGATATTTTTGATCTTGTTCAAGCAAGATTTTTAATGCTCCCGCTAAAAGCTTTGTTGATTCAGCATATTCACTATTAATGCGGTTATATGGTGCTGAAAAATAAAAATCAAATGATTTTGTCTGATACTTGTTTGAAAGTTCACTAAATGCTTTAGCTAAATCCAACTCAGTATAATTATTCAAATAAGCAGTATGTCAAAATGAATTAGCAAATGGTCCAAATGAAATTGTAATATCTTCTTCAAGATTAAGACCCTCATTTTGTCATTTATCTAAGCGATCTTGATACCATTTTCCTGATTGATTAGTATCATACACAGGGGTTGCATTTCAAGCTGGTGCCAATTCTGGCGAACTACTATCGTTTTGCATAAAACCTAGAACAAATTTGGATGCAATTCCATCCTTTTTAAATTTTGCTAAATTGTTATAAGTAATTTCTGTTCCGCCACGTTTTTGAATTGATTCTAATGCTTCTTTTCGATAGGCCCCATTAACTCCTTTGTCTTTTAATAAATATTCAACATTATCTTCAACAATTCCAATATCAACATAAGGCTTATATGTTAGATTTCGTTTTTTAGTATCTAAGATTTTTCCAGCCAAAGTTGATTTAAGCACTTCTGTCTGATCTGACATGCTATAAGAATTTGCCTTTTGGTGGACTAATCTTTGCGCTTGTTTTAAGTTTAATTTTGAAAAATCATTATTAATAATTAAATCACTATTATTTAATCGTGATCAATATTTTTTGTTCTGGTAATTTTGAATTTCTTTTGAATCAGTTATTGTATTTTTTCCTTTGTTATTACAAGCAATAACTGAACTTGCAGAACCACCTAAAATGGTAATGCAACTTAAAAATTGCAAGATTTTTTTCATCTTTTTTCTCCTTCTTTTTTATATATGATTGTAGTAAAAAATATTTATTTTCTTAGTTTTTCCTATTTTCATTTTAACATAAAATAGCAATATTTAGAATATTTCTTTAATTTTGTCGAAAACTCTTGATATTTATAGAATATATCTAATTTTAAGTATATTTTTAATATATAGAGGTAAATAATTGATGGAAAAAATAATTATAGAATTAAAAAACAGTTTTACAGATGATCAATTTTTAGAATTTGCTGAAAAAATAAAAAAAGAAGCAGAAGTAATCAAAAAACAAAAACGTTTAAATGAAATTGATCAAAAATTTAGAGATAAAGGCATTATATGTCCTGATTGTAAATCTTATCATTGTGTTAAAAATGGTCATAATCCCGAAGGAAAACAAAAATATTTATGTAAAAAATGTCGTGCTAGTTTTGATGCTTTTCGTCATCATTTTACTTATTGAAGTCATTTAAATTATGAACAGTGAAATTTATTAATTCAAATTTCATTATTAGGACAATCTAGTAAAATAATTTCCCGTTTTATTAAAACAACACCAAAAACTGCTTGATATAATCGTCAAAAATTAATGCAATCAAAACAATTAGAAAATACTCAATTAAAATTTAAAAAATTAAATGGTCAAATCCAAATTGATGAAACTTTTATTAAAGAAATCCATAAAGGTAATTTTAAAGATAAATTTGATAAACGAAAAACTCATCTTGATCCATTTTCAACTAATACCAAATGCTGTATTCAAATGGTAGTTGATAGCAATAATAATATTTTTGTTCAATCCACCAATACCAAACGATTACAAAAACAATGAATTATTGAAAATATGAATAAGCAATTAATTAAAGAAAAATCAATAATTATTTCTGACATGCAACCATTATATTTATTAGTAGCAAAACAAACAAATTCTACTCTATATTCTACCAAAACTAGTACAAACCCTGATACTAGTTATCGAAAGTTAAATAAGATTAGTAAATTACAATCCAGTCTTAAAGAAGCCTTAATTCATTATCATGGTTTGGGTTTCACTAATATTCAAAATTATTTAAATCTATGAAAATGAAAATACCAACATAAAGGTTTAACACCAAAAACAACAATCAACGGTATTATATTTTAATGTTTAAAAAATTTAAAGCAAAATCATGATCTTAAACAAAATTATTTTTCAAATTGTCATATTGATGATTTTTTTATTTCATCAAGAGTTTTCGACAAAATTAAAGGAATATTTTAAAAATAAAGTTAATTTAATTGCATTTTTATGATATCATTAATTTTAAAAATATAATTAGATTAATAATTAGTATCAGAAGTAAAAAAAGATTGGACTTTATTTATTAAGTTCAATCTTTTATTTTTTAATACATTGTTTTTTAATTAATTGAGAATTCATTTGCTTTTGACTAATTTTATTCTGAGCAAAATAAAAAGCAAAATAAAGTCCAGTAGTAATTATTGTAAAAATACTATATGCAATAAATGTTTGTGCTGCCATTGGTATCTTTCCATGGCTGTAACTTGCTTTTGGATCTGTAAATTCCATAAAATCATAAGGAAAGTAACCGGAAAAGGACATATCTGGCATTAATTTTCAACTATGGGTTGCTTTTAAAATATAACCAAGAATAGTAAAAAATAAGAAATATCCTAAGATAGCAGCGATGCTATATTCTCATAAACTTAACATTGTTTTTTTATTATAAGTTAACTGATGATGTTGATAACAAGTAAAGTAATAAATAACTCCCAATATTGGTACTACTGAATGTTGTAAAAACATGCTCATTCATTGGACTGGTAATCATAATTTAAAATCACCAGTAATTGGCAATGAAGCATTATAAAATATTAAGGTAAAAGAAATTACAATCATTGTTAATAAGCCAACATTGCTATTATCATAACGCCCTTGCCCTTCTTTTAAAGTATTAAAAGCAGAATTAATAAAAAAAGCTGCAAAAATAAAACTTGAATATGTAGTATATAAGGCTAAATTCCGGAAAATAACGACAAAAGTAATTCTAAAGTTTGATCAGCTTTGCAATTCTTTCAATGTTGTATGATATTTTGGTGATCAATTATTAGGGAAAATACCATGGTGTTTAAATCATAACGTTGATGATAAGGTAACACTAGTAAAAATAATAACTGAAATAATTGGTAAAAGACCAATAATTAATTTAAATCAAAATTTTCAATTCTTAATTAATAACTTAATATTACTTTTAACATTTCACGATGTTTTTTCATTGTCCATTTTGTTTGTTTTTTTATTTTTTAATATATTTTCCATCTTTATTTCCTTATTAATTAATATCTATATAATATTATATCTTTTTTGTTTTAAAAAAACAAGAAACCAAAATTTACTTACTGAATAAATTGAATACTGGTTTATTCTTACAAGGATTAAACTATTGTTCCTAAACAAAATAACCCTTCGTTAAAAATATGAGATTTTCTGCCTACTTTTGCTATATGCTCAAACATAATAAGTGATTTAATATTCTCTTTTTCTTTTTATTCCTATATATGTGCCTCATCAAAAATTAAATTATAAAGTTTATTATTGCTATTTTTTTGATTTTTATAAAGTTGTCTTAAGTAAAAACCAACAAAAAAAAATAATTCTGTATCTCCTAATTTGCTTACATTAGCAACTAATAACGGAGTATCAAAATTAATTAATTTATTAAAGTTTTTAATTTTTTGTTCATCAATTTTAGAAATATTAGAGCCATAATTTGAAATTAAAACTTCTACTTTTGTCATCATTGTCATACAATTTGATTTTACTTGATTATTACCTTATATTCTTTTCACAGAAATGCATATTCTAAATCTTTTTTAAAAAGAAGTAGTTCTTAATTAATAAAAATAAGTATCTAATAAGAGCACCAAAAATAAATTTAAAAATACTCATTTTTATGTCAATTTAATTTATAGTACTCATTTGCGAGTTATTTTACTCTCACTTAACACTTGCATCAGGCACTCAACCATACCGAGATTGAGGTAGATTATCAATTTCATTAATTTCTGATTCTGATAATACAAATTTGTTAATTTCACTGTTACCCATGATTCTGTCTTTATTTTTTGATTTGGGGATAACTACTAAATTTTTTTGTCATGCCCATCTTAAAGAAATTAATGAAGTAGAAGTATTATGTTTTTTAGCTAATTTTTGTAATAATGGTATATTTTCACAGTTTCCTCCAATTAAAGTTTTTCAAGAAATAACTGCAATTTTATGCTCATGACAATAATCAACTAAATCTTTTTGACCAAAACCAGGATGAATTTCAACTTGATTCATCATTGGCTTAACTTTTGCATTTTTTACAAAGTACTGTAAATGTTCAATATTAAAATTTGAAACGCCAATAGCGAGAACTTTTTTTGCTTCATACATCTCTTCTAATAATTTTCAAGTTTCAAAGCTATCATTTGTTGGCCAATGAACTAAACAGAGATCTAAGTAATCCGTTTGCAATCGTTCTAATATTTCAGAAAATGCTTTTTTAGCTAATTCATATTTATTGTTTTCATTTCAAATTTTAGAAGTAATAAAAATATCTTTGCGTTTGATTTTAGGGTTTTCAAGTAAAAAATCATGAATAGCATTGCCAACTTCAATTTCATTACCATAAATTTCTGCAGTGTCAAAATGACGATAACCTATTTGTAGAGCGTACTTGACTGAATCATAGCACTCCTTATCTTCTAATAAATATGTTCCAAGCCCAAACTGTGGTATTAAAACGCCATTTGATAACTCAATTTTTTAGATAAGATTTCATTTTTCATATTTTCCTCCTAATTAATTTAATTCTTATTATTTTAACATTTTATTAATTGGCATCGTGTAAGTGAAGTGCAACAAATCAACTCCTTTCTGAGTTGATTTGTTGCACTTCACTTACACGATGCCAATTTAAAAAAAGACAGATCAAATCCTACTACAAAAACAATTTTTCTTTCTAACCCTTTTGACTGATGAAATGTTGAAAAAATTAGTTTGTTGTCATATTCCTTCGCATTTAATGGTGTTTCATCATTGCTTGGCACATATACTAAGACTCCTCGACTGGATAACATATTAGCTAATTTTTTGGCCGGTGCTTTTTCAGATTTTACTGAAAATGCTAGAACGAATACATTTTCAATTCCGTATTCATTGATACATTCAATGATTTTATTTACAAGTTCATTACTACCAAATGTATTACATACAATGTAGTTAACAGAATATGGTTTTTTAATGTTTGATTTCATAATATTCGTATCATAAAAGACATTATTGATAAAATCTACTGTACCTTTATTTACTCTAAAACTTTCAGAAAGAATACAATTTTTTCATTTTAAATCATTGAATTTAAATAATTCCTCTGCTTTCTCTAAATATCTTGAATCAGCATCTTTATATTCATAAATTGCCTGGTTTTTGTCACCTAATATACATAATTTTGGAGTTTTCAAATTTTGAGATATTATTTTACATGTAAATTCATATAGTATTGGTGTAATATCTTGGGCCTCATCTACTAAAATTAAGTCATAATTAATAGGAACTTTATTGCTTATTTTTTCCGCAATAATTTTCCGAATTCCTTTATCTTTTGCACAAGGTACTTTAAAGAAAGTTTGTCCAAATGAATGAAAAGTTCTTACTTCTAAATTTTTAATTCTCAATGATTTTGTTTTTTCAAGGGTTTCGTCCATTAATTTACGATTATATGTTAAAAGTAAAATATCCTTATCATTAAATTTACGGGCGATATGTAAAGCAGTAGTAGTTTTACCACTTCCTGCGACCGCTTGTACCTTAACATTAAAATCTTCTAAATATTTTAAGATATCTTTTTGTTCTTCTGATGGCTCATGTAATCTATATTCTTTTTTGTGTTCCATAAATGTATTTTTAATGTGACAAAAATAATTTTTTTGCAAAACAAAAAATATTAATCTTTGTCTCTTGTATTTCTCCTTTGTTTTTGATTAATAATTAATATATGTTGCTATTTATGCATATTATAACAAAAAATATGGCATAAACCATATTTTATAAAAAATAAACTGAGCTTCCTTTTAAAAAAGTATTGGATAAATTTATATGATCTTGTTCCGTTAATTTTGTTGGAACAAAATCCCTCTATCATCAAGTTTAAGCTTTTTAAGCCCTTTATAATAGCATATATTTTAGTCTTGTGATAATCTTTCAATAATTTCTTTAATATGCGGCAAATTTATAGATTCTTGAAACATTTTTTCATTTAAATTTGAAAATTCTTCAGATTCTATACAAGAAAAAATATTAGCATTTATTTCATTATGTATTTTTTTGTATTTGTTAACTATTTCAACATTATTAAATGACTTCTCATTATTTAATCATTTTTTCATTTCTTTTAAATCTTTGGACATTAATAACACTCTCCTACTTAATTTATGTATATATTATAGCATATTATCTTTTATTATGATTATTATTTATTTTTAACATATTTTTGTCTATATTTCATAAATGAATCTAAACTCATCTTTTGATAATCAATATTTATAGTAATATTACTCAAAATAAAATTCTTTATTAACTTTAATGTTTTTTCTTTTTCTTTAGCATCTGAATTTGCTACTGAAATCATAAAATTTTCTGCTTTATAAACTAAATTTTTACTTGAAATTCTTAATAAATCATAGCCACAACTTTGCAAAAATCTCATTGTCGTTAATAAACCAGTTCTTTTGTTACCATCAAAGAATGGTTGTGTTTTTACAATGTTATACATCAATATTGCGGCTTTTTCAAGAACTGTCTTATGCAATTCTTGGCCAAACACATCCATAAATGGTGCCGCAGCACACATATCAAACATATCTAGTTTATCTATATAATATTTTTCATGTGAATCACGGATTGTTTTGGCAAAATCTAATGATTTATGCATATGAACTTTAATAAGATCAATTCAATCTTTTTGATCAGCTCAAGGATTATTTGGATCTTTTCC
Organism: Spiroplasma endosymbiont of Stenodema calcarata; assembly: GCF_964031205.1. Classification (GTDB taxonomy): domain Bacteria; phylum Bacillota_I; class Bacilli_A; order Mycoplasmatales; family Mycoplasmataceae; genus Spiroplasma. The sequence goes on from NZ_OZ035018.1 coordinate 745,988, forward strand.
AACTGGACACAAAAGACTAAATTCAAAAGTTTCAATATTATTGGTTTTAGTAACAGTTTTAACTAATATTTTAGGAATTGAATTTTCTTTCAATTCAATTAATAATTTATCCTTTGTAAAACCATAAATTTTTATAAACATATTCTCTAATGCCGCTTTTTCCAAAATAAAATCATCTCGGTAACGCATTACAAGAAATAATGGTAATTGTTTTATTTTGTTTTCATCCTCTTGATGTTTCATAAAATTCCTTTCTAAATTATTTTTTATAATTATTCAATTCTTTGCAATTTTTGATGATTACTATTTTTTGCCTATTATCAGTGTGAATTGCTTTAAAATATTATTTTCTATTCGTAGTTGTATTAGTTCATTTTCCGCATTAAAACAATTGGCTTTTACCTTAAATGAACCAGAAATCATTAAACTTATGAACTCATTTTTAAACAGTTGATTTACCGATAAATTACTAAGATTACTTTCTTGTTATTAAGTAGTAATTAAATTTTTGAATCAATTAACTTTAAAAACTAAGATTAAACATACAATAAATTGAACGATTTCCAAAATAGAAAGAATTAAAAAAACAAATTTAGTTTCTAATTTTCCAATCGCAAATAATAATCAAGTGAAAACAATTTGTAAAAAGAAAACAAAGCAAATATCAATGAGCGCGGCTAGTAATGTTTTACCGCCAGTTCGTAATAAACTTAGAAACATTACTGTTCCTGAAGAAAATACAAATCCGATCGTAAAAAATAATAAAATAAAACTACTTAATTCTCTAATTGATGCATTAATTGTTGGATAAGTAATATCAATAATAAAGAAACTTAATGTTCCAAATAATATTGTTAAAAATAAAATAACGCTATAATAAAACTTAGAAATTTTATAGGTGTTAAGCAAGGATAATTCCAAATTATTAGCACCTAGAGATGCCCCGACAAAATATGCGACAACAATGTAGATTCCATTTCAAAAAGCCATCAAGATATTAGTAAATAAAAGTGTTAAAGTAAGCGCCTGAAACGTATTTAATCCCGCATAATTAATAACTAATAATCGATTATTAAAAACAAAACAAGCATATAAACCATTAGCTACCAATAAGGGATATAACTGCTTTTGAATATTTAAAAAAACTGTTTTATTAAATATAAACTTTTCTAAAAAAGGATTATATTGCCGTAATTTTTTTGTTCAAAAACAAATTGTTATCGCTATTGTTTCCACGATTCGGTCAATAATAGTGGCAATGCCAATACCTATAATGTTTAATTGTAAAACAACTCCGAGAATATAATTTAAAAGGATATTTATCGCTAACGGAATTAAAGCAAGAAATATTGTAATTTTAGTCTTTCCTAAAGTTTGGAGCGTATTATACATGCCAAAATTATAAAATCCAAAAATATAACTTACGGCAATTAATGTCAAAAAGTAATAAGCTTTATTAATTTGATCTGGATTGATTAAATTACTGCTTTGTTTATTAAATGATAAAATTCCATCAATAAAGGTTTTTCCTCATAATAACATTATTATCATAATAAAAGTTGATAAAATTGCTTTAATTTTGTCGAAAACTCTTGATATTTATAGAATATATCTAATTTTAGGTATATTTTTAATATATAGAGGTAAATAATTGATGGAAAAAATAATTATAGAATTAAAAAACAGTTTTACAGATGATCAATTTTTAGAATTTGCTGAAAAAATAAAAAAAGAAGCAGAAGTAATCAAAAAACAAAAACGTTTAAATGAAATTGATCAAAAATTTAGAGATAAAGGCATTATATGTCCTGATTGTAAATCTTATCATTGTGTTAAAAATGGTCATAATCCCGAAGGAAAACAAAAATATTTATGTAAAAAATGTCGTGCTAGTTTTGATGCTTTTCGTCATCATTTTACTTATTGAAGTCATTTAAATTATGAACAGTGAAATTTATTAATTCAAATTTCATTATTAGGACAATCTAGTAAAATAATTTCCCGTTTTATTAAAACAACACCAAAAACTGCTTGATATAATCGTCAAAAATTAATGCAATCAAAACAATTAGAAAATACTCAATTAAAATTTAAAAAATTAAATGGTCAAATCCAAATTGATGAAACTTTTATTAAAGAAATCCATAAAGGTAATTTTAAAGATAAATTTGATAAACGAAAAACTCATCTTGATCCATTTTCAACTAATACCAAATGCTGTATTCAAATGGTAGTTGATAGCAATAATAATATTTTTGTTCAATCCACCAATACCAAACGATTACAAAAACAATGAATTATTGAAAATATGAATAAGCAATTAATTAAAGAAAAATCAATAATTATTTCTGACATGCAACCATTATATTTATTAGTAGCAAAACAAACAAATTCTACTCTATATTCTACCAAAACTAGTACAAACCCTGATACTAGTTATCGAAAGTTAAATAAGATTAGTAAATTACAATCGAGTCTTAAAGAAGCCTTAATTCATTATCATGGTTTGGGTTTCACTAATATTCAAAATTATTTAAATCTATGAAAATGAAAATACCAACATAAAGGTTTAACACCAAAACAACAATCAACGGTATTATATTTTAACGTTTAAAAAATTTAAAGCAAAATCATGATCTTAAACAAAATTATTTTTCAAATTGTCATATTGATGATTTTTTTATTTCATCAAGAGTTTTCGACAAAATTAAAGAGTTATTTTAATTACATTTATTTAGCATTAAGATTTAATTAAGGTTTGTTAAACATTTCCTAATTCACGTCATCGAAATGAAGTTTTATTAAGTTTTTTTATTTCTTTTTTATTTAAGCAGTATACAATGATTCCACAAATTAAGCCAATTAACACACAGCCAATTGCAATCATTAATAAGATTTGAATTCCTTCTAGATTATAACCTTTTGTCTCTTGATCAGTAAATGATTTTCCAATCGCCCCCGCAACATAATTAAATCATGCATCGGGCGTAAATGCTAAAAATGAAATTACAGCTAATGTATTAGCATAACTATTTTTTTCCATTGGTAATTCTCCAATTTGAACAAATCGTAAGGTTAATAATGCTCAGCCAATACAACCAATCACAATAAATAAAACACACATGATAATATGAAATAAAACTTTAATTGTTTGCGATTGATTATTAAATCATGCCGCTCCTCATCCCGGAATTAAGGTAAATAATAAACAAGCCAGCATTCCAACTAATAAAATGAAAACTAATCCTAAAACATAAGATTTTCATTGATCTGATAACCGTCCAATTGGATTAGCTACTAAAAACCGGAGACCATAGGATCTAATACCCCCTAAGACCGCAACAATCGTAACATTAACCCCTATTACGGTTAAAGCATCTTTCATATAATATGAAAATACTGATTGAAACATATACATCCCAAATACAAATATCCCACAAAGTCAAACTCTTAAAAATTTAAAGGGACGTAATAAATTTAAAAAATGTTTACTAAATTTGATGGTTTCTTTTTCAACTCGTTTTTTATTAGGAATAAACAATAATGATAATATTGCCATTAACAGGACCATTCCACAAATACAATAAGCAAAAATCAAAAACGGTAAAGTTTTCAAATCCGAATTACTATCTGTTAAATTTTTTGTAACTTGTGTCACACCAGTTGCTGCCCCAGCAACAACAATAACCCCAAATAAACCTAGAATACTGCCTTGTAGTCCATAAGCGGCCCCCTGTTTTTCTTTTGGAACATTTTGTGAAACTAATTTTCATAATGGATTTCAAAATAATCCAGCAATCGAAATTCCTCATAAAAAATAAATAATATACAATTGCGTTAATCGCATTGTTTTATCCATATTTAATTTTGTTAAGGTTGTTCATCATATTCCAACTGTTCCTGTCATTATTAAAGCGATGACAAACATAATTTTGGCATTAAATTTATCAGCAAGATATCCCCCAGGAATTCTGGAAATCAAGGCTGTAAAGCCATAGACAGAAATTGCAATATCAAATTCGGATTGTGACAATTGTAAATAATTATGGAAATTAGGCATAATATACCTTAAATATAAGACACCACTAAAAACAAATAAATCAGCTAAAGCTAAAATGGTAATAATACCAATTGTCTTTTTATTTAAACCATGCGTAAAAAAATTAACAAATTTTTGTTTTTTAGTAAGTGCTTCTTGTTTTATTGTTTCCATTCCTTTTATCTTCTCCCTCTATTCTTTTATGAATCATTGACTCATAAGAAGATATTGCTATATTGATTAAATTAATTGTAATGTAATTTATATCTAATTAAAAATATTCTGATTTTTATCAATTTATGTGTTAAATAATAGACAATTTGGAAATAATTTGATGGAAAAAATGATATTGTCTATTCACAACAAAATTCAAAATTTATTTTTTCCTAAATTAGATATTAATGCTAATATCTAATAACTAAATATCCGCAAAATAAAAGGAATAAAATTTTATTTTAAATAAATTTTATTCCAATTCTTTTTGTTTAACTATATTTTTACTAATGTTATCTAACTCTTATACCCAAATTATTTTTTATAATCATTTAAGAAAGTAATTAATTTTGTTTTCAATTCTGTTTCATCTAATAAATTATCTAAAATAATTTTATGATCATACGGAATAGTATTTGCTAAATCCGATCCACAAATAATGGCAAGAATTTGCTGATCATTTGGATCAAAAGCATTAACATTAGTATGAATAACTTCAATTTGATTGAGGTTTAATTCTTTAATAAGATTTTTAATATTTATTTCAATTAATAGCGATGAGCCTAATTCTTGCCCACAAACGGCTACTAATTTATTTCGTTCTGTTAAATTAATTGATTTTTCATTAAGTAGAGGTGCTGTTAAAGTATCAACAGCTACAGTGTTAAGAGCAGGACTTATTTTTTGTTTTTTCTGTCAAAACATAACTAAATTAATAATTGGAAATAATAGTCATAAGAGAGTGGCAAGTACAGGGAGCAATCATACGGCAATATTACGACCAACCAGATTTCCTAAGAAGGCAATTGGCAATCCCAGTAAGAAGTCACTATCTCCCCATGTTAAAACATTTAAATTACCGTCAATATTTGATAATGATGGCATATAATTTAATCCAAAAAATAGGAATGGAATAAAACTCATCAGGATTCCATTAATAAATGGTCCAAAAATAGCTCCTAAAATCCCACCATGCGCATTACCAAATACCCCTGCCGTTGCCCCTACAAAGAAATGGGGAACAATGCTTGGAATTACAATTTCTCAACCAACAAGACTATTATTTTGTAGTCCAATACTATGAACAATTCCAATTGTAATTGCCATTCCAATAATTCCGCCAACAAATGATGCCATAAAACCGATTAAAACGGCATTTGGCGCGTACGGAAACACTGTTGGACAGTCCAATGCTGCTTTTGCATTAGGAACTAATTTTTCCGAAATTCCTTTAAATGAAGGAACAATTTCCGCAATAAACATTCGAACTCCAATCAGTAAGACTTCAACCCCCGCCGCAAAAGTAAAGGCTTGTAATAATCCTTGTACAAAGACATCTTGATTATTACTAATAATATTGGCGGTTACTAATGCATCATAACCTTTCACTCCTCACGCTGTAAAGTAAATAATCAAATATAAAAAGAACATTGTAATTGCAATGGCAATATTAGTATTACGTAAAAAGCTTAATCCTTTCGGAAATTTGATTTCTTCTGTTGATTTAATTGGTTTTTTTACTAGTTTAGCAATAAACATTCCAACCCATGCCGAAAATAAGTATGATAACGCCCCAGTGTGGCCAACTGCTAATGTATCGGATTTTGTAATTTTTATAACATGTTTATTTAAAAACGCTGGTGAAATAATCATTCATAATGATACCAACAATGCGCCAGTCAACACAATGATTGGCAAATCTGCTTCTGAATTTAAGCCTGCCACATATAAAACACTGGCAAACATTACGGAAAGATAAAATAAGACATGACCTGTTAAATAGATATATTTATATGAGGTAATTCGGGCCAAGACGATATTTAAAAGCATTGCACAAATCATAATTAATGAACCTGCTAAAACAATTTTTGGTAGAACATTTAAAAATAATCCAGGCATAACATCATTATTGGCAATAATCCCATTAATACCAAATAATAAGTTAAAAGCATTTCCTAATTTTCCAACTGCTCCCGCTAAAATACCAGCTCCCCCACCAATAATTAAAAAGCCAATTGTTGTTTTAATTGTTGCCCCAATTGTTTAACTAAATTTTTTACGTTGTAACAAACAGCCAATTAAAGCAAATAGTCCAATCAATATTGCCGGAGTTCCAATAAATTCTTTAAAAAAATTTAAGATATAATCCCCAGTACTTAAAGATAAAAAATTACTCATTTTTATCACTCCTTGCTAATTCTCATTTTTTACATTAGTTTAGCAACAATTGTTCAATAATTGTAATCAGTACGTTAAACACCAGTTCAATGTCAACGTGTTTTTAATTTTCATTAGCAACTTTTTTTAAAATAATTATTTCATTTGACAATTGATAGGATGATTTAAATCAACATAACATATTTTAAAAATATGCATAATTTCATTTTATTTTTTTCTTAAAACTTTACAATTTCTTTTTCTACTTTTGAAAATAGACCATCCTTTTGAAAATTTTCTGCAAATTTATACCATATTTTTAACTTTTATCCTTAAATAAAAAAAGATTAATTAATATTAATCTTTTTTAAGAGTATTATCTTATCTTAAACCATTCCCTAAAGTTGTAATTTTATTATTGAGATGATATATGAACTAAAAGTGAGGGAAATAATCCAGGACCAATAAATTTTAAAATGACTCCTGAACCATGATCATAACCGACGGGATCTTCTGATCTTCAGGCCATAATTGATGCAACAATTAACAATGCTAAAGGTATTACAATTGGTCCAAAGCAAGTAATTGAACGAAATAGCGCAATAAGAGCCGCTAAGAAATCTGGATTATTTAAATATTTCATATAATGATCCACTTTTTTTAGAACATTATGATCCAAATATAAATATGCCCAAAATCAATAAAATGTATACTTGTTAATTCCTATTCAAATCGGTGGTGTATATGGTAATTTCGATGTGTCTATTACCATTGTTCCTTGATTTGAATATTGAAGAAGTAGCGAATCATTATAATTAACTTTAGTACCTAATTTAATTGTTATGATTCGATTATTTTCCGATGTTTGAAAATCATAAACAGAGACATTATTAAGCGTTATTCTAAAATCATTTAAATTAATTCAGCTCGTATTAACTGGATTTTCATACATTGTAATAGTTTTTCCATCTGAATTTATTGCTGGACTTGATAAAACTGGATCGTCATTTTTGTGATACAAACTGATTAACATTGGATTCAACTAAATGTAAATTATTTTTGAAATAATCTCCTTCATAAATATTTAGATATTTAAATTCAGATCAAATATCTGTTTCTATTTGCTTAGAATATTCTTTTTGGAAACCCAACATAATTGTTGGCAAAAAATTAAATCCATCTTCTTGTTGTCTTGCTCAATGAGCATCAGTGAAGTGAATATGAGTTTTTTCATTTTCCTGAACATTTTTATATGAGCTATTCGCAACAATTCCACTCGCCCCTGTTACAATCAAACTAATTGTGCATAATAAATTTAGTAATTTTTTCATTTTTTCCTCCTGTATTTTGATAATCTTTTAAATAAGATAATTTCCTTTTTAAACTTTTTTTATATTTAAATATCCCCCGTGATTTATCATAATCAATATTTTTTAGAACGATAATCTGTCACAAAAAATAAAATACTATTATAGAAATTATTTTTCTTTTTTTAGTTTATAATTATGTTAATACTTTTAATCACACTACTAATATAGTGGTTCAATGTTAATTTAGGAGGAAATAAAATGATAGATATTAATTATATTTTTATACTATATATTTTTTTAATTAGTTTATTTTTAAATTTGATTTTTTTTATAGTAGCATTTTTTCTAAAAAGTGATGCATTTACTGATATTACTTATGCTTTAACATTTATTTTAATAGCTACAATTATTTTAATTTGAAAACAAAATGTTTCATTAATTCAAATTATTATTTATGTCTTAGTTCTAATGTGAAGTATCCGTTTAGGAACATACTTATTGATTAGAATATTAAAAGTTAAGGTAGATCATCGCTTTGATAAAATTCGGAATTCCTTTTTTAAATTTTTAGGATTTTGAATTTTGCAAGCAATTTCAGTTTTCTTAATTATTTTACCAGCTAGTTTTGCTTTATTTATCAATAGTAAATATTTTGACAGTAGAAATTATTATACATTATTATTTTTTGCGATTTCTTTATTTGGTCTAGTTATAGAAACAATTAGTGATATTCAAAAATATTCTTATTACCAAAATATACCTGCTGATAGTAAATTTATTAATACTGGACTATGAAAAATTTCAAGACATCCAAATTATTTTGGGGAAATAGTATTTTGAATGTTTTTAACAATTGGATTTTTATTTAATCTAATTCTAAAAAATTATGAAAATAATTCTTTAATTTTATTAAATTTATTATGATTATTATCACCAATATATATTCTGCTATTAATTAATTTTGTTTCCGGAGTGCCATTGTTGGAAATCAATAGTTACCAAAAATTAAAAAATAACTCAAATTATAATCATTATGTTAAAAAAACAAGTACATTTATCCCCTTCCTAGGGAAAAAAGGTCATATTTTAAGAGTCAAAAAAATAATTAAACACGAAAAGAAATAAGGAAATAAATTTAATAATTTATCTTAAAGTTCATTCTTTCAAACACCAAAAGCTAAAGTTTTTACGCCAGTATTGCACATAATTATTTTGGGCAATTTACTATATAAATTAATTTTAAAATCATATTCACTGATTATTTTTTTCATTTTTTTTAAAATATTTTCCTCAATGAAACCATATGCTACATCAATTTCTTTGACCTGATGAACCTTTAAATTAGTTAAAATATATTTTAAGGCTGCCAATAAACTACGATGTTTACTATCAAAAACAAGTTTTTCATTTTGCACTTTTATAACAAAATTAAATTTTAAAGTTTTAGCAAAAAAACCTTTTAATTTTGTTATTCGCCCTGAACGAATAAGATTATCTCATGATTTTGACAAAATATAACAATCATAATCTTGATTTTTATTATTTAATATCTGTTGGATTTCTTTACCTTCTTTATTTTCTTTAATTAATTTTTGAATCAGCATTACTTGCCGTTCCAAAATAATGCTAACACCATTTGAATCAATTACAAAAATACGGTCACTTAGTTCTAAATACTTTGTTGCTAATAAATACTGATTATATTGCCCAGATAAATTTTTTGCAAGCCCACAAATTATGACTTGATCATATTTAGTAAGTAAATTCTTAAGTGTTTCAATTATTTTTTCAAATGGAGTTTGGCTTGTTTTTAAAAAATTCTTATTAATTATTTCCAAGAATTTTTTATCAGTGAAATTTTTATCATCTTCAATAATTTTTAAATCTGGCAAAATAATTGGTAATGAAATTTTATATAAGTTATCATATGTTTTTCCAGTTCCATATGATGAATCTGTTAAAATTGCAATTTTCATAACTTTACCTCAAATCTTCTATTTAACTAATTATAACAATAATTAATTATTATTACATTATACAGTTTTTTAAAGATAAAGATAATTATAATTGATATCACAATAAAATTAGCTAATATAAACTTTAATTTTGTCGAAAACTCTTGATATTTATAGAATATATCTAATTTTAGGTATATTTTTAATATATAGAGGTAAATAATTGATGGAAAAAATAATTACAGAATTAAAAAACAGTTTTACAGATGATCAATTTTTAGAATTTGCTGAAAAAATAAAAAAAGAAGCAGAAGTAATCAAAAAACAAAAACGTTTAAATGAAATTGATCAAAAATTTAGAGATAAAGGCATTATATGTCCTGATTGTAAATCTTATCATTGTGTTAAAAATGGTCATAATCCCGAAGGAAAACAAAAATATTTATGTAAAAAATGTCGTGCTAGTTTTGATGCTTTTCGTCATCATTTTACTTATTGAAGTCATTTAAATTATGAACAGTGAAATTTATTAATTCAAATTTCATTATTAGGACAATCTAGTAAAATAATTTCCCGTTTTATTAAAACAACACCAAAAACTGCTTGATATAATCGTCAAAAATTAATGCAATCAAAACAATTAGAAAATACTCAATTAAAATTTAAAAAATTAAATGGTCAAATCCAAATTGATGAAACTTTTATTAAAGAAATCCATAAAGGTAATTTTAAAGATAAATTTGATAAACGAAAAACTCATCTTGATCCATTTTCAACTAATACCAAATGCTGTATTCAAATGGTAGTTGATAGCAATAATAATATTTTTGTTCAATCCACCAATACCAAACGATTACAAAAACAATGAATTATTGAAAATATGAATAAGCAATTAATTAAAGAAAAATCAATAATTATTTCTGACATGCAACCATTATATTTATTAGTAGCAAAACAAACAAATTCTACTCTATATTCTACCAAAACTAGTACAAACCCTGATACTAGTTATCGAAAGTTAAATAAGATTAGTAAATTACAATCCAGTCTTAAAGAAGCCTTAATTCATTATCATGGTTTGGGTTTCACTAATATTCAAAATTATTTAAATCTATGAAAATGAAAATACCAACATAAAGGTTTAACACCAAAACAACAATCAACGGTATTATATTTTAATGTTTAAAAAATTTAAAGCAAAATCATGATCTTAAACAAAATTATTTTTCAAATTGTCATATTGATGATTTTTTTATTTCATCAAGAGTTTTCGACAAAATTAAAGAATATAAATAATTTATTTAGAAATGTAATACATTCTATTTTTTCATATTTATCAGGTAATGTGTTAAATCAATATATTGTTTTCCCCACCCTTATTAATCTTTATTGCTGCTGTTTTTCGTTAGTCCTTCTTCTTTCTTTTTTAAAATATTTTTTAACAACTTTTATAATTGAAAGTTATCTTATCATTTATTTAATTTCCAGTATTATTTATTTCTTTGAAAAAGATGCTATAATAAATTAAATACTTTAATTTTGTCGAAAACTCTTGATGAAATAAAAAAATCATCAATATGACAATTTGAAAAATAATTTTGTTTAAGATCATGATTTTGCTTTAAATTTTTTAAACGTTAAAATATAATACCGTTGATTGTTGTTTTGGTGTTAAACCTTTATGTTGGTATTTTCATTTTCATAGATTTAAATAATTTTGAATATTAGTGAAACCCAAACCATGATAATGAATTAAGGCTTCTTTAAGACTCGATTGTAATTTACTAATCTTATTTAACTTTCGATAACTAGTATCAGGGTTTGTACTAGTTTTGGTAGAATATAGAGTAGAATTTGTTTGTTTTGCTACTAATAAATATAATGGTTGCATGTCAGAAATAATTATTGATTTTTCTTTAATTAATTGCTTATTCATATTTTCAATAATTCATTGTTTTTGTAATCGTTTGGTATTGGTGGATTGAACAAAAATATTATTATTGCTATCAACTACCATTTGAATACAGCATTTGGTATTAGTTGAAAATGGATCAAGATGAGTTTTTCGTTTATCAAATTTATCTTTAAAATTACCTTTATGGATTTCTTTAATAAAAGTTTCATCAATTTGGATTTGACCATTTAATTTTTTAAATTTTAATTGAGTATTTTCTAATTGTTTTGATTGCATTAATTTTTGACGATTATATCAAGCAGTTTTTGGTGTTGTTTTAATAAAACGGGAAATTATTTTACTAGATTGTCCTAATAATGAAATTTGAATTAATAAATTTCACTGTTCATAATTTAAATGACTTCAATAAGTAAAATGATGACGAAAAGCATCAAAACTAGCACGACATTTTTTACATAAATATTTTTGTTTTCCTTCGGGATTATGACCATTTTTAACACAATGATAAGATTTACAATCAGGACATATAATGCCTTTATCTCTAAATTTTTGATCAATTTCATTTAAACGTTTTTGTTTTTTGATTACTTCTGCTTCTTTTTTTATTTTTTCAGCAAATTCTAAAAATTGATCATCTGTAAAACTGTTTTTTAATTCTGTAATTATTTTTTCCATCAATTATTTACCTCTATATATTAAAAATATACCTAAAATTAGATATATTCTATAAATATCAAGAGTTTTCGACAAAATTAAAGATTAAATATACTTAAAAATATTTGTTTTATATTTATAATAACCTTATTACTAAAATTAACAATTGCTGATTGGCACAAGAAAATATAGTAATTTTGGTGGGGTGGTTGGGTTTTATAATGAAAGGCAACATTTTAATGAAAAAAATTATAATTTTAGCAACAAGTGCAGTTTTGACAACAAGTACAATTTTAACAACAACAGCGGAAGACTTTACGATTAAAAACGTAGATATGTAGAATAAAGGATGAAGTAGGACAAAAAAACAACCCTTTAATAAGAGTTGTTTTTTTGTCCTACTTCATCCTTTATTCTACACAACTTTATAATCTCATTTAAAATCAGGCTGATTCATTATTGGCATGTTTTTCATTCCTCAACCATTAAATTGAAAATTAACGGCTCGACATTGACCGGCTTTATTAATAACATAAAAAGGAGCCATATCTCGAATCCAACTATCAAAGTAGTTAATTTCTACTAATTCAACTTTTTCATCAAGCATTGCTCGGGCTTCAGGCAAATCTTCTTTATTTACCCCCATTTTAACTGGTTCATATTTACAAATTGTATTAGCAATTTTAGCAAATGTATGTCGGGCTGGTTTACAATTCTGATGTCAATTATCTTTCATCCGTGGTCATAACATTCACGTGCTCCGGTGGGACAGCGATTCAATTGGCATATAAAAATCATCTTGTTGTGGTATTGTTGTCAATAATTTGCTCACTATTGATTTCCTCCTTCAATTCTTTTAGTCCTGTTCTGATAGATTAAATCTAAATTTAGTAGCATTCAATTCTTTTTCATTATAAAAATCAGCTCCAAGTATTTTTTGATGAACATTATCTAACAAATAAAAAATGCCCTACGGAAGGGCATCTGATTTATATATCATCATTATAACAAATATTCTTAATTTTAAAATTAATTGTTTTCTTTAATTTTGTCGAAAACTCTTGATGAAATAAAAAAATCATCAATATGACAATTTGAAAAATAATTTTGTTTAAGATCATGATTTTGCTTTAAATTTTTTAAACATTAAAATATAATACCGTTGATTGTTGTTTTGGTGTTAAACCTTTATGTTGGTATTTTCATTTTCATAGATTTAAATAATTTTGAATATTAGTGAAACCCAAACCATGATAATGAATTAAGGCTTCTTTAAGACTCGATTGTAATTTACTAATCTTATTTAACTTTCGATAACTATTATCAGGGTTTGTACTAGTTTTGGTAGAATATAGAGTAGAATTTGTTTGTTTTGCTACTAATAAATATAATGGTTGCATGTCAGAAATAATTATTGATTTTTCTTTAATTAATTGCTTATTCATATTTTCAATAATTCATTGTTTTTGTAATCGTTTGGTATTGGTGGATTGAACAAAAATATTATTATTGCTATCAACTACCATTTGAATACAGCATTTGGTATTAGTTGAAAATGGATCAAGATGAGTTTTTCGTTTATCAAATTTATCTTTAAAATTACCTTTATGGATTTCTTTAATAAAAGTTTCATCAATTTGGATTTGACCATTTAATTTTTTAAATTTTAATTGAGTATTTTCTAATTGTTTTGATTGCATTAATTTTTGACGATTATATCAAGCAGTTTTTGGTGTTGTTTTAATAAAACGGGAAATTATTTTACTAGATTGTCCTAATAATGAAATTTGAATTAATAAAATTTCACTGTTCATAATTTAAATGACTTCAATAAGTAAAATGATGACGAAAAGCATCAAAACTAGCACGACATTTTTTACATAAATATTTTTGTTTTCCTTCGGGATTATGACCATTTTTAACACAATGATAAGATTTACAATCAGGACATATAATGCCTTTATCTCTAAATTTTTAATCAATTTCATTTAAACGTTTTTGTTTTTTGATTACTTCTGCTTCTTTTTTTATTTTTTCAGCAAATTCTAAAATTGATCATCTGTAAAACTGTTTTTTAATTCTGTAATTATTTTTTCCATCAATTATTTACCTCTATATATTAAAAATATACCTAAAATTAGATATATTCTATAAATATCAAGAGTTTTCGACAAAATTAAAGATTGTTTTTGTTTTTATCATTTTTATAACGATGATGTCATCAAAAATAAAGGATATCCGTTAAGACAATTAATGTGACTGGAATCATTGCCATTGCTAAACAAGATGGCACAAAATATCAATTACTTTTAGTATAAACTTCTAAATCGTTAAGGTTTAATACTTTATTATTAATTCACGGAATAAATAACATAATGATATTTAAAAGGACGGCTCCAATTGCGGCAAAAATTAAAGGACGGTTAATAATTGGTTTAAAATGTTGTTTTATTTTTCAATTTGATAAGGTAACAGTATTAACAAACATACTTGGGGCACATGTTAAAGCAATAAACATTCCTGTCCGTCCAAAATCTGAAATTTCTAATTTCATTTCAACACTAATCATTGGGTCCCGACTTCGTAAAAAATAAAAAACTGTTTGATAACCATAACTTTGATAGGCCTCAGCTGGGACAAAAACTCATCCCAAAGTAATAAGCTCCAATACAAAACACTACTTGTTAAAATTGTAATTCGGAAAATTGGTCCTCAAATATTTCGAAAGAGAGGATTTTTACCTTGAATTGGTTTAATTCGCATTAAAGTATCATCATTGTCTCCCATTCCAATACAAATTGCCAAAATTGATTCAATTACTAAATTCATTCATAAAATATCAGTTGCTTCAACTGGCGAAACATGATTAAGCAAGGATAAAATAAAAATTGATAAAACATTAGCTAAATTAACCCCAATTACAAAGGTAATTGCCCGGCGAATTTTTTGATAAACATTTCGTCCTTCATTAACACCTTTAATAATTGTTTCAAAATTATCGTCGGTTAAAATAACATCAGCTGCTTGTTTAGCAACATCCGTTCCGGTAATTCCCATTGCTACCCCAATGTCAGCTTTTACTAAACTTGGCGCATCATTAACCCCATCACCAGTCATGGAAACTAAATATTGTTTTTGCTGCAGCATATTTACAATCCGAACCTTATGTTCCGGATTAACTCGTGCAAAAACCTTAATTTTATCAATAATACGAATTAACTGATTATCATTCATCGCATTTAATTGTTCAGAAGAAATGACTTCATATTCTGAATAAGCTAAATTTAATTCTTTCGCAATAGCCAAAGCAGTTGTCGCATGATCACCAGTAATCATTACAACTTTAATCCCTGCCGCGTGGGCTTTTTTAACTGCTTCAATGGCAGATTGCCGGACCGGATCAATCATTCCGACCGCTCCTAAAAAAATTAAATTCGTTTCTAACGCTTCTGGATCTTGTTCCTCATCAAAATTGGTGGTATTATAAGCAAAAGCTAATACCCGTAGTGCTTGTTGCGATAAATCATCCGCTAATTTTAATAAAGCTGTTTTGTGATCAGCTGTTAATGTTAAAATTTCATTTGCCAACATAATACGATCACAATGCTGTAATAAACTATCTAAGGCCCCTTTTGTAAAAGTTGTACTGACATTATCAACAAGGTTTAATGTTGACATTAATTTTCGTTCTGAATCAAAGGGAACTTCATCAATTCGTTCTCATTTATCCCGCGAATCTTGTTCATCATAGGCAAATAATTCTGCATAATCAACTAGCGCTAATTCAGTTGGATCCCCAATTCGTTCTTTTGCTTCGGTGACACTATCATTACATAAAACTAAAGCTTTTAAAAATAAATCTTGGTGTTGATCATGGTTAGTTATTTGGTATAATTCTGCATTGATAACATTATTATTCATAATTATTTTTTTAACCGTCATTTTATTTTCAGTTAAAGTTCCGGTTTTATCCGTACAAATTACATTAACACTGCCAAGTGTTTCCATACTTGCTAATTTTTTAACAATAACATTTTGCTTTGCCATCCGTTTTGTTGAAAAAGACAACGTAATTGAAACAACGGCAGCTAATGATTCCGGAATAACTCCAATTGCTAAAGTAATTGCTACCATTAAATAATTTGTTCACCCACTTTTATTGCCACTAAAATATAAAGCGATAAAAATAATAATTGCAATAACAAAACTTAATCCCGCAATTCAATATGAAAATTTTGTTAATTTCTTCTCTAAATTTGTTGAGCTTTCTTCTGTTTCATTAATCGTAGTGGCAATTTTTCCAATTTCAGTTTGTTGTCCAATCTTAATTACAACCCCAATTAGCCGTCCAGCTGTTGTAAAAGTCGACATAAAAGCAATATTTTTCATTTCGGCTAAAATTGTTGTTGGTTCAATCACTTCGGCCGTTTTATGAACGGGGACACTTTCGCCTGTTAAAATTGATTCATCAATAAAAACATCTGATTGTTCAATAATTCGTAATTCAGCAGGAACATATTTTCCTGCTTCTAAAATAACAATATCACCAATTGTTAATTCATGGGCTGGAATTTCTTGTTGGAGATCATTTCGAATTATAACTGCTTTGGGTTTAGAAAATGATTTTAAAGCTGCCATTGATTTACGGGCTTTTACGGTTTGAATTGTTTCTAAAATAGCATCAAGGAGCACAATTGCTCCAATAACAGTAAAATCAACAAAAAATTCACCTTTTAAGTGTCAGTTATTGCCAATCATTGGAGCAATCACCGAAATAACGGCGGCGGCAATTAAAATTAATTGAATTGGTTCAACTAAAGCTTTTCCAAAAATAATATATCAAGGCGTTATTTTTCCTTTTGGTAATTCATTTTTACCATATTGTTTTTGTCGTATTATCACTTCGCTAGTTGTTAAACCAGTTTCAAAATTAGTTTGTAAAGAAGATTCTAAGTTGCTATTGTTTTGGGATATATATTCTTCCATTATGTATAACCTTTCTATTTATTTGCTTTGCTAATCATTATACCTGAAAAAATATTATTTTCCCAAAATATTTCTTTAATTTTTGTCGAAAACTCTTGATGAAATAAAAAAATCATCAATATGACAATTTGAAAAATAATTTTGTTTAAGATCATGATTTTGCTTTAAATTTTTTAAACGTTAAAATATAATACCGTTGATTGTTGTTTTGGTGTTAAACCTTTATGTTGGTATTTTCATTTTCATAGATTTAAATAATTTTGAATATTAGTGAAACCCAAACCATGATAATGAATTAAGGCTTCTTTAAGACTCGATTGTAATTTACTAATCTTATTTAACTTTCGATAACTAGTATCAGGGTTTGTACTAGTTTTGGTAGAATATAGAGTAGAATTTGTTTGTTTTGCTACTAATAAATATAATGGTTGCATGTCAGAAATAATTATTGATTTTTCTTTAATTAATTGCTTATTCATATTTTCAATAATTCATTGTTTTTGTAATCGTTTGGTATTGGTGGATTGAACAAAAATATTATTATTGCTATCAACTACCATTTGAATACAGCATTTGGTATTAGTTGAAAATGGATCAAGATGAGTTTTTCGTTTATCAAAATTTATCTTTAAAATTACCTTTATGGATTTCTTTAATAAAAGTTTCATCAATTTGGATTTGACCATTTAATTTTTTAAATTTTAATTGAGTATTTTCTAATTGTTTTGATTGCATTAATTTTTGACGATTATATCAAGCAGTTTTTGGTGTTGTTTTAATAAAACGGGAAATTATTTTACTAGATTGTCCTAATAATGAAATTTGAATTAATAAATTTCACTGTTCATAATTTAAATGACTTCAATAAGTAAAATGATGACGAAAAGCATCAAAACTAGCACGACATTTTTTACATAAATATTTTTGTTTTCCTTCGGGATTATGACCATTTTTAACACAATGATAAGATTTACAATCAGGACATATAATGCCTTTATCTCTAAATTTTTAATCAATTTCATTTAAACGTTTTTGTTTTTTGATTACTTCTGCTTCTTTTTTTATTTTTTCAGCAAATTCTAAAAATTGATCATCTGTAAAACTGTTTTTTAATTCTGTAATTATTTTTTCCATCAATTATTTACCTCTATATATTAAAAATATACCTAAAATTAGATATATTCTATAAATATCAAGAGTTTTCGACAAAATTAAAGAAATATTTTAAAATTTGAATGGAAAATAAAAAAATGATTTTAAATTATTAAAATCATTTTATAAATTTTTATGACGTTTAATACTATTATCCCCTTTTAAGTGAAGATTAGTAAAATAAGGATTTACTCATTTGATAACCCCTTGCCCCATTCGATTGTAAATTTGAGCAGCATTGCGTAATGCATTAATTCTTTGTTTTGTTAATTCTAATAAATTATTTTTACGGGAAAAAGACTGTTTGTTAATATTATTTCGGACATGAAGGGGTTTATTATTTTGTTTTGTTAGAGCTGGTTTTATCGTTGGTCTTGTTCTTTGTTTGGTTATTGGTTTTGTTTTATTGATTGGTTTTTGTTTTGCCGCGGTTTTTGTTTGGAACTTTCCAACTTGATATAATTGGATGCTTTGAATTTGATGTGGTTTATATTTTGGTGGTGATTGATAATGCCGGAAAAAATTAGATTTCATATTATGTTGTTTACGAAGCAAAGCAATAATTACCGCTTTTTGATGCAATGTTAATTCTGTTTTGGTATTTAAAATCCGTTCAATCGAAAGAAAACTTAATTTTAAAGAATTTAAAAAGTTAAAAGCTTTTAATGTTTTTGCATCCAAATTTATCTTTGTCACCATCATTAATTCCTTCTTTTCCTTCTAATACAAATTATATCCTCTTTAACCTAAATTAAAAGTATTTCTTCACTTTAATTTTGTCGAAAACTCTTGATATTTATAGAATATATCTAATTTTAGGTATATTTTTAATATATAGAGGTAAATAATTGATGGAAAAAATAATTACAGAATTAAAAAACAGTTTTACAGATGATCAATTTTTAGAATTTGCTGAAAAAATAAAAAAAGAAGCAGAAGTAATCAAAAAACAAAAACGTTTAAATGAAATTGATCAAAAATTTAGAGATAAAGGCATTATATGTCCTGATTGTAAATCTTATCATTGTGTTAAAAATGGTCATAATCCCGAAGGAAAACAAAAATATTTATGTAAAAAATGTCGTGCTAGTTTTGATGCTTTTCGTCATCATTTTACTTATTGAAGTCATTTAAATTATGAACAGTGAAATTTATTAATTCAAATTTCATTATTAGGACAATCTAGTAAAATAATTTCCCGTTTTATTAAAACAACACCAAAAACTGCTTGATATAATCGTCAAAAATTAATGCAATCAAAACAATTAGAAAATACTCAATTAAAATTTAAAAAATTAAATGGTCAAATCCAAATTGATGAAACTTTTATTAAAGAAATCCATAAAGGTAATTTTAAAGATAAATTTGATAAACGAAAAACTCATCTTGATCCATTTTCAACTAATACCAAATGCTGTATTCAAATGGTAGTTGATAGCAATAATAATATTTTTGTTCAATCCACCAATACCAAACGATTACAAAAACAATGAATTATTGAAAATATGAATAAGCAATTAATTAAAGAAAAATCAATAATTATTTCTGACATGCAACCATTATATTTATTAGTAGCAAAACAAACAAATTCTACTCTATATTCTACCAAAACTAGTACAAACCCTGATACTAGTTATCGAAAGTTAAATAAGATTAGTAAATTACAATCGAGTCTTAAAGAAGCCTTAATTCATTATCATGGTTTGGGTTTCACTAATATTCAAAATTATTTAAATCTATGAAAATGAAAATACCAACATAAAGGTTTAACACCAAAACAACAATCAACGGTATTATATTTTAACGTTTAAAAAATTTAAAGCAAAATCATGATCTTAAACAAAATTATTTTTCAAATTGTCATATTGATGATTTTTTTATTTCATCAAGAGTTTTCGACAAAATTAAAGTTTCTTCATAAAAAATGTTAAAATTTCTTGTCCTTGATAAATGTGTGAATTTTTTTTAATTGCACTATAATGATGTTTTTGAAAGAAACTAACCGCTGGTAAATAAGCATGAACAGTAACATCTAAAAAACCATATCCTTGCGCTATTTTTTCTAATTGGTATAATAACTTTTGTCCAAAATATCAGCCTTGATACTCTGGATCAACATACAATTGCGTAATTTTGTTTTGTCTAAAAGAATATGCACCATAAGCTAAAATTTTATGTTCAAAAACAATCACATACCCGATTTCCTGACTTAATGTTTGGCAAAAATCAGCCCCTTGATATTCTTGTAAAATGGCATTTTGCTCTAATAAACTATAATCATTAATGTCAATATTTGTAATTGCTTTTTTTTCGGATTGCTTTAATTTGCTCTTGATCTAAAATTGTTGCTTGCCGCATCATCATTATGTGCTCCTTTTTTTAATCATAACATAAAATTTGCTAATAAATTAAATGATAAAAAAATAGTTTCTGATTAGGAACTATTTTTTTCTTTATGTAAAGTATGTTGGTTACATTTTGAACAATATTTTTTCACTTCTAATTTTTCTTGTTGTTTCTTTTTATCACGTTTTGCAATATAGTTTTCTTCTTTACATTGTTCGCAACGTAAAATTATTCCTTCACGCACCACCTTACTAGTTTTAATAACAATATTATATACTAAAAATATCGTAATAAACCATTAACCATTGCTAACACCAAAATAGAACTTAACATAATCTTAAATGTAATATCAAAAGCAAACAAATTACCAATATTATTAAATAAATCTGTTACATTACCAAATACATGTACTATACCACTAACAAAATTATAAACATCTTTCATACCAGGCAAATTGTTAACTAATCAAATACCTGCATTCTCAACGTGACAAGCAACATTATACCAACTACAATTTTTATAAGGTATATTCCAAATATCACCACCATTAATCTCATTGTTTCAATCATTAGAATTATAAAGACTAAAATTAAAACCATTAATTGAAATAGAACTACTTGCAATATTAGTAGTATTAAAAGTAATTAAATTAAAACCTTGATACTTTGAGTTATCTGTCATATCTAAAAACTTTATTGATTGAGTATACAAATCATTATTAGAAGGTAATATGTCAGTTTGATATTGTCAATTTGAAAAAAAAGAATAATAATTTTGGTTAACATTTATATTATAAGCATTATACAAATTAACTCTTGGGTTTAAATAAGTTTCTAATGAATCAGGAAATCGTAAAATATTAAAAAGCATTGATTTTGGATATAATAAAAAACCATTTTTTACAAAAAAAACAAAACCAGTATTAGAACCAGAAGAATTAAAATAAATAAATTCTTTAAAATTAGAAATATCAAATATAACTCTCAAAACATTAGAATAAAAATAATCTAAAAGTTGAAAAAAACTTTGTAAAGAAAAAGTATCCTGCTTAATATCATTAATAAAATATTGAGAATTAAAGCTTTTAATAATATCATTATTAATTAAATTTTTATAATTAGAGTTAAAAATTAAATAATTCAAATCAAAATGTCTATAACTTTGATTAGCAACAATAGGAAAAAATAAATATGGAATTATATCAATATTAAAAAGAAAATCATATTTTATATCATTTTTATAAACAGAAATTTTTAAAAATCGCCCAGTATTATCACTATCTAAAATTAATTTTCCTTGTCAACTCTTAGAAGCATCCTGTGAATTTCAAGTAATTTCATAGCTCCTATAATTAATTTTAAGATCATTAAATCAATAATTACTATCGTTTTTGTCAACACTTTCACCTTCTCATTTTCCCAAATCAATACCAAAACTAAATGCATAATTACTAGGATCTAAACCTTGCATAAAATAATCTTGTCGTAACATCAAAGAAGATTGAAAATCATATTCATTTGCTTTTGCATAAGTCAAATCAGTAAAATTATCATTATTTTTTAACTCAAATTTATAAACATTATTAAAATAATTTGTAGTTATAGTACCACAAAAAAGAAATAATCAGCCAAACATTAAATAAAAAATAAAAAATATATCTAATAATCGTTTTTGCATTATTTTAACCTCCTTAAACAATAAAAATAATTCTAATACCCATAATAATAATTCCAAATGCCATATATAACTGAAAAATAGGGTGTGTTGCAATAATAAATAACTGTGCCACTAATTTATAAAAATCATTAACAGACTCTAAATAATGTTTAACAGTAGCAAAACCCAAATCTGTTGCCATTACAATATTAGCAATAAAACCAAAACCAACAGTTAAACCAATAACAAAGAAAAATATTAACTTTACCATTATTTATCATTATCCTTATTTGTTTTTGCTGACATTCTTGCCTTTTTATTTGCTGAACGAGTACCAACATAATTACCAAATTTTTTACCAGATTTATACGAAACCGAAACAGTCCCTTTAATACCTTTGGCAATACTTGAACTTGCTTCTAAACTTGCACGAGAAACTGAACTCAAACCACGAGAACTATTAACTAATAAAAAAATTACATTTATAACACCGCCAATTACTCATAACACAAATAAAGGAATATCAGTACCAGGCAATTTTAATGCTCACATTCAATCCATAATTTTCATAAAAATATCAACTACAACATTAATAGCACCATTCCATACATCATTAGCAAATAAATTAATCATTATCTAATTCCCCCAAATTTTTTAATAAATGTTCCATACCCATTTCTCGCAATTCATTAATAGTAATATCTTTTTTAACAATACTAGGTCAATTTTGCTTAATATAACTTGGTACTTTATCATTTTTTAAATCACGCACAAATTTTAAATATTTACTATCATACTGACTTGCAATAGATAAAGGAATTGTTATTTTAACAAAATTAATTCCTAAATCTTTATTAGATTTTTTACGAACTCTTTTACCGTTTGCAGTTCGTTTAACTGTTTCAGTTTTTCAAACTAAATAATCGTCTATATCATCAAAAAAACCTATTTTCATTTTAAAATACGGAAAAAATATACTAGGTTTAATACATTGCATAGGAACAATAATCATATTAGTAATTTCCCTATATTCAATTCAATTTTGATTAATTCTCTGACCAGCAAAAATAATATTATTATCAAACTGTCTACATAATAAAAAATAAGGAATTAAACCGCTAAATTTTTTATTATTCTCATCAGGTCTAGCACCATTCATATATAAAAAAATTTCATCGAATAAAACCAAACTATCATTTGGAGGTATCTTATAATTTTTATTTTTAAAGTCTAAATGATTTAAACCTAAAACTCCTATTTTTTCATCATTAATAAAATAATTAGAATAAACATTATCAAATTTAGCAATTTGAGATAAATAAGTCATTAATAAAGTTTTACCAGTACCCAAAGCACCATTAATAATTGAAATTGGACTACCTTTAACAATTTTAACTAATTTTCTTGTCTGAAAAAAATTACTAAATAAACGTCAGAAAAAAATAATATCAAAAATTACTAAAAAAATAAAAAAAATAATATCCAAAACTGAGGTAGAACTAAAATATACAAATTGTAAATTGAAACATGGATAGGTTAAGATAAATTGGACAACAATAATGTAGAATAAATATTTATAATTAAATTACAATGGAGGTGTAATTATGGCAAAGAATCATTATACCGATGAATTTAAGCAACAAATTGTTGGTCTTTACAAAATGGGTCAAACTCCTGAACAATTAGCCAATGATTACCAAATTGGTAAATCTACTGTTTGGAAATGAGCTCACCAATTTAGTAACTCGGACTCATTTAAAGCTAAAGACAATAGAACGCCAGAAGAAAACGAATTAATTCAATTACGTAAAAAAGTTAAACAATTAGAAATGGAAAATGACATTTTAAAGCAAGCAACACTGATAATCGGCAAAAAATAGCAATCATTAAAAATAACAAAGCAAAATATCCAATTATTAATTTATGTAAAACATTGAAATTGGCTAGATCAACATATTACTATCAATTAAAAGCAAATAATCCCAAGAATAATCAAAACATTGATAATGCTGTTATCAGTATTTTTCTAAAAAGTCGTAAAAATTATGGAACAAGAAAAATTAAAATCATGCTAGCTCAGCAAAATATTATATTATCTCGTGTAAAGATTAGTAAAATAATGAGAAAATATAACTTAATTTCAAATTATACAAAAATCAAATACAAACATTCAAATACAAGCAATGTTACATATAAATATAATAATTTATTAAATCAAGAATTTAATAATTATAAACTACATGAAGTTGTTGTCAGTGATTTAACATATGTTTTTATTAATAATAAATGATATTATGTTTGCTTTCTAATTGATTTATTTAATCGTGAAATTATTAGTTATGATGTTAGTTTACACAAAAATGCAAAATTAGTTAAAAATACCTTTAATAAACTTAACTTTACATTAAATGATATTAAAATATTTCACACTGATCAAGGTAGTGAATTTAACAACAATCTTATTTATAACTTTTTAACTAAAAATAACATTCAAAAGTCTTACAGTAAACCAGGTTGTCCTTATGACAATGCTGTTGCGGAATCAACATACAAAATTTTTAAAACTGAATTTATTAAAAATAATAAATTTAAAAACATTGAGCAGTTTAAATTAAAATTATTTGATTACATTAATTGGTACAATAATATTCGAATTCATAGCAAACTAAATTATTTAACACCAGTAAAATACAGAAATTATTACTCTACATAAAATTTGTCCAAAAAACCCTTGCCATTCCACCAACAACTTTTAATCAATAGGGGATTGCTAATTCTAAATATCTATCAATAATTAAATGATAATGAATTGCTCCTCGTCGTTGATATTCATAAACACGAACATATTTAAAATCACCACCATAACGATACTGTAATTTTTGAATTCATTTTTTAAAATATTTATTTGCTTCTATAACATCATTAATATTTTGTTTAAAGGTTATTATTATATTAATAAAAAAATGTAAGAATAGGTTATCACGACTACTCTTACACAATAATATTAACAAGAATTTAAGAGGTTCGAAATCTAAAATCTTATTAATTTATAAATGAAAATGGTTTTTTGAATAAAGATACTTATGGTTTTAATGCTTTATTCTATTTAATTATATCATTTTTATTATTTTTTTATTTTTCAATTGTGATACTTAATTTAATCAAGTAAGGGGCGTTGCCCCCTGTCGCTACGCGACATTCACCCACTAGTAAGGTGGTGCGTGGATAAACCACCACACCACCTTACTTGTTTTAATAACAATATTATATACTAAAAATATCGTAATAAACCATTAACCATTGCTAACACCAAAATAGAACTTAACATAATCTTAAATGTAATATCAAAAGCAAACAAATTACCAATATTATTAAATAAATCTGTTACATTACCAAATACATGTACTATACCACTAACAAAATTATAAACATCTTTCATACCAGGCAAATTGTTAACTAATCAAATACCTGCATTCTCAACGTGACAAGCAACATTATACCAACTACAATTTTTATAAGGTATATTCCAAATATCACCACCATTAATCTCATTGTTTCAATCATTAGAATTATAAAGACTAAAATTAAAACCATTAATTGAAATAGAACTACTTGCAATATTAGTAGTATTAAAAGTAATTAAATTAAAACCTTGATACTTTGAGTTATCTGTCATATCTAAAAACTTTATTGATTGAGTATACAAATCATTATTAGAAGGTAATATGTCAGTTTGATATTGTCAATTTGAAAAAAAAGAATAATAATTTTGGTTAACATTTATATTATAAGCATTATACAAATTAATTCTTGGGTTTAAATAAGTTTCTAATGAATCAGGAAATCGTAAAATATTAAAAAGCATTGATTTTGGATATAATAAAAAACCATTTTTTACAAAAAAAACAAAACCAGTATTAGAGCCAGAAGAATTAAAATAAATAAATTCTTTAAAATTAGAAATATCAAATATAACTCTCAAAACATTAGAATAAAAATAATCTAAAAGTTGAAAAAAACTTTGTAAAGAAAAAGTATCCTGCTTAATATCATTAATAAAATATTGAGAATTAAAGCTTTTAATAATATCATTATTAATTAAATTTTTATAATTAGAGTTAAAAATTAAATAATTCAAATCAAAATGTCTATAACTTTGATTAGCAACAATAGGAAAAAATAAATATGGAATTATATCAATATTAAAAAGAAAATCATATTTTATATCATTTTTATAAACAGAAATTTTTAAAAATCGCCCAGTATTATCACTATCTAAAATTAATTTTCCTTGTCAACTCTTAGAAGCATCCTGTGAATTTCAAGTAATTTCATAGCTCCTATAATTAATTTTAAGATCATTAAATCAATAATTACTATCGTTTTTGTCAACACTTTCACCTTTTCATTTTCCCAAATCAATACCAAAACTAAATGCATAATTACTAGGATCTAAACCTTGCATAAAATAATCTTGTCGTAACATCAAAGAAGATTGAAAATCATATTCATTTGCTTTTGCATAAGTCAAATCGCTAAAACTATCATTATTTTTTAATTCTAACTTATAAACATTACTAAAATAATTTGTAGTTATAGTACAACAAAAAAGAAATAATCAACCAAAAATTAAATAGAAAACAAAAAATATATCTAATAATCGTTTTTTCATTATTTTAACCTCCCTAAACAATAAAAATAATTCTAATACCCATAATAATAATTCCAAACGCCATATATAACTGAAAAATTGGGTGTGTTGCAATAATAAATAACTGTGCCACTAATTTATAAAAATCATTAGCAGATTGTAAATAATTTTTAACAGTAGTAAAACCTAAATCTGTTGCCATAACAATATTAGCAATAAAACCAAAACCAACAGTTAAACCAATAACAAAGAAAAATATTAACTTTACCATTATTTATCATTATCCTTACTACTACTTTTAGAATTATTGCTAATATTTTTAACTCCATTAGATATTTTTTTACTTGCTTGTAAAGAAGAACGAGAAACTGAACTCAAACCACGAGAACTATTAACTAATAAAAAAATTAAATTTATAACACCACCAATTACTCATAAAACAAACAAAGGAATATCAGTAGCAGGCAATTTTAATGCCCACATTCAATCCATAATTTTCATAAAAATATCAACTATGGTATTAATAGCACCATTCCATACATCATTAGCAAATAAATTAATCATTATCTAATTCCCCCAAATTTTTTAATAAATGTTCCATACCCATTTCTCGTAATTCATTAATCGTAATATCTTTTTTAACAATACTAGGTCAATTTTGTTTAATATAACTTAGTACTTTATCATTTTTTAAATCACGCACAAATTTTAAATATTTACTATCATATTGCATTGCAATAGATAAAGGAATTGTTATCTTAACAAAATTAATACCAAGATCTTTATTTGATTTTTTACGAACTCTTTTACCGTTCGCTGTTCGTTTAACCGTTTCAGTTTTTCATACTAAATAATCATCTAAATCATCAAAAAAACCTATTTTCATTTTAAAATAAGGAAAAAATATACTAGGTTTAATACATTGCATAGGAACAATAATCATATTAGTAATTTCCCTATATTCAATTCAATTTTGGTTAATTCTCTGACCAGCAAAAATAATATTATTATCAAACTGTCTACATAATAAAAAATAAGGAATTAAACCACTAAATTTTTTATTATTCTCATCAGGTCTAGCACCGTTCATATACAAAAAAATTTCATCGAATAAAACCAAACTATCATTTGGAGGTATCTTATAATTTTTATTTTTAAAATCTAAATGATTTAAACCTAAAACTCCTATTTTTTCATCATTAATAAAATAATTAGAATAAACATTATCAAATTTAGCAATTTGAGATAAATAAGTCATTAATAAAGTTTTACCGGTCCCCAAAGCACCATTAATAATTGAAATTGGACTACCTTTAACAATTTTAACTAATTTTCTTGTCTGAAAAAGATTACTAAAAAAAGACCAAAAAAAGATAATATCAAAAATTACTAAAAAAATAAAAAGGATAATATCAATAACTGATGTAGAACTAAAATATATAAACTGTAAATTAAAACAAACAATAAAAAAATAAAATAAAATATTTGCCATAAATCAATTTACAAATCAATAAGAAAGTTTAATATTTTTTTGTCTTCTAAATAAATTAAAATAAATTTTAAACATATCTACACCACTAATCTAATCGTTTTATATAAAATAAATATTGATAATCAAATTAAGAAAAAAACCACTAATCAAACACCTATCATAATCACTGAATAAGTAATATCATCAATAGAATTACCAACAAAATTATTAATTTCAGTTTTAGGAATAAAATAAAAAATCTGCAAAAGTCCTTGATATACTCGTTGCAAAAAAATATTTCATTCCATTATTTTATCCACCTAAAAATAAAACTTAAAATTAAAAACAACATACCAAAAACCAGTATCAAAAATACAACAAATATAACAACATCTAAAATAATAGGATGATTAACACCAAACATTATATTCATAAATTGATAATATAAATCTCATACACTTTGCATTTTCTTACATTCCTTTCATAAATGTTAATTACTAAAATTAAGGTTAGAATTTATCACAAATATTAGTATCCGTGAATTAATTTTCTGATTGTTTCAATTCCCAAAACCACAAACATTAAAACTAATGGAATAATTAATAACATATGTGATCCTAAAAAACTAATAAATCAGTTTGTAAAAGCAATCGCCCAATCAGCAAGAATACCAGCAAAATCTGCTATCTGCTTAATAACACTTGCGTCAGGGTTATCTGCCAATAAATTTACATTCATATAAAACTCACTCCTTAAATACTAATAACTCATAATAAAACCTTGGCAATTTCTAACCTTAATTTTAGTAATTAACATTAAAAACTAAAATCAATTTTTATACTTGCCAAGGTATTTGATTAATATTAACTTATTTATCTCAATTCTTTCATAATTTCTTTTTTCAATTTTTTTGATTTAATTTTTGAAATTTTTGAAATTTATTTTCTTGTTTCATTTTTTTTATTTCTTTTTTACAAAGAATACATATTTTTTTAGAATATTCATTCCAAAAATAACATTTAAATAAAACCTCTTTTTTTTTCTTTCAAATAATCTTTTTGTAATATTTTCAATGTTTCTAAAAAATAATCTTTTGAATGATAAATTGAAATACTTTGTTCTTGTTCTAATTCTTCAATTAAATCATTTAAATTTTGAATAAAAATATAAATCAACTCCTTTTAAATTTTATTCAACAGATTTATCTGCTTTTTTAATTTTTCGTTTTCCCCATTCTTTAAATTCTACTTTTTTAGAACAATGGGGACAAATTAAATATTTATTTTTAAACTTAAATACTACATTTATTATTAAAAATACAAAAAACATAAACATTAATAATGTTAAAAAAATTGTTACAAATACAGTCATTAATTATCACACTCCTTATTTTTTAATTCTTTAATTTCTAACTTTAATTTTTCGTTTTCAAGTTGCAATTTTTCAAGTTCTAATATTGCTTTTTTAATTTCTTTTTTATTAAAAATAGAAAAAATAACATAAACATATAATAAAACAACTAATGAAATTACAACAATAATTGAAAATACATTATCACTCAAATTAATCACTCTCACTTTCAATTTTTAAAAATTTATCTTTTAATTTTTCATTTAAAATTAAAAACTCTTTTTCTGTAAGAATTTGTAAATTAATATTTTCTTTTTTTAATAAATGTTTTAATGCTTTTCTTAACATAAATAATGGTATTTTAGTAGGTAAACATTGATTGATAATATTAACTAAATATTCTAATCGTTGTTTATACAACTTAGTTTGTTTTTTCATTATTCATCTTCCTTACTAGGTAAATTGTCATATTTTAAATTGTCTATTAAACTAATTTTTGTTATTATTTTACCGCTATGATAAGGTAATACATATTGTTCTACATTAAAATCTTCTTTAAATAATTGATTTTTTTCTAACTCAACAAATAACTCTTCTAATTCATCTAATAAAATGTTGTATTCTTTTGATTTTAATTCTTTTAAAATTTCTTTAATTCTTTTCATTATTTAATCTAGAATAATATTGATTAATTAAAATTTGATTATTATTAACACAATATCAGCAATAATTAGAACCTTGTTTCCAAATAGTATCAAGTTTGCAAACAATACATTTTTTATCCATTGTTAGCACCCTTAAATTGAAAACAATTTCAGCAAATAGTAGCCCCGTTTTGTCAAATAGTGTCATTAATACAAACCATACATAACTGTTGTTTCATATTAATTATTACTTTCTGATATTGCTGAATTATTAGAATATTTATTAATAAAATCTTGCTCGCTATTATTTTGAATATATGGTTCAACAATTCCAATTTTTCCATATCAATTAATACCGACATAAAATCAAGTACCAAAAGAACACATAGATTTTATTTGGTTATAATTTTCGTCATCTTGTTTAAATCATTTATCCATTGGCAATAAATTTGAACTTTCATATTCGCCATTCTCGTTTTTTTCTATTGGTTGAAATTTTAAGACATCATAATTGTCTTCTTTACCTGTTTTGATATTTTTAATAATTCTATTTTTGTTAACCTTTGTTAACATTACTAAATATTTCATATTTGAAATCTCCTTTTAAAAAACTATATAGTTTCTTAAAAGATTTCTTAAAAAATTGAAACTTAAATATAAAAAATGATTAATTATATTTTTGGCAATATCAATAATAGTATTTAAAATAACAATATTTTTAATACAATACGATACTTACAGAGATAACGATATTTTTACTAAAATTAAGTGTTTTTTATTTGAATAAATTTATAAATAAAATATAAAAAACATTTAATTATATCTAAGTTCCTGCGTATGAAACCTTTTAAGATTTGAAACTCAAACACAATCAAATGTTTAAGTTAATTTAATAATACAATAAAAATTAAAATTGTCAAATTTTCAGCACAAAAAATAAAAATATTGTAAAATATCCATCCCCAACTTGTTTTTTTTTTTTTTTTTGTTTTAATTAATTTGTGGTAATTATATGCGTATGTGATTACCACATTTTTTAATGAGTTTTTTACTCATTTTTTTTATTTTTAACACCTTAAATTTTTAAATTTACTTTTGTAATTTTCAATCATTTTATTATTTTGATGTCTTCATATTTTACTTTCGTGTGAAATATATTTTTTATATTCTTTAAACTTATCTAAACCATAATAACTATCACAACTAAAACCAACACGAATCCCTTGTTTATTACCAAAACTAAAATAATTTAGTGTTTCATCAGATGACATAATTAAATCTAAGGTATCTAATTCAACAACACCAACTTTTACTTTGGGGTTTTTACAATTACGACTAAATTGATATGCTTTAATGTTTAAATCATAATGATTTTGTGACTTATCATTATTAGCGGTTTTAACAATATATTTAGCAAGATATTTAACAACATCTTCGTTTGTTCCACTACGAACTTTAATATTTTTATTAATACCGTGTTTTCAGTATTGTTGTACAACACTGTTAGGTATTTTTTGGTTTAATATGATGTGAAAATGGACTGCTCCGCGTTTTTGATACTCGTAAGTATACATATATTTTAAAATTCCTTTATGATGTTTTGCTCTTTTTGGGTTATTTCATCAACGATTAATATTTTGAAAGAATTTCATTAAATCATATTTGCATTTTTTAACATCTTTTTCATTAACAGCATAAGTTAAAGTCAGAAAACTTAAATTTTTAGAATTTGAAAAATTATGATAGGCTTTGCGAATACAATTTCCTTGGGTACGAATACGATTATTTAATAACTTTTTATCATTTTTACCGGTATTCTTAACCCCCGTTTTATTACGAGGAATATTATTAATTAATTCTAATGGTAAGACAATATTTTTAACATAATTACCATAAAAGACTTTTTTAAGATAATATTCTTTTTTAGCATAATTTAATTTATTCATAAATATATTATGACTATTATTTTTTAAATTATCGTAAATAAAAACATTATTCATTTTTATAAACTCCTTCCAAATAAAAAAACACTAAATTACATTTAAAAGTTCCTGCGTATGAAACTATAAATAGTTTGAAACTTTCAATATAATTAAGTGTTTATATTTGAAAGTTATTTTTATTGTAATACATAAATTCTAATTTTACAATTAAATTTATTACATTTTTTTAAATTCAAAATGTCGGAAATCACTGCTCAAAAACCCTTATTTTATGGGAGTCTTTTTTTTAAACCCTTATATTTATTGGGTTTTTTCAATGTTGAGTTATGATAGTTAATCAAGTATATCATAGCAAAATAATTTCTTTTTGCCAATTACTTTTGCATTCTTTTTTACAATATTTTAATTATCTCATCGAAAAATCCGCA
This sequence comes from Spiroplasma endosymbiont of Stenodema calcarata, assembly GCF_964031205.1. Lineage (GTDB taxonomy): Bacteria > Bacillota_I > Bacilli_A > Mycoplasmatales > Mycoplasmataceae > Spiroplasma. Next base: position 778,858 of record NZ_OZ035018.1, read on the forward strand.
TAATTAACCACAGGGTGACACTTGTTAACAAAATTAAACCAATAATAATTCCGATACTAATACTTAACCCCGTTACTGACAGGATGCCATGCTGATAATTATGGCCAAATAAAGCGGGAATAAATGCCGCCGCAACAAACGATCCCCCAACAAACAAAAGACTAAAAAGGCATGTTATTAAAGATTGCATTGTACGCGAATTAATTAAAATAACAGCAATTAACATTAAACCAATAGCAAAAGCAGTAACAAAAATTGATATAAAAAAGGCAAGAAAAACAATAAAATTATAAACAATGGCAAAATCAATCTTTAATATCGCCGTAATGATAAAACTACCAATTAATACTCATAAATCAGCAATTAATACTAATGTAAAACAATATGTATAAACAATAAGAATAAATCCTAACGGTTTAATTCCTAATAAACCAATCCGTTTATAGACAACAGACATTTTTAAATCAATTAAAAATCCCATCATCATATACATTGCAACACTAGCTCCGGTAGCAATAAACGTAATTCCAATTGATAACGGCATTATTTCGGGTCCCCGACGATTAGCAAAAATAGCTTGACAAAGAATTCCAATTGGAATAATAATAACAGCAAAGATTAAGACTAATTTTTGACGGCGTAAATAATTTAGGAAAAAACTATATAAGGAAAATAAATTAATTTTTTCACTAACTAAGCAACTATTTTTTGTTTTTATCGATGTATTTTGCTCAGTTTTTTGCTCATTTATCATTTTCCATTGCTCCTGTTCTATAATCTTGATTATACGCCCCAATTTGATATTCTTTAAACTGGTCTTTAACATATTTTTCAACACTACCATATTCGGTAATAATTTCGTGAACTTTTAATACTTTTGTAATTTCGCCAGAAACCATAAATATTAATGTCTCACAAAATTGTTGAATTTCTTCCATATTATGTGAAATTAATAATAATGCTTTATCTTGATTTTCTAAAAAAGTTGCTAATATTTCATATATTTTATCCTTAATTTCTAAATCTAAACCCGTTGCTAATTCATCAAGAATAATTAAATCTGGATCGACAACTAAGGCTAATAAAATATTAATTTTTTGTTGTTGGCCACCAGATAATTTTGTAATATCTTTATTCATTATTTTATCAATTTGTAAATCCAATAAGATTTGATAAATTTGATTTGGAGAAATAAATAAATTATAAGCTTTTAAATATAAATTTAAAATATCATAACCAGTAATTCCTTTGGGATATTTTGACTCCTGCAATTGCATTCCAATCCGAATTCCAAATTTCTTTTCATTAATTCCATTTGAAACACGACGAAGTTGAGCTAAAATTTCACATAATGTTGTTTTTCCAGTCCCATTTGGGCCAACAATTCCAATTCGATCGCCCTTTTTTACTGTTAAATTAACATTTTTTAAAACATGTTGATTACGATAAAATTTGTTAATATTAACACCTTTAACTAAAAATTCTTCTGTTAAATTAGCCATTACTGAACGCTCCTATTTCTTTTTATCAGATTATTAAAATTATATAATAAAAATCAATTAAAATTTAACTGATTTTTATTTATTTTATTTTTTAGATTTATCAAGGATATCATTCATTGTTAACTTTAATTCTTTTGTTTCTTCAATTTCCAAATCCTTTTTAAACTTTGTTTTGTTCCCAACTTTTTTATGCGGGGCTTTAAAAGTAACTTTCTTTATTTTTTGTTCCTGGTTAGGTTTTTTTACATCTTTTAAACCAAGGATAATTTTTCCAGGCGGTGCTTTTTCAATTGCTTTTAAGAGAGCAGTTCGTGGACTATCTTTTTCCTGTGAAGGTTGAGATTCTAAAGATTCGGTTGTTACTTTAGGCACAGCTTGTTTTGCTGCTTCTTTTTTCTTTTTCTCATTAAGTAAAACTTCAACAGTAGTAACACCTTTAGTAATATTTGGTTTTGGTTCTTGTTTTATTATTACAACTGGTTCATTTTTTAATTTGTCCTTTTGTTGTTGCTCTTGCGCTTGTTGTAAATCTGCTTGTACTTTTGCTAACTCTTTTTTCTCAATAAGAATATCAACAGTTGTTTTAATCTTACCAAAAGTTTTTACAGCAAAGGGCGTTGATGATCCTTGTTCATAAATTAGCAAAGGTTTATTTGGTTCACCAGTAACTGGTGCTTTTTTTACTTCTTTAGTTTTTTTAGATTGTTTCTTATTATTCTTTTGTTTTTTAACCCTTTGTTGTAGTTTTTTAATTTCTAATTGAACTGGTGGTTCAAGTGGTAGCATTTCTGGTTCAAAAGAATCAGGTTTTACTGTTGCGTTTGATTCTGATATTGACACTAATTCTTCTTTTCTTTCAGCAAGATTTGATGCTGAAAAAAGACTTGGCTTCACAATGAGGTGACTTTCATCATCGTTATTACTATCACTTGAGCTTTTTTCTTTATTTTGATTTTTTTGTTCAGAAGCTGTTTTATTAACAAATGAATTAACTGTTGGCATCACATTATTAATCGTTTTAACATTATGTTGCTGATGTTTCTGTTCTTGTTGAAACTGATGTTTTTTTTGAATTTTAGCCTGATGATTGTTCCCCATTTTTTTAGAATGTATCATTTTTAAATTACAATATTGGGGAATAACAATATCAACAATATTTTCAAAACCTAAGGGATCTGTTCCGCGTTCCAAATTATGAACTCTTAATTTAGCCGTATTAAATAACACTATTTCATCTTGCTGATTTAGCATATGCAAGGTTTCATTTCCTTTTGTAATAAAAATTCATTGTACTAATTCATTTGTTTGCTTATGTGCTTTAAACATCCTTGTTCCTTTAACTGGACGACTGGATAACGGTAATTCTTTGATGACAATTTTTTTACCAGTATTAAGATTTGTAACTAAAACAAGACTTTCTTCTTTGCAATAACCAGCCCCAACGACAACATCATCACGTAAATTAATTGCTTTAACTCCTGCTGTTCGTAATCCTAATGCTGGGACTTCTTTTGCTCGGTATTTAACAATAAATCCATTAGCGGTGGCAACAATAAGATATGAATGCTTATCAACTAACTGCGTAGCAATAACTTCATCATCCCCTTTTAAATTAATTGCTTTAAGGGCTTTACTAATGCGGGTTGCTTCAAAATCCTTTACAGCTGTCTTTTTAATCATTCCTTTTTTTGTTGCTAACATAATATATTGTTCTGGTTTATCAAAATCATTTAGTAAAAAGGCACTAATAATTTTTTCTTCTCCTGGTAATTCAGAAATCGTATTAACATGTTCACCAATGTCTTTTAGGCGGACTGATTTAATTTTATAAACAGGAATAATAACATAATTTCCTTTTGAAGTAATTAATAAGATCTTATCAAAAGTATTGGCTTGAAAATCAGCAATCCATAAATCACCTGGTTTGCGTTTAAATTCTTCTGTTGCTAATCTTGCTAATTGGTTATTTTCTAATGCTTTTAAATAACCATCTCGAGAAATTCAAAGATTTAATTCTTTTTCAATAATTATTTCTGTCTTTTCAATTTCAATTGTTTCAATTTCATCTTTAATAACACTACGGCGTGGACTGTGAAATCGCTTGCGAATTAATTCCAATTGGTGAATAATAACATGATTTAACTTATTAATATCCCCTAAAATTGCTTTTAAATTATCAATTTTGGCAATTAATTCTTTTTGTTCTGTTTGTAATTGTAAAATATCTGTCGAAGTTAAACGATATAATCGTAATTGAACAATTGCTTCCGCTTGTACTTTTGTAAAATCAAATTTAGCTACTAAATTTTTAATTGCATCACTTCGATCTTTTGAATGACGAATTGTAGCAATAACTTCATCTAAAATACTAATTGTTTTAATTAAACCAGCGACAATCTCTAAGCGTTTTTCCGCTCGCGCTAATTCAAATTGTGAACGATTAGTAACAACTTCTTGCTGATGCTCAATATAATAAGTTAAAATTTCTTTTAATCCTAATTGGAGCGGTTGTTTTTTAGCAATCCCAACAATGTTAAAATTATATGAAACTTGTAAATTAGTATTTTTTAATAAGAACTTCCGAACTGTTTCAAAATTAGCTTGTTTTCCTAATTCAATAACAATTCGTAATCCCTCACGGTCAGTTTCATCCCGGACTTCTTTAATATTTAAGCCTGGCTCATTGTATTTAATATCATCAATTTTTTTAACTAAATCTTGTTTAACAACTTCATATGGAATTTCAGTAATAACTAAGGTATTATTTTCATTTTTAATTTTACTGCGGATAATAATTTTACCTTTACCGGTTTCATATGCTTCTAAAATTCCATTCTTTCCTTGAATAATTCCACCTGTTGGAAAATCTGGTCCTTTAATATATTTTATTAATTCCGTAACTTTACTTTTTGGTTTTTTAATAAAATGAATTGTTGCATCAATAATTTCATATAAATTATGGGGCGGAATATTTGTTGCATACCCCGCAGCAATCCCGGTTGAACCATTAACTAATAAATTTGGAAATAAAGCCGGCAAAACAACTGGTTCTTGCTCAGAGTCATCAAAATTAGGGGCAAAAGCAACAGTTTTTTTATCTAGATCTTGTAATAAAAATGATGAAATTTCACTTAAACGAGTTTCAGTATAACGCATTGCGGCAGCAGGATCACCATCAATTGAACCATTATTCCCATGCATATCAATTAATGGATAACGAACTTTCCAATCCTGTGATAATCGCACCATTGCATCATAAACAGAAGTATCGCCATGCGGATGATACTTTCCAATTACTTCCCCAACAATTCGGGCTGATTTCTTATAACTAGTATCAAAAGTTAACCGTAATTCACTCATTGCAAATAGAATTCGACGTTGAACAGGTTTTAAACCATCCCGAACATCAGGTAATGCCCGGTCCTGAATAATATATTTTGCATAACGACCAAACCGTTCAGCCATGATATCATTTAAGGTATAAATTAATTCATTTGTTTTTTCGCTATTACTCATTTTTATATTCCTTTCTCTAAATTAAATTTCATCATTTCTTGATTAATTATAAATTTTGGATAATCAATTTGATAAAACAATTTCTGTCCTAGTGGTGTTTGAATTCAGCAATCTGTTTTCTTATTAAAAATAAATAATTGTTGCTGATGAGTTAACAATAATAATGTTCGAAAATATTCTAAAGTTCGTTCATTAAGTTTAGTAATTAATTGAATTAAATTTAATAATTGTTCCAATATTTTTTGCTCGGTTTTGATGGTCAAATTAACTTGATAATAAATAGTAGCATTTGTTTTAATTAAAAATTGTCCTGTGTTTGTTAATCAATTAATTTCAAGGTGATAGGAAACACATCCTTCAATTAACAATAATTTATAAGTTATTAATTGCATTGCAGCTAAACTTTTCTTAATTTCTTCAATCAAATTTACTTGATTGCAAGATTTCAAATCATTAGAATTCTTAAAGTTATTAATTTTTCGGAATGAAATTAGAATTGTTAAAATATTATAATTACAATAATTTAATTCCGTTTCGATTGTGTTATCTTTAAAAAAGTTAATCCCAATTTTGGTTAAGCGATAAATATTACTACTTGTTTCTAACTGATAAAGTGGTTTTGCTTGTTGTGTTAATTTCCTTCAGAAAGCTACTTTTGCTGCTGTTTGTTGTTGGGCCAAAAGAAGACTTTCATAATACCAAATTAAATCCTCTTGTTTAGTTAATGCGATATCAATTGTAGCAATAACATGGTAAGCACTATCTTCACTATCCTCAATTGTCAATAATTCTAAGGTAATAATTTCGGATTTTTCTGTAACTTTAATAATCCATAACTGAAAATTTTGATATTGACTAAGTTTAACATTAGTTTGATTTAATTCCGCAATTATTGTTTTAATGTTCGATAGTAACATCATAACTTTGCTTAATTAGCTATCAGTTGAAAATCATCTTCTAATGTAAACTTAACATTTTCATCAATTCAGTCTTTACGTTTTTTGGCATCATCACCCATTAAAGTTACAATTCGTTTTTCTGCTATAAGCGCATCATCAATTGTAACTAAAATCAACTGGCGGGTTTCAGGATTCATCGTTGTTTCTCACAATTGTTCCGCATTCATTTCTCCTAATCCTTTATAGCGTTGCAATTCAAACTTATCTTTTAATGTACTTAATTTTATTTTCAATTCACTTTCATCTCAAGCATAATCAATTTTTTTATTCTTAGTATTTAAGATTTTGAACAATGGTGGCAACGCAATATAAACCCGGTGGTGTTCAATTAATGGTCGCATATAACGATAAAAGAAAGTTAATAATAAAGTTTGAATGTGGGCCCCATCAGTATCAGCATCCGTCATAATAATTACTTTACCATAATTTGTATCATCAATATCAAAGGCATTTCCAACCCCAGCGCCAATGGCATTGATCATCACATTAATTTCCTCATTATTCATTAAGTCTTGTAATTTTGCTTTTTCCGCATTAATTACTTTTCCACGCAAAGGTAAAATGGCTTGAAAACGGCGATCACGTCCTAATTTGGCACTACCCCCGGCTGAGTCACCTTCTACTAAAAAGATTTCATTATTTAATTTATTTCTACTTTGAGCAGGGGTCAATTTTCCAGTTAATAATCTGTCACTATTCCCCCGTTTTTTATTATTTCGAGCCGCTTCACGTGCTTTGCGCGCTTCATCACGAACATTTCGTGCTAATAATGCCTTTTCAATAATAGCATAAGCACTTGTTTTATTTTCTGTTAATCAAAAAACAAATTGTTTTGTAACAATCATTTCCACTGCTGATCGGGCATCATAGGTTCCTAATTTACCTTTAGTTTGACCTTCATATTGAATTAAATTTTCCGGTATTTTAACTGAAATAATTGCGGTTAAACCTTCCCGGGTATCAATTGAATCTAAGTTTTTATCTTTTTCCTTTAATAACCCCTTTTTACGGGCATAATCATTAATAACCTTTGTTAATCCACTACGAAAACCAACAACATGACTTCCACCTTCACTTGTTTTAACATTATTGGCAAAACTAAGTAAATTTTCATTAAATTCCGTTGAATATTGTAATGCTACTTCAACTTCAATTTCTTTTTCAAGACCTCGCATTATTACAATTGGGGTAATACTTTTTTTCCCTTCATTCATATAACTAATAAATTCTTCTAATCCATTATGAAATAAATATTCCACTGCTTTGCCAGCACGATCATCGGTTAATGTAATTTTAACACCACTATTTAAAAATGCTGACTCACGAATTCGTTCTGAAATAGCTGAAAAAGAAAAATCAATTACTTTAAAAATTTTTGAATCAGGTAAAAAAGTAATAGTTGTTCCGGTTTCAGTTGTCGGTCCAAGTTCAGTTAATTTTTGTTTTACTTGCCCACCATTAGCAAACTTAATATGTCAAATCTTTTTATCCCGATAAATTTTAACATCAAAAACAGATGATAAGGCATTAACAACCGAGGATCCAACACCGTGTAATCCTCCTGATGTTTTATAACCATCACCACCAAATTTTCCCCCGGCATGAAGAACTGAAAAAATTATTTCTGGGGTAGACTTCCCGGAAGCATGCATTCCTGTTGGAACACCACGACCATTATCTTGCACTGTAATGGCATTATTTTTATGAATAATAATATTAATTTCCGTACAATATCCTGCTAAGGCTTCATCAATTGAATTATCGACAATTTCTCAAACTAAATGATGTAATCCACGAACATCAGTTGAGCCAATATACATCCCTGGACGCTTGCGAACTGCATCTAATCCCTCTAGAATTTGAATTGATGATTCATCGTATTTTAATGTTTTATTTTCGGTACTCATATCTTAATCATTCCTTTAATTCTAATTTTGCACTGTAATTATCTTATATTATAATAATTTTATTTACAATTATTTACAAAATTATTTCTAATATATTATATAATAATATTAAAATAGAGGTGAAGAAATGACATTATATGGATATTTAGGAACAGTCCTTGTTGCAATCATTGGATATTTAATTGGGTCTTTTAGTTGATCGATCTTTATTAGTAAAACCATTTACAAAATTGATGTACGAGAATATCATTCAAAAAATGCTGGTGCCACAAATACCAGTCGTGTCTTAGGCAAAAAATGAGGTTTTGCAATTATGTTTTTAGATATGTTAAAAGTTACGATAACAATGGCTATTGCTTTTGCGATTAGTTGTATTGATATTAATGGCGTTAATTTTGGTTCAACTAGTTATTATATTCCCGGGTTATGTGTGCTAATTGGCCACTCTTATCCAATTTATTACAAGTTTAAAGGAGGAAAAACTGTTTCTTCGTTTTTAGGATTACTATGAATGACTAATCCTTATTATTTCTTAATTGCGGCTGTCGTCTGATGAAGTACATTCTTTATTTGAAAACGTGTTTCTGTTTCTTCAATTTTAGGAGCTATTTTTGTTGGAACTTTATGCTGAATTCCACAATTAAGTGGAATTCAGGTTATTAATTTTAATGGTGATTTACTTAAAGATTCACACGTTGTTTGAATGAATTACTTCCATTATGTTAATTACAATAATTATTATGATAGTTTAGCCTTAATTAATATTATTATTACTTTAAGTGCAATCTTTTTAATTTTCAAACATCATCAGAATATTGCCCGATTATTCAAAGGAACGGAAAAACAATATGATTTTAAAGGTAAATCTGATTTAGCAGCAGGAAATATTTCACCTCCTATAAAAAGTAATCCTATTAAAAAAACATAATTGTTATTTAGAAAAAATAATGCCATGATAAGAAAAAAAGTGATTAATCTAAAATCACTTTTTTTCTTGCCCTATTTCATAACATTCAATAAAATAACATAAATACTATTTAAGATTATTAATACTTATCTTTTAAAACCACTAATAAAAGCAAAATATGAACCAACACTAGCAGTGCTAATAAACACAAGTGTTCCAAATATTGGTAAATAAATCGAAGTAAATGCTAGGTTGCGATCAACAGAAGGCACAATTAAGAAAAAGCCATATGGATTTTGATCACTTTGTGTATAAAATATATAAACAATTCAAGTAATATATTTTTATGGAATAAAATAACCAATAACAATAGCTGGCATTGTTGTTGCAAATGATAAATCAATTAGAAAATCACCAAAAATAAAAGATAAAATAAAAATCAAAATATTAATAGTCTGTACTAAATAAATATTCTTTAATGATCCAGCAATTAGTAAACTTAAAAAGAACATTATTAAAATATTTAAAATCATCCCGAGGAATAAACCAAATCATTCTCACATAATATGTTCTTTATGACTTAAATCGATTAAAAATAAATAGCCTAAAATTAATCAAATAGTAACAAAAGTAATCGTAAATAAAACAATTAGTAAAGCTGATATAAACTGAATCTTATTTAATCCAAAATTTTTTAAATATTTTAAGAAAACGGAATCTCGTCATTCACAAATAATAAAAGATACTAAAAATAGCAAAAATAAGGTAGGTAGTAATGTAAAAGATGAAATCATAATATAACGATTTGTTTTTAGCATTTGTTGATATCAAAGGAAATAAATAAAAGTAATTAATATCATTGGGGCCACAATCATATAAATATATGTTCGGGATGTTTTTAAAATTGTTTTGAACATATAAACTATACAACGATTAAACATCTTATGATTTTGATTAGTTCGCATAAATACCTCCTTATGATACTCTAACATTAAAGACAAAACCTGCTGCTGTGATCCCATTCGTATAAACTGGTTTAATCATTAGTTGAATTCCCTTTTGATTCTTTGTTAAATCCTTTATAAAATAATAATTTTGAGTTGTTTCCCCTACCCGATATCATTTATTATCCATAAAGTAATATATTGCATAATAATTAAGATTAGCAATATTTTGACTTTCTAAACCAAAACGAAGATTAAATCATTCTTTTGTTGAATCATGGCGTTTAATTGCATATTCAACTGTTGGCTGGGTAATCTTAACATTATCAATAGGTTTGGCTGGGGCAGTAGTAATTTTAAATTCACCAACATTAAATTTAAAATCATTTGCTTGCGGAATAATTTGTAACCCAATCTTTTAAATCCGATTTGCTTTATCGACATTTGCAATTTTACTTAAATCAAATGAAACTTTTATTCATCCATCTGTTAATTGTTCTGATTGCGTCGGAGCAAATGTTTGACCCGATGAAACCCCCGTCGTTTGATTAGTTTTTGTAATTCAAAAATTAACCTTAGCATTACTATTATTATTGGAACCATCATAATAAATAAAACTAATTTGATGATTATTATTAATTAAATTAGTCCCCATAATATCTCAGTCATAAACTTTCTTTTGATCTCATTTTGCTGGTAAAACTTTTCCGTCTTTATCAAAACCACTCCCAATTGCAATTGAATTTCCTTTCTTATAAACAGTATCATAATCATACATCCCAGTAATTTCATTAATATTTAGCGGCTGATCATTTTTAGTCTCATCATAAATTTTTCATTGATAAGTTGGAAGAATATCTGTTAAACGACGATTTGTTCAAGGATAAGCATTAGCCACAAAACTATTTCCTTTCTCATCCCGATCAACAAATTTAATTCCGCTCCCCATTGAAAAATTAGTTGTTTTATTTAAAATTTGATTTTCATCAAATAAAGTTGTTTTTTCTCGAACTAAACTACCAACGCCAAAACTAGTTGAATTATATCCCCCATTAGTTTGATAATCATAAATTTTTTGTTTAATAAAATTATCAACAGGTCCCTTATTACTTACTTTAATCCGCGGATCAGCTACAAAAGCTAATGCTGTGAAATCAGCCTTTGGATCTAATGCACTATAATCATTAAATAATTTATTTGCTTGTAATCCTGTGTCATTATCACTAATAAATGTATTTGTTCCTGAATAATGAATCATATTAAATAAATTTGAAACTTGCGTAGCAAAAAGATAAGCTCTTATATCATTTTTTACACCCTTTTGTTTAATTCAGTTATAGGCATAATTACCGAAAATAGCGGTCCCATTGTCCATATATGATGAAAAACTAGTGTAGACATTTGGATCATATTTAGGATTACCACTAGATGCATTCAAAGCATAAGCTAATTGACGAAAATCATATGTTCCATAATATTTGGCATTTGTTCATTCATCAATCATTGTATATAAATCACCAGGCTGATAATTTGGATGTTCTTTTAAGAAAGTCGTTGTTTTATCAGGTGTTTCTCCAAAATTTAATTGTACTTGTGTGGGAGTAATAACCCCATTTTTTGGATAACCACTTGTTGTCATTTTAATTGTTTCTGCATCATCATATCCAATTGTGTTTTTAGAAACAGTTGCATCATTTCGATAATATATTATTTGTAATTTTTTTACATTTGGATTTGCCGCAGTCCCAACTTTATAATTAAATTCCTTTAATATTTGATACATTTCATTATAATCTAAAATTGTTCCATTCGGTGCACTCCCGTTAGCTTCATTATTAATAAACCAACCATCAAAACCAAGATCTTTTGCAATATTAATTAAGATATCTACAATTTTATATGTTCCATCATTATTTCGGGCTAAAAAATCTTTTAACATTTCACGGGTTAAACCATGATAACCATCTAAAAAAATATTACCATAAATTGGTGTCCCGTTAATATGAGCCGCATCAATAACATCAGCTGGTGGTGGAATAATTGGCCCTTCAAATCATGAACCTGATCAATTAACAAATTCATTAACATACTGCCAATTTAAATTAGTATTTTCAAAAGGATTTTTTGTTCCCACAATAGTATTATCAAAAGTTCGATGTTTTCGTGAAGAAAATCCTAATTGATTATAATTAACATAAGAATTTTGTTGCTTTGAATTAGCTGTTGCAACAAAAACCCGCTGTTGTAATGGAATTTGTGCTTGATTATATTTTGCATCATAATCTGTTGCTGGATCTCAATTTAGAATCGAATTAACTCGTAAATATTTTTGTGCTGATGAAGTAACACCAAAGTCAGCGGCATAATTTCCATTTGGCATAAAACCTTTGTTTAAAGGAACCCCGGTTACTGCCTGCTTACGAATATTTTGATTTCATTGAAATCCGGTGCTAAATTTTGCATAATTAAGATATGAATTTAAATATTGCGGTTTAATTGTTCCTAAATCAACTTGTTCATTTTGCATTTTTAAAATATTTTCCGAATTTTGATTATTAAATAAAATACCATCACCATATTCAGAACTTCCTCAATTAAAATTAGGTAAGTTTTTTAAATAATTACTCCCATCAATATCGCCAATAGTACATGCAACAGTCAACATAGCGGGCGCTGTTGTTAATGTTAATAAACCAACATAAGTTAATAGTTTTTTCATTATTATTTTCCTTTCATTCCTCAATTAAAAAAATGTTTTGCTAAATAACCAAATAATCCACTAAAAATTATCAGTCCAATTATAGGCTGCCAAATTCTAGTAAAACTGATAAAAGAAACAGTATTATAATCTTCAATAATTTGACTGATTCCTAACGGGTCAATAAATTGATAAGAAGTAATTAACATATTGAATCAAATAAAGTATTTCCCTGGGCATAAATAACCAATTATAATAAAAACTCAATTATGATTAGTAATTGTTGGGTGAATTACAACATCAGAAAAAATAATAAGAAATAAGGTAACAATTGCTAAAATCGCAAATGATAAATTACGACTTGATAATGCTGTTGTCAAAAAAACATATAATACCGTTAGAAAAAAAATAACCATAATAATTCCGACAAAATACAATATTCAAATAAAAGGTCTAATATTTGATAATAAGGCCAATTTAAACCCAAAAAGAGGAATTAAAGCATACAAATTATATAAGGCCATATTTAACAAAATTGAAGTTAATGATAGTGTTAAATTTAATAAAAAGATAACAAAAATAACATTATATTCATTCAAATTAATTTGTTTAATCCGCTTTAGAAAATTCTTTTTTCGTCATTCTAATAAGTAAATTCCTAAATAGAAACTACTTGTAAAAACTGATACAGATAAAAAATTAATTAAGATTGGTGGTAAAACAACATAATAACTATAAGTATTTCAAAATCATGCACAAATAGCTGAAAGACATGCTGAAAAAAGAAACACAAAGATATAAGTACGAGGATTAGTAAAAATAGTTTTAAAAAGTAAAGTATTAGTTTTATGTAATTTTAAAAATAATGGTTTAAATTTAAATTGAATTTTATCTTTCATAGCCAATAATATTCTAAAAATAATTAATTAGCATTTTTCGTAAACTCCCATTATTTTTAATAATTTCCGTAATTAGCTGATCACTATAAATTTCACCATCTTTTAACAGCAAAACCCGATCACAAAGTAGTTCAACTTCTTCTGGTGTATGTGAAACAATTAACAAATTGACTTTTCTTTCTGTTTTTCATTCTTTCAAAAAATTTACTAATTTAATTTGCATTTTTAAATCTAATCCCGTAACTAACTCATCTAATACTAAAATGTCAGGGTCATTTAAAATTGATAAAAAACAATTAAAACGCTGACGTTGGCCTCCTGATAAAGCTGAAATTTCTTTTTTTAACAAATACTTTAATTCAAAAACATCAATTAACTTTTGACCTTCTAGTGTTTTTAAATAACCCCGTCCTTTATAAAATTTAATTAAATCAATTGGTGTTGTTCCTGATGGCCAATAGCCGTCTTGGAATTGAACACCTATTGTTTTTTTAACTTTTTCTTGTTTATTATTTACAAACTTTACTTTTCCAGTTGAAGGTTTTAAAACTCCAGAAATAATTTCAACTAATGTTGTTTTACCACTCCCATTTGCTCCTAAAAAAGCCACTGATTCACTTTCTTTAATCTGTAAATTAATATCTTTTAAAATATGATTTTTACCATAATTTTTATTAATATTTTCTAACACAATCATTCTAATTCCCCCTCCCAAATACAGTATTATAAACTTTATCAATCATATTTGTCATAACATTATCAAGTTTTAATCGTGGCTTTACTTTTGCAGCTTCCGCTGAATCAGGACCTTGTGATCATAATTTATTGCCATCTTGGTCTACTGGCACCAATGATCCAAAAACATAAAAATCAATATCAATTGACTTCTCAATTGTGCGACCTAAATCTTGAATCCAAATTTTTGCCCACTGAAAATAAAATCCAGCTTGAAAATACTTCATAACCCATAAGTTCAAATATTCATTTGGATTAATATTATTATTTGATGAATCAAGAATTTGATTAATTGATAATTCAATAAAATATGATCGTAAGCTTAAAGCCATAAATTTTTGCATATCATATGAACAAACAATTTTTTCTTCAACATAATTATCAATTTCAACAATGGGAATGCCAATTTCATCATAGCCAGGTTTCCCAATATGTTCCTCTGCCGTATCACGATATTTATAAAATTCGTCACGATAAAAACTATAATAACCATTCAACATCTTCTCATTTGTCGCAACAAGTTTCTGCTGAGTATCATTATACAAAAATTGCCAAATTTTTAGTTGACTTGCATTTTTCTTTGGTCAACCACGGCTTGGATCAACAATTTGTTTTAAATCATTTGTAACTCTAAAACTATTATTTGTGAAAAGAATAATAATACTTACAAATGGAATTACTAAAAAAGAACTTATTAAAATAGTTCAAAAATACTTTTTCATAGATTTCTCCTTTGGTTAAAAAACGGAAATAAATTGTGGGCCGTTCATATTGAACTATTTTTAATTATATATATAATAAAAAATAAAAAAAAATTTAAATTACACTGTAAAAATTGACCAGCATGAACAATATCATGCTGGCCAATTAAACAATTTTAGAAGAAAATTTTGTTATTAATAAAAAATAACAAAATTTTTATTGTCATAATTTACAATTTCATAATTAAATCCCGAATTAATATACTAGCTTGCGGTAAATTTTTTTTAAATTGACTCCCAGACGGATCGCCATTTAGTGCTAGATAATCAGTAATAATTTTAATACTAATTATTGGCAAATGATACTTTGCGGCAACTTGAAAAAAAGCTGTTCCTTCCATATCAACAACATCAATTTTATTAGAAAACTTTGTTTTAATATGTTGAAAATATTCCAATTTAGCAATAAAAATATCACTACTACCTAAAATAACTTCTTGACATCCTAATATTTTTGTAGAAAATGATGCTAATAATTCTTGATCACTATGATAACTAGCTACTTCGCCCGGAATCTGACCAATAGTATATCCAAATTCTTGAGCATCCGCAAAAGTATAATATGCTTCTGAAATAACAACAGGGCTTAACAATGGTAATGTTTCTTTTAAACTCCCAACAGTACCAATATTATAAATTCTTTTAATTGCATAATCATTAATTAAAGTTGTTAAAGTGATAGCCGCATTTACTAAACCAATTTTACTAATTGCAAATAATCATGTTCCTTTTTGATACAACTTAATATAGTCATATTTAATAATTTCAGTTGGTTGTAATGCTGTGATTGTTGGTGCTAGTTCCGCTTCCATTGCACTAATAACTAAATTCATAACATTATTTTTCTCGCTTTCATTGTTGATAAGTTCGGTTAATATTTTCCCCTAAATCCTGTCCACTAGTTTTAACAGCAGCACGTTCGAATTGCATTGTTAATAAAGCTTGGAATGCTGCTGTTAAATCTTGATCAGCTAAACTACGATATTTATCAACACCAGGATAATTTCGCTCAGCACTAATTTTATCAGCAATAAAAATTACCATTTCAAACGGTGTCATTTCAGGATGACCTACCGTATGTCATTTTATTGCTGATAAAATTTCTTCATCAGTAAACAATAAGTCATACTTTAAATAACAATATCCTGTATATGAATGTCACGTTGGAACTGGTTCATTTAAAAAAGATGGTAAGTATTTTGTTAAATAAGTTTGATGTTTTTCTGTTGACCACTGTTTTGTGATATCGTGATAAGTTCCAGCAATTAGTGCTTTATGCGGGTCTAAATGATATCGCAATGCTAACTCTTGAGCTTTTTGTCCAACATTTAAACAATGCTGATAGCGAATTTCATCCATAGTTTGTCCTAGTCGCTCTGGTAAGTATAATAAATTATTGTTAATATACTTCGTAATTGTTGGCAATTGTAAAGCAATATTTTTTCCTTCGCGTAGCATTGTCGATGATAAATGTAAATTATTATTAAAGAGAATTAAAATTGCTTGATATTGTTCTAAAACACTTTGTTTAATTTCTTCATTTCGTTGTAAAATAATAAAAGTTTGCATTCTTGTTAATTCAGAAATATTATTTCATTTTTCTAATGTTTTTAGTTGATCAGAACCAATTATAAAATAAAACTGATTAGCAGGAAATTGTTGTTGCAATTTTAAAACCGTCTCATAAGTTATACTAGGAGTCAAATTATCTAACTCAATTAAATTAATTTTAACATATCCTAGATTTGCAACTGCCAATTTAATCATTGCTAAGCGATCAGATGCCGGAGATAATTTTCGCATTTTAAAAGGATTTTGATTTGTTGGAATAATTCATACTTCATCAATATCTGTCTTGCTTTTAACTAATTTAATCATTGCCAAATGATCAGTATGAAATGGGTCAAAACTACCACCAAATAATGCTATCTTCATAATACTTGCCTCCATCATTCTTATGTTAATTTAATCAAAATAAAAACAAAAAATAATTATTTGGTTTTATTTTTAATTCCTAATTCAACTAAAACATCTTCAACTGTATCACGAACAATACGCTCAAATTGTTTAACTGATAAAGTAATCGTAAAATCCTTATTTGGATTTGAAGCAGTAGGCAACTCTTGTGATAATTTTTGTTTAATTTTAGTAATTTCTTTTTTATTTCCCGTCATTATAATATTATCTTTTTTGGGTTGTTTTGGTTTGGATTTACCATTCTGTTCTAATTCCACTTTATTATCATTCCGATGAGAAACTTTAATGCGGTCCATAATATATGCCATACGATCATTAAAATTACGTTCTTTAATTTGATTTAACATTTGTTGGAATTCATTTGGTTTAGATTCGGAACTATCTCGAAGGTTTTTTAAGTGTTCTAAGCGTTCTAATAAATTTTCATGTTCATTAACATTATGTTCTTCTTTATATTTATTTATTTGCGTACGGGCATTCTGAACAAGATTATGAATATTATTGGCACCCTTTTCATCACCATTTGATATTATTTTAGTTTTCAAATTATCTTCGGCCACTGGTGTTAAAACCTCATTAACAACATCATCATTAAAATTAATTCCACTCACCGCTTCAATATCATCATCAAAACTTTTAATTGTTGATAAATTAACCATTATTTCCTTATTTTTCTTCTTTTTCAATCATTTAAACATATCTTTTCCTCTGACTTCTATTATATATTATATAATAAATTACAAAATTCCTTGCAGTTTTTTTTAAACAATGTTATGATAAGAATGTAATTGACAGAGGTAGCTTATTATTTATAATAAGTTTGAGAAACACTCTTAGAACCTGATCTAGTTAAAACTAGCGGAGGGAGTTCAAATTCATTATTTATTAATTCAATAAATTTAATTTGATACTCACTTTCACAGATGTTAATTATAAAGTTATTTGTGTGAGGAGATTTTTTTATTTATGGAGCAAAAAGTAAGTTTTAAATGTACATTAAAACAACAACAAATTATATTATGGTACAACAAATTAACAATTTTTATACCCATTATGTTATATTTTAGTTTTTTAATCACGCTTAGTATTTTACCATTATCAAAATTACAAACAATTTTGCATTTAGAAAGTGATCAAAATTTTAAAAATATTTGAATTTTTATCATCGCAATTTGTGGATTTGGATTAGTTTTTAGCATTGTATATACCATTAGTATTTGATTAGCAAATTATGAAGAGTACATTAATTATAAAATGCAATTTATTATTTTAAATATTATTAGTTTTAATCTTCTAAATTTAATTAGCAATATTGTACTCTATAGTTATGAAATTAAAATTAGTGATATCCTTTTTTCAAAAGCAAATAAGAAAAAGCGATTTTTAATTAATTTAGGAATTTGAAAATGAAAAACATTTGATTTTGTTATTATTGCAATGTTTGCAGCAGTAACATTAGTTTTGGCTTTTTTAGAAACATTAATACCTAATTTACCATATGGGGGCAGTATTGCTTTAAAATATATTCCCTTAACAATCATTTCCTTTATTCATTCTGTTTTAGCCGGATTTATAACCGGAACAGTTAGTGTCTTAATGTCACTCCTATTTATTCCATCAGGATTTATTGTTTCACCATGATCATATTTATTAGATTACTTTATTCCAATGACTATCCCGATGATTGCTGGTTTTATGCGTTTTAAAGTTAATAATGATAAGAAATATATTACATATATTAATTATATTATTATTTGTTTTAGTATCATGACTTTAATTTATCTTTCGCAAGTTTTAGTGGGAGCTTTAATTTGAACAACCTTATTTCCTGATTCAGTTTGACCAGGTTATACTAATTGATTATATTCAATTGTTTATAACTTTATTCACAGTTTTATTTTTACTTATCCAATTATGCAAATTGTCATTCCCCTAGCATTGCGGAGTTTAGCACCTGTCTTTTGACAACGTTATTTAAAATATTAAAATTAAAAATCCTCATAAAAAAACTAGGGGAAAAACCTAGTTTTTTTAAATACCCTTAACTTTTTGATAATTGCATTTTTTTAATAATTGTATTAACAATATTTTCAACATTGAAACCAAAATATTCTAATACATCATGAAATGGTCCTGATTGGCCAAAAGTATTTATTCCAAAGTTTAAGCCAGTATTTGATGTATAACGTTCTCATCCAAAAGTTGTCCCTAATTCAATTGAAACAATCAACGCGGTTGATTCTAATAATTTTGTTTTATAACTATTATCTTGCTGATCAAATAATTCTCACGATGGCATTGATACTACTTTTACCCGAATTTTTTGATCATCTTCTAATTTCTTAGCAACCGTAATTGCCATACTTACTTCACTTCCTGTTGCGATTAAAATAACATCATTATTGTTTTCTGTTCCATACACTTGATAAGCTCCCTTTGCCACCATTTCAACTTGTGAATGTTCTAATTCTGGCAAATCTTGCCGAGTAATTAAAATAGCACTTGGTGTATGACGTGAATGTATGGCAAGATGATAAACACCTAATGTTTCATTAAAGTCAGCGGGACGAAAAACATTTAAGTTTGGTTGACTACGTAACATTGCTAATTGCTCAATTGGTTGATGGGTTGGTCCATCTTCTCCAACCGCAATTGAATCATGAGATAAAACATAAACAACTGGAATATCCATTAGCGAACTTAAACGGATCGCTGGTTTCATATAATCGGAAAAAACCAAAAAGCCACTAGCAAATGGTAATAAACCACGGTGCAAACAAATTCCATTATTAATAGCTGTCATCGCAAATTCACGAACACCATATGCTAAGTTACGGCCTTTTCGATTTTCAGCACTATAAACAGCATCCGCACCCTTTGCTTTGGTACTACCACTTAAATCAGCACTACCTCCAATTCAATTTGGAATAAGACTTGAAATTCGATCAATAATTGCCCCACTACTAATGCGAGTTGCTTGCGGTTTTGTTGGTTTTAAATCTAATAAGTCTTGCGGATTAAAGGTAAAATTACCATGAATTGCATCATCTAGTTCTTTTCCTAATACTGGGTTTTCTTCACAAAATGCTTTAAACATTTTTAGTCATTGTTCATATTTTTTAATACCTCGCAGCTTAACATTAACTTCAAAATCATTATAAACTTCACTTGGTACTTCAAATGATTTTTCTGTTCATCCCAATTCTTTACGAATTGTTTCAATATCTGTTCCTAGTGGAGCACCATGTACAGCTGGTGTTCCTTGTTTAGTTGCGCCCGATCCTATGATGGTTTTTACTTCAATTAAAGTTGGTTTATCGCTATTTTTAGCTTGAATAATCGCTTGATCAATTGCTTCAACATCATTGCCATCTTTAACAAAAAGATAATTTCAATTTGCTGCTTGAAATCGATCACCAATTTTTTCACTTTGAGCAACATTTACCATATTATCTAATTGAACATCATTTGAATCAAATAACACAATTAATTTATTTAATTTTCAGTGTCCAGCTAAAGAAATTGCTTCTTGCGTTACCCCTTCTTGCAAATCACCATCACCACATAAAACATAAGTATAATGGTCAAAAAGCGAATGTTTTTTTGTATTATACTTTGCTGCTAAGTGCGATTCGGCTAATGCTAAACCAACTGCTGTGGCGATTCCTTGTCCTAATGGGCCAGTAGTAACATCAACTCCCGGAGTTAAATATGACTCAGGATGACCTGGCGTAATTGAATTAACTTGCCGAAAATTCCGTAAATCTTCAATATTAAGGTCAAATCCTGATAAATGTAATAAAGCATATAATAAAGCACTACCATGACCGGCAGCTAAAACAAAACGATCACGATTAGTTCATTTATCAACTTGAGGATTGACATTCAAATGTCTCGTAAATAAGGTATAAGCCATTGGGGCAGCACCAAGAACAATCCCCGGATGACCTGAATTAGCTTTATTAACAGCTTCAACCCCTAACATTTTAACGGCATCAATTGATTTTTTCATTTTTTATTCTCCTTTTTATACACTGTTTAATTAATATTTATATTATCATTGTACAACGAATTAAAAAAAAGATATTCATAATTTACAAAATAATTAATTAAATCTTACTTTTTTCTAATTATTAATTTATAATAAAAAAAGTTAGAATTGTAATACAGAAAAAAAGAGTGAACTATATGGGTAAATTTTTATTTAAAAGTCGTGATAATGTCCTTTAACTTTTCTCTAAGGTACATTTTAAAATACATTATAAAGGAATTGAGAACTTTGTGGACAAAATATATTAAATAAACTGATTCCATTTGGAACTATTCTCTCTAATTTTTGGCTGATAATCTCTAATTTTATTTTTGATTGCAAAAAATAAAACATTTTGATGAAGAAAAAAAGAATTAAAAAGCAATATTCTTATATTTTGACGATATTATTGCTATATCCCGTAAAATGATGCTTTATATTTAACATTTTTTTCTTAAATAATAGTAAAATTAATTTGTATAAAAATAATTCCGCAAATAAAACAACAACACGAAAGAAGTGATAACAAAAATGACAACTAAACTATCTAATTGAAAAATAACAATCATTATTCAAGGAATCTTAATGGGCGCCCTCTTTGCATTTTTACCTTTTGAGATTTATCAAAAATTCGGATTAGCAAAAATTTGACTTTTCCTATTAATTCCGGCGGCAATGCTCTTTTTTACACCCCTTTGAGCAAAAGTAAAAAAACGAAAAAGCAATATTTTTATTTTACAAATGAATAGCTTTTTTCTTTTTATCTTTATTTCTTTATTAATGATGACCAATTTTTTTGATAACAATTTAATTATTTATTTCTATCCACTCTTGCTTTTTGCTACTGGAATTTTTGTGGCCGGGATGGTACCTTTCACAATGGAAATCATTCGAAGTTACGCCCGTCAACATCAGTTAAAAACAAATCCAAGTCTTTATTTTACCTTGGGTAATATTTTTACAATTATTATTCCTTTTTTATTTCAATATTTTTTGAATGAATTAGAAAATAATATTGCTTTACAAGTATATTTTATGCTTATAGCTTTAATTAATTTTAGTTTTATCTTTTTTAGCGATGATTTAAAAACAGAAGAAATTACCTTTAAGATTAATCCTAATAGTTGAAAAGTTTTAAAAAATAACAAGCAATTTTGAAGTTATTTATTCTCTTCAAGTTTTCTATATAGTATTAATGAAGTCTTTGGTTACTTACTACCAGTTTTAATTTTTAAAGATACACCATTAATGATTATTATAATTGGTGTACTATATGTTATCCGTAAACTAAGTTATTTACTTGGTTATTTAATTAAAGTTAACAATGTTAACATCAAACAAAATGTTTGTATTAATGCTATTCTGACCATTATTGCAATTGGTTTATTATTAGGTTTAACAGTTATGACTTTCACCGAACAAACTCAATTATTTCACCTCTTGTATCTAAGCATTGGACTAGGATGTAGTCAAATATTAATTGGCCTTTGTTTAGGACACTTAAGTCGGATCCAAAAAAATAATATTATTAGTTTAGTTGGATCTGAAAACTTAACATTAGCTTTAATGTTTGAACATGTTTTTGGTCATGCAATCTTTAGTTTATTACTAGGTATTATCATTATTCCAATAATTATTCATTACCACGCTTTTATGCTAACTTATGTCATTATTTATAGTATTATTATTGTAATGTTAATACTAAGTTTGTCTTTCATTTTTATAAAACCAAACATGCCAAAAAACATCCGTGAATAAATTAAAAGATAACTTTTTATTAATTTCTGTTAAGCTTTCGCTTTAACAAAATCATATTTAAAAAATGTAAATTATTTTTTCATAACTGATTTGATTGTTTCATCAACAGTTGATTTTAATGTTAATTCATACATTACAATATCCTTAATTTGACGAGGAACCACTAATAAAATCTCATATTCAATATCATTGTCCATTATCCGGTCCCCAACCTGATAAACGATTTGAAATTCAGTTTCATTAATCTTATTACCAGTTGTATAATCATAATCATTTAAATTAAATCCTACTTTTTCTCGAAATTCTTTATTTTCAATCACTGTTGGATCATTAAATTCTAATGGAAATGCTTTAAAACTCTCATCCGTTGTTAATTCTGGACCATTTGGTTCTGAATCATGAGGTGTAACCTCTTCTTCAACTTTTTTCTGATCAAAATCTGTTAACATTTTTGTTGATAAAAATTGTTGCGTTGGGAAAGCATTACTAGAACTTTTTTCACGTTTTGGCATAATATATTCTGTTGGTTTAACTAAACTAATTGGTCGTTCAATCCCACTATTTGTTCGTTCAAATTCATCCCGATCAACTGTTTTTAACATCTCAGTTGCTTGTCGCCCTTGATAAGAACCTAATTTTTCTTGAATTATATCTAAATCAACATTATGATTTTCAACTTCTTCATCTCTCACTTGTGTTACCGTCGGCTTTGATTTTGGCGTAATTAATCCTGTAAATTTTTTTAAAGCTTTTACTTCATTATGTAATTGAATTAAATAATCTTGGACTTGATTCATATTAATTTTTAAATCGTTTAATAACTGCTCATCACTTTTTTCTGTAACTGGAGGTGCGGTTACCAATGTTTTTTGTAATGTTAATAATCAAACAAGAACTGTTAATAAAAAACTAACCCCCCATACCGGAACAACAATTATCAAGAAAAAATATCCGATTTGATATAAAAGTACTAAATTAGTTGTCACTTTTTGCATATTAAGGTTATTAATAATTTTCATTGAAAAGATAAAATTAATTCCATATTGCATTAGTCAAAAAGCTGATGGAAAATTTTTTGGAGCAGAAATATCTTCTCCATAGGAATTAATTCCTGACAAAACTTGCGATTGATTATTAGCAAGTAATTTATGAATTTGATTTCCAGAAAATACAATTAATATAATTGACAATAATAGAAACAAAAGCATTAAAATAAAAAAGATGAAAAAAGTAATTTGTGTTTTTGTCAATTTCATTAGACTAAATTAAAATTAAATCCCGCTTTGCTTCTGTTAAAAGTTCATATCCATTGTCTGTTACTAAAATATCATCTTCAATTCGAACGCCACCAACATCAGGAATATAAATCCCTGGTTCAACAGTAATAATCATTCCCGGTGCTAATGGAACATTACAAAATGGTGATACACGGGGAAATTCATGAATTTCAATTCCAACCCCATGACCAGTTGAATGGGTGAAATATTGCCCATAACCTTTACTTGTAATATAGTCACGACAAATTTTATCAATTGTTGCTGTTGTAACACCTGGTTTAATTGCTTCAATCCCAAGTTTTTGGGCGTTATAAACAACATTGAAAATCTCTAGCATTTTATCGGATGGTTTTCCTAATCCAATTGTCCGAGTGGTATCTGAACAATAACCTTTATAAATACAACCAAAATCAATTGTTATTAATTCATTATTTTCAATGATCTTATCTGTGGCACGGCCATGTGGCAACGCTCCCCGTCATCCCGATGCAACAATTGTGTCAAAGCTTGGTTTATCAGCCCCAGCTTCAATAAAACTATTAATAATAATTTGTTCAACTTGACGCTCAGTCATCCCTGGTTTAATTGTTTTAATAACATTATTAATAGCAATATCGCCAATTGCACATGCTTGTTTAAAAGCACTGATTTCACCATTTGTTTTAATAACTCGTAATTCTGTAAAATCAACAGGTTTCAAGTTAACATTTGATAAATTTGCCGCTAAATTTTGATAGGTTAAATATGTTAAATAGTCACTTTCGAAAGCTAATACTTTTACTTTATTTCTGTTTAAATCATCTTTTAATATATCAAAAAATCCCCCAGAATTATTTGTTGTCATTTCTAATACATGGGTAACATTTTTAGCTTGTTTTTTCCCAGCAGTAATATATCGACCATCTAAATATAAAATTGATTCATTTTTTGTAAATAATAAATAGCCTTCTGATGATTCAAATTCAGAAAATCAAAAACGATTAACCGTAGAATGAAATAAAATTCCGTCCACTTCATGTTTTTGTAAATATTGCTCTAATTGTGTTTGTTTATTTAATTTAACTTTAACATATTCTTTCATACTCGTTCTCCTTTTGCTTATATATAAATTTAACCCTTATTCTTATAGAATACAAGGTTTTTTGATTTAATTAATTAAATTTTGTAAGATTTCTTCCAGATTATTTGTTGTATTTTTGTCTAATCCATTTTGGTAACCATAATAAGAAATAATTGTTTTGGTAACTGGTAAAAAATTAATAATTTTAGCATATAATCCTGTTTGTTTAATAACTTCCTCAAAAACAACAATATGTTGATAACCCCCTGCTTTAATTTGCTTTAACATAATTTGGTCAACCGGATTAATAAATCTTGCATTAATAAGATTAATTTTATTTGTTCCTAATTTAGTAATAATTGCTTGTGCTTTTACTACATTATTACCATAAGTTATTAATAAAATTGTTGCTTTTGCATTTTGAATAACATATTCTCATTGACCAATCTGAAATTCTTGCGTTAAGGGTTGATGAACAATTCCACCTTTTGGATAACGAATAAAAAAGGGATTTTCTTTATTTCTAAGCGCTAATTTAAACAATTGATCAAATTCAGCACTAGTTGCCGGTTGACTGATAATTGGAATATCACCCATACTATTTAAAAAACCAACATCATAAATTCCATGATGACTATCACCATCACCAAGTGATAAACCAGCACGATCAATTAAAAAAATAACAGGTAATCGATTGCGAATAACATCATGTAAAATTTGATCATAAGTTCGTTGTAAAAAACTAGCATACATACTAACAACGACATGTTGATGATCTAATGAAAAACCGGATGCTAAAGTAACTGCATGCTCTTCAGCTAAACCAACATCAATACAATACTGTGGATTTTCAAGCATAAATTCTTCTAAATAAATTGAAGCTTGCATTGCAGCAGAAATGAAGTAAAATTTTTCTGCTGCAGTTTGAAATGTTTCTTTAACTGTTTGGGCAACATAATAACTTCATTCAGAATCTTTAGTATCTTTTAAACTATATGAATGACATTTTTCTTGTTCCGCTTGAGTCAAACCATAACCATAACCTTTTTTTGTTTTAACATGGACAACAACACTAGTTAGAGTTTTTTTTGCTTGGTGCAAACTTTTATTTAACTTTCGAAAATTATGACCATCAACTGTCCCAATATAATCTAATCGAAACCCTGCAAATAAACCTGGTATCGCAAAACTATGAATAATTTTTTCTACCAATAAATGTGCTAATCATAATAATGTAAATGGTGGAATATAGCGTAATACTTTCGAGATTTTACTAGCACTACGATATAATCAACCTGTTCGAACTTTACTAACTGCTGTATGTAAAATATTAACATTTTTTGAAATGCTCATACCGTTATCATTAAGAACAACAATAATCTTATTTGGCAACATTCCTAAGTGTGTTAATGCTTCTAAAGTTAACCCATTTGTAAACGCAGCATCCCCAATAACACAAATAATATTATTATATTGCGAATTATAACTATATGCAATCGCTGTTGATAATCCTGTTCCAGCATGACCATTTGAAATATAATCATATTTGCTTTCTTTAACATGCTGAAAAGCAGCTAATCCATTAGATAAACGAATAGTTGAAAAATATCTTTTTCGATCAGTTAGAATTTTATAAGCATAAGTTTGATGACCAGTATCAAAAATAATAATATCATTATGATCAATATCAAACGTCTTTAGCAAACTAATTGTCAATTCAACTGCTCCTAAATTACTAGCTAAATGTCCCCCATTTTTAGTTACGGTTTCAATAATTAATTGGCGAACATCATTAGCTAATTCAATTAATGCTTTTGTTTTTAAATCTTTTAGATCATAATGATTTTGATAATCTTTTAATTTCATCTTTTAACCCCGCTTAATATTTTTGCAAAAAATAATTAATTTGTTGTATAAAATTATTGAAATATAATGATGTAATTTCGCCAATTAAATAATGGCAACTGGCTGTTACATCTAACTTAATTTTATAAATTTCAACATTTGCACTATCTTTGAATAATTTTTTCATTACGGTTAAATTAATTAAAAAAACAAGATAATAACCATAATCAAAATATAATTTAGCATCCTTGTTTTTAATAAAAGGTTGATAAAAAATATTTGCAATAAAATTATATAATAAATCAAAGTGATAATATTTTATAATATTTGAGTCACTAATGTTAGTATTAGCAAAAATTTCTTTTTCATAATTAGTATTAATCTTATTAATTAATACTTTTTGTTCTAATTCTTTAATTACTTTTAAAATTTGAATTTCTTCTAGTTTTACACCTGGATGACGAATATATTGCATATGATAATAAATTAAAACTAACTTAATTAGGATAACACTATCAAAATATTCTTTTTCATCAAAATTATTTAATCGTAATAAATAAACAAAATTTTTAATAAGAATATCTTTTTTATCAAATGTTTTAAAATCTTTTAAAACAACTCGGCTTAATTTTAACGAAAATAACTTTTTCTTAATTTTAATGTTATTTTTTTTAACTCAACCACTTCGTTCAAAAATTTGTCCTGCCATATTAAACTATTCTTCATCAACTTTAAAATCAGTTGAATTATTATCTTTGACAATTTTAGTAACTTTATCTTTAATATCTTGTAACTTAGTTTCTGCTAATTTTGTTAATTTAATACCTGCTTCAAAAGCATCAATTGCCTGATCTAATGGCAACTGATTATTTTCTAAATTATTAACAATTTCTTTTAATTGTTCTAAAACTTGTTCAAATGATTTATTATCCACCATTTTCTTCACCATCCTTCTTAATTGTTTGTACAACTGACTGAATAATCCCATCTTGGACCCGTGTCATTATTATATCATTCCTTGTTACTTGTTGAATTGATGTTAATACATTTTTATCATTATTATACGTAATACTATATCCTCGTGTTAATGTTTTTAAAGGACTTAATAAGTCTAATTTACTTAATAAGTTATTCTTACTATATTCAATTGTTAAAATTTGCTGCTGCATTAATGTCATTAAATTTTGATAATAATTTTGAATAACATTCTTATTTGCTAAGAAAAATGTTTCTTGACAAGCATTAAAGTGTTTTACTAATAATTGATAAGAATGTGCTTGCTGCGCATACAGTGCTTGTGGTTTTGTTAATGCATAACTATTTTTTAATTCACTTACTTTCGTAACTAATTTATCAACTTTTGTTTTAATAATTGTCATTAAATTCCGACGTTGTTGTGTTATATAATTCACTAGTTCCTTTTGATCAGGAGTTGCTAACTCGGCAGCGGCGGTTGGAGTTGGAGCTCGTAAATCACTAACAAAATCTGCTAAGGTAAAATCTATTTCATGGCCAACAGCAGATATAACGGGAATTGTTGCTTGATAAATTGCTTCAACAACTTCCAATTCATTAAAAGCTCATAAATCTTCAATGCTACCCCCACCACGACCAACAATCAATGTATCAATTTTTGGTTTAAAAGTTAATGCTGCTTTAATCTTATTCTGAATATCATACTTTGCATCACTACCTTGAACTAAACTCGGAAACAAATAAATATTAGCTTGGGGATAACGACGATGAATTGTAGTAATAATATCACGAATTGCGGCGCCCGTTGGTGCTGTTACTACTCCAATATTCGTTGGAAACCGTGGAATTGGTTTTTTCAAAGATTGATCAAATCATCCTTTTTTAGTTAACTCTTGTTTTAATGCCTCATATTTTAAGAACAATTCTCCTACACCATGTAAAGATAAACTAGTAACTTGCAAACTATATGTTCCTTGTGGTTCATAAACTTTTATTGAACCTGTTGCAACAATCTTTAGACCATCTTTTAATTTAAATTGTAAATTTTTCGCATTAAAAGCAAACATAATTGCTTTAATTTGGGCTTTATCATCTTTAATTGTAAAATAAATATGCCCCGATGAATGATTTGTAATATTAGAAACTTCTCCTTGCAAAGAAATATTAATAAAATTAGAATTTTGTTCAATTAATGTTTTTAAATACGCATTAACTTCGCTAACAGTATAAATATTTTTACCCATAAAAATCCTCCACAAACCATTTTCTTCCAATTAATAATATCATTGAAAAGTATGAAAATTAGTTTAAAATTAAACTAATTTTAGTAGTTCTTTCAAAAAAGGACTGTTAATTCATCTTTAAAATTCTTTATTTTGACAATAATCCTTTTTACTAATTGGATTTGTTTTAAACTTTACTTGTTATTTAAATACTGATAAGTTTTAGAAAAACGAAAAATAATAGTAAAGAAAATTTTATTTCGATAGATTAAAACATGCTTATTAGCAACTACCTGTTTGTTTTTAATTTGATTAAAAAAACTACCAAATAAATAAAGACGCTCATCTTTTTGATAAACTGTAAAATATAACGAACAAGTACTTAAATAAATTACTCATAATATTGCTGAAATTAAAGTACTTATAGAAAAATAAGCAATATTTAATAACGTTGCTTCATTGGAAATATCACCATTCCCAAAAATAGCGGGGTCAAAAATTGCTAATAATGATAAGATTACTAAAATTAATAATATTAATGTTGTAACAATATTGACACCTAGAAAAATTCAAGAAACAACTCGTTTCTGATGTAAAAAAGTTTGAATATAACCATATATCAAATATGTTGTCCCAATCATTCATATTGCCAATGATAAGTAAATAAAAATTTCAATAATCACTAAATAAAATGGAATCATATTAACCTCCTAAATATGTTGCAACAATTTTATTGATAATATTTTCAAATGTTTTAACAACCATTACTTCATCAATATTATTTCGTGTTAAAAATCGATATAAAAATGAATTTGAAATTTTAATATTACTTGTAGCTGTCAAAGCATCATAATTAAAATTAAATTTACTATGACTAGTTGGTTTACTTAATTTAACATTGCTATTAATATATGACATCATTGTCTGATAATTTAGAATTAAGTTTAATTTATTTAAATACATAATTTTATTATTCATATTAACCCCATAAGCAATTGCATCTAATCTTGTTGAAGGATTAAAATCAGCTTTATTATTGTTATTTGGATCAGGATTTGCAATTGATGGATAAGCAAACATTGTATCACCAGCAATATAAACTAAACCAGTGTGCTCATCATAATCAGCCGATCAATATGCTGTGTTCGTTCATCCATTTAACAAATAACGCATATAATGTGGAGTATTTTGTTTTAATAATGCTAATTGAAAATAAGAACTGACTCCCGGTTCCGAGCGAATTAGATTAAAAGTATTATCCGCATCTAAAGAATACTGACCAGTGATAAGTCCTTTTTCATTCCGTTGTTTTACTAAATTCATAAATTTACTATTTTGTTCATTATAAATATCTAGGAAATAAATATGTAAAATATCAACTTCATAAGTTGCAGGATCCGAATAATCAATATCACGCTCTCAATCACAAGCTGCTAATTTAATATATTCACGGTTAGGATCATATTTTTGAATTAATTTTAAATATTTACCAATTGCCGAACCTGGTAATTCATCAATATAAAGATATGGTGTCACAGTTTTAGTCCATTGTGGTTTAACTATTTTAATATGATTTAATAGTTGCTGTAAAAATCATTCATTATTTTTTATACCATCTTCAACATACATATTCATACTAATTGGCATATAATCTTCGTTATCATCGTTCCAAACCTCATTAGTTTTATAAGAAGTATTTCAAGCTGCTTGCCAACCACTTAATAAAGCTTTTGTATAGCCAACATTTGCCATTTTATCCATATAATAATCTCATGCTTTTCAATCTTCATCAGCAATATATAAACCTTTTTTGCTACTATAACGTCATGGTAAAAATGTTTGAACCTTGTTACCATCTAATCAATTATTGTGCCATTCGGTGTTTTTTCGTTCATTTAATGAAATCGAACTTTGAAAATAATCCATCCCCAACACATCGTGCAAATAGGTGTTTTCTGGTAATCAATAACGGTCTCAATTATAATCAATATATTCAATATTATCTTTTCTATTTTTAATAATTGCTGGGACTTGATAATTATTA
Source organism: Spiroplasma endosymbiont of Stenodema calcarata (assembly GCF_964031205.1). Classification (GTDB taxonomy): domain Bacteria; phylum Bacillota_I; class Bacilli_A; order Mycoplasmatales; family Mycoplasmataceae; genus Spiroplasma. The sequence continues at coordinate 809,875 of NZ_OZ035018.1, forward strand.
TAATATCCCGCACTTCAACCAAAAAATGAATAAATATCAAAATCAGATTTTTTTTGATCTGCTGGTAGTAATAAATCATCTACTTTAACTTGAATTTCATTGTTACTTAAAATAATATTAGTTGCCTTTGTTTCTGGTATATTCCCAGTTAGGCTAATGTTAATCGAATAATTTCCTGGTTTAGCAATAACTTTGTGATTAAAACTCATAATTTTGATTCACAAAATATACACTTTATTTTTGTAAGCATTCTGTTCAACTACATTTGTTGTAATGGCATCCGGAACTAATAACTTTTCATTAATTCCATATGGATTTAGCATTCGTTGATTTGTTAACGAATATGAGGCATAAATGAATCGATTAAAACCAATTTGTACTGTTACATTATCTTTTGCCAACTCCTCACTATTAACAACCTTTGCTGTTAAATCATTAATGTCATAATTATTGGTTTTAACAACTAACTGTGTATTAATAAAATCTTGTTTTCACAATTGTAAATTAACACTAGGATTAATACAATTATTATAATTTTGTAAATTACCATAAAATGTTGCATTTTTTAAATCATTACTTTCTTCAGTTGGCTGATATAAAGCATAATTATCATGTTGACTACCAAAAAAAGTATGAACATAGGGAGTTTTATCATTATTGTGACTTTGTGTTACCGGTTGGCAGCCATCTAATCAAACACTACGCATAAAACTATTTTTTTTAACAAATAAAACAATAGCTGTGATTGCGGTAAAAATTGTTAAAAATAAAATCAATGACATTGTAACTTTCTTAAACATTTGTCAATACCTCTAAAGAACTTAACATTTTTTTCATATTCCCAAATACTCCTTTTTTATATTAACAAATAATATTCTTTTTTTATTTTAATAAAAAAACAAAAAATAAGTAAAACTTGTTTTTTGTTTAAATTAAATGTTTAGTCTTCTGTTAAATTCCCAAATCAGGGTAACTTGGCATTTTTGGTTGTTTGTCTTCGGTATTATTTACCACAACTGCTTCAGTTGTTAACAATAACGCACTAACACTGCCAGCATGTTGTAACGCATATCTTGTTACTTTAACAGGATCAACAATTCCAGCCGTAATCATATTTTCCCATACATTTGTCGCAGCATTATAACCAATATTATCAGTTTGTTCTTTTAATTTATTAACAATAATTGATCCATCAACCCCAGCATTTGCCGCAATTTGACGAACTGGTTCCTCAATTGCCCGTAAGACAATATTTAACCCCAATTTTTCTTCTTCATTTAATTTTAAATTAGTTAATTTTTGACCAACTTGAACTAAAGCCGTTCCCCCACCAGGAACAATTCCTTCTTCAACTGCTGCTTTTGTTGAATTTAAAGCATCTTCAATTCGTAATTTTTTTTCTTTCATTTCCGTTTCAGTTGGTGCTCCAACTCGAATAATTCCAACACCACCAGCTAATTTTGCTAAACGCTTTTGTAATTTTTCTTGTTCAAATGGAGTTGTTACACTTTTAATTTGCCCACGAATAAACTCTTTTCGTGCTTCTAAATCAGTTTTCTTACAGCTTCCTTCAATAATTGTTGTCGTATCTTTTGAAACAATTACTTTTTTTGCTGTTCCTAAATCAGCTAAAGTAAGTGTTTTGAAATCCATTCCTAATTCACTATTGACAAATTTTGCATTAGTTAAAATAGCAATATCTTCTAATAGATTTTTCCGATTATCTCCAAAGTCTGGTGCTTTAACGACACAAATATTAAATGCTCCCCGCATTTTATTTAGTAATAATGTTGGTAAAACATCGCCATCCACATCATCAGCAATAATTAATAATGGTTTTCCTTCTTCAACAATTTTTTCTAGGATTGGTAGAATTTCCTTCATATTACTAATTTTTTTATCAGTAATTAAAATATAAGGATTTTCAAATTCTGCTAACATTTTTTCACTATCAGTTACCATATATTGTGATAAATAACCTTTATCAAATTGTAGTCCTTCAGTAATGCTTAATTCAGTATCAATTGTTTTTGATTCTTCAATTGTAATAACACCATCATTACCAACTTTTTCCATAATTTCGGCAATTAAATTACCAATTTCTGGATCTTTGGAACTAACACTAGCAACTTGGGCAATTTCTGCTTTAGTTTTAATTTGTTTTGCTGATTGTTGCAATAATTCAACAATTGCTTTAACTGTTTTTTCAATTCCATTTCGAATTGCAACCGCATTAGCTCCAGCAGTAACATTTTTTAATCCTTCTTTAACAATTGCTTGTGTTAAAACAATAGCTGTTGTTGTCCCATCACCAGCAACGTCATTTGTTTTGTTAGCGACTTCAGCTACTAATTTTGCTCCCATATTTTCAAAATGATTGCTTAATTCAATTTCCTTTGAAATCGTAACACCATCATTTGTAATTAATGGTGAACCATATTCTTTTTCTAGTAAAACGTGTTTTCCTTTTGGTCCTAATGTTACTTTAACCGCATCAGTCAATTTATTAATACCGTTAAGTAACATCATTCTTGCATCTTCTGAAAATTTAATTGATTTTGCCATAACTTGTTTCCCCCTTAAATTTTAGCCTTCAATAATAGCTAAGATATCTTCAACAGAAATTAAAACTAATTTTTTATTATCATATTCGACTTCGGTCCCAGCATATTCACGATAAAGAACTTTATTGTTTATTTTTCCTTCAAACTTTTGTTCTTTTTCAACTTCGGTACTAATTGCAATTATCTTCCCGATATGACTTTTGCTTTTTTCATCTTCTTGTAAATAAATTCCATTAATAAAAGTTTGTTCTTTTTCTTCTTTTGCTAAGACAATATTTTTGCCTAATGGCTTAATCATCAAAATCCCTCCTTATTTATGATATTTAGCAAATGGCATATGTAACTGCCAATAATATATTTAACAAATTTTAGCCCTAATTGCAAGCATTTTTTCCTTAGAAACAAAAAAACAAATGCTAATTTGTTTTTTTGTTTCTAATTTAAATTAATATTGAAAATAGATAATTATTTCCTCAAAATTAAAAAGTCAATAACACCTTACCATTCTTATTTCGAAAATTACTTAAAGAATTTAATAGGATCGCTAATCCAATGACAATAATTAATAAACTAATAACACCCCCGAAAAAGATAGGGAAACCAACCTTAAATGGATTTAGTTGTTCATATGGAAACGGCGTAAACGGTTCTTTCCCTTCCGGCATAAACCTTATTAACATTATTCCACGGATTAAAACATATAATAAATAACAAATAATTAAAATTAAGTTATATCAACTATATTTTTTACAATATTGCATTGTTGCAATACTCTTTGTTGTAAACAAAAAGTAATAAATAATAACAATAATTGGAGTCAAGATATGTTCTAACACTGATTTCAAAATCTTATACCATGTATTAAATCCAACGACATTTGTTGGACTAATTAATAATGTTGCATTAAAAACAATAAAAGTTATTAAATTCAAAGTTGTAATCCAAGTTAAGTTATTTTTCCCAGTGATTCATTTTGGCATGTTTTTAGTATGACAATGCGTTCAATTTAAAATTCCATAATTTGCTGTTGCTAAAGCAATTCATACTGATAAATAAATTGATTGATTAATAATTGAAAAATCAAAATTTATTGTTGAATCCCCATATTGTGGATCAGGTTGGATTGTTGAAAAGAATAAATCCAATAAGACACAAAATAATGGAATAATTGCAAATATAACATAAAAACAATAATTTCTTTGCAAAGATTTTTGTTTTGCTTTTTGCATTTTAAAGGGGCCTCTTTTTTTTGTATATTACCTCCGTAATATCTTTTTTATTATGCCAAAAAAAAAAAAAAAAGACAATATTTATGTCATAAATTTTAATATCCCAAGTTTCATCATTTTTGACACATAAAAAGAACCCAAAATGGGTTCATATAAATAATATATTAATTATTTTAATAATATTCTATTGATAAAATTCATTTTTATAGGTTGCAACAAAATTTCATGCTGTGACTGCATCCCAGTTAACTGATCAAGTCATCATTCCTTTTAAATAAATATTTTGTTCTTTTAATAAATCTGTGGCCTGTCTAATGTCATCTGTTTTAACTTGACCATTTGCGGCCGCATCATTATTCGCTGGTAATCCTCATAATAATTTTTCGGCTGGAATTTGATAAAAATTATCTTTTCCTTGCACGATATATTTTGCAATTAAATATAAGAACTCTGCTTTATACTTGGCATCATTTTGTGTTAATCATCAACCATTAAAACCTAAAGCTTGTTGTTCTTCAAATGGGACATTAACTCCATCGCCTGCTTGGTTATAAAATTGTGGACTAACAAAATCAAGATTATCACCTAAAGCTTTTAAATATGATAAATACTTGCCTTGATTTCCAGTTGTTCGTAAATATGGAAATTCTGGTGCCATCGTAATTAAAAACTCTTTGTCATTTTTTTTGTAATAGGCTTTAAGGTCATTTAAAACTTTAGGAATAATGTACTCATTATCTCCTGCCGTAATTGCTGCTTGCTCTAAATCAATATCAATGCCATCAAATCCAAATTTATCTACTAAATTGCGGATTTCTTGATTAAAAGCATGCTCATCACTAGCTTTTAAAGAAATATGAGCATCAGCACCTCCTAATGATAAAATAACTTTTTGGCCACGCTTTTGCACAAATTTAACTTGATTAGCAAAATAATAATTTTTTTCACTTTGATTAAGTGATTCTTTATGTGGTACTTCTGGAACAAAAGTTGGAATATCACCAATTTTATATGATTTCATAAATGAAACATTAATGAAATCATATTCATGATGAACTTCACCTAAATCAAGATACTTAGCTATTCCGCCTTTATATCCCGCACCATCCTCTCAATTGTGCCAGTAACCAACTAAAATTGGTTTATGTTCTTGTGAATTATGATAAGTGGTAAGATTACTATTTGTTAATGATAACGGAGCACTTGTTACTAACGTTAATGTGCTCAATAATGATATCAAACTATTCATAATAATAATTCCTTTCCTTATAAAATATTTTCAGCGGTTTTCCCTACCTTTATTTTACTAAGGAAAAATAAAAAAGTAAATAATATAATTTATAAAGATTATAATTATTCTTTAATTTTGTCGAAAACTCTTGATATTTATAGAATATATCTAATTTTAGGTATATTTTTAATATATAGAGGTAAATAATTGATGGAAAAAATAATTACAGAATTAAAAAACAGTTTTACAGATGATCAATTTTTAGAATTTGCTGAAAAAATAAAAAAAGAAGCAGAAGTAATCAAAAAACAAAAACGTTTAAATGAAATTGATCAAAAATTTAGAGATAAAGGCATTATATGTCCTGATTGTAAATCTTATCATTGTGTTAAAAATGGTCATAATCCCGAAGGAAAACAAAAATATTTATGTAAAAAATGTCGTGCTAGTTTTGATGCTTTTCGTCATCATTTTACTTATTGAAGTCATTTAAATTATGAACAGTGAAATTTATTAATTCAAATTTCATTATTAGGACAATCTAGTAAAATAATTTCCCGTTTTATTAAAACAACACCAAAAACTGCTTGATATAATCGTCAAAAATTAATGCAATCAAAACAATTAGAAAATACTCAATTAAAATTTAAAAAATTAAATGGTCAAATCCAAATTGATGAAACTTTTATTAAAGAAATCCATAAAGGTAATTTTAAAGATAAATTTGATAAACGAAAAACTCATCTTGATCCATTTTCAACTAATACCAAATGCTGTATTCAAATGGTAGTTGATAGCAATAATAATATTTTGTTCAATCCACCAATACAAAACGATTACAAAAACAATGAATTATTGAAAATATGAATAAGCAATTAATTAAAGAAAAATCAATAATTATTTCTGACATGCAACCATTATATTTATTAGTAGCAAAACAAACAAATTCTACTCTATATTCTACCAAAACTAGTACAAACCCTGATACTAGTTATCGAAAGTTAAATAAGATTAGTAAATTACAATCGAGTCTTAAAGAAGCCTTAATTCATTATCATGGTTTGGGTTTCACTAATATTCAAAATTATTTAAATCTATGAAAATGAAAATACCAACATAAAGGTTTAACACCAAAACAACAATCAACGGTATTATATTTTAACGTTTAAAAAATTTAAAGCAAAATCATGATCTTAAACAAAATTATTTTTCAAATTGTCATATTGATGATTTTTTTATTTCATCAAGAGTTTTCGACAAAATTAAAGTAATTATTTACTTATTGCAAAAAAAATAGTTGCTATTATTAGTATTTAAAGAGTGAATGAAAATTATGCCTGTCAACGTAGTTTCCAACCAGAAATCCCAATATACAGACCAATTAGGCCAAACGAAACTCCTAAATAAATTCCGTAAGTTGACGTAAAGACAAAATCTTGTCCACTTCATGCTTTTAAGAAAGGATCCATAGTATATTTAAAGGGATTGATATAAGTAACATAATATAAGACATCACTACCATTAATTAATTCTGCCGGAATAAAAGCCCCACTTAAAAAAGCAATTGGCATAAAAATAACATTTGATCCAGCAATAAATGATGTAGTTGATTTAAAAATTGATGATAGCATCATTCCTAATGAAATTGTTGAAATAAAAACTAATATAACAAAGGGAATTGCTGATCCCAAGTAATTTGGCGTCGCAACTTGTTTTCATCCAAAACTTGGTCCAAAGAAAATTCCTGCTCATAATAATGTTCATAAAAATGATACAATAATAAAAATTAATCCAACTAACATCACTGATAACACAAAGAAAACTGGTTTAATATTTGTTGCCCCAATTCGTTTCATTAAAACACTATTTTTAAATTCTAAAATAGTTTGTGGAATAATAAAAATTCCAACTGACATTGCTTGAACCATCGCAATTGCAGCAACCAAAGTATGTATGTTTTGTCCTGAATTAGTATCTAATTGTTTGAAAGCAAATCCATTTAAAAATAATAATAAAATTGGATATATGATCAAAAAGAATGGGACAAAAAAACCTTTATAATAATATTTTAACATTAAATCAATTAATGGTTTGTTTTTTCCCCGAACTCGACCATCACAAATTCATTTATCGACTTTATTTACACGAGTATTTTGTTTTGATTGTTGAACCATTTTTTGGAATTGTTGATCTAAATCAGCTTTTTTATTTTGTTCAAACATTTGTCAAGTAAAGTTATGGACTGAACCATATTTCTCAACAATATCCTTTACCATTCCAGCTTCTTTAATTTCACCATTATGGACATAAATATATTTTTCACAAAATTCTTCAACTTCACTCATCATATGCGTTACTAAAAACATTGCCTTTCCTTTTTCAACAATGTTTTCCCTTAAAAAGTGGAAAATTTCTGAGCGCACTTCAATGTCTAATCCAGTTGAAATTTCATCTAAAATAACTAAGTCTGGGTCATAAATTACTGACAATAAAATATTTAACCGTTGTTGTTGTCCACCAGAAAGCCCCTCAACAAATTTGTTCTCCATTCCAATTAATTGATATGTTCGTAACAATTCGCGTAATTGGCTATCAGTCATTGGAATATTAAATGTATTTAAATAGTATTTAAGCATATCCATAACTGAAATTCCAATTGGATATTTTGATTCTTGAAACTGTAGCCCAATCGTTAAGTTTTCTTGACGAACTATTTTTCCCGATGTTGCTTGTCGAATTCCACCGATAATTTCACTTAATGTTGATTTTCCGCTACCATTTGCCCCAATTACTCCAATCCGGTCACTAGGATTAATAACTAAATTAACATTACTTAAAGCAACTTTATTTTTGTACTTTTTTGTTATATTAATAACTTCAACCAATGGTTTAGAAGAATCAATCGCTTTGCGTTCTTTTACAACTGTTTGTTTCATAGTTACCCCTTTCTTAAGTATATTTATTCGATTTTAATCAATAAATATGCTTGTTTATTTTATCAAAAAAAATAAAAAAAAAGTATAATCTAACCTTTTTTTCTGTTATTTTATAAATAATTAGCTTTAATTAAATTAAAACTTTAAATTTGATCTAGGACTGAATTAATATAACTAAAATCAGTATCTTCACTATACAATTTTAAAATTTCCAAAATTTCATTAATAGCAATAGCTTTGGCTAAATTTTGATAATGAATGGCATGAACACCATATACTAAAATTGCTTTATGATAATTACTTAATCTTTCAAAACTTCAACCTGCTTTTAAATGATCATTAATAATAGTAATAATTGTTGGCAAGTTTACCAAAATATTATCAATTTGTTCTGATTCTGTAATTGTTGTTACAACTTGTGAAAAATCATAGGCTTCCTGTTTTGTTGTGACAACATCATGATGCAAAACAAAATGACGATATAATAAATTAACAATATTAATCCGTTCTTGGCGCTTTGACACGGGCGATACTCCTTTTTAAATATAGTGATATAAACAAAATAAAATTTGTTTTTGTAATCGATAATTATGGTGATGACTGTGTACACCAAATAAATGATGCAGCATTAAAATTGTTTCATCAGCTAAAAGGTCCACTGTTAAGTCATCATTTTTTTCAATATGTTTTATTATATCACTTCAATGATATTCTTGCTGATTAATTATTTGAATATTACCATAATTTGATAAATCCGTTATAGTAAATGGTTCCTTACTATTAATAATAACTAAATTAATTGCTGCTGTTCGTAAAAACTGTTTTGCTTTAATTATTTCCATCATCCGGTTAATCATAAACTGTTGAACCACTACTGGTGAGGTAATTAATGCCTTGTCCTGTTCTCAAAATGGAGCAACAAGAGTTGTCATAACTGGAGCATTTAATGTTTGTAATTTTAAAAAATAAAGGTTTTTTCGTGTAAGAATTAATCGTGGAAAATAATATGTTATTTTACTAACCTCATCATAAAAAGCAACATTTTTAAAATATCACATATAATTAACGGTTTTAACATAACGAGTAAAAATCTTATCAAAATAACGATATTGTTCTAATTGCAATTCTTGCTTTCAGTCTAACCTGGGTAATCCTAATTCTTGACGAATTTTTGTTAAATAATGTTGTGTCTTACGGTTTAACATCCTTGTTCCTCCCTTCTTAATAACATAAGTAAAAAAAGAAACCTATGGTTTCTTCCGATGTCAAAAATGACTAGTTCGTTTCTGATTTTGAAAACGATGGCGTCTTTCATCTTCAGCAATTAACCATTCAATTAAATCATCATTATATTTTCGTGTTAATGTTTCTTGATAATCAAAGATTTTTTCATGAACACGAATATGAATACCATTACGTAATAATGGGGCTTTAATTTCCGCTAATTTTAAAAGCTTAATTTCATTTGGATATAAATATAATAATTTTCCATTCAATTTAACATTTTGTAATAAAATAAAATCTGTTTTATTAGCGGCATTTGCAACACTATCTTCGGTATAAACATTATAACTAAGAAAATGATTATAATCTTGTTCATTATTAGCAAAAAACATTTGATTTTTATTCATTCGATCAATACAAATAATTTGCCCATTATGTAAAAAATATAAATGTCCTGTTTTAATATCAGTTATCACTTCTCGTTACCTCCTCTTCTATCTTTTCTTAATTGTTAATTTTGTTTGATAGTTAACGAGTTGATAATTAATACATTTTTTACGTGTTATTTTTTACTACGGGCTTCTTGCATCAATTGTGCTTGTATCCGTAGTGACTCAATTAAAGCTTGTCGATTTTCTTTCACTTCTTCGCGAATTCGTAATAATCGTTGAAATTCTTTTTGACGTTTAATAAATTCTTCCATGTTTCCCTTGGTGTTCTTAAATTTAAGAACTTGTTTATCTAACAATTTAATTTCAGCATATTGCTTTTGATTTAATAAAATAACATGTTTTCGTAAAAGTGCAATTGATTCATCACGATTTTGTAAAATTGTCGCATTTAGTTTGTCAGTATTAGTTTTAATTGCACGTGATAAATTTATTGCCCGATTAAAATCCGCTAATTCTTGAGATATTTGTCGATTATAACCTTGTTCATATTGTTGCCTAACTTCTAACAAATAATTCAGCATTTTATGCTGAAAAGCTAAACGTTGATCAATATTAGGCCGTTTGTGTTCATCATAACGATGATTATAATTTGTTTTTTTATAAAGATCATCATTTTCTAATTGTTCTTGATCATTGCCAGCCGACATAATTGTATCGGTATCTTTTGTTTTCTTATTTTTTTCTTCAACTGAAGTAAGTTCTTGTTCTTTATTTTTTTGATTTGCTTTAAAAGCAAGTTTTGCCTTTAAATCTTCTAATTGTTCTTGTTCATTGGCACTTAATTTATAAGAACGGGCTTTATTTTCTAATCGTAAAATTAATCGTTCTTCAAATGACAATGGATCTTCAGCAGTGCGAATTATTTTAACTGGTTTTGGTTTTGGTTGCGCAATATCCTTTGAAACAAAGTCATTTAAGTCAATTTCAACTTCATTTTGTTTAATTAAACGAACAAGAATTTCTTCATCCCCTGTTTCAATTTCAATCTTATCAGTAGGATCAATAACAAAGTCAACAACTGACAAACCATTCCGTTTAATTTGTGAAATCTGTTTTGCTAAAATTGGACGCAAATCACGGCGAATAGTTGTTATTTCTTCTGTCTCGCTTCGGTAAATAATTGTTTTAGAATCATTTTCTTGTAACTGCGATGACCCTAACTTTGTTACAACTTTGTCAGCATTTAAACCATTTCAGTCTGCGAAAGAATTAAGTTTCTCGTTAATTATTTCACTGTCTTTTAATGGTGGTTTAATTAAGTTAGTTGTTTCTGAAGGGGTCTTTTGAATAGATTTTTTTGGTCGATTAATAGGTTCCTTAATTATTATTTGATCTAATGGCATGGCTAACATTTCATTATTTTTAAGTGACTGTTTTGGTTTTAAATCTGTCTTTTTATTAGCTGCTTGATTTATTTTCTGATTATTTAATCTGGCAAAAAGTGGGATTTCTTTATCGACACGATAACTATAATCAATGAATTTACTTTTATTTTTTTGTTCTTCTCAAGAATTATTTTTATCTTTTAAATGGATTACTTTCCTTTTTTCCGTTCCAACAACTTCATTTAAATATTTTTGTTTTAATGTTTGATACTTAGAACTATTTTCATCTGTCTGCCCTAACAGTAGTTTAATTGTTGCAGGAGTTAATTTTTTGTCCATTAGTTCTGTTGCATCTCGTTCTGTGTCAACAATGCCATCATCGTTAACACGTGTGATAGCAGCAGTTTCCAAATCTTTTTCTTTGGCCATTTTTCTATTCCTCTTCATTTATTTTTTAATTTTTAATATATATATATATTATATAAAATTTTTGTCCTTTTTAAAATACTTTTATCAAAAAACTTGCTTTTTTTTAATTAATTATCTATAATATTACTCTTATTATTTAATTTTAGCCTATTATCTTTGTTTTGAATCTTTTTAAAACAAAATTTAATAACAAATAATTATCATTAATATCACTACTCCACATTTGTCATTTCATTTGCGTCTTGTAACAACTGTTATTAAATTTCAGGATTATTAATATTTTTTAAAATAGTTACTTTTTCTTATACTTATAACAAAACAGCATCTAACTGTTTACAATAGATTAATCTCGTTTGAGATCCTGACCATCTTATTTGTTATTATCTTCTATAACATTTTTTTGGTCTGCGGTGTCCACTAAAAAGCCATTAACAACTTTTTTCCCCTCGGCAAGATATTTATCAATTAAAATTTGAGGTAATGGTTTTGGTTTAACTTTACGATGTTGTAACTTCTTTTGCTGACGTGTTTCTTTTCGTAAATTCTTTTGAATTAATTTTTCTTTTTGTAATTGTTCATAATGTTGTGCTAATTGTCGTCGCTGAATTTCACGAATTTCACGAGGATGATAACCCGCATAATTATATTGTTTGTTTGTTAAATCAAGCATTAAATTTGGTGTTTTCGTTGTATTAACATAATTAATTTGATAATCTTTTAACTCTTTTTGCGGATATAGTATTAAATTCTTTTCCTTCGTTCTGTTATTGCTATCTTTTTCCCCTACTATATTATCCAATAATGAGTCTTTTTTAAATACTTCTGTAATAAATAACTTTTTCTTAGTTTTTTCTTTATAATTATCACCAAATTTTAATTTTTTTAAATTAGGACGTTTCTTAGGGTCAACAATTGAAACATATTTTTCTTCACTTGGGGCTAAAGGTAAAGCTATTGATTCTTTCGGAATATTTTCTTTGACAATACTATTTAATTCTATTGGTTCTAGTTTTTTATTAGTTCCTGCTGATAACGATAAAATTAAAGGTTTTAGGATTGATTTCCCTACTGGTTTTGTTTTTATATCTGATTTTATAAGTAATGGTTTAATTTGGCTAGTAATCGTCGTATCTAAATATAAATCTGTTTTAATAATTGATTTTCGTTTTTGTTCATTAATTAAAGAATTTCGAATATATTTGCCATCAATTTGTTTTTTTGTTTTCCCTAAACTACGTGCTAAGATTTCTTGCCCTAATTGATTACGTTTTTTAATAACAGTTTCCAACTTCATGTTGTCATCCTTATGCGAAATAATTTGTTTCATATCTTGTTTTAATTCAGACGGACGCGCATCACGGTGCGCTAATAATTTTAATTGATTTTTATTCAACTTCATTTGTTCTTTAATTTCATCAAATGACCGCGGTTTAAGTTCACTATTTAAACGAGAGTTCTTTTCATCTGAATAATAAGAATTTTGTACGCGATTTAAATAAGGATCCTCATCACGTTTTATTGCATCACGGCGCGATAATAATTCAATTTGGGTTTTATTTAATCCTCAATTCTTAGCATGTTCTTTTACTTGATTATTAAAACTTTTTAAGATTTCATTAGAATTTTGATCATTAATTTTATGAATTATTTCTTGTTGTTTTTTTTGAAAACGCCCATATTGTTGATTACGTTGGCGAATTAAACGTTGCTGGTTCGGATTCAATTTATTGATAAGATCTTCAACTTCATTTTTTGTTGATTGTTCCAACAAATTATTCTCCGTAAAATTATCCTTTTTTGTTTCACCAGTATTTTTTACTGTTGAAACAAATACTGGTTCATCTTCATTCTGTTGAACTAATAATGAATTATTATTTAAAAAACTTTTTCCTGATCTTATTAACTCTGATTCAATTACTGCTTGTGAGGCTTGGTATCCTCTTATCACTCGATTTGGAAATAACTCCTCTGAACGATACAATTTTCGTTTTCGCAAAAGATCTAATTGACAGAGATTTAAGCCCATATTTTTTGTTTTAGTTGGTGAACTCTTTTTTGATTTGATAACCCTTGTTACTGGTTTTTTTGAAATATTTTTTTTAAAATAAACACTTTCTCCCAAAAATGTTTTAATAAATTTTTCATATTCTTTTTCATAACGACTATCTCAGTCAGCAGCAGGTGTTTTATTTAATTTTTGATATTCGGCCATTAATTTAAAATACGGTTTTGATTTTTTTCAAGATTCTGTTAAAGCCTTGATAACAGCTGTTTGATTAACATTTATCTTTAAATTGCTATTAACTTCTTGCAAGTGTTTTGTTTCATTTATTTTGTTTTCAATCATCATCTTTTTCCCCAATTTTTTATATGTAATTATAAGCAAAATGTTTCTTTAAAATTATATCATTTTTTTATTGCTTTTTCTATAAATACTTGTATAATAATTACTTAAAAAATAATTGCAGCAAATATCTATCTATTCGTTGCAATTATTAGTTTTTCTATCAATTTAAATAATATAAAAATATTAACATTGATAAAAATTAATACATCTTAATATAATTTACTAAAAAATAATCCATTAAAATACGCTTTTCTACAATTTTTATAATGTGATTTTTATTATCAAATTTTGCCGAATATATAACACATACTTGATTAACTTTATTTGATAAATATTTTTTATCAAGTTCATCACTATTTTCTATTATTATTGTATTTATTGAATTTCTTAAAATAATATTGTTTTTTTTAATATAATTAGGTCAAGATAATTCAATTTGTTTTCAATCAAGAGTCCCAAATGCTGGCAAAAAACAAAATGATTTGTAATATCCAAGCGCTTTATTTTGACGATTATAACAAATTTTTAAATAACCCAAATAGTCATTGAAATTAATATCTTCCGGATCAAGATTTAAGGTATTCAAAACATCTAATAAGATGTCTTTAGAAAGATTCTTTTCAATAACTTTATATTTTAACCTTAAATTTTTTACATTTTCAACGCCAATTTTAGTGTAAAAATAATGGGCATTGACATAATATCCGCTGCCTTTTTTAGCATACGTAATTCCCTTATTACATAATTTTTGTAAACAGTAACGAATAGTAGTTCGCGAGACACTAAATTTATTAATTAATGTTTTTTCACTTGGTAGTGAAAAGCTATTATCATCTTTTTTGGAACTAATTTTTTTTAAATATAACTTGTTATTTCATCACATATTGTGACTTTCTTATCATTATTTACCAATATTATTTCTCCAATTATTATCTAATTTTGCCTTATAGTTTTTATTATCATCATTATAATAAAAAAAAAGCAAGTTTATAACTTGTTATGACTGAACAAATTTTGGGATTGTTTAGATGGAGATGTGTACCCCCTCAAATAAGGATAGATAACAAGATAAAATATTATCTAAAGGAAACACATTATGGCAAGTAAAGGGTCAAAATTTAATAAATATTCCACCGAATTAAAAACTAAAATTCTCAATGATTTTTACCATAATCATTATTCATATCACAAATAGCTAAAAAATATCTAATTCCGATTGGAACCTTAGCAACATGAATTAATCAAGCAAAGCATGGATTTACATCCCACAATGAAAATTGATCCAACAAAGAAATTTAAGAATTTTTATTCTATATAAAGTTTGCTCAAAAACCGATTGGCATTATAATGTAGTACTAAATTAACAAAAAGACTTATTTTTTAGTCTTTTTGTCAATTAATATAAAATTAATTCCAATTATTTCATTCCATCCCTTACTTCTAAAATTAAAAAGCCTCATGGTTCTAAACATAAAATATTATTACACAAATAATTACTATTAGAATTATTAATTAATATTTTCATTTCTTTTTTACCAAAGTTATATTGCGCAGGATTATTAGATCAGTTAAAAATTATCATTATTGTTTGATCCAATAAATTCCGCGTATATACAAATAAATCTTTATTATCTGTATTAACTAAATCAAAAGAACCATTAACTAATACTGGGGAATATATCTCAGATTTTCGTAGGGCAATCATTTTTTGATAAAAATTTAAAACACTATTTTCATCCGATATTTGATTTTGAACGTTAATTTTATCATACGTTGAATTTAGTCTAATTCATGGTACTGTCCAACTAAAACCAGCAAACATGCTTTTATCTCACTGCATTGGCGTACGAGCATTATCTCGCCCCACTTTAGCAACTGCTGCTAAAAACTCTTCTGCTGTTAATTTTTTTTGCTCTTCAACTAGCTCTCTATATGTATTATGAATTTCAATTGGATAGGTTAAGATAAATTGGACAACAATAATGTAGAGTAAATATTTATAATTAAATTACAATGGAGGTGTAATTATGGCAAAGAATCATTATACCGATGAATTTAAGCAACAAATTGTTGGTCTTTACAAAATGGGTCAAACTCCTGAACAATTAGCCAATGATTACCAAATTGGTAAATCTACTGTTTGGAAATGAGCTCACCAATTTAGTAACTCGGACTCATTTAAAGCTAAAGACAATAGAACGCCAGAAGAAAACGAATTAATTCAATTACGTAAAAAAGTTAAACAATTAGAAATGGAAAATGACATTTTAAAGCAAGCAACACTGATAATCGGCAAAAAATAGCAATCATTAAAAATAACAAAGCAAAATATCCAATTATTAATTTATGTAAAACATTGAAATTGGCTAGATCAACATATTACTATCAATTAAAAGCAAATAATCCCAAGAATAATCAAAACATTGATAATGCTGTTATCAGTATTTTTCTAAAAAGTCGTAAAAATTATGGAACAAGAAAAATTAAAATCATGCTAGCTCAGCAAAATATTATATTATCTCGTGTAAAGATTAGTAAAATAATGAGAAAATATAACTTAATTTCAAATTATACAAAAATCAAATACAAACATTCAAATACAAGCAATGTTACATATAAATATAATAATTTATTAAATCAAGAATTTAATAATTATAAACTACATGAAGTTGTTGTCAGTGATTTAACATATGTTTTTATTAATAATAAATGATATTATGTTTGCTTTCTAATTGATTTATTTAATCGTGAAATTATTAGTTATGATGTTAGTTTACACAAAAATGCAAAATTAGTTAAAAATACCTTTAATAAACTTAACTTTACATTAAATGATATTAAAATATTTCACACTGATCAAGGTAGTGAATTTAATAACAATCTTATTTATAACTTTTTAACTAAAAATAACATTCAAAAGTCTTACAGTAAACCAGGTTGTCCTTATGACAATGCTGTTGCGGAATCAACATACAAAATTTTTAAAACTGAATTTATTAAAAATAATAAATTTAAAAACATTGAGCAGTTTAAATTAAAATTATTTGATTACATTAATTGGTACAATAATATTCGAATTCATAGCAAACTAAATTATTTAACACCAGTAAAATACAGAAATTATTACTCTACATAAAATTTGTCCAAAAAACCCTTGCCATTCCACATCATTATTATTAAATACTGGTATTACATTTGAAATATCTTCTTCTTTAACTACATTATCATTTGTGTCTGCTATTTTTTTATATGATGGGGTATTTTTATATTGTTAGATAAGGGTTCATCGCTCATCTGCCCCTGATTTTTGGCGACAGTACTATCATTAAAAGATATATATTCAAAATTACCATCTTCTTTAATTTCTTTTTCATCTAAATCAATATCTGAAATATCAATACCCATTTCTAATGCTAATTTACGATATAATTTTGCTTCAACCATTTCTTTTGGTCAATTTACTCATGGACTATATTGCCCATTGCCTGATGGACTACTATTTTTTAAACGATCAATATCTGCTTTTCTTAATAAAATACCTTGATAATTCCCATTTTTATCTTTTGCAAAAGCATAAGCACCAATAATTTCATTATAATCACTAGTATTTGCATTAAAATTAATTTCATGCATTTTAGGGCAAGAATTTATAGTATCTCATTCAAATTTTTCACCTTTAAATATAATTGCTTTTCTTGGACTATAACCATTTTCTTCAATTTTTTTACAATAAACTTTACTATCAATAATAGTTGTTAATTTATTTTTAAATGGAATAATATTAAAATCTTTACTAAAAATTAATCCTTTATTACTTAATTTAATAATTCCTAATGCTGTAATTTTTGCATTATCTGCATTAGAAACTAATGACATATAACTATTACCATTTTTCATTTTTAATTCTTCTAATGCTAAAATATTTTCTTTTAAATATTTATCATTAACTTTTAATTCATATTTAACTATTGCACCATTAATATATTGTTGTAATTCATTTGCCATATTATTTTTCTCCTTTATTTATTTTAAAATTAATACCTTTAACTCCAATAGCATTCATATCTGCATTACTATCTCATTGTTCTTTAATTTCATTTTTAACTACTTTTTCATCTATTAAAAGATAACCTTTAATAAAAGAAATAAGTTCTAATCTATCTGCTTTTTGTAAAAAATCATCATTAATACCTAATATTTCAATATCTTTTACTAATAATTTATCTTTAATAATATTAATACCAACTTTTTTTAATGGTTTTACCTCAAGTGATTTATCAAGTTGCTCAATTTCTTCCATTACACGAACTTGCTCATCTTTTATTTGATCTAAATCTAAACCCATATCTGTATTTAGATTATTAGCTTGCTCAATTAATTCTTGTTTTTTTAATTCTTGTTCTCTAAAAAATTCATTTTGTTTTTGAATTCGCACCTGATTAATATTATTTTTAATTTCAATTTTATTATTTTTAACCGAATTTTCAAAATTAATAATATTATTATGAATACGATTTAAATCATCTTTAAATACTTTAATTAAATCTAGTGGCTCTTTAAATACAATATCAACTTTACTTAAAGTGCTTGGAATATCTTTTAAATGTACATCTTTATAACCAGTAGTATTATATTGATTACGATGACGATATATAAATTCAACTAATTCATTATTATTATTATTAGCAATTCACTTTTTAATTTGAATTGCTTTCAAACTTAATTCTTTAAAATCATCACCCTTAATTACAAAAGGGAATACTACATTTTGCACTATATTATTCATTATTTATCATCCTTTCTTTTTAAAATTAAAATTATCAATTTTATTTTTTATATTTTTTATTTTTATTAGTAATATAATATTTGCAAAAATAAACTGTAATAAATTAGAAACTATAAGTACTAAATTAATTGGACATAATATAA
Organism: Spiroplasma endosymbiont of Stenodema calcarata; assembly: GCF_964031205.1. Taxonomy (GTDB): domain Bacteria; phylum Bacillota_I; class Bacilli_A; order Mycoplasmatales; family Mycoplasmataceae; genus Spiroplasma. The sequence continues at coordinate 828,541 of NZ_OZ035018.1, forward strand.
AACCATAAGTAATTCAACTAATATTTCCAATTAAATATAAAATTAACATTAATAATGGATATACTTGTTGTATCTTTTTTAATAATTGTTTTCAAAGATTGTGGTATTAAATAAGAAACTGATAAAATAGTACTTAACCACCCAATAATATAATGTATTTCTATTTTAATTCCTCCTTACTAGGTAAATTGTCATATTTTGAATTATCTTTTAGATAATATCTTTGAAATCAATAAACATTATTATCTCAACATTCTTTTTTATGTAATTCAACAGATTTTCCCTTATCACAAAATTCTTGCATATTAAAATCTTCTTTAAATAATTTCTCTTTGTTAGGGCAGTGCTTGCAATCGTGATTTTCAGGTCTATTTTCTAAAAAATTTATATATTCATTTTTTTCATTAATTGTTTTATCTCCTTCATTATGTTCTTTACACATTAAACTAATTTTTTGACAATTTTTACAAATGTATTTTTCACAATCATAACCATAATCATCATCGTTATTATCTTTATGTATACATAATAAAAATTCATTTTCTGGATATTGTTTTTTACAATATGAACTTTCGCAATAATAGTAATATTCCATATTAAATAATTCCCTTCTGACACAAATTTCAATCTGACATTTTCATTATTTATTCTCATTTCCAATATAATTATTTTTTGGTTTTGTAATATATATATATATAAGATTATTTATTTGTTCTGGTGTTAATTTTTTATTTTCAACTTCAATTTCATATCGTTCGATAATTGCTGGACCATAATTTTGAGCAACTTCAGGGTGATTATTGAACATTTCATTTAATATATCTTTTAATTCCATATTATTTATCTCCTTTATTAAATAATTCGTTATATCTTTTAGGATCCATAATTTTTAATTTTTCTATATCAGAATATACTTCGTTTTCTAAATCAATAATTACTGTTTGATAATATTTTTCATTTTTAGCAGTTATTTTTGCTTCTTCTAATGTATAAAATGAATATGTAGTTAAATATTCATTTTTAATAATTAATAAGTATCTTTTATTCATAATTTATCACCTCATAATCTATTTCTTCATCTTCTAAATAATCACTAATTAAACCTTTAACTTCATCAATTTCATATCATTTCAAAGTCAAGTCAAAATCTACTGGCAATGAAACATAACCTATATTTGAATGTTTATTATCAAATTCAAGATATAAATGTAATAATCAATAATTATCATCACACTCAATGTCTGAATAAATAATACTTTTATCACTAATTTTTAATGCTTTATTATTAATTCATTTTTCATTTAAGTAATCCCTAATACAATATGACATTTTTAATTCCTCCTAATTCTGTTTACCTAATGCTCAATGTTCTTGTGTTATTTCATTTTTTGAAACAGGATAACTTTTAAGCATTAATTCATTTAATTTATTAATAGTTTTTTTATTTAACTTTTTCATATAACCCTCCATTAATTAACTACAAATTGTAATTGTTTATATAGTTTATCGCCATGTAATTACATCTCTTCATCCGCACCATTTCAGGTCAAAGCGTTCAGTTTTTAAAATAAATCTACTTGCACCTTGAAGAGCCTAATGCTAATCGCAGATATATTTATAAAGTGACCATCTCAATTTTTATTGTCGTTTGATGTTGACCTCGCACTTATCACGACTATCGCTTAGTTATAAAAACCAGCGCCGATTTTCATCTTTTCTCATACACTATTTCAGTACTTGCCTCGGCAGGCTGTGGAATAAAAAACACTTAGTTAATAAATAACCGTTCCACTCTGCATTAAGTTTTATAAAATTTAAGTTTTAATAAACCAGTTTCATAATCAAAGATAATTTTTGAATTTTCTAATTTTTGATAAAATTGTTTTTGTTTTTTATCTTTTATACTATTCAATAAATTTCTATGTTTTTCGCAAGTTCACAAAACTCTATTTGATACAAATTGTTTATTAGTAAATGATATTTTTTTATAACAATCATTAATATCACATATTTTTTGTTGTTTAATTACCATTACCTCCTTATAAGGATTGTTTTAAAATAAAAAAACAACTCTTATTAAAGGGTTGTTTTTTTTGTCCTACTTCATCCTTTATTCTACATAAGATAAAACATGCCCAGTAAAATTAGGCCCGCTGTAATACAATTAATTACAAAAAAGATATCATAAATTTTTGTAAAAATAATTGGAGCAATAATAGTCCCAACCCAAACAATAAATCATAAGATACAATATCCATAACCAATTTTAATTCGTTTTACAGCAAATCAATTGTAAAAGGCAAAAGTAATTACAAACAAAATACTAACTAAATATGAAATCAAATATTTACGTTGTAATGTAAGGTATAAATTATCAACATTTATTCCAGGTTCAGATGACTTTAATATTACTGTAACTTGTTTAGACAAATTACTATGCGCCATATTTAGAAATAAATTAATTGACATTGACCCAACATATATCCCTGACAAAATCAAAAAGAGAATAAATATTGTATTATTTAAATTTATTTTTTTCTCTAAAATAATGTTTCTTTTATTTAGCATAACTTTAAATAATTAATTTATTGCTCCTTTGATATAGTTTGCAATATCAGCACTTAAGCTTTTAGCATATTGTTCACCATCTGTAATTTTTGAAATTGAATGGGGGAAAACTCGACTATTATAATTTGTTTCATATGTTGCTCAAAAACCATTAAAAATATGATGTTTGGGGCGAACAGAATTATTTGCATAACCATTGATAATTGCATCAATTAATTCAGGTACTAATGAATCACTATCTTTTTTAGCTTCAGTAACTATTTTGTCTAGTCCTACTTTATATGGTGTAATTTTTCCAGCATATTTGTATCAGTCATATGCATAATCCACACTTAAAAGTTCTTTAATAAATTCACTTGCAACCATTTTTTTAGTTTTTCCAGCCGAATTCAATTTTGATTGCTGACGGTCCAATCTAGCATTTAGCGACATCAAAAACCCTGCTTTAAAATGTTTCCAAGATTTATTGTTAACTTGATATTTGTCAATTGAATCAAAAGCAATATCTTTTCGTTTGATTCCAAACACTGTATCTTCATCTGTTACACCATCTGTTTTTAAAACTCCATATTGTGAAGTATATTTTTTGGAATAATCTCATGGTCCATCTAAAAATCAATTAGTTTTGTTTTCTAAAACATAATCATATAGTCCTTTCCCACCTACTCATCGTGTTTTTGTATCAAACATTGATGGTGGTAAGGTCTGTCCAAAGTCATAACTAACTTTAGCCACATCAATAAAATCGGAATTATTATTATCAAAAACAGTCTTAACTCCACCATCACTTGCAACTTCAACTAATGTTGGAATATCGCTAGTCAATAATGTATTATATAAAACTGAAGCATATCATAAATCACCAAAAGTTGCATTATAAACTGGGTTCTGCTGGTTTTTATTTGCAAGCACCATTTCTTCTAATGATCGTGCTGGATTATTTGCCAAAGCAGTTTTATTATATACAGCAACTAAAGTTTCAATATTTAATGTTACTCCATATTTTTTCCCATTATGGATAGCAATATCATTATCAACATTACCACCTAATCGAGAATCAAACTCAGAAATTGTTAAATCTGAAACATCACTTAATTTATTTTCAGTCACAAAAGTTGAAAAACGATCAAATGGTAAAACAAAAACATCTGATAAACTCCTATCCGTAAATGGTAATTTATCAAATAATCCTAGTTCATCAAAAGTGCCACTTTCTTTTATTTTAATTTTAAATTTAGATTTTTCAGCTTCTAATTTTTGATTAAAACTATTAACGGCCTTTTGATAAAATGGAACTCATTCTTTTTCCGCTTGAACTTTAATTGTATAAGCATCATCATTATTTTTTTTACATGCAATTACTGATAATGTTGATGACGAAAAAAAGTTGAAATTCCAAGTATTAATAATAACTTTTTCATCTATATATTACCTCCTAATATACTTATAACAAAACAAAAAAATGTTATCTAATCATTTGTTTAAAAGTTGTATATACAACTTTTAAACAAATGATTTTATATTTAAATATTATCGGACATAATATTTTTATGGAGGTAATAATATGATTGAAAAAAGCAGTGTTTTTCATCAAGCAAAGTCCCATTACGCTTATTGTTATGATGAAAATACTTTACACATTAAAATTAAAACTAAGAAGGATAATATTAAAAAGATTTATTTATATGGTGGTGATCCATTTGATTATGAAATAAAAAATAACACTATGCAATGGGTAAATCAAGTTTTTTCCATGCATAAATATCAATCATCTAGCATATATGATTATTGAATCATTGCCATATCACCATTACATCGACGCTTTAGTTATTTATTTCAATTAATTTCATCTAATCAGACTCTACTATATACTGAAAAAGGCTTTTATGCAGAAAATGAAAATGATGACATTTTAAAAACAACAAAAAAATGTTTTAATTTTCCGTGAATGAATAAAATTGATATTTTGACTTATCCAACTTGAATAAAATCTGCTATTTGATATCAAATTTTCCCTGACCGTTTTTGCCGTGATGAACATTACTTGACAGATAAAAAATTCTTACCATGAAGTTCTGCCCCACCAACTAGTAATAATTTTTTTGGTGGGAATTTACAAGGAATTATTAATAAACTTGACTACCTATGTGATTTAGGCATTAATGCCATCTATTTAAATCCGATTTTTAAATCACCTTCAAATCATAAATATGATACAATTGATTATTTTAACATTGATCCGAGTTTTGGCACTAATAAATTATTTAAAGAACTTGTTATTAAATGTCATCAAAAAAATATTAAAATAATGCTTGATGGGGTCTTTAATCATGTCAGCTGAAACCATTTTGCCTGATAAGATGTTTTAAAAAAACAACAGAAATCTCATTATAAAGAATGATTTCATATTAAAAATTTTCCAATAAGGGTCCCTGATAATGATCTAACAAAATTAAACTATGCAACATTTGGTTACAGTTCGTTAATGCCAAAATTAAATACTGAAAATATTGCCGTTCAAAAGTATCTGCTAAAAATAGCAGTATTTTGAATAAAAAAAATATAACATCGACGGATGACGAATGGATGTTGCCAATGAAATTGACCATTCTTTTTGACGATATCTTCGCACCACTGTTAAGAAAAATAAGAATGTTTATCTTCTTGCTGAAACATGAAATATTGGACTGCCCTGAATTAATGGTGATCAGTTTGATGGTGTTATGAACTATGTTCTTTATGATCTTATTTTAGAATATTTTGTATTGCAAAAAATAACATTACAAGATTTTACTGATAAATTAAAAAAATTGTTTTTTACTTATCCAGACCATACTTGACCAGCAATGTTTAATTGTCTTGATTCGCATGACACTCCGCGATTATTAACTTTAGCAAATCATAATGTCGCAATCTTCAAAATAAGTTATTTATTTTTATTTTTATGTCCAGGATCACCATCAATTTATTATGGCGATGAAATTGGTCTTGATGGTGACAATGATCCGTTATGCCGAAAATGTATGATATGAGACAAAGAAAAATGAAATTTTGAATTATTAACTTTTCTAAAAAAAATAATTGATTTACGAAAAGAACATCCTATTTTAGGAAATGATGGTAATCTTATTATTATTGATAATAAAAATATTTTAATATTTTACAAACAAAAAGATAATACCAAATATCTTATTGTCATCAATAATACAAATAAAACACAAGATCTTGATATTACCACTTTAACTAATAAAACTACAGATTTAATAACTAATAAAACATTAAATAATAAATTAAAGATTTTACCTTATTCATGTTATATTTTTTAACAAACATTATTTTGCTATTGTTGTTGTAAATATGTTTCTAAAATTAACTGTGCTGCTAAACTATCTTTTTTAGTTTTTCGTTTTTGGCGAGATAAATTAGCTTCTAACATAATTTGATGCGCTTGCCGTGTAGTTAAGCGTTCATCAATTAAATGAATTGGAATTGGTGTTAATAACATTGACTTTAATAAAGTAATAAAATCATCAACCATTACTGCTCGCGGTCCAATTGTGTTATTCATATTTTTTGGGTATCCAATAACAATATCTGTAAAATTTTTATTTCCAATTAAGGTTATTAAATATTGAGCAGCATTAGAAAAATCATTTTCGGGAAATTGATAAACACCATAACTTGTTGCAATGATCCCATGACTTGTTGCAAGTCCTAATGTTTTAGTACCCAAATCAATTCCTAAATAATATTTAGCCATGTTTTTGTAAAAATCCCAATGGGTCAGATAACAATTCCGCAATAATAGTATTATTTTTGAAACCGCTCTGAGCTACACTGTTATTTCCTCCCCCTTTGCCATCAAGCAAGGGATTTAATTGCCGAATAATATGACCAGCTTGGTACTTATCTTGGATCATTTCTCCAACACCAATCACTAATTTTTGTTGTTTTAAATCATTCATATCAACAAAGAATATTAAAATATTAGAATAACGTGCTTTATAATCATCGATTAATACTTTCAAAGCATTAACATCAACATTAGTTGAAAACTGGTGAGTTAAAATTTTAATATTGTTATTTTCTTGCAATGGTAACATATTATATTGTTTTACAAAATTTTGGATAACAACATTATCATATTTTTTTTGTCATTGTTTAAAACAATCTTTAAATTGATTTACTAATTGCTTTAATAATTTTCAATTTTCTTTTGAAACAGTTAAATTACTAATTTGATCTCAAATTTCCTCCAATTGTTCATCAACTAAAATAAATTTCCCTTGATTATACTTTTCAAAGTAATTAACGACATCAGTTTTTTCTTTTAAAAATTGCTCATTTAAATAACTAGCAATTGTTTTATTTGATGTAATCGCATGAATTCTAAATGTTCCAGCCCCTTTTGATTCAATTCCCGTTATTAATAAATCTTCAACATCTTGTGAATTAGCAACATGAGTTCCTCCACAAAGTTCACATGAATAAGTTCCAAATTTAATAATTCGTACTTCTTCATCATACTTCTCCGTAAAAAAAGCTAAAGCGTGATGAACTGTTAATGCTCTTTGCATATCTGTATAAATTATTTCACATGGTATTGCAGCATGAATAGCTTTTATCACTGCTGCTTCAACCGCCATAATCTCTGCTGATGAAATTGATTTATTATGGGTAATATCAATACGTAAACGCTCATCATCATTATAAGAACCAGTTTGCATAACATGTGATCCTAATACTTCACGTAATGTGGCATGAATTAAATGTGTTCCGGAATGATTCTTACGCGTATAAAACCGACGGTCACTATCAATGGAAACATTTACTAAATCATTCATCTTTAAAGTGCCATCTACTTTAACATAATGTAAATGTTGTTTATTTGGTCCTTGTTGAACATCTAATACATAGGCCGTATTATTATCTTTTAAAATTAAGCCCCTGTCTGCGGCTTGCCCACCCTTTTCAGCATAAAAAGGAGTCTCTTTTAAAATAATGTATCCGGTAGTATTTGTTAATTCAGAAACTGATTTATCATTTGCAAACATAAAAACAATTTCAACATTATTAACTTGTTCTTGTTCATAACCAACAAATACGCTAGCAACATCTAAATGTGTAAAGAGATTACTTTGTAAGTGAATTGCCTTAATATCTTTCCGATTAGTTCTTGAAATTTCTTTTGCATTTGCTAATAATTCTTCAAAACCAGCACGATCAACCTTTATTCCTGCCTCTTGAGCTTCTTCTTCAATTAATTCAATTGGAAAACCATAACTTTCAAATAGGCGAAAAGCATGTTCTTTTGAAATTAGTCCATATTTAGTTTTAACTTCATTAAATAATTTGGTTCCTTGCTCTAATGTTTTTAAAAATTTATTTTCTTCATCCAACACAGCTTGTTCAATAATTATTTGTTTTTCAATTAAATAAGTATAATATTCACTCATAATTGTAATTACTGTTTGCACTAATTGATATAAAAATGCTTGTTCTAACCCTATTTTTTTTCCATATAAACTAGCACGACGAATAAGTCGACGAATAACATAACCACGATCTTTATTGCCCGGAAAAGCACCATCAGCAATGGCAAATGTTACTGCTCTTAAATGATCAGCAATAACTTTAAAAGCTGTATTGATTTTAATTTGTTGAGAATCACCAGTAAATAATGCTGTTTCATCATAATGATATTTTCCCTTAGTTAATTTTTCAGTTGCTTTAATAATTGGCATAAATAAATCTGTTTCAAAATTAGTCGGAGTCTCTTGAATAATTGAAGTAATTCGTTCCAAACCAGCTCCCGTATCAATATTTTTCCGTGGTAAGTCAGTATAAGTGCCATCCCCATTATTATTGTATTGTGAAAAAACGATATTTCAAACTTCTAAATACCGATCATTTTCGAGATCTTCTTTTAACAACTTTATTCCGATATGTTCAGGATCATATTTTTCCCCACGATCATAAAAAATTTCTGTATTTGGGCCACATGGTCCTTCCCCAATTTCTCAAAAATTAGTATATTTACCCCCCTTAATAATTCGATCAGGACTTAATCCAATAACATTATGTCATACATCATATGCTTCTTGGTCATCTTTATAGACAGTGACATATAATTTGCTAGAATCAAAACCAATTCATTTTTTATCAGTTAAAAATTCTCAGGCATAAATAATTGCTTCTTTTTTGAAATAATCTCCAATTGAAAAATTTCCTAACATTTCAAACAAGGTATGATGACGAGCCGTATATCCAACATTTTCAATATCATTAGTTCTAATTGATTTTTGTGAGTTCGTTAGGCGTGGTGCGGGTGATGTTTTCCGACCATCAAAATATGGTTTTAGCGTTGCTACACCCGAATTTATTCATAATAACGACGGGTCATCAACTGGAATTAACGATACTGATGGCAATTCATAGTGATTTTTACTCCGGAAAAAATCTAATCACATTTTTCGAATTACATTTGCTGTAAGTTTTGTCATCCTAATTTCCTCTTTTCTAAACAATTAATCAATAGAATTATAGCATATCAAAAGAAAAAAATTCTTTATTTAAAAGAAGTTAAGATATATATTAGGGCGCCCATTTTTGTCACAGCTATTTTACCAAAAAATTAATCGGGGTATTATTCCATTTACGATGGACTCACTTATAATTATAAAATTCAATATATGTTTGGATATCCTCCTTAACCTTATCAAATGTCTTATCTATTCTTCAACGGATTTATTCAACAACTACATGATAAAATTAATTTTTTGATAAAACATTTCCCCAAATTTATTGAGCTGTTTTTACTTGATTTCATCTGATATTTATCAAGATAACTCGAATAAATATATTATATTAAATTTTTTATTGAAATATTTAATATTTTTGCTAAGGAACTAATTAAAATTTTCATTTTCATTCTTTATAAAAATTAAAAACTATTTTCCATTTTTCATCCTTACTTCGTCAAGATAAACTTAAAACTTTTTTGTAATTCAAGTCCCTCTCTAATAATTTAATTTTTCTCTCAAGTTCTTTAATTTTTCTTTTTTATGAAGTTAAATCCTGTTCCTTTTTTCTCCGTACTTTTTTTAAAAATAAAAGTAGGTTCTACATATTGTAAATAACTATCTCAAAGTTAACGAATCAAAGCTATAGCTCCATTAAATTGTTCTGCAATATGCTTTGTTCCAATTTCTTGTTTAATTGATTCAATTATTTGTTTTCTGTTTTGATATGTTAATTTTGTCATAATAAAAATTGTTTTTATCCTAAATGTACTTTCTTTAAAAAAAAGAAAGTACATTTTTTAGAGAAAAAAAGTCTAATTAATACATAGGAGGTTCCCTCAAAAGAAATTATTTTAACTTATATCGTAAAATTTATTGAGAGGAGAACTTATTCATTTATAAAAAACCTTTTTGTCCTGATTGCTGTTTTTTCAATAATGAAAGCGACTTCAAAGCAAAAAGGTCACATTAAAATCTTTTCTTGAAATTAGACAACTTTAAATTCAATTGTCTGCAAAAATTCACCTGGATTATTAGTATTTTCCTCATCACGGTTTGGTGGAAAGAAAAAAGTATAAGGAAAACTATTATAACTAAAGTTTAGAACATTTTCCGGATATTCACCATTTTCTTTCTTTGTACGAAAATATTCGAAAGTAAATGAATTATCTTTTTTTACTAAATTTACTTTATCTGTCACTCTATGAAAGAAAGTCCCTCAGTCATAAGTAATCTCTGAATCCACTGTTTCGTTAAATATTTTAAGAATTGTTTCAAACACTGGTCGTAAATTTGCCAGTGAAGTCTTACCCGGTGAAAAGGAATCTGTTGCTTTTAATATCCTATCATAATCAGTTTGAGTCATTTTGAAGATAAGTTTATCATTGTATGTTTCTAGCTGGTAATAATGCCATAGTTTCACTGTTGTTTCCGCAAATTGATTTAATCTTTCATCAATAAAGTCTTTTGGTAACAACACTTTGATTGGTGTTGAAAGGCTTTTCATCTTATCATTATCATTGAAAGGTAAATTTTCAATTGTAAAACCATCTGCTTGAAAAGAATCATAAATTCCTTTAACATAATAATCTTTTTGAACACTTGCCTTAAAATAGTTTCTTTTATAAAATTCTAAAAATTTTGCAACAGTTAATTTTTCAGGATCATAACCCTCACCCGCTCAAGACAAAACAGAAGCTCATTTACTAAATGATTTACTAATAGAAGTTCAATTATAAAGTTTATTATGTCAACCAGGATGACTTTTAAATAGAATTCCTTTTTCTTTTAATGCTTCCCTAATGACTACTCAAATAGTATTATTAGCAAATACCTTATTAAAATCGAGATTACTAATATCAACAATTTCATAGTTTTGTTTTTTAAAAAGATTATTAACAAAATCTTTGAAATATTTTTCAAGATCTTTTTGAATCCCGCTCAAAGCTTCAAAGTCATTACAAATAATAACGGAACCGTTAATTTCATCCCGTTGTTGCAAATCTTTAAATTTAACTTCATATTTAATATTAAACTTAATAGTAATTCCCATAATGTTATCATTATTAATTGTAATTAATTTTGCTAAATTGCTTTAATTTTGTCGAAAACTCTTGATGAAATAAAAAAATCATCAATATGACAATTTGAAAAATAATTTTGTTTAAGATCATGATTTTGCTTTAAATTTTTTAAACGTTAAAATATAATACCGTTGATTGTTGTTTTGGTGTTAAACCTTTATGTTGGTATTTTCATTTTCATAGATTTAAATAATTTTGAATATTAGTGAAACCCAAACCATGATAATGAATTAAGGCTTCTTTAAGACTCGATTGTAATTTACTAATCTTATTTAACTTTCGATAACTAGTATCAGGGTTTGTACTAGTTTTGGTAGAATATAGAGTAGAATTTGTTTGTTTTGCTACTAATAAATATAATGGTTGCATGTCAGAAATAATTATTGATTTTTCTTTAATTAATTGCTTATTCATATTTTCAATAATTCATTGTTTTTGTAATCGTTTGGTATTGGTGGATTGAACAAAAATATTATTATTGCTATCAACTACCATTTGAATACAGCATTTGGTATTAGTTGAAAATGGATCAAGATGAGTTTTTCGTTTATCAAATTTATCTTTAAAATTACCTTTATGGATTTCTTTAATAAAAGTTTCATCAATTTGGATTTGACCATTTAATTTTTTAAATTTTAATTGAGTATTTTCTAATTGTTTTGATTGCATTAATTTTTGACGATTATATCAAGCAGTTTTTGGTGTTGTTTTAATAAAACGGGAAATTATTTTACTAGATTGTCCTAATAATGAAATTTGAATTAATAAATTTCACTGTTCATAATTTAAATGACTTCAATAAGTAAAATGATGACGAAAAGCATCAAAACTAGCACGACATTTTTTACATAAATATTTTTGTTTTCCTTCGGGATTATGACCATTTTTAACACAATGATAAGATTTACAATCAGGACATATAATGCCTTTATCTCTAAATTTTTGATCAATTTCATTTAAACGTTTTTGTTTTTTGATTACTTCTGCTTCTTTTTTTATTTTTTCAGCAAATTCTAAAAATTGATCATCTGTAAAACTGTTTTTTAATTCTGTAATTATTTTTTCCATCAATTATTTACCTCTATATATTAAAAATATACCTAAAATTAGATATATTCTATAAATATCAAGAGTTTTCGACAAAATTAAAGCTAAATTGTCAAAATTAATATTCTGTAAAGTAAAACTAATATCATTGGAGTCTAATGATAATGGCATTGTATTAATATAATAATTCGAATATTCATTTTTAATTTCATAATTTAAATTATTAAACTCTGTCTCAAAACCTGTATATAACTGATCAAGAAAACGTCATTCACGAATTGCCGCTCCCGTTAGAACTTGATCATCATTAGTTTTTAAGCTAGTCACTAATTCTTTAAATTTTTCCACTTGATCAGGATACTTCGTAATATCAATTTTTGCTTTTGCCTTTCACCACTCATCTAAATGTTTTTTAACCCGAGCATTAATATTATTCATAATTTCAATATCATTCCCAATGTTATTTGAATCATCATCTGGAATATATTTATGAGCTTTATTACAACTAATAATTGTATTAACGGTCGGCGTCAACAAACTAACTGTTGTAAAAATTGATAATAATTTTTTCATATTATTTCCTCCTAGTTATATTTCTTAAATATATTTTTTTCCTTATTATTAATTATAATTAAAAAAAAGCCTATCTATATTATATCAAATTATTTGCCAATATAAAAGGAGACTAGGAACAATTTGCCATATGAAGGCCAACCCAAAAGACATTATTTCAACTTACATAGTAAAATATATTGCAAAGTAACCTTCACATAATATTCTTATTTTCGATAACCTCGCACTAATAAATAAAATGAAACTAGTAAGATGTTAACAAAAAAGAAAATCATAACAATTGGTACTACTGCTGGATATTGGAAATATTGTCTAAATTCAGTTCACATTAAAATTTGCCAAATTAATCCAATCGCTAATCACGTTAACATTTGCACAAACATTAATAAATTGTAAGAAAATTGTTGTAAACGGGCTAAACAAAATAGCATAAAATAAAGAGGAATAAAACTAACTACGATTAATAGAATAGCAGTAGTCAAAATAATTCAATTACCTGTTACATATCAAGTTGTTGAAGTAAAAGCTGGAAAAATCATTACGACTAGAAAACCAACCATTAATAAAATCATTCCAAAGTTGCTTCCCAATCGTTGCCGAAATTCACGTCGTGAAGAAATGTTAATATATTTTAATCAATGGACAAAACTTGCTCCAATACCACCTTGATGAGTAGATGATGAAGGCAATAATAATTCAATTGCAATGCGGATGGCTAAACCAATTGTAATTTTTACAATTGCAATGGGCGCAACAAAAATAATTAATACTCCTCCAACTTGCAATAAACCAGGGGCCTGTTCAAAAAAAGCACTTAATCCCTTTTGATTAATAATTAGACCTAAAATAGAAAAGATATTTGGTTGATATTGAATCTGATTAGTTCATGTCACCAGCCCACCGTTAGTTAAATTATATCAATATTTTTCTTGGGCATGAACAAAACTTCCATCATCAGCAAATGAAACTAAAAATAAACCTAGAAATAAAGCTACGTATAAATTAATACCTCCCCCTATCGTTAAAATCTTTCCGACCAATAATCGGGCATTTCATTTTCAGTGGGCAACAGTAGCATTTGTTAATAATACCAGCACAAAAATTGCTGTTCCAGCCGCTATTAACCCTAAAATTGGAATAAAAATATATAAATCAATAACTCAAAATTTAAAAAGCCCAAAACCATTTAAACTAAAAATTGCTTGAAATGATCCATACGATAATAAGAAATTTAAAATATTATAAGCATTATCTCCTCTTAAATTTTCTAAAGGATTTGGTTTCAAATCCTGAACACTTAATGATTTAATAATTTCTTCTTTTAAAGCATCTACTTGTTGATTTAACGTTGGAGCAATTGCTCCAGCCATAATAATTAAAACTCCGGCTAAAAATCATATACTAGCAAACTTCAGTCAAGACTTTAATGCCATATTCTCCTCCATTTTCTATTTTTTTAGTACCTTTATTATACCAAGAAATACAATAACGAAATATATTATTTCCAGATTAGTAGTAAATTTACATCATTACACGTTCAACAATTTTAATATCCGGAATTGCTAACAACGACGAACGAATTTGTTGCAACCGATCAGCATTACTGATTTTAATAATTGTTTTAATAGTAATATTCATTAAGTCACTTGAAATATTAGCAGTCATCATTTGAACGGAAGCATTTAAATGACTCAAAACTTTTGTTACATCCACTAACAGTGCTGGACGGTCAATTGCTTCAATACGGATCGCACAATCATATTGTTTATTTTTACAAACTACTTCATTTCAACTAACTTCCACCTGGCGTTCTTGTTTATCACTATTTTGTAAATTACGACAAATTTTTAAATGAACTTTAATACCTTCTGCTTTTGAAACATAACCAGTAATTTTCTCATATGGAATTGGCAAGCAACATTGTGAAATTGCAACCTTAATACTTGAAATTCCTTGCACAATGATATCATCTTTTAATTGGGCTTTTTTATATTGTTTATCTTGTAATTTTTTTAGAATTTTTTCATTTTGACTTGTTTCACGATCTAAATAAATAAGATCAATTGCTTCTTCTAATGTATATTCATCATTAGCAACATCTAGTAAAAAATCTTCAATATTATTATAGTTAATAACATGTAATCGTTCTAATTGTGCTTCGGCATCAACCAATTTTCATTTTAAATCTTTTTTGGCAATATATTCTTCAATCTGACCTTTTGTTTGTTTAATTTTTTCAAGGTTAATTGACTTAGTATCATTAGTTGCTTCAGTCAATTCTTTTTTCAAATATTTCTTAATTTTTTGTAAAGCTGATGATGTCTTCGCAACCACTAATCAAGAATGATTTGGTTTTTGTGTGGCTGCTGTTTTAATATCTACAACGTCCCCTGATTTTAAAACTGTGGAAATTGGGGAAAATAAACCATTGATTTTAGCCCCAATTGTTTTTTCACCAATTTCAGAGTGAATTTTATAAGCAAAATCAAGCACTGTTGAACCAAATGGTAAGGTTACAACTTTTCCGTTTGGTGTTAAGACATAAATTAACGACGAAAAAATATCGTTTTGAATAATTTCCTCCATCATTTGATCAGATTTATAAACTTCCTGTTGGATTTCATCGCGTTCTTGGACTGAAATATTTTCTAAATCTAAAATCCTTTTGAAAATATCTAATCGATCATCAATATCTTTTTGTTTTTTGGCAATATCATAATTTTCGCCTTCCTTATAACGTCAATGTGCTGCAACCCCTTGTTCCGCTAATTCATCCATTTCTTCTGTTCGAATTTGAACTTCAAAAATAACTCCATCGTCAGCAGCAATAGTTGTATGCAAAGACTGATATAAATTGTGTTTTGGCGTCGCAATATAATCTTTAAAACGATTATTTAATGGCGTATAATGTTGGTGAACAAATCCTAATACTTTGTAACATTCATCAACACTATTTGTAATAATCCGAACAGCTAAAATATCATGAATATCATCAAAGTTTTTACCAAATTGATTCATCTTACGATAAATTGCATAAATTGATTTACTTCTGCCAAATACTTTTACCAACATATTTTTTTCCGTAATTAAAATTTGTTTTAATTCTTCAATTTTATGGTTAATAGTATTTTCTCGTTCTTTATTACTTGATTCTAACAAAGATACAATCTTATTATATTGAACTGGATTAATAATTTTAAAACTAATATCTTCAATTTCTTGTTTAACTGCCTTCATACCTAAACGATGGGCAATTGCTGAATAAATTTCTAAACTTTCCCGGGCAATAATTTGTTGTCGTTCTGGTTTTAAATAACCAATTGTTTTTAAGTTATGTAAGCGGTCAGCTAATTTTATGATAATTACGCGAATATCTTTTGCCATTGACAAATATAATTTTCGTAAATATTGAGCTTTAATTTGAGTACGATTTTCTTTCGCAAAATAACTAACTTTCGTTACTCCTTCAACTAAATTCGCAATTTCAATCCCAAACCGATTTTGTAATTCTTCAAAAGTAGCTGGTGTATCTTCTAAAACATCGTGTAATAAACCGGCAATTAATGTTTTTGGTCCCATTCGTCATTGCGCCAAAAAAAAGGTTGTTCATAATGGATGATTAATATAGGGTATTCCACTATTTCGAACTTGGCCTTGATGTTTTTCTTCTGCATATTCATATGCTTTCTGAATTTCTTTTAAGGTTGTTACATCTTTGATGTACAACTTAATTTGGGCTAAGACTTCTTCATATTTAATATCCCGATCCAATATAAACAACCCCTTTTCTTTATACTTTTTATAATTATATACCGTTTAGGTTTAATATTCAATCAGGGTTTTAATTGGATATGAACCTAAATCTTTTTTACCATTTAAATATGTTAAATCAACAACAAAAGCTAACCCAACAACTGTTGCTTGAACCTTCTTAACAAGATTACAAATTGCTTGGACAGTACCGCCAGTTGCTAGAACATCATCAACAATTAAAATCTGATCATTTGGTTTTAAATCATCAAGATGCATCTCTAATTCGTTAGTAGCATATTCATAACTATACTTTTCCCTAACAACTTGCCGTGGTAATTTCCCTACTTTTCGAACAGGTACAAATCGAAGATTTGCCGCATAACTAACCGCCGGGCCAAATAAGAATCCCCGCGCCTCTGGGGCAACAATCACTGTTGCTTTTTGCATAATTGCATATGCTGCTAATTGGTCAACAACTGTTTTAAAAGCAGAGGGGTTATTTAAAATTGGCGTAATGTCCCGAAATACAACCCCTTGTTCTGGATAATTAGGAATATCAATAATAAGGTTTTTTAGTTCCATCTTTTCAAAATTCCTTTTCCAATTTAACAACTAATCATTAATACCAAAGACAATTTGTTCATCAATTTCGACACGTTGTGAATCTAAATAATTTTTAACGCGAATTTTATTTAACGCACGATATTTTTCTAATGCTACTCAAATTGGAATTCCAACAAATAATGTTGCAAACATACCAACAATTAAACCGATTAAAATCACAACATTAAAGCCAAATCATGTTCCTGAAAAGGCAGCTAAAGAAATTAGTAAAATTGCAAACATAATTCCTAATGTCAAACAATGTTGAATCATTTGTTTTATTGTAATATTAGCAACTTTTTGTAAAAAGTTATGTTCATAATTATAAACTCTAAAGTCTTTTCGAACATCACGAATCGTTTTATGATTCTTATTTTTAATATCTTTTGCTACTAATTGAATCCGTTTTAACTGGTCATGATATTGTTTTTTAATTTCTCGTAATTTTAACTCTGGATGTTTTAATGCTAATTTCTTTAATTCTTCTTGATAATAAGCTTTATGAGCTCGACGTAAACGTTTAATTTGACGGCGGTGTTCTGACATATAAGTAAAGAATGTTTCATATTCACGAATATTAATTGCTTTTTTATTTTGTTTTGCCCGAACCATTATCATTGTTGCAAATGCAATTGCAAAACCAAAGATTGCTAAGAAGGCAATTGACATTTCAAAAGTAATTAATAACTGCATAATAATTGCAATAGCAATAGTTGTAATTAAAGTAAATAAACTAGCTACGACAATCCCAACAAATTGTGCTCAATCCAAACGGAATAAAGTATACACAAAGATACATGCTAATCCAATTCCAATACTAATTGCCGCAATTTTCAAAATGTAACCTTCCATAATAGGTTCCGTTTGTTGTAATGCCAATGAAGTATCATCCGGGGTTGCATTATAAAATGATGCTATTGCTGTTAACAATTCACGTTCAAAAGTGCCTTTGGTAATATTGGTACTAACAACTAAAATTCGATTATTAGCACCATTTTCTTGTTGTTTAAGAACATAAATACTATAACTAAAATTATGACTAGATGTTTTACGAAAACTTTCTAATTTTGTTGATAACTTTGCAATTGCTGCTTCATCATCATCATTTCCTCATAGATCTTGATTAATAGTAATATTAATTCCTTGTTTAATTGAATTAGCAACATTTGCTTTTCCAGCAAAGGCAATTGCCATCGCAATTATTAATAACACAATTCCAACAATTGGCGTTCATTTAGTAATATTATAAAATGACCATTTTCCTTGTTTTCGTTGTCGTTTTTTATTATTTTTTGGTGCTTCTACGCTAGCACCATCCGCAATTATTTCTTCATTTGTTGTCGCTGTTACGTCTACCACAGAAGTAGTTTTTAATGCAACGGGTGAAGTTGTTGCAACCTTATTTTTTTTCATAAATAATGTTCATAATGAGAACCTTGCAACATCTAACGATGGATATTTCTCTTGTCAACGCAATTTAATTACAATTCAATACATTAATCGTGCAACAGCAAATACCATCACCATTGAAATAATTAAACCTACCAATAAAATTGTTGCAAACGATTTAATATTATTTGTTCCTTGTCAGAACAATGATAATCCTAAAATAATTAGAACCACTAATGCATCAACAAAAACAGCAATTGTCTGTTTATTAGCAATTTTCATTGCTGGTTCAAATGGAATTTTATTTTCATACCGCTCACGTTTGTAGCGAGAAAAGAACAACAAGTTTCCTTCAAGGGCTAATCCAAAAGCAATCATTAATGCAGCAATACTTTCTGGCGAAATTTGTACTTTCAATAAAGAAGAAAAATACAATGTCGCAATTATTGTAAACAATAAAGTTAAAATTGCAATAAAACCAAATAAACGATAATAGACTAATAAAATAATAAAGATTGCTAATACTAAAACCCCTAAAATAATTAATGAAATTTTAAAGATATTAGCTGAAATTACTGGTGGGATTTCACGATAACCACGAATAATAAATTCTAAACCACTTAAGCCCCCATTAATTAGATTACTAATTTGGCGAGCTTCAGTTTCGGTAGAAGTTGTAATTTGATTTGAATTTTCGGCAGCACCCGTTCCAAGTTTAATCGAATTTCAATTAATAATATGTTCTTTATATAAATTGGTTAATGCTGTATTATATTCAATAATTGTTTGTAAATATGGTCGCAATGGATCAATAAACTGATTTGTTGTGGCAGTTTTATCATTTGGATCAATTAACAACATTTTCGTTGCTACAGAAGTAAAACGGAAACGAGAATCTTGCATTCAACTTTGAACTTGTGAAATTGGTGAATTTAATGCTAAATCCAATAAATTTCCTGTCTGTAATTGCGATGATCCAGCATCATAGTATTCAACGTTAAAAATTTGATAAATATTAGTTCAATCACTTGAAGAAACTTTGCTACGAATTTCAGCATTAAATACAGTTGCAATTGCTTGAATATTTTCCGTATCATGGCGTAAATCATCAATAAATTGACCAATATCAGTTCAAATATATAATGGTTGAGCCTGACCACCACCTTGTGAAGGTTTTAAACTATTAATAATACCGTCTCACTTTGATTGGTCTTTAATTCGTAAAGTAATAATTGGACGGCGGCTTTGGTCAACACCTGTTGTTGAACCAGAAATAACATCGCTTAACGGTGTTCGTTCTTTTGTTCCATTATTATCGCCAACTAATAAATCTTTCCCTTTATTATCTGTTAAATAAATTGCCCCTAAACGTTGAATTGTTTTACTCAAAACATTATAAGATTTAAACATGTCCTTTCCAACAACAACTTCAACGGCATTACGGCCTAATGTTTGTAAATATAAATTTTGATTTGATAAAGGATCTAATTTATTACGTAATAAATCTAATCCTTTTTTACTATCACCATTTGGTGTATCTGGTGAAAAATTAGGATCACTTTTATCAAAAACATTAACTTGAACTTGATACCCACCAGAGTAAGCAATTCCTGTTTTATACGAATAACCAAAACTGTCTGCTGAAAAATAGGCCCCGATAATCATCCCGACCGTTAAAACAAGTAAGGTTCCAATCCGGATAATTAATTTGCTAAGGGCTTTTTTACTCTTTGGTTCTTTAATTGTTTTGATTTGTTTATTCTTGTTCACGTTTTACACCACTGTTCTATTTTAAAACTTTTCTTTATATATTTTACACTATTCTTTGTCTAATTTTATTATTTTATAAACATATCTTTAAAATCTTCTAAGGATAAATCAGCCGCCGTAATTTTTTGATTATTCATAAATTCAATAATTCGATTAATCTTTATATTAAAAATATAATACGCAACTTCGCTAACATCAGCAACTGTTTTATCCACTAAAATCATTTTTAATAAATAATCTGCTACATCTTGTTCCGTAATATTTGGATTAGATAATTTTAAATCAACTGCTTTTAAGCCAATCATTTTTCAAGCATAATTTGCAATTTGTTCTTGTTCTCTTTTGCCATTATGGGGCATACTTACACCTTACCTTAGTTCCAATTATTATTATAACCGACTTCTCAAAAAAATTAAGTAAATTATGCAATATTTTTTAAAAACTCAACTGTTTTATTTGTTAAAACCCGACCACGAGAAGTTTTCATTAAATAACCTTTTTTCTTTAATTTTGTCGAAAACTCTTGATGAAATAAAAAAATCATCAATATGACAATTTGAAAAATAATTTTGTTTAAGATCATGATTTTGCTTTAAATTTTTTAAACATTAAAATATAATACCGTTGATTGTTGTTTTGGTGTTAAACCTTTATGTTGGTATTTTCATTTTCATAGATTTAAATAATTTTGAATATTAGTGAAACCCAAACCATGATAATGAATTAAGGCTTCTTTAAGACTGGATTGTAATTTACTAATCTTATTTAACTTTCGATAACTAGTATCAGGGTTTGTACTAGTTTTGGTAGAATATAGAGTAGAATTTGTTTGTTTTGCTACTAATAAATATAATGGTTGCATGTCAGAAATAATTATTGATTTTTCTTTAATTAATTGCTTATTCATATTTTCAATAATTCATTGTTTTTGTAATCGTTTGGTATTGGTGGATTGAACAAAAATATTATTATTGCTATCAACTACCATTTGAATACAGCATTTGGTATTAGTTGAAAATGGATCAAGATGAGTTTTTCGTTTATCAATTTTATCTTTAAAATTACCTTTATGGATTTCTTTAATAAAAGTTTCATCAATTTGGATTTGACCATTTAATTTTTTAAATTTTAATTGAGTATTTTCTAATTGTTTTGATTGCATTAATTTTTGACGATTATATCAAGCAGTTTTTGGTGTTGTTTTAATAAAACGGGAAATTATTTTACTAGATTGTCCTAATAATGAAATTTGAATTAATAAATTTCACTGTTCATAATTTAAATGACTTCAATAAGTAAAATGATGACGAAAAGCATCAAAACTAGCACGACATTTTTTACATAAATATTTTTGTTTTCCTTCGGGAATATGACCATTTTTAACACAATGATAAGATTTACAATCAGGACATATAATGCCTTTATCTCTAAATTTTTGATCAATTTC
Source organism: Spiroplasma endosymbiont of Stenodema calcarata (assembly GCF_964031205.1). GTDB lineage: Bacteria > Bacillota_I > Bacilli_A > Mycoplasmatales > Mycoplasmataceae > Spiroplasma. The sequence continues at coordinate 850,296 of NZ_OZ035018.1, forward strand.
ATTTAAACGTTTTTGTTTTTTGATTACTTCTGCTTCTTTTTTTATTTTTTCAGCAAATTCTAAAAATTGATCATCTGTAAAACTGTTTTTTAATTCTATAATTATTTTTTCCATCAATTATTTACCTCTATATATTAAAAATATACCTAAAATTAGATATATTCTATAAATATCAAGAGTTTTCGACAAAATTAAAGCCTTTTTTTAATAAAAAAGGTTCTAAATTATTTATAATTGTTAATAATGGATCATCTAAAATTTGACATAATGTGTTTAAACCAACTGGTTGTGTTTGGAAAAGTAAATAAATTTGTTTCAAATAATTTACTTCACTTCATCCTAATCCATCTTGATATACTTTTAAATTAATCAAAATTTCTCTTAACAAATTTAATTCTACTGGCTGCGGAGTTACTAATAAATAATCATAAATTCGGTAAAATAATTGTAAGGCAGATCGGGGATTATTACGACTGTAACTAGCTAAAAACTTTAATTCTTTTGATTGTAATTTTATTCCTGCTTTTAAAAATAAGTTATTTAAAATTTGTTGCATCTCTTCACTACTGTATTCTTCAAAATGAAAAATTGTCGTAAAGCGATTTAATAATGGCTGTGGAACCTGATAAAGTAATGTTGTTGCCGCTAGCAAAGTAAAAGATGGTAATGGCAAACTAACATTTTTTGTATTATAATTTTTTCCGAGCAATAAATTTAAACAATTATCATCTAACACAGGATATAATATTTCAGCAACTTCCCGACTAATCGCATGCACTTCATCAATAAAAACCAAATTAAAGGCTTTTACTTGCATCAAACAACTAATTAAATCACTTGGTTTTTGTAAATTTGGACCATATAAAAGTAATAATTTTTGATCTAAAAAAGTTTTAATCAAATGGGCTAAACTAGTTTTACCAAGACCACTGCCCCCAACAAATAACATATGTTTTAACGGCTGTTGCCGTTTTTGACTAGCTGCCAACATAATCTTCAAATTTATTTTAATATTTTCCTGACCAATATAGTTTTCAAAATTAACAGGTCGAAAATTAAAGGTTGTCATTTTGACTAATTTTAAATAAAACTATTTTTAAATATTGGTCAAGTTTAGTCGGAGCTGGCATAATACGATTAATTACAGAGTATATAACAGATAAAGAATAACCCAATTCTTTTAAACAGTTAATTACTTTATTTTGTAAATTATTATAATTCTTTTTAAAATAAATTTTTTGTAAAGTTTGAAATAATAACCGCGCACTATGGACTTTTAATCCCCTTAATTTTTCAATTTCAGGAATATTATTATGTTGAACAAGCATTAATAAATCTTCAACACTAATTTGTTGCAATAATTTAACAGCAGTTTTAATCCCAATAGTTGGAACAGTTAATAAATCACAAAAAATTTTCTTTGTTGCTAAATCCAAAAATCCAAATCATTGAAAAAAAGTATCATGATCATATCTTAAAAAAGTATACATCTTAAGTTGAACTGTTTTTTTAAAACTAAAACTTTTATTTGTTACTAAATAAATTTCATAACCATAATTATTGTGTTCTAAGTAAATAATGTTTGCATTAAATTGACAAACAGTTCCATAAATAAAATCATACATCTTATCATCCCCTATTTTAAGTTAACTTTGTTCTGAACAAAAATCCTTTCTTAAAATAAAAAAACTCATTGTATCGCCCAAAACCGCTAAAGTAAGAATAGATAAGAATCTATATAATAGTACTTAATGGGGTTTCGTTTAATAAATGAGATTTAATAATATTTATTTTTTAATTATTTATGATCATTTTACATTTAAATTAAAGGTTGCAATATTTTTATATAGATCAGAACCATTGCTTATAATGATTAAATCAACATTTGTTGCTGGGTCACCTTGTTTAACAGTAGCCTCAACACGACTTGTTAAGTGATTAGCCAAATTTTTGGCATCATTTAATACTCTTTTCTGATTAGCAGATAATTGATTCGTAATGGTATTATTTGCCAAAACCGCTCTTAAAATTTCACTGGCACTATTATTATTAATTGCCACTTCTGTTCCCCGTAAATCTTTTGATAATTGATTAATATCAATTCGTTTTGATTTAGCTTGGACAGCAATATTAGTTATTCCATAAAAATTTGTTGCTTTATCAGCATTAATAATAATTGTTGCCGCATAAGCTGTTTGATCTTCCTTAAAACGATCAGAGTTAAATGTTATAATTGTATGTGGATCTTTAATTGCTTCTAATAATTGTGGTTCTAATTTTCCTTTATTTTTTGAACCAACTTCCAATGTTAATAATGCTCTATGTAAATCAGCATTATCATTTTTATTTTCAATCGTAATGACTTGTCGACTTAAATCCCCACCTAATAAAGTAATATTAGTTCGGGGAACAACCTCACCACCATTATCATTTGTGCCGCCCTTATTTAAATAACGATATAATTGTCAACCACCAATTCCAAATCCTGTTAAGGCAATGGCTAAGACAACAATTAGTGATCAAATTTTTCATTGTACTTTTTGATTAACAACTTGAGCTTTTTTTTTCAATGCTACCACTTGGTTCTTCTGTTGCATTTGGTTTACTAAAGTAGTTGTTTCTCCTACGACTGGTTTTGTTACAACAACAATATCATTCCGTTCTTTATCATTACTATTATCACTGGTAGGTGGTATTGTCTCATTCTCTGTCGAAAGTGACTCTTCTAATTTATTATCCGGTTTTATAAATGGAACAAGCGGTGAGCTAACAGTGGATTCATTAGAAGCAGAAACAGGCAATGAAACCGAAACAGGTTTTTCATTAGCAAACGAGGCACGTTCACCAGGAAGAATTGTTGTTGATGGGCGACGACGTGATGGAATTTTATCAATTGTTTCTTGTGATAATTCAATTGTATGACCAATAATTGGAATTTTTGGACTTCCTTTACGATCTAATAAATTAGTCTTTCAAAAAAAAGCATATTTATTGTCAACACAATTAATCAAAGCAATTGGCATTACACCCCGATCATCTTCAATACTAGAAGTCGGATTTATTTCACAAAAAAATAATGCTAAATTATTAACATCTTTTGTACGATCATTTCGAATTGCCAAAATAATCTTTTTAAAAGTTTTTTTACATGCATCGCACATTTCATCATATATATAACGAATATTATTCTGCATTTCTTCTTCCCTTTTTACCTTAAATATATTATGTTACTTTTTGAATTCATTATAATTATATCATATTTTTTAGAATAATATTATACCTTATTACTTTAATTTTGTCGAAAACTCTTGATATTTATAGAATATATCTAATTTTAGGTATATTTTTAATATATAGAGGTAAATAATTGATGGAAAAAATAATTACAGAATTAAAAAACAGTTTTACAGATGATCAATTTTTAGAATTTGCTGAAAAAATAAAAAAGAAGCAGAAGTAATCAAAAAACAAAAACGTTTAAATGAAATTGATCAAAAATTTAGAGATAAAGGCATTATATGTCCTGATTGTAAATCTTATCATTGTGTTAAAAATGGTCATAATCCCGAAGGAAAACAAAAATATTTATGTAAAAAATGTCGTGCTAGTTTTGATGCTTTTCGTCATCATTTTACTTATTGAAGTCATTTAAATTATGAACAGTGAAATTTATTAATTCAAATTTCATTATTAGGACAATCTAGTAAAATAATTTCCCGTTTTATTAAAACAACACCAAAAACTGCTTGATATAATCGTCAAAAATTAATGCAATCAAAACAATTAGAAAATACTCAATTAAAATTTAAAAAATTAAATGGTCAAATCCAAATTGATGAAACTTTTATTAAAGAAATCCATAAAGGTAATTTTAAAGATAAATTTGATAAACGAAAAACTCATCTTGATCCATTTTCAACTAATACCAAATGCTGTATTCAAATGGTAGTTGATAGCAATAATAATATTTTGTTCAATCCACCAATACAAAACGATTACAAAAACAATGAATTATTGAAAATATGAATAAGCAATTAATTAAAGAAAAATCAATAATTATTTCTGACATGCAACCATTATATTTATTAGTAGCAAAACAAACAAATTCTACTCTATATTCTACCAAAACTAGTACAAACCCTGATACTAGTTATCGAAAGTTAAATAAGATTAGTAAATTACAATCGAGTCTTAAAGAAGCCTTAATTCATTATCATGGTTTGGGTTTCACTAATATTCAAAATTATTTAAATCTATGAAAATGAAAATACCAACATAAAGGTTTAACACCAAAACAACAATCAACGGTATTATATTTTAACGTTTAAAAAATTTAAAGCAAAATCATGATCTTAAACAAAATTATTTTTCAAATTGTCATATTGATGATTTTTTTATTTCATCAAGAGTTTTCGACAAAATTAAAGCCTTATTATGGAAATATTTTGTTATTAATATAGCTATAAACTTATTAATTTTTTTATAATTCTAAGATATCTCGTAATTCTGCTTCCGAAAATTTTGTAAAATTAGCATTCTCAGAATTATTATTTAAAACTGCCTCAATTACTTCTTGTTTATTATTTTGAATATCTAAAATCTTTTCTTCAATTGTTCCTTTGGCAATTAATTTAATTAGTTGTACTGCATTTTTCTGTCCAATGCGATGGGCCCGATCAGTTGCTTGATTTTCAATTGAAGGATTCCACCATGGATCAAAATGAATTACCACATCAGCTGATGTTAAGTTCAAACCAACACCCCCTGCTTTTAAAGAAATTAGAAAAACACTAATTGTCTCATCTTCATTAAATTTTTGTGTCATCAGTACACGACTTTCGGAGCGAGTTTTTCCATCTAAATATAAGTATTCTAATTGTAGGTCTTGAACAATCACTTCAATCCGTTTTAAAACAGTTGTAAATTGAGAAAAAATTAAAATCTTATGACCACTACCTCTCAAATCACCAAAAATATCTCGTAAAGCATCTAATTTAGCACTTTCATTATGATATTTCATGTCTAAAATACTAGGATCACAACAAATTTGTCTTAACTTAGTTAGTGTTGCAAAAATTTTCAAACGATGTTGTTGATATTGACCAGCTGTTAATATCTTACTAATTTCTTCCCGCGCGGCATTAGCAAATGCAACATAAATTTTCTTTTGCCGGTCAGTCATTTCCACTAAAATTTTGTGTTCAATTTTTGGTGGTAATTCGGTCATAACATCTTTTTTTAAACGGCGTAAAATAAATGGCGCAATTTTTTGTAATAATTCTTTTTTAACTGTTTCATTTTGTTCACGAATAATTGGAATTTCATATTGTTTTTGAAAATAATGATGATGAAATAAAAAACCAGGTAAAATAAAATTAAAAATTGATCATAATTCACTTAAATTATTTTCAATTGGTGTTCCTGTCAAGGCAAAACGTGGCGTGGCATTTAAAGTTCCAACAATCTTTGCATTAATTGATTGTGGATTCTTAATATATTGTGCTTCATCTAAAAAACAGTATTGAAATTTCAATTCTTGATAATAACTAATATCACGACGTAATAACGGATAAGAAGTAATAATAACCTGAAATTTGTTTATTTCTGAAAATAATAATTCCCTTGTTTTACGCTCACCCGCAATAACTAATGTTTTTAAAGTTGTCGCAAATTTATTAATTTCATTTTTTCAATTATAAATTAAAGCGGCTGGCACAACAATTAAGACCGGCGCCATATTTGGATTTAACTCATATTCTTTTAGAATAAAACTAATTGTTTGCAATGTTTTTCCTAAACCCATTTCATCCGCTAAAATGCCCCCGAATCCTAATGACGCAAGGGTTTTTAACCAAAGATAACCTTTCTTTTGAAAATCACGCATAACTGCTTTTAATGAGGTAGGAACACTAAAGTTATTTTTTTCTAGATGCTTAATTTTAGCAATTAAATTATCAAAATCAAAATTAAATGTACTGTTAAACTCTTTCCATAAATCTAAATTATTATAAACTGTTAAAGCATGATATTTCGGCAATTGTAATTTACCTGTTGCCAATTGCTCTTGTTGAAAATCAAATTGATTAATTAAAGTTGCAAACTTCTGCAATGTTGCTTCTTGTAAATTGATAATTCCCCCATTTGTTAATTGATGATATTTATTTCCCTTATTGATAGCAGTTAAAATTTCACTTAAATTATAATAATCAATGTTTTCTATTTTAAAATCAAATTCTAACCAATCTTTTTTTTGATTGACATTAATTGTTGAACTAATAACATTAAAATCGACTAGTCGAACATTTTTAAAATTATCAGTATAAAAAATTTGGGAAAGGGTTTCTAACACGACCATATGTTCAGATAATAATTTAATAACATAGTTTAAATCATTTAAAATTAAATAATTATATTTCTTAACAAAACCAATTTGTTTTAAAAAATCTAAGTATTTTTGTTCTTGATAAAGATGACGTAACACAATTTTACTATTATTATTATCTTTATTTAATAAATCAATTGTTATTTCTCCATAACGAAAAAATGGTTGTAAAATAATTTCATTTCCCTTAAAATCAAAATAACTTTCAATAATTAATGGTGTTTTTTCCAAGGTATTTAGAATTGTATCATCAATTTGAACGACATCACTAGGATAATCTAACAAAGCAACAATTTCTTTAATAACATTATTAGTTTGTTGGGCCGTAAAAGCAATTTGATTTTGATTAGTCATTGCCATAGTTTGATAAATTTGTCCTAACAAAAAGATATCTTTTTGTTTTAATAAAAAAATCGCTTCATAATCAAAAATACTTCCTTGCTTTGTTGTTAAAACTACTGGCGTTAATTTATTATTAATAATTTGAATTATATTATTGTTTTGTTCAATTTTTAAACTAGGCTGATATTGGTTAACACTAATCCTAACATTTGGATACTCTTTATTATCAATAATTAATTTAATTATTTCATCTTGTAAAGTTTTCAAAAATTGTTCGGTTTGATAAGCAGAAAAGCCAAAACTTTTTGTAATTGAAACCCAAAAAAAATCCATTTTTTGTGTTTGCAAAAAACTTGAAACATTAATAAATTCTCGTTGCAAAAAACGAATTACCTTTTCTGCAAATGGTGAAAAAACAATTTTTGTTGGATATAAAGTGAATTTTTGTGAAATTTCATAACCTTTTAAATAATCTGGATCGAGTGGATTTTTTGCTAAAAATCCTAAAAAATGATAAATATTTTTAATTTCAAAGAACTGCTCATGTTCATAACCCAACTTTAATTGTACTACGGCTGGTTTCTGAAATGTTGAATCAATAATTAAACTGCACTGACAATCAACAATATTTTCTTTAATTTGGTAATTTTGTTTGTTTTTATTAATAAATATTGTTAATAAGTGATCAGTTGCTGTAAATAATGATCGTCATTGTTGAATATTCTCTTTTGACTCATAAAAAGCAAACAATAAGGTTGCAATAATATGCTGGCAAATTTGATGCTGAAAATTATACTCAATACAATTACAACTTTGACGAGTTAAAAATGTCATCTCATTAACAATTGCAAAAACAACATTAACCTCATAATAATCACTATCATTTTTTGCCATAACTTGACAATTAATAATTAATTCTTTTTCATTGTTTGAAGTTTGTTGTTCATCTATTGTTACTAGTTTAACTTTTTTTGTTTGATATAATTGCTCGGCAGCATTAAATGTTCCTAATCTCGTTAGGTTACGAATAAAAGCAAGATTGAAACTTTTCATTTTTTTATAGGCTCCTTTAATAAAAATAATACTATTCTATCATTATAATACATTTTTAACGAACTAAAAAGTACCAATAATTTATTTTTAATTTTATTTATACTAATAAATTTATGACCGTTTAAAAAGAAATAAAATTATTTTTAATACGCACTAAATAACATCTTTTTAAATAGAAAATTTAGCAGTAAGATAATTTTCTGTTAACATTGTTTCATAATGCCCAAACCCAATAAAACAATATAATTTTAAAGATAAATTTTTCCATTCAGCATTAATTTTATTTTGTAAAAACAAAAATTTAATAATATCATTGTTTTGGATATCACGGACTAATTTATTGGTCATAGTCATTGCTTCAGGAATTGATCAGTAAAACAATTGCTGATCTGGAAGATATTTTGTTAACTTTCCATAGCCCCTGCCATCTTCATCAGCTAAAATAACTTGATTAACTGTATCAAATGTTAAATGTCCTGCTTGAAAGGCAATAATTCGCAATTCACCACGGGCTAATAAAAAATTTGTTCGACCAATAATTGATAAAACTTGTTTAACAGTATAAGTAATCCCCTTTAAAAAGGGCGTTTTTTCGTCAGAATGCATTTTTAAAGTTTCATATTCTAATTTATATTGTAAAATAATTAATAATTCTGCAACAATAAGATGATGATGATTAATAAAATATGTTACTAAATCAGGAATTGTTAAATAAGTTGGAAATAATTGGGTAAAAACGGCCATACTAGTTACCTCATAAAGCAATGATGTCATTAATAAATTATCATAATCCAAATTAATTTGTTTGATAGGTAACTTTTGACTTAACCGTAAAACAAAATAATTAATAATTTGATAACTATCTAAAAACAAAAATTGTTTAAGTAAGTTCTTATTACGATTAGTATCATTTTCATTAATTTGATAACGCTCGACATTACGACCAATCTTCACATAAAAATCATTTACATAATTATAAAATTGATATAGTGATAAATCATAATCATGTAATAAATGTGCCAATCCTGCGTTTTGATATTTCTGATAGTATTCGCGAATATGACTTTTAATTCGAGCACGATTATCATATCATTTCCGTAAATTATTTAAAATAATCTTTTGTGATCGTTGTTCTAAAGTAATTGTACAATTGTAAGGTAATCCTTCATTTGCCAACAAACCTTTTATTGATGTTAATTTTGGGTCGTACAAATTTTTAATTCCAATTGTAATGTCATACTTACTATCAATATTACTAATCAAATCATACACTTCTAATCGATGTTTTAATTCTGTTTTTCGTAAACCGCGGCCAAGTTGTTGCAAATATACTGTTTTAGAATTTGTTGGGCGTAATAAAATAATTGTATTAATTTCTGGAACATCAATTCCCTCATTAAACATATTAACAACGCATAAATAATTAATTCGACCAATCTTAAACTCATGCAAAATCCGGGTACGCTGTTCGCGGTTTTCCGAAGTTAAATAATCTGCGCGCAGATGATTTCCACGAAGAAAAGTTGCTACTATTTTAGCATGCGCTGTTGTTACACAAAAAATTAATGCTGTTGGTTTAGCATACAATCCAATATATTTTTCAAGCATATTTAATAACAAATCATTTCGTGCCTTAGTATTTAATTTTTTAAAAAGTTCGCTATCCGCTGTTAAATCAATTCCTGTTAAATCAACAGTATTATCATCAATACAATAATAATCAAAGGGACATAATAAACGTTGATTAATTGCATCTCATAGTCTTAATTCCGCCGCATATTCATCAGCAAAATATTTTTTAATTGATTTACCATCTTCACGCTCAGGAGTTGCTGTTAAACCAAGAACTTGCTGGGGTTGAAAATAATTAAAAACTTGGTCAAAAGTAACAGCGGCAATATGATGTGCTTCATCAAAAATAATAATATCAAAATGATTTGGTTTAAACATTGTTAATTTATTTGCCATTGTTTGAATCGTAGCAAATAAGTGCGCATTTTTTGGACTAGTTTTTCCCTCATACATTACTTCGCCAAAGGTTTTATCCATTAAAACAGTACGAAAAGTTTGTAAAGCTTGATCTAAGATTTCTTTTTGATGGGCTAAAAAAAGCATTTTTACTTGCTGCCCTGCTTTTGCTTGCACTTGATAAAGATAATCAAACGCAGCAACGACTGTTTTTCCTGTCCCAGTTGCCATAATTACTAAGTGCGCATTTTTTCCTAATTGACGACGATATTGTAATTTCGCAACAATGTCTTTTTGAAAATCATATAAATATTTACGAATTGTTAAAAATTCAGTTGGAGTATTATTAAACATTGTTGCGATCCGGGCTGATTGATTCTGGCTAATTCGTTCTAGTAAATGTGTCCGGGCATCTAAATCATTAAAATCAACTAAAACTTCATTTCATAGGTGCTCAAATTCGGCAATAATTTCATTAACTAAACTATCATTATTATTTGTTGTTAATTTAATATTCCATTCGCGACCAGTTACCATTCCTTTATAAGTTAAATTTGAAGAACCAATAATTACGGTTGAAACACCTTGAAAGCGTTTAAAAATTGAAGCCTTAATATGAATCCGCTCACTTCGTTTTTCTAAATTATCCTCAACTTTAACTTGAATATTATCATAAGTTGTTACTAATCGCACTAATTCCAATAAATTGTTATATTCAGCTAAGTCATCAAAAGTAGTAGTAATAATTCGAATTGGAATCTTATTAACTCAGCAATGTTTAATAGATGCTTCAATTTTATTAATAATTGCCTTTGAAATGAACGGAAAAACAAAGCAAACTTCATCAGCAGTTTGCATTTCATTGTTTAATTCAACTAATAGTTTTTGCTGATTTTGATTTGTAAATAGTTTTTCTTTCATTTTGTTAACATCTCATTCCTATTTTATTTTTAAAAGAAGTACTCTTATTAAGAAGAAACTTTTATACCATCATAATTTTAAATTAGTTTAACAAAGTAAAATATTCTTTTAATTAAAGTTACTTCCTATTTTTTAATTAATATTTTAATTTAATTCTGTATAGGCGGTTTTGCTGATATATTAATTATTAATATTAAATTTGTTTTTATTGTAAAGTAATTTTGAAAGTAAAGTGGTCACTAATTAATTTACTATTTTTTGTTGCAGTAATGGTAAAAGTAACAATTATTTTTGGTTCTTGCTTTTTATTTATTGGTTGATCATTACTAATAATAAATTCCGTTGCTGGAACAGTAATTAAGAGCGTAGTATCAATCGCTGTTTTAACTGCTGCCACAATTTTACTATTTTCATTTAGTTCTTTATAATCACTACTTGGATTGGCAATAATATTAATTGTAGTGTTATCAACTTTCACTGGCGTCAAACTTAATTTTTCTAAGACAATTGTAAAGTTAAATGTTCCTTTAATTAAGTTACTGTTTTCCGTTGCTTTAACTGTAAATACTACTGTTTCACTTGGAGCTTGTTTTTCATCACCGTTGTGATCATTTGTTACAATAAAATCTTTTACTGTGATTGTAATTTGTAACTTATTATTAATTGTTCCAATAACAGCATCTAAAATCTCTTTATTTTGGTTTAATTCCCGATAAGTAAATTTCGGATTTGTCACAATTGATAAGTCATTAATTTCTACTTCTGAAATATCTTTACGAGCAGATAATGTATTAATAAAAGTAAATGAACCTTGAATTAAACTACTATTTGGTGCTGCTGTCACAGTAAAAGTTACAACTGCTTCTGGCAATTGTTTTTCATTTGGATTCTTATCATTAGTAATAATAAAATCACTATTTGAAGCTGTAATTAATAATCGTTCATTAATTGCACTACGAACTGCTTCTAAAATATTAGTATCAGTATTTAATTTTTCATAAACTTCGTTTTCCCGAGCAGGAGTCTTTAAATCAGGCACAATGACCGTTTTAATATCTTGCTTATTAACATCAGCAACATTAATGTCAACATTATATTTATTTCCTAAAATAAATCCTGCTTGGACTAAATTTTGTTGATCAAACTGAATTGCCGAATCAAAAGGCGCTAAAGTAATAATAATATTAACAACTTCATCACAGGCAACTTTTGTAGTTTGATCATTAGTAATATCATTATTTTTGTACAAAATTTTATATGTCGCAATTTTGATTGCCGTTGGGTCTTGTGTTAAAGAATATCGAATTTGCATAAAAGTATGTAAATTAGCTAAAATCTCTACGCCGGTTTGATTTGTATTAATTTGAAATGTCTGTAAGATATTTTTTTCTTGTGTTTGCGGTGGATTGCAAGCAATCAAACTAAAACTAGGACTTCCTGTCATTCCGATACTAGCTAAAATTAATAATATTTTTTTCATTATCCAAGGCGACTCCTTTATCTCTGTGGTTTTTTCTTTTCCTATCCTTAATTATAAACAAAAAACAAAATTAAAAAAGTTTTCAATTAAAAATTGAAAACTTTTTTGAATAATTTATTAATTAATTCATTAAATCCGATAATCATAAATCAAAATTTACATTACCGTTAGTTTCATAAGCAATCTTATCATTATTTTTTGGAGTAACTTTAAATTTAACATCCATAAAACTAATTTTTACATCTCTTGCATTTAATAATTGTTCTAAATTAAGAGTGTCATTATCTTTATTTGTAATTGCTTTAAAATCTTCTCATATATTATTTTTATTTTTAAGCTGTAATTTAACTGTTCCAGCACTCATTGTAATATCATTATTATTTATTTCAGTATTGCTTAAACCTAAATTACGTAAAATAGATGGTCCAGCAAAACTCATAATTGTTGGTCCAAAGAAAACATTAATAGCTGGGGTAAATCTCTTTGCCATATCGTTGATTCCTTTTCATGTGCTTGGCTGTAAAATTGTTTCTTTAACAGCATCAATTCCTTTACCATCATTTTTTGCAAAAATATCTAAAATACTTGTTATTAATAGCGCTGGATTTAGTTGTAAATTAACCATGCTTTTAATAAACATACCATGACCTTTTTTACCAATTAAATCTTGATCAATAACATCGTCTAATTCTATCTCACCAATAATACGTGTATCTATTTGTCCAATAATTTTAAAAGTATAATGACTATCTCCCGCAACTATGTTACCTTTATAACCTGCTAATAAATGAAAAACTAAACTATCAAAATTTGTTGCTGTATTTTTATAAAATCAATCATCTCCAAATTCAGTTTTAATATTTTCTTTCAAGTTTGAATTAACTGGTGATAATAAATATTGAAGTAATGGTAAAACAGTATTATGAGTTGTTGTAATCTTTTCTTGGCCTTCTTTAATATATCACTGTAATAAGGCAATAATATCTGGCGCCACATTATGTAACAAATCATTAACCGTTCCTGTTCCGGTAATATTAAGTCCTTTTGTTGGCTCATTTTCAGGTGCTTTTATTATTTCATAAGAAAATGATAAATCGGTTGTTAAGAAATTACCAATTCCCAACGCTGCTAAAGAGTTACTAATTTCTTTTAAAACAAGATCAAAGTTAGTAACAAACTCTGGTGTATCTATATTAGCTAAATCAATCTTATTAATTAGTTCAGTTGGTAAGGAGATAACACTAAGAAAACTATATAAATCAGCAAGTGTAATATCTAATCCCGGCAGAATTGGTGGCAATGGAAATTTAATATTTTGTGTTTTCTCTCCCACAACATTAATTTTATTAACAGTACTTGCTAAAAACAATAATTCATTTGTTGATCATTGAATTTTAATTCCAAATATTTCACTATTGCTTTTTTGCAAACTAACATTTGCCGTTCCATTATTAACAGTTAATGCTCCTTGCAGTTTTGTTTCCGTTAATTGTTCTTTAAATTCTTGTGATGTTTGTGCTTGCAAAGTATTACCATCTGTAATTGTTGGTGGAACAAATGTTGAATCAGCTTTAACCACTAATTTATAACTACCTAAAGTTATCCGACTAGCTAATTCTGATGCTAATTTATCATTTGTCATTGCTGATGAAGAAGCAAAGAATGGTGTATCAATATATTGTTCTAATTCTTTCTTAATTTCATCAACTGAAGCATTGTCTTCTTTGCGATGATTGCAAGCAACAACTGAAACTGCACTAGTTCCCACTAATGATATTGCCCCTAATAAAGCTAGCAATTTTTTCATAAATATAATTCCTCCTAAATTTTAATTTAATACTTTATAAAAATGATGAATTAAAGTATTTATATTAATTTCATTAAAATATTTTGATTTTATAGTTAAAAATATTTTTTGTTATTAAAAAATAACAAATCCCCTAAATACCTCAATTAAACTAATAAACTCTTTTTTGACCAAAGGAAGTTAAGATATAACTTATTAAAACCGGTCCAAGAGTTATTAACAATAATGCTAAATTACTCATTCCTCTGAGGTAATAGTATTGTACCATCTTTATTTAAAAAAATATTTAATAATTATCTTTAATTTTGTCGAAAACTCTTGATGAAATAAAAAAATCATCAATATGACAATTTGAAAAATAATTTTGTTTAAGATCATGATTTTGCTTTAAATTTTTTAAACGTTAAAATATAATACCGTTGATTTTTGTTTTGGTGTTAAACCTTTATGTTGGTATTTTCATTTTCATAGATTTAAATAATTTTGAATATTAGTGAAACCCAAACCATGATAATGAATTAAGGCTTCTTTAAGACTCGATTGTAATTTACTAATCTTATTTAACTTTCGATAACTAGTATCAGGGTTTGTACTAGTTTTGGTAGAATATAGAGTAGAATTTGTTTGTTTTGCTACTAATAAATATAATGGTTGCATGTCAGAAATAATTATTGATTTTTCTTTAATTAATTGCTTATTCATATTTTCAATAATTCATTGTTTTTGTAATCGTTTGGTATTGCTGGATTGAACAAAAATATTATTATTGCTATCAACTACCATTTGAATACAGCATTTGGTATTAGTTGAAAATGGATCAAGATGAGTTTTTCGTTTATCAAATTTATCTTTAAAATTACCTTTATGGATTTCTTTAATAAAAGTTTCATCAATTTGGATTTGACCATTTAATTTTTTAAATTTTAATTGAGTATTTTCTAATTGTTTTGATTGCATTAATTTTTGACGATTATATCAAGCAGTTTTTGGTGTTGTTTTAATAAAACGGGAAATTATTTTACTAGATTGTCCTAATAATGAAATTTGAATTAATAAATTTCACTGTTCATAATTTAAATGACTTCAATAAGTAAAATGATGACGAAAAGCATCAAAACTAGCACGACATTTTTTACATAAATATTTTTGTTTTCCTTCGGGATTATGACCATTTTTAACACAATGATAAGATTTACAATCAGGACATATAATGCCTTTATCTCTAAATTTTTGATCAATTTCATTTAAACGTTTTTGTTTTTTGATTACTTCTGCTTCTTTTTTTATTTTTTCAGCAAATTCTAAAAATTGATCATCTGTAAAACTGTTTTTTAATTCTGTAATTATTTTTTCCATCAATTATTTACCTCTATATATTAAAAATATACCTAAAATTAGATATATTCTATAAATATCAAGAGTTTTCGACAAAATTAAAGATAATTATTTATTAATATGCAAATTATTTGCTGAAAATTATTAGTCTCGAATCACTAACTCATGATGCAGAGCCATTACTTTTTCTGGTCCTAGTACCCGATCAGCAATTGCTAATGCAAAATTCATAGTTGAGCCAACTGAAGCACCGGTAATAACATGCCCGTCAGTAATGGCAGCCATTTCATCATTATAAATTGCCTTTTCCATTCCTTTAGTGCACCCAGGATAACTGGTTGCTTCTTTATTGTCTAAAATCCCTAAATACCCTAAAATTTGGGGGGCAGCACAAACTGCTGCAATTGTTTTCTGATCACTGTTTGCTTTCAATAATCAATCCTTTAACATTTCATTTTTTGTTAGATTATCAACCCCAACGCCACCGCCAGGCAAAACAAAACCATCATAATCTTCATATTTAACATCGGTAATTAATTTGTCTGCTACAATTGTAACATTATGTGATGAAACAACTTCTAATGTTTGCATAACGCTAACTAAATCTAAATTAATTCCACCACGACGTAAAACATCTGTCGTAATAATTGCTTCGCCTTCTTCGAACCCAGTTGCTAAAAATAATGCAAATTTCATAATAACTCCTCTTTTCTCTTGGTAATTATAATATAATTTTATATAATTGTTAAGAAAAAAGAAAAAAGGTGTTATTATGGGAATTTTTGCAAAATTAATTTATAAATTTCATCAAACAAAACATAAACGAAATAAAAACTATTATTTATTAAAAGATCGAAAAACATTAACAATAAATAGTACACCCCATGATGTTAATATTCATGTTATTAAATCTTTACGCGATAAATTTACTAGTTTAATTCAACCAAAAGATATTACAATGAAAGATGGCTATTTACTTCGTAAAGTTCATGGATTTAATAGTTTTGGGATTTTTTACCAACTTGATGTGATTTTTTGCAATAAAAATTTTGAAGTTATTTCAACAATTCAAAATTTTGGTTCCCAAAAAATGAGTCACTATTTCCCCCAATGCTATTTTGTCTATTGTTTAGCGCCAGGAATGATTAAGTTCTTAAATATTAAAACAAATGATATTTTACGAATTATTTAATTTATCAATAATTTTTCTAAAACTAAGTTATAATATATCTATTAATACCGTTAAGGAGGGAAAAATTATGGCAAAAATGAAATATGCAACAATAAAAATTAGTGTAACTTTTCAAAAAGTAATGCTCTGAATTTCTGGATTATGATTATTTATCTTAGCAATTCTAAATTCATTTCCAAGTGTTAAGGTTGATACAAGGCTTTTTGTTCACAACAATACAGGTGATAATGGGGCAATTATTTTAATTACAGCCTTCATGTTTATCTTTGTGGCTACATTTGTTCGTCATAAACTTGGTAAACTAATTGCTGGAATTATTTTTATTATGATTGCAATTATTGGCATGATTGGAGCAATTATTACCTCAAGAACAAATATTTCAACTTGGGTAATTGTTGTTGCAGAATTAATTGCTGTAATTGGTGCTTTAATTTGATTATTAGAAGGAATTGGCGCAATTCAAGTTAATAAACCAAATGTCACAGTAAATACAACTACTATTAAACAATAGCAAAAAGTATAAAAAAGTTTAACTAAATTTAGTTAAACTTTTTTTATGTTTTAAAGTTAGATGATAAATTCTTCTTCATGGTCTTCTTCGACTTCCATTGTTGTTGCATAAACTTTTCCGAGTGGTTGATTTTTACTATGGCGGTCTTCTCTTTTACCTTTAATTTTTTGTAACTGCTCTTCAACTTTATGCAAAGCTTGGTCAACTGCTTTATAAAAATCACTATTATGAACTTGTGCTTTTAAAAAATTGTTTTTCCCCCTAATATCAATCGAAATATTAATGACAACATTATTTTCTTTTGTAAACTCAATATCAGCATGAACAAGATCATTTTCATTAACTTGCTGATATTTTAATAATTTATTAAAAGTAGTAACTAAATGTTGATGCATTGCATCAGTTATAATAATGTTTTTGCTACGAATTTTATATTCCATATATATTCGCCTCGTTTCTATATTTTTATTATAATGTATACTGTAAAACGAATTAGGACAAAACAACTCTTATTAAAGGGTTGTTTTTTTATTTTAAAACAATCCTTATAAGGAGGTAATGGTAATTAAACAACAAAAAATATGTGATATTAAGGATTGTTTTAAAAAAATATCATTTACTAATAAACAATTTGTATCAAATAGAGTTTTGTGAACTTGTTAAAAACATAGAAATTTATTGAATAGTATAAAAGATAAAAAACAAAAACAATTTTATCAAAAATTAGAAAATTCAAAAATTATCTTTGATTATGAAACTGGTTTATTAAAACTTAAATTTTATAAAACTTAATGCAGAGTGGAACGGTTATTTATTAACTAAGTGTTTTTCTTTAATTTTGTCGAAAACTCTTGATGAAATAAAAAAATTATCAATATGACAATTTGAAAAATAATTTTGTTTAAGATCATGATTTTGCTTTAAATTTTTTAAACGTTAAAATATAATACCGTTGATTGTTGTTTTGGTGTTAAACCTTTATGTTGGTATTTTCATTTTCATAGATTTAAATAATTTTGAATATTAGTGAAACCCAAACCATGATAATGAATTAAGGCTTCTTTAAGACTCGATTGTAATTTACTAATCTTATTTAACTTTCGATAACTAGTATCAGGGTTTGTACTAGTTTTGGTAGAATATAGAGTAGAATTTGTTTGTTTTGCTACTAATAAATATAATGGTTGCATGTCAGAAATAATTATTGATTTTTCTTTAATTAATTGCTTATTCATATTTTCAATAATTCATTGTTTTTGTAATCGTTTGGTATTGGTGGATTGAACAAAAATATTATTATTGCTATCAACTACCATTTGAATACAGCATTTGGTATTAGTTGAAAATGGATCAAGATGAGTTTTTCGTTTATCAAATTTATCTTTAAAATTACCTTTATGGATTTCTTTAATAAAAGTTTCATCAATTTGGATTTGACCATTTAATTTTTTAAATTTTAATTGAGTATTTTCTAATTGTTTTGATTGCATTAATTTTTGACGATTATATCAAGCAGTTTTTGGTGTTGTTTTAATAAAACGGGAAATTATTTTACTAGATTGTCCTAATAATGAAATTTGAATTAATAAATTTCACTGTTCATAATTTAAATGACTTCAATAAGTAAAATGATGACGAAAAGCATCAAAACTAGCACGACATTTTTTACATAAATATTTTTGTTTTCCTTCGGGATTATGACCATTTTTAACACAATGATAAGATTTACAATCAGGACATATAATGCCTTTATCTCTAAATTTTTGATCAATTTCATTTAAACGTTTTTGTTTTTTGATTACTTCTGCTTCTTTTTTTATTTTTTCAGCAAATTCTAAAAATTGATCATCTGTAAAACTGTTTTTTAATTCTGTAATTATTTTTTCCATCAATTATTTACCTCTATATATTAAAAATATACCTAAAATTAGATATATTCTATAAATATCAAGAGTTTTCGACAAAATTAAAGGTGTTTTTTATTCCACAGCCTGCCGAGGCAAGTACTGAAATAGTGTATGAGAAAAGATGAAAATCGGCGCTGGTTTTTATAACTAAGCGATAGTCGTGATAAGTCCAGGGCTAATATCAAACGACAATAAATTAAAGAGATAGTGACTTAAACAATTAAATTTGCGTTTAGCATTCGGTCCTTCATATGGATGCAAGTAGATTTAATTTCAAAAACTGAGCGTAAAATCCCAGAGCGAAAACACAAATGGGCACGGAAGAAGGAAGACATATATGTCTGGCGTATAAACTATATAAACAATTACAATTTGTAGTACTTTGTAGTTAATTAATGGAGGCTTATATGAAAGATTATAAATATATTTGTATGAATTGTGGTTCATTATTTAAAATTCGTAGACATACTGGATATTCAACTACTGGTTGTGGAATGGCAAGGGTTTTTTGGACAAATTTTATGTAGAGTAATAATTTCTGTATTTTACTGGTGTTAAATAATTTAGTTTGCTATGAATTCGAATATTATTGTACCAATTAATGTAATCAAATAATTTTAATTTAAACTGCTCAATGTTTTTAAATTTATTATTTTTAATAAATTCAGTTTTAAAAATTTTGTATGTTGATTCCGCAACAGCATTGTCATAAGGACAACCTGGTTTACTGTAAGACTTTTGAATGTTATTTTTAGTTAAAAAGTTATAAATAAGATTGTTGTTAAATTCACTACCTTGATCAGTGTGAAATATTTTAATATCATTTAATGTAAAGTTAAGTTTATTAAAGGTATTTTTAACTAATTTTGCATTTTTGTGTAAACTAACATCATAACTAATAATTTCACGATTAAATAAATCAATTAGAAAGCAAACATAATATCATTTATTATTAATAAAAACATATGTTAAATCACTGACAACAACTTCATGTAATTTATAATTATTAAATTCTTGATTTAATAAATTATTATATTTATATGTAACATTGCTTGTATTTGAATGTTTGTATTTGATTTTTGTATAATTTGAAATTAAGTTATATTTTCTCATTATTTTACTAATCTTTACACGAGATAATATAATATTTTGCTGAGCTAGCATGATTTTAATTTTTCTTGTTCCATAATTTTTACGACTTTTTAGAAAAATACTGATAACAGCATTATCAATGTTTTGATTATTCTTGGGATTATTTGCTTTTAATTGATAGTAATATGTTGATCTAGCCAATTTCAATGTTTTACATAAATTAATAATTGGATATTTTGCTTTGTTATTTTTAATGATTGCTATTTTTTGCCGATTATCAGTGTTGCTTGCTTTAAAATGTCATTTTCCATTTCTAATTGTTTAACTTTTTTACGTAATTGAATTAATTCGTTTTCTTCTGGCGTTCTATTGTCTTTAGCTTTAAATGAGTCCGAGTTACTAAATTGGTGAGCTCATTTCCAAACAGTAGATTTACCAATTTGGTAATCATTGGCTAATTGTTCAGGAGTTTGACCCATTTTGTAAAGACCAACAATTTGTTGCTTAAATTCATCGGTATAATGATTCTTTGCCATAAACACCTCCATTGTAATTTAATTATAAATATTTACTCTACATTATTGTTGTCCAATTTATCTTAACCTATCCATGTTTCATGTCTTCATCTGCTAGAAAGATTGAGTTTATCGGTTAAATCGTTCAAAGTATAAGGGATATTTGGTTCCTTATCTTTTCAAAACTCTTCAATTTTTCTTCAAATTGTTGTATAACTTGCTTTATTTGGATTAAATTCTTTCATTTTTTACTCCTTTTTGCATATTAAAATTGCTATTATTTAAACAATATGATTAAATAAAAGAGTAATTAAAACTATGAAAGAACCATCGCGGTTCTTTTTTTATTATCTTTATTTTACATAAAAAAAAGACTTTTGCAAGTCTATATTTTTGTAATTAATTAGCAATTTAGGGTCGGAAAAATCCATATGCTATATTACAATGTAATAATATCATTATTCGTAATAATGTCAATAAATTTTATAAATTTTTAATTTTATGTTAAAACTATTTTCAGAAAGGATTTAGGGTCATGAAAAAGTTTAAACATTTAAGTATGGATGAAAAAGCAATATTGCAAGATTTATTACTATCTGATTTATTTAAAAAAAAGAATGGACAACCTAATTTATCAAAAATAGCAAAATATATGAAAAGAAGCAAAAATACAATATCGTTAGAAATTAAAAAATTTAGAAACTTTAAACAATATGATGCCGTATTATCACAAAAAATATATCTTAAAAAAGAAAGAAATGTAAAAAGCATATTACTTTAACATTTAAGCAAATTAAATGATTAAATAAGAATTTTAATACTATACATAATACACCTGAAACACTTTGCAAAATGTATGAAATTGAATTTGAGGAAAAGTTTCCAATGTGTTTTAAAACACTTTATAAATATATTTATTTAGGATTATTTAATTTGAACAAAAAAAATTATATTTTCATGGTAAGCGTAGAAAAACAATTAAAGCAAATGATAATCGAGGTAAATTATCAAATTACAGAACTATTGAAGAAGCTAAGCATGATCGTTATGAGTTTGGTTGATTCCAAATGGATTGTCTAGTTGGTGCAGACCATAAATCAGCTATTCTTACTTTTACAGAAGAATTAACAAAATTTACTATTGCTGAACAACTTAAAGAACAAACAGCAGAAGAAGTTGTCAAAACAATTAAAAAAATATTTAAGAAAAACATTTTTAAAAAATGTATTAAAGGAATAATAACTGATCAAGGTAAAGAATTCATGCAATGGAAAAATATTGAAAAGATTACTAATACAAATGTTTATTTTTGTGACGCTGGAACCCCAACTCAAAAACCCCATGTTGAACGAATAAATAGAGATATCAGGCATTGATTACCAAAAGGTACTGATTTTAATAAAATTAATAATAATAATAAATTACAATGAATATTGAAAACAATTAATAACAAATTACGACCGTGTCTGAATTGAACAACTTCTAAAAAAGCATTTGAATATATGACATTAATTTATAAGTAGAATTATTTTAAAAGTTTATTAAAACTATTTTTTACTGTGCTAAAATAAGAACAAATTAAAAAATAACATAAAAAGTGTCGCATTATTTTCCAATGATGTTATTATTTGGTTAATAAGGGTCGGAAAAGTCCTAATTGGATTTACAATTTACAAAATGAAAATTAATCGGAAATATTAATTATCATCATCTAATAAGAAAAAATCAATATATTCAATTGTTACTTCTTCTAATGTTATTTTTTCAATTAAAACCTTACTTGCATGTAGTTGCGTCAGAATTTCATTATATTGTTTAACTAATGCAACTAAAGGGGCATTAACTTCTTTTAACAATTCTTGTAATTCTAGCATTTCTTTTGTTGAATAACGTTGTGGCTCTTTAATTTTTAAATATAAATTCTTAGCATTTATTTCGGCGGAATTAATAATATTGACAAATTTTTCGGCGGGATTATATTGGCGAACAATTGTATCAATTCGAAATTCAAAACGAGTCAAAATTCCATCAACATATTTTTCTAATAACGAATGTTGAATTAAATTTTCCAATTCCATTCGATTTTTAATTTTAATATGATCTTTTTGTTTTGATTTTTCTCATAAATGTTGCACTGACTGCTTTTTTTGTTTTGCAAATTCATATAAATTAATAACTTCTTGATCAAGTTTAATTTTAATATTTTTTAAAATATTTAAATTTTCAAGAGTAAATTTTAATAAAAAGTCCGTATTGTCTACAATTAATTTATCATCCATCTTATCTACTCCTTCAAATTACTCATATATTACTATCTATATTTATACTCTAAAAAAGAGCGAAAAACAAGAGCCAAATAAAACCAGCTTTTTTAAATTTCCTTCTTCTGTAATACTTTTAAAATATTTATTTTAAAAAACTAATATTAAATAATAATGTCAGTAATAATTCTTATTTTTTACTTGTAATAATTAAAGGACTAAAAGCAACTGGCGGAGCTTTTGCTAATTGTCGTTTATGTTCCGAACCTTTATATAATGCTTGAATTCGTTTTGCCACAACCACTGGCACTGTTTTTCCTTGCAAATAATCATCTAATTGCTGATAACTAACACCCATTTCTTGTTCATCCGTTTGTGTTGCTCATAATCCTGCTGTTGGTGCTCGCGTAATAATTTCCGTTGGAACTCCTAATAACTGGGCTGCTTGTTGTACTTCACTTTTTAACAAGTGAATAAGGGGAACTAAATCAACACCACCATCACCATGTTTAGTAAAATAGCCAACATGTCATTCATCAGCATTATCGGTTCCTAAAACTAAGTAATTATAACTTTGGCCTAATGCATATAACGTTGTCATTCGTAAGCGTGGTTTGATATTAGCTAATGCTAATTGATGTTGTGGTGCTCTTAAGTCTGCAACTAATTGATCATATGTTGATGATAAATCAACAACTTGATGTTTTAATTGATGAGCATTAATTAATAAATTAGCACATTCTTGATCAAACTGATCAGAATGACAAGGCATTACAACAGTTAAATGATGATTAGGAAAAGCTTTTTGGGCTAATAAACCCACAACAGCAGAATCAATTCCGCCAGATAAACCAACAACAACCCCATCACAATTTGCCTTTATTACTTCTGCTTTAATTCAATCAATTAAATATGTTAAATACTGTTTTAAATCCCTCATCATTAACCATCCCATTCTAATTCATAATCGAAAAATCGAACTGTATCACCAGATTGTGCCCCTTTTGCTCGTAATATTTCAAAAACTTTTAAATCTTGTAATTTTTTATTAAATAATAATAAATTATCATATGTTTTAATTGGCGTTTTCTGATATGCTTTATAAACTGCAGTACCAGTAACTTTTCAAATACCATTGCCAAGATTATCAACGACTACTTCTTTTTCAGTTGGCATATCATAAGTATATACCTTATAATCTTCTTGTTCTTCAATTGGTTCATCTAATTGCCATAAAGCTTTATTTTCATTAATGCTTCGTAAAGTTGTTCCAATTTGATTTATTAATAGGGTTAAATTCTGATTTTTTAAACCACTAACTTCAATAATATCAGCAGTTGGCATTTGTTTTTTAAACGTCGCTAAATTTGCCATTGAAATCTCAAGATCCATTTTATTTGCCACAATAATTTCTTTTCGTAATTCTAATTTATAATTATAATCTTTTAATTCTGTTTTAATATTTAAATAATTTTGATAAACATCTTCCGTCCCATAGTTTCCTGACATATCTAAGACATGAACAATTAATTTACAGCGCTCAATATGACGTAAAAAGTCATGACCTAAACCTTTCCCAATTGCAGCACCAGCAATTAATCCTGGCAAATCAGCTGCAACAAAACTATAATTGCTATCATCGCGAACAACCCCTAATTGCGGTTTTAAAGTTGTAAATGGATAGTCGGCAATTAGGGGTTTAGCTTTTGAAATTTTAGCTAATAACGTTGATTTGCCAGCATTTGGTAAGCCAACAAGACCAACATCAGCTAAAACTTTTAATTCACAACGAATTTCTAAGGTTTCACCTAAATCACCAGCTTCAAAAATGGTTGGTGCTTTGTTTTTGGAATTTGCAAACCGTGCATTACCACGACCACCTTGCCCACCATTTGCAAGAATAATTTCCTGCTGATGTTCAACAATATCACCAATGATTTCATTTGTTTCGTTATTATATATTAAGGTTCCTAACGGAACCTTAATATATTTATTAAGAGCATTTTTACCATGCATATTTTTAACAGTTCCATTTTCACCATCAAGCGCTTTAATTTCCCGTTGATACTTTAAATCTAATAAGGTGTTCATTCCCTCTTCACCAACAAAAATAATGCTCCCACCATTACCACCATCGCCGCCCGATGGCCCTCCTTTTGGAACATATAATTCACGATGAAAAGCAACCGCTCCATCCCCTCCTTTTCCAGCAAATAATTTAATTTTAGCAACATCAATAAATTTCATCGTTAATCCTTTTCTAAATCTATTACTATCATTATACTAAAAGAAAACGAACAATCTATTCGTTTTCTTATTTATTTTATTTTTCTATCAAAATTTATTCACTCCGAATGTAGAAATTGCTAGTCTCAACTGTGGGGACATGATTGCTACTTTTCCAACTGTCAAAATTAAAATGAAAAGGAAATATAATATTTTGTTTACTGTCATTATTCCCAAAAGCAAAAGAAATCATGGAATTAGCAAAAAAATTAAGTCGTGGTCGTGATCCATCTCATGGGGCAGGCTCATTAGGGTCGCCATGATAAGCATGAGGGGGATACAATACATTTTCAAAAGCTTAAAAATTCAATAAATTTATATCTGATAATTTTTCTCCAATAGATGTATTCTTAAAATTTGATTTTGCAAAATTATTAAAGGAAAAAGATTTAGGATCATTAAGATATTTTGTAAAAACATTCTCTTTCAAAAACCACGTCGTTTGTGCATACCACACTAATTGCATATCAACAGACTTATAAAATTCAACAATAATATTAATAAAATTTTGTAATTTGTTATTAAAGAATTTACGATTAATATTTATCGCAGTTCCTAAATCTGCACCAACTGATTCACTAAAATCTCTTGCTAAAGCAAGACCACTTAATTTCACAAAATTTCAGTTAAAACTAAATGTTGCTAAATTCAAAATATCATTTTCCCAATGTAATTCATAAAATTCATCAACAAACTTTTTATACTGTTCATTCATTCTTGCCTGATATCTTTCACTCTGGGCCTTAAATGATAATTTTGGTTTTTTATTTGTTAACTCATTCATATCAATATCAAAAATGGTCCAATGACTTATTAATTTAAATGTTTCGGAAAAATTTGGATGTATTTGTTTATGGTCATAACTTGGTAAAAAAGCAGAAGATGTTTGATCTAAAAATAAATTTTGATTATTAAAAGAAATGTGATACTTATTTATAGTTGACTTTAATACATAATTTTGAAAACTGTTTTTAAATGTATCTTCGACTTGCTGATAATTTTTTCCATACATGATATTAAATTCATCATACAATTCTGAAAAACCTTTTTCTGACTTATCTTGTCCTAAATTAACATTTTTATATTGGTTTGCATAATTTTTGAAAACTGGCAAAATAATTTTCGAAACGTCTGTAATCACTTCATCTAATTTAGTTAAATTATTTGTGACATTAAAAATAACAGAATAAATTTCATCCTGAATATAATTTTTAAATTGTACCTTAAACTTTAATTTCAAATCAACAGAAACAACATTAAAATTAGAAAAATTTAAATCATTTTTGTCCACTCAATTAATAGTATATTCTACATCATTTTTCTCATATGATAATGGTAGACTATCATAATAATAATTTGAATAATCTTGAATAATCTTATGATTAATATTAGCAAATATTACATTTAAAACAGTATCAAAATAATTTATGATACTACCATCTTTTGTTTTATTTAATACATAAGGCTCATCAAGTTTTGTTACTATTTGATAAATTTTATCTAATCCTCTAACATCTTTACTATCAATATTACTTCTAAATAAACCTTCATTTAAAGCTTTTTTTGCCATATTCGCAATTTTTAATAAGTTATCAATATCTTTTACCGTTTGCTCGTCATTCGTATCTTCATTAATCTTTAATTGAGTTTTACAACTAACAAGTGCAGTTGCACTAGTTGTTTTTAAGGTACAAATCCCTAATAAACTTAATAACTGTTTCATATCATATTGTCTCCTCTTAATTATAATTTCTTTAGAACATTTTTATTTCCTTATTGATTAATTATCTCTTTTAAAAAAAAAAAAAAACTATTTTGTTTATTTATCAAATTAATTCTATTTAAAAGTCTAATTTAGAAATAATTTGCTAAGATAATTTAAAAAATAAAGTAATTCTTAATACTAAACTTATATTCTTTCTTATTATTTTTTCTATTTATAAAAGATTAATTTAAAACAATGAAGCAAATATTATTATAATAAAAAGTTAAACTTTTTTAATCAACCGTCAATTTATACTAAAAAAAGTAAAATTGAAAAAAATAAGAATTAATCAGCCCTTATTTCACCTAATCCTAATTTAAAATTTTTGAAAAAAATAAAAGATATTTTATTCTGAAAATAATGCATATCTAAAATCTTTATTAATTTGTTATCGCTTTATTGTTTTATTATTTCTGATAATAATTATGTACTTAAACAAAAAAAACTATTTTTATTCTTAAAATTCAGCTTTTCTTTAATTAAATATTTTAATTAAAATGTTTTTTTATTCACATTGCAAAATTAACTTCAACCTAATATCCCCACGTTCGCCCCCAAAATACCCAGCATGGCCAACCCGATGAACTACTACTT
The DNA here is from genome assembly GCF_964031205.1 of Spiroplasma endosymbiont of Stenodema calcarata. GTDB lineage: Bacteria > Bacillota_I > Bacilli_A > Mycoplasmatales > Mycoplasmataceae > Spiroplasma. The sequence continues at coordinate 877,707 of NZ_OZ035018.1, forward strand.
TTTGTTTTAATTTTGATAAACTTGGTAAATAAACAACAATTGTTTTTTGCAATTGATAACGTCCGAAACTCCCACAAGTAGCACAGAAACATTCAGAACCATTTTCAAAATAATAACCCGCGCCTTGGCAAATTGTACAATTTTCTTCAACAAATAAAGTAACATTAGCTTTCCCTAAACGAATAACATCTTGTGCTTTTAAAACAACCTTTCCGATCAAAAGTGGTCCTTTTTTAGGTTTGTTAAATGTTTTTTTCTTTGATCAAACTTTATTATTAAAGTCAAAAAAATCTTTGTATTTGACATTATCAAACTTATTAAATAGTAAACTTTCATCATATTCCTGTTTAGCTTTTGGATTTGATAAGATTTCATATGCTTCAGTAATCTTATGAAATTTATTTTCTGCATTTCTGATAGTTGAAACATCAGGATAATATTTTTTTGCTAATCGCCGAAAATTTTCTTTAATTTTGTTACCAGCATTTGATGATACTCCTAATATTTTATAGTAATTTTTTTTCATTATTTTCTCCTTACAAAAATAACTTACAAATAAAATCATTTTTAATTTTTATCTTTACCAAAAAAAGTGTAATTTTATTATTATCATTATATCTAGTTAAATTTCTAATAGTTTTTTCTATTGTTTTGCCAAAATAAATTATACCAAAATTTTAATAATTTAATAATTATTTTCTAAAAACCTTTAAATTAATGAATAAAATAAAAAATACAAAAACCAACAACACCAGAACATAAAATTACTCATAATGGATTAATTTTTTTACACTTCAAAAAAATAAAAACAGCTAAACTAAAGTCAACAATAAAATAAACACTTACTTTAATAATTTCAACTCAGTTACCAGTAATAAAACTATAGGGTCCATTCCCGGCTGTCCCAGTATATAAATTAAAATTCGCTATCGAAAAAACTAAATCAATAATTAAATAAAATAAGATAGCAATTACAGCGGGTTTTAATAATTTTGTAAGATACTGAAATTGATTGCTTTTCATTGTAACGCGTTTATCAACACTAACCATAATAATTGTCGCTGGTAAAGTAATAACAACATAAGAAATAATCATTATTAATAATGATAATGCAATATTTTGTTTTGAAACTAAAATTGCTAAATATGCTGTTAAATGCGTCGAAACTGGACCTGGCGTCACTGATGAAAAAATTAAACCTCAATCTCAATCTTGAACAGTAACTAATTCATTTGCCACTACTGGTGTCAGAAGTAAAGTAAATAATGAATTAAAAATAACATAAAAAACTTGTCCACCACCAAAAGTTGTAATTCCCACTAAGAAACAAACAACAATATAAAGTATAATATTTAAAACCATTATTTTTGCCCTCGTTTCTTTCTATTTTTATAACTATAAATAATTAAACTAATAACTATCATCACAATAATAACAATTGCTGGAATATTATATGGAGCCGGAATTACAACTAAAAAAATTATTCAAAAAATCATAATTGGTAAAGAAACAAACAAGGTAATTTCTTTCATTGATGATTGAAACATTTTAATAATTAGAACAAAAATTAAAGCTAAAATAACTGGCATAATTGCTAATGATATATATGCTAAATATAACTCCGGAATTGCATTTTGCAAAATAACAGTTAAAGCCCCAACTAATAACATCAATGGAAAATTAGCACATAAAGAAGCCGCTAATGCACCCCGTCAACCATACAGTTGATAACCAATAACGGCCGGCACTTGAATTGTGGCCGGTCCCGGCAAAGCATTTGATAAAATCACAATTTTATCAAAATATTCTGCACTAATTCATCCCTTTTTTTCCACAATTTCTGAAAGAATAATGGGCAACATTGCATTTCCCCCACCAAACCCAATAAAAGCAACCTTAATAAACATTAAAACAATCGTTCAAAATAAATGTGGCTGTAAAATATTTAACTTTTGATAGTTTTGTGTATTATTTGCTTGTAAATTTTTAATTTGTTTTTTAATTTCACTTTTATTACTTTTAGTACGACTTTTTTTTAAACTTGTTATTGTCATAAGATTGAAATTTATTGTTGCTTTTACTTCCGAAATTTGTTCGTTAAAAAATTGATTGGCTTTTAAATAATAACTGCTAAGTTCCTGCTGATATTCTTTTGCAATCTCTTTTCTTTTTGCCCGTCATCCTGGTTCTTTTGCTAACATTATTTTTGTTTTCTTTATCGTATAATAATCTTTTCGCATCTGAACATTAGTTGCGATATGATGACGTTTTGTTTGAACCATTTCCGCAAATGGTTGTAATTCTGCTGGTATTTTCATTTTAACCTCCTATTTTAAATAATCACCACTCTGTAAATCTAAAATAATTTTATGACAAATATCTTCAAACTGATCATAATGAAATGGATATCAATGAATATTTGTTAATTGATGTTTGAATCATGTTATTTGTTTCTTCGCATAAAGTTTATTAGCCTGCACCATTGCCGATAAAGTTGCTTCATACGAAATTTCACCTTTCAAATATTGGATAATTTCTGGACAACCAATAATCTTCATACTTTGTTTAGTAACATCATAATTGCAATATTCATATGCTGCTTTTACTTCTGCAAATAATCCTCGTTCTGTTAAATTTAAAACCCGATCATGAAGATGCTGATAAAGTTCAGTTTTATCTGGTAATAGCCCAATAATATATGGTTCAACATACCAATCAGCATAATGTTGATCATTATCTGACTTTAAGGTTCCTGTCTGAAAGTAATATTCTAATGCTCGCCACACCCGTTTTCGATTATTGGGATGAATTTTATCACTTTCCTTAGGATCAATCACGGCCAATTTTTGTCACAATTCCTGATTTGAATATTGCTCATACTGTTTTGCATTTTCTAAATCTCGACCGTGGTTAGAAAATTGATAATTTTTTAATAACGCATTAATATATAATCCACTACCACCAACAACAACTGGCAGCTTATTTTTCTGTCAAAGCCTGTTTAAAATAAGTCGTCCTTGTTTTTGATAAGTATTAATAGAATAATTATTATTTAAATCAATTGTTGATAATAAATGATGAGGAATTCCTGCTTGTTCCGCAAGCGTTATTTTGTTTGTTGCAAGATCTAGTCCATTAAAGATTTGGGTTGCATCAGCATTGATACATTCACCCATAAATTGTTGTGCAACCTTAATTGATAAATTTGTTTTACCACTTGCTGTTGGGCCAACAATTAAAATGACTTTTTTTTCACCAGTAAAACCTCCCTAGTCTCTTTATAAATATAACTAATTTTTATTAAAAAATCTACTTTTTCAAATTAAAAACTAACAACAAGTGTTAGTTTTGTTTTATTTTTAAAATAACTCTGAACCGCTTTAAGTGTTTGGGTGTAGAGTTATTGATTTATATAGCGGTTAATAACCCCAAGCACACTTTAACGTTATAATAAACGTAGAAAACTGTCCTTGCGGACAATTACATTTTATCATATTTTATTCCTTTTAACCAAAACGACCAGTAATATAATCTTCTGTTTTTCTTTCGCGAGGATGAGAAAATAATAACGATGTTTTATTATATTCAATTAATTGTCCCATTCAAAAGAACGCCGTATAATCCGAAATTCTTGCGGCTTGCTGCAAGGAATGCGTCACAATTATTATGGTAAAATCCTTTTTTAAATCGGCCATTAATTCTTCAATTTTAGCTGTCGCAATTGGGTCCAAAGCACTAGTTGGTTCATCCATTAACAAGATTTCTGGTTTTAAAGCAATTGCGCGGGCAATACACAACCGTTGTTGCTGGCCCCCAGATAAACTTAGGGCTGAATCACGAAGATTATCTTTGACTTCATCTCATAAAGCAGCTTGGCGTAATGATGATTCAACAGTTTGATCAAGAATTCTTTTATCAAAAATTCCTAAACTTTTTAAACCAAAGGCAATATTTTCATAAATTGATTTTGGAAAAGGATTTGGTTTTTGAAACACCATTCCAATTTTAGTTCGTAATGAAATAATATTTTGTCGATATTGATAAATATTTTTGTCATTATACATAATTGCCCCACTAATTTTGGTCCCCTCAATTAAGTCGTTCATACGATTAATTGCCCGTAATAAAGTTGATTTACCACACCCTGAAGGTCCAATTAAAGCAGTAACCTTATTTCTTAAAATATTTAAATTAATATTAAACAGCTCCTGCTTTGTTCCAAAATTATAATAAAAATCAAATTTTTGAATTCCCAAAATTGTATTTTTTGGCAATGGTGATGGTGATTTATTAAACGACGAAAAAATTTTTTAAATCATTGTTTAATTTTATTGTTTGAAGTTTGTGTTGTTTTTTTCATCATAACTTATTCCATTTCCTCTTGTAAGTTTTGAATCTTACGTTCTAAAGCAGTAATTGATAATTGATAATTATCTTTTTTTCTGACGATATGTTTTTTCAACTTGATTCTGAAATTTTGCTAATTTTGTTTGATATTCTTTTAATAATTCTGCATTATAAATCGCTAGTTTTGTTGTAATTTTCTGAACTTTATTTTCTTTACCATAAGATTGCTGTAATTGTTTTTTCCAAGCATTTTTTCGTCCCAGCAAAGAACCACAATAACATTTAATAAAGATACTAATTGTTGTTCATCATCTTGGCTGACGATTATTTTCAAATGATCCAATAATCTTAACAAAAATATTTAAAGCCAGAACAAATAGAATAATAATAAAGGACAAATGATGAATCATATGATTTGTTAATTCAGTTAATGGCACTTGCAATTGGTTTGAAAGAACTAATAACATTCCTGGTTCATTAACTAATTGAAAAACTTTTACTGTTAAGGTTGTTCCAACATCATTAAAACTAGTTGGAATAAAAGGTGAGGAAGTTAAGATAATAAGAACTGGCGCAGTTTCAGTAATAATTTTGCTAATTGCAAAAATGACCCCCGTAACAATTCCCCCTTTGGCATTTGGTAAAGCAACTTTACAAACCATTCCAATTTTACTTGTTCCCAAGGCTAACGCAGCATCACGATATTCTTGGGGAACATTTCGCAGGGAATCTTCAACCACGCGAATAATAATTGGTAAAGTCATTATAAAAAACATCAATCCCGCTGATCAAAAATTATGCCCCAGTTGCAACCCAACTACGAGGACAACATATCCAAAAATAGCTAAAACAATTGATGGTGTCGCTACTAAAGCATCTGTTGAAAACCGAATTAAAGTTACTAAGCGACTATTTTTATGGGCATATTCACTTAAATAAATTGCCGTAATAATTCCGATTGGAATTGATAAAAATGTCCCCGTAAAAATTAACATAAAAGTAGAAATAATTAATGGAGATAACTCATAATAACCAATAAAAACACTTGCATCAAATTGTGCGAGGTAAGTGACTCCGGCAAAACCATTACTGATAATATTCAAAATAATTCAAGCCGAGAAACTGAGCGTTAATAAACAAGTTAAAAGCATTCAAAAGATTCGACAATAATTCATTGTTTTATTATAATAATTTGTTGTTATTTTTTTATTAATTAAAGTCACAAATTCTTCTTGTGACATCTTAACTGAATTATTCGTTATTGGCAATGAAGATGGTAACGATTGGCGAGATCTTCGTTTTAATCCCCGAATTAAGTGTTTTTCACGTTCTCTTTGACGTTGAATTTTATAAGTAGTTAAAATAATAATATTTAATATTGAAACCATCATTAATAAAATTAATCCTAAAACAAATAAGGCAGAACGATGTAAACTAGAAACATGCTCTGGTAATTCAATTCCAATTTGGGTTGCTAAAGTTGCAATTGGACTAAATAAGAAATTCCAAAACCCTTGGTTTAAATTAGGGATTTGTGCTGCCATTCCGGTTAATAAAATCATAGCCGTAACTTCACCAATAACACGACACATACCAAAGATTACAGCCCCAATGATTTTGGTTTTAGCTGCTTTTTTAACTACTTTAAAGGCAGTGTATGTTCGTGATGCCCCCATTGCTAAAGCAGCAAACCGATAAGATTTAGGAACACTCAAAAAAGCATTTGCTGATAAAACAAAAATTGTTGGTAAAGCTAAAAAAGCTAAGATTGTTCCCGCTGTTAATAAATTGGTTGGTCCACTAGCACCAAACCGCACAAACAACATTCCAATTGTTTCTCGACCAAAGACGGCAAATAAAACGGGAGGAATTCCTGCTAATAATTCAATAATAAAAATAATAAAATTTCGTAATCGGATTGATAAAAATTCTGTTACAAAAAGAGCGGTTAAAATTGCTAACGGTGCAGCAATAATAATCGCTAATGTTAAAACTAAAATAGTACCAGCAATGAACGCTAAAGCCCCAAACTGATATTCTTCTGTTTCATTATTAATAACCCATTTAGTTCCTGTTAAAAAATTTCAAAACCCTTGGTAACGCAAAGCAGGAACTGAACTAGCAACAATGAAATAAATAATCAAAAAGACAGCAATAATACCACACAATGAAAATAAAGTAATCATTACTTTTGCTAAACGATCAGTAATTTGTTTGCGTTTAAAGATATTAGTATTAACCTGGTACATAAATTAATTTAATTCCGATAAGTCAGAAAAAGGATTTTTCCCATACCACTCTCAAACTGGAATTAATTCATCAGCTTGAATCGCCGCTTGACCTTTTTTGTTATCTTTTAAAAACCCTAAAAAATCTTTGACTAATGATAAATTCTTATTATCCTTCAAACGAAATGTTAATTCAAAATGGCGTTTTAGTTCATAATCTTGTTCTAAACTTGTTGGTGACGCCGCTACTCCTTTATATTTTAAAATATCCAAATCAGCTTCATTGACTAATTTTTTAGCACCATATGAAACATAACCTATTGCACCGTGAATATTTTTAACTTCTTGAATCGCGGCTGCCGTATTATTTACTGTTCGTAATGCTGAACTAAATTCTTTAATCTTTAATTTATCTTGGAAAACATCACGTGTCCCAGAATTTTGTTCACGATTAATTGGAATAACTTTTGTCGAAGATTGACATCCTAACAAATCACCTCAAGTTTTTGTTTCCCCTTGATAAATTTGTTGCAAAATATCAACTTTATTGTTTGCAAGATTTAAATCCCCTGCTGATAAATTGCAATCTGATGGTAAACTAGCAATTAGCAAAATGCCATCAATGGCAAACTTTAAGCCAGCATATACGGGGGAGTGGTAAACTCTGACTTTAAAGCACGTGAAGTAAAGCCAAGAACTAAAGTATTATTTTTAATCCCTGTTTCTCGACCACTAGATCCACTACTATTATAAGAAACTCTAATATTGTATTCTTGACTAAATTTTTTTAAAACAGAATTCATTAAGCCTTGAACTGAAGTTGAGCCACCAAATAAATAAGTTGGTTTTTGTTTACAACTAATCACGCTAACAGCACTACTGCTACTTAGTGTCAATGCTGCTAATAATCCTAAAATTTTCTTCAAATCATTATCCTCCAAATGATTCTGGTAATTTATTTATTATTACCTAGTATTAAACGATCTAAATGTAAACCTTTAAACTGTTTACAAGATAATTTTTGTTTAAAACTTAATAAATTGCAAGAAAAATACCCTTTTATCAAATTTGTTTCCGTTATAAAATATGTTGCAGCAAGAAATTTGCAAAAAAAAATCATTAAAAATAAATTTAATGTTTAAATCTACAAAATTAAGTTAAATATATAAGACTTACAAGATGGTTTAGTCCCCTACCTTAAATCAGATTTTACGCTAAACTAAACCTTTAAAAAATTTCTTTTCTCTTATTAAATAGCTCGTAACTTACTTACAAAAAAACTACAAATCATGCTGTAAATTTAACAAACCAGAAAGAACAAAATTTCCAATAATATAATTTGAAATTTTGCCATAAATATCAGCAACAACTAATTTAACACCAATTTTCTGTTCAAGCGGTAAAATTGGTAAATTTTCAAAAATATTGTTATTACTATCTACAATTGGGCGATTATCAACAAAATGCTTTGTTCATTTTTTTGAATCTCAAGTTGTAAAAGCAAGAGTAATTCCAGCGATTTCTGGACTAAGCGGATGTTGACTATTATTTTCATTTCAAATTGTTTTTAAATTAACATAATATTTAGTACCAACTGCTTCCAAAAAATTATTAAGTAAAACATGATAAAAAATTCCTTGATCAAATTTAGTATCTTGATTATAGTCCTCACTATTTGGATTTAATGTTCAGGCATGAGCATCCCTAAATCAATCTTTTGGATCATTGCTACGAATTTGATCAACATATAATCACCGTTTTTGATTATATAAATTGTCATTTCAAGTATTACCATCAAAATAATTAACTACTTTCCCTAAATCAAGCACTGTTTGATCCTTATTTTTTTGATTTAAATATCAATTGTATTTTTCAACAACAGTGGCTCATGGTTGACTAATTAAATTACTAGAAGATAATAAGCTTGCTTTGATATATTCTAAACTATCTTTTTTAGTTATCTGATTAGTGGGCATATTTTTTTGCATTCTTAAATATTGAGATGTTTGATAAAATAAACTATTTAAATCAAATTTTATTTCCATAATGTTTTTCACAGGAGTAAAACTAGGATTTGTTCATTCATCCAGATTATAATCAAATAATGATTTAATCTGCGAATTTTTTTCATTTTCTAAAACAACCTTATTAATTGTTTTCTGTGCATTTTTTGAAATTTTATTATTTGAAATATAAGGTAAATCAAGTACTGGACTGCAACCATTAACTCACGTTATTGGAGTAACTAAAATACTAAATGTAGTAAAAATACTTAACAATTTCTTCATTCACATTGTCTCCTTTACCAAAGGTAATATCTTCGGCACTGCATAGTTAATATTATCTTATTTTTTATAAAATACAAGATTAATAGAGCTTTTTTATCAAATAATTACTATATTCCATTTTGCCACAATGATTTTATTATTATTTTTAAAAGCTTATTATTTTATGTCAAATCCATCATTTTATTATAATAGAATCTAATATATCCTATTATATGTTTTATAACTTTGCTTATTATTTTATATCTTTTACTAAAGAAGCATTTAATTAGTAAATAATAAAAAACCTTTTTGAATCAAACATTATGGGCAATTAAAATTATACTTTTTTAAATATCTTTGATTTTATGTGCCGGAACACCTGCATAGACACTATTAGTTTCAACGTTTTTTGTTACAACAGCTCCAACTGCAATAATGGAATTGTCCCCTATTGTAACGCCCGGAATTATTGTAACCCCTGATCCTATTCAGACATTTTTACCAATTATAACTTTCTTGGGAATTATTATTTGTCTTTTATTTGCATCTATACCATGATTTAATGTAGCAATTGTAACATTCATGCCAATAAAACTATCATTATTAATCTCTATTCCCCCTCGATCTTGGAAATTACAATTCTTATTAATAAATACATTTTCCCCAATTGTAATATTAACTCCGCATTCTGAATTAAATGGTGGAAATAAAATAAATGATGGATCAATTTTTTTATCAGTTAATTTACAAAAAAGCTTATGAATTCTTTTGGGATTTGATTGTTGATTTAATTTTGCTAAAACTTTTATTGCCCGGTATGAAATATCTCATAGCATTTTATGTTGATTAGTTGAAACATCAAAAGGTTCATTATTTGTTCTTATATATGTTATATACTCTTTTTTAGTCATTTTGTTTAATCTCTCCTTGTCTTATTATAAGTACTTTGGATAGGTTAAGATAAATTGGACAACAATAATGTAGAGTAAATATTTATAATTAAATTACAATGGAGGTGTAATTATGGCAAAGAATCATTATACCGATGAATTTAAGCAACAAATTGTTGGTCTTTACAAAATGGGTCAAACTCCTGAACAATTAGCCAATGATTACCAAATTGGTAAATCTACTGTTTGGAAATGAGCTCACCAATTTAGTAACTCGGACTCATTTAAAGCTAAAGACAATAGAACGCCAGAAGAAAACGAATTAATTCAATTACGTAAAAAAGTTAAACAATTAGAAATGGAAAATGACATTTTAAAGCAAGCAACACTGATAATCGGCAAAAAATAGCAATCATTAAAAATAACAAAGCAAAATATCCAATTATTAATTTATGTAAAACATTGAAATTGGCTAGATCAACATATTACTATCAATTAAAAGCAAATAATCCCAAGAATAATCAAAACATTGATAATGCTGTTATCAGTATTTTTCTAAAAAGTCGTAAAAATTATGGAACAAGAAAAATTAAAATCATGCTAGCTCAGCAAAATATTATATTATCTCGTGTAAAGATTAGTAAAATAATGAGAAAATATAACTTAATTTCAAATTATACAAAAATCAAATACAAACATTCAAATACAAGCAATGTTACATATAAATATAATAATTTATTAAATCAAGAATTTAATAATTATAAACTACATGAAGTTGTTGTCAGTGATTTAACATATGTTTTTATTAATAATAAATGATATTATGTTTGCTTTCTAATTGATTTATTTAATCGTGAAATTATTAGTTATGATGTTAGTTTACACAAAAATGCAAAATTAGTTAAAAATACCTTTAATAAACTTAACTTTACATTAAATGATATTAAAATATTTCACACTGATCAAGGTAGTGAATTTAACAACAATCTTATTTATAACTTTTTAACTAAAAATAACATTCAAAAGTCTTACAGTAAACCAGGTTGTCCTTATGACAATGCTGTTGCGGAATCAACATACAAAATTTTTAAAACTGAATTTATTAAAAATAATAAATTTAAAAACATTGAGCAGTTTAAATTAAAATTATTTGATTACATTAATTGGTACAATAATATTCGAATTCATAGCAAACTAAATTATTTAACACCAGTAAAATACAGAAATTATTACTCTACATAAAATTTGTCCAAAAAACCCTTGCCATTCCAAACTTATAATTTACCGAGTTAAAAATGGTATTAGGTAAATTAGTATCATTAAATTTCAATGTTGTTGGAACTACTGTTGCTGTTGTAATACTTGATGTTACAAATAATAAAAGTATTTTTTTCATAATAATTATACCTCCTCAATTGAAACAGAATAAATATTACTTTCTGAAACATTTTCTGCATCAGCAAGACCATGGAAACTAACCAATTGATTAATCATATCAACAGAAATTCCACTTGGTAATTGATTGTTAAGACTATATTGTTCATATGCTAGTGCAAGAGGAAAATCAAAATCATAAGTTATATTTGAATTATCAATTTTATAATTGCCATGAATTGTTGCATTAAGTGTGGCATCGAGGTCTAAATTAACTTTTGTATCATTTTGGCCTAAATAAGTTTTTACTAACATTTTTTTATGGGCTGGCAGAATAATTTGTTGTATTGGCGAATTCACAGTAATTGTTGTTATTTGTGTATCTGTTTTACTATCACTAAAATTATAATCAAGATTAATATTAAAAACGTCAATTGTTGCTTTAGCAGAAATTGTAATTCCATGTGTTACAGTATGCGCAGTTTGATTTGTAACCTCCTTTTGATACGATGAAGTTTTTAGAACTTGATCTGTATCACCGGCACTATTATCTAAAATATTTTCTCCCATAAAAAGAGCTTGTGGTGTTTCCGTACTTGTGGTACCAGTAATTGCCCCTTTTACATTAAAAACATTTAGATTTATTGCCGTAACATTTGTAACATTAGTAATTGTTTTATCTGGAAAATTTTGTTTTAAAACATCTAATGCTACTTTTTGATTTAAAGCATCAAAATCAATTAATTGCCCGTCATTAATAATCTGATTTGTTTGAATTTTAGTCATCTGATTTGAAATAGGCCTGCTTACCATTGGTATTGTTCCACCCAAAAGAGCGGAAACAGCCGTTAATATTAATGGTTTTTTCATTTTAATCATCTCTTTTCTTACTCAATAGGTGTATACTTAAGCGTCACAAAATAATTAGTTTTAGTAACAAATCCGTCAATTATTCCTAAGCCATTAAAATGCAGAGAATTATTATCTTTGATACTAAAGGCATCAGGTAATGGACTTATTTTTTGTAACGATTTAAAAGCATCAACAATATTTGCTTCATAAGTAATTCCAATCCCGTTAATTTTATTAATTTCACATTTAACTGTTCCGCTAATATCTGCATTTAAATTAAGATAAGCATTACCCTTTGAAGTCCCTAAATAAACCGATGCCGTTGTAATCGTATGTGGTTTTACTTTAATTGCTTGATTTGGAGCAGTAAGGGTTACGGTATTGGTTGTTGTATTAATATCTGTTTTACTATAATTAACTTTATAATTAAAATCTAGATATTTAAATTTAAGCTCGATTCCAGCTGAAATTCCTGTAATAGTTTGATAAGTATAAGTTGTAGTCACTTTTTGAATAAATTCCGGAGTTTGAAACGTTTGTACTGATGCAGTTTTATTGGTGAAAGTGGCCTTCCCAAAGTAAATCCCTGGTTCAATATCATTTAACGAAGTACTATCTTTAACTGAGACATTTTCATTAGAATAAGTTAAATTTTTGGAAATAACATTAAGGTTTCTAATAAGAACAGATGGATGATGCGCTTTAAAATCACTATATAATGCATAAGTAATATAATCATCCAGATTAATAATTTTTGGAGTTTGCGAATCAGTAATATTATTATTTAATAAGTTATGCTGATATGCTAAAGGCATAACAAAAAAATTAATACTAAAGACGGCAGTTAATAATTTTAATATCTTATTCATAGTTTTCACACCTCTTTTGAATATTAAGCAAGTTTTGCCACATATTAAAATGTCACATTATAAAATTTTAAGAAACATAATTTATTCCTTTAAGTGAAATTAATAATGGTAATTAAAAATAATAGTACTAACTAACAGAAATTGAAAATTAACATTATTAACTTAACTTCTTTTTCCAAATTTTTTATTTTTTCCAAATTGTGATGTACTGCTTTTTTTAAAATTACGACGATCATTGTTATGCGAACCATGTGAACTATCATATTTAGTATTCCCATTATTTCGTTTAGAACTTAATGATTGGTTACGATTACAAAAACTTGTTTCTTCTTTTGCTTTTGGCGTTAAACCATACTTCATAATATCAAATAACTCAATATTTTTCTTTTGATATTGTGCTAAATGTTTAATTTCATTTAAATCACTACGATTAGAAACAATAGTTATTGCGACTCCCGTTGCACCGGCACGAGCTGTCCGTCCAATTCGATGAATATAACTTTCTCGTTCACTTGGAATATCATAATTAAAAACATAATCAATATTATCAATGTCAATTCCTCGCGCGGCAACATCAGTTGCAACCATTACCGTTGCTTTACCTTCTCGAAAAGAACGCATTGCTTGAAAACGTTCACGTTGACGTTTATCACCATTAATTACACAACTAGTAATGCCAATCGTTGATAACATTTTAGCGATTTTATCGGTAAAAGCTTTTGTATTAGAAAAAATAATACTTCGCTTTGGTTGTAAATTTTTAAATAATGCTAGTAAAACATCTTCTTTCCGATAAGAAACTGCATCAACATAATATTGAGTAATATTATTTTGTTGACTTACATTTTTTGATGCAACAATCTCAACAGGATTACTTTGATATTTATTAGCAATTTCCAATACTTGTTTTGGAATTGTTGCGGAAAATAATAATGTTTGATATTTTTTTGGGGCATTCTCAAATACCTTATCAAGTTCATTTTTAAACCCCATTTTTAGCATTTCATCTGCTTCATCTAAAACAATTGTTTTAATTGTATCTAATCGTAAAGTATTACGATTAATATGATCTGCAATTCGTCCAGGTGTTCCAACAATAATGTTACTTTTTCGTAATGAGTAAATTTGTTGTTGCAAATGAGAACCACCACATAATAACGTTGCATTTGCACCTTCTAAATAAGTTGCAAATTTTCGAACTTGGTCAATGACTTGCATTGCTAACTCCCTTGTTGGACATAAAATAATAGCTTGTGGTCGTTTTAATTGTGGATCTAACCTTTGCAAAATTGGCAAAATAAAAGCTGCCGTTTTTCCAGTTCCAGTATGGCTTTTCCCAATAATATCTTGATTATTTAATGCAATTGGAATAGCTTTCTCTTGGATTTCTGTTAAATTAGTATAGCCCATCTTAGTAATCATTTTTTCTAAGGCTGGGGATAAATTTAGTGTATTAAAATTCATTTAATCTCCTTTAAATAGTTAATATAAAATAATTTGGTTGTTTTTTAACATTACGACTGTTGATTTCACATATTGGCATTATTTTGGATAACAGAATAAATAAGGTTTAACAACTCAATAAGTATACCTTAAAATAAATAAAAAACCAAGCATTTTATCTTATATTTTAGAAACATTGCTACGTTTCGATTGAGTGTCGACCCATAACTTAAAACAAAATTAACAATAACATATAAGAGAAAAGAAAAATCAACAGCATAATCACAAGATAAAAATTTAATAAATACGACGAATAATTAACATTATGTTTTATTTAATAGACCCGCACCGATATGACAACTTTTTAATAATTTTAACAGATATATTGTTGACATATTTATTTACAATTTCGACGATTAATTATTTAATTTAAAATAAAATAAAGTTTAAGATTCTTAAACTTTATTTTCTAATTCCTAATTTTTCAATGATTGCTTTATATTGATTAAAATCAGTTTTAGTTAAGTAAGCAAGTAAATGCTTTCTTTGTGCTACTTTTTGTAATAAACTTCTTCTTGAAACAATATCTTTTCGATGAATTTTTAAGTGCGCAGTCAAATTGTTAATATCTTCTGTTAAAATTGCAATTTGTACTTTTGTGGCACCAGTATCTTTAGCATTTTGACCAAATGTTGATACTAATTCTGCTTTTCTATCTTTTGAAACCATTTATAAATTTCTCCCTTCGTTGGTGCGGCATATAATGTTAAATCAAAGAATTTAAGAAAGGGTTATCTTAAATCAACGAAATAACAACCTTGTTAATATTATGCTTTATTTGCAAAAAATGCAAGTGTATCAGCTAAATCTTGTTTTAAAAGCGCAACTAATTCCGTTAAATCAGTTATTTTAATATTTTTCCGTAAATACTTTTTAAAATAAACAACAATTTCTTGTCCATATAAATCTAAATTAACATCTAATAAATATGTTTCAACCACTTCTTGGCCTTCAAATAACCGATATGAAGTCATTGATTGATAAAGATTCCCTGCCACACAAGTTTCCGTGATATAAACACCATATGGTAAAATTACTTTTTGTGGTAAATAAATATTGGCTGTTGGAAAATTAATCGTACGCCCAAGTTGGTTACCCTTTTTTACTTCGCCACATAAATGATAATCTTCATATAATAATTTATTGGCCGCTGGTAAATCATGATTTAATAACAAATTTCGAATTGTTGTGGAAGAAAAAAAATTATCTTGTCGCGGAATTAAATAAACATTTTCTTTCCCAAAAAAAGTAATAATTTGATTAAAGTCCCCTTCCCGATTCTTACCAAATCGAAAATCAGATCCAATAACAATTTTAATAACATTAAAGCGTTCTTTTAAAATTGTTAAAAATTGTTGCGCTGATAAATTCATAAATTCCCTTGTCACGGGAACAGCTAAATAATAATCAAAGCCTAATTTCGCGGCGATTTCCTGTTTTGAATGATTATCTAACAATTTTGTATTGGTCTGATTTAAAAAATCAGAAACACTTTGTGACATTGTAAAAAATACTGCTGCTAAATCTTGTTTTGCTTTAATTTCCATTAAACAATTAATTAATTTTAAATGTCCCAAATGAAAACCATCAAATTGACCTAAACAAGCAATTTTTGCTTTGTGATTAGCTGCTTCATCTCAGATTAAAGTTTTCATTAATAATGATCATCCTTATCTACTTGTTGGGATTGATTCATATCAATATTCGCTCATAACCCGCGTTGACATGCATAAACATGGCGACCAATATGCTTATAAATTGCCAAAACATTTTTATTTTTATCAATTATAAAAATTATTGGATCGGTATGATTAATAATCACAATCGGTTTTCCTTGTCTAATTTCTTCATCATAATGGTAAAGTAATAACTGTTGCTTATTAAGGAATAAAGCATCATACATTGAAATTAAATGGCTAGAATTTACTTCTTCTGGATTTATTGCATTTGTTAATAAAAAATTTCCTGACTGAGTTCGGCATAAATTTTTAACTGTTGCAATGGTATTTAATTTTGCTGCTAGGTCAATAACTAAACTGCGAACATATGTCCCTTTTGTACATAATACACTAAATTTAATCGTATGATTATGATGATTATATTCTTTTAATTTTATTTCTTTAATGGTTACTGTTCGTGGTTTAATTTCAACTTCTTCATCACGACGAGCATATTCATAAAGTTTTTTACCATTAACTTTAATAGCAGAATATTTTGGGGGATATTGTTCATACATAAAACCATTAAATTCACTAAAAATTTTTTTTAATTGTTTTTTACGAAACTTAAAAGGGATTGTTTCCTGAAGAATATTACCAGTAATATCGCCACTATCAGTTTCAATAAATAATTGCATTTCAACATCATAAGCTTTATCTGCTGTTAATAAATATTCACTTATTTTCGTGGCATTATTAACTAATACCACCAGCAGACCCGTTGCTAAAGGGTCTAATGTTCCAGCATGCCCAATTTTTTTAATCATCAAGGTTCTTTTAAGTTCTTGAATAATTTGATGACTTGTTTTACCAGCTGGTTTATTAATTAAAAAAATACCGTCGTGCATATATTAAAACCACCCATTCCTTATCTTGCTTCATTATATCATTTTTAAATTATTCTGAGCACTGAACAACCACACTTTTCATAGTTCCTAGGGCATTTTTCAAAAAGTACCAAAAATTAATTGATTATTAAGTAAATATAGTTTAAGATAATGATGTATGAAAAATAAATATTGTTACATTTATATCTTTCTTAAATTATTCTAGCCTTTCCTTTTGTGCTAAAATTTGTATTTTGTGACAATATTTAAATATAAAATAATCTTAAAAGTTTGTTTTTCATACATTTTTGAAAATTAATTGAAGTTTCTTATAGGCTGTTCATTTTTCTTCAATTAATTTTTTTTATGTAAAATTAAACCATAAATAGCCATAAATAAAGAAATTTTCGTGGAAATTATTGTAATTTTCCAAATTTATGATATTATTAATTTGTCTTAAGTAGACAAATAAGTAAATCAAATAAAAAAATGGACATGTTAGGTAATCTTTATTTTATTTAAAATAAAGGAACGAACAATAAAAATTATAAATACCTAAATGGACTTTAGAATTATAAAAATATCTCAAAATATAAAAAATAGGACAATTGTCCTATTTTTTATATTAATTTATTATCCTGTAAAATTGCCACTAATCCTTTAAAAATTAAATTTTTATCATATTGATAAGGAACTAATGCATTAATATATTCTGCATTTCCTCCTGTTAATATCACTTGCGGCATTGCTACTTGGGTCGTAAGTTTTTCTACAAAAGCTGTAATGCTGAATAAATGCCCATTAACCAAACCAATATTGATTGCTTGTTTTGTATTTTTTCCTACTACGGCATTTTCATAAGAATAATCAAATTGTTGCAATAATTGAGCTCGATTGAATAATGCTTCCGCCGCAACTTCTAAACCTGGCATAATAATGGTTCCAAATAATACTCCTTGTTTTAATAATGAAATTGTTGTTGCTGTCCCCATATTAATCAAAATAACATCTTGATTAGGACATAAATCTAATGTTGCATATGAACCAACAATTAAATCAGCCCCAAGATTTCGCGGGTTAGGAATATCAATTCCTAACCGATCAAATGCTAAATTTTTTTTAACTTGATAGAATGAAATTTTTAAATCAAATGCTAATTGACAAAATAAATCATCTCACATTGGTCGAACGGATGATAAACATATTAAAGTGAAATCTGTCAAAGATAATTTTATCTTATTTAAAGCTGTTGTCATTAATTGCCGAAAATTCTTTTCAGCAATTAATTCCCGACTAGATATTACTAAAAAAACTGTAATTTTTTGTTGCCTATTAAGCACGGCAAATTTAATTGCCGTATTGCCAATATCTACTAATAATTTCATTGTTATTTGTCTCTCTCTTCTATTATTTCACTAATTGCTGTTAAAATTGCTTGCGCAACAATAATTTTACTTTGCTGCGGAATTTGACGATGCATTTTCTTAGTTAATAAAATAACCTCATTTTGATCAGATCCCATTGCTTTAGTTTGATTAATAACAATTAAATCCAGATTCTTTTCAATTAGTTTTCGCTGCGCATAAGCTAAATTAAAATCATTTTGGGCACTAAATCCAATTAAAATTTGTTGTTGTTTTAACTTTCCTAATTCAAATAAAACATCAATATTTGTAGTTAATGCAACATTAATTTGGGGATGTTCGCGTTTACTAATCTTTCCGCTTTTTGGCATAGCAATTTGATAATCATTTAAGGCAGCACAAGCAATAACAATATCTTGTTCAGCATATTGTGCTAACATTGCTGTTAACATCTCTTGATTAGTATTTACCTTATGATGAGGATAATAAATCGGAAAATCACAATCACCAACAATAGTTGCCAAAGTACAATTTGTTCAAGTTAAAACAGTGTGTAAGGCATCCCCCATTTTACCACTTGAATTATTAGTAACATAACGAATGTCATCAAAGAATGTTTTAGTTCGTCCAAAATTAAGCATTACTTTTTTATTTTGTCATAATTTTTTTCAAGTTAAATATTGTGTAATTTCAGTTAAGACATCTTCTCATTCTCATGCCCTACCAATCCCTATTGTGTTACAAGCAAGCATTCCTAAACGTGGTTCATAAATTTGAACACCATCCTTTGCTAACTGTGCTAAATTTCGTAAATTCGCGGGGGAAAGATACATTCCACTATTCATTGCTGGAAAAACCATTTTATGACTTTGAACAGCACTATAAACTAAACTACCTAAACTATCAGCAAAACCATGTGTTATTTGAGCAATAAAATTTTGAGTTGCCGGATATACAATAAATAAATCAGCATCAGCAGCAATTGAAATGTGCTCAGAAGGGTCTTTTTTATCATAATATTGTTGTGTAAAAATTTCTGTTTTAACTACTGATGGTATTTCTTTTAAAAATTTGAGCGCCCCTGGCGTTACAATTAATTCAACATTATGGTCTTCTTTTAGGGCTTTGTATAAAGCAAGTCCTTTATAAGCAGCAACACTTCCCGTGATAACTAATATAATTTTTGCCATCAAATCCACCTCGTTTATTTGTCTTTTTAACAATTATACAAATAAAAATCGGTATATTAAAATATTAATATACCGATTTTAATTGTTATTACCCTGTTGTTCTTTTTTTAATAAAAAAAGCAGCTTGCATTCTTCGTTGTGATTCAGCAATGATTCCAGTTACTAATTCAGATCATTGTTCTTGTTCTAAGTACCGACAATAAAAACCACGGATAATATTTAAACGTTCCCTATAACGTTCTTGCACAAAATATTTTACTTTCTTTAAAATTGACATATAAGCATATTGCAAATCTAAAGGTTTTTGATAAATTTTTTGATAAACTTGGGCGTATTCTTGAATTAATTCTTTAACTTTATATTCTAGTGTTTTTGTTCGCTCAATAATTATTTTTTTTAATAATTCATCTTTTTGACTTGCATTATATTTTGCATTTTTCATAATATAATATAACTTAATTTCCAATGCTAAAACAGGATTATCATGTGAAATAATTTTTTCATTATTTACAATTAATGATAATTCCCGAATTACATTATCGTAAAATTGACTACAATTATTTTCCCCTAAAACTGACACTTTTTTCACCCCGTATAAATATTTTTTTCATCCTAATAAGAAACAAACTCTAAAGAAATGTTATGTCTTCTTATACTAATATATTATACCTTATATTTATTTGTTTTTGCAAAAAACAACAAAGAAAAATCAATTAATAAAGAACGAATAAAAATAAATTAATTATCATTGCCAATAATATAGTCATTATTTTTTAAATTATCAACCGAAGTCATAATTGCATGCAAACGCATATAATAATTTGAAGAGGAAATGATCGGATATTTTTTATCAAAATAGACTTTAATATAAGTTAATTTCTTTCGATATGTTGTTAGTCACTTATGAGCAATCAAATTTAATTCCTCCATAATTTCCCGTTGATTAACACTCATAGCATCTTTCCGTTTCACCGGATCTAATTTTTTAAATAATGCTGTTGCTTTTTGTTTAAAATTAATTGCATAAGGAACAAACCCCACAACACCAGTTAATTTAATTGGTGTGACATAAATTCCCAAATCATGATTACGACAATAATCATACTGAATGCGTGAAAAAGCAGCATGTTTTAATTCCCCTTGAACATAATTCAAATCATTAAATTCTTTAATATTATAAATTTTAAAATCAATATAATAATCATACGGGGTCAAAAAACAATTATTAGTATATCAACTATATCGTGAAATTGATTCAAAAATTTCTTCTTCAATAAATTCAAATTCACGAAAATAATAAGTTTCTGTCTTCCAATAACGTTCTAAAATATAAAAAATTAATTCTTCACCATTAATGTTATTTAAAAATCAAATCTTCTGAAAATTAATATTACGGTATTTTTTCAAATCTTCTTTTTCAATTCGTTTAATTAAATCAATTTTTTGCAAATAACTGTCATATTTTTTAGCAAAATATTCATAAAATCAACGTAATGACAAAGTATATAAAATATAATAATAAGTAAAATCAGTTTTCAAAACATATTTAATCATTTTTATTAATGTTCGTAATAAATTATTTGAAATTTTATTAGCTTTATTAAATCCTTGTACCACTTGGATTACATTATCACTTTTTTCAATTCCATTCCGTCAAAAAATATATCTTGGTTCTCCTTCGTCATCTTTTTTGTAACAAAAAGGAATAATACGAACAA
Organism: Spiroplasma endosymbiont of Stenodema calcarata; assembly: GCF_964031205.1. Classification (GTDB taxonomy): domain Bacteria; phylum Bacillota_I; class Bacilli_A; order Mycoplasmatales; family Mycoplasmataceae; genus Spiroplasma. Next base: position 898,854 of record NZ_OZ035018.1, read on the forward strand.
TAAGATTCACTTCATCATTCACTTGATATTCTAAATAGCCCTCATTTTGGGTGTCTTTAATAACTGTTGCTTTTTTGACATTTTTCCGCATTTCAGTCAAAATAGCTTGAAACATTCGTTCTCGTAATCCATTATTACCTTTTGGGGCATACTTGACAACCGCTAATTCTAATTCAAGTTTATCATATTTTGTTAAAGTTTTAAGACCATATTCACCAAGCGCAATTGTTTGATAACCCGCTTTTTGGAAATTCTTTTTATAAGTATTAAAAATCTCATGCATTTTCTTACGAATACTACTTGCTAAATTAAGTTGTTTATTAACAATACTATTTAATTCTAAAAATTTTGCTTTTTTCTGCATCAAATTCGCCCCTATTTTTACTTGATATCATTATAACAAAAATTATTTAATATTTATAATTTGATCATTTGCAACATCAATTTCTAATGCATTAGGATTTCGATTTAATCCCGGCATTGTAATAATATCTGCTAAATATGCAATAAAATATTCTGCTCCGGAATTAATTTTAAGATCATGAATAGTAATATGGTTATCATTGGCATCTTTATTTCCAAAAATTGTCTGATGATTTTTAGCCATACAAACTGGTCAATTTTTGTATTTATTATCTTGTTGAAACAAAGCAATTTTTTCTTGGGCAATGGAGCTGAAAGTAATATTTGTTGTTTGATAAATTTTAGCACAAATAATTTTAATTTTATCTAACAATGATGTTGTTGCTGGATTAAATAATAATTGATATTCTTGTGGTTTTGTTGTTTGATTAATAATTGTTTCAACTAATGATGGATTATCTTTAATCCCCAATTGATAAGTATTATTAATTCCAAAAGGAATTTTTTGTCCGATTAATCAATTTGTCACTAATTTAATTTCTTCGGGACTATCGGTTGCAAATTGATTCAAACAAACAACAAAATTTAAATGATAATTTTGAATAATTTCAATATGATGTTGCAAATGAGCTAAGCCTTTTTGCAAACTAACAAGATCTATTAATTCTAATTTTGCTTCATTCCCGCCACCATGTAATTTCAAAGCCCGAACTGTAGCTACTAATACTGTACAATCAGGAATATATTCTTCATTTAAATTAATAATATCATTAAATTTTTCAAATCCTAAATCACTACCAAAACCAACTTCGCTGACAACATAATCACTTAATTTTAATGCCAAATCAGTTGCAATTAAAGAATTAGCCCCATGTGAAATATTGGCAAAAGGACCACAATGGACTAATAACGGTGTCCCATATTTTGTTTGTACCAAATTTGGCAATAAAGCATCTTTTAATAAAGCTAATAAAGAACCAGTAATTTGTAATTCATGTAAATAAACTGGCTTATTTTCAAAATTATAAGCAACGATCGCTTGATTTAAGCGTCGACGTAAATCATTAAAATCTTTACTTAAACCTAAAATTGCCATAATTTCACTAGCAGCTGTAATTTGAAAATGTTCATTTCGCTGTATTTTAGCATTAATTTTAATTTCAACATTTCTCAATGCACGATCATTAAGATCTAAGCACCGTTGTCAAACTATTTTTGCCGGATTAATTTGTAATGAATTACCTCAATAAAGGATATTATCAATCATCGCACTAACTATATTATTTGCTGTTGTAATGGCATGAAAATCACCAGTATAATGTAAATTAATTTCATTTTCTGGTTGCATAACACATTCGCCCCCACCTGTGGCTGATCCTTTCAGTCCAAAGACTGGTCCTAATGATGGTTCGCGCAAAGCTAAAGTTGTTTGATAACCTAAATGATTTAACATATCAGCAATCCCAATTGAGCATGTTGTTTTTCCTTCTCCGGCTTTGGTTGGATTAATTGCCGTTACTAAAATAAACTTTGCTTTTTTTGGCCAAGTGCTAAAATTAAAAGCTTTTATTTTTGCAATATAATCACCATACTTAATTAAATCAGTTGTTGCTAAATTAATTTCGGCCCCGATTGTTGTAATATTTTTCATCTTAATCAACTCCTTTTAATTGTTACTAAAATAATAAACCATCGGAAAGTGGACAATATTTGCATCAATAAAACTTTCCCCATTTTTTATAAAACCTAATTTTTCATAAAACCCAAGAACTTGCTCTTGCGCAAATAAATAAACAGCAGCAGGTTTATGATTAGTTTGAACAAAGTTTAATAATACCTCTAATAACAATTTTCCGATATGATGTTGACGATAAACTTTAAGAACGGCAATTCGTCCTAAAAACCATTTTTCATTTTGTTGTAAAATACGCGCACAACAAACTGGTTCTTGTTCATTATATCCAACAATATGATAAGCAGTTTGATCATACTGATCCACTTCTTCTGATAAAGGGACATATTGTTCGTCAACAAATACAGTTTTTCTAATTATTAGCGCATCGTTATAAATCAAATTATCAATGCCTCTTTCAATTTTAAAAATGATTGGGTTTTGCATTTAACTTTATGTTCCTTTCAGATACAATACTTATATAAAAGTATTTTAACATAGAAAAGAGGGAAACCTTAATGGATAAGACTAAAATAATTGATGGAAAAATGGTTAGTGAATTAATTAAAACCAAAGTGACAGCAGAAATTATTGAAATTAAAAAAAAGAACTATCGTCTTCCTAGTTTAACAATTATTCAAGTTGGTGATAATAAAGCAAGCAGTACCTACATTAAAAATAAAAAAATTGCTTGTGAAAAAGTTGGAATTATTTGCAATGCTCTAACATATCCTCAAACAATCTCTGAAACAACGCTTTTTAATATTATTAATAAATTAAATCAAGATTCAAGTGTTGATGCAATTCTTGTTCAGCTACCGTTACCTAGTCATATTAATAGTGAAAAAATAATTAATACTATTGCAATAAAAAAAGATGTTGATGGTTTTACACCACAAATATTAGGGCGTCTTATGCTTGGACACTATCAATTATTACCAGGAACCCCAAAAGGAATTATGCTATTATTAGAACATTATCAAATTAAATTACCCGGCCAACATGTTGTTATTATTGGCCGTAGTAATATCGTTGGTAAACCCCTTGCTAACTTATTAATTAATGCCTCAACTACCGTTACTGTCTGCCACTCTCAAACAAAAGATTTAAGTTCTTTTACTAAGCAAGCTGATATTTTAATTGTAGCGGTTGGAAAACCAAAAATAATAACTCCCGAAATGGTAAAAGAAAATGCTATTATTATTGATGTTGGGGTTAATCGTGATGAAAATAATAAACTATGTGGCGATGTTGATTTTGAAAATGTTATCCCTAAAGTTAAAATGATTACCCCTGTTCCTGGCGGTGTTGGTCCAATGACAATTGCCGCTTTATTAGAAAATATCTTATATCTTTATTATCAGAATAATAATTCATAATAAAAGTTAATCTTTTAAATTTAAAGCAATAAAAAATTGCCATTATCTTTTGTAATGCAAATTTTTATTTTAATTTTTGTAAAATAGATTCAATATTATTCGCATTGTCTAATGAATGATCATAAATAAATTCCAAATCTGGACAGCGATAAATTTCTAATTTATGAGCTAATTTACTACGGATTTCATTTTTATATTCTTGTACTACATTGACAAGTTCCGATTCTGTTTTTATTAATAATGAAGAATAATAAACCTTAGCGTGGCCTAAATCATTTGATAATTTAACAGCACTAATTGATAAAGTATTTAAAATTTCATTACGAATTTCTCGTTGCATAATAAATGTTAAATCACGGGAAATCAATGATTGCAGTTTTTCAATTTTAATCTTATTTGCCATATATTTCACCTTATTTCTAACTTTACTATTATTATAACAAAGCATTTCAATAAAGCGAATATTTTTATATTATTATAATAAATCTAGCAAAAAATAAGAATTATTGTTCAGACAAAGTATTATTATGATAATATTTTAAAGATTATCAAGGAGGAACTATGAAACGCTGAAAATATAAAATTTGATATAAAGACTATCTTTGATATTATAAAATAATAATTGGCAGTTTAGCTTTTGGATTTTTAGCTTATGGTTTTTATTCTGACATTTTTAAAGAATTCTGATATGTTGATAAAGATTCTTATCGTGCCAGTTTACAAAATTATGATATCTTATTAAGTTTTTACTCAGTGCAAGTTAATATCATTACCATTACATGATTATTATTAGCAATCTTTAATCATCATCGGGAACAAAAAAGTTGATTCTTTTCAACAAACTTTAAATTAAACATTTTAAATTGAAATTTGTTAATGTTTTTTATTTTTTGAATTGGGATTATCATTGGCTACAAAAATGGTCAAGTGACAATTTCCGAATACACTAAAGCCCAAATTAGTTGTACAGTTGTAACCCATTTTATTATGCCAATTCTATTTTTTATTTATACATTTTTATCTTTTGGTGATCATCGCCTTAATTGAAGAAAAGAATTTTTAATAAAAGATTGATGAATTAGTTTAAGTTATCCGATCTTTTATTTAATGTATGTTTTAATTCGTGCCGCAGCCTGAACGCATGACGGCGATACAATTTGAGCTTATCCCTATCCTTTTTTAGATATCGATAATCCAATGATTGATGGTTTAACAAGAATTCAAGCTACTTTCTTTATTATCTTTATTTTTGTCATAGTTTTTACCACTTTCCAAGTTGGGCTACAAAGTTTAAATAATGGAATGTACCGCGTATTTAATAAATACGAAAATAAAACTTTATGGTATGAAAAAATTTATCAAAACATCAAGCAAAAATTACATACAAAAAAAGAATATAAAAAATAAAAATAGTAATCAATATCGAACAAGAATTGATTACTATTTTCTTTTTGCATTCGTGATAAAATTTGTTATTGTTGTTATGTATTGCAAAGGATTATAATAAATCCCACGAACATGGTCACAATTAAAAACAACACGCGAACTAATTTTTTTATGTTCATATCTTCGTTTATTCTGATAGGCTTCTCGGCCCATTACATAAGGGGTCGCATGGTCATTTTTACATAAAAGATATAAAACTGGCAGTTTTGCTAATTTATCTAAATTCTCCCCAGGATTGATTTGTTCTGGATCATAACCACGGGTATCAATTGTATAGCGCCGAATTGCATAATAGTGCTCATAATAATTAACTTTAATCTTTAACATATAATAACGATATAAATCATTTAAATTACTAATTGTTGAATCCAAAATAGCACTTTTAATTAATTTATTTTTTGCAAATGATAACTTTAAATATTCCATAATTACAAAAGTTCCCATTGACCACCCATGAAAATTAAGTTCTTTTAGTTTTGGATCAATTTTTGTTTGTAAAAAATTAACAACTGCTGCTAAATCATATTTTTCATAATATCCCATAGTTGTCATTTTTGCTGTTGACTCGCCATGGTTCCGTTGGTCAAAAACAATCACATTATAACCTAATCGTAAATAAATTAATCCAAAAAAAACAGCGCGAAACTTATGTGAATTAAGACCATGAACAACTATAGCCCATTTTTTATTGTTATTATTTTTTACTCATGACCGAATAGCAACAGTTTTTAAAATTACATCATCATAACCCGAAACATCATATTGATGTAAATCTCATTTTTGTGCTAATTCATCTGCCGTCAATGTCATTTCCGCAATGTGTAATCGTTTCGATAAATCAGTAATATATCTTTTACAATATGCTTCTAAATCGTTATTAGTTTTTTTTCGCCATCCGTTATGCGTTAATAAAATTCGTCTATCATGAAAAGTATAAAATAGTCTAATATAAAAGGAATTACTATTCATATAATCTTTTAAATGTTCATCATCAACAATACGATAACTGTGATCGGTAATTAATTCACGACCATGAGTTAAATCAAATGATTTTAATTCTTCATCATGTTTTTTTGCCATAACTTTATTCTAAATCTTCTTTCGTAAATCCATAAGGTAATAAATCTTGCATTGTCGTAACATAAGAATCCCCCTTTTGATTATAAATTTCTATCGGAACATCATGGCCAAGTAATTCCCATAAAAATTGCCGACACGTCCCACACGGTGATCCTTGTTGATTGCTATCAGTATATAAAAAGAATTTAATAATATCTTTTTTTTGATAACCTAAAGTATATACTTGTGCTAAGCATGTTCGTTCCGCACAAATTGTCACAGAATAAGCCGCATTTTCAATATTAACACCCTTTACTTCCGTCCCATCAGCTAAAAGACAAATTGCACTAACATGAAAATTAGAATATGGGGCATATGCTTTTGTACTTAATAATTTTAGTTTTTCAAAATAATTCGTCATATTTTTTAACTCCTTTTAACTAATGTTTAAATATAATTTAATAACATCAACTAACGGCGGTAACATAATTAACAATCCAATTGCAATTGCCAGAATTGAATTAATTAAGGTTGCCGCGGCACAGATATCTTTAATTTTTTTTGCTTTAATATTATATTCAAATGACAATAAATCAACAAAGTTTTCAACCATCGTATTAATTAATTCAAATCCAATGACAATTCCAATTGTTAATAATAAAATTGCTCATTGAACATAACCAAATTCATTGGGAAGCATTTTCTGTAATCAAATTCCTAGCCCAATTACAACTAATGAAACAATAATATGAATAATTAAACTTGATTCTTCTTTAATTGCGGTATAAATTCCACGAAAAGCATTTGAAAACTTGTTCCGTAATTTAAAAAACATTTTTTTCTTTGTTGGTGATCCTTTTGCCATTACATTAATCCCTTCTTCTTTCTCTTCTTATTCTATTGGAATTCGATGAATTTGTAAATCATTTAACACTTTCCGTTGTAAATTAAACATTGTTTCTTCTGTTGCTGGTGTTTGGTGATCATATCCTAAAATATGCAACATTCCATGGGTAAATAAAAATGCAAATTCCCGACGGACCGAATGATTATATGTTGCTGCTTGTTCTAACGCTTTTTCATAACAAATAAAAATATCGCCTAAACTACGCAAACCTGTTAATTGTAATAAATCAATCGTATTTTCTTCTTCTAAAGCAAAAGTAATGACATCAGCAACATAATCGTTTTGTCGATATTGCTTATTCAGCTCCAATTGTTCTTTCGCATCAACAATAATTAATGATAATTCTAATGGCTCTGAAATATTTAATGTTACTTTAATCTTCTGAAAAATTGCCATAAAATCAGCTTGATATGGTACAATATCAAACGTTGTTGCATTATGAATTACAAAATCATCCTTTATTACCAAATTTCAACACCTAACACTTTCTTGTTTTATTATAACAAATTAAATCATTATCTTCATCAAATAATCTAATGTTGTATATTGCCCAAAATAAATTTTAGCTGGCAAATATCAAAAATTAATAGTAAGCTCATTTTGATTTAAAATTAAATAATAGTTATTTTCTCACTTAATCTGAACTATTGTCGCTTGTCAATAATTTTGAACGAAATACTCTAATTTAACTTGTTTTGTGATATTAACAACAGTCGGCATTTGTTTTGGGACAAAAACATATTTTAATTCTTCGGTACTATCTTTTAAAATTGTTAAATAACCATCATAGTATAATTTAAGAGGATAAAAACCAAGTAAAATAAAAAATCCCTTTAATTTTGTCGAAAACTCTTGATATTTATAGAATATATCTAATTTTAGGTATATTTTTAATATATAGAGGTAAATAATTGATGGAAAAAATAATTACAGAATTAAAAAACAGTTTTACAGATGATCAATTTTTAGAATTTGCTGAAAAAATAAAAAAAGAAGCAGAAGTAATCAAAAAACAAAAACGTTTAAATGAAATTGATCAAAAATTTAGAGATAAAGGCATTATATGTCCTGATTGTAAATCTTATCATTGTGTTAAAAATGGTCATAATCCCGAAGGAAAACAAAAATATTTATGTAAAAAATGTCGTGCTAGTTTTGATGCTTTTCGTCATCATTTTACTTATTGAAGTCATTTAAATTATGAACAGTGAAATTTATTAATTCAAATTTCATTATTAGGACAATCTAGTAAAATAATTTCCCGTTTTATTAAAACAACACCAAAAACTGCTTGATATAATCGTCAAAAATTAATGCAATCAAAACAATTAGAAAATACTCAATTAAAATTTAAAAAATTAAATGGTCAAATCCAAATTGATGAAACTTTTATTAAAGAAATCCATAAAGGTAATTTTAAAGATAAATTTGATAAACGAAAAACTCATCTTGATCCATTTTCAACTAATACCAAATGCTGTATTCAAATGGTAGTTGATAGCAATAATAATATTTTTGTTCAATCCACCAATACCAAACGATTACAAAAACAATGAATTATTGAAAATATGAATAAGCAATTAATTAAAGAAAAATCAATAATTATTTCTGACATGCAACCATTATATTTATTAGTAGCAAAACAAACAAATTCTACTCTATATTCTACCAAAACTAGTACAAACCCTGATACTAGTTATCGAAAGTTAAATAAGATTAGTAAATTACAATCCAGTCTTAAAGAAGCCTTAATTCATTATCATGGTTTGGATTTCACTAATATTCAAAATTATTTAAATCTATGAAAATGAAAATACCAACATAAAGGTTTAACACCAAAACAACAATCAACGGTATTATATTTTAATGTTTAAAAAATTTAAAGCAAAATCATGATCTTAAACAAAATTATTTTTCAAATTGTCATATTGATGATTTTTTTATTTCATCAAGAGTTTTCGACAAAATTAAAGAAAAATCCGCCAAGCAAAAAAGAGCAAATTAATATTAAAGAAATTGCTTTTTTATTCATTTTCATCACCCAAAAAATTGAGTTTTGTCAAATCAATTACCTCTGAAAAGAATTGTTCAACAATCATATCATGGCCAGCATAAACAATCATTTTGTCTGTTTTTAAACTAAATAATAATTTTAATAACGTAATTTTACTTTCATAATCAACATTACTTAAAACCTCATCAATAAGATAAACATCACAAGATTGTAATAAAAGATTTAAAAATAAAATAATTTGCCGTTGTCCTCGTGATAAATTCTCGCCATTATTGTAAACTAATTGGTCAAGTACTAATCGATTTTGTTTTAACAATTTCTTTACAGCTGGTAAAGTTAAAATTTGATAATCACACTGCTGTTGAAAATTAATAATATTGTCATAAACACTACCAGTAAATAAAAAATCATCTTGATGAAATAATAATACCTTTGGCCGCATTGCTTCTTCATTAAGCATTACTAAATCAAATTGATCATTAAACATTACCTCGCCACTTGTAATTGGTCGTAATTTTGCTAAAATTTCTAGCAAAGTTGTTTTTCCTGAACCACTACGTCCTTTAATAAAACAATGATTTTGTAAAACTAAAGTAATATCTTTTAAAATAAAATTATCATTAAGAACATAATTTAATTTTGTCACAACAAAAGTTTTAATAACTGGTAATTCTAACTGTCCTGCTGTTGATTGCTGCGCTGGGAATAATAAAAATACCGTTTGATGAAAAGCTTTTTCTAATTTACCTTTTTCCACAATGAGTCCTGATAATTGGGTTGTAAAATCTGATAATAAAACTAGTTAAAGCACTGTAAAACATTAAATTTCCAATAGTTAAAGTTTGCTTTGTGATAAAACTAATTGCTAAATAAAAGATTAAGAAAATAACAAGTTGGGAAATAAAATTTAGAATTAATTTTTGAATAATATTATTTTTCTCAAAACCATAAGTTTCAGCTAAAAAAGTAGTAAGTTGTTTTATTCATTGATAATTAAAATAAGCCTCTAAATGCCGACTTTTTTGAAATTTAAAACTACGATATAATTCTAATGTAATATTTTCAAACTTTAATCCTTGTTGATATCAACGATTGTACCAAAATTTATTAATTTGCAAAAATAAAAAAGATAGAAAAAATACAATGACATTCTCTAATAAAACAATTACTAAAATCAAACTATTCAAATGAAGTAAGAAAATCACACCAATTATTAACATTAAGAAACTAAATAAAAGTTACGGAAAACTTGTTCCTAAAAAAGTTGCTAAAATTAAAACATCGCCTTGTCGTTTTAATCATTCACTTGTAGTATATCTTTCAAATTCAACTATTGAAAGATTTTTCAAATTAGATACAAATGTTGTTATCATTTTTTTTGTTAATTTTTGTTGAAATTGGACAAGGACTTTTTGAAAAAAGTAACTAAAAAGAACCCGAAAACAGTAAATAATTAGAAAAATAACAAAAAAAAGTAAAATCTCATAATGTAAGGCTGTTGTTAACCGATCAAAATAAACCTTAATAAAACTTTTCCCAAATAGTATCAAAAAATTTACCACAATACTAAGAAAAATAACTCAAAACAAAAAATTTTTTTGCTCTTTTAAAAAAAGAAAAATTAAATAAAATGTTTTTATTTTATAAGTTAATTCTTTCCTTTTTTTAGTAAAAATAATTACAGCTTGAAATTTAACCATAAAATCGCTAATTAACACTCACTGTCCTTTATGAGTACTAGGATCTGCTACAAAAAAACGTTTTCCTCGCCGATGATAAATTACAACATAATGATAATATCCAGCTTCATTTAAAATATAAGCAATTATCGGCTGTTCAAAATCTAATGTTAATAGTTCTTCCTTATTAACTTCGAAAGCAGTTAAAACTAAATTATATTCATTTGCAATTTGACTTAAACTATAAACACTTAAAGCTCCTTGATAATTTTGAAAATGATGTTTTATTTCATCAATTGCTAACTTTTGTTGATGATAATATTCAATTAGCATTGCTAAACAAGCATAACCACAATCATCGCTTTGCTCTTGTTTTACAAACGGGTATCACATAAAAACACCTCTTTTCTAGTTATTTTTAACCAAAAAAGCGGTTTTTTCCTGTTATAAATTATAGCCAACTATTATAAACTTTACGATAACCAGCTTTTAATCCAATGCTTAATAAAGCAAAAAGGACAATTGCACCACCTAAAAACGCATACCAAATTGGGGGCGGGGCGGATAATTGTAACCACATATTGACATTCGGAATATATGGCAAAGCAAAAATTAATATTAAAATAAATAAGATTGGTAATACTAATTGTAATGGCGGACAGTCTTTTCAAAATGCTAATTTATTAGTCCGCATAAAGAAAATCATTAGCATATGTAATAAAGCCCCCTCCGTAAACATTGTCGTTTGGAACTGTGAAATTAATTGTTCATTATTACCTTGACTTGGGTCAACCTTTAAGGTTAAAGCCAATGATGTTAAGACAATTCCCATCACAACAAAATTTAAGACACTCATTAAAGTGACGGACGGACCATTTCATAAAGTAAAGGATATAATTCCTTTGGTATCCCAACTTCGTGGTTTTTTAATATAGTCAGCATTAACAGTATCAAACACAACGGCAACTTGGGAAAAATCAAATAATAAATTTTGAAATAAGATTTGAATTGGCGCCATTGGGGCAAATGATAATCATGCCGAAGCAATTAATAAACTTAACATTAAACCAAAATTAGCAGCAACGGTAACTTTTAAGTACTTAATAATATTAGCAAAAATACTACGCCCTTCAATAATTCCTTGTTCTAATACTAACAATGATTTCTCTAATAGAATAATATCAGAAGCTTCTTTTGCAATATCCGTCGCATTATTAACTGATATTGCAACATCACTTTTTCGCAAAGCCAGCGCGTCATTAATCCCATCCCCCATATATCCAACTTTATGTTTATTCTTTTGTAACGCTTCAATAATTCGGGCTTTTTGTAACGGGGTTAATTTTGCAAAAATATCATGCTTTTCAACAGCAATAATTAATTGATCATCCCTCATATTTTCAATTTCTTCACCAACTAAAATTCCCTGCGATTTTAAATTAATTTTCTCACAAACTGTTGCTGTTGTCTGAGCAGTATCTCCTGTTAAAATTTTCATTGTAACACCATACTTATTAAGTAATTTTAAAGTACCCTGGACATCTTTTTTAATAACATCAGTAAATGATAAAAAACCAAGAAAAATTAAATTATTTTCATCATCTAAACTTATTTCATTTTGTTTAATTGGTTTATAAGCTATTGCAATTAATCGCATCCCTTGTTGATTTAATAATAATAAGTTTTCAATAATCTTTAATTTTGCTGCTTTATCAAGGGCTAGAACTTCGTCATTAATTTCATATTGAGTACAAAGTTCTAGCATTTCTTCAATAGCACCTTTGGTAATCATTATTTGTTCAGAGTTTGCTTTTGCCTTTACTAAAACTGAAACCCGGCGCCGCATAAAATCAAATGGTAATTCATCTAATAATTGGTACTTTGAAGATAATTCCTTCGTATAATTAACTTTTCGATAACTAATAATCGCTTCATCAATTTGATTTTTCATTCCTAATTGAAAATAACTATTTAAATAACTATACGTCAAAACTTTTGGATCATTAATTTTGTTAATATTATGATAATTTTGTAATTCAATTGTGTCTTCAGTTAAAGTTCCAGTTTTATCAGTACATAAAACATCAATTGCTCCTAAATTTTGAACAGCATCAAGTTGTTTAATAACAACTTTTTCTTTTGATAAATTTTTACTTCCCCGAGTTAAATTTGCCGCAACAATTACTGGTAATGATTCTGGAGTTAATCCAACAGCAACGGAAAAAGCTAAGATTAAAGCATCTAATCATTCTCCTGTTCGAATTCCGTTTAATACTAAGACAATTGGCACCATAATTAAAATAATTAAAATAATTAATTTAGTAATTTTTTTAATTCCAAAACTAAAATTATTTTCTGATTCAATATTTGTTAATTGCACATTGAGCGCCCCTAAATAAGTATTAATTCCTGTTTTTAAAACAACAGCAATGGCACTACCTGCCACAACACTGCTCCCCATAAAGCATAAATTAGATAAATCAAAAAATTGCTGTGGTTCAGGATTGGCAATAATTGTTTTATAAATTGGAGCCCCTTCCCCATTTAAAACCGCTTGGTTAACAGAAAGATTTTTAGTATAGATAATTCGAACATCACTCGGAACAATGTCTCCCGTTGAAAGATAAATTAAATCCCCCGGAATTAGTTTCTTTGACTCAATTTTTCATGCTTTTGCCACTAAACTTGGCAAAACTGTCTCATTCATATTGGTAAGATTTAATTTTCCTTCACGTATTACCATTGATGTTTTTTTTACTAATTGTTGTAATTCTTTTGTTGTTCGAAAAGCTTTATAATCTTGAACTAAAGAAATCGTTGCACTTAAAGTCATCATAATTGCAATAATAACTGCACTAGCTAAAACTAAAGTATCATTTAAGTTTTTCACAAAAAAAGTTCCTAATTCAAAAGCAAAAATAAAAATTAATAATAAATTAAATGGATTAACAAATGTTAAAAAGATATTTTTTAATCATTTAAATTGTTGTGGTTTAATTTCTGATTGAGGAGTATTACGGTGATATTCATTAACTTCATTATTATTATATCCAATTTTAGCGGCAGGAAGGTTTGCTATCACTAGTGGTAAATTACTTTGAGCTAAAGTTTTATATTCCGCAAAAATTTCAGTTTCATTGAATTGTTGTTTTAGTTTTTTCATTCAGAATGGCCTCCACTTATTATTTTAATCATATCATATTTTTTAAAGGCCCTTATAAATTAATACAAAAACAGGATTCTCATCCTGTTATAAATATCTTATTTATTAATAATTATGACATTAAACCAGCTTCATATAATCGTTTAAAACGTCCTTCAATTTTTTTCAGTTCATCAAAGGTACCACTTTGTACGACACCATTTCCTTTTTCTAATACTAATATTTGATCAACATTTTTAATTGTACTTAAACGATGGGCAATAATAATTGTCGTACGACCAGCCATTAGTTTATCTAATTCCGTTTGAATTTCTTTTTCAACAATATTATCTAATGCACTTGTTGCTTCATCTAAAATTAAGATTTCAGGATTGCGTAAAAACATGCGCGCAATTACCAATCGTTGTTTTTGACCACCGGATAAGATAAAACCACGTTCTCCTAAAACAGTCGCAAATCCTTCTGGTAACTCAGCAATAAAATTATATAATTCTGCTTTTTTAGCTGCTGCTTCACATTCCGCATCAGTGGCATTAAAAGTTCCATAACGAATATTATCATAAAAGGTTCCATACAGAATTTGTGGTTCTTGTTCAACATAACCAACATGATCTAAATAAGATTTTAAGTTAACTGCTTTTAAATTTTGATTATTATTGACAAAAATTTCCCCTTTTGTTGGGTCATAATAACGTAATAATAATTTTGAAATTGTTGATTTCCCAACACCAGTTTCACCAACAAAAGCATAACTTTTCCCTTGTTTAAAATGGAAACTAAAATTTTCTAAAATATATGGTTCTTCTTCATCTTCAGGATCATATTTAAACCAAACTTTGTCAAAAACAATATCGCCATTAATATCTTGTAATGGTGCTGTTGCTGAATTAATATTAATTTTTGGAACTTCATCAAAAATTTCTGCAACACGAGTGGCTGAAGTTGAAGCTGTTGCTAAATTAGCTAACAGACGAACAACCTGAATAATTGGAAAAATTAATGAATTAATACTCATAGTAATTGATAACATTACGGTTGGATCTAAGCGATTATCATTAACAAAGACAATTCCAACAATCAAAGCAATTGTATTCATACTAGTTAATGTTGTAATAACAAATGCAATCACAATTGACTGCACCTTAATGGCACGCATACTTACTTTATAATATTCCTTATGAATATTATTAAAACGTTCTTTTTCATATTGATTAGTTCCTGTTGTTTTAATTAACCGAATAGCATTAATGCGGTCATTAACATCCCCATTAACATCTGAAACAACTTTCCGTTGTTTATACATTAAACGACGAATAAAGGTAAAACCAAAAGAAGTTAATAGCAGAATTCCAAATGAAACTCCTAAGATAATTCCTGCTAACTCAGCCACAGTTGCTGTCCCATCAATATAAACTAAATTACCATTAACATCAACAACCGGTTGGATTCCTTTTGGACTATCTTGATATTGTAATACGCGGTTATCTAACGTAAACATAATTGCAATACTTCCAATAAAAGTAAAAAAAGCATTTAAAAAATTTTGAGGTACTTGAAAAGCTTGATCACCTAAGATTTGAGTGTCCGAAATTAATTTTGTTAAAATATCTCCCATTTTTTTATCATGATAATAGTTCATATCTAAATCAACTAATTTGTTTAAAACTTTAATTCGAATATCAATCTCAATTTTCCGTGAAATTGATCCACCAACTAAACTTTGCAAATATAAGAAAAATCCAGAGACAATGAATGTTGCACCAAAACCAATTGCCCAATACATTAATGTTCCTCATGGCATTGACGGATCATTAATACTTGATCGTGCTAACATCCCAGTTGTTAATTGTGTCATAACAATATTTGTTAATTTTGGTAGGGCCACTGTAACGCCACATGTAATAATTACAAAGAAAATTAAACATAATCAGCGGAATCAAAATTGCTTATAATAAATTGATAATAATTTAAAAAATCCCATTGAACTTGTTTTTTTCTTTTTGTTCTTAACCTGGCCTTGTTTTATGTTGCGGTTAGTTACATTTATGTTATCATTTTGTTCAGTCATAGTTAACTCCTTCTGTTAAATAATTGTTAAGTACTTAACAAAATTATTATACGAATTTAGAAAAAAATTACAAGATATTTTCCTAAATTTGTTAAATATTTAACATTTATTTGCTACCAACCGCAATTTCATTCTTAAAAAAATCAACAATTTTTGCCAAATCAGCTAATAATACCTGATAATTTGATTCCGATAATGTTTTAGCAATTTTTTGATCTAATTCATTAACCAACATAAAAACAATTGGTTTCAATGTTAATCACTTTTCTGTTGAAACTAAATAAATCACTTTTTTATTATTTTCTGGATGAGTTTTAACAACATACCCCTTTTGTACTAATTTTTTGGAAATAATACTAATATTAGCCCGTGATTGGTGCACAACTTGCGCTAATTCATTCATTGGATAATTTGGAAATCGTTCAATTAAAATTAATAATCAAATATTTGAAATTTGAAAATCATCATAACCACGTTTTTGCAATTCAAGTTCAATTTGTTGTGAAAAAGCTTTATTAATATAACCAAGATAACGAAACAATGTTCCTTGGCATAGTGCTCCTTCTGACGATATTTTATCAGACATATTTTTCCTCCTCACTAATTTTCCGAAATTTGTTCTCTCTTGTTATCTTAACATAGAACAAAATAATGTTAAACATTTAACAAATATTAATGAAAAAGTATGTTGCGATTTATCGTCCCACAAATTTAATTTTCTAAATCATGAATTGGATTATTATTTGTTAAAATTTCAATTTCAAAAACAATGTTTTTTGCCGTTAGTTTTCCTTTTTTCTCATCATTAACACGAAAAGCATAGTTATTATAAACAAATTCTTTAATATCATTCTTTGATTTTGTTAAATCATAACCTGTTTGTTGCATAAATCATTGGTACAATGTTTGTCCAGTGCTTTCTAACGGTGCGGCTAAGTGTAAATACTTTTGAAATACTTTCTTTACAGCGGTACTACCATGAATTCAAAACATATGATGGCCAATCTCTTTTACTTGCCCAGTTTCATCATCTTCATCATAAATTTCACCAACAAGTTCTTCTAAAATATCTTCCATTGTAACAACCCCCAGAAAATCATGACTATCGGCATTTGTACTTACAATTGCCATATGTAATTGTTCTTGTTGAAATAATTCTAAAGCATCATCTAATTTTAAGTATCAAGAAAAGAAAATTGGATTAGAAACTAGACTTTTGATTTCAATTTCTTGATGATCAATTACGGCAATAAAAACATCTTTAATATTTAGAATCCCAATTACTTTTTCCGATTCTGGTGTTAAAACAGGCATTCTTGTAAAACGTTCTTCTTTATAAAAACGTTGTAATTCCCGCCATGTTGTATTACTGTAAATTGCTTTAACTTTTTCTTTTGGTCGCATAATTGAACCAATTGTTTTTTCATCAAATGTAATTGCTGATTCAATCAGTTCTTTTTCGTTTTTTTCCAAAACTCCTTCTGATTCAATAGTTGAAATTAATTCTAATAATTCATTTTCTGTTGTTGAGACGTCATTTTTTTGTTTTCGTAAAATAAATAATCAAGTAAAAGGATAAAATAAAATCTTTCAAATTCATAAAATATAAGCTGAAAAAATAGAAAAATTTTCTGGAAAAGTTTTGGCAATTGTTTTTGGAACTAATTCACCAAAAATTAAAACTGTAAAACCAATAACAATTGTTGAAACTCAAGTGGCTGTTTCAGTACTACTAATTAAGGTTGCAAAAAATAAGGTTCCAATTGTCGCTAAAGCAGTATTAATTAAAGTATTAGCAATTAATATTGTTGCTAACGTGCGATCATAATCCTTTACTAATTTATAAACTTGTTTTGCTTTTCGAATTTTTTTATTTGTGGTTTTATTCTTGCGTCTGCTAACATTATTTTTCGCTATTTGTTTCAAACGAATCACATTAATTGATGTAATTGCCGTCTCAGATGCCGAAAAGAAACTCGAAAAAACTAATAACATAATCATTATTGGAAGTAATACAGCAAGAGCAGTAGCTCTATCCATCATTAGTTTTATCCCCCGAATCTTTTTGTTAATTATATATTGTACATATTATATACTTTTTCCAATTTTTTTCCACCAATAATTTACTAAAATATTTAATATTTTTTGTTAAAATAATAAAAAATAATGTATAGTTATTAATAGACAGTATTATAAATAATTCTTAGGAGGAATAGAAATGAGAAAACTGCTAAGCACAATGGCAGCCTTAACAATTGTATCAACAACGGCAACCACAGTAATTGCTTGTTCAGATAAAAATATGATATATTATACTGAATTTATGGATGGGATTAATAAAAAAGAAAACTTTATTTTTATGGTTTCTGCCCAAAATTGTATTCATTGTCAAAATACCCATGACACAACTATTGCGGATTTATATACTGATGGTAAAGGTAACTCAAAATTTAATGATTACTTAACAGGAAAATATGGTGCTCAATATGCCTTAACTAGTTATCCTGTTAGTGCTGAACAACAAACAAAAATTAAAAATACTCGTTTAATTATTACTAATGATGTCAAAGACTTTAATGGAATTTGACAAACAAAATGAGCAAAAAAAATTGCTAAATGAATTGTAACTCAAGAACAAAATGCCCATAAGATTAATGGCGAAATTGACAAAAGTATTACTGCTGATTCATTAGGATTAAATGGAACACCAACTTATGTCTACATTAAAAATGGGAATTATGTTGGTTTTGAAACTGGTGAAATTGGTAACTTTGAAACTGGTTCAAATCCTGACCTATGAATGCAACGTTTTATTAAACACATTGTGTTAGAAGATTGAGATACTAACCATAATAAATAATAAAAAAAATACTCAGCTTAATTGTCTGGGTATTTTTTTAATTAAGCATTGTTACAATTGCATTAAAAATAATAAACAAATGGTTATAAATTATTTGGTGGGTATACATTTTGCGCCGATCATTAATAATAATTGGCGCTTTTGTTGTTAAATTTGTCTCTAAAATCGGTGAATTTTCTTTTAAAATAAATTTAATATTATCCAATGGTAATACTTTATCCGTATGCTTTAAAACATTAAATAAGTAATTTTGATTACTATCAATAATAATTCACAAAACAAGATCATACTTTGTTAGTCTTTCTAAAAACTTTTTAGCAATAAAATCATGTGTTGTCATACTTACATCAAACCCTAACCCTAATAATTGATGATAAAAATTAATTAATAGATCTAAATGCGTATGCTCACCAATTAAATAAATTTTATTTATTGCGTTTAGCATTGTTTTTAGTTCTAAAATAGATGATAAGTTTTCATTTAATAATTTTGTCATCATAATTGTATGACTTGACACTAAATCTCTAATTGTATTTTCCAATGGATTAATACGATGCAATTGATTTAATTTTTTTAAATTATCTAATTCATAACGAAAGAAAATATAAAATTCTTTTCAGCCAGTAAAACCAAGCATTTTACAAAACTTTGTTACCGATGAGACACTTGTATGCGATGTTTCTGCAACATCATTAATAATAAAAGTTTCGTTTGGTACTTTAGCAAAATTTAAAATTGTTTGCGCAATGATGCCATTAACAGTCTCATCATTACGATTAATAATTTCTTCTAACTTCTCAAGAATATTAGTTTTTAATAAATGCATATTCCCCACCTAATCATTCCATGTTTTATTTCCTCAACTTTCAATTATGATTATAATAAACTTGGAATGAAAAAAATTTGAGAGTTTATTGAAAATATTTTCCTAATCTATGCCCTCTGTTCGATCCTTTACGACTGCTTCAATTTTTTCTAGAACAGTAAACAATTCTTCAAATTCAAACTTTTCAATTTGGTTACATACATGTTGGACATTATTTAATTCCATTTTAACCTCCTTTCAAGGAGCAAATTACCAAGCCAAAAACCTTTTTCCTTGCAAAGAAAAAACTTTGTCGTAATCAACAAAGTTTTATATAATCTGAACATCTAAATTATATTGTTTAGCAACATCTGGTTTATCAGTTACTAAGCATGAAACATCTTTTGTTTCATAAAATTTAAAGAATCCTACCTTATTAAATTTAGTACTATCTGCTAATAGGATTTTTGTTTGTACTCGAGCTAAAGCTGCTAATTCAACCCGTGCTTCCTCTTCATTACTTTTATAAATTCCACCTGTTTCATCAATTCTATTTACTGAAAAAATAACTTTTGAAAATTGAATTAATGACAAACTTTCTTCACAAAATGATCCGTAAAAAGCTTGTGATTTTTCCCGCAATTTACCACCAAACAAAACATTATATTGGACATTAGAATTATCTTTTGCCAATTGTAAAATTCGAAATGAATTAGTAACAATTTTAACTGGTTTATCAATTAAAGTGACAAAAACTTCACATGTTGATCCAGTCCCCACAAAAATAACATCATTCTTTTCCAAAAGGTTTAGAATCTTTTTAGCAATAATCATTTTTTTATTAAAATTAATACTGCTTGTTCGAACATCAATGCTACATGATTTATTATGAACCCCTAAAAAATTAATACCACCATAAGACATTGTAATGATACTTTCGTTTTCCAGTTCTTTCAAATCCCGACGGGCTGTTGTAGCAGAAATATTGAACTTACGCACATGTTCAAGAACATGATTCATTTCATGGAAAGGTTTTTGGCATAGATACTCTAATAACAAGTCTTTTCGTTGGATTCTATGCATATTTTGTACTCCTTTTTATTAATTAATTTTATCCGTTATAATTATAACTAAAAAAACATTATTTACCAAAATTTTCCAAAAATTTTCGTAAATTTTCTACAATTTTTCAACTACGTAAAACTTGATACAATTCATCATTGCTTGCGGTTTGCATTGCCCCAATACTATCAAAACGTAAATTTAAAGCCCTAATTCGTTGTGTTCCTAGCAATGGAACCGCTTCTAAAATACTTGTTGTCAAAGCTTTAGTTTGACGACGACGAAAACTACTAATAGCAAAATGATGAACATCATCTTGCATTTTTGTCAAAAACAAAAATAAACGACTAGTTTTATCAAGATATACTTTTTTCTTTCCTAAATTAAGAATATGATCTGTTTTATGTTGATTATTTTTAACTAAACCAATGATTGGAATTGTTAATTTTAATTTTAGCAATTCATTTTCACATGCATTTACTTGTTGGATTCCCCCATCCATAATAATTAAATTAGGTAATGGTTGTTCTGTTTCAATAAGTTTTTGATATCGTCGCTGTACAACTGCCGCAATCCGTCTTGCATCATCTTGATAAGCAATATTAAGATTATATTTACGATAGTCATTCCGGGATGGACGCCCATTTTTATAAACAATAACTCCCCCCGTTACAAATTCATTATTAATATTTGCAATATCAATCATTTCAATTAAATATGGTACTTCTTTTAAATGTAAACAATCTTGTAATTCCTGTAAAACTTCAACATTATTTAATTGTCCTTGGGCTGTTGATTGATATTGACGATAAGATTCATAACTATTATCTGTTGCCATGCGCATTATTGTCTTTTCAACTGCTGTTTGCGGATGAAAAACACGATTATCAAATAGTAAATTTAATTCTGATAAAGCAATTGTTTCATTCACAATAATTTTACTAGGCAGCATATTTTTTTGATAAATATTCTGTAAATACAATCGATAGAACTCTTGATAATCATCATTAATTGTTACTGGATAATATTCAAAATCTTTATAACTTAATTTTCCAGCCCGATAAAAAAGTGTTGTTAATACTAAATCCTCGTCAGTTTGATATAAACTAACAACATCAACATCATCATCTTGATTTAACATTTCAACAGTTTGGGAAGATAAAGTTCAATCAAGATTTCGGGTCAATAATTTTAGCTTTTGGGCTTCTTCAAATTGTAAATTGTTTGCTGCTTGCAACATTCTTTTTTCCAATAAGGTTTTTATTTCATTAAAATTTCCTTTAAAAAAAGCATGAACCTTTTTAAGCATTGTTGTATAATATTCTTTTGGCACTATTTTAAAACAAGCACCAGAGCATTGATTAATATGATAATATAAGCACGGTTTACCAAGTTTTCCTTTACAACGGCGTAATGGATATAATCGTTCTAACACTTTGATAATTTCCCGGGCATGGCTTCCTTCCGGAAAAGGACCATAACAACGAGCATACTTTTGATGAACATTACGGACATATAAATATTGTGGATCTGTTTCTTTAGTAATAACAATATATGGATAATGTTTATCATCGTTTAATAAAATATTATATTTTGGTTTATATTGTTTAATTAAGTTATGCTCTAAAATCAAAGCTTCTTTTTCGGTTTTTGTAATAATTGTTTCTAACCGAATAATTTCTTGCACTAAGCGCGTTGTTTTATAATTATAAACCTTATTAAAATATGAATTAACCCTATTACGTAAATTTTTTGCTTTTCCAACATATAATACTTGGTTAAAACTATTGAAAAATAAATAACATCCTGGTTTTAATGGCAAAATTTCAACTTGTTCTTTTAATGATAACTTTGTTGTCATATTTTATTTTTCCCCTTATATTGTATTAATATTTTATGCTTAATTATGATAATTAGCAACTAGGATTAGCTTGTTAAAAATAAAAACTACTTTTTTAAAAGTAGTTTTTATTAATTTTTTAATGCTTTTTTAGATTCCTCTACCAGCATTTTAAATTCACTTGGATTATGAATTGCTAATTCTGATAACATCTTACGATTTACTTCAATGTTAGCTTTATTTAATCCATTCATAAATTGTGAATATGAGATATCATGTTCACGCACCGCAGCATTAATTCTTTGAATTCATAATGAACGAAATTCTCTTTTTCGTTGTTTTCGATCACGAAATTCATATGCCAATGATTTCATTACTTGTTCTTTTGCTTTTTTGTAATGAGTTGACTTTGTTCCAAAATATCCTTTTGCTTGCTTAATAATTTTTTTACGACGTTTTCTTGTTGTTGGTCCGCCTTTAACTCTTGCCATTTTTTAATACTCCCTTCTCATTAATATTAATCTTGTAATAATTGTTTTAATCTACTTTTGTCACTTTGATCCATTAAACCAGCTTTACTCAAATGACGCTTTTGTTTTGTTGATTTATTTTGGGCTAAATGCGACGTATAAGCATGTGCAATCTTTCATTTTCCTGTTCCAGTTACTTTTACTCGTTTTGCTAAAGATTTTTTTGTCTTCATTTTTGGCATAAACTTTCCTCCTTTTTATTTTAACAGTTAATTTAATTAATTATTTTTTTGGTCCGACATACATATCTAAAAACAAACCATTTAATTGGGGCTCTTTCTCCACTTTTGCTATATCTTCAATATAACTAAAAAATTTATCTAATGTTTCTTTCCCAAATTCAGGTCGAGCAACTTCACGGCCACGAAATTTTAATGAAATTTTAACACGATTGCCCTCTATTAAAAATTCCCGAACTTTTTTTGCTTTAAATTCTAAATCATGATCACCAATTCCAGTTCGTAATCGCATTTCCTTATTTTCAGTTATATGTTGATTTTTCTTGTTTTCTTTTTCTTTCTTTTTTTGTTCATATTTATATTTTCCAAAATCAACTAGTTTTGCTACTGGTGGATTTGAAACTGCTGATACTAATAATAAATCAAGACCTTTTTCCTCAGCAAAACGAATTGCTTCATTCCGTCCTAATGGACCAATTCTGCTACCATCATCCATAATAATTAAAACTTCTCATGCTCTAATATCATAATTTATTTGCTCAATATTTTTATTGTTTTTAGTAGGTTGATTCATCCAATTCCTCCATTTTAATTAATTAAAAAAACGCTTAAAAGTAGCGCTTCAATTAACAAGAATTATCCCTTAAACGATTAGTGAATAATCGTTATAAACCTAATTTAATCTTGTAAAACCTATTAACCACAATAAAGGGCATAGGTGAGCATTAACTACTTTAACATTTTCCAAAGTTAATTATATGTTTTTTATATTCCTTAGTCAAGATAATTGTTAATTTTATTATAAAATATTTTCCGAATGAAGTCGAACCTTATTTCGGACACTTTATTAGATAATAACTTCATATTGTTAATTATTCAAGATTATATCAATTAAAATATAAATTTGTTCAATATCTAAGCTTATCAGAGTTATATTCTGTTTTATCTAAGGTTTTTTTATAAATGTTTCATAATAATTCAATATGTAGATTATCTTTAACCTTCCTGTTCGAGACTTCCAAATTTGACATCCAGCATATTTCAATATTCTATTGTATTGGTAACTTCTAAATTCTGAGTCATTTTCACTATAAATAATTAACCCTTCCAAAATATTTTTATTTTATAGTTATTTTTTATTCCTTTTGGGAAACCCCCTTTAATCTTAAATTCAACTTTTCTTACATTTCAATCTGCCATTACAATTCTTGATTTTCCTGTTATGACACTTGTAATTTTGTTTGCTATAAAGATATTTTTCAAGACTTTTATCCTAAATGTTCGATGTTAATCTTTTCTTTCTCATCTAGGATATCGTATTTCATAATAAAAACCTCAATTCTTTCACTTCCATTTTAACTTATTTTATTGTTAAAACTTTATTAAGTGTCCAAATTAAGGTTACCCTATCAAATCACAATATTTTCTGATTAACATTATTAATTTAAATACAAATTTTTAATAAAGCAAAATGAAAATTAAATATGCAAGAATCTTTGGAAGGCATTCTAAAGTTTGGTTTTTTGTTAACCATTCTTTTATAATACTTTCTTTAATTTTTAAACTGCTATTTTTCAAATATAAGTCTTTTTTGTTCAAGTATAAAGATATCCAGCCGCAGACCAAACCATTGAATAAATTTTACCAAAATCGTCAAAAGAACTAATTTTTATATTTTTCTTAGTTTTTAAATTCAGACGAAAAATTTCAGCACTTCCATTTCCAATATATAATGATCCATCAGAACCCAACATTATTGATTCAATATAAGATATTTCTACAAGAATACTATGCTGTGCAGTCTCTAAATTTACTCATATAATATAATTAGCAGTTGCAACATACAAGTACCCATCAGAATCCAGTAGCATATTTCTAGCATACTCCGACCCGATATTATTTATCAAAATAGTCTGTTCCCCAGTTTTCAAATTTACCTTGAAAATAGATTTAAAAGTTCCAACATACAAGAACTCATCAGAGGCGATAACCATGTCTTTAATGAAAGTATCAGTTTTAAGCTCAATAAATTTATTATAATTTTGTAAAGTAACTTTAATTAAATTACTATACCCCATAATTAATTTACTTGTTTAATACGCCCTAATAACAATTCAGATATTGATACTTGAATTAACTAAATCAACTGATTGATATTCTTTTTCATTTTCATCTGCATAAATCTTATAAGAATAATCAACATTAAGTTGTGCTTGATTTGCAATTTCGTTAATAGTTTGTTTAATCACATCATCATAAACTTTTCGAATATTAATTTCTGTCACATTACCCGGATCTGGAAAAGAAACTAATTTGGGCCCTGTTAGAGCATTAATTCCTGCAATGCTTACTTTGTTATTACCTAACGCCGGCAATTTGACTGACAGATAATTAGTATTATTCATTAGAAGTTTACTATTCGCTGCTACAGTAATCATTAATCAAATTTCAAGTCCGGTTGTTGACAAATTAACTGGTTGAAAAATAGCACCCTTATTATTTGAAAATAATTGATAATCATAATCTTTAAAAGTAATGCCTTTTGAATATTCAGCAATTCCATTAAAAATCAAATATTTTAAACTATCTCTAATTTCATCTGCCTCAACTTGGTAGACATTTTTTGCATTGATTATTTCAGGACTTTTAATTTTTGTAATTTTATTTAAATCAAAAGCACTTATTTTTGTTTCTTTATGTGACTTTAAATATAATTGTCATGCTCCAATTGCAATCCCAGTAAAAAGTAATACTAAAACAATACTACATAAAACAAAAATTATTGTCATTTTTTTATAACGTTGTTTCAAACTAAGAAATGATTTTCTGACACCCTGCACAATTTGTTGCGGCTTAGGTTCCAATTGGGTAATAGTCGGAGCTAATTACTGACTATTATATTTAGTTTGAGAAAAAGTTATTTCCTTTGGTAGTGTTTTAACAGGAGGACGGGCATTTTTATGAACATCAATTGCCCTATTTTTAAATACTGATAAGACACTAGCTGGTAAAATAATTCTTCCCTGCTTCAATAATTGTTTTGCTTCAGATGGCAAGTGACGCAAATCACTATGACGAAAAAAACCATAAAATTCATTATTATGTTTAATCAAAACAAAAGGAACAATCTTCTTTTGCATAGTTACTTTTGGATCAAAAAAGATCTGCTCAAATTCAACATCTTTAATACCCGCTGGGTATTTTTTCTTAATTGCTAAGACAATTTTTTTGACACTCTTTTTGCAATTATTACATAAATTATTATAATTTAAAACACTTTCAAAGTTCATCCTTAATTGTCCCCTATTAGCTTAGTTATAATAAAAGTATTAAAATATAAAATGTTATTATAACAGGCTCTCCTGCAACTAACATAGTTGCAATCATTAAATCAATAATATTTTTCTAGTTTTATTAATTATATAATGAAAAATAATATAAAATGAATTTTTAAAACAATTAATTTTTGAAATAATAAAATTAATTGCATTATTAGGGCAAAAAATAAGTTAATTTATATAAATTATAAATAATTATTATATTAGTCCTTATAAAATAAGTAAAATAGCAAAAATAATCTAACGGTATTAATTTTTCCCTTAAATTAAACTTTGATAAGTTTCTTTTGTAATATAACTAATTATGATAAAAAAATAAAAGTAAGCTTTAATTTTGTCGAAAACTCTTGATGAAATAAAAAAATCATCAATATGACAATTTGAAAAATAATTTTGTTTAAGATCATGATTTTGCTTTAAATTTTTTAAACATTAAAATATAATACCGTTGATTGTTGTTTTGGTGTTAAACCTTTATGTTGGTATTTTCATTTTCATAGATTTAAATAATTTTGAATATTAGTGAAACCCAAACCATGATAATGAATTAAGGCTTCTTTAAGACTGGATTGTAATTTACTAATCTTATTTAACTTTCGATAACTAGTATCAGGGTTTGTACTAGTTTTGGTAGAATATAGAGTAGAATTTGTTTGTTTTGCTACTAATAAATATAATGGTTGCATGTCAGAAATAATTATTGATTTTTCTTTAATTAATTGCTTATTCATATTTTCAATAATTCATTGTTTTTGTAATCGTTTGGTATTGGTGGATTGAACAAAAATATTATTATTGCTATCAACTACCATTTGAATACAGCATTTGGTATTAGTTGAAAATGGATCAAGATGAGTTTTTCGTTTATCAAATTTATCTTTAAAATTACCTTTATGGATTTCTTTAATAAAAGTTTCATCAATTTGGATTTGACCATTTAATTTTTTAAATTTTAATTGAGTATTTTCTAATTGTTTTGATTGCATTAATTTTTGACGATTATATCAAGCAGTTTTTGGTGTTGTTTTAATAAAACGGGAAATTATTTTACTAGATTGTCCTAATAATGAAATTTGAATTAATAAATTTCACTGTTCATAATTTAAATGACTTCAATAAGTAAAATGATGACGAAAAGCATCAAAACTAGCACGACATTTTTTACATAAATATTTTTGTTTTCCTTCGGGATTATGACCATTTTTAACACAATGATAAGATTTACAATCAGGACATATAATGCCTTTATCTCTAAATTTTTGATCAATTTCATTTAAACGTTTTTGTTTTTTGATTACTTCTGCTTCTTTTTTTATTTTTTCAGCAAATTCTAAAAATTGATCATCTGTAAAACTGTTTTTTAATTCTGTAATTATTTTTTCCATCAATTATTTACCTCTATATATTAAAAATATACCTAAAATTAGATATATTCTATAAATATCAAGAGTTTTCGACAAAATTAAAGAAAGTAAGACAACACTATTGATTTAATTGATGATAAAATTGTTTTAACATTATTTGTTGATTGTTCGTCAAAATATCACCGTTAGTTACTAAATTATCAAAATTAGTTAATGTGTATAATGGTATTTGAAGATCCTTAAAACGTCCCTCCGCTTTTTGCAATTGATAGTCAAAAATTGCTAAGACAGCAACAACTTCTAATCCTGCTTGTTGTAAGGTTTTGACAACTTCAATCACAGAACCACCGGTTGAAATCAAATCCTCAATCACAATTACTTTTTGTCCTGATTGATAAACACCTTCAATTTGATTTTGTTTCCCATGGTCTTTTTTGCTACTACGAACATATCCAAATGGTAATTGTAATAAATGTCCTAATAAAGTTGCATGCGGGATTCCAGCTGTTGCTGTCCCAAAAATATTTTCAATTTTAACTCCTGATAATTTGTCATTAATAATATTCGCAAATTTTTCGGCAATTGTTCATCGTAATTGTGGATAACCCATAATTAAACGATTATCAATATAAATTGGTGCTTTAATTCCTGATGCTCAAGTATATAATTCCGTTGTATTAATATTAATTGCCTTAATTTTAACTAATTCACTAATTATCTTTTTCATTTTAGTCTTCTCCTCCTTTTGTAAAATTAGCTATAATTTGTTGATAAACTGCATTTGGGTCCGGCGCCAATGTAATTGCTCGACCAACAACTAAATAATCCGCGCCCAGTCTTTTTGCGTCTAACGGTGTTGCCACTCGTTTCTGGTCAGTTTCTTTTGACGTTAATTTAATTCCTGGTGTAACTGTTTTTAAATTCGGAAAGTATTTTTTAATAAGTGCGGCTTCTAATGGCGCACAAATAACCCCATAAAACTGATTATTTGCTGCAAAACTAGCTAGATTCTTAACTAACTGATCTGTTGTTAAAGTTGATGATAAAAATAATTCTTGAATATCACTATTATCTAAGCTTGTTAAAACTGTTACCCCCAACAATTTAATCTTAGTATCTTCAACAATTTTATGAGCATATTCTAATGTTTTTTGCCCACTTTTTAAGTGAACTGTCACAAAATCAACTTCATATTGTTTTAAAGCATTTAAAGCTTTTGCAACTGTAACCGGAATATCATTTAGTTTTAAATCTAAAAACACAATATGACCCCGTTGTTTTAATTCCATAATAATTTCAAAACCAACAGCATAAATTAATTCCATACCAACTTTTAATGCCAACTGCTGCGGCGGAAATTTTGCTAAAAAGTCTTCTAATTCTTTTCGGGAATGAAAGTCACAGGCGATAAAAAATTTATTCATTGTGTTCCTCCTTTTGATGAGCAATACCAATAATATCACTAATGTTTTTTAATTGATGTTCAACACAATACTTTAATAATTCTGTTTTAATTTCTCTTACTAACTTAGGATTACTAAACAAACTAGTACCAATCGCCACAACACTAGCCCCAGCCATTAAAAATTCTAACACATCCGCGGCCGAACTAACACCACCCATCCCAATAATTGGGATTTTAACAACACTAGCAACTTCATAAACCATACGGATCGCAATTGGTTTAATACATGGCCCACTTAAACCGCCAATAATATTTCCTAAAGTTGGTTTTTTAGTTGCAAGATTAATTTGCATAGCAGGTATTGTATTAATTAAACTAATGGCATCAGCTTGTTCTTCTTGACAAATTAAGGCAAATTGCCTTATATCACTCACCGATGGGGATAATTTGAGAATTAATTTCTTTTTTGTTAAAACTTGGCGAACTCGCTTTACGACTGCCCGGGTAATAACCGGATCGGTACCAAATAAAATCCCACCTTCTTTCACGTTTGGACAAGAAATATTTAATTCCACAAAAGCAATTGATGATATATTATTAATTGCTTTTGCTAAGATTTCATATTCCTCAATTGTTTTGCCATTTAAATTAACAATAATTGGAATATTAAAAGCAACAAAGGTTGGAACAATTTCTTCTTGAAATTTAATTAATCCTGGATTTTCCAAACCAATTGAGTTAATAATACCACTCGTAACTTCTGCTAATCTTGGGGCTGGATTGCCACTTCGTGGTTCCAACGTAATTCCCTTTGTTGTTAGCATACCTAATTCATTAACAGCAAAGAAATCCTGATAACATTCCCCATAACCAAATGTCCCACTTGCCGTTGTTAATGGACAATTCAAACTATATCCTAAAAATTTTGTTTTTAGCATTTTTACCATTCGCCCCCTTGTTGTTCATAATCAACAGTTACGATTGGCCCATCCGTACAAATTTTTTTATTAACCCCATCAATTGTTTTTGTACAACCCATACATGCACCAACACCACAAGCCATGTGACTTTCATAAGAAATTTGTGTCGCAATCTGGTACTGCTGTGCAATCTTATTAATTTTCGTTAGCACAATTTCCGGACCACAAGCCACAATAATTTTTGGTCGATGTTCTTGCAAATAATATTCTAATGCTCTAATAATATTTTGGGGTTTACCAACCGAACCATCATCGGTATTTAATAAAAATAAATTATTATTTTGAAATAAGGATAAAACATTTAAAGCATCTTTTGTTCGTCCGCCAAAAATAGCAGTATAACTAATTTCTTTCTTAATTAAATCATCAATTAATGCCTTCATTGGCGCAATACCAATTCCACCCGCAATAATTAAAATATCC
The DNA here is from genome assembly GCF_964031205.1 of Spiroplasma endosymbiont of Stenodema calcarata. GTDB lineage: Bacteria > Bacillota_I > Bacilli_A > Mycoplasmatales > Mycoplasmataceae > Spiroplasma. The sequence goes on from NZ_OZ035018.1 coordinate 929,390, forward strand.
TTGGATTGTTCAGAAATTTGAAATCCTTGCCCATGTGGTCCCTGGATTTGGACAGATTGACCAATCTTTCATTTATTCGCCATATACCAAGTTCCTAATCCTTTACATTGATAATAAATCGTAACTGTTTCTGCCTTAGGATTAATCTCAAAAAAACTAAATGGACGTTTTAAGAAAAACTGCTGGGATGGTTCAATCAACATAAATTGTCCTGGACACGCAATTTTACTGAGTTGTGGCGCTTTAAAAGTCGCTAGTCACAAATCAGGTCCTAATTGTTTGTTAACTAATAATGTCGTTGTTTCAATAATTTGTGTTCCCATAATTATGTTCCTTCCTGATGTAAATAATGAATTACCCCATTATGAACATTTATGATTGGTCAGCCAGTTAATTTTGTTCCTAAAAAAGGTGTATTTGCGGCCTTTGATTGTAATAGTTTCCTTGTTACCGGTTGGGTTAAGTTTAAATCAATTACTGTAAAATTAGCTTCGTTAGCCACTTTTAATCTGACATCATGATGATGAATTAACTTTTGGGGATTAATTGTTAACGCATTAATAATTGTTGCTAAAGCAACTTGTTTTGTCTGCACTAATTTTGTATATAATAATGGAAATGTTAATTGTAAACCAATAATCCCCATCGCACTAGTTGCAAATGAACCCTTTTCTTTGCTTTGATGGGGGGCATGATCTGTGGCAATAATATCAATTGTGCCATCATTTAAGGCCGCAATTAAACTTATTTGGTCTGTTTTTAAATTTAACGGCAGATTCATTAAATAATTCCCATCATTTGCCTGAATGTCATCAATTGACAAAGTTAAATGATGCGGTGTTACTTCGCAGGTTAAAAATGGATTAATTATTTTCCCTTTTCGGATTAAAGCAACTCCTTTTGCTGTGGAAAGATGACATAAATGATATGGCAGTTGGAGCTGATTAACAATTGTTAAATCTTGTGCCAATGGTTTAGCTTCATAATTTTCATTAACACCTGTTAAATTAAATCTTATAGCCGCAGCATCTCGCAATATTGTTGTTGCTGTTCCTAATTGGTGCCGATTATCAACATGCAAAGCAATTAATTTATTATTAGTTTGGCCATATTTTAAAGCTGTTATTAATAACGTTTGATTAGCAAGATAAACCCCATCATCACTAAATCCAATTACATTGTCACCAAAACTAGCAAAATCAACAACTTTGGAACCAGCTAAATTATTAGTAATAGCACTAAAGAATTGAATATTAATTGGCAATTCTTTTGCTTTAATTAATAATGGTGCTAAAACTTGGGGGTGGTCAATAACAGGCACTGTATTTGCCATCACACAAACGGTTTAATAACCACCATATAAACCACTCAAAGCCCCAGTCGTTAAATCTTCTTTTGCGGTTTGGCCTGGTTCACGGAAATGAGCATGCAAATCAATAAAACTTGGCACAATAATACAAGATGGAGCTAATTTAATTTCTATTCCCATCACTTCTGTTCCAATTTGAATAATTTTATTATTTTCAATTGTAATATTTGTCCGTTGTAAACCAGTTGGTAAATAAATTTCAGCATTCGTAAAAGTATAAATCATCTTAGTTGGGACTTAAAACATTATTTAATAATGCCATCCGCACAAAAACCCCATTTGCCATCTGATCAAATATTTTTGCTTGTTTACATTCAACAACATCATCATCAATTTCAATACCCCTATTAAATGGTGCTGGATACATAATAATTGCGGTTGGTTTCATTTTTTCAACTAATGCTGATGTTAATTTATAATTTTGTAAATAATCTAACTGGTATTTTTCATTGCTTGCAAATCGTTCAAATTGATAGTGTAATAACATTTCCACATCCATTTGTGAAATACTTTCTTTAAAGTCAACCATCACCACTCCAGGGATTTGTAATTCATTAATCCCCGTTGTATAAACATTCATTCCTAATTTTTGCATAATTTCAATATTAGTTTTTGCCACCCGTGAATACTTAATATCCCCGACAATGACAATGTTCAAACCGACAAAGCTCCCAAATTGTTCTTTAATTGTTAACAAATCTAACAAACTTTGGGTTGGGTGGTTTCCCAAACCATCACCACCATTTAAAATTGGGCTTTAATTTTGTCGAAAACTCTTGATATTTATAGAATATATCTAATTTTAGGTATATTTTTAATATATAGAGGTAAATAATTGATGGAAAAAATAATTACAGAATTAAAAAACAGTTTTACAGATGATCAATTTTTAGAATTTGCTGAAAAAATAAAAAAAGAAGCAGAAGTAATCAAAAAACAAAAACGTTTAAATGAAATTGATCAAAAATTTAGAGATAAAGGCATTATATGTCCTGATTGTAAATCTTATCATTGTGTTAAAAATGGTCATAATCCCGAAGGAAAACAAAAATATTTATGTAAAAAATGTCGTGCTAGTTTTGATGCTTTTCGTCATCATTTTACTTATTGAAGTCATTTAAATTATGAACAGTGAAATTTATTAATTCAAATTTCATTATTAGGACAATCTAGTAAAATAATTTCCCGTTTTATTAAAACAACACCAAAAACTGCTTGATATAATCGTCAAAAATTAATGCAATCAAAACAATTAGAAAATACTCAATTAAAATTTAAAAAATTAAATGGTCAAATCCAAATTGATGAAACTTTTATTAAAGAAATCCATAAAGGTAATTTTAAAGATAAATTTGATAAACGAAAAACTCATCTTGATCCATTTTCAACTAATACCAAATGCTGTATTCAAATGGTAGTTGATAGCAATAATAATATTTTTGTTCAATCCACCAATACCAAACGATTACAAAAACAATGAATTATTGAAAATATGAATAAGCAATTAATTAAAGAAAAATCAATAATTATTTCTGACATGCAACCATTATATTTATTAGTAGCAAAACAAACAAATTCTACTCTATATTCTACCAAAACTAGTACAAACCCTGATACTAGTTATCGAAAGTTAAATAAGATTAGTAAATTACAATCCAGTCTTAAAGAAGCCTTAATTCATTATCATGGTTTGGGTTTCACTAATATTCAAAATTATTTAAATCTATGAAAATGAAAATACCAACATAAAGGTTTAACACCAAAACAACAATCAACGGTATTATATTTTAATGTTTAAAAAATTTAAAGCAAAATCATGATCTTAAACAAAATTATTTTTCAAATTGTCATATTGATGATTTTTTTATTTCATCAAGAGTTTTCGACAAAATTAAAGAAATTGGGACGTTAATTTTATTAATTAGTGTATTATAATAGTTATTTTCGGGGTGTCGAATTACTAAAGCATCAACACCTAACGCTTCAAAAGTTTTAACAGTGTCATATAATGTTTCCCCTTTTTTGGTGGCACTAAATTTTTCATTAAAATTTAATGTTTTACATCCTAATTTATGGGCCGCAACATCAAACGAATAATGTGTTCGTGTTGAAGGTTCAAAAAATAAGTTAGCAACAATTTTTGCTTGTTGATAATCTACTTTTTTGGTATTATTTTTAAATTGTAACGCTTCTGCTAAGATTAAATTAACTTCTTGTTCGGTTCAATCATCTAAATGTAATAAACTTTTACTTTTCATTCCAATATTCTCACTTTCTGTAACTATTTTTAAAATAAAAAAACTTACCTAATTAATAAGATAATTTCCAATTAATTAAGTAAGTCTTAAAATGATGGGGATAAAATAAATTAAAGAACAAATGAGAAAGTAAAGTAAGAACCCGTTGCAGATAACGGCTACTTTTATTTTTAACATAACTATTTGATTCTCTCATTTTCATTTATTATCACCTTAATATTATATAATACTAAAAATATTTCAATTGTAAACTTTAATTTTGTCGAAAACTCTTGATGAAATAAAAAAATCATCAATATGACAATTTGAAAAATAATTTTGTTTAAGATCATGATTTTGCTTTAAATTTTTTAAACGTTAAAATATAATACCGTTGATTGTTGTTTTGGTGTTAAACCTTTATGTTGGTATTTTCATTTTCATAGATTTAAATAATTTTGAATATTAGTGAAACCCAAACCATGATAATGAATTAAGGCTTCTTTAAGACTCGATTGTAATTTACTAATCTTATTTAACTTTCGATAACTAGTATCAGGGTTTGTACTAGTTTTGGTAGAATATAGAGTAGAATTTGTTTGTTTTGCTACTAATAAATATAATGGTTGCATGTCAGAAATAATTATTGATTTTTCTTTAATTAATTGCTTATTCATATTTTCAATAATTCATTGTTTTTGTAATCGTTTGGTATTGGTGGATTGAACAAAAATATTATTATTGCTATCAACTACCATTTGAATACAGCATTTGGTATTAGTTGAAAATGGATCAAGATGAGTTTTTCGTTTATCAAATTTATCTTTAAAATTACCTTTATGGATTTCTTTAATAAAAGTTTCATCAATTTGGATTTGACCATTTAATTTTTTAAATTTTAATTGAGTATTTTCTAATTGTTTTGATTGCATTAATTTTTGACGATTATATCAAGCAGTTTTTGGTGTTGTTTTAATAAAACGGGAAATTATTTTACTAGATTGTCCTAATAATGAAATTTGAATTAATAAATTTCACTGTTCATAATTTAAATGACTTCAATAAGTAAAATGATGACGAAAAGCATCAAAACTAGCACGACATTTTTTACATAAATATTTTTGTTTTCCTTCGGGATTATGACCATTTTTAACACAATGATAAGATTTACAATCAGGACATATAATGCCTTTATCTCTAAATTTTTGATCAATTTCATTTAAACGTTTTTGTTTTTTGATTACTTCTGCTTCTTTTTTTATTTTTTCAGCAAATTCTAAAAATTGATCATCTGTAAAACTGTTTTTTAATTCTGTAATTATTTTTTCCATCAATTATTTACCTCTATATATTAAAAATATACCTAAAATTAGATATATTCTATAAATATCAAGAGTTTTCGACAAAATTAAAGATTGTAAAGCAAAAACAGTAATTTTTTGATTTTTAAGTTAAATTTAAAAAACATTAACAATCATTATTTTTAAAATTTTATTATTGTAAATTAAGATAAAAATTCTGTTTGTGTCATAGAATGGATTCCACCACCACCTAAAATAACTTCACGAGCATATACAGGAATGACTTCTCGTTCTGGAAAACATTTTTGTAATACGGTAATAGCATTTTGATCCCAAATTGGATCACCAAAAATTGGAACTATTAATGCTTTATTAACAAGATGAAAATTAAGATAACTTGCTGGCACCCGAAAACCCGCCGTTCGATTTGGTAAGCGATAACTTTCCTCACGATCATTTGCTTCTCGTTTTGTTAGAAAAACTGGCGTTGGTTGATGTAACTTAGTAACTTTTAATTTTCGCCCCTTCGCATCAGTAGTACTTTCCAAAAATAATAATGCTTCTAAATTACGTTCATACTGGGAATCAATCTTATTTTCTGTTCAGTTTAATAAAAGATGTCCTGGTTCAACAATGTGCATTAAATTATTAATTTGTCCACTTGTTTCATCGTTATACATCATCGTACCCGAATTACATATTTACAACGTGTTCAAAAAGAACAGACAATTGGGGGAGCCGTTCGATTTTTAGGAAAACGAGCTTTCTTAAAAAATATCCGTAAAAAAGGTTCCGAAATTGCTCTTTATTTATCTCAGCAAAAATAAGTTTAATTTAAGGATGTTAATTGAAGTACTGGTGATTTTATGATAAGGTTACAATAAAGTAATAAGAAAAATGGTGAAATGATGCAAGTTAATCTTTTTGAAATTGATTATATCCAATTATGTTTTTCTGATTTAGGTTCAGAATATGTCTTACAACCTAATAATGAAGATATTATTTTATATCAAACGGAAGTTCAAATTGATAAATTACGTGTTAATTATCAACAAGTGAAATTAGACAAGGAATGAGAGTCGTTTAAGTTAAAAATTATTGATCCAGCCGTTGCTAAAAATATTTTTAGGGCTTGTCAAAATTTAATTTTTACCTTAACTAACAAAATTAAAGTTCTTTGCAAGCTAAAACCACAAGGTAAAATGATTATGCGTTGTATTGCAAGTATTAGTCAAGTATCAGCATCTTCACCAGTTTCTTTTGACATTAATATCTTAAATCAACTTTATTAGGAACATCACGTTTTAAAATAATTTTTCCTTAATAAATTTGATAAAAAAGACAAATATTATTTGTTTTCGGTAACAAATAATATTTTTTATGAGACTTAATTGTTATATTAACCATTAATGATTTTTAGGAATGGAGGCGTCATAGATGAGTAAATTATTAACAACAACACCTAAACAAGATGGATTTTATTTACCCGCTGAAACAAATAGTCATCTTCGAACTTGAATGATGTGACCACATATGAAAGACAATTGACAAAAGAATGCTTTTCCAGCGCAAAAGATTTTTACTTTAATTGCAAAAATAATTAGTAACTATGAACCAGTGCAAATGATTGTTAACGAAGAAAATTATTCTCGTGCCAAAAAAATGTTGGGAAATGTGAATGTCAATCTATTAGAACTAAACTATTATGATAGTTGAGCCCGCGATTTGGGAGCGCTTTATTTAGTAAATGCGCATGGGGAACGGCGTGCTGTTAGTTTTCAATTTAATGGTTGAGGAATGTCAAACAGTCCAATATTAAAAGAAAAACAGTTTGTTTGAGATTATACAATTGATAATCAAGTGTCAATAAAAATGGCAAAAATTAGTGGAGTTAAATATTATAGTTGCCCCTTCTTAGTATTGGAAGGAGGTAGCATTCATACTGATGGTGAGGGAACATTATACACCACGGAAGAATGTTTATTAAATCCGAATCGTAATCCCAATTTAACGAAAGCAGAAATTGAAGCATATTTAATACAATATTTAAATGTTGAAAAGATTATTTGAATTCCCCAGGGGATGTTTAATTTGTTCAAATTTAAAAATTGTTCAATAAGTATCTTGATTAAGTTTTGTTTCTAAACTATAAACTTTGTTTGGAACATATTCATTACATAAATAACTTTGGCCCGTAACTTTATCATGTAATACAACATTTGGTGTTAAAGTATCTGTTCGAAGTTTTTCTCGCATAGTTAACAAAGATAATGTTACAATTTTTTGAAATAATGCTTCAACAGGCTCAAAGACATCAAAAGTATAATGGCCCTCACAAAAACGATGAACCTCATCAAAATTATTTTGATATTTACGATCTTTATTATTAACATCAGCAGCAGTTTTCCAAATTCCCATTTGTTTTAACACCTCCAATTATTCCTGCTTCGAGTGATGATTTTGTTTTGCTAATTTTTTCGCACTTTTCTTATCACTTCGTACTTGACGATATTTTGTTACTAATTCATTATGTAAATTTTTTCATTCGCTACGATAGCGTTCTTTTAAAACCCGACGATCTTGCCGATTTGGACTATTTTTTAATTCGGCACGTTGACGAAGACGTAATTCTTTTGCTTTTGTTTCAGCATAATTACGACCAGTAAGTAAGAATTGAATTCTTCCTAAATAGTTAAGAGAAGCAGCAGTATCATTATTTTTAGCAATTTTATTAGCAACTAAAATAAATGGAATGTAAAGAACCATCATTAAAATTAAATTTGAGAGGGCTAACACAATTCCCTTCCAACTTCCCGTTGTAATAAAAGCACCGACTCCAACCGGAGCAACTCATGGAATTAGTAAAGCCGCACCAGGGACAACACCCGTTGAAATTCAAAACCATGTTCAAACTACTAATAAACATGGACCAATAATCGCTGGAATTGCCATCACGGGGTTTAAAATCAGCGGATAAGCAAATGTTACTGGCTCATTAATGTTAAATATTCCGGGAGCAATTGAACTTTTTGAAATAGTTCGAGCTTGTTTATCACGCCCCATAATTAAAGTAATAATTAATAATCCTAATGACATTCCTCATCCCCCTAAAAAGATGAATCCATCAAAGAATCCTTGTGAAAAGATAAATGGTAAATTTTGACTAGCTCTAAAAGCAATTGAGTTTTGCGCTGTTGCATATAGTCAAACTGGAGCAAAAATTCCATTCATAATGTTTGTTCCATGTAAACCAAAGAATCAAAAGATTGAAACAAATAAAATATATAATAACGCAAATCCTAATCCAACGTGCGGATTTGAAGCTGCATTCATAAAGGGAAATGTGAAAAATTTGTATATTAAAGTAACCAATTTTAGAGCTTTGAAATTCAAATTAAAAGCACTATATTCTGGGTTATCTGTAATTTTATCCAATGGACCAAATCCCCCCACATCGACTCGGAAGTTATAGTTAAATATTCAATTTTCGTAACTAAGGTACTTTGCGCCGATGTTAACGGTTCTAGTGTCCCATTCAACAATTGAAACATTTCACCTTGCAGATTTCGATAAATTCCCCCAAAATTTTCCTGATTAACAATTTCCTGATTAAATTGATCAATAATCGTATATTGGATTGGAGCTCAAATTAATAATTGTGAGACAATTCCAAATAAAAAAGTTGTGATAATCATTGGGAATAATTTTGCAAAAGCATGGCCTACTGCCGGGGGAACATTTTTTGGCATTCTAATTGCTAAACGATTATTACGTTGTAAAAAAATAAATAATTCCGCACTTAAAAATGCAATAATGATTCCTGAAAATAAACCTTCCGCTCCCATAAATTTATGCGCAAATTCTCAGCCTGCAATTCCCGCTCCAGCAACAATAAATGTTCCAAACGAAACAATTCCCACCATAATTGCCGGATCTTGGCCACGACGTTTTCCTAATAAATAACCAATTAGAAAAACAATATATAATGTCATTACCATCAATGACCCATTTCAAATTACACCATTAACTGATTTTAAAGCCTCAAGCGCTTTAACAGCATTAGGTAAAAAAATAATATTATCGCCTTCAAAGCCATTATACATATTACTTCAATAGGCAATTCAATACGATAATGAAATAACACTAGAGCCTAAAATAATTTGATTAATAAACACCGCCAATGCTCCTGCAATTAATAACGGTGTAATTAAGGCAAAACTATCTCTAATAATGGATAAATGCGTTTGATTTCCAATTTTTCCAACCGTCGGAATAAATTTGTTATTTAATCACGTTAAAAATTTATTTGGTTTAGTTGACATTGTGTTTTCCATATAATACCCTCCTTTTCTAAATTATAAATTTAACTTTTGTAAGGCAAACTCCAGTACTTTTTGTCCATTGCCCATACCATAATCCATCTGGTCAATTACAAAAACTGGAATTTCTTCCTTAATTGTTTTTTTAAACCGATCTAATTCGTAACGTACTTGTGGCCCTAATAATAAAATGTTAGCCTCTTGTCAACGATGAATTGCTTCAATAGTCGGAATTGCTAAAACGGTTACATCCCGATTTAATTCTTTTGCGGCTTCTTCCATTCGTTGTACCAAAATTGATGTACTCATCCCTGCGGAACAAGCTAACATAATAACTGGTTTTGTTGCCATTATTTGTTTTCCTTTCTGCAATAATTGTCATTATAAAATAAGTTCTAAATAACTATTAATAACTGTAAATAGTTTTTAATTTCAAGATTTCCTACTTTTAGTTTATCACAGTTTTCTTTTAAATAAAAAAACGGAAAGTAAAATCTTTCCTGAAAAAATATTTTTTATTTTTTATTAACAATTTGATCATTAATCATAATAATAAATTCATCAAAACTAATTGTTGTTTGTTCTTCTTGACCATAATTACGATATGTAATTAATTTTTGATCACGTTCTTGATCACCAATAACAATTTGATATGGGGTTTTTGCTATTTGTGCTTCCCGAATTTTATAACTTAACCGTTCATCGCGATCATCAATATTTGTTCGTAATTTTAGCTTCTTAAATTGTTGCTGTAATTCTTGGGCATATTCTAAATGATATTGGTTATTAACGGGCATTAAAACAATCTGTTTTGGAGCTAATCAGAATGGTAAAACCCCTTTTGTTTGCTCCAATAAAATTGCAATAAATCGTTCATAAGTTCCAATTAAACCCCGGTGTAACATTACTGGTCTTCCTTTTGTCCCATTTGCATCAATATAACTTAATTTAAATTTTTGGGGTAATAAGAAATCAAATTGTAATGTTGAAACAGTAATTTCATGATTTAAAGCCGTTTTAATTTGAACATCTAATTTTGGTCCATAAAATGCTGCTTCACCAATCATTGGAACATACTTAATTTTTAAATCATCTAATGCTTCTTGAAGCATTTGTTCAGCATGATTTCACATTTGATCATCATCGTAATATTTTTCCTTATTTGCCGGATCACGTAGTGATAACGAGTAATAATCAACACTAATATTTAGGGTTGTTAAAACTTCACTAATCAACTTAAAGCACCGCTTAAATTCTTCTTTTAACTGATCATCACGTATAAAAATATGCGAATCAGTTAATTGCATCATTCGGACACGTTCCAATCCTGTTAAACTTCCTGATGTTTCATAACGGTGTAAAATCGCATGTTCAGCAATTCGTAATGGTAAATCACGATAACTACGTTGTTTATAATTATAAACAGCAATATGATGCGGACAAGCCATTGGCCGTAAAACACTAATTTCATTATCTTGAGACATTGGAGCAAACATATTTTCTTGATAATGATCTCAATGCCCAGAAATTTTATACATTTCACTTGTACCAATTACTGGTGTATCCACTTCAATAAAATCATATTCTCATTCTTTGTCACGAATATATTCTTGTAACACTTTTTTCAAGGCCATTCCATTTGGTAACCAAATTGGTAACCCTGGACCAACTAATTGATCAAAAGTAAAGATTTCCAGATCTTTCCCAATCTTACGATGATCACGTTCTTTACGTTCTTCATAGGCATACATTAATTTTGCAAATAACTCGCGTGAAAAATGAGCGCTTCCAGTAATTCGTTGTAGCATTTTATTTTTTGCATCATCTTGTCAATATGCCCCCGCTAATGTTAATAATTTAAAAACTTTAATATTTTTAACTGCCGCAACTGGATAAACATTTGGTAAATATAAATGGTCTGCTATTAAATAAGCATGATGTTTCCCAATTGGTTCAGAAGCAAAACTAGCTAGAAGATATTCATTATTGTCATATCACTTTTTTGCTTCTCCATCTGAACCAATAACTGAATTTATCGCCAAATTACTATTAATTAATTTTGTCATTTCGGCTTCAACTGAACTAATATCCGTTTCTTTTAAATGCGGATTAACATCAATATCAACAAAAAAAGTATCATCTTGGTAAGCAACTTGCGCAATTCGCACTTTTGGATATAAATTTGTAATTGCTTTTGCCGCAATTACTCCAACTGTATAATTAATAATTGATAAAGCTAATGGTGATTTGTCTGTAATAATTTCTAATAAACCATCTGTTGTTATCAAATAATCTAAGTTACAAACTTTGTTATTAAAAACCCCACCTAGTGCTGTTTTTGCTAAACTTGGGGCAATACTAGCTGCAATTGCTTTAATTGTTTGTGGTTCGGGTAATTCACGAACTTGCCCATCTGGTAAAGTAATTTTAATCATTTTTAATCTTCCTTTCAAAAAAGAAAAACTCGCTTCTAATATTATTTATTAATAATACTAGGAGCGAGCTTCCGCGGTACCATCCTAATTAAATTAAATCAATGATTTAATTTATCTTTCACACTTAATAACGAAAAGTGCTTAAACGTAAACATTCTTTGTTGCTAGTAATTCAACCGTTCTTTTATTAAGTTTCCATCATCCTTAACTTGCTGGAAAAAGAGGGGCGATTAAATCTTGATCAACTTGTTTAATTTATTTAATTGTAATTTCTTTAATTTCTTCATTACGAGCAAATAAGATTGTTGTCCCAATTTTTGCTCCTCATTTTTTTGCAACTTCACAAATTGCTTGATCATTTGTTTTAAAGGTATCATAATTATCAACTTTATTCATAAAAATTGAATGCCATGCCCCAAAAGCCGTATATAATTCTGGAATTGGTGACACTCCTAAAATTACAACATTAGGACGGAATTTTGAAATTGTTTTCAATAATTCTCCGGTATTAGAGACAACGACAGCATATTCATATTTGCCATCTTTGGCTTTAATTGCTAATTTTTTGGCAATTTCAGCCCGTGGTCCTGTTGTTGAATGGGTTGCATCTTCTAATTGTTTATCATAGTATAATTTTGAATAAAATTCATGTTCAGCACGTTTATTAATCATTCCCATTGTACTAACGGTAATAAAAGGATAATCACCATTAGCTGATTCTCCTGACAACATTGTCGCATCTGATCCTAATTCTGTTGCAAAATAAACATCGGTTACTTCTGCTCTTGTTGGCGAAGGATTCTCAGTCATTGTTTCTAACATTTGTGTAGCCACAATTACGATTTTTCCTGCTTCACGACATTTACGAATAATTATTTTTTCTCAATATGGAACATCATAATAAGGGATTTCTAATCCTAAGTCCCCGCGCGCCACCATAATTCCATCAGCAGCAGCAATAATTTCATCAATATTATTAATCCCAATTTGTGATTCAATCTTGGCCACAATTTGAATGTGTTCAGCACCACAATTTTTTAATAATTTTCGAATTTCTTCGATATTTGCTGCCGTATTAACAAATGAGGCAGCAATATAATCAATCCCTTGTTCTACTCCAAATTTAATATCATTAATATCTTTTTCAGCTAAGAAGGGTAACGTAAAATCAACGCCGGGTAAATTAATTCTTTTGTTTGTTTTAATAATATGGTGATTAAATGCTTTTGTTTCAATAATCCCTGGTTTAACTGCTGTAACTTTTAATTGCAATTTTCCATCATCAACTAACACAACATCATCAACTTTTAAATCTTGTGACATATCATAAGAAACTGTCATTTCAGTTCCAGTTCCCTCGCGGGTTTGATATTCTTTTGTGAAAGAATAAATTGTTACTGTTGACCCAGCAATAATTTCTTGTTTTCCATCTTTCATCATTCCAACCCTAATTTCGGGTCCTTTTGTATCCAATAAAACTGAGATCGGTTTTCCAATTTTTGCACTAACTTCTCTTGCTCAAATAATTCGTGCTCCTTGTTCTTCATGATCTCCATGGGAAAAGTTTAATCGAATTGTATTCATTCCCACTTTAAATAATTCCTCAATTGCGCCAGCTGAATGTGTGCTTGGCCCAATTGTTGTAATAATTTTTGTTCGTTTCATTTTTTCATTAATATTAAAGTTATCCATTTTTTTGGCAATCTCCTTCTAAAAATATGCTACCACTTTATTTTATCCTAAAATTATGATTTTTGATAGGTATTCTGATTTAATTCATCAAATTGTGCTCAAATTTTTTTCCGTGATGGGCGGGGAATACTCAAAGCTTCCATAATTGGTCGGGTCACAATTTGATCACCACTATTGCCAATTGCTAATCCCCCTTGTCCGGCAATAATTTGATCAACAGCAAATTGGGCCATTTGAAAAGCCCGATAGCGTTCCATTGCGGTTGGGTTTCCACCACGTTGGGTATGACCTAATACGGTTGCTCGCGTTATATAACCACTTTTCTCTTCCACTAATTTTGCTAAGGCATTGACATCTGGATAAATCATCTCACTAACAACAACAACAACACTCCTTTTTTGGGTTTGATGTAGAGCTGTTACCCGGTTGACAATTTCATCCGCTGTTAAAGCTGCTTCATTAATTGAAATTATATCAGCACCCCCCGCAATACCCGCATACAAAGCAATGTCACCACAAGCATGGCCCATTACTTCTACAATTGAACAACGATTATGCGATTGCATTGTATCTCGTAAGCGATCAATTGCCTCAACGACAATATTAATTGCTGTATCAAACCCAATTGTATAATCTGATGATGTAATATCATTATCAATTGTCCCTGGCAAAGCAATGCAATTAATGCCCATTTCCGTTAAGCGCTGTGCTCCTTGATAACTACCATCTCCACCAATGACAACTAATGCTTCAATTCCTTGTTGTTTCAAATTAGCAACAGCTTTTTCACGAACCTTAGGTTCTTTAAAAGCTGGTAAACGAGCACTACCAATAACAGTTCCTCCCAATCGCATAATACTATCGGCAAAATTATTATCAACAAGTTCAATTCAATTATTCACTAATCCTAAATAACCATCACGAACAATATATGTTTCTAATCCTTTTGCATGTGCTGTTTTAATTACCCCCGCAATTGCCGCGTTCATTCCCTGTGAATCACCACCAGATGTTAAGATTCCAATTTTTTTCAGCATATTAATACTCCTTTTCTTGTTTTCATCTTGTTACATTAATTTTAGTGCATATTCTACGATTGTAAAGATTTTTTTGAATGAAAAGCATAAAAAACACTAATTAATTAGTGTTTTTATAGGTTTTAATTTAATTAAAGAAATATCTACTCTCCAGCGGCAGCTTTACCTTTAACCTCTACAGTAAAATTAAATGTTCCTGTAATTTTTTCACCTTTTGCTGTGACTGTAAATACAACTGCTTTTTTCGTTGTGTAATCACCTGGTTGTCCATTATTAGCGATCTCATAATCTGTTCCTAATGTAACTTCTTGTGGTGCTTTGTCTACTGCTTGAATTGCTTTTAAAACAGCATCTGTAATAGTTGCATTAGTATTAAGAGCACTTAATTCCTCTCCTGTAACCTCTGTAATAGTTCCTACTTGAATTTCAAATGGATCTGTAATCGCCCCCGTTTTAATTGTTGCTTTTGAAATATTAACTGGTGCTGTTGGTGGAGTTGCATCTTCAATTGTAATTTCACTTGAAAATTCAGTTCCTGAAACATATCCTTGCATTTTTTTAGCTAATGCTAAATCATTATCAGAAATATCTTTTGTGTTTTTTTCTTTATAAAAGCTTTTAATTTGAGCATCAGTTGATTTTGTGATTGTTAAAGTGATTTTAGCTCCTTTTGCTAATGGAAAAGTAGCTTCTGTTTTATAAGCAACAACAAAAGTCATTCCAAATAATACTAAATTATCATTAATTTCCTTGTTCTTACCAGCATCTGTTACTTTACCACTGATAATAGTAACTACTTTCGTATTTAGATCTTCTTTACTAGTACTTCCAAATAAAGCTTTAGCAAAATCTGATGCTTTTAATCCTCCCAAGTTTTCTCCTTGTTTGTTTCCTTTGTTACATGCGACTACTGTCGTTGCTCCGGTTGCTGTTAACCCGAATGCTCCTAAAATTGCTAGAAGTTTCTTCATTTTTTTATTTCCTTTCTGTTTAAGTAGGCATACAAAAGCCAAAGTAATAATTACAATTATTAATTGTAATACATAAGAGGAAAGGAATATTCTTTGATTATTAAGTAATTTATTAATCAAAAAACTGCTTTCTACCCTACTATTTTCATTTATATCTTTCTTAATTCTTTCCCTTATAAAGTTGATAATACCATATTTTGGGAAAAAAGCAATAAATAAAAAAAAAAAAAAAAGATTTTTTAATTAAATTAATTAATCTTTTTCTGCATCTTTTGGCAATGCTGGTGGTATCTCCGCTTTGCCTTCTGGTGTTTTTCCGTCATTATCTGAAACAAACATCATAATTTCTTGATTTAATAAACTAACATTATTAATCATAAATTGTCCAGCTTGACTTGCCACTGAAAAACGACACTTTTTCTTGCTACGGCTTCCTTCTGCATAATGAATAATTAATTGATTAGTTTTATCGTTACGCTCAACACGATTAATTTTACGAATTAGAATTCGTTCTCCTAAAAAAGCAATTTCTTTTTCATCAATTCCAATCGCAATTATTTGTAAAAATAAAAAAATATAAATTCCAACGCCAACTGTCAAACTAAAAGCAATTACAATCATAGCAATTAAGGCTGTATTTGTTGATGGTTTAATTACAAACTGTAATAAGAAACCAACAATAATAACTGGTAAATTAATTGCCAATACCATAAATAAACTAATTAAAATTTTCTTATTAATAAAACGTTCTTTAAATTCCCGTTTTATAAAACTAATTAGATAACCACTAATTGACAAACTAACAGCAACAAATAAAAAGGCTGCCATTGAAATTGCAATTATTATTCCATTTTGATCATTCATTTTATCTTTCTCCTTTCTGGTCAAAGAGCTCTATTTTCTAATTTGAGCCATTACTTCAGTTGCAAAATCAACTTCTTCTTTTGCAATTCCTTCACCAACTTCATAACGAATCATCTCCGTCACGCTAACATTATGAGCTTTAATAACATCGGCAACTTTTTGATCTGGATTAACAACAAAAGTTTGATCAAGTAAAGATATTTCCGCTAATTGTTTATTTAATCGTCCATCGACCATTTTTTCTAAAATATTATCTGGTTTACCAGCATTTTTTGGATCATTTTTTGCTTCAGCTGTTAAAATCGCTTTTTCACTCGCTAAAAAATCAGCTGAAATATCATTTCGTGAAATAAATTGGGGACGCATTGCTGAAACATGCATTGCTAATTGTTTCCCAATTGTTGCATCAACTGAACCAGCAAAAACTAATACTGTTGCAATTCGTTGATTAGAATGTAAATAAACACCTAATAATTGATTTGATGCTAAAGATAATATTCTAAAACGACGAAGACTAATTTTTTCACCAATTGTTGCAATAGCATGCACAATAACATTATCTAATGATTCACCATTAATTGATAATTGTAACGCCTCTTCAACTGTTTTTGGGTCATTCTTAAGTAATGTTTCACCAATTGTTGTCATTAGGCTTAAAAATTGTTTATTGTGCGCAACAAAATCAGTTTCCGAGTTAACTTCAAAAATAACTGTTTTATCTCCTTTTGTTACTAAACCAACTAATCCTTCCGCCGCAACACGGTCTGATTTTTTTGCGGCTTTCGTAATTCCTTTTTCACGTAATCATGTAATTGCTTCTTCAACATTCCCAGCAGTAGCTTCTAATGCCTTTTTACAATCTAACATTCCGGCCCCAGTTCTTTCTCGTAATTCTTTTACTAATTGTGCAGTAACTGTCATTCTGATTCTCCTTTCAAATTTTATGTTTTGTATTAAAACTAATCAATTAATACAATTCAAGTTTTCCTATTTTTTTACTATTTTGCTATCAACAATTGTTAAGTGTTGATCTAAAGCATTAATCATTTCTGATTTTTTTGCTTTTGGTAAATCAAAAAGATTTCCTAAAATTTCTAATTCATCAACTTTTAATTTTGTTAATGATTTTTCAATATCATTATCAACAACTTTAATTGTATTTAAATCAAAACTTGGTACTTTTGCTGTTGGTGCAACTGCAGGTGTTTTTTCTCCTTGCGATTGGTCAACAACCGTTGTTCTTGGTGTTACTCTTTTCTCAAATGTTTGATTAGGAGCACCTGAGTTTGATGATGTTCCCTCTTGACGGTGTTCTCTTGGTGGACCGTTGCGATAAAATGTACGACGATTGTCATATTGGCCACCACGGGGTCCCCGATTTTCATCACCTTCACGGCGAACAAATTCATTTGGTTTAAATTGTGGTTCAGGCATTTTCAGACCCATTGCATCCCCATATAAATCCGCAATATGATGGGTAATAATTGCAATTGAACGCGAAGTATCATCATTAGCTGGAATAACATAGTCAATTGGATCAGGGTCGACATTAGTATCACAAATTGCAATAACTGGAATTCGTAATTTACGAGCTTCGCGGACAGCAATATGTTCTTCTTTCGGATCAACCACAAATAAAGCTTGTGGTAATTCTTTCATTCCCTTAATTCCACCCAAGAATTTTTCTAATTTTTCTTTTTCTTTTTTAATTAGCATTTGTTCTTTTTTTGGTAATAATTTTAATTCACCATTTTTTTCTTGACGTTCAATATTTCATAATCGTTTTACTCGTAAATGAATTGTTTTTAAATTAGTAAATGTCCCACCTAATCAACGTTGATTAACATAAAAAGATTCACAACGTTCAGCAGCATCTTTTACAATTCATTTTGCTTGTTTTTTTGTTCCAACAAACAAAACTTTTCCTTTTCGCATTGCAATTGTAGTCATTAATTTTTTAACATCTTCTAATCGTCATAATGTTTGTTGTAAATCAATAATATGAATCTTATTTTTTTCCCCATAAATATATGGTTTCATTTTCGGATTTCATCTTTTTGTTTGATGCCCAAATTGCGCACCAGATTCTCATAACATTTCTCTTGTTAATTCTTTTGCCATATTTCTATTAAATTCTCCTTTTCGTTAAAACCTCCATTTATTTCCAACATTTACCACTATCTTATTAAAATACATAGCACTGGGTAAATGAATCCATAAATGTGTACTGTATACCATTTATTTTTATTGAATACAAGCATTAAAATTATAACACATTTTATTTTAATCAAGCAATTAAAAATGCTTTTTATCTTTCATAAAAAGCATTTTGACTGTTCATTTTTTATAAAAATTATCATTTAAAATAAAAATTGTTTGTTTTTCAAATCTAATAAATTTTGTAATAACAAATAAGTAAATCAAAATAAGAAACAATTTTAATTTAACATTTTTAATTTTCAATGATTGGGATTAATTTCTTCTTTTGAAGGATTATTTAATGAAAAATTATGATTAAGACGCTGTAACATTAAAACTTCAATTAAAGTTAAATTATACGCGTGATAAATTTCATCATTATCATTATTAAAAAACTGACAAAGATAAACGATTAAAATAAATCAGACAAATAAATCTACAATTAAAGTTGCAAGTGATCAAATTTGGTATAGTAACTGACGGATTTTAATATTATCATCCAAAACAAAAGGCAGTGATAATTTTGTGGAATTAACTAAACTAAATAGAACTAAAATTGTTACAAAACGAATAACATTACTTTTTTCATCTTGGCGAGTTAAAAAACCGCATAATTGTAAAATAACAACAAAAATTAATATTACTAAGAAGGTAAATAAAAGAAATAGTTCCTTATCATACCGAAC
The DNA here is from genome assembly GCF_964031205.1 of Spiroplasma endosymbiont of Stenodema calcarata. Classification (GTDB taxonomy): domain Bacteria; phylum Bacillota_I; class Bacilli_A; order Mycoplasmatales; family Mycoplasmataceae; genus Spiroplasma. The sequence continues at coordinate 948,500 of NZ_OZ035018.1, forward strand.
ATTAATATTATTTAAATTATTTAAAATTACCGGACCAATAATAACAAACGGCGAAGCATAAACAACATATAATAGAATTGATACTAAACGGCGATTATTAACAATCATTGCTAAAGTAATCGTTAACTGGACATATGAATATCCGGTTAATAAAATCGCATAATAATTCGGATCAATCGAATAATCGGGAACTAAGACTAAATTTCAAATAATACTACTCAAGAAAAATACACTAATTCCACCAATAATTAATAGAAAATTTAATAATCGCTGCGAAGGACTGATTTTTTTACTCTTATAGTGCAAAAAAGTTCAAGATGAAAGGATTGTAAATAAGAAAAAAATCGCAAAAATAAACATTCACAAAAAGAATTTAAAAACACCATCGGAGGTATATCTATTATTAAGAATTCATTCATGCAAAAATGAATTATCCAAATAATCCTTAAATAAAACATTCTTAGATGAATAAGGCATTCTTAAACCCCCTTTTGTGCAAAATAAATTTATCCATTTTTATTATACTCTACTTTTATCAAAAAATAAAAAAAATCTAACAACTGCTAATATGTTGCTAATATTGCAAAACCAACACTATAATTTCGTTCATGGCTAAGTGAAACATGAATAATTTCATTATCCTCTAAAGTTATACCCGCAACATGTAATTTATTATCATCTTTTAATTTAATGGTAACTTGATTTAAAATTAATTTTATTTCTAATGCTTTAATTAATGCTTCCTTCACCGCTCACCGGCCAGCTAAAAACTGTCGTTGTTGTTTCTTATCAAAAAACATTTCATACTCTATTAGTTCAACTGCACTTAATAATTTTTGGCTAAATGCTGCTGATGGTTTAATTCTTTTGTTTTGAACAATATCAATCCCAACATTTTTAATCATTATTAAAGTACTCCTTTTCTTAACTTAGTAATATTTTATCAAAATCAATGAAAAAAGGATATAATAATTTAAAGAAAGAAGATAATGAGGACAATAATATGAACAATGTCAGTTTTAAAAAAGTTGATCCAAAAATTATTGCTGAAATTATTGCTACTTACCAACCTTATGAAATTAATAATACTGACCTTAATAAAAGCAAAATCTTTAATAAGCATGGTATTACAATTACGATTTATAAAACAAATAGTATTTTATTTCAAGGTTATCAAGCTAATAAAGAAGCGGCTAAGTTTTTTGTAATGCCCCCCATCCCATTTGAAACCACTAATGTTTCACAATCAACTGTTTACTTACAAAAAGATGTTATTGGTAATGATGAAGTTGGGGTGGGCGATATTTTTGGTCCGCTCGTGGTTACTGCCACTTACCTGCCCCCGAGCACTTTTGATAAAATAAGTGCTCTTCCAATTAAAGACAGTAAAAAAATGACAAGCCAACAAATTATGACATTAGCACCAATTATTAAGAATTATGTGCAAAGTATTACGATTGTAATTGATAATAAGCAGTATAACCAATGATATGAACAGTATCAAAACGCTCATGTTATTAAAGCTTTAGGACACAATCAAGCCTTAGTCCAATTATTAACAACTTATCAATTAACTAATAAAACAATTTTTATTGATCAATTTGTCAATGAAAAAAAATATTTTGAATATTTACAAAAAATAAATCCCGTGATTAAAGATAATTTAATTTTTATTACAAAAGGTGAAGAAAAGTCATTAGCCATCGCTTGTAGTGCGATTCTTAGTCGTGCTACTTTCTTAACAGCCGTTAAAAACCTTGAAACAAAATATCACCTTGCTTTTCCACTAGGTGCTAGTGAAGAAGTTAAAACCTTAGCTCGTAAATACAAAACAATCTGTGCTCCACATGACTATCAGCATTTTTTAAAACTACATTTTAACTTAACAGCAAAATAATCCTGATTCAGGATTATTTTTCATCTTCATCCAAGAGCAGAATTTGCTCAGGAAAAGGTTTTAATTTTAGTTTATTTGTTTTATTATGTGTTGCTAAATAAATGTCTAAATCTGCTTTTGAATACTTATGATTATTTAAACATAATGTGGCAATCGTAATATCAAAGATTGGACCAGCAATTCAAATTCAATTAAAACAAATTAAGGCAATTGAACAAAAGCCAACAACAATCCGGGCTCAATAAAAATTTGCTAAACCTAAAATGACAAAAATTAAAGTAATTATACTAAAAACAATAATGATAATAGTAAATTTTAACACAATTTTATTTTCGTAAGAATAATTTAAAATTTTTGACCACACATTCCGTAAAACATAATATAAAATTGAAAAAACAATATTAAAAATAGCAACTACAATTGCTAAAATCATTGCAATTTTTCCCTTGTGATCTAATTGGCGATATTGTTTAATATTCAACAAAATTTTAATTTGATCAACTTTTGTAATATTATTTACCTTGATTTGTTTACGGAAATAAAATAAATTATTAATCCAAATATAAAAATATTGAAATGAAGTACACAATGTAAAGATTAAAACTGTACCAACCGCTAACATTGAAAAACCATTTGTGGTATAAAAATTTAAAAAGAAATATGGAAATAAAGTATCACTTGGTTGCTTGTCGACGTGACGAATATAACCACGAACTAAAATACAAAGTAAATATAAAAATGGATATAAACAAATTAATCAATAATTAGCTTTATGATGCGACTCAAACTTATAAAAAATATCTCCAGCAGTCATAATATAACTTAAAATCATCACCAAAGGCATAATAGTGTGTAAAATAAAAGTTGAAATTCATTCATAAACACTCATATTTTTCATTAAATCACCTTGAACAAATAATCCTGTCCAAAAGACAATCATTGTCATCGTAATATAAACTGTTACCATAATACGAATAATAAAATCAGGTTTTGTATTTTTAAATTTCTTTTGAAATAAATAAAAAATAAAATACATAAAAACAAGATAATTTGATTGTGTTGTGAAATAAGAATAATAATGACTTAAGCGCTCACCATATGTCGGCAGTTCACTATAAATTCCACTTTTCGTTTCTAACACCAACACAAAATCACATACTAAAAAAATAAAAATAAGCATAATCCCAATGATCCGATAAACAAACAATTTCCGATCAGTAAAATATTTTTTCATTGTAAAATCATCCTCTCTAATTAAAATTTAATAAAAAAATAATTTTATTTTAGATGGCGTTTCACTGTCACATTAATAACGGGCAATGAACGATACATAATTTGTGCTTGCTCAAACATTCGCTTGGCTGCTTTGTTATCATCAGTCCCGAGATATTTATCATCATCATAAATAATTTCTTTAATTCCCGCTTGAATAATAATTTTGGCACATTCGGCACAAGGAAATAGTGTAGTATAAATTCGACAATTTTCTAAATTTGTCCGAGCACTTAAAATCGCGTTTAATTCAGCATGCGCAACATACGGATATTTTGTTTCTAATAAGTCACCATCCCGTGCTCAAGGAAAATCATCATCATTTAATCCCCGCGGTAAACCATTATAACCCGTGGCAATAATTTGACCAAGTTGATTAACAACACAACTGCCAACTTGGGTATGGGGATCCTTACTTCGCATCGCACAGACATGGGCCACACTTAAGAAAAAATCATCTCATGATAAATAATCTGAGCGTTTTTTGTCTGTTAACGATGTCATAAATAACTCATTTCAAATAGAGTCATTCCTACCTGTACTGTTTGATTATTATTTACCAAAAAATTTGGCCAATTATCTTTTGGATAAAAGTAATACTTACTCAACATATTTTCAATACTGCCCCGGTCCATTAAACCAGCGCGTCAATAACTCATTAAGGCATCAATAACAGGGCCATTATATGGCGGAACATAACGTGTTCATGATAAAGTAACTCCAATTACAACAATCATTGTAATAACAACCAACATAGGATATAACATTGTCCAATTTACGCGGTGAGAACGATTAAACTCTAAGCCGTAACCAATTGCACTACCGGCAAAAAAACCAACAAAATTAATTAAATAATATGAATATCCTAAAAATAAGGGCATGATTAATAATCATACAATAACAACTAATGTTCTTTGCGAAGCAATAATAGCCCCTAAATCATCTTTGCCATAATTATAACTAAATAAACTACCTCATAAAATTGCTAATAAAATTGTTGAGCCCCCAAAAATTCAATTTGGTAATATTGCCGCTAAAAATAAACCGGCTAATGGTACCCCAACAACTAAGATAATACCTAATCGTCATCGGCCAAGCAAAGCTTCGGCATATCGTGCAACACTAAAAATCATAAATAAGTTTAAAACAACTAATAAAGGGTTACTAGAAAATAGAATATAAGTTCATAAACGTCATCATTGATTACTTCAAATTAATAAATCCCGCGTGATTCCCCCATAGACTAATGCTGTCGCACTGGCATTTAATCCTTGTGTATTAAAAATTTGAGCCCCAAAAAAGATTCCGACAATTGGAATGATTAATAATAAGGCAATTAATACTCAAGTAACACCTAAATTGTTGACATTTAGCTTATCACTTAATTGTTTTAAGTTTTTTGTTAATTTACTGTTTGGGTCTTTAATATCATCTAAGATTTCCTCTGGTGACATCCCATTCATTGAATTACCATCAGTATTATTGTCTTTTAACATTGTAATTTTTGGATAATAATTGCTTAACCGATCAAGATAATTATGCTTATCAACAAATAAAATAACATCACCATTTTCTTCTTTATAAACTTGCGAACGATTTTCAATTAAAATAATTGACAAAATAGAAAGTTTTACACGTTGAAATTTTTTATTTAAAAAAGTTTTTAATTCTTCTACAACTTCATCAACACTAACATAATCTTTAAATTCCCCACTAAAATCATCAATAATTTTAATTACTTGAAATTCTTTACTATCAACTTTATATAAATAAACATTATTATTATCCCGAGGTTTATTTTTATAAACATTGTATTTTTCCTGTTTAAGAAAATAATCTACCAGTGATAACTTATCTTTATCAAAACTCATTGTTTCCTATCCTTTCGCACGTAATATTTTTAATTTATTCTCAAATTCCAATGGTAATTCAGCTGATACCGTGATTGGAACTTTTGTTATTGGATGTATAAAAGTTAACTGATATGCATGTAAATATTGCCCAAATGACTCTTTTTTATCAGCAGCGGTACCATATAATGGATCACCGAGAATGGGATGATTAATATACTTTAAATGGGCTCTAATTTGATGCGTGCGACCAGTTTCTAACTCACACTCTATATAAGTATAATCATTAAAACGTTCAATTACAACAATATTAGTGACTGCTTTTTTAGAATTTTTTGCTGTTACAACCATCTTTTTACGATCCTGTAAATCGCGACCAATTGGCGCATCAATCTTTGCTCGTTTCTCGGTAATATTACCATGGACAAGAGCCAAATAGCGGCGCTGTAATTGTTTCGTTTGAATTTGTTGTTGTAATTGGTGATGAACCGCATCATTTTTAGCAATTATTAATGCTCCCGTTGTTTGCCGATCAATCCGATGGACAATCCCTGGCCGTAATTCACCACTAACTGTCGACCAATCATTGCTCCGGGCAATTAGAGCATTAACTAAGGTATCTGTCAGATGTCCTGGTGCCGGATGAACGACTAAATTATTTGGTTTATCAAGGACCAATACAACATCATCCTCATATAATATTGTTAAGGGCATTGCCATTGGTGTTAAGTTTGTTGGGGCTGGCGGGGCTAACATTACAACAATCTCACTGCCTTCGTGAACATGATAATGTGGTGACACAACTTGATTGTTAATGTGAACTTTCTCAGCAGTTATTAATTCTTGAATTTTCGTTCGCGATAATGGTACCGCTGTTGTTGCAAAATAAGCCACTAAGATTTTATCAATCCGACCAGTTTGCGATGCAATAAAAGTGATTTTATTCATGGTGCATATTACTTTCTTCCCGATTGCTACGTCTACGATCACGATAAAAGTACCCAATTTCAATAATAATCGCAAGAACTAAAACGATAATTCCCGACGTTACTCACGTATCAGATAAATTAAAAATACTATAAGGGGGGAATCATACTCATGCTAAAAAATCAACAACACCACCTTGGTTTCAAGTCCGGTCAATTAAATTGCCAATACCGCCACAAGTAATCATAATCAAACCAATTGCTGCTGTTTTCCGATTCATATATAAAAAAACAATAAATGCTAAGCATGTAATTAACACCGCACCAATAATTGTTCCAACTAAATTATCGGCATTCGCTCCAAAAGCAATTCCTTTGTTAATTGCAAATTGAAAATTAATAAAAGCAGCAAGAAAGGTAACAGGTGGCGCATACTCATCATGTGATAATAAATGAAAAGCCAATTGTTTTGTAATAATATCTAAGATTAATAAACCAATAAAAATTGGTAAACAAACTTGCAGTTTAAATTTTCAAATATAATTGCGCTTTTTGAAATGTTCACGAACATCATATCAAAATTGCTTTGTACGTTCTTTCATTTTTCCGATAGCTCCTTTTTTCATTTGGTATTATTATCGCACATTTTTTGCTAATAAAACATTAAAACAACGATCACAAATTTCATTATTTTCGTCATTTAAGACATCATAAATCATTCAACAACGTTGGCATTTAAAGCCAACTTTCTCCTGCGCAGCTAAATAACTTGTTTCATATTCAGTTAAATTAGTATGATCAGTTGTAAAGATAATTTCACTAACAATAAAGATTTGATGCAAATCAGCAATTGTTGCTAATTTGGCATACGGTGGTTTTAAGGCAATTGTTAATTGACACGCTAACGATTTCTTAATTGCTTTTTGATCACGTTGAGATTCTAATTCCTTATTAACATCATCACGTAATTTTAACACTTGTTCTCACTTTGCAACTAACTCTAAATTAATTGGCACATTAAAAACAAAGTTTTCCTCTAAATGCACCGAACTTGTTTGGTGCGGATATGTAATAAATTTGTGACTTTCCTCAATCGTATGGGGAATAATTGGTTTTAAAATGTCACTTAAAATTCGATATAAATAATATAATGTTGTTTGAACAGCACGCCGGCGGGGGTTTTGGGCTGCTTCAATATATAAAATATCTTTTGTAAAATCTAAGTAAAACTTTGATAATGTTGTTGTTACAAAATTATTAATTAACATATAGACATTGCTAAAATTAAATTCTTCATAACTTTGATTAACTTTTTGTTGGAATTCCTGGGCTAAATGTAATACATATCAGTCAACTTCCGCTAAATCTTCACGAAGATCAGTTGTTGGATTAAAATCAGTTAAATTTGCTAAGAGAAAACGTAAAGTATTACGAATTTTACGGTACGCTTCGACAATTTGTTTTAAAATATCTGGTCCAATTTTAACATCATCACGATAATCAACTGCGGCAACTCACATTCGTAAAATGTCCGCCCCATATTCCGTCGTAATTGCTAATGGCGAAATAACATTTCCTAAGGACTTACTCATTTTTCGCCCCTTTTCATCATTCGCAAAACCATGTGATAAAACAATTTGATACGGAGCATGACCAGTTGCCACAACGGAAGTAATTAAGGATGAATTAAATCACCCTCGGAATTGATCAATTCCTTCTAAATAAACAGCAACAGGATGTGATAACTGGTGCGTTTTGGTAACAGCCAAATTACTAACTCCACTATCAAACCAAACATCCATAATATCTTGTTCTTTTCGTCAGTGACGATTTTGATAAGCTGGTGGTAATAATTCATCAGCTGTTCATTCAAACCAAATATCAGTTGTTTTTGCCGTTTGAAATAATTTAATAACATGATCAATTAACTCTGAACTAAATTGCGGAACATTATTTTCATCATAAAAGGCAATAATTGGTACGCCCCATAAGCGTTGGCGCGAAATACACCAATCATAACGATTTTCAATCATTGTTTCCATTCGTTTCGCCGCTCATTGTGGATTCCATTGTGCTTTTTTAATTTCCGTCAACAAGGTTGGTTTAATTTTTTCAATTGAAACAAACCATTGTGCTGTTGCTCGATAAATAACTGGTTTTTTTGTTCGCCAATCAATTGGATGCTTATGCTTAATAAATTTTAATTTTAATAACGCGTCATTTTGGGCTAATCGTTCACCAATCATTTTATTGGCATTTTCATAAAAAACATTCGTTAACTGCTCATCACCAACTTCACTCGTGTATTTTCCTTCATCATCTAATGGAGCAAAAATCGGAACATTATTAGCCCGCCCAAGATAATAATCATCTTCTCCAAACCCAGGGGCTGTATGGACAATTCCAGTTCCAGCTTCGGTTGTAACATGGGACCCAACGACAACAATGCTATCCCGATCATATAATGGATGTTTCGCCCTAATTCCAACTAAATTATGCCCTGTTACTTCCTGTAAAATTTTCACATCTTCTCATCCAATAACAGTTTGTAATTGTTCTAATAATGCTTTGGCAACTAAGTACTTTACCCCCTCGACAAGGATTTCAACATAAACAATATCAGGTCCGACGGCTAATAATTGGTTCATCGGAATTGTTCATGGTGTTGTTGTTCAAATAACAATCTTTGTTCCCGGAGCAATTATCTTATTTCCTGTTGCCACGGTAAAAGTAACATAAATTGAGGGCGCTGATAATTCGGCATATTCAATTTCTGCTTCAGCTAATGCCGATTCACTTGATGGTGACCAATAAATTGGTTTTAACTGACGATAAATTAATTCTTTTTGAACCATTGTTTGAAACAAACGTAACTGTTCTAATTCATATTCTAAATCTAATGTTACATAGCGGTTTCTAAAATCAGTAAATAAACCCAAACGACTAAATTGAACAATTTGTTTATCAATTTGTTCTAAGGCATATTTTCGACAAATTTGACGAAATGTAACAGGCGGGGTTGTTTTTCGATCAATGCCACTTTTAACAACGGCTGTTTCAATTGGCAAACCATGCGTATCTCAACCACAAATTCACGGACTATAGTCCCCTTTTTGGTTGTGATAACGAACAATGAAGTCTTTTAAAATCTTATTTAAAGCATGGCCAACATGCAAATCGCCATTTGCATAAGGGGGGCCATCATGTAAAATAAACGGTTGTTGTTTTTTGTTATGTTGATAACGCGTAACAACAACATTAGTGCGTAATCATTCTAATTGAATCTGCGGTTCTTTTTCTGTTAAGTTTGCTTTCATTTCAAATAACGTATTTGGTATTAATAAGGTATCTTTGTAATTCATCAAAATCATTCCTTTCTGTCATAAAAAAAGTAAGACTATAAGAGCGCTCATAGAGCACGGTACCATCTTACTTTATAAATATTTTTCCAATATTTACCTTTGTTTACAATTCTTATTTAACTGTAAAAACAAGTGATAATTATTTGACTTTTATAATTAGCTCTCATCATCCTAATCTTGCTGCGATAAAAGGACCAAATAATTGTGGTTTGTTTTCTTACAAATAAATCTTACACTATTTATTTAATTTTGTTAATAATTTCTTTCTTAATCATTTCCGTAATTCGTTCGCCATCATTAATTGAAAAAGCATAAATTCGTTTATTACGTTCTAAAAAGACATCAATTACTTTCAAAACATTTTGGGGATTATGCCGCTGTTGGTCAATTTCTTCTAAGAGCAGCGCGATTTCTTCTTTAAAAGCATACGAAAAATCAACCGCTTTCATAATAATCCGTCCCGCATTATGACTTGCAACTTCAAAAGCTTCACGTGATTTTTCAATGTTATAACGTGAAATATGTTCTAAATGTTGGAGTTCTTGCAAACGTTGGAGTAATTGATGATTATCATATGTTAACTTTTCAATAATATCATTTTGTTCACGAATAACTGTTCGTAAGTCTCTGTCTTGTTCTGCCATAATTTCCCCTACTTTTTATGCAAATTTTGCAAATGTAATTCGATAATGCTGATTTTTGCTAAGGATAATTTCATCAATTTTAAAACGCCCATACCGCTTTATTGATATTATAATATCACAAGCAACTTGAAAAGTCTTATTATTTACCACTGAAAAATTAACATAAACATTGTCTTGTTCAACATATTCTTGTCCTTTTTGCCGCGAAAAATGACAAATGGCACTAACAACAGCATCTAAGCGCAAACTTTTTACAATTTTAGTAAAAATAGAAAATTGATAATTAATCACAATCGGTTTTGGTGTTTCTTGTCACATTATGACTTGATTCTGAATTTGTATTGGGGCTGTTGTAAAAACAGGCCTGATTTTTGTTAAAACACTTAAATAAATAATCGTTGGTGTAACATATAAATCTCCAATAACATTTAAACTAATTTTTAATTGATTTAAAATAAAACCTAATAAAACATGATGTTGCAACATCCCAGGCGTTGGCTGTGGTGCTGCTAACACAACGGTATTATCTTTTGTGCTATTAAAACTGACTGTTTTACGAAAACCGTTAACAAACGGTTCATGAATTAGATAATCCGTAACCTTTGCCTGCCGTAAAATGGCCGTTAAAATTGCTAACTGGCGTAAATCAAGAAAATCTGTGTTAACAATTTTCCCTTGATGTGCTTGTTCACATCAACCTTTACTTTTATTAATTAAATCATAATCTTGTTGATAATGTTGCAATAATTGATTTTTACTAAGCATTCTTTTCAATTCTAAATTGATAAGTTTTATGTTCTAACTTTTGTATATCACCATCAAATGCATACATTACCCCTGACATAAAATCTAACAATCGAATCCGTTCTTCTTTTGACAATTTTTCTAAATGGACTACTAATTGCTTTTTAGTTAACAATAAATCCGCCATTTTAGGGGCATCATGATAACTATCCGCAACAAAACCAGTGCTGATCGTTGCTGCAATTGCTTCAGGAACAACGGTTTGCGCTGGTTTTGGCGCATCAAAAGTAACTTTTTGGAAAGGAACCGTTGGTGCTTTTGGGTTAGTGCCTGCATTATGTTCAGTTTTTACAATTGGTTCAACAGCAGGATCATTAAAATCAATATGGGGTTGCGAATCGTAAATACTTTTGGTTTTTTTCTTAAAAATACTCATTATTATCAACTACGACGTACAAATGGTGGCAAATCATCATCGTCATCATCATTATCAACTGCTGGATTATTTTCACTAACCCGCTCTTTCCAAGCATTAATTCGACGATTTGCATTTGCTGTCTCACGACCAGCATTTTCTTTTAAAGTATTAAAATAACTTGGGCGTTTCAGGACGACTTCTTGCTCCTCATCATCTTTTTGTTCATTTGGTTGGGTCCCTGATTTTAAACTTGGTTCGGGATTTTCTTCAATTGTTGGTCGATAACTATTATTATTTGGGCTTAAGAAATTTTCCTCTTCATCAAATCCTGTCGCAATAACCGTTACAATCATTTCATCGTCTAAGTGTTCGTTAACAGCCGTCCCAAAAATAATGTTAACTTCGCCACCAATTGCTTGTTTAACAATATCAACCGCATCATTCGCATCATTTAGTGTTAACGTATTTCCACCAGTAACATTAATAATTGCATCTTTTGCCCCACGAATTGAAGCTTCAAGTAATGGTGAAATAATGGCCTTATTAGCAGCTTCAATTGCCTTATCTTTTCCGGAACCAATTCCAATCCCAAATAAAGCATTCCCCTTACTTTTCATTACCGTTTTAATATCAGCAAAGTCTAAATTAATTAGGGATGGCACCGCAATTAAATCAGTAATTGTTTGTACTCCCTGACGTAAAATATTATCCGCTTCTTTGAAAGAATCTTTTAATGGCACACCACCAATCACTTCTAACAAGCGATCGTTTGAAATAATAATTAATGAATCAACATGTTTGCGTAATTCTTCCGTACCTTGAATTGCGTAACTGTTACGAGCACGACCTTCAAAAGAAAATGGTGTTGTAATAATACCAACTGTTAATGCCCCTTGTTCTTTGGCAATCTTAGCAATAATTGGAGCGGCCCCAGTTCCGGTTCCACCACCCATTCCAGCGGCAACAAAAACCATATCAGCCCCTTTTAAGGCGTCTTTGATTTCTTCCGTTGATTCAATTGCTGCTTGGCGACCAACATCAGGGTTAGCACCAGCACCAAGTCCTTTTGATGTTTCTTTTCCTAATACAATCTTATTTTTTGATTTTGAAACACTAATAATTTGTGCATCTGTATTTGCAACAATAAATTCGACCCCTTGCACGCCAGCTTCAATCATCCGATTAACGGCATTATTTCCAGCTCCACCAATTCCAATGACCTTTATTGACGCAACTTGTTCATAATTATCAAAATTGTCCATAATCTTAATTCCTCCATTTTTTTATATCTATATTGTACTATTTATTTAATATTTTGGTAATATTTTTGATGATATTGTTGTGAACCATTTAAATGTTGATTATTAAAGTTCCCTGCTCCTTGTGATGTGTCACTAGGGGCAGGTACTCATGTCTCACTGTTTGGGGGAAGCATGCGTCCTTTTTTATCAAGACTATTATTTAAATAGCGAATATAACGATGATCAACTGATTGAACATTTGTGGCACTAACTTTATTTGCCAAATGTTGATAATAAATATTTCCTAATAAGCCAATACATCATGGTTCTTTTGCCCCTAATGTTGGCGAAGTATAAACCGAAATATTACGGTTTTTGTTTAATGCTAATAAGATTTCTTTAAACCCACTAATTCGTAAAATTTCACCAACAATAACCATTGGATAGTTATAGCGCCCTAAACTATTTGCTAATTTCTCCTGCAAAGTTTCCATTTCTTCACTTAAAACATGGTTAACAATTCGTCTTAACTCATAATGGGTAAAGTTTAATTGTTTTTGATTTTGATGATCATATTTACTATAGATAATTAAATTATCTTTACTATTATTATTTAAATTTATGATTTTATATAAATATTTTAGTGCTTGCTTATTATCACAATTTAGAAGATGACGTAACCGGCTAATAATTTTTTTAACTCCACCCGGAATAATAACTTGGTCACATAAAGTTTCTCGAACAAAGATGTAAACTTTAATATTGTCATAATCTCAATCAATAATAGTAATCCCGTTCTGTAAATCAACTGGCGAAGCAAGATTTCATGCAAGACTAAACCCTTCTGGAAGGATACCCATAATTTCTATTTTGGCATATTTTAAAGTAGCAAAAATACTTTGAATAATTTGTTTTTTTGTTACATAAACAATTGCCTTAATACTTACTTTATGCGCCGCCTGCCCTATTGGTGGCGCTGATAATGCTTTTTCCTCATTTAGGATGTAACGATATGGTCTAATAAAAAAAGCTGTTTCATCATCTAATAACGGTACTTCTTTTGCTAATGTAATTAATGAATCAATATCATTTTTCGTAATTAGCCGATCATGTGTTAAATTTAAAATTTTAGTTGAAGTTTTAATTGTCATGTTATTAGCTGGAATACTAATTGCCACCCGTTCAATTATAATTCCTAATTGGCGATTAGCATCTTTAATTAAACTTGTTAATTCTTTTGCCACATATTTTTCATCAAAAATAACACCATTATCACAAAAATGATGTTCAAAGTGTCTTTTATAAAGTACTTTAATCTGTGACTCGCTATAAACACCAACCATAAAATTAAAACTATAATTTTTAATCTCTAGCACAGCATAAACTTCTTTTAACTTATAGTCCATTTCGTTCACCTCCTTTTAGCATTTTTTAATTCAAATATTATTTCACCCGTTCTAATATTCGAAGTTTTGCACTTGTACTACGCGGATTAACAGTTTGTTCATCCAATGCTGGTACAATTGCCCTCTTATTAATAATGCGATAATTACTTTCAAAATGTGATACCGTTGGTAATAATTGATTAATTTCATAGTTTGGATCTTGTGTTAATGTTTGAAAATATTTTTTAACAATGCGGTCTTCTAACGAATGAAATGAAATAACAACTAGGCGGCCGTTGATGGCAAGCATTTTAACAGCTTGTTGCAACGACTCTTGCAAAACAAATAATTCTTGGTTTACTTCAATCCGTAATGCTTGAAAAATACGTTTTGCTGGATGCTTTGCCTTTTTTAAGATTTTTTGTGGCAAGCTCTTTTTAATGATTGTTACTAATTGTAATGTCGTTTCAATTGTTTGTTCAGCACGTGCTGTCACAATATTTTTTGCAATAACTTTAGCAAATGGTTCTTCACCATACTCTTGAAAAATTTTTGCTAAAGCCGCCATTGAATAAGTATTAACAACCACTTGGGCTGTTAACGATTGTTGTTGGTTCATTCGCATATCTAACATACTATCATAGCGATAACTAAAACCACGTTTATCATCATCTAATTGTGGTGATGAAACACCAAGGTCATATAAGAACCCATTAACGACTTTAATTTGCCGCAACTGTAATTCAGCTGCTAAATTAACAAAGTTATTTTTAATAATTTCATAATTTTGATACTTACTTTGTTGTAATACTTGCTGTGAAGCGATGATTGCCTCGTTATCTTGTTCAAAACAATATAATTTTCCCGTCGATAGATGGTTTAAAATCTCTAAACTATGACCAGCACGCCCTAAGGTACAATCAACATAAATTCCATTGGCAATGATATTCAATCCAGCAATTGCTTCATGTAATAAAACAGTTTGATGTTTAAATTTCATATTCTAAATTTTTTCCTCAAAATTCTTAGCGGCTTCTTCCATTCCTGGGGCTTGATCAATATAATTATCTCAAGCTTGTGGATCTCATAATTCAAGGTGATCATTATTTCCAATAATAACAACATCTTTACTAATATTTGCTTTATTTTGCAAAATAGACGAAATTTTAATTCGTCCAGCATTATCGAAAGTAGTTTCATCAGACATTGACATAATTTTCCGCGTCAGTGCCCGTCCTTCGGGCGTGGCTTGTCCAGTTGAAGCAACTTTGTCTGTTCACTTCAACCATTCTGCTTCATTACGAACATCAATACAACCATCAAAACCGAGAGATATAAAGACTTTTTCATCTTTAAATTGCTCTCGCATTTTAGAAGGAATCGTTAATCTTCCTTTGTCATCTAAAGTATGGTTGTAAGTTCCTAATAATGCCATTTTATCCCATTCTCCCCCACTTTCCTACATATTATATGATAGACTTTCCCACTTTGCAACACTTTTATTAATTTTTTTATAAATAATGTTTTTGTTGCCCCAAAAAAATTAGCAAATTTAAATCCTATTTTTTGTCCTGTTTTTACTTTTTGATTCTTTTTTTTAAAAAAAAAAAATTTTATTTTTCTGAAAGCACAATTTTACCAACATAACACAAAAAAAGAATCTTCTTAAAAGATCCCCTTAATTAAAAACTTATTAAATTAATCAACTCTAACAACTTCTTTATTTTTATAATATCCACATTCACGACAAACTCGATGTGGTTTAATTGTTGCACCGCAATTTTTACATGCTACTAAAGTTGCCCCAACCAATTTAAAATGGGTACGACGTTTCCTTTTAGCCTGCTTGGATGTTTTACGAAATGGTACAGCCATTATTTCTCCTCCTTTGTTGTTTTAACCAATTTTTCATGCAATTGTTCTCATCGTGAATCCGCTTGTGTGTCCTGATATGCTGCAAATTCTTCTTCTGTAAAAACTTGCCAAGTTGAATCACCACTAATTATTTTATCACTATTTTTTGATAAATTAATAGGAATATTCATAATTATTTCATCTCACGCATATTTTATTATATCAAATTTTTTTTCATTTAAATAATTAATATCCTTTAATTTTGTCGAAAACTCTTGATGAAATAAAAAAATCATCAATATGACAATTTGAAAAATAATTTTGTTTAAGATCATGATTTTGCTTTAAATTTTTTAAACGTTAAAATATAATACCGTTGATTGTTGTTTTGGTGTTAAACCTTTATGTTGGTATTTTCATTTTCATAGATTTAAATAATTTTGAATATTAGTGAAACCCAAACCATGATAATGAATTAAGGCTTCTTTAAGACTCGATTGTAATTTACTAATCTTATTTAACTTTCGATAACTAGTATCAGGATTTGTACTAGTTTTGGTAGAATATAGAGTAGAATTTGTTTGTTTTGCTACTAATAAATATAATGGTTGCATGTCAGAAATAATTATTGATTTTTCTTTAATTAATTGCTTATTCATATTTTCAATAATTCATTGTTTTTGTAATCGTTTGGTATTGGTGGATTGAACAAAAATATTATTATTGCTATCAACTACCATTTGAATACAGCATTTGGTATTAGTTGAAAATGGATCAAGATGAGTTTTTCGTTTATCAAATTTATCTTTAAAATTACCTTTATGGATTTCTTTAATAAAAGTTTCATCAATTTGGATTTGACCATTTAATTTTTTAAATTTTAATTGAGTATTTTCTAATTGTTTTGATTGCATTAATTTTTGACGATTATATCAAGCAGTTTTTGGTGTTGTTTTAATAAAACGGGAAATTATTTTACTAGATTGTCCTAATAATGAAATTTGAATTAATAAATTTCACTGTTCATAATTTAAATGACTTCAATAAGTAAAATGATGACGAAAAGCATCAAAACTAGCACGACATTTTTTACATAAATATTTTTGTTTTCCTTCGGGATTATGACCATTTTTAACACAATGATAAGATTTACAATCAGGACATATAATGCCTTTATCTCTAAATTTTTGATCAATTTCATTTAAACGTTTTTGTTTTTTGATTACTTCTGCTTCTTTTTTTATTTTTTCAGCAAATTCTAAAAATTGATCATCTGTAAAACTGTTTTTTAATTCTGTAATTATTTTTTCCATCAATTATTTACCTCTATATATTAAAAATATACCTAAAATTAGATATATTCTATAAATATCAAGAGTTTTCGACAAAATTAAAGTTAATATCACTTTTTTTAAAAAATTTAAAACTATACTCATCGTTTCATTCTAAATTAATTGCAACCTCAAAATGCTCTAAAGTTCGCGCATCTTCAACGATAATTTTGCCTTTAATTGTTGCCACAATGTTAACAATATTAAGATTTGAATGATACTGCAATTTCCCTTCTATTCTAACATTTTTAAGGGCCCTAATATTTGGTGAATAACTTAGTAAGTTATCATTAATAATTAGTTCCATTTCAATTGGAATTATTGGCTGTTTAATCAAATCTGCTTCTGTATAAATCATTATTTTCCCCCACTATTCCTTATTTTATCAGATTTTTTTACGCAATTAATTTGGGGAATAAAAAATTTTTTAAAAATTATTGTTATAATATAAGTATACATTTATTTTCTAAGCATAAATGTGTAAAAAGGAAGATCAAAAATGAAGATTATAATATATGACAAAGAAAATCAATTAACTGATTTACAAATTCAATTAATTGAAAAGTTAAATAACGACATTCAAAGTGTCTTAGAATTAACTATCAATGAATTAGCTGATAGCCTTTTTATTAATACTTCCACTTTAAGCCGGTTAATTAAAAAATTGGGTTTTGAAAATTATAGTAAATTTAAGGTCTGAGTTGCTGGAAAATATAATAACATTAAAGAATTTGATATTTAAGAAGATGATACAACACTGCATAATGTTATTAATAATATTTACAAGTTACATACTTATGCCCTAGATGAAACTTATCGAAATTTAAAAATAAATCAATTAGAGCAAATCATTGATAGTATTCACCATAGTAACCGAATTGTCATCTGAGGAATTAGTCGCCATGGATTATTTTGTGATAACTTAAATCTCCACTTAAATGTATTAAAGTATAATTCAACTTATTTAGCAAACTATTATGCAACAATTCAAATTATCGAAACTCTTGAAACAAATGATCTTTTAATTTTAGTTTCTAAAAGTATGCAAGATGCAGAATATCATTTTTTAATTGACATTGCCAATAAAAGAAATGTTAAGATTATCTTATTAACAATTAATAAGGAATATAAAGGACCAGATAATTTGATAAAATTAACTTTAGAAAATACCGAAATATTAAATTTTTATGTTGATAATCCGCGTTATGTTTCCCGTTTAATGCTAGTTAATATAATATTTGGAATGCTAATTGCTAAATACCCTTCAACCCATACTGAAGAGTATCAGAATTATTATTTGGCAATTGATGAATGACATGAATATGTTAAAAAAATGAAATAAATACAAATAAATTAGTAAAAAATATTTTAAAAAAGAAATTTTATTTGGGATTAAATCATATTATAAAAGATTTAATCCTTTTATTTTGCTTTATCTTCTAATTTGATAAAATATTTCAAAGCTATTTTATTGTTAACGAATTTCTAATTTTAGATTTTCTAAATTAGCTTTAATTTTATCAAATTCTTGATTAATATCGCCTTCTGTTAATTGTTTTGTCATATTATTAAAAGTAAAACTAATTGTTAAAGCACAATGATTTGGTCTTCCCTTTGCTTCAATATACTGATCAATAACTTCCATTCCAACAACATCTTTAACTCCTGTTAAAATTGTTTTTTTAATATCTTGATAACTTAATTCATTTGGAACTCAAATTGAAATATCGCGACTACTTGCACTAAATTTATAAAGATCAGTAAAGAAAGTTGTTTTTTTTGTTGAATAATTAAAAATAACTTCAAAATTAATTTCGCCAAAATAAGTTGGTACTTTTAATCCACGTTCTTTACTATACACCGGATGAATTACCCCTAGCACTGCTAACAATTGTTTTCCCAATCACACTTGACTAGTTTGATAAGGATGATAAACACTATTAGTCGGGGCTAATTGATAAGTTAACGCGTTGACATCAATTTGTTCACTTTGTAAATAAGCTTCTAGTAAACTTTTGATATAATAATATGAATTTGTTACCCCATCCCCAGTCACTTTATTATGCATAATTTCAGCTTGACTAACAAAAGCACCATGATAATAACTTTCACCATTATTTGCATAAATCTTTTCAACAGTAAATAATTTAACATTTTTATTATTCCGGGCATTGTTATAACCAATACTATCCAATAAACCATTCGTTAAACTTAAGCGCATAACCTCGTGTTCTTGTGATAAAGGAGATAATAAACGATATGGTTTTTGATAGTTAAAAAAGTTAAAACTTTCAATTTCCGTTGTACTGACTAAAGCATAAGTTTTTGCCTGATAAAAACCATTATTTAACAAGAATGTTTCAAAATTTTGCATTGTTTTTTCTTGTGGGCGTTTTGCTTTTACTAAGTTAGGTAATATTGGTGGCTGTGGCACAATATGGTCATATCCAAATAAACGAGCAATTTCTTCAATTAAATCGGCTTTTTGAAAAATATCAGTTCTACTAACTGGTGGTGTTACCAATAATTTTTCATCTTTTTCTTCTAAACGAAAAGTTAATGGTTCTAATAAAGCTTTAATATCTTGTAATTTAAACTGATGACCAATTAATTGATTAATTTCACTTAATGTAATTGTAATTGGTTCAACTGCTGATTTATATTCTTTAATAAAATTTAACACCGATAACTCTTGTAAAAAGCCATTAATCTTTAACAGATATAAATAACGTGATAACCCTAACCCAACTGTGGCATAACTAAGCGGTTTTATATAACGTTGCAAGTTAATATTACTAATACCAACCTTACGTTGTTGTTGTCGCATTATAATATGATCTAAATGCAATGCTAAAACAGTTATTTCGGTTGTCTTATCGTTTACTGCATAAGCTGGATTTATTCGCACACCAATTAATTCAACAAATTCATCACCATCAAGGACAACTAAATCACCTTTTTTTATTTTAAAAGCTTTATTTTCATAACTATCAGTGATTATTAACATTGTTTTAATTTTGTTAAAATCATAAATTAATAATGGTTGACCTGTTTCTAAAGCCGTTTTAATTGCCAAATCTCCTAATGGATCAGCAACATTTGCTTGATATTCGTTAATTTTTAATCAAACCCGTTCTGCTAATTTTAATGGCAATTGTTCTGCTGTTAATTTTACATTTACACTAACTGCTGATTGGACCGCTGGTGAAGACAAAATAACTTGTAAGGGATTTTGATATTCTTTTAAATTTGCTGTTGACTCAAGTTCTAATGGATATAATTCACGGTTAAAATAACGTGCTAATTCGCGCGCTAATTCATACGTACTTAAACAATCACTTCGATTTAATGTTAAATCAACTTCAAAAAGATAATCCGTTAATCCAATTTTTTCTAATATATTAGTATCTCCGATCATATCATAAGATATTTCCTTCTCATTAAAAGTTAAAATAATTTCTTCTTTTTCTTGCTCTGTTAAATATTGTTCAGAAATTCCCAACTCGCTTAATGAGCAAAGCATTCCTTCAGAAGCATACCCTTTAATTTGACGGGATTGAATTTCCATCCCATTTGCTAAAACAGCCCATGGTTGTGCCACAACCGTATAACCATTTTCCATTGGATTATTAGCTCCGCAGACAATTGGATCAACTAATTCTTTACGGGTATCAACTAAACAAAATTTTAGATGGCTATCTGGAATTTCATTAACAACTTGAAGACGGCCACAAACAACATTACTATTTCGATCAAAATTATGCGTACGATCAACTTCAAATCCTAAACTATTTAATGCTGCAATAATTTCTTCATTACTAATATTTTCAAAATCAATATATTTATTTAATCATTTTCTTGTAATAATCATTATTGACCTCCTAATCAAATTTCTTAAACTGTGCTAAAAAGCGGACATCATTGGTATAAAATCGGCGAATATCATCAATGCCATATTTAAGCATTGCAATTCGTTCAATGCCAATACCAAAGGCAAAACCAGTTAAGTCAGAAGCTTGCCCACAAGCTTCATAAACAAGAGGATTAATTAATCCTGCTCCCATAATTTCAATTCAACCTGTTTGCTTACAAATGCTGCAACCAGTACCCTGGCAATTGACACAAGTAACATCAACTTCAACTGAAGGTTCCGTAAAAGGAAAAAAACTTGGTCGTAATCGAATCTTAGTATCATTACCAAACATTCTTTGACAAAAATATTGAATTGTTCATTTTAAATTAGCAAAACTAATTTGGGGCGCAATTAAAAAACCATCAACTTGCATAAATTGATGCGAATGGGTGGCATCATCATCATCACGGCGATAAGTATTTCCCGTTGAAATCATTGCCACAATTTCATCTTTACTTTTCATTTCTGAAATTGCCCGTGCTGTCATATTTGTACAATGTGTTCGCAATAAGATATTTTTTGTCAAATAGAAAGTATCTTGCATATCACGCGCTGGATGCCCAATTGGTAAATTTAATCGCTGAAAATTATATTCATCATCTTCAACCTCGGTTCCAAAAACAATATCATAACCTAATTCTTGAAACAATTGTGAAATTTCCGCAATAACTTGATTTAAAGGATGTTTTGTTGCTAACACTAAATTATAACCTGGTAATGTTAAATCAATTTTTTCTTGTTCTAACAGAGCCATTATCTTTGCGGTTTCTAACTCACTTCGTTTCGTCTGACATAATTCCATTAAAATTACTTTGACCTCA
This sequence comes from Spiroplasma endosymbiont of Stenodema calcarata, assembly GCF_964031205.1. Taxonomy (GTDB): domain Bacteria; phylum Bacillota_I; class Bacilli_A; order Mycoplasmatales; family Mycoplasmataceae; genus Spiroplasma. The sequence goes on from NZ_OZ035018.1 coordinate 970,158, forward strand.
TTTGCTCATTTTCCAACCGTTAACCGTTCTGCATGACTAATATCCTTCATTTTTTTTAAAAGATCATTTAATGTTGATTTTTTCCCTAAATATTCTAATTGTAAAGTTGTTATTTCACTTATGGTTGTTGCCGCATTAATCTTTTTAGTTGCTTGTGTAAATAATAATTCTAATTCTTTTTCCATAGACTTTTCCTCCCCTTATGAATGATTATTAAGTAAAAAAACCTTGCTTATATCAAAAAATATAAACAAGGAGTAATTGCTTACGGTACCATCCTTTTTTACTAATAAATTAGTCTTAATTACAGTTAACGAAATTATTATCAAAATAATAATCCGGCTGGGATTAGCAGCTCTCCTCAGGTGAATTCCTAACTAATTAAGCAGTTATTTCCACCAAACATAACTTCTCTGTGCCTTAGTATAATAAGTACTACTCCTAATTCAACGATTTAATCTGAAATTTTATAATCATATTATAACTTATTTTATTCCATTAGTTCATTTAGTTTTCGTTTTTTTACTAAATACATTGATAAAAATCATGATAATGATAAGATTGTTCCAATAATTGTCCCAACCTTAACTGGTGTTTGTCAATTTAGCGGTAAGTTAATAACAAATTTAAACTGATGAAGAATAATATCAATTGCAAAATATCACACAAGTAAAGAAATGACATAAGCTAATAAAAAGACCACTAATACCCCTAAGACATAATTTCCAATAATAATGAAATTTACTTGCCGTGGTTTATATCCTAAAGCACGCATTGTTAAAATAATTTGGCTTGCTTCATCAATTACTGATGATGTCACCACTGCTAAAATAATAAAGATAATCATACCATTTAAAATTTGTAAAATTAATAATGAATCATTCAATACCCCTAACCCAGCTTGGGCTAATAATTTTTGTAAGGCAATCATTTCGACATTATTTGGTCCAATAAAAATACTAATATCACTACCATCATTTGTCACAGTTTTCATAATTTTTTGTAAACTATCAGTAACATCATGATTAAAAATATTAATTGCTAAATTTTGTAAAGTAATCTTATAATTTTGTTTTCCTGTTAATAAAACTTTTGGATTAATTTTGTCACGAACCATAATTTCTTTTGAAATTACGCCATTATAAAATGACTCTGATACAGGATTGCCACTAAAATCATAAAAGAAATTACGAATAGCATCAGCATTAACAAAGACATTCCGACGAGTCGTATCATTTTTGATAATCCCCTGAACTACAATTGAAATATTATATAAAGTTGAAGTATTTTTAATACTAAATTCATATGAATCACCAATTTGTAAATTATTTAATCGTGCCATTTTTTCCGAAATTATTGCGGGGATTTTGGTTCGACTTAATGGTGCTGCTAATAGATTTTTAACAAGGTCATGATCAATCCCTTGCATTTGATAAAATTTATCCCATGTTTCTGGTTCAATCCCTTTTAAAACAACATCATTTATTACTGCTGTTTCATTGATACTAGGAACGACTGGTAAATTAATTAATGGTAATTCTGTCTGTGGATTATAATATAAGGTATTGAAACTTACAACTGTCTTAGTTTGTTTCTGATCAATAACACCCGTTCAATTAACAATATTTTTTAATCAGTCAGGAAGTGGAATCGCTGGAATTGATGATAAATCATTAATAACTTGGGTTAAATCAGATAAATAAACTGACTGATGAATTGGTTCATAATCTAATAATTTTTTTAAATTCGTAATATCCCCCGGATTTTTATGAATCTCACTAGCAAGATGATAAAATGTTGCCAACGAGGCTGCTTGGAGTTCTTCAACATTTGTTGTTTGTTTAACTTGAAAGTGATTATTATTAGTCAATTGTAACTTTTCCTCCCCACTTGGAGTTTGATACTGGGTTGCCGCCATTAAAGTACTCGGAAATTGGAATCGATGATCAACATCTTTTTGATAAACATTAGTAAAGGAATGAACAATATCAGTAAAAATATCAGTTGCATTAAATTGAATAATAAACAACAAGGATGAAATAAAGAAAATAAACATCACAACTGCTCACTTTAAAAAACCTTTTAAAGTGAATGCTAATTGAATTCGAAATAAGAAACTAGTTCTCCGAAAGATATGTTTAATTCCCGTTACTAAAAAATTGAAATGAAGTTTATCCGCCCCATTAATTAAAGCTAAACTTGGTTTGCGCAGGTAACTATAAATAAATAAAAACGATAAACCCGTAAAAAAGATTGGTATCACGACAAATAACATAACCATGAATTGTCAAGGGGCATAAATTAAAGCAAATGGAATTAATAAGCCTGAGGTGTATAAGGTATTAACATAGATTTGAATTGGAATACTAAAACAATAACCTAACCCTACACCAAAAAACATTGTTAAAAAGAATTTCGTGGCAAAAGCTCATGATAATTCTGCCGTCCGATATCCAAAGGCTTTAAAAATTCCGATTTGCCGCCTAGTTTTATTCATTTCTTTTTTCATTATATAATTGATAAAACTAAAGCCTAAAAATAATAAAACACTACCAATCGCACTATATAAAATAATTTGAATATTTATATTTTGCGTTTGTGCTGCAATGTAACCATCTTCATAGGCCACTAATGTTGTTATTGGATTAATATACGCCTGATGTAAATCATTTTTTAAAGTTAAAATTGCTGATGGATTAGTTAATTTTATTAAAACTTTTTGCGATATTCTAAATTTAATAATTCCTAATTCATCTTTCGCATTAGCATCCTTCAGTTCACTAAGCATGCTCGGTGTTGTAAACAAAATACCATATTTTCCAATGTCATTATTATTTGTTGGTTTTAATCCACCACTTGTTTGAGTAATAAAATTATCTAGTTTATTTCCAATTCCAACAATTTTTAAGTCAAATTTCGGTTTATTAGGAATTATTTCAATCCTATCGCCAATCTTAAAGTTATTCTGTTCCGCAAATAAACTACTAATAACAACTTCATTATTACTTGCTGGTAACCATCCCGCGTACAATTTTAATTGATTAAAATTAGTATCCTCTGTAGATGCAAACTTTGGTACAACTGCAGATGTAATTGAAAAAATAAAATTTGGTGCTGTTTGTTGCGTAATTTGAATTGTCTCAAAAAAACCAGCTGAATATGACGTTTGTGGAGATTGTGTTAATAATCGCGTGGTAAGTTCTTTCGTACGATTATAATCATATTTTTTAAAATATGACCACGCAATTGGATTTACACCATCAATATTTGTAATAAGTCCACGACTTGCTTCAATTTCGCCAACCTTATTCATAATTTGACTAAGACGGCAAATCTTTTGGGTTGCAGGATTAGAAATCGCCTGACAACTATTTTCGACTGTTTTTCATCAAATACTATCTACATCTAAAATTGCTTCAGGTTTCCCAGTAACTTCAACTTTGCGATTATTTTTATCAATAAATTCATTATGTAAATAATAATTTTCAATAAAATTATCATTGTAACCACTACGACTCCCAACAAAGAAATAATCTCATTTTTGAGAAGTTTGCGTTAAATCATTATATTTTAATTTATATTGCAGCGCTCCGGATAAAATCCCAGCAATAGTGGCAATAATAATAATTACAAAAAGAATTAAACCTCCCGCTTCAATTCAATTTTTAAAATATGATTTTAAATAGCTTTTTAAAATTTGACGCATAACCGCTCCCATTGAATATTTTTTAATAACTTCTTTTTATTATATCAGTTAATAAATAAAATTATTTTAATTAATAACAAAGCAAAAATAGCTTAAAAATCTATTTTAATTGATGATAATCATTGTTAGAATTAATTAATTCTGCAACAACATAACCAATTTGATTAATAATATCTGTTGGTAATACTGGTTTTTTATATTGGGAAATTTTATCACCCGTGAAACCATGCATATAAGTTCCAATAATGGCGGCTTCAAATAACTCATAACCTTGACCAATTAAACTGGCAATTAAACCAGTCAGGGTATCGCCCATACCAGCAACTGCCATGTAAGGATTACCTGTTCCATTAATATAAACAATATTACCATCGGTAATTATTGATTGATAACCTTTTAAAACAATAATAATTTTATATTTGTTGGCAAATTCTTTGGCAAATTTTACCCGATCATGTAAAATTTCTTCAACACTTTTATCAATTAAACAAGAAAATTCTAATACATCTGGTGTTAAAATCCCACGACCACGTAATTTACGCAACAATGTTGGATCTAACACATTAATCCCATCAGCATCAACCACAATTGGCCCCTTAAAATTATCTAAAATAGAGTTTAAAGTATTATATGTGCGTTCTGTTTTCCCTTTTCCCATTCCATAAGCCACAACATTAACTTTATTTGTTAATAAATCTAAAATTCGACCACGATCAGAAGAATCACAGAAAGTTATTTCTGGTGCAATATTATTTGTTTTCCCAAGTATTTCGGGTGGAACGGCTCAAATTGCCAAACCAATCCCGGCATTTAATGCCATATTAGCAACTAATGCTCCGGCATTTAAGTATTCTAAACTTGAAGCAAAAATCATTAAATTACCACAAGTACCTTTATGCGAGGCAAAACCTCGAGGTTGTAATTCAACGTGATTACTATAAAACAAATTACTGTCAATTAATTGTGAACAAATATTATTGACCGCCTGCGGGTGAAAACCTAATTGTCATACAACAACTTCGCCCAAATAAGGAATAATATCATAATTAATAAAGGCTATTTTATAAGTGAAAAAAGTGATTGTTTTATTGGCCTTAATTGCGACAGTCGGAATTTTTGCTTGATCATTATCAATTCCACTGGGGATATCACAAGCCAATATAAATTTTTGCGTTTGATTAATCTTTTTAATAATATCTGCAATTTTCAAAGGCATTTTACCATGATAATCTATCCCAAAAATACAATCAACAATAAAATCAGCTCATAACAATAACTTATCAAGATCATCACTTAAAAAAAGTAATAGTAACATTCGTTAAGGTTTGTAGTTCTTTATAATAATGTGCAACTGCCGGATTCTTTTCAGCTTCAAAAGCTGCTTTCGTCGCACAAATATAAACATGCACCTTTTTGTTTGAATCATAAGCACTAATTAACTGTTCTAAAGCTAATCCATCGCCACCAATATTTCCAAAATTTGAAAAAATTAAAAAGTTATTAACAGTTAAATTTACATGTTTAAATAAGCCTGATGCTGCTTGCGCCATTAATTTAATCGGTGTAATTTCTAACTGATCAAAAATAAAGCTATCAATTTTTTGATTATCGTTTTGATTAGTAATATAAAGCATAATTTTTCATCTCCTTATTTAATTATAGTAAAGTAATAAAGAAAAAACCAGTTTTAAATTCCTGGTTTTTTTAGAATTTCAACCTTTTCTTTATAATTTGGCATATATCGTTCAACATAATATCAAAATGACTTTGAGTGATTATGATGAACTAAATGAGCTAGTTCATGCACAATAACATATTCTAATACTGTTGGATCAAAATGAATTAGTTTTATGTTTAGCACAATTTTTTCCGTCTGAGGATAACAAACACCTCATTTTCTTGTCATTGTTTTTATGGATAAGTTCTTATAAGTTAATCCCATTGTACCTGCTCATTTATCTAGTAATTGCTCAAACTTATAACTAAATTTTTGTTTTAAAAACTGATGTAACTTCCGAACATTTTCATCATAATTCCCAGCATCCTTCATTAAAAATAAATGTCGATTAATAATTTTAGTGTGAACATTTTCTTGTGTTAACTGTAGCGGATATTTTTCATTAAAAAGATAAACATATCCGGTTCCATCTGGATTAATTACAATTTTGCGATAATTATCATGAACATCCATTACCGTAATAATTTTTTTAATATTTTTATAAATTAAGGCTTCAATTTCTCAATCATGGGCGTGGCTTGGGGCTGAAACTTTAATTTTCCCATTATTAACATTCAAAACAATATTTTTTTGTTCTTTAATAATTAAATCATATTTAATTAAATTGCCTTGATATGGCAGTACTTTCTCCAATGCCATAATGTTCCTCCCTTAGTAATAAGATAGCTTTTAGTTAATGATGCTCTTCATGTTCCCCATTATTAGCATTATTATCATAATCACCTAAACTATCATGGGGGTTAACATAGGATTCAGATTTCGGTTTTTCTGATTGTTTAGTAATTGCTTCGCGATATTTTTTCCCAGCTGTTCAAATTTTATCAATATCTCCTAAAAAGACTTTTCCATCATATGAATTATCAACCCGGGCATTAGGATTAATACGTTGTTTACCACTTATTTTTGGCACTGAACCAATTCGTTCCTCAAGTTCTCTTGTATCTAACGAGATATTTTGTTTTGATTTTGGAATAATGATTGAGCCTGGACCAGTTCCCCGCATTTGTGCAGATGAATTTGTTTCACTAAAAACAGGGGGCGAATAATCATGCTGTTTAATAATATCCCCTTTTTGAACAAAATTGCCTTCTTGTTCAATTAGAACTCCTGTCGGTGATTCATCAACAATGCCAATCCCTTCTTTAATTGTTCGTAAATATTGTCCTTCTTTACCAACACGAATTGGTGCTTTTGTCTCAGATGTTTTACTACGATCGAATTCTACTGTTGGTTCAGCTAAATGCGCTTCGCCTTGTTCATTTAGCATTGCATTCCGAGCCATTTTTGCTTTTAATAATGCCATTTTTGCTTTCAAATCAGTTGGTGCGGGGTTTTTGGCCATTAAGTTAGAAGACGCATCATCCCGTGGAGCCAGTTCAGCTGCCATAACCATTTCTTTTTGAGGAGTTAAGCCTTTTGCCCCTATTTTACCAGTTTCTAAATTAATGGCTGCTAAACGATTTTTTTGATCTTTTGTTAGTGGTTTTTCTTTTCGTGCTTTCCGATAATAAGAAGTTGCCAAGATTCCACCTATAAAAGTAAAAACAGGTCCAATAAATAATAAAGCAAAGCCAAAATTAGCTTTAATACCTAGTTTAAAAACATTTAAGCCCGTGTTACCGTCAACTGCTTGAACACCAAATGCTACAGCAATAATCAAAAAGAACAATGTTAAAAATCCTAAAATTAAGGCAAAAATCACCCCGAAACCTTTAAAACGACTATTCTTTGATAAATAATTTGGAATTAAATACATCAACACTAAAAAACTAGAAATTACTATTAAAATACCTCCAACTAATTCTGGTTTGGTAATCACATTTCCATACACATTGTAATTTGAAAATTGCAAGACAACTCGTGCAATATCTTCTAATAACATTCTTACTGCTTCAAAAAGAAAATTATTATTATTAATTTTAGCTTTAAAAATAATTAATAACCCAAAAAAGAGTGCACTAAAAAGCCCTCCAATTGTTAGAAACATTAATGACGCTTCACGTAATTTCTTCATTCTTTTCACCTATCTTTTAAATTTAATACAACCATACATATTAAATATACACCGTAATTATACCTTATTTCTTTTAAAACTAATAATATTAATTCTTTAATTTTGTCGAAAACTCTTGATATTTATAGAATATATCTAATTTTAGGTATATTTTTAATATATAGAGGTAAATAATTGATGGAAAAAATAATTACAGAATTAAAAAACAGTTTTACAGATGATCAATTTTTAGAATTTGCTGAAAAAATAAAAAAAGAAGCAGAAGTAATCAAAAAACAAAAACGTTTAAATGAAATTGATCAAAAATTTAGAGATAAAGGCATTATATGTCCTGATTGTAAATCTTATCATTGTGTTAAAAATGGTCATAATCCCGAAGGAAAACAAAAATATTTATGTAAAAAATGTCGTGCTAGTTTTGATGCTTTTCGTCATCATTTTACTTATTGAAGTCATTTAAATTATGAACAGTGAAATTTATTAATTCAAATTTCATTATTAGGACAATCTAGTAAAATAATTTCCCGTTTTATTAAAACAACACCAAAAACTGCTTGATATAATCGTCAAAAATTAATGCAATCAAAACAATTAGAAAATACTCAATTAAAATTTAAAAAATTAAATGGTCAAATCCAAATTGATGAAACTTTTATTAAAGAAATCCATAAAGGTAATTTTAAAGATAAATTTGATAAACGAAAAACTCATCTTGATCCATTTTCAACTAATACCAAATGCTGTATTCAAATGGTAGTTGATAGCAATAATAATATTTTTGTTCAATCCACCAATACCAAACGATTACAAAAACAATGAATTATTGAAAATATGAATAAGCAATTAATTAAAGAAAAATCAATAATTATTTCTGACATGCAACCATTATATTTATTAGTAGCAAAACAAACAAATTCTACTCTATATTCTACCAAAACTAGTACAAACCCTGATACTAGTTATCGAAAGTTAAATAAGATTAGTAAATTACAATCGAGTCTTAAAGAAGCCTTAATTCATTATCATGGTTTGGGTTTCACTAATATTCAAAATTATTTAAATCTATGAAAATGAAAATACCAACATAAAGGTTTAACACCAAAACAACAATCAACGGTATTATATTTTAACGTTTAAAAAATTTAAAGCAAAATCATGATCTTAAACAAAATTATTTTTCAAATTGTCATATTGATAATTTTTTTATTTCATCAAGAGTTTTCGACAAAATTAAAGTATTAATTACAATATTTTAAATTATAAAAAATTTGTAATGTGAAACCTTATTTCGGACACTTTATTAAATAACAACTTTATATTGTGAATCACACAAGATTATATCAAGTAAAATATAAATTTGTTAGATATCTAACCTTATCAAAACTATATTCTGCCCTATTTAAGATTTGTTTTTTATAAATTTTCCATAATGATTTAATATGTGGATTATCTTACGAACTTTCGATTCAAGACATACTAATTTAAGATCCGGCCTATTTCAAGAATGTATGGTATTCATTACTTTTAAATTCTGAATCATTACCGCGATAAATAATTAACCCTTCCAACATATTTTTATTTTCAATTATCTTTTGTTCTTTAGTGAAATCTCCTTTAATCTTTGATTCAATCTTTTTGTATTTCAATTCTTGATTTTCCTGTTTTGATACTTGTAATTTTATTTTTAATTCTTTAATTGTAATTGGAACAAATGAAATATTGCAAAGACCTTTTTGCCATAAATTTTATAATTTTTAATTCATTTATGCAAAGTTGGTAAACTAATATTATATAAATTAGTTTGTACTTTGATCAACATTTTAATTCCTAAGTATCCTTTCTGTCCTCTGGTGAACCATATGGTTTAAAAGCAATATGGTATTTATCAACTGGTTATGGGCTGTAATAAATATTATTGGTTGTTGAATTAACACCAAATTGAAATCCTAAATTATAATGGTCCCTATCCAATAAATAAATTCCTCGTTCTAATAATTTTGGGTCATCACGACGCATTACTAAATCTTTATTGTAAAATGTTGATACTCAAAATTTATCAATATCTTTTAAATCCTTATTTTTTGGATCTTCTTTAAATTTTTTCAATAAAGTACTTCATATTTTTTTATAAGTATATGTTTTTGCATCATTATATAAAACATTATGTAACTCTGGTTCTAATTGAATTCGTCCTTCATAATAATTTCGAATATCTCATGTAATTTGATAATATTTATAAAAAGCAGCAATAATTCGGCCAAAGTTTTTAATTTTATTAATCATTCCTTCTCGAGTAATTCCTATGTTAATATAAAAAGGTTTTCCTTGATTTAACACATTACCTGATAATGGGACACCAGCTACTAAAATCTTTGCTAAATTAATTTTAAATTGACCTAACTGTAATTTTGATCCCGAACTACTTGTTAAAATCTTTAATTTTTCACCATAATATTCTAAAAAATTTTCTGGTGTTAATTTATCCGGAGCATAACCTGTATTAACTCATGTGTATTTTTCATCATCAGGAATAACTGGCGTTACCCCATTTGTCTCAGGATTAATAATTGAATTTAATAATGTTAAAATTTCTTCATCACGAGAATAAGTAATATTTTCCCGAATGTGTCCCAGCTCTTCATCAGCTTGTAAAGCAGTATTTAATTCATTTTGAACAATATCATCCAGCATACTGTGGTCAGAAGCATAATTTAAATCAAAATTATCGTAAATCTTTTTATATGCTAAATTTTTGTCAACAATAATATCCCCAGCATTTGTTTTGAAAAATTTAACAATTGCAGTTGAAATTTTTCCTGTCACCGCATCTAAAATTTTTTGCATACGATTAGCATCATTTGTAATAGTATATTGGAATAAAAAAGGCACCCGTGTCTGTAATGTTTTAAATTGAATTTTAGCTTCTAATCTAAAATCTAACCTCACTCCTTTCAAACCATTCGTATCAATATTTGATAATGTTCCTAATTTATTGATATCAACGTAGTTTAAAGTAAACTTCCTTGTATTGTTATCAGACGTAATAGGCATACTGTTTGGATAATAGTTTGAATATTGATCTCTAATTTCACGATTAATATTATCAAAAATAGCCATAAAACCATTTACGATTGTTAGTAATGCAGGCTCGACTTTATTATCAGTAAGTTCCAAAACTTGTGTTGGTTTAGTTGCAGTAACTATTGAAAATAAATTTTCAAATTCCGGAATTGGATAATTATTAATATCAATTATTTTGAGGGAGTAAAATAAACGTTTGGTGATATCTTATTCTAATAAATATTTATCTACTAAAATAAAATTCCTAAGAAAAAGATAAATTTATCTTTTTTAATTAATTTAATCATAACATAAAAGTAATAATTTACAATACAAAAAATAATAATTCACAAATTATTTAATAAATTTATTTTAAATTATTGATTTTTACTTTAAATTTTATACAAAACATTGTGCCTGGTGAGCAACATTTTTATTTATTAAAAATTGCTGATTATGCTTATCTTCATTTTTAAAATAATAATTATATTCTTTTTCATTTTTTTTGTTTAATTTATTAAGATAAAACTCAATTAAATTAACACCATTTTCTTTTGCCATTTTCAATGCAATCATATTTTTAAAAACTTTTTCACTGTATGATTTAGCACCATATCCTTTTAATCATTTGACATTATGTGAAATTTGTGGTTCAGTACAAGACCCCATATATCAATCCTCTTTATAAACTTTAATACCCTCAGAATTATTTTTGATATATTTAATGAAATCTTTGATTTTATCTTTTTTATCTTTTAAGAATGGATATTCTTTAATATTTTTTCTTGTAATTAATTTTTTTAAATATTTTATTGCTTCATCAGGATCGCCATTTTTAAATAATTTATTCATATCTCAATAAATTTGTTTTCTTATTTTTTCATTATCGGTTAAATTTTTAGTAAGTTTTCTTCTTCGATAAGGAAATATTGTTTTTAATTCTTTCATTAAATGAAATTGATCTAAAATAAAAATTGCACCAATTTCGTTAGCAAATTTTTGGATTCATTTTGCTCCTTCACCTGCTAGCGTTAACTTACAATTTTCAATATTAAAATTTTGATTTAAAAAATATAAAAATTCTTTTTTATATTTTTTAATAAGATAGTATTTATTTTTTACTGATTTCATAACAATAAAAATTCTTTTATCTTTTAGAACATTTTTACTTTTAGTGCTTTTTATTTCATCATACCCAGTATGAAAATATGCTGTTCTAAACATATTTTTTTCTATTTTTCTATATTTTGTTAAATTACTAAATGAATCATCAACCCCAGCATACAAATATGGTGTTTGGACAATTATTTTTTCTGTTTCTGTTTTTAATTGTTCTTTAAATAATTTATCAAAATCAATTTCCTTATTAATGTTTGTGATTGTCATCTTAGATATATTTAATTTTTGGTACATATCCATAATATCTCTTTGTCTTTTAGCACTATCCATTAATTTTCAAATTGCTATTTTAATAAAAATACTAATTCTACTTCGTTTTTTTCTTCCGACTTTCTTATCAAATAAGAAAACAAATTCATATTTATTAGTATCTTTATTAAAAAAACGAAATAATGTTCTAAAAAAGGTAATATCACCATACTCTGTTTTTTCTGTAAAAGGTCTTTTACCCCACATAATATATCCATTTTGGCCATTACAATTTTGTTTTCTTAATTCTTGATCAGTTCTTTCTCATTCTTCTAATATTAATTTTTTTCCTATTTCATTAACATCAGTATTTACTTTTTCTCTAAAATTAATAGTATTGAAAATATTTAACATATAATTATATTCCTTTTAAATCATCATTGCATGATAGTAAAATTTTATAATGATTCAAAATGAATGTCAGCAATAATCTCATTTAATTTTGTAGAAAATAATTGATGGTATTAATACTTTTACCATTATCAAAATATAAACACTTACAAAAATCAAAAAATTATGTAAAAGTTTTATTTTTATATAAAAATCAGATAAAAACCATAAATTAAATAAACATATTATTTAAGTAATATTGTTTTTGTTTTTCTAATAAATTTAATTGTTCCTTAATTAATTCAATTTTTCTATCAATAATAGTAAAAAAATGTGCAATCTTAGTTTGTTCATTAATATTTGGAAATAAAACATTAATTTCACTTACATATGAAATATAATACCTTTTATGATCACTAGAAAATAATTTTAGATTTTTTAATAAATTAAAAACATAAAATAAATTAATATTATTAGTTTTAGATTTTAAAATTTTAATTGCGGATGATTTAACCATAAATTTAAAATTAACATATTTCATATCCATTGTAAAATCATCAAAGATTATAACTGGTATATTTTCATAGATATTTTTTTCATTTGCATAACCTAATATAAATGATTTATTAGCTGTTAATACTGGTATTTTCCCCTGATTTTCGATTTTATCTTTAACTATAAATTTTGTAGGTTGCTGATAATTTAATATTTCTTTTATTTTTTTACTTTTTCATTCATTATTAAATCCTTTAAATCTAATTTTTGGATAACTTTTTTCATTTGCAAACATATTATTTAAGTAATATTGCTTTTGTTTTTCTAATAAAATTAATTGTTCTTTAATTAATTCAATTTTCCTATCAATAATAGTAAAAAAATCAGCAATTTTATTTTGTTGGATAATATTAGGAATTTTAACTTGCAAATTTAATAATAATTTTTTTGATAAATTATATCTAGTAAAACCATTAGCCATTTTAATAATTTTTTCCCTATATTGAATTGATAAAAGTAAAAAAAGTAAAAAAATTGAATTTATGGCTTTTATATTAATTATTCTAAAACCAGAACAAAAACTATTTAAGTAAACATTGTCAATATCTGAATTAAAAATAGAACAAAGTCCTACTTCATTATAAGTTTCTGAAGTCATCGTAAATAAAATATCACCTTTAATTAAACGATTTTGTTTTTCATTGTTATTAATATTTACATATTTTAAAGAATCAATTTTTATAAAGCTATTATTATAAATATTTGTATATGTAACATAGTAAAAATTAGAATTATTTATTTCAAAATCTGCTTTTGTTTTGTTATAAAGCCCACGAAAAAATAATCCAATATCATTAAGCTTATATTTTTTTCATTCATCATTAAATCCTTTAAATCTAATTTTTGGCACCAAAGATTTATTCATTATTAATCACCAAATCTTTTAACATTAAATTAAATTCTTCATCTAATTTTTGAATTTCTTTTTCATTATTAATTAAGTTATCTTGTAATGCTTTAATATTAATAATTTCTTTTTCTTCTGTATTATCAATATAACGAGCAATATTTAAGTTATAATCATTTTCTTTAATTATTTCTATATCAACTAAATTAGAAAATTTATCAATAGTTTTTCTTTTATTAAAAATATTAATAATTTTAATAATATTTTCGTCGGTTAAAGTATTTTTATTTCCTTGCTTTTGAAATTCTTTCGAAGCATCAATAAACAAAATTGAATTATCAATTTTACATTTTTTCATCACAATAATACAAGTGGGGATTGATGTACCATAAAACATATTAACTGGTAAACTAATAATAGTATCAATTCAATTTTTTTCAATCATATATTTTCTAATAATTAATTCAGCATTACCCCTAAATAAAATTCCATGAGGAATAACAACAGCCATTACGCCATTATCAGATAATTTATAAATCATATTTTGAATAAAAGCAAAATCAGCTTTTGTTTTTGGTGCTAATTTTCCATAAGCACTAAATCTTTCATCACTTAAAAATTTTTGATTTGCCGATCAATGAGAACTATATGGCGGATTTGCAACAATTATTTCAAATTCTTGTCCTTTAAAACCATCATCTTCTAATGTGTCACCATTATAAATATCAAATTTATTATACTTTAAACCATGCAACATCATATTCATTCTTGCAATATTATATGAATTGGTTTTTAATTCTTGACCATATAAATGACCAATTTTTAATTCTTTATATACTCTTAATAATAATGAACCTGAACCACATGTTGGATCATAAACAGTTTTAATTTCCGTTTTTCCTTGACTAACTAATTTAGCTAATAATTTAGAAACAGGTTGTGGTGTATAAAATTCACCTGCTGCTTTTACTGATTCAGAAGCAAATTTACTAATTAAATATTCATAGGCATCACCTAAAATATCAATTTCTGATTCATTAATTTCAAAATTAATTTCATTAATTTTTAACATTACTTTAGCAATTATTTTACTTTTCTCTGCTTCTGTTTTTCCCAATTTACTAGAATCTAAATCAACAGAATCAAATAAATTTTCAAATTCTTTTTCTGATGAATAACCAACTGTTGATTCAATTAATTTTTTAAACGCTTTTCTTAATAAGAAAATATCAAATTTTCCAATATTAATTTTATTAATTATTTCTTGTCATAAATATTCCGGTTCAATATAATATCCAGCACTATCATTATGGAATGGCAAGGGTTTTTTGGACAAATTTTATGTAGAGTAATAATTTCTGTATTTTACTGGTGTTAAATAATTTAGTTTGCTATGAATTCGAATATTATTGTACCAATTAATGTAATCAAATAATTTTAATTTAAACTGCTCAATGTTTTTAAATTTATTATTTTTAATAAATTCAGTTTTAAAAATTTTGTATGTTGATTCCGCAACAGCATTGTCATAAGGACAACCTGGTTTACTGTAAGACTTTTGAATGTTATTTTTAGTTAAAAAGTTATAAATAAGATTGTTGTTAAATTCACTACCTTGATCAGTGTGAAATATTTTAATATCATTTAATGTAAAGTTAAGTTTATTAAAGGTATTTTTAACTAATTTTGCATTTTTGTGTAAACTAACATCATAACTAATAATTTCACGATTAAATAAATCAATTAGAAAGCAAACATAATATCATTTATTATTAATAAAAACATATGTTAAATCACTGACAACAACTTCATGTAGTTTATAATTATTAAATTCTTGATTTGGAATGGCAAGGGTTTTTTGGACAAATTTTATGTAGAGTAATAATTTCTGTATTTTACTGGTGTTAAATAATTTAGTTTGCTATGAATTCGAATATTATTGTACCAATTAATGTAATCAAATAATTTTAATTTAAACTGCTCAATGTTTTTAAATTTATTATTTTTAATAAATTCAGTTTTAAAAATTTTGTATGTTGATTCCGCAACAGCATTGTCATAAGGACAACCTGGTTTACTGTAAGACTTTTGAATGTTATTTTTAGTTAAAAAGTTATAAATAAGATTGTTGTTAAATTCACTACCCTGATCAGTGTGAAATATTTTAATATCATTTAATGTAAAGTTAAGTTTATTAAAGGTATTTTTAACTAATTTTGCATTTTTGTGTAAACTAACATCATAACTAATAATTTCACGATTAAATAAATCAATTAGAAAGCAAACATAATATCATTTATTATTAATAAAAACATATGTTAAATCACTGACAACAACTTCATGTAGTTTATAATTATTAAATTCTTGATTTAATAAATTATTATATTTATATGTAACATTGCTTGTATTTGAATGTTTGTATTTGATTTTTGTATAATTTGAAATTAAGTTATATTTTCTCATTATTTTACTAATCTTTACACGAGATAATATAATATTTTGCTGAGCTAGCATGATTTTAATTTTTCTTGTTCCATAATTTTTACGACTTTTTAGAAAAATACTGATAACAGCATTATCAATGTTTTGATTATTCTTGGGATTATTTGCTTTTAATTGATAGTAATATGTTGATCTAGCCAATTTCAATGTTTTACATAAATTAATAATTGGATATTTTGCTTTGTTATTTTTAATGATTGCTATTTTTTGCCGATTATCAGTGTTGCTTGCTTTAAAATGTCATTTTCCATTTCTAATTGTTTAACTTTTTTACGTAATTGAATTAATTCGTTTTCTTCTGGCGTTCTATTGTCTTTAGCTTTAAATGAGTCCGAGTTACTAAATTGGTGAGCTCATTTCCAAACAGTAGATTTACCAATTTGGTAATCATTGACTAATTGTTCAGGAGTTTGACCCATTTTGTAAAGACCAACAATTTGTTGCTTAAATTCATCGGTATAATGATTCTTTGCCATAATTACACCTCCATTGTAATTTAATTATAAATATTTACTCTACATTATTGTTGTCCAATTTATCTTAACCTATCCAAAGGTATTTTATGAAATTTATTATATCATTTATTTTATTAAAAAAATTTTACAATATTGCAATGCAATAAGAATTTAAAAAATACTATTATTAACAATTAGTCATCTAATTTTAAGACAGCCATGAAAGCTTCTTGTGGGACCTCAACTGATCCGATTGCTTTCATCCGTTTTTTTCCTTCTTTTTGTTTTTCTAATAATTTCTTTTTCCGTGTAATATCCCCACCATAACATTTCGCTAAAACATTTTTTCGCATTGCTTTAATATCTTCACGGGCAATAACCTTATGATTAATTGTTGCTTGAATGGGAACTTCAAAGTTTTGCCGTGGAATAATTTCTTTTAACTTAGCACATAATGCTTTTCCCCGTCCATAAGCAAACTCCCGGTGAACAATAATTGATAATGCATCAATAATATCACCATTTAATAAAATATCCATTTTTACCAGTTTATTCGACCGATAACCAATAAATTCATAGTCAAGAGAAGCATAACCTTTACTAATTGATTTTAAACGATCAAAAAAATCAAATACAATTTCATTTAATGGCATTTCATAAGTTAAGATGCGACGAGTATCATCAATATATTCTAAATTAACATAAGTTCCCCGCTTATTTTGACATAATTCCATTAATGGGCCAATATATTGTTCAGGAGTCATAATTGTTGTTTTAACAAATGGTTCTTCAATTCGATCAATTTTTTGTACTGCTGGTAAATCACTGGGATTATCAATTGTAATCATCTCTTTATTTGTTAAATAAGCATGGTAAATTACCGATGGTGCTGTCGCAATTAATTCCAAGTTATACTCACGTTCCAATCGTTCTTGAATGACATCCATATGTAATAATCCTAAAAATCCACAACGAAAACCAAATCCTAATGCTTGTGATGTTTCTGGTTCATAAACTAATGAGGCATCAGATAATTGAATTCTTTCTAATGCTTCTTTTAAATCTTTATATTTGGCAGAATCAATTGGATATAATCCACAAAAAACCATTGGATTCATTTTTTTATAACCATGTAATGGTTCAGACGCTGGATTATCAACAGTTGTAATCGTATCTCCAACACGAACATCACGGACCAGTTTTATACTTGCTGCTAGTCAACCAACTTCACCAGCTGCTAAATAATCTCTTTTAACTTCTTTCGGTGTTTTTACTCCTAATTCCGTTACTTCATAAATAGCTTTTGTATTCATTAATTTAATTTTATCGCCAACATGAACTATTCCTTGCTTAATACGAATAGAAACCATAACCCCCCGGTATTTATCATAATGCGAATCAAAAATTAAGGCTTGTAAAGGATTATTATCATCAGCATCTAACGGTGCTGGAATTTTTTTAACAACTGCTTCTAAAACTTGGTCAATATTAAGGCCAGTTTTAGCACTAATTAACGGAGCATTAGCAGTTGAAATTCCAATTAATTTTTCAATTTCTTCTTTCACTCGTTCTGGATCTGCTGATGGTAAATCAATTTTATTAATAACAGGAATAATTGCTAAATTATTATCAATTGCTAAATAAACATTGGCTAAAGTTTGTGCCTCAATCCCTTGGGCAGCATCAACAACTAAAATTGCCCCCTCACAAGCAGCTAAACTACGTGAGACCTCATAGGTAAAATCAACATGACCGGGGGTATCAATTAAATGAAAAGTATATTCTTGATTATCTTGGGCATGATATTTTAATTGAACTGAATTTAATTTAATTGTAATGCCCCGTTCACGTTCTAATTCCATTGAATCTAATAATTGTTCTTGCATTTCCCATTTATCAACAGTTCCTGTTAATTCTAAAATGCGATCAGCTAATGTTGATTTACCATGGTCAATATGGGCAATAATTGAAAAATTACGAATTAATTTTTTATCCATTCTTGAACCTGACCCTTTCTACAACAAGATTAGTTATCTCTCTGATATTATTATACATAATTTTAAAAAAGATAGGGGGTTTGCCCATAATTCTCATCAACTAAGGTCAAACTTATCTCCTGCGAAGAAATGTCTGTGTAAAGAAATTGAAGAGAATTAATAATTAATTTATTTAACAGAATTATATAAGAAAACCCTTATTCTTTTATTTTCCCCCAAAATTAAAACGCAATCGTAACAAAATCATCATATTTTCATTTTCATAAAAATTGTTATAATAAATTCATATCAACAAAATACTTATTTTACCTTTATTAAAATCTTATGCACTGGAAATAATAATTGCTGAAAGACCCGAAAACATATATTAATTTTGGTTGGGCGGTTGGGTTGTACAAACGAAAGGTAAACAACATGAAAAAATTATTACTAATAGGAACTATAACATTAACTGGAAGTGGAATAGCAAATAGTTTTGCAGAAACTAAAATAATGTTAGATCAAAAAGAAATTAATAACAATTCTTTATATAATAAATTAAATACTTATTCTAATTGAAAAGAAGATTCTTTTGCACCAATTAATTTAGAGAATATTGTCTGAAATCTTAACAAAGATTTTTATTGAAATAAATTAACATTAAATTCTCAAAGATACTGATTTAGATTTTGAGGAGGAGAACAAGAAGCTTTGACAGAAGCCGTGCAACATTTTCTTGACACTGGAATAAAAAATAAGAGAGCAATATTGGAACAATATGATACTAAACTAGTTGGTTCGACACCTGAACCAAAATATGAGGAAACATTAAATAATTATTCTGATTCTCCTCAGAAGTTATTAACAAGATCTCAAACATATTCTTACACCGATACATATACATTTAGTCATAAATGAACTCATACTGTCAATGTAAAAACAGAATTTAACTTTTCATTCTTTAAAAAATTTGAATTAAATTATACATATTCAGATGAAAAACAAGTTACTAATACTCATACTGAAACTCAGACTGTAAAATATTCGGGGCAAACTTATGAAGTTCCAGCACATCATCAAGGCAAATTTGAACGTATAATTTATTCAAAAAATTATGAAAATAACGGTATTCTTCATTTTAATATTCCAATTGATAAACAAGGTATCTTTGTCAATTCTGCATCAACATATGTTAAATATTTTCCACAGAAATTAGTTTATCCATGATACTCAGCACGAGATGTTGTCAACATTTTAAAAAATAATGGTTTTAAAGATTATTTAATAAAAGGAACTGCAGCAAATAAGAATTCGGTAATAACTGTGGATAATATTAATAATCAAAGTCTTGTTTGAATAAATGTCCCTCTAAAATGAAATTCAATTGTTAATGATGTAGAAAATAATTTTTATACAAAAAGAATATAAGAATTTCAATTCTTAATTATAATATTATTGCTAAAATTATTCTCAGATAATTATTTGAAAAATTGCAACCAAAAAAAAAAAAAAAAACTAAAAACTCTATTCTTTTTAAGAAAAAGTACCTGAATCACCTAACATGTATCTGTTAGTGGACCTAAAACTAAAATTAATTTTTTATTTCTATTTACATATTTATTAATATTTTATTAATTAATAAATCAACCTAATATAATAATTTGTCGATAACTATAAAAATCAGCTAGATGTTTAATAATTTCGAATTGAAGTTCTTTATCAATCCGTTCCTAGTTGTTTAAACTAATTTGAGGATCTAAATACTAGACATATTTATTATTAAGATATTGATATCGGATTTAATAAAATATTTTCAACAATGAAAGGTCAAATCATTATTTTGAAAAAAAGAATTGTTCGTTTAAATACTCTTTTCCTTTAAAAATTGCTGTTAACTTTATCTTAAATTTATTCAATAAATTTAATTGGTCTATAATATAAGTCATAGGGGGCTTTCTAATTAATTTTTGGTAATATCCTAACTATATAAGGAACCCCTTATTCTTTTATTTTCCCCAAAATTAAAACGTAATCAAAATAAATAATCCCCATTGAACTTCTCATAAAATACTATATAATTTAAAATGCAAGTTAAATTTTTTGGGATGAATATAACCATTTATTAAAAATATTTTTGAAAACTAGAAAAAGAGGAAAACTAATGGATAACAATTTTATAAAATATTACAATCAACTCATGAATGAAGTCAATTTAATTAATAATATTGAAAAAATTTCTGATACAAAAAAGGATTGACTTTATAGCTTAATAAGAAATTTAAAAACATTTAATACTAAGCAAGTTAAATTGCAAGAGCACGAAGGATTAATTTATCAAATTATGAAGGTAATTGATGAGAGTATGGAATTTATTCATAATCGTATTAGCAATGCTTTGAACGAATATCGTAAACTATATAGCCAATATTTTAAAGTTAATTTAGATATGCATCAGGAAAACACCCGCATCTTTGCTTATTGTGAAAAACAATTACAAGAAAATTACCACAATAAATTGCAAATATTAAACGATTCAATGATCAATTATTACTATTTAACTTACTTAAAAAATAAAATTGAAGAAACTTTAAAAATTATTAGTCTATCGGCCCGAACATTGTAAAAAGAATAAGCATAATAAGTTTTATAGTCCCCGACCTTGCTACAAATAATTAATGTTCAAATTTAAAAATGCTTTTATTTCAAACTGAAATAAAAGCATTTTTAAATATATTCCCAATTATGTTACTAAAAAACATTATCGCTACTTTTTTTATAATGTCAAAATTGTTCATCATCTCAAATTTTATTAATACTATGCTGATTTATGCGGACAAAAATAACAGACAAAGTAATACCTAAAATTGTTGAAACGGCAATTTGAATTGCATCATTAATTAATTCAGTAATCGCCACAGCAGTTCCAAATAAGAAATAACTATATAAGACATATCATAAGAGCATTAAACTACTACAAAAAATTGCCCCATAGCGCGTTAAAAATCGGGCTAAAAAATAAGTAATTAAAAACATTAAGACCCTAATTACAACTGAAACTGGAATAAAAATGAAACCCCCCGTGATAATATCAATAATCGTAACATACAAGACACCACTAATTAATAACATTGGACCTTTAATTAAAGTTATTAAAGCTAAAAATAAACCATCCGCTAATTGCAAAATCCCCTTCCCATTACCAATCCGAATAAACTGTGAAACATAAGCAATTGTAACTAACAGTGCCGTAATCAAGCCTGTTGTTACTAAATATTTTAAAGATTTTAAACGATACATATCTTTAAATAAAAATATTTCCTGGCATTATTTCTGGGGATGGGGTATGATAATAGTTCTTGGCGGGAGTTACTTTTTTACCTTCACGTTGTAAATGCGTAATTATGACATAACCATCTTCAACTTTAACTTTTACTCCTGTTTTTAAAACAGCAATAATTGTTCCATTAACTAAATCAACATCTTTTTCAATTAATGGTTCTTCAGCAACAATAACCTGATGAATCTTATAAATAACATTGACAACCGTTGTATAAGCAATTGGTCAACTATATAACCCCCGAATTTGATCATAAATTTTTTGTTTTGGTAAAAATCAATTGATCTTTTCTTCATCCCGCGTAATATTATAAGCAAATGTTGCTTGACTATCATCTTGTGGTGTTCCTAATAATTTACCAGTAATAATATCTAATAAGTATTTTTCAATCATTGTCCCTGCTAAAACCATTAAACGGTCATGTAATGTTGCTGTTGTCTCATCCGGAGTAATTGTTATTGCTTCTTGGGCATACATTTCCCCGGCATCCATTCTCTTAATCATTTTCATAAGCGTAATCCCTGTCTCTTGTTCACCATAAATGATCGCTTTATGAATTGGTGCTCCACCCCGTAATTTTGGTAATAATGAAGCATGAACATTAAGACAATTAATTCGGGCTAATTTTAGAATCCGTTCCGGAATAAACTGCCCATAAGCACAAGTAACAATGACATCCGGTTGTAATGCTTCTAATGTTGTATATAATTCATTAATTTTTTCGGGCTGAAAAATTGGAATTTGGTGAGCTAATCCAAATTCTTTGGTCGGTGAAAAGCGGATTGCTTGATGGCGCCCTACTTTGCGATCAGGTTGCGTCACAATCCCAATCAATTCGATGGCTGGTGCTAACTTCGTTAAGGCGGTGAGCACTGCGGTTGCAAAAATAGGCGTTCCCATAAAAATTACTTTATACCTTTGCATTTTCTTATCCTCCCTTTTCTAATGATACAGCTGTCATTAAATTAACAATATGTTGGTAAATTACCACCATTGCTAAAGTATCACGATTACAATATTTTAACATTTCTTCACGAAAGAAAGTCTTTCAAACTGTAAGGGGAATATTATTTTCAACACGGCGGCGAAAGATTTCACTTGCCATATCCCCTTTTTGCACTTTTAGAGCTTGATAAGTAAACTGATTATCAAACGCTGGTTGGGTTTTTTTAATGGAAGCAGAACCATAAAACTCTTTTTTATAAATCATAAAATCTTTAAAAAAATCCATCAGGTCAATTGTTTGATTCCGAATAATTGCTAATTTTTGTTGTCATTCTTGATACTTTATTATCATTGTTTGATCTTTGGTTTTACTAATTAAAATTGCTAAATAATGAATTAGTTCTGCTAACACTTTACATTCAAAACTTTTATAATAGGCAACATAAACTCCTGTTTCTGCTCGGAATAAATCCGTTAGCAAATGCTCAATTAACTCTAATCGTGGATCACCTTCCCCATCAGCTAGAAAAGCATAATGGTCCATTGTTTTTTCATCATGGTAATCAAAACTATTATTTCTAATTAAATGCACCGAATATTGAAACGGAATTTGTTGATAAGAATAAGAATAATCAAAGCGCGGTACCGCTGCTTTCATTGTTTCAAAATCGTACATATAAAGAGGATAATAATACCCTGCTAAGACGGCTTTTATTTTTTCAATTTGATTTGGATCAATAATGGGCACATTATCTTGTACTGCTTGAATTTGCCGTTGTTGCTTTACAGAAAATAAAATTGGATCTTTTTGCCGAGCGGATTGTTGAAAAGTAAATGGTAAAATAACATCCTTTAAACAGTCAATTTGTTCTTGGTACTTTAATAATGTTTTTTTTCCCATTCCTCGGGTTAATTCAAAAACACTATGGTGATCAGGTAAATAATCTGTGATATGTTGACAATAACCATAATGGTCACCTTTGCCATTAAAACATTGCTCTTGAACAAATAATGGTAACATTTCAGGAGCTGGTTTAGCCAAATAACTTTTAATTAAGGCTAAATCATCTGTAATTAAACGATTTTTTGCAACTCTTTTAACAAAATTTCCTGTTAACATTTGCTGACAAAATTCTAATAAAGTAACTGGCGGCAACGTTTTAGTTGGTAATTTATATAAATCTTGAAACATAAATAGTTCATAATCATCAATATCTCCAATGCGATAATATTCTGAATTCAAAAGCATTAAAGAAACCCGACTGATTGTTAAACCGACACCGGTTAAAATATAATATTGGTAAGCAACATCATAACCATACTCATCTTTAATTGGTTTTTCCACATACATTTGAAGTTCTTTATCATATTTCCGTCCTGTTGATGCTTTAACTTCAATAAGATGATAAGTACCATCGGGTAATTTCTTTAAGATATCACACTTAGTAATACAATTATTATAAATAAAAGAAGGTTCAAAATAAACATCATAATTTGGGTTAGCTAAGACTTCAGTTGTTTTCGCAAAGGCAATTTTTTTACTATAATGTTCTAAATTACAATAGTTATGATCACGCATAAAATATTCGCGTGCCCGTTGTCCAACTTCATTTCCATCCGCAATTGTTTCACCAGGATAAAATTCAATTGGAGCGACATCAATAGTTGGTTGAACATCATCACACGAATAACGGACATCATCACTATCCTTTTCATTTGCTTCCGCTGGTCAATATGTTTCTAATGCTAAATCATATAAACAAGGTGTTAATAATCCTGTTGCAACCGCTGTTTCATCATCATCACTACCAATAAAATCACTATCATTAATTTTGGCACTATTAATATTATCTTGCAAATCAAAAAAAACAGAAATTTTTTGGGTTGTTACTCATTCTTGGACTGTTTTTAAATTAACTCGTGATGCTAATGTTCACGCAATTTTTAAACACTTTTTAAAGCGTTTAAAGTCCTCTTTTTTTAATGTTATAACTGGCTCCATCTTGTTGCACTTCACTTTCGTTATTTGTTCCATTCTTCTTAAAAAATAAAGAAAATAAGATCACGCTTATTTTCTTGGGACAAACTTCTCAGGTTTTGGTTTCGGACGCTCATCAACAGGTAGTTGTCCTGCTTTACGCAATTTGCGTTCTTCTTCGCGGGTTTTAATCATTTCCGCACGATGTGCTTCATATTCTTTTTTTGCCGCAATTTTTGCTTCTTTTTTTTCGGCTTTTGTTAATTTAACTTTTTTTTCACTAACTTCAATTCGATGTTTTGTTTCCTCTAAATCAATTTCTTGATTAACAATTCATGTTGTTTCATATTGTTTTTTAGTAATTTTTTTTGAAATTCCCTCAATTTCAAATGCTTTTTGTTCTAAAAAAGCATTAGTTTTGGCTTCATAAATATCAACAATAACATCAAAGATATCGCGATACTTAAATTCTTTCCCCTTACGAGCAATAACTTTTTCATATTCCAAACGCAAGTTTTTTCGATTATCAGTTGCTTTAATATATTGTTTAATTTTATCTTTAACTTGTTTTTTTCGTTTTTCTCGCTCAAGACGTTGCGCTTTTCGTCCCATTACAGAAGAAACAATTGCAAAAATAATAACTGCAACTACAATTACTACTAAAATTACGTTCATTGTCATACTGCCACCTAGAAAATTTGACATTGTTATCTAAACTCCTTTTTTACTTTATTTATATTATGCACTATTGCCTTTGATTTTACAAATGTTTTCCAGTATCCCCGGACTTTTCAATGACATTAATTTAATTATTCAACAACATTATGATAAACATCTTGGACATCATCAACTTCATCAAACATATTTAACATTTTTGCAAATCGTTCAGCATCGTCTCCTTGTAATGTAATCCGTTCATGGGGAAGCATTGTAATTTCTGCCATTTGAAAAGTTGTAATCCCCGCTTCATCTAAAACTACTTTAACACTATTAAATGCTGTTGCTGGGGCATAAACAACAACTTGTCCATCTTCAGTAACAACATCAGTAATATCACAATTAGCTAATAACAATAATTCCAAGATTTCTTCAACTGTTTTCCCTTCAAATGCAAAAATTGCTAACGGATCAAATAAATGCACAACGGCACCATTAACCCCTAACTTTCCCCCAGTTTTAGTAAAACAATTGCGAACTTCAGCGACAGCACGATTAACATTATTTGTTAAAGTATCAATAATAATGGCACTCCCACCAGGTCCATACCCCTCATAACGAATTGCCTGGTATTTTTCATTATCATTTCCACTTGCTTTTTTAATTGCTCGGTCAATAACATCACGCGGAATTTGTTTTGATTTTGCTTTATCAATCGCATTTCGAAGCGCTAAATTATCAGTTGGATCTGTACCGCCCTCACGAGCTGCTAAATAAATTTCTCGTGCCATACGATTATATAATACTGCTTTTTTAGCCGCTGATGCAGCCATTGCTTGTTTCCGAACTTCAAATGCTCTTCCCATTTTTGCTCTCCTTATATCCTTATTTTTTTCTTATATATTATACAATAAAATATCATAAAGTTACTTATCATAAACCATCAAATAACCATTTTCATTCCCATAATATTGCGGAATTTTTCGCATAATTTGAAAACCATGATTTAGATATAACTTTTGTGCTGCTAAATTATGTTCATTTACTTCCAGAAAGATCTTATTAAAAGAAAAATTTTGTAACAGATAAATTAACATTTTTTGGCCTCAACCTTGTTGATGATAACATTTTTTAATAGTAAACTTAATAATTTCTAAATCATCCCCACTATGCATTAAAATAAAATAACCGAATAAATTATTATTAACTACTAACTTATAAACAAGATAATTAGAATCATTTATCATTTGAATAAAATTGCGATATTTATAATAGTGCTGAGGGTAATTTTCTTGTTCTAATAAAAATAATAATAACCCATCACTATTGTTAACTGGTGTAATTTTCATCATTATCCTAATGCTTTCTTAATGTAGCGTGGTTCTAACATAAAAATATCTGGTACTAAGTGAAAAAGCGGTTTTAACATTTGATAATTGTTTACAAAATCAATATCTTGCAAATCACTGCGAAATTGATAACCTGGAAATTGTTTACTAATTTCTAAACAAGTTTCATAATCAATAATTTGACTAGGAATTACTTCTTGACCATTGCTAAGAACAGCAAAATAACGTTGTCCACCTCGGGCATCTAACATTGAAACAACATTTTCTAACCCTGCTTGATATAATAAGGTATTAATCACCAAGACTTTAACTGCCGGATTAATTACCTTCACAGTTTTAACAATTGTCATTGGAATCCGAATCCCAGTATAACTACCTGGCCCTTCTGTTAAATAAAAATGATTAACATCTTTTAACTTAAGATGATGTTCTTTTAATAACTTGCTAATTGCCGGTAAAGTTTCTTCAGTATGACGACGCGCATTATTTTGATGAACTTTACCCAGGACCTTATTATCTTGTTCTAAAATTAAGGTTAAAAAATCAGTACTTGTATCAATAAATAAATTTATCATATTATTTATCACTTTCTAAGACCGCTTTTAATGCCAGATTTTTTGTTTTAATCGTAAAAAGTCGTTCTTGGGTATTAATGATAGTAATGTTAATTTTAATAATTTCATATTGCTCAATTAGATTTTTGCTAATTACGGGGGGCCATTCAATAATATTAATACTATCTGGGAAATAATCAAAATACATTGCTCACTCTTCTTCGTATTCTAAACCCAATAAACGATAACAGTCCATATGATTAACAAGAATATTTGTTGGTGTTACATATTGATTCATAATAATAAAAGTTGGCGAAGTAACACTTTGATCAACCCCTAAAGCAGCTAATAAATATTTCGTGAAAGTTGTTTTGCCGGCTGCTAATTCCCCTTCTAATAATAAACATAAATTAGGTTGTAAAAATGGTGCTATCTTAATAGCTAATTGTTTTGTTGCTAACTCATCTTTAACCATTATTTTCATATTATCCCACTTTCTATAAATAATTATATCTAGGAATTAATTATTGTGCTATACTTTCCAAAAAATATGTAATAATTAAAGAGCAGAAAAATAGAAAGGTTGTTATAAACTAATGAAAGATATTTTAATTATTGGCGCAGGTCCTGTTGGCTTATATGCTTGAAGTTGCGCCGGAATGTTAGGACTAAGTGGTTATATTATTGAAGGAAATGATAGCCCCGGAGGGCAACCATGAGAGTTATATCCCGAAAAAGCATTATATGATATGCCTGGTTTTCCGGAAATTAAAACAAAAACTTTTATTGAAAATTTAATGGCCCAAGTAAACAATAATAGTAATCAAATAACATATTTCGGTAAAACAAACATTTTAACAGTTGATGAAAAAAATAATGGTTTTACCGTCACTTTAACAACTAGCGAAATCCTTAATGTTAAAACAATTCTAATTACTACTGGCAATGGCGTTTTTACACCAATTCGGTTAGAACATCTTGATCCAAATCACGAATATAATAACTTGTGATATGCTGTTAAAAATTTAGAACCTTGCACTAATAAAAAAGTCATTATTTTAGGTGGCGGAGATAGTGCTGTTGACTGAGCAAATCATTTTGTTGAAGATAACATTACAAAAGATGTTACAATTGTTCATCGCCGTGAATTATATCGAGCTAAGGAAAGTAATGTCCAAAAATTACAAAAGAATAAGATTACGGAATTGAAACCTTACCATATTAAAAATGTTGATACCTCAGCAAATCAAATTATTGGTCTGACACTTGAACATGAAGATACTAAAGCCATTTTAGAATTAACTGGGGATTATTTTATTGTCCAATATGGCGCAAAAGTCGCCCCAACAATGTTACAACAATTTACTTTAGAGACAGCTCCTTTTCGAAAAATTATTATTCAACCAAGTGGTCAAACTAGTCATCCCCATATTTTTGCCGCTGGGAATACCGCTTATTATGAAGGAAAATACTATAATATGGTAACTGGGTTTGGGGAAGCAATAAATGCCTTATTTAATATTACGAAAATTATTCACGGCAATAAATATCATCCTGGTTACTTAAGCGATATTAAAAAATAATAATTTGAAAACTTTATTTCATTAAAATAAAAAAAATGGATTTAGAAAATCCATTTTTAACCTTTTAATTTATAAATTTCTTTAAATGGTTCATCTTCTCCCATTTTCTTTGTATTTTGTTGTAACGCTTCCTCACGTTCTCATAATTTTTGGTACGGCATTTCTGGTTCAGTCAGGGTAATAAAATCATCTTCATATTTTTTTTCCCGAATTTGCCGCATTTTATCTTGGCGTTTAGTTCAAATTCTTTGAACAATTGGTAATCGTAAGAATATCCCTCACACTGAATGTGGTGCTCATAAGATTGAATTAACAATAATAACAAATAATGAACCAAAAATTAATCCAAAAAACATATTTAATAGTTTTTGTCATCCTCAAATTGGGTCTAACTGATCATTATAAATTTGAACTGGGTTATATGTTTTTGTTAAAAATAAATAGTTAACTAAAATTGCAATTACAATTGGAATTAATAAAATCATTCAATTACGAAAGACCCCTTTAAAATTACTATTATATGTTAAAAATAATCAATTATAAAATCACAGGTATAAAAAGCGGAGCGCACTAATAAAACATGTCACAATTAAAATCCCATACAATGCTCCCGCAAGATCATTAACTAAAAAGCGGAAAATTAAAGCGGTAAAAAGACACAAAACAAAATTAATAAGGCCAATGACAAATGTTGGGACGGCAGTTTGTTTATAATTTGCTTTCGCATACACTAAGACATTAGCTGGTTCAGCCAAGACAATAAAAACTGAACTTAAAGCTACTAATAATGAAAAAGTTGGATGATAAAAAATATTTTTAAAAATAGCAATTTCTTGTGGTGTCCATGGATTTATTGTTGTTGCACTGTTGTTAATTTGTTCAATAATCTGCGGAGCATATAACGTTGTCACAAAATATGGCGATAAAATAAACTGGTTAACAAATAAAAAAGCCCCAATCATAAAAGCATAAGTTTCAAACTTAATATAACTATTTCAATCAATCCGACCATTTTTTGCGGTTCAAGCGGCAAAGAATTCACGAAACGAATTAATTAAAATCATCATAATACTACGAACTCCAACCGTAATTGTCATATATAACGACAAGGTTGATGATATCCGTAATCCTAATAATAAGGCGGTAATAATAACATGGCCATTAATTAATAATGTTTCACCAATATTTTTTAAAACAACAATATTACTTGATTTTACTAACTGCATATTATCTTTATGCCGAACAATCCGAATTCAAGGATAGTGTAATTTAACAAAAATAACAATTAAACTTCCTTTCATAATTGAATAACCTAAGAAAATTAAAAACACAAAAAGCGGATCAACAGTTTGTGAAATTAAGTAAAAAATTATAGAGTACGAAACTAAATCACAAATCATTAAAATTAGTCGACGGATATGATTATTTTGGTCA
Organism: Spiroplasma endosymbiont of Stenodema calcarata; assembly: GCF_964031205.1. GTDB lineage: Bacteria > Bacillota_I > Bacilli_A > Mycoplasmatales > Mycoplasmataceae > Spiroplasma. The sequence goes on from NZ_OZ035018.1 coordinate 1,000,606, forward strand.
GCTTGCATTAAGTTTTCATAACAAGCAGTTCAAAATAAGGCAATTAAGTTTTTTGATCCAATAATTAAAATAATTAAAACCATTTTTCATAATGGATAAATAATTGTTTGATCATTTAATAAAATACTAAAATTATTTTCAAACAAAAAAGTATAAGCACTATAACCAAGTGCAATGGCCGCCAATAAAATTACACCAATAATACCAGAAATCTTATATTGGTGTTTCGCCGTATTAACCATTTCATTAGCTTTAATTCAATCTTTTTGTAATAATGGTTTTATCAAAAAAATAACAGTAATTGCTCCTAAGCCACCTTCAACAGTTCCTAAGAATGAAACAATCGCAATACTATTCTTTACAAACCCATTTAACTGCGACCCATAACTACGAATTAATAAATACATTAAAATAAATTGGAACGCAGTACCAATTAATGAAGTAAAAGCACCAATTAAAATACTAATAATTCCTTTTCTTGTTGACAATTACTTCACCTCTTTCATTTTGCTGATATTATTATTTTATAATATTTTCTGAAATTTTAATAACCTTTTCATTTAAATATTCTAAATGCTCTGGCAAGCTATGAAATGTCAAAGTTGTTGCATATAACGCAATCATATATTCTTTTGTTATTTTTTTTGCCCCATATTTAACATCGTTAACAACCGGATGCTGTAAATAACTTAATGTTGCACGAATCTGATGCTTGCGCCCTGTTCCTAACATTACTTCTAATCATACTGTTGTGGTGGTTCTTTTAAGCACTTTAAAATAAGTTTGCACTTGTTTACTATGCGGTTGGGCCGTTGTCCCAAAAATCATTTTTTGTTGAATTTCATCTTTTCTTAAGTAACCTGTCATCGTAAATTGGTCCGCTGTAATAATTCCTTCACATTGGGCAAGATATTTTTTTTCAATGTATTCTTTTTGATTAATTTTTGCTAATAATAAATCTAAACTAATTTTATTTTTAGCATACAATACTAATCCTCGTGTTAACTTATCTAATCGATGTAAGTGCGAAATAACAAATGATTGATCATCTTGGGGATGATATGCTTGCTTTTGCCTTAAATATGTTTGTACCATTCCATCTAATGAAACATGAAAATTTGAATGCATCTCAACGCCATGCGGTTTATCAACAATTAAAATATTATCATCTTCATAAACAATTACTAATTCTTTTCCGTTTGAAGTACTATCTCCTATTTGCTGTTGACGGGTAGTTACAACTAAATTCTTATCAAAGATTAAAATTTGATCTCCTAACTGTAACTTATAATTTCGTTCTTTTACCACTTTATTATTTACTTTAATTTTTTTATTACGAAATAATTTATAAAGAACTGATAATGTTGTTGTTTGAAGCATTTTTTTCATAAAATTAAAAATAGTTTGATTAACATCATTGTCCTTAACAGTTAATGTAATAATTGTTTTTTGTTCCATAATTTCACCCAATATTGTTTTCTAACAATATTATATAATGAAATTTTAATTATATCCCAAGAAAAAACATTCTAAATAAAGTTTAGAATGTTAATTTACTTTCTTTTCTTCGCTTCAACTTTTAAGACATTTTCTTTTATCTCATTAATTTCAGCAACATCAGTGATTTCATTAAATAAATGATATAACAAATAATTCTTTTCCTTTTCTTTTGTCGCAAAATGTTCTTCAATAAAAGCTGCTGTTTCATCAATTGTTGTCATTAATTGATATGCAGTTTTGGTATCAACACTATTCGTCAATAATGGTTTTTTTACCAAAGTCGGTAATTGTGTTACAAACATATAATCTTCCAATGCTCTTTCTTTTTCAGTATAATAAAAGATCCGAAAGGCACTAACTTTTGCTCCAATTGTTTTAATTGCATTACGTACTGCAGTCACTTTTGTCGACAACATATTTTTAATAAAGACTGCAATAATAACAGTGATTGTCCCAATTGGAATAATAATTGCTAAGATTAAATCTAAGTCGACCCCAAATTTTGTCGCAAACATTGCTTTAATTAATGTATAACCATTTTGAACTAATAAAACCGTTACAAAAAATGTGAAATTAGTTGCTTTCCATCATTTGTGTGGCACTAAAACTTCAGTTTTTTTATTTAAAACATATCAGAAGAAATATGAGGTTAGCACTAAGAAAATTCCATATGCTAAACTAATTAAGGTTGTTAAAAAATTAAAGAAACTAAAAATAATTGTTAAACTTGTTAAAAAGTTTAAATACATACGTGGATTAAAAATAACATAATCATTTGGAAAATTTGTTGATAATCCATAACGTCATTCAAAACTACGACGTTGCGCTAATTTAATAATTATCACAACATAATAGCATAATGCAATTAGAGCAATCATCGCAGTAATAAATAAATATGAATATGCCATATTAATATTTGTTACCCGTTGATTTCAAGCAACATTCCAATTAGTTACACTATTATTTGGTCCAAAGAAATTAAAAGATAACATTGAAAAATCAATTAATGGATATTCAATACTCATTAAACTCTTATATTTCTCCTGTATTTCATCTTGCAGTAATTTTCCTGAAATAATGTCTGCTAAAACTTGTGAAACATTATTTTCATTATTAACTCGTTAACGCTCATTAATAAATAAAACTAAAAATGTAATAATAATTGCAGTAAAAATAATTCAAAAAATCATTGAAACTAAATACTGGCCCCCAACTAAACCGGTTGGTTTTTTATTTCTTGTCACTAGTATCACCCTATTTTCTATTTATTTAAAAAATAAAACTATAATTACTATATAAAGTTAGATTTGATATTATTTTGATAGTTAAATGTTAATTTTTATACTACCGTGATTATAACAAAAATATTAATAAATACAATCACAAAAGTTAATCAAATCATAATAAAAATTTAAGCCTATCTTTTTGCAAAAAATCCCATTTTTTGATTCCAAAATTCTTATACTATTTAGTTAAATATCTACAAAATTAAGTTTCTATAATTTTCTAACTAAATAGAATTTTAAAATAATTTTTATAACTAATAAGTCATCATAATTTTTGATACTTTGTCCAGAAAAAAACCAAATATATACTTGGTGTACTTCTTTTCTTAATCTTATATTTAACAGAATTAAATAAGATAATAAATGCTAAATTAAATATATTAGTAAAAAATAGAAAATTTTATATGTACTATAATTTCCTACACCACAAATAAAATATTTTGACAAATAAATTATTTATCAATTAAAAATCAAGCATTCCATGGTTTATTAGCTATACCATCATTTGCTCCATATGCTCAATAGAAAATTGAATCTCATCTTGTTTCTCCAAATGAAAATGCTAAACAAAATGATCCGCCATCCACACTCATAATAATTTTATCTTTCACATAATTGTGTGTACTAGCTTTAGTATCATTAATTAAATTATGAATGCTAAATAAATCAATATCGGGCAGCCATCTTGAATCAGGATTATTTTTAAAATTATCCAATAATTTTTTTATAATAGTGCTTTTACTATTAATATTTTCATATAAATCTGAGAAAAGATCTTTGACATGAAAAATACTTGAATTATCAATTGCAATTTTCCATTTATTTTCCCCTTTTCTTTTACGAATATCAACTTGGTAAAACTGATGAAAAGCAACAATAATTTTTCCAAAATTAAGTAATTTTTTATCTAGCCCCCCCCTCTCTACTAATTAAAATATTACTTTCAAAAATCTTATTTTCACTTGTTAAATTTCCTGATAATCTTAAACCATAAATACTAATATAATTTAAATTAATATTTAATTTTGCTAAAATCATATTTTCTTGATCAACATTAAAAACTGGCAAATTAGCTTTATAATCTTTAACAAAATTCTCAGCTGTTAAACCAGGTGGATTGATACATTCACCGGCCCACAGTGCTGGCTGATAATTACCTAAATCAAGGGTTCTAACAATTTGACCAGAATTCTCAGCGGTAATTGCTGCCGCCACAATTTTTATTAGTCTATTATTTCCATTGCTGTCAAAAACAATTCCTTGCTTGACATTATTTTCAATTTTAGTGTCATCTCTAATAGCATTTGTTAAATTTCTAACAAAAATATTTTCTAACTGCGTTGAATCACGAGTATAATTAACTTGAAAATTATTATAAATTGAACGGAAATCAGAATTTTTATCTACAATGACACTTGTATAATTTTTAAAAAAGTTATTTAGGATTTGACTAATCTTTTGGATTACACCTTTTAATAAATTATCAATTTTTTTGGGATCATTAGAAATCAAAAAAGAAAGCGTAAAAGGGATATCTTGTTCTAAATTCTTATACGATAATTTTAAAACAAAACTATATTCTAATTGAACTGCCTTAACATTGGTAATATCGTCTGATGTTATTTTTTTAATTTCGTCTAAGTTAACATAATTTAAAAAAAACTTATCTCTATCTTTTTCCCAAGTTAAGGGTTCACTATTTGGAAAGAAATTTGAATATTCATTTTTAATTTTAAGATTAATATTGTCAAAAATTGATTTAAAACCATTTGTAATAATAACAATTCCATCTTTATATTTTTCAATTGAATCAGAAATCTCTATTTTTAAGTTTTCTGCTGTAGCTTCATCATAAAAAGAATCAAATTGAGGTTGTAATTTTGAATCCCTTAAGTTTGCTGAATTACCATATTGGTTAATATTGTTACTTACTTTAAGTAACAATATTAAACATAGTTACCATATCAGTTTGTAAATTATTGTTATCATAATCAATGACATCAACATTTTTAGCTTTACAACTAATAATTGAAGTAGTTGCTGTTCCAGTCAAAATAATAGTTCCTAAGATACTTAGTAGTTTTTTCATTGTTTTCACCTTTGATATTTTTAAAAATATAAATAAATTATATAATAATTCATTATTAATAGCAATTTATATCTTATCCCATCCCCGGTAATCTCTTCATAGGATTGTTTTTAGTACCAATAAATATTATTGTCTCAAATATTATTAAAAATGTTTTTAACAATATAATTTCAAATAGCAAAATGAATATTTTATGATTATGTATAAAAGATTAAACTGCTTTAATTTCTTTTACTACAGTTATAAAAAACAAAAAGAGCAATTAACAATTTTAAAGAAGTTTAAAAAGAATTGCTCAATTTATTTTTAATAATTAATATTAAAATTATATTTTTTTAATTTCATATTTATTGTCACTAAATCAATAAAATGGCATATATCATAATGACGATTGTTTAAAATTAGTATCTATATTTCCAAATAAAAATGTGCCATCTATTCCACCGGCATGATATACCAAATAATTATCACCATTATAGACAAATTTCTTTTCTCCCCACCCAAGAGTACTACATATGAATTCAAATAAATCAATATCTGGCATTTTTTTTGCTATATCAGAATTTTTAAATATTTTAAATAAAGTTTTTGGAACGGAATAATTGTTCATTCCTTCGCTTACTATTTCATCAAAAGCTGTTTGATTTACTTCAAAAATATAGTGCTTTTCGAAAGATACATTATAAAATTTTAAAAAAGCAATAATTAAATTACCAAAATTAGTTAATTTTTTATCCAAATCATTTTCCAATAAAGTAACATTTGTTTCAAAAACAACTTTTTCACTATTTTTAATAACACCATTTAATGTCATTCCATAAATATTAATATAATTTAGTTTCAAATTAAAGGTAGCTAAATTTAAAGAATTGTCTTGTAATTTATTTAAATTTGAAACTATTTGTTCTTTATATTGTTTAATAAAATCTGTAACTTTGGCACTATTTGGATTATTCCCACCTCATTTTGTTAATTCACTTTTTTCGGCAATATCTTTTGTATTATAATAAAATCCTTTATCATAAATATCCTTAAATAAGGTACTTGTTGTATTAATAAATGAAGTGTTTGGATAGGTTAAGATAAATTGGACAACAATAATGTAGAGTAAATATTTATAATTAAATTACAATGGAGGTGTAATTATGGCAAAGAATCATTATACCGATGAATTTAAGCAACAAATTGTTGGTCTTTACAAAATGGGTCAAACTCCTGAACAATTAGCCAATGATTACCAAATTGGTAAATCTACTGTTTGGAAATGAGCTCACCAATTTAGTAACTCGGACTCATTTAAAGCTAAAGACAATAGAACGCCAGAAGAAAACCAATTAATTCAATTACGTAAAAAAGTTAAACAATTAGAAATGGAAAATGACATTTTAAAGCAAGCAACACTGATAATCGGCAAAAAATAGCAATCATTAAAAATAACAAAGCAAAATATCCAATTATTAATTTATGTAAAACATTGAAATTGGCTAGATCAACATATTACTATCAATTAAAAGCAAATAATCCCAAGAATAATCAAAACATTGATAATGCTGTTATCAGTATTTTTCTAAAAAGTCGTAAAAATTATGGAACAAGAAAAATTAAAATCATGCTAGCTCAGCAAAATATTATATTATCTCGTGTAAAGATTAGTAAAATAATGAGAAAATATAACTTAATTTCAAATTATACAAAAATCAAATACAAACATTCAAATACAAACATTCAAATACAAGCAATGTTACATATAAATATAATAATTTATTAAATCAAGAATTTAATAATTATAAACTACATGAAGTTGTTGTCAGTGATTTAACATATGTTTTTATTAATAATAAATGATATTATGTTTGCTTTCTAATTGATTTATTTAATCGTGAAATTATTAGTTATGATGTTAGTTTACACAAAAATGCAAAATTAGTTAAAAATACCTTTAATAAACTTAACTTTACATTAAATGATATTAAAATATTTCACACTGATCAAGGTAGTGAATTTAACAACAATCTTATTTATAACTTTTTAACTAAAAATAACATTCAAAAGTCTTACAGTAAACCAGGTTGTCCTTATGACAATGCTGTTGCGGAATCAACATACAAAATTTTTAAAACTGAATTTATTAAAAATAATAAATTTAAAAACATTGAGCAGTTTAAATTAAAATTATTTGATTACATTAATTGGTACAATAATATTCGAATTCATAGCAAACTAAATTATTTAACACCAGTACAATACAGAAATTATTACTCTACATAAAATTTGTCCAAAAAACCCTTGCCATTCCATTCATTTAAATTAATTTTTTTAATAGTATCTAATCAATTTATTAATTTATCTTGAAAATAATTTAATGTACCATCATTTAATTTTTCAAATATATCAAAATTATTTGTCATATTAAAATTTCTATCATATTCTTCTGGAGATGTTAAAGTTTTGAAATTAACATTGTATTTAAAATCAAAATCAACTCTAACCGCTTTAACTTTATCAATGTTATTAATTTTTAAATCTAATTTTTTATCTATTTCCGCTAAATCAATAAAATTGATTTTAATTGTAACATCAGATTTATCAAAACTTAATGGAACAGAATCTAAATAATAATTTGGATACTCATCAATAATTTTTTGGTTTGTGTTATCAAAAATATTTTGAAAAATATTCAAAAAATAATCAATAACATATTTTTGATCTTTATTTTCACTTTTCAAAGTCAAACTAGGATTATCTTTATTAACTCATTGATATGTTTTTGATAAATCAGAACTATCTCCTAAAATATCTTTTTTAAATAAGAATTTATCAAAATCTTCTTTTGCAATGGCAGCAATTTTATTTAAATTTTGAATGTCCGTGCTTGCTGATGGACCGTTATCTGTATGATTTTTATTGCAAGCAATAACATTGCTTGCTCCCACTGCTGTTAAACTAAATGCTGTTAATAAGCTTAATAGTTTTTTCATAGTTATTTCCCCTTTAATATTTTTAAAATATAACTAAATTATATTTTAAATTTTCATTCGCTAAAATTTCTATTTTATTTCTTTTCTTTAAATTTATAGCTGATTAATTGCTCAAATAACAGTAATATGGATAATTTATTTTCCAAAACAATCCGTTTAAATTTTTCATATTTATCAGGCAATAAAGTTAAAATAATATACTTTTTTCCACCTTTATTGATTTTTAATGTTTTTTTATTTTTATACTGTCTCAAAATAATTATCTTCATTTTATAAACTGTTAATTACATCTTTTCCTATTACTCCTATCTTACTTTGTGAAAAAATACTTTTTCTTTCTGCCATGTTTATATTACACCTTTTATTGGGATTTCACCACCAATAATAAAATATCATTAAAATATTGATTTCCTTCTTTTTTTAAATTTAACAATTAGAATGGCAGTTATTTACCAAACATTAAATACTTGTTTTTTCTAATTTCTTGTGATGGTATAATTATTTTTAAATTATTTTCTGTAATTTCATTAATAATATCTTTTGAAATTGAATATGCATATAATCAGCAAAAAGATTATACACATTGGAAACGGGAATTTACTAAAATAATAAATAAAAAGAAGTTACCCTTCAAGCAACTCCATTTTTGTTTAAACTAATTCATCAAATCCCCTATTTTTTATTATCTTTATAATCCTTCTGCCTTAATTAATACAATAGTTTTAAAATAATTTATTTAACTTTATAAATTTCTAAAGCTTTTTTTGTTGAAGTCTTATAATCCACAATTTTGTTAATTGTCGGACGATCCTTTAAGAATTTGTTACAATAAATTAATTTTGGATCATATTTTTGTTGTTGTAACTCCGGATTAAAAATCCGAAAAAATGGTTGGGCATCAAAACCTGTCCCTGCTACCCATTGTCAAGAACATTGATTTATAATTGGATCATAATCTATTAATTGCTGAGCAAAATATTGTTCTCCTTGCCGTCAATCTATTTGCAAATTCTTAACTAAAAAAGAAGCACATACCATTCTTGCTCGATTATGTAATAATCCTGTTTCTTTCAATTCTTTCATTCCAGCATCAATAAAATCAAACCCCGTTTCACCGTCTTTTCATTTTTGAAATCATTCTGGATTATTTGTTCAGTTAATCGCTAATTTTTTATTTCAATTTTCACTAAAATGTCATTGTTGATGCAATTGAGCATTATATGTTACTTGGTAATAAAAATCTCGTCATGCCAATTGACGCGCCAAAGCGTTATCAAAAATTCCAAATTTTTTAATACTTCACAGATAACATTGACGAATTGATATAACCCCAAATTTTAAAGCCGTACTAATTTTCGCTGTATTATGCTCTAAACCAACAAAATCACGATTCTGGTGATATTTTTGATCTAGCCGAAATATTGCTGTTTTTACTTTTTCAAACTCTAACGGCAAATTAAAATCACTAGATCTAATATTTGCAATATCCAATAAAATATCAATATTTTTTAATTGTTGCGGAGAAAAATCTTTTACCTTATAAGTAGTAATAGGATTTTTGCTAAAATTTAACTTTAATTTATTCCAGAATGGCGTAAAAACAATGTAATATGAATTCTGACTAGTTTTTATAATCCCTGGTACTGCCAATAAATAATCATCAAATTCCCGATAAATAAAATTATGTGTTTTAGACAATTCACGCATTTTTCTGCCTCGATCAATAGCAAACGGAGTATAATCCCGATTAGTATATATCTTATTAATTTTATACCCCTGATCTAGCAAAAATTTAATTCCCTGTTGTTCACTTTCACTTTTTAGAAAATTAACATATACCTTTTTATTTAACTGTTTTAAACAATGAACCATTGCTTCAAAACTACGCGGGGAAAAATAATTATTATCTTTTACTTGTTCTTTTGTAAAAATAAATAGTAAATAAATCTTATCTTCTTCCTTTGCTAATTGCGCAAGACCAAAATTATCTTCAATTCTAAAATCTCGATGAAAGATAAAAATGTTCATTGGTAACAACTACTTTCTAATTATTTTTTATTATTATACTATAAAAGAGCAATTACTCTATACAAAAAGACTTTAATTTTGTCGAAAACTCTTGATATTTATAGAATATATCTAATTTTAGGTATATTTTTAATATATAGAGGTAAATAATTGATGGAAAAAATAATTACAGAATTAAAAAACAGTTTTACAGATGATCAATTTTTAGAATTTGCTGAAAAAATAAAAAAAGAAGCAGAAGTAATCAAAAAACAAAAACGTTTAAATGAAATTGATCAAAAATTTAGAGATAAAGGCATTATATGTCCTGATTGTAAATCTTATCATTGTGTTAAAAATGGTCATAATCCCGAAGGAAAACAAAAATATTTATGTAAAAAATGTCGTGCTAGTTTTGATGCTTTTCGTCATCATTTTACTTATTGAAGTCATTTAAATTATGAACAGTGAAATTTATTAATTCAAATTTCATTATTAGGACAATCTAGTAAAATAATTTCCCGTTTTATTAAAACAACACCAAAAACTGCTTGATATAATCGTCAAAAATTAATGCAATCAAAACAATTAGAAAATACTCAATTATAATTTAAAAAATTAAATGGTCAAATCCAAATTGATGAAACTTTTATTAAAGAAATCCATAAAGGTAATTTTAAAGATAAATTTGATAAACGAAAAACTCATCTTGATCCATTTTCAACTAATACCAAATGCTGTATTCAAATGGTAGTTGATAGCAATAATAATATTTTTGTTCAATCCACCAATACCAAACGATTACAAAAACAATGAATTATTGAAAATATGAATAAGCAATTAATTAAAGAAAAATCAATAATTATTTCTGACATGCAACCATTATATTTATTAGTAGCAAAACAAACAAATTCTACTCTATATTCTACCAAAACTAGTACAAACCCTGATACTAGTTATCGAAAGTTAAATAAGATTAGTAAATTACAATCGAGTCTTAAAGAAGCCTTAATTCATTATCATGGTTTGGGTTTCACTAATATTCAAAATTATTTAAATCTATGAAAATGAAAATACCAACATAAAGGTTTAACACCAAAACAACAATCAACGGTATTATATTTTAACGTTTAAAAAATTTAAAGCAAAATCATAATCTTACACAAAATTAGTTTTCAAATTGTCATATTGATGATTTTTTTTATTTCATCAAGAGTTTTCGACAAAATTAAAGCAAAAAGATATTAAACTCCTTGTTTTAGTTAATTTAATCTATTTACTATCAAATACAATATTAATATTGTAAACAAAACTTGATGAAAATAGATAATAAATAATAAATTAATTATGTATTATTGATAATTTCTATAGTTAAGTAACTACTAATTACAATATACAAATTAAAGCTTTGTTAAATTTATAAAAGTAATTTTAATCATTTTTAAAAATCAAGTAAGGGGCGTTGCCCCCTGTCGCTACGCAACATTCACCCACTAGTAAGGTGGTGTGGTGGTTTATCCACGCACCACCTTACTAGTTTTAATAACAATATTATATACTAAAAATATCGTAATAGACCATTAACCATTGCTAACACCAAAATAGAACTTAACATAATCTTAAATGTAATATCAAAAGCAAACAAATTACCAATATTATTAAATAAATCTGTTACATTACCAAATACATGTACTATACCAAGAACAAAATTATAAACATCTTTCATACCAGGCAAATTGTTAACTAATCAAATACCTGCATTCTCAACGTGACAAGCAACATTATACCAACTACAATTTTTATAAGGTATATTCCAAATATCACCACCATTAATCTCATTGTTTCAATCACTAGAATTATAAAGACTAAAATTAAAACCATTAATTGAAATAGAACTACTTGCAATATTAGTAGTATTAAAAGTAATTAAATTAAAACCTTGATACTTTGAGTTATCTGTCATATCTAAAAACTTTATTCATTGAGTATACAAATCATTATTAGAAGGTAATATGTCAGTTTGATATTGTCAATTTGAAAAAAAGAATAATAATTTTGGTTAACATTTATATTATAAGCATTATACAAATTAACTCTTGGGTTTAAATAAGTTTCTAATGAATCAGGAAATCGTAAAATATTAAAAAGCATTGATTTTGGATATAATAAAAAACCATTTTTTACAAAAAAAACAAAACCAGTATTAGAACCAGAAGAATTAAAATAAATAAATTCTTTAAAATTAGAAATATCAAATATAACTCTCAAAACATTAGAATAAAAATAATCTAAAAGTTGAAAAAAACTTTGTAAAGAAAAAGTATCCTGCTTAATATCATTAATAAAATATTGAGAATTAAAGCTTTTAATAATATCATTATTAATTAAATTTTTATAATTAGAGTTAAAAATTAAATAATTCAAATCAAAATGTCTATAACTTTGATTAGCAACAATAGGAAAAAATAAATATTGAATTATATCAATATTAAAAATAAAATCATATTTTATATCATTTTTATAAACAGAAATTTTTAAAAATCGCCCAGTATTATCACTATCTAAAATTAATTTTCCTTGTCAACTCTTAGAAATATCCTGTGAATTTCAAGTAATTTCATAGCTCCTATAATTAATTTTAAATTCATTAAATCAATAATTACTATCGTTTTTGTCAACACTTTCACCTTCTCATTTTCCCAAATCAATACCAAAACTAAATGCATAATTACTAGGATCTAAACCTTGCATAAAATAATCTTGTCGTAACATCAAAGAAGATTGAAAATCATATTCATTTGCTTTTGCATAAGTCAAATCAGTAAAATTATCATTATTTTTTAAGTCAAATTTATAAACATTATTAAAATAATTTGTAGTTATAGTACCACAAAAAAGAAATAATCAGCCAAACATTAAATAAAAAATAAAAAATATATCTAATAATCGTTTTTGCATTATTTTAACCTCCTTAAACAATAAAAATAATTCTAATACCCATAATAATAATTCCAAACGCCATATATAACTGAAAAATAGGGTGTGTTGCAATAATAAATAACTGTGCCACTAATTTATAAAAATCATTAACAGACTCTAAATAATATTTAACAGTAGCAAAACCCAAATCTGTTGCCATTACAATATTAGCAATAAAACCAAAACCAACAGTTAAACCAATAACAAAGAAAAATATCAACTTTACCATTATTTATCATTATCCTTACTACTACTTTTAGAATTATTGCTAATATTTTTAACTCCATTAGATATTTTTTTACTTGCTTGTAAAGAAGAACGAGAAACTGAACTTAAACCACGAGAACTATTAACTAATAAAAAAATTACATTTATAACACCACCAATTACTCATAAAACAAACAAAGGAATATCTGTACCAGGCAATTTTAATGCTCACATTCAATCCATAATTTTCATAAAAATATCAACTACAACATTAATAGCACCATTTCATACATCATTAGCAAGTAAATTAATCATTATCTAATTCCCCCAAATTTTTTAATAAATGTTCCATACCCATCTCTCGCAATTCATTAATAGTAATATCTTTTTTAACAATACTAGGTCAATTTTGCTTAATATAACTTGGTACTTTATCATTTTTTAAATCACGCACAAATTTTAAATATTTACTATCATACTGACTTGCAATAGATAAAGGAATTGTTATTTTAACAAAATTAATTCCTAAATCTTTATTAGATTTTTTGCGAACTCTTTTACCGTTTGCAGTTCGTTTAACTGTTTCAGTTTTTCAAACTAAATAATCGTCTATATCATCAAAAAAACCTATTTTCATTTTAAAATACGGAAAAAATATACTAGGTTTAATACATTGCATAGGAACAATAATCATATTAGTAATTTCCCTATATTCAATTCAATTTTGATTAATTCTCTGACCAGCAAAAATAATATTATTATCAAACTGTCTACATAATAAAAAATAAGGAATTAAACCGCTAAATTTTTTATTATTCTCATCAGGTCTAGCACCATTCATATATAAAAAAATTTCATCGAATAAAACCAAACTATCATTTGGAGGTATCTTATAATTTTTATTTTTAAAGTCTAAATGATTTAAACCTAAAACTCCTATTTTTTCATCATTAATAAAATAATTAGAATAAACATTATCAAATTTAGCAATTTGAGATAAATAAGTCATTAATAAAGTTTTACCAGTACCCAAAGCACCATTAATAATTGAAATTGGACTACCTTTAACAATTTTAACTAATTTTCTTGTCTGAAAAAAATTACTAAATAAACGTCAGAAAAAAATAATATCAAAAATTACTAAAAAAATAAAAAGAATAATATCCAAAACTGAGGTAGAACTAAAATATACAAATTGTAAATTGAAACAAACAATAAAAAGATAAAAAAAATATTTACCATAAATCAGCTTACATATCAATAAGAAACTTTAATATTTTTTTGCCTTCTAAACAAATTAAAATAATTTTTAAACATAACTACACCACCAAACTTATAGTTTTATATAAAATAAATATTGATAATCAAATTAAGAAAAATACTACCAATCAAACACCTATCATTATCACTGAATAAGTAATATCATCAATAGAACTACCAACAAAGTTATTAATTTCAGCTTTAGGAATAAAATAAAAAATCTGCAAAAGTCCTTGATATACTCGTTGCAAAAAAATATTTCAATCCATTATTTTATCCACCTAAAAATGCAACTTAAAATTAAAAACAACATACCAAAAACCAGTATCAAAAATACAACAAATATAACAACATCTAAAATAATAGGATGATTAACACCAAACATTATATTCATAAATTGATAATATAAATCTCATACACTTTACATTTTCTTACATTCCTTTCATAAATGTTAATTACTAAAATTAAGGTTAGAATTTATCACAAATATTAGTATCCGTGAATTAATTTTCTGATTGTTTCAATTCCCAAAACAACAAACATTAAAACTAATGGAATAATTAATAACATATGTGATCCTAAAAAACTAATAAATCAGTTTGTAAAAGCAATCGCCCAATCAGCAAGAATACCAGCAAAATCTGCTATCTGCTTAATAACACTTGCATCAGGGTTATCTTCAAATAAATTTACATTCATATAAAACTCACTCCTTAAATACTAATAATTCATAATAAAACCTTGGCAATTTCTAACCTTAATTTTAGTAATTAACATTAAAAACTAAAATCAATTTTTATACTTGCCAAGGTATTTGATTGATATTAACTTATTCAACAGATTTATCTGCTTTTTTAATTTTTCTTTTTCCTCACTCCTTAAATTCTACTTTTTTAGAACAATGCGGACAAATTAAATATTTATTTTTAAATTTGAATATTACATTGATTGTTAAAAAAACTAATAGCATTAACATTGTAATTACTAAAATAATTGTTGCAAATACAGTCATTAATTATCATCCTCCTTTTTTTCTAATTCCAATTTTTTAATTAATAAATAATTTATCTTATTTTGTAATTCTGCATTTTCTAATTTTAATTTACTAGTTCTCCTTGTAAAAAGAAAATGGTCAAGTAATAAAATAGTTAAATCACTAAACAAAATAACTATAAATAAAGCTAAATAAATATCTGCCATTTAACAACCACCACCTTCTATATTTAACATATCATTTTTAACTTGTTCTACTAATAACTTAAAATGTCGTTCTTCCATAATACCAATATCAATAACTTTATGAATAAGATACAATTTAATTGCTTTTTTTAAAATAAATAATGGTATTTTAGTAGGTAAACATTGATATATAACATTAACTAAATATTTTAATCGTTGTTTATATAACTTAGTTTGTTTTTTCATTATTTATCCTCCTTACTAGGTAATTTGTCATAATCTGAATTATCTTTTAAAGCTCAAAATAATTTACATTTATTTTTACAGCTGTAAGTTAAATTACACTTATCACACCCAAAAGTGTAAAGTATAAAATCTTCTTTAAATAATTGATTTTTTTCTAACTCAACAAATAACTCTTCTAATTCATCTAATAAAATGTTGTATTCTTTTGATTTTAATTCTTTTAAAATTTCTTTAATTCTTTTCATTATTTAACCTTGAATAATATTGATTAATTAAAATTTGATTATTATTAACACAATATCAGCAATAATTAGAACCTTGTTTCCAAATAGTATCAAGTTTGCAAACAATACATTTTTTATCCATTGTTAGCACCCTTAAATTGAAAACAATTTCAGCATACAGTCGCACCATTTTCCCAAAATTTATCGTTAATGCAATTAAAACATAATTGTTTTTTATTCATAATTAGCATTAACTTTCACTTGGGGATTTTGACAATTACGGCTAAATTCATAGGCTCTAATATATAAATCATAAACTTTTTTGGTTTCTGCTTTGATTAATCGTTCTGTAATATAAATAAAAACAAATTCATTAATAGTTTTATTTTCATTATTTACTACTAAATTTTTAATAATTCCATATTTTCAATGTTTTTGTAAAACACTAGTAGGTATTTGTTTATTTAAAATAATATTAAAATGAATCGCTCCGCATTTTTGATAATCATAAATACGAAGATATTTAAAATCACTACCATAATAATACTGTAATTTTTGAATTCATTTTTTAAAATATTTATTTGCTTCTCTAATATCAGTAATATTTTCTTTAAAAGTAAGAGTAATAAATGTTAAATTATTACATTCACTAAAATTATAATTTGCTTTTTGAATACAATTTTTCTGTGAACGATAACAATTTTTTTTCGTTTTATTAATCATATTAACTATTACTTTCTGAAATTACTGAAGTATTAAAGTATTTATTAATAAATTCTTGCTCGTTATAATTTTCTGTATATGGTTCAACAATTCCAATTTTTCCATATCAATTAATACCAACATAAAATCAAGTACCAAAATTACACAAAGATTTTATTTGTTTATAATTTTCATCATCTTGTTTAAATCATTTATCCATTGGCAATAAATTTGAACTTTCATATTCTCCATTCTCGTTTTTTTCTATTGGTTGAAATTTTAAGACATCATAATTGTCTTCTTTACCTGTTTTGGTATTTTTAATAATTCTATTTTTGTTAACCTTTGTTAACATTACTAAATATTTCATATTTGAAATCTCCTTTTAAAAAACTATATAGTTTCTTAAAAGATTTCTTAAAAAATTGAAACTTAAATATAAAAAATGATTAAAATTATTGATACAAAATTAGTGTTTTTTATTTGAATAAATTTATAAAAAATCATAAAAAAACATTTAGTTATATTTAAGTTCCGGTGAAGGAAACCTTTTAAGATTTGAAACTCAAACATAATCAAATGTTTAAGTTAATTTAATAATACAATAAAAATTAAAATTGTCAAATTTTCAACACAAAAAATAAAAATATTGTAAAATATACATCCCCATCTTGTTTTTTTTTTTTTTTTTGTTTTAATTAATTTGTGGTGATTGTTGGTGAAGGCAATTACCACTTTTTTAATGAGTTTTTTACTCATTTTTTTATTTTTAACATCTTAAATTTTTAAATTTATTTGTATAATTATTAATTATTTTATTATTTTGATGTCTTCACATTTTACTTTCGTGTGAAACATATTTTTTAAATTCTCTAAATTTATCTAAACCAAAATAACTGTCACAGCTGAAACCAACACGAATACCTTGTTTATTACCAAAACTAAAATAATTAAGTGTTTCATCAGATGACATAATTAAATCTAATGTATCTAACTCAACAACTCCAACTTTTACTTTTGGGTTTTTACAATTACGACTAAATTGATACGCTTTAATGTTTAAATCATAATGATTTTGTGACTTATCATTATTAGCAGTTTTAACAATATATTTTGCAAGATATTTAACAACATCTTCGTTTGTTCCACTACGAACTTTAATATTTTTATTAATACCGTGTTTTCAGTATTGTTGCACAGTACTATTTGGTATTTTTTGATTTAATATGATGTGAAAATGAACTGCTCCCCGTTTTTGATATTCATAAGTATACATATATTTTAAAATTCCTTTATGATTTTTTGCTCGAATTGGGTTATTTCATCAACGATTAATATTTTGAAAAAATTTCATTAAATCATATTTACACTTTTTAACATCTGTTTCATTAACAGCATAAGTTAAAGTTAGAAAACTTAAATTTTTAGAGTTTGAAAAATTATGATATGCTTTGCGAATACAATTTCCTTGTGTTCTAATACGGCTATTTAATAACTTTTTATCATTTTTCCCTGTATTTTTAATACCATATTTATTACGAGGGATATTATTAATTACATCTAGCGGTAATACAATATTTTTAACATAATTACCATAAAATACTTTTTTTAAATAATATTCTTTTTTAGCATAATTTAATTTATTCATAAATATATTATGACTATTAATCTTTAAATTATCTTGAATAAAAACATTATTCATTTTATAAACTCCTTTCAAATAAAAAAACACTAAATTACATTAATAAAAGTTCCGGTGAAGGAAACTATAAATAGTTTGAAACTTTCAATATAATTAAGTGTTTATATTTAAAAGTTATTTTTATTGTAATACATAAATTGTAATTTTACAATTAAATTTATTGTATTTTTTAAAATTCAAAATGTCGGAAAATACTGCTCTAAAACCCTTATTTTATTGGGGGTTGTTTTTTTAACCCCTTGTGTTTATTGGGTTTTTTTGATGTTGAGTTGTGTTAGTTAATAAAATTCAAAATGTCGGAAAACACTGCTTAAAAACCTTTATTTTATGGGGTTGCTATTTTAAAAGTTGTTATATTTGTTGGCTTTTTTTGATGTTGAGTTGAGTTAGTTAATTAAAATTCAAAATGTCGGAAAACACTGCTTAAAAACCTTTATTTTATGGGGTTGCTATTTTAAAAGTTGTTATATTTGTTGGCTTTTTTTGATGTTGAGTTGAGTTAGTTAATCAAGTAAGGGGCTTCGCCCCCTGTCGCTACGCGACATTCCCCCGCAAACAACACACACGGCACGGCATAAATGCCTCCGTGCCGGTATGAGTTTGCCCGTTTATATATATTTATTTATGTAAATATTTACTTTTTATATGACCGCTTACTTTTAATATCTAATTTACACCTTAAAAGACTTTATAAAAACAAAAAAACATAGATTACTGAATGTAGCCTATGTTTTAATTACTTTTGCAATTTCTTATAAACTCCAAAAACTGAAATTGTACCTTGGCAAGTACATTAAAATTATAACATTTAAAAAACAAAAAATCATAATAAACTAATTATGAAAAAAATTTTATTAAATTACAAAAAATATTTATTCAATTTCAAAATTGAATGAAAAAACTTTTTTTAACACCTTAAATTTTTAAATTTATTTGTATAATTTTCAATCATTTTATTATTTTGATGTCTTCACATTTTACTTTCGTGTGAAACATATTTTTTAAATTCTCTAAATTTATCTAAACCATAATAACTATCACAACTGAAACCAACACGAATTCCTTGTTTATTCCCAAAACTAAAATAATTAAGTGTTTCATCAGAAGACATAATTAAATCTAATGTATCTAACTCAACAACTCCAACTTTTACTTTTGGGTTTTTACAATTACTACTAAATTGATAAGCTTTAATGTTTAAATCATAATGATTTTGTGATTTATCATTATTAGCAGTTTTAACAATATATTTTGCAAGATATTTAACAACATCTTCGTTTGTTCCACTACGAACTTTAATATTTTTATTAATACCGTGTTTTCAGTATTGTTGCACAGTACTATTTGGTATTTTTTGATTTAATATGATGTGAAAATGAACTGCTCCCCGTTTTTGATATTCATAAGTATACATATATTTTAAAATTCCTTTATGATTTTTTGCTCGAATTGGGTTATTTCATCAACGATTAATATTTTGAAAAAATTTCATTAAATCATATTTACACTTTTTAACATCTGTTTCATTAACAGCATAAGTTAAAGTTAGAAAACTTAAATTTTTAGAGTTTGAAAAATTATGATATGCTTTGCGAATACAATTTCCTTGTGTTCTAATACGGCTATTTAATAACTTTTTATCATTTTTCCCTGTATTTTTAATACCATCTTTATTACGAGGGATATTATTAATTACATCTAGCGGTAATACAATATTTTTTACATAATTACCATAAAAGACTTTTTTAAGATAATATTCTTTTTTAGCATAATTTAATTTATTCATAAATATATTATGACTATTATTTTTTAAATTATCATAAACAAAAACATTACTATCTTTAAACATAAAAAGACTAACTCCTAACTAAATAAAATTAATTCTGACAGATAGATTTAATCTTAAATAGTTAAGACTTAGTCTTTGAATACTTATTTTCCATTTATGTATATATTTATATACTTTTTATAGTGTCGGAAACCACTAATACATCGTATTATCTGTCAATACTTTTATACTAATATAATAACATAATCTTATAATTTTTAATATAAAATTATTAATAAAAATCTAACAAAATATTTCATACATGCGATACTCTTTTAAGATTAAACATATCTCTAATTAGCAGCATTTTTTTATACAAATCACGGTTAATATTAAATGTACGAACAATATATTTTTTATTATAAGTAATCTTATTTTTTAAACTTTCAACTTGTTCCAAACTAACATCTAAATCAAAATCATTTAACAATTTAATAAAAACATCTTTATTTTTTAAATTATAATAAATTGCTAAATCTTTTAATAAAAAAAATTGTTGTTCTGACATTACAGCATAAGTATCTCAATTTTCAACAACAGAACTATAAAAAATATCTAATATTTGCAATTTTTTATCTTTACTATTTACTTTATATTTTTCGCCATTATCTAAAACTAAAATCATAACTACTCCTATTTAATCTAATAAAAAAATAGGGTTCTACTACTATTAATAACTTTAACATTTTTTTTAAATTTCAAATCTTAAAAGATATTCCTTAACCTTTAGAAACCTTTTAAATATTAAGTTGTCGTTGCTAATAGCAATAAATAAATATTATATTTTAACAATCTGTTTCCAAACTATATAAAAAAGTGATTATATATAAATATCTGTAGAACCAAATTGCTAATAGCAATTAAATACTTAATCCCAATCACTTATAGAACTAAGATAATTTAATACTAAATTATTAAAAAACAAATGTCAACAAAAATTAACAAAAAAAATGTAAAACTAGGGTTCTACTACTAGTCTTACAATATTAATTAAAACAAAAAAAAAAAAAAAAACAAGTTGGAATGTATATTTTACAATATATATTCATAAATATTAATTTAAAATGTCGGAAATTACTGCTCTAAAACCCTTATTCTATGGGGGTCTGTTTTTTTAAACCCTTATGTTTATTGGGTTTTTTCTATGTTGAGTTGTGTTAGTTAATTAAAAAAATATTTTATCTATACTAATGTTATTATAACAATTTATTAACAAATGAAAACTATTTTTTATAGTATTATAAACTCCTTATTTTATAGGGGCTTATAATAACATACTTTAAAATGCCTTCTGTGCCACCCTGAAAGTTATTTGCATCGGTAAAAGATATAAAAAATATTAATAAGTCCTTAATTTTGACATATAGTTATACTAATACGTATAAAAATATATAAATAAGTATTTGACATCCTTATAATAATGTTATGGTACCCTGTAAAATTATGTAGTAATAAAACAAGCACCGAACGATTTAAAAAACTATTCGACGGTCTACGAAAATATTATCAAGACAACTACAAAATTCCCTAAATTTCCCCTACTTTAACACTAGCAAATTGAATTAAAAAACAACTAAATAACTATGCCTGACAAGAACACAATAGTTACCAAATTTTAAATGATGTACATGAAACAAAATAAAATCATAAATAATTTTGAAAGTAATAGCATTTCGTAATTGCATTTTTTGGAACAAGAAATAGTGTTAAAAAATATATAGTAAAAAATTACAATACATAATAAAGAAAATACAATTATATTAAGTTGAATTATTTTATTAATTAATAAAATATCAGCAAACATTGTAGGAGGAATGAAAATGAAAAAATTATTATTTTTATTACCTATTTTCCCGATTTCAGGCAATTATAGTTTCGTTTTAAAGGAAAATAATATTAAATTTCATCAAATATACATTTTAGGGGATAGTTTGTCAGATACAGGAGGGCTTGTTGGTGCTGGAACTGATTTTGTAAAAAATAATTATTTATTACCACATTTGAATAAAATTTTAATGGACGGGCCATATTATAAAAATCGATCATTTTCTAATGGTCCAGTTGCAGTAGAATACTTAGCAAAAGAATTAAATTTTAATTTAGTGCCCAGTTGGAAATTTAGTACTTACTTTGAGTCATGTCATTATGAACAAGTTGGGAACAATTATGCAGTTGGTGGCATGCAAATTGGCGACAATGATTCATAATATGGATATTTTGTAAATAATCGTCTTAGTGTCCCAAATCAATTAAGAGCTTTGGAATCACACCATAAAATTCAAACTGATGATTTAATTATTCTAGAAGCGGGAAGTAATGATTTATTAGCAGCAATTGAAGAAAGTAAAACGGAAAAATCATTGGCAATAATAAATACGGCTATTAATTCGGAGGAAACAGTTATAAGAAAATTGTTAGCGGATGGTGCCCGACATATTGTGGTGACAGATGAACCAAATCTAGGATTAGTTCCTCGCTATTATGAAACAAATAAACAAGAAAATGCAACACTTTGATCACAAAATTACAATGAAAAATGAAACAAAATGTTGAATAAAATTAAAGTAGATTATCCCAATGCGATTAGAAAGTATGAATTTAGTAAAGCATTTTCGAAATATCAAGATTTATTTAAAAAGAAGGGTAAAAATACTACTCAATCTGCAATTAAATCAATATTTAGAACATTGTTAACTTCCGGAAAAATTACAACCGAATATATAAATGGTGCCAAACCAGAAACATTGAATGACTTTTTCTTTCTTGATGAAGTTCACCCCACTAGTTTAGTTCAAAAAATGGTTGGAGTTGATATGATTCAATTAGTGAAAAACTGAAATTAATAAAATAATATTCAAAAAAATAATGGAGAAAATAAATAATGAAAAAATTATTAAATATTTTAAGTGCAATTAGTTTAATAGGAACAAGTACACTAGGAATAGTAAGTTGTAAAATAGATATTTTAGACGATGGAAAAAGAAACGATGTTGGTTATTGAAATCAAATGTTCCCAATTGATCAACCGTTTAAGAAAGTTGACAATAAATATTTTGCAGTGATTTGAAGAACATCAACAGAAGATTATTGAAAAATTAATTTATTTAATTTTAAAAATAGTAATATTACCAATGTTGGGACTTATGATAAATATATTATTGAATATAGTATTAAACAAGGATATAATTCAGGATTAATGTTAGTTGAACAAAAGGATTGAGGAAATGTACTAATTAAAAGATGAGAAGATGATGCAAAAGAAAATAAATATTTTAAAAGTTTATATAACTGAAATGATAATTCTATTCCAACAGTTCCTAAACTTGATGATAATGGTAATATTATAATATAAAAAATAGGAGTAAAATCCTATTTTGTCTTAATTTAATTGTCCACTTTCTTATTACTGGAATTGCACTAAAATCACCTTTTATATAATATCTACTTAAATTATAATTACCACCTTTAACAAACTATTCATATAATATTCACATTTTTAATTTTACACTATCATTATAAAATCTAATTTGTGTTCTAAAATGATAACCTGGTTCTCTTCTTCAAGGATAATTTCTCTCTTTAAAATGTTTAAACATAACATATCGATTTTCATTTATATTTTAAATTTTAATGGAAAAAGGTGCCATTGTATAATCGTCTTTAACATGATATGTAATTGTTCCTTGAGCATCTGTTCAAATACGAATACTTACAATAACTATTATATTCTACAATAAAATGACAGCGGACTAAAACGTACAGCTTCATTAATGGCAGTTAGTTCAGGTTATATTCTACATCAATTAATAATTTTTGTTGTTTTTAAGTCTAATTTAATAAACTTAAAAACTTTATTATGAATAATAATAATTTTTTGTTTTGATAATCCATTATATTTAAAAATTGTTGAAAAATTTACTAAATTCTGTGTCATATTTAAAATTCCTTTATAAATATTTAAATTATGTGATGGAATATAGTTTTATTAATGATTCCACAAGTCATGATAATTCTTGTGAGTAATGCGGGGGAGAATTGTTTCACGGCGACCAACAACTGGATAATCAAAATGAATAATTGTTTTAACAAAAACTGGTGTAATCACAACAAACCAAATAAGACTAAAAATTGGAATTCAGAAGAATTGTGTCCCTTTTGCTCCTGGTAAAATCCCTTTGTAAATAAAATCAATTAATCCATCCGTTAATGATACTCAAATATGAACCCTTAACAATGACATAAATAAACCATTTAACCCCTGAATTGGGGCATAAACAAAGAAATATAGTAATGGTGATGCTAAAAGAATAAATAAGTTAATGATTACCATATTCCCTGTTAGTAGTGTTACTAAAAAAACAATGGTCATTAAAAGAGCTGTTGAGATCCGATTTTCTTTCTTACTAGTTAAAATAATTGCCACACTCACACCTAACGAAGCACCAAAGACAACCGCATAATTAGGGGGTAGTTTTAATTGAAATAAATTACCAAAATTTTGACTATACAAAAATCAATTGTATAACCCGGTTTCAATTCCATTAATTTGGGGTAATCGGTTAAATGGTAGGTTTGACATTCATTCAATTAAAGATAGTTTCGTATCTAATAACTGTGGTTGTTGTAAATATGTTCAGACTGCTTGAATAGTTTCGTTATTTCAACTTTGTGTAAAAATATTATATTGTCAACCATAAATGTATGAAATATGTTTAAATAACTCCATAAATTCTTGTTGTGATAAGACTGGCATATTCCTTTGCACAAACAAGTTTCCTGAAATATTTTTAAAACCAAAAGGTACTAACAAAGTATTTAAAAATTCATATACAAAAGATGCCCCTAAAAATTGGCGGGCACTTTGATTCCACATTCAAAAATAAACTTTATTTAGTCCAATTGCCATTGCAATTCATAATAATAAAAAGACAACTGCTAACATCATACTAGCAATGACAACAATGATACTAACGAACGGAACCCCATTTAATAACCCCAGTGATTTTGGCATTCGAAGATCAATACACTTATAGTAAATGTACGATGAAACTAGACCAACTATCAAACCACCTAGAATTGAAGTATTTAAAGTAACAATTCCTAGCGTTGTTCCTAAAAATAATGATAAATTATCATCATTATAGAAAAATAAAATACTAGTAACATGTAATGTTCCTTGCGGATTTACCTCATATTGAATTAAAGCAAATTGGGTTACTGCAAAAATTAAAAAACCGATAACAGCAATTGCGACAACTTTGACATTATTAGTAATGCTAATAACAGTAACAAGACAAAAAATAATTGACAGATTATCAAAAACAGCTTTACCAATTTTAATGAAAACACTCCCCATTGCAATTAAAACTTGATCTTTAGTATAATTACTTAAAATGGTACCAATTCCATAAATTAAGACGATTAACAACAATGAAATAATTATTACTGTAATAATTTTGATAAAGCGTTCATATATATCTCTAATTTTTACCTTATTATTACGATAGACCTTCCCATTTTTTTTAATTTGATATAACTTATCAATTTTTAACATTTAAAATTAACGTTTGTTACCGTAAAGGTTACCTATCGCTCATAAACTGGATTGACCCAGCAATTGAATTATAAAATGGATACGGCTTAGCATATTGCTGCGTGATATTTAGAGTGTACATTACACCGAATTTAATACTATTGTCTAATAACATTCCAACAACTGCTAATTCAATGTAATCTCCAATAAATGTTGATTTAATTTTGGCTATATAATACATTAAACCTGATTTACCAGTATTAAAATTTCTGGTACTATAAGCAACATTATCAAGATCATTATGTTTATTATCCCCTTTTAAACTAGTTTCGATACTTGAGTTAATAAATTTAAAATAAGGATACTGGCTAACAAATGCTTCTCATGTATTAGCATAATCTAAAAAGTTAAAAACTAACGGTTTTTCATTATTTGTGACAAATCTCATCCCAGATTTCGGATATATAATTGTGTCATTACCCGACATTACCCCAATATCTCAATTTAAAATTGCCTTTGCTGCTTGGTGTTGACTAAGTGTAGGTGCTAACGTTGTTCCCAACGTTGATGCTGTTAAAATGGTAAAAAATGTTTTTTTCATATTTAAAGAACTCCTTTTCTAATATTTAATTAATATTGTTAATAATTACTATAAGATTGATACAAATTAATACGAAAAATAGTTATTCACTATTCTATAAAGTTAATTTTAGCAGATTTTGTTTGAGAAAAAAAGTAAAAACTAGATAAATAACTATTTTTTACTAAATTTAATAAACACAAAATAATACTCTCATATTAACTTCATTGTTCATATTTATAAATCTTTGTAATAACATTATCAATATCATTATCATACAAAACAAAGGGAATAAGTTGACCTGATTGTATCGTATAACTATATAAGTATAATGATTTTTCCAACTTATTAACAGCTGAACTAACTTTTGCAGCTGTTTTAACTGCTGCTAAGGCTAACTCTTGTGATGAAAAGTAAATAAATTTGCCCGCTTGATTTGGGTCTTCAATCCGATAAACAACATATCGTCCATCAGAAATCGTTAAATCCCATGATCGTTTAACATTCGGATCTCATGTTTTAATTTCATTTTTATGAATAAACTTTGATGTTAACTGAATTTTATTCGTTAACTGTTGAATTGCTGTTATTGCACTACTTGTTGTTACTTCTTTATTACCAAAAACATCATAAGCGATATATTTCTTACGCAAGGTACGATTTTTATTAATCAGTTCTTTTTCTTTTGCTTCTTGCAATGTCGCAGCTAACATGCGCCCATCACGATCAGAAACATCGGGTTCTGGTGAATAAGAATACATTAATTTTGTTTTAAAATTACCTTCTAAAAATAAGAATTGGTCAAGCTGATCTTTAGTGGCTAAGAAGTCTGGTCGCAACTGGTAATACTGCTGATTGTTATAAACAATCGGGTTTTGTAATAACTTTTCTTTCACGGGAAGTCAATTTAAATAACTACCAATTAAGGACTGACTATAACCCTTATTATAATTAATATCATAAGACTTATCTTTATAAATAAAGCCTTTCCCATTTGTTCCATTGAAATTAATGTTTTTAATATAATTACTATCTTTAATATCTTGGTATTTTACTTGTCGATTACTATCTGCTCCAAAATTAGTTAATACTCCATTGAAATAATGATCATATCATTCATCATAGAAATGATTTTTTTCTTCTGTTGTAATATTTGCATTGGAAAAAACACCTTTTTTCTCAGCCGTAACATCTAAAAACTGATCATCACGTTTTGTTTGATTAGCATATAACTTAATTTTCCCCACTGATTCATCAACAATCCCATAATCATCAAAACTTGGGGGTCAGATTTTCCAAAAGCATAACTTCATTTTGGCACTAAATTAATTAGAATTATAGCATCTTGATTCTTATAAACTCCTCTAAATTCCCGAGTTCTATAATATCGACCGCTTATTGATAGACTACCTTCTGCTCTTCTGTTTCACGCATTGTTTTTAAAAAACCTAATTAACGCATTTCCTCCGCTAAAATTATTCCCTTTTAATTCAATTGTTGTACTATCACCAGCATAATAATCCTTATTATTTAAGCGCCGGCCAGTTTTATAATCATAGTATTCAACTGTTAATCGGTTTGAACCCGTTGGTGAAATTGCTAAACGATATTTTGTTTCGGTTTTAGTAATAGTTTTATAATAATCACCATTAAAATCTTTCCGAAAATCTTTTTTTAATAAAACATAAATTAATTTACTATCTCCAACTTGAACAATTGGATTTAATAATGTTTTTCCTAATAATGATTGATTTAAATTAGCATAATATCCTTCATCCATTAAGGAAATTAATGCATTAATGTCTTGTGTATTAAAAGCATTATAATATTCGTTATTATAAATATAATATAAGGACTTATTAATCTGCATTTTATATTTTTCATTAATTTTAGCCTCTTCCGGAGTATCAAATCAATAAAAACCATCATAACTATATTGTGGTTTTACTAAACCCTCATTTGTATAAGTTTGGAGCGCCTTTTCTTGAGTATAAGCAACATTCCCAAAAGCATCACGATATAATTGAGGAAAATTATTTAAATCAGCATCATAAATTTTTTTGTCATCTAATGTCATATATTCATAATTTTTAATAATTTTATTTGGATTAGAAGAAGTTACGACCGAAGTTACTTTATTATTTTTTAATAAATGTTCATTTAATGCTTCTTCCGAATAAAAAGTATGACCATCATATTCACTATAATTTACTTTACCACCATAAATACGGTTGGCTAAAATATCTTTCCGCAGAACTTCACGACTAATTGCATAATTATTTGTTGTCTCAGCAGTTGCATAATAAAGACTAGAAGTAGCTGTTGGGGTAATTGTCGCAATTGACGTTACTAACACTAATAACTTTAACATTTTTAATTCACAACCTTTCTATCATCTTTTTTTTCCTTGCACCACAATGATATTAGCATTAACTCAGGCCATAAAATCATTTTGATTAAAGAAGACATGTTTCCCAAATTGGAACCTATTTATTGTCGCATCAAAATTTAAGATTTGATAATTAATATGATTTCATAAATAATTTCAAACTTGTTGTTCGGACATAAAATATTTTTGATCACCATAATAATCTAAACAATAAATATCAAAGTTAACTCCTAAATAATTTGATAAATTATTATACTGAGATGTTGTGATTAAATCAGTATTAATAACTTGCTTATTATCAATCATTTCATTCATATTGATAAAATTAATAATTTCTGCCTCACTATTTGCAAAAAATACTTTTCCCATTCTTGTTTGATAACGATAAGAAACATCAAACTTAGCTAAAGCAACATTTTCCGCTAAACTAGCTAATGCTTCATCTTTACTTGTAAAAGAATTCCCAAAACCATCTAAGTAAAAACTTCGTTTTTTTGGTTCAAAATAAGTCGTAAAGATTTGATTAATAAATTTATCTTTCTCAGCACTTAAAGCTGAATCATAATCAACATTGCTAATACAATTAGTGTCATCAGCTGTAGTCCCACATATATTTGCCTTACTAATTGTTTCAGGTAATAAATACGGAACATCTTTCGCCATAATACTAATCATTAACTTTTTGTTTGGAATATATCGTTCCGGGTGCAAATAAATTTGACGAATCAAATCTTCTTTAGCAGCATTTTTTGATAAATAATACTTATCATTAAATTCATATAGTTTTTCTCCCTGCGTTTTTTTATCAGCTGGTAACATATAATTTAATGCCGAAGATGCTAATTGTGTCACCAATGTTTTTGGTTGAGAAGAACTTAAAGCAATATCGAGAATTGGCAATTTAAAAGTTGGGGTAACATAATAAATCGAATTATTATGATCAATTTTATATTCCATAGTTTTCAAAGAAATAAAACTAAATGTCTTACTTAACTCTCATATCCCACTAAAAATATTTAGAATTGGTAATGCTTTACCAACAAGTTTTAACTTACTTAAAATTTTTCCAGCCGAACTGCCAATTGCACTTTTTAAATTTCGACTTAATTGCTTTCGACCTGTTTGAATTTTATTATCACTTGTATTACCATTTTTATAAAGACTTTGAAATCCATCCGCAATTTTGCCGACTCTGGATAGGTTAAGATAAATTGGACAACAATAATGTAGAGTAAATATTTATAATTAAATTACAATGGAGGTGTAATTATGGCAAAGAATCATTATACCGATGAATTTAAGCAACAAATTGTTGGTCTTTACAAAATGGGTCAAACTCCTGAGCAATTAGCCAATGATTACCAAATTGGTAAATCTACTGTTTGGAAATGAGCTCACCAATTTAGTAACTCGGACTCATTTAAAGCTAAAGACAATAGAACGCCAGAAGAAAACGAATTAATTCAATTACGTAAAAAAGTTAAACAATTAGAAATGGAAAATGACATTTTAAAGCAAGCAACACTGATAATCGGCAAAAAATAGCAATCATTAAAAATAACAAAGCAAAATATCCAATTATTAATTTATGTAAAACATTGAAATTGGCTAGATCAACATATTACTATCAATTAAAAGCAAATAATCCCAAGAATAATCAAAACATTGATAATGCTGTTATCAGTATTTTTCTAAAAAGTCGTAAAAATTATGGAACAAGAAAAATTAAAATCATGCTAGCTCAGCAAAATATTATATTATCTCCTGTAAAGATTAGTAAAATAATGAGAAAATATAACTTAATTTCAAATTATACAAAAATCAAATACAAACATTCAAATACAAGCAATGTTACATATAAATATAATAATTTATTAAATCAAGAATTTAATAATTATAAACTACATGAAGTTGTTGTCAGTGATTTAACATATGTTTTTATTAAAAATAAATGATATTATGTTTGCTTTCTAATTGATTTATTTAATCGTGAAATTATTAGTTATGATGTTAGTTTACACAAAAATGCAAAATTAGTTAAAAATACCTTTAATAAACTTAACTTTACATTAAATGATATTAAAATATTTCACACTGATCAAGGTAGTGAATTTAACAACAATCTTATTTATAACTTTTTAACTAAAAATAACATTCAAAAGTCTTACAGTAAACCAGGTTGTCCTTATGACAATGCTGTTGCGGAATCAACATACAAAATTTTTAAAACTGAATTTATTAAAAATAATAAATTTAAAAACATTGAGCAGTTTAAATTAAAATTATTTGATTACATTAATTGGTACAATAATATTCGAATTCATAGCAAACTAAATTATTTAACACCAGTACAATACAGAAATTATTACTCTACATAAAATTTGTCCAAAAAACCCTTGCCATTCCAAAGCATCAAATTAAAATAACATATAAGATTAATATTTTAATATCTATTGAAAATTATATATGAAAAAAATTGCAAGATAAATTATATCTTGCAAATAATTTGATACTTTTCCTAACTACTAATTTTATAAGTTATAATTATATATGTGTAAAAATTTACACACTCAGGTGCGCTGACTGTTGATCAAAGTGGTTATCAACAAAAAACATTGGCATTTGCCAAAAAATGAGGTCTAAGTCTTTAGTAAAAAATTTAATAATTTAATAAATTTTGATGACACTTATTGGTCAAGCCAATAAGTGTCATTTTTATGCTATAATAAAATTAAGAAAAAATTATGACGAGTGTTTATTAATTATTAAAAATTTACAAATTAAATATTAAAGTTAAATAGAAGGGAAGTTTAATAATGAAAAAATTATTAATAATTTTTAGTATTATTTCATTAACACCTTTAACAATTAATATGACAGATGATAACTTTAATAAACAAGAAAACGAAACAACGCAACGGATAGATTCGACAACAAGTAAGATAACTTCTGATAATAATATCGAGCATAATAATAATTTAATTAGTGTTAAACAACATATTAATTTATTAACTGCAATCAAAAAAATTAAAATTAAAATTAATTATCAACAATTAGATCAAACATTATGAAATTCAGAGATTTATCAACTTTTAACAAGTAACCAATATCTTGCATATTTAGAAGTAATGAGTCAATTAGGTCTTCTTAATTTTGATAATGATAAAGCATTTTTTAGTGATAATATGGCATATAATTGACACAATGGTTTTATCCAAGAAACAAAGTGATATTGATTTGGATATTGAAAATTACACATTGCAAAATGGCGATGTGACCAAGTCTACAATTTATTAACAAATGGGGGCAATGCAACTAGTATCTTTAGTGATGGATTATCGAAAACACCATATGGAACAATTCTGGGGATTGCTAGTGGGTTGTTAACTTTAATTGGAAATGATTGAAATACTAATGATGGAATGATAGTTCATTTTTATTTGATTACTCCGGTTTGATTTTCACACCGTTAATAATAAAAACAAATTATAATGAAAAATTATAAATTATTTTTATCAAGTATGTGAATAATATGGATTTATCAAATTAGTGTTTTAGCAATTTTTCCCATTTTTTTGTTTTATCATATTGATGCATCAAGTGCTGAGTATATAACAAGTTATTATTTTAATCATCCGCTTGGATGGGCATATGGTATGATTTTGGTTAGTTTTACTTTTTTTGGTATTATTTGTAATATTGTAATTTTTTGTATTAAAACTAAAAAAGCAAAATTTATTCGACCAATCGTAATTTTAATTAGTGTTCTACCTTCAATGGTAATGTTTTTTCCAGCGGTTTTATTATACCTTGACCCTAGCTGCCAAGAAAGCTATACCTTTGATTTACAATGGTATGATGATAAGTATAATAAAGTTGGAAGATATGGAATTTGAATCTTTAATTTAGTTGTATTGGTCTGATTAGTTTATGTTATTTTATTACCATCAGGAATTAATTTCCTGATTACAAAGAAAACAGATTTAATTGTGCCAGGAATGTCATTTGAAATATTTTTAACAATTGTGATTATTTTTATTGTAACTTTAATTGCTTTTTGATTAGGATTAGTGGCATTTAATACAAAGAATAAAAAAGTGCAGTTATGGGTAAGTATTATTTGTTACTTCCTAGCATTTTCATTTATTTGTAATGTTATTTTCCCAATTTTATTGTTAACTTCATTACGTGGTGAAGTTCAGAAGTTAGTTAGTCGTTAATGTTATGATATCAGGATCTTTTAATAACTTCTGTTGTTAAAGTTTCTTAATTTAGCTAAAAAGAGTATTTTTATATTAAATAATCCTTGCATTTATTTAGTGACTTAGTAAAATTAAAGTACTAGAAAGAAAACTATTGAGGATATAATGAAGAAACTATTTACTAAAATTAAATGGCAGTGGCAACACTTGTGACATATTTTTTTGTTGCAAGGCTTTTTGGTTTTTATCGGAATTTATTTAACATCCTTAGGGATTGCTATTTATGCTCCTACTAGTACAGGAGCAAGTCAAATTGATTTTACTGTTTTTGCTTTGTTAGCATTAATGTATGGTAATTATGGTAATGGTCATTTACATGATACCGTGCTAACGGCGCATTATGCAGTGGTATTATGACTGTATTATTTAGTTCTAATTTTATTTACAATTATTTTTATGTTAATTACAAATATTAAAGCGTATCAAAAAACAAAAGATCGGGAAATTTGAGTTAAATTTGGTATTATGATTATTGGCGATTTATTTTTGGCCTGATTGTTACCATTGTTAATTCATTTTAATTGGAAATATATTATTTCTGCTGATGCAATTCAACAATGAGCAGAAAGTTCTGGTGGAATTGCCGCCTGATTATTTTTAGGAGGATTTTCATTATATTGCATTGGTATAGCAATTTGAATTTTTAGTAAGACATTATATGGACCTTATAATGATATTTGTGAAGCATTTATTAAATTAACGAAATTAAAATATCCTGTTGCACGAATTTTATTAGATGTAATGATGGTTATTCCTGGCTTTATTTTTTGATTGTTTTTACCATTAAATAATGATAAATGAAACTTTTTATTTACTAATTTTAGTTTTGGAACTGTAGCTTTTGTTTTTATTTCAGGGCCGTATGTTAATGTTGTAAAAAAAGTTTTAGCCAAATTTATCAAAATTGATTTATGAAAAGCGAATATTCTTGCGAAACAGCGGAACGATTAATTGTTCTGGTTGTTTTTTAATATTAAAATAAAATGAAAACATCTTTATTATTCAATAAAGATGTTTTCATTACTTAAAATTTGTCAGACTTTTTTTAATTTTTATTTTAATTAAAAATTAAGAATAGAGGTTACGGTCCTATTTGTAATTTCTATTTTTAAAGTTTGACTAATTCATTAATAAGATTTATTTGTTGCCTTTGATAATATGTTTTCAAAAGTCTTTTATGTTGAGGTTGGATGTTCTAACATTAAGGTACTAATTTCTTTATTATTAAATTTAATAAAAGATTCTTCTAAATCCCTTTTATTAATTACAAAATCTTTTAATTTTTTTGCTTTAACATCAGTTTCTAATTGTTGCAATGTGTTTAGCTCAACATTATTTTGGTCAACACCACTCCGTTTATATTTAAAAAGATATGGTACAAACACCTTTGAACAAATAAAAGATAATAATAAAACAAGTGGAAAAAGAAGAATTACTAATAAAACTTTAAAAAACGTATAATTATACTGCCTTACTTTTCGTAAACTTTTTTTGTAATTTGCCTCCATTGTTCCACCACCAATATGTTTATTATTTAATATATAATCATTAATTATAGCACAAGAAAAAGAAAAAATATAATTAAATTTCTTTAATTTTGTCGAAAACTCTTGATGAAATAAAAAAATCATCAATATGACAATTTGAAAAATAATTTTGTTTAAGATCATGATTTTGCTTTAAATTTTTTAAACGTTAAAATATAATACCGTTGATTGTTGTTTTGGTGTTAAACCTTTATGTTGGTATTTTCATTTTCATAGATTTAAATAATTTTGAATATTAGTGAAACCCAAACCATGATAATGAATTAAGGCTTCTTTAAGACTCGATTGTAATTTACTAATCTTATTTAACTTTCGATAACTAGTATCAGGGTTTGTACTAGTTTTGGTAGAATATAGAGTAGAATTTGTTTGTTTTGCTACTAATAAATATAATGGTTGCATGTCAGAAATAATTATTGATTTTTCTTTAATTAATTGCTTATTCATATTTTCAATAATTCATTGTTTTTGTAATCGTTTGGTATTGGTGGATTGAACAAAAATATTATTATTGCTATCAACTACCATTTGAATACAGCATTTGGTATTAGTTGAAAATGGATCAAGATGAGTTTTTCGTTTATCAAATTTATCTTTAAAATTACCTTTATGGATTTCTTTAATAAAAGTTTCATCAATTTGGATTTGACCATTTAATTTTTTAAATTTTAATTGAGTATTTTCTAATTGTTTTGATTGCATTAATTTTTGACGATTATATCAAGCAGTTTTTGGTGTTGTTTTAATAAAACGGGAAATTATTTTACTAGATTGTCCTAATAATGAAATTTGAATTAATAAATTTCACTGTTCATAATTTAAATGACTTCAATAAGTAAAATGATGACGAAAAGCATCAAAACTAGCACGACATTTTTTACATAAATATTTTTGTTTTCCTTCGGGATTATGACCATTTTTAACACAATGATAAGATTTACAATCAGGACATATAATGCCTTTATCTCTAAATTTTTGATCAATTTCATTTAAACGTTTTTGTTTTTTGATTACTTCTGCTTCTTTTTTTATTTTTTCAGCAAATTCTAAAAATTGATCATCTGTAAAACTGTTTTTTAATTCTGTAATTATTTTTTCCATCAATTATTTACCTCTATATATTAAAAATATACCTAAAATTAGATATATTCTATAAATATCAAGAGTTTTCGACAAAATTAAAGTAAATTTTTAAATTAAAATTAGGCATTGCTCTAGCTTATGAAAATTATAAGAGAATAATAATTGTTATCATCCTTAACATAAATTATAATTTTTTTATGTTAATTACTTGAAAAAATCGCTATAATTAAATTATCCAACTTTACCAAAAGTTATCAAAAGTTGCTAATAATTAAAGTATTTGTTAAGAATTATTAGCATATTATTTACAAAAATTTTATTTAATGTTTATGAAGGAAAGGAATATATTTATGTTAATTGCACATCGAGGTTTTCGTAGTTCACTCGGAGAAAATCGGATGGTTGACTTTACTAATGCATTAAAAACTTGTCATGGCGTCGAATTTGATATTCGGATGACTAAAGATCATCAAATTATTATTTTTCACGACCATAATTTTAAAAGAATTGGAAATATTAACAAAACTGTCCGGCATTTTACTTATCAAGAAATTAAGGAAATTGACTTTTTTAAAAAAAATCCAAAATTCTTACCCCCCTTATTTATTGAGGATTTTGTTAATAAAATTGCTGATCAGTACCAAATAATTAATGTTGAAATCAAACCAGACCGTTATAACGAACAAGAATTTAATTTAATTAAAGAAGCATTATTATTATTGCAAACAAAAACAAATGCCGAAATTATTGTTTCTTCATTTGGTTATGATGCTTTAAAATTTATTAGTAACTTAAATAGCCCTTTAAAAAAAGGTTATTTAATTGAAAGTTTAAAGGATATTGATCAAAATTTAATTACCAAATTTAATTATTTGCATCCATCAATTGCGACAGCTAAACAAAAGAAAAATGTTGCAATTATTAAGAATCTTAATTTACCATTAAATATTTGAACTTTTAAAAGTGAGAAAGATTTTAAAATTATTAATAATTTGTATCCATCCAATTTTATCAATAGTTATATTAGTGACATTCCAGTTTTAAATCCAACCTTAAAATAATATTTTTATTTTGAAAGGAGACATAATGAAAAAAGCCGAAAAAAAAGAAAAGATTATGACCAAAACAATATGAATTATTGCCCTTTTAGCCCTAGCTGATGTCTTAGTAATGGCCGTCCCATTCTACTTAAAAAACGTTATTTCATCAGTAAAAATCTCGGAAGGTTTAGGAATTACTGCTTCACAATTTTCACAAGCTAATGCTATTTATGGTTATGTAGCATTATTAAGCTATTTTATTGGCGGTTATTTTGCTGATCGTTTTAATTTAAAAAAGTTAACCCTAATTGGTTTAGCAGGAATTGGTGTCATTAGTATTTGATATGGGTTAATTCCTTTTATCACTAGTGGCAAAATTATTCAAGTCTATATTATTTTTTCTTTATGAAGTTTTATAACTTGTTTTATTTTTTGAAGTGCCTTATGAAAATTATTATCAGAACAAGGAACCCCAGCTGAAAACGGAAAGTTAAATGGAATTCATGGTAGTTTAAATGGATTAATCGGAACCGTTTTAATTGCTATTGCGTATCTTGTCTTCTGATTATTTGAAAATGTTTGAACAGAATCATTAGGACACTGAGCTTTCCCTAGTTTTTATCTTTTGCGGGTTGATTTTTATTAATTGCATTTTATTATAAAAATTTGTTCCTGATTTAAATCACAATTCAAATCAAAATAATAATTTTGATATTAAAGAATTAGGAAAAATATTGAAAAATGTTAAATTATGAATTGTAACCTTATTAATTATGGGAGTTTATATGTACCAATCGGGATTATCTGTCTTTGTCACTTTTATGCAAGATGCTTTAAAGATCATTCCAATTATTGTGGTTATTGCTGGAATTTTACGAACCTATTTTTTCCGGTTTTTATTTAGTGCTCCAGCTGGTAAACTAGCTGATCGTACTCAAAAATATATC
Source organism: Spiroplasma endosymbiont of Stenodema calcarata (assembly GCF_964031205.1). Taxonomy (GTDB): domain Bacteria; phylum Bacillota_I; class Bacilli_A; order Mycoplasmatales; family Mycoplasmataceae; genus Spiroplasma. The sequence goes on from NZ_OZ035018.1 coordinate 1,038,174, forward strand.
TTATTTATTGTGATTGGTTTAAGTTTAGCTTCCATAATTACCATTATTGCTATTAGTTTACCAGGTTATTATGAAACAACATTTGAGAACATGTCATCACCAAGAAAGATTACCATTCAATCCTTAGTTGTTATCTTATATTTAACATTAGGAATTATTTGTTGAGCTTTAGTTACTAATCGTTGAGCAACAATATATGAAATTAACATTAATCAAAAAGAATATGCGGCATCAGTTGGTCTAATTTCATTCATTGCTTTTTCCCCAGATGCTTGATTTTGACAAATTGATTCAATTCTTTTAAAAAATTATGGAACTGAAGCAGGTTATTTAACGAATAAATTAGCAAATCAAGTTAGTCTAGCAATTATTACGGGGATTGGTTTCTTTGCCGCGCTAGCTGGAATTGCATTATTATTCGTTTTAAAAAAAGAAAAACGACACAGCCTAGTATTTTACCATCTTAAAAATAAAAAGATTTTATCTTAAAGATTAAATTTTAAAATAAATATCAAAAAAAGAACTCTAATGAGTTCTTTTTTTATAATAAAAATTATCTTAATCGGGTTCTTGTAAATCATCTTCTGCTTGATAAGCTTCCTGACGAATATGTTTTGCATCTTGCTGATTTGGATTATCTTTATAATCATAAATCTTTTGATTACGAACTAAGTAACGATCTAATTCTATTTGAATTTCTTTAACCACATATTTTCAATCATCTGTTACTACAAACGATGCATCTAATGCTTTTTGCAATTGAGGATCTGTTTTTAATCTTGCTTGATATTTTTTTCAATAATATGTGTAATATCAAATAATAGCAAAAGTAATCATTCCAATAATATAAACTACTTGTAATGTGTTAGAAACAATAGTAGCAATCGATTTTGAAGCATCAGTATTTAAGTCACTAATTGCACTGTCATATGACCGTCCTAAGTCAACAAAGAATTGCACAAATTGTCAAATTAAGAATATTAAGGCTAATGACCAAGCTATCATTTCTCAAACTTTTACCCGCATTTTCTTTGTAAATCCTAACTTTAAGGCAACCATAATCACAAATGAATAAATGATAATCATAATTAATGATGCTTCACCTGTGATAGCAGCATATGAGAAAACAGCATTACCTCCCGTTGCTCCCTGGATAATATCGGGAATAAATAATCAAATCATCGCAAAGATAAAAGTAATAATTAAATTTAAGAAAGAAGCTTTAAATGGTATCCCATCCTTATTTAATTCTTGATATTTACTTGGCATTAAACCTTCAATCGCAAATGGTTCTAAAATTGCTCCTGAATATAATGCATTTTGCATTCCTGCATTTGCTTTTAACGAAATCGTACAAATTAACATAATAATAACCCCAACATAATAAACTCATTGACCAACATGTTTTCCAAGTAAACGAAAAATCTGTAAATTCGGGTTATTAGTAAAAGATCCAGCAATCGCCCCTAACATTAAAATTGTGATAAGGACATAGAAAATAATTGCTAATGTCATTGTTCAAATAATACTACGGCCAATATTACGTTCAGGATTCCGAACATTTTTCCCAATTGTGGCATAGGTTTCAAATCCTAAAAAGAAAAAGAAACAAGAAGTAAAAGCAATTGAAAAATTAGTCGAAGTTAATGTCGTATACTTTGAACTAGCATTAACATCTCAGGCCGAAGTACCATTAATAGCAAACAAAGTAATTAAGGCAATAATTAATAACACTGTTGACCCTCATTTAATATAACTAGAAGCATTTAAATACCGTTTTAATAATCGCATTCCCAAAAATAAACTACACGACACTAACATGTAAACAACTATCCCTATTCCATCTCAAATTAAATTGGCTCAATTTCCTAAAAGACCTTTCGTATCAAGAAAGGTCCCTGACCCAACAAAATTTAAACGAACCATTGACACAATTTGTGATGTGACAATGATTGGTAATGTTGTATATTGTAAAAATGAAATTAATCATCCTCAAAATTTACCAAAATTTGTTCGGACATAAATATAACTAGCCCCATTACCAGCGGGATGAACTTGGGATAACTTATTAAATGCTCAAGCACAAGTACCAGCTACTAATCCTCCCACTAAGAAAATTCAAATCATATTCATTCCTAAAAACTGTCCCGTTTGATCAGCTTCTGAAAACATCATTGTTGCATAAACAGATGTAAAAGCAATCCCACAAGTATAATTAAATCCTAATCATACTAATTCTGGCAAATTAAATTTCTTACTTTCAACCGTTGTCCTTTTTTGTTTTTTCATTTTTTCATAGCCTCTTTTCATTTTTAAAAGATAAAAATATCATATTCTTTTTTTGCAATATTTTCTACAAAATTAATACTATTTATTAAATTTCTTTTGTTTTTTTTCTTGTTTTTTTAATTTCCGCAAATTATTCGCTTGAATTAACGGAACATTTGTAACTCTTTCATTCCCATTAAAAATAATTAACCCTGTAATTAAACAAAATACTGGCCCAACAATTCAAATTCAAGTAAAGAACATTAATACAATCATTAATAAAGCTCCTGAAATACGAGCGCCAATTTTGCCACGTAGAGCAAAAACAAAACAAATAATAAATCCAATCAAAACTCAGAAAGAAACAAAAACAAAAGCAATTATTACTGGGGAATCAAGACTATATTTGTTAATAATTTCAAGTCCGTGTGCTGTTTCAAAAATCTCAATATCACTAGTGACAGAAACTGCATAAAAAATATTAAAAGCAAGATTAAAACATAAAACAATAATCCCAATAATAAATCCAACAATTGTAACCTTATTAGTTCGCATGATATATTGAATTGGGACAATCTTCACATTCTTATTCCGATAGTAACGAAAATATAATACATTATTAATAAAAATATAAAAGTACTGTAAAGATACTGCCACAACACAAATTGTAACCATTGCTGTTGCCACCATGAGATCACCGTTAGGTTGGAAATAATTTAAAAAGAAATACGGAAATAAGGTGGCCGGAGCTTTACCATCAAAATGCCGATAAGTACCACGAAAAAGAATAATAACTAAGTACAATAGCATATATAACATAATTAATCATAAATATTTTTTATGATGATTTTCATAGTGATAATAATGATCACCTGCTGTTAAAACATAACTTGTAATCATTGTTATTGGCATAATTAAATGCAAAATAATTGTTGCAACTCAATTATATAGATGATATTGTCGGGCTTGATCTTTTTGTCCAACAATCCCGACTCAAAAAACTAACATTGTAATAGTAATATATGTTGTAACTGCTAATTGAATAATATAATGTGGTTTTGTATTTTTAAATTTTGATTCAAATAAATATAAGAAAAAATATAACGCCACAATATAATTTGTTTGTGTTGTAAAAAATGAATAATAATTTGAAACACGTTCCCCATAACCTAAATGGGCAAACTTTGGTTGCGGATAATAAATCGCCATTATTAAATCAAGTAATAGAAATGAGCTTAATAAAATTAACATTGCTAAACGTAAATAAAAATGTACCCGGGGATTCCAGTTAAACATGTAAAAACTCCTTTAAAATCAATATAATATAGTATATATTTTAGTCTCTTTTGTTGAAAAGCACAAGTAAATATAATAAAAATTAAAGGCAAGTCATCTTCGCATTCGTAATTGCCTTTATTAAGTCATTTCATTTAGAATTATCGTCGCAATTGAACAAATAATATTAAATTTATTGAAAAAAATCTTTATGTTTGTAAAAAGTGATAAAATTATATTTGATAAAGAGGAGAATTTAAAATGTTTAATTTTAACAATGAGAAATTAAACCAGCTAGTTGTGAGTTATATTAATTACAACATTGACCCTAAACATGAAAAAGATGTACAAATAACTAAACTTGATAACAATAATTCATTTTATCAAATTGATACTCGTAAAATAAAAGATAGTATTAATGGCGTTATTAGTTCACATTTAGCGACATCAGAACAGTTTGCTAAAGCCGGAGAAATTATTGATGAATTTTATGTCGAAAAAACACCATTCGTTTGATGTACTATTACAATTGATAATAGTCAAGGCGAACGATCATTTTTTGAAAAAAGCGGTTTAACTCATTTACGAACTGGTAATGGAATGTTAATGGATTTAACATCCTTTACTATAACAACAGAACCATTAGAAAATGAAAAATTTATTACGGCGACTGATTTAGAAGCAATAAAAGAAATTAATGATACTAAAATTACTAGTGCCAATAATCTTAAAATTATTAATGATAAGGATTTACCATTAAAGGATTTACCAACACCAGCTTTCAATGATAATTTTGAACAAGCTTGTAACCTTTGTTATGTTGCAACTTTAACAAAAGATGATGTTCCAATTGTCACTGGTATTATTTATTTTGAAGCTGAAATTGCTGTGATTGGCGAAATTATTTGTCATGATGACAATGATTCGAATAATGAACAAAAAATGTTAATCCATTTATTAACACAAGCCCAAAAAGCAAATTATAAAAATGTGGGAATTGTTACTCCGATTGAGAAAATAACAGCATATCAACAATTAGGATTTGAACCACAAGATTTATATTTCAATACTTATGTAATGCATTATTCAAAATAATGCATTTTTTTATTTCAATAAAAATTTAGAATCTTTTAAAAAAAAGTAAACCTTATATAAGGTTTACTTTTCCATTAAAAATTGTCTTCGGTAGGAATTGCATTTTGTTCAATAGCATCACGCATTAAAAAGGGATTATTATGTCCTGGTAAAACATGCCATTTTGGTTCTAGGTTAGTAATTCGTCGTAATTCTGTTACAAAATAATTATCATTACACATTGCTCCAGTATAACCCGGACTTGTTTTATCTGGGATTAAACTTGCTCCAGTTGTTACTAAATTTAATGCTTTAATTCGTAGCATTTGTGTTCCCGCCGTATGGCCAGGAATATGAAACACTTCTATTTCATATCCAATTTCTTCAACAACGGTATCACCACTTAAATAAACAAGATTTGTTAAAGGATATACAACTCCAGGCCCCATAATGTCACCAGTTGCATCATCAACTTTGTGCTGTGATAACAATCGTAAATCAATTTTTTGAATATAAATTTTTAAATCGGGATATTCTTCTAAAACATCATTAATTCCATCATAGTGATCAATATGACCATGCGTAATAAATAACGCTTTTAAAATTAAATTTTTTTGTTTAATATATTCCATTGCCTCTTTTGCTGCATTTGATGCATCAATCATAATTGCTTCATTTTGATCATTAATAATTAAATAAACATTTTGATTATCATAGGTTGCATCTACAAAGTTTTTCATTTTTGCCATTACTTAATCTCCTTTCCTCTTAATCTTCTGTTTCAGTAAACTCTTCAATAAAAAAAGAGTTTGTTTCAATATAATTTAATAAATCTTCAATTAAGAATAAAATATCACTAATATTATTCTGATCTAGACCTTTAATTTTCATAATATTCATCACATATAACTTTTGTAATAATTCATACCCTTTATCTTTATTTTCAATCCGATATCCAAATCAACGAACAATTCCCAATGCCATACCACCTAATAAATGACTTAAAAAAGCTTTTATATTAGGATTATCAATATTCTTATCATAAAAAGTGGTACGAATATAATTAGTTTTAATTACTTCAGAAATAATTGTTAATAATAAATTCGCATAATCCGTAATGGTAATAATGTTTTCACCATATACTTGAATTTCATCATCTATTTTAACAAAAACATTCATAATCCCTTTATATAATGCTTTAAAAGAAACAACGTCTTTTAATTCATTATTATTTGGAATCATATCATGATAACGTTCAAAGCCAATTTTTGTTCCTCATACTGCGGCTGAATAAATACTTTCAAAAACCTCTTGTGTTGGACGATATCATTTAAAGCGCAAAATAATTTTAGGATCGGCAACCCCTGTTTCCTTAGCTAAAACTTCTTGAGTTAACGCCATTGCTTTCTTATAATTTAATTTTGCATCTTTTTTTGCTAAGATTTTTATTACATATGTTTTCTCCATAAGACTTCCTTCATTTTCTTCATTCTACTCTTGACATATTATAACATTTTTTAATTAAAAAGTCTTGTTTCAGAGCATAAAAAAACCCACATCTAAGTGGGTTTTTACTTTATTTATAAAAACAAAGTCTTAGTTAACAAATGAAAATTCACGTACACTGTAACGCATTTTTCCAGTAAAACTATTAAGATTTTTTCGATAAGAAATGACAACTGATTTAAAATTATCTAAATTAAATTCTGCATTAAATTTTTCTGCTAAATCATTTCATACCACACACTGAGTTTCTTCACCATTATCTAAAACTCAAAATTCACATAAATCTCTTGTTTGGCCGTCTTTACCAGTTACTGTTTTTAAATTAGGTTGTTTATCTGCTAATAAAAATTTTTCATCATTAATAATATCATCAGATCTTTTCGAAAATTTTGGATTCGGTCTATTATTATACACTTTCACGGTCCTCCTTTCTCTTATTCAAATGAATACTTAAAATCATACCTTATATTTTAATTGAAAAAAAGAAAGATTTAATATATTGTCATATGAACAAAACTATTATATCATTAAAATTATTATTAAAAAAATTATTTTGCAAAAGATTCATCTTTTTTAACCAAATCACTATCTTTTGATTGCTGAGAACGGTATTTCTTTGAAATTAATTTTTTGGCCAATCATTTTTTTAAATAATACAGGGGATAACCACTCAGCATTACTGCTAAAACAATAATACAATTCCATAATTCTCACATATTACCTGTTATCTTTTCATAATAATACATTGCTAAAATTGATCCAATAAAAGTAACTATACAAGCACTCAAAGCTAAAATAACCAAAATAACAAAAAGTGGTTTTCGATAAAGTGGCTAATAATTTGGATCTTTATGCCGTAAATATATCAAACTAATCATTGTAATAAATTTTAAAATACTAACAGCAATAATAAAATAATTCGTAACATTAAATAACGATGTTCATAAAATATAAATAATTGCTAATCCCACCAAAAATAGAATTGCCAAGTATGGCATATTAGTTCGTTTTGTTGTTTTTTGAAAAAAAACAAAAAAGTCTTTTTCCTCACTCATTTTAAAAATTAAACGCGAATGATACACTAAAAACGAATTTAATGATCCGACAAAAATAAAAATTGCTAAAATAGAAAATAAATAATTTAAGACTGGTGGAATTGTTGGATTATTACTAATTGCATAATACCAGACATTATTAAATCCCGTTGAACCTAATCATTGGTGTGGTTTATTAATTGTTAATAAACCAATTGCTAAAATAATATATAATAAAACGATTGCAATTGTGGAAATAATCATTGCCCGGGGAATATTTTTCCGCGGATTAATGATTTCACCACTAACATAAATAATTGCTTCCATACCAGAATAAGCAAACATTGTCATCGCAGTTGCTGGTAATAATAAAAAAGATGAAAGGTAAATTTGACTTAAATTTTTATTAATTGTGTCATCAGTAAAACTAGCAGTATTACCATAAATCATTGCAATAATTAAAACAAAAACAATTGGAAATCCTTTTAATAAAGCAAAAACAATTTGCGAATAACCACTACTTTTTTTAACAAAAACTTGCATAACAACTAAAATTAATAAAATTACAATTCCAAACAATTTCCCATATCATTCATTGTTTAGATTAAATAATGTAATTAAAATATTACCCAAAGCTAAACATGCCGTTGCAACGGCCGTAGCACTAACAAATAATACCATTATTCAACCAAATCAAAATGAACAAGCATTTCATTTAGCTCGTTTAATTCAATAATAACTTGTCCCATTTTCCGGATAAGAAGTTGCTCCTTCAGATAATAATAACATTTCTGGTAAAACCAATAATCCCCCTAAAATTCACGCAATAATAATTAAGATTGGATTAAATTGAGCTTGAAAAGCAACCTGACCAAACGAAACTAAAATCGACGAACCTAAGGGTGCTGATATTGCCAAAGCTAAGATTTGTCAAAAACCATATTTTTTTTGTAATTTCATCCTTATTTCCTTTCTTGTTTAGTTAAAAATGCTTTAATAGCGGCTGTATAAATTTGATGTCCCTTTGAAATTGCTTCAACATGGTTAATATTCAATAATGAGACTAATTGACTTTGTCCTTTTGGTTCATCCTTAACTTTTTGGTTAAAGAATTCTTTACTCATGAAATAAGGAACAAAATCATCTTGTTCCCCATGAAAAATTAACATAGGGAAATCCTTTAACCGTTTGGTTTGTTTTAATAAATTATATTTTCGTAAATTAAAACCAACTTCCTTTTTAAATTTTTTTACCAAACCAAAACTAATTAATCATCATGGATGTTGACACCGATATTGCATAACATAACGAAATTGCACTAATAGATTGCTAAAGCCACAATCACTAACTGCTCAATGTACAAGCGGATTTTGATAACCTTCATCAATTAAATATTTTGTCAAACAAGCAGCACCCATACTATTTCCAATTAAACCCACTTCTTCAACAGCATAATTATCTTGTAATCATTGAATTACATCCCTTAAATTTTGGGCATTTAAATAACCAATCCCCGTATATTTCCCAGCACTTAAACCATGTGCAACACTATCAAAAGTTAAAATATTATACCCTTGTTGATAAAAATAAAACACTTGTCGTAATCCTAAATACTTATTTTCTGTTCAGCCATGTAATCCAATCACTCATTTTTTTGACTTAGAATTTTGTAAATAAAGAGCACTAATTGGTGCTTGCTGACGATTTAAAATTGTTACCGTTTGCATCGCCGCTATTTCTTCTGGTTTAAAGACAAAATCAAATTGATCTAATTGTTTCGCAATAACATCTTGGTAATATCCATCAAAACTATTAAAATCAAATGTTACTGTTCCAACATTCATCAGCCCTGTTCGTTGATAAGTTTGGGTAAATTTAAAAAATTCTTTAACATATTTCTTTGATCAGAAATAAATTAATGGAAATAATAATATCGTCAATAAAATTCGTCATCAATTAAAACAAAATTTATGATAACCGCTGTTTAATGTTTCTTTACTCGGTGTTTTTGTAATTACTTTCATTGATTTTTATTCCTTTTTTAAAAATGGTCTTTTTAACTTTAACAAAAGTCTTACAAAAAGACAATTTAAAACATTATCTTTTACGTAAAAAAAGTTAGCTAAATGGAATTTATTGCTAACTTTAAAAAGAAAAATTTTTAAGATTTGCCAAAAACTACTGTCTCAATCATCTTTGCAATTCCATCATGGTCATTATCTTCCGCAACTAAATTAGCAACTGCTTTAACATCATCGGGAGCATTTCCCATCGCAACGCCAATTTCCGCTCACTTTAACATTGCCACATCATTATGTTCATTTCCAAAAGCCATAACATTTTTAGCTGTTAATTGGTATTTTTTACAAATGTGCGCAATACCACTAGCTTTATTAATGTGGCGACTAGTAATTTCTAATGCTGAACGGTCACCACGAATTTCTTGTGAAATTTCAATGGCATTCTGCCACTTTGCAACAAAACGATTAATATCTGAAGTATAACTACTAATATATATTTTATTAACATTAACATTAAAATTATTTGTATATAAACAAGCTGTTACTTCATCTTGACCTGCTATAAAAGATGCTAAATAACGTTTTGTTATCTTATCTTCAAACCCCTTACAATGTAATAACATTTTATTAAATGAAGAATGATCAGCATCAAACATAATTAATGTATCTAAATCAAATGCAAGAACATCCGCATAAAGATCACGTAATAGTTCCTGATCAAAATAATCACAAAATAAGATTTCTTCCGTCGCATTATTGGCCACAACCGAACCATTTAAACTAACAGTAAAATCATTGACATCAGTTAATCCTAGATTTTTTACTATATGTCTTGTCTGATACAATGGTCGCCCGGTTGCAATTACTAACTTAATATTTTGTCTTGCCAAACCTTGTAAAACTTCTAATGTATATGGAGACATTTCTCCCACTGAATTTAATGCTGTCCCATCTAAGTCAACAGCAATCAATTTAATATCTGTCATAATCCTCATACTCCTATATAAAATAATCTTAATCTATTTTCTATTACTTGTAAAAGATAATATTAAAATTAAAAGATTTATTTATTATTTTTATCTCTACCAACTAAATTAACCAAAAAAACTAATTGTGAAATTATTTCCCAAATAAAGTTTTTAGTTTATAATTAGTCCATAAAGCACCACGCTTTCATTAGATTTAGCGGTAAACATTGCGAAATGTTTTGAAAAGGGAATTGAGTTAATATTCTCAAGCTGTCCCAGCAACTGTAATGATGATGAACATTGTATTTACTCACTGAAAAGATTTTTTTGGGAAGAGACAATTAGTATGGATAGGTTAAGATAAATTGGACAACAATAATGTAGAGTAAATATTTATAATTAAATTACAATGGAGGTGTAATTATGGCAAAGAATCATTATACCGATGAATTTAAGCAACAAATTGTTGGTCTTTACAAAATGGGTCAAACTCCTGAACAATTAGCCAATGATTACCAAATTGGTAAATCTACTGTTTGGAAATGAGCTCACCAATTTAGTAACTCGGACTCATTTAAAGCTAAAGACAATAGAACGCCAGAAGAAAACGAATTAATTCAATTACGTAAAAAAGTTAAACAATTAGAAATGGAAAATGACATTTTAAAGCAAGCAACACTGATAATCGGCAAAAAATAGCAATCATTAAAAATAACAAAGCAAAATATCCAATTATTAATTTATGTAAAACATTGAAATTGGCTAGATCAACATATTACTATCAATTAAAAGCAAATAATCCCAAGAATAATCAAAACATTGATAATGCTGTTATCAGTATTTTTCTAAAAAGTCGTAAAAATTATGGAACAAGAAAAATTAAAATCATGCTAGCTCAGCAAAATATTATATTATCTCGTGTAAAGATTAGTAAAATAATGAGAAAATATAACTTAATTTCAAATTATACAAAAATCAAATACAAACATTCAAATACAAGCAATGTTACATATAAATATAATAATTTATTAAATCAAGAATTTAATAATTATAAACTACATGAAGTTGTTGTCAGTGATTTAACATATGTTTTTATTAATAATAAATGATATTATGTTTGCTTTCTAATTGATTTATTTAATCGTGAAATTATTAGTTATGATGTTAGTTTACACAAAAATGCAAAATTAGTTAAAAATACCTTTAATAAACTTAACTTTACATTAAATGATATTAAAATATTTCACACTGATCAAGGTAGTGAATTTAACAACAATCTTATTTATAACTTTTTAACTAAAAATAACATTCAAAAGTCTTACAGTAAACCAGGTTGTCCTTATGACAATGCTGTTGCGGAATCAACATACAAAATTTTTAAAACTGAATTTATTAAAAATAATAAATTTAAAAACATTGAGCAGTTTAAATTAAAATTATTTGATTACATTAATTGGTACAATAATATTCGAATTCATAGCAAACTAAATTATTTAACACCAGTAAAATACAGAAATTATTACTCTACATAAAATTTGTCCAAAAAACCCTTGCCATTCCAAGTAAAATGATTCTAAGCCAGTAGACCTGCCGTTATCTCTTAGGAAAATGAATATCCCTGGGATTGTGATATTTGTGAGTAAATAATTTATTATCGATAAATAATAGTTTATCTCTCATAAATAGAATAATGCTTTTTCGCAAAATTAAGTTTTATACCTATTTTTGAAAGGAATTATCAAAATGAAAAACTTCTTATGAAAAAAATATTTACGTTATCTCTTACCAGCCTTAATACTTTTAACCGCTATTGTTTTAAACCTTTATTATATTCCAAAATACTACCAAGAACGTCATAAGAACAATTTTCAAAGTAGTTATGTCGTTACAATTCTTGGACAAAAAGAAGATTTTAGTGTTTATTTTACAAAAGGTTTAAATGTTAAACATCTTAGTACTCTTGCTGATGTCTTAGTGAACTATCCTACTGACTTTGGATTAAAAATTAGTGCAATTGGAACTTTTGTCAAACGGGTTGGAAAAATTGAATTAGACCCGACGGTTAAATACTTTAACATTCAAAGCGGTGACAACAGTCAATCAGATGCTGAACATATCCATAAGAATTGTCACGGTCCAAATAATTCTTGTAATGTTGGAATTGATCTGCTGGCATTAACACCAAATACTGACAATGTCTTTCGTTTTGTTATTAGCACAGTAATTTAATCCTAGAAACGAGTAAGTAACGATGAAACAAATAAAAAAGGACGATATTTGACCCTCAACCCTAAAAGTAACCTTAAAAATGACCGTAATTGCTTTATTTAGTGGTTTAACATTAGCCTTAAAAATTGCCTTTGCTTTTTTACCAAACATTGAATTTGTTACTTTCATCTTAATGTTTAGTATCATATTCTTTACAATTGAAGTCGGCTTTGGGATTATTAACGTTTATTGTGCATTAAATATGGTTTACTTTGGTGTTGCCGACTGAAGCATTATGTACTTTATTATTTTTAACTTATACGGCGTAATTATGCTCCTTTGTAAACAATTTGTTTACTGGTGATGATGAATGATGATTATTATTTGTGGTTTAATGGGTTATTTATTTGGATCATTATATGCGATTCAAACGGCTGTCTTGTACGGGCCAAATGTTGGCTTAGCATATTGAATTAATGGTCTTGTCTTTGATGCCATTCATGGCACCGGGAATGCCGTTATTTGTGCCATAATATATCCAATTATTTATAAATTAATGCAAACGTTATATCCAAAATGACCGTACTTATTTAATAAAAAATTTGTTAAATACATTCAAAAAAATAACTCCCAAGAAGTTTCAAAATCACAAGGGGAAACTAATAATGAAAAAATACCAGCGGAATAACTGGTATTTTTTCATTATTGGGTAATAATTACAAATTTATTTTAAATCTAACTGGTTGATATTAACTTATTTTTATTTAAAATAATCAACAAGTAGTAAACAATTATTACATTAATATATAACTTTTTCATCTTTACTGATTAATAACATAGAATTTTAATTAAAAAAGATACCCTATTAAACTACGCAGCTTATCTCTTTTTAAAATAAATTTATAATTACTATATATACTATACTCTTTTTTTGTAAGAAATAAAATATTATTTCTAATAAAAAAATATTTTATTATAAATTAAAAAAGCAATGATAATTGCTTTTTTTAATATTATAAACCACATTTCAATTGAACATTACAATTATTACATGTAACACAGCCACCAGCATCAATCATTGTCCCTTCTTTACAAATTGGACAAACGTTTCCTACTTCGGCACCAATATTACGGTCTTGATTAATCCCCCGAAATTTACCAACAGTTTTAACATCTTCTGTTAATTTCTTATTAGGACGGTTATCAACTTCAACTCCTAAATCATCTAAGTTTAATTGTTCTAAGGCAGGATGGTTTTCATCTGTTGTTAATGATAAGACTTGTGAATCACGTGAACCATCAACATAAACAGTTCCACCTTTAGCGCCACCTTTATACAATCGCGTATATATTTTTTCAACATCTTTTACTGAATAACCCCGCGGAGCATTAACAGTTTTTGAAATTGATGAGTCAACTCACCGTTGAATAATACATTGTGTATCAGCATGATCTTCGGGAGCTAAATCCATTGCCGCAACAAAAATATCTGGTAAAGTTTCAACTGTATATTCGGGATTATATTTTAATCATTCATCCACAATTTTAGCATTAACTTCAATGTTTTTCCCTAATCGTCCCGAACGATAGAATTTGAACCCAAAATATGGTTCTAATCCTGTTGAAACACCAACCATTGTTCCTGTTGAGCCAGTTGGGGCAATCGTTAATAAGTGTGAATTACGAATCCCATATTTTAAAATGTCTTGTCGAATATCTTCTGGCATTTTTTTCATATATCCTGTTTCAATAAATTTTTCTCGCGATGATAAGAATGGGAAAGAACCTTTTTCTTGTGCTAATTTAATTGATGTACGATAAGCTTCTATCGCAATTAATTCAAAAATCTTATCAACAATTTCATTTCCGACTTTGCTCCCATAACGAACACCATGGAAAATTAACAAGTCATGTAATCCCATTACTCCTAATCCAACTCTTCGTTCCCCTAACGCTTGTTTTTGGTTAGCATCTAAGAAATATGGTGTTGCATCAATTACATCATCTTGCATTCGCACGCAAGTTTGAACTGTTGCTTTTAACTTATCATATAAAATTTCTTTTGTTGCTTTGTCAACAAAATTAGCTAAATTAATGGCCGCTAAATTACAAACCGAATAAGGTGCTAAGGGTTGTTCCCCACAAGGATTTGTTGCAACAACTTTCATTCCATATGCTTTAGCATTTGTCATATCATTCGCCGCATCTAAGAAGAAAATCCCTGGTTCAGCGGAATAATTACCACAGAAATTAATTAAATCTCATAAATCACGCGCACGCATACGATAATATGTTTTAACTTTATATCCCATTGCTTTTCATTCATTAATATCCCCAATTTCCGATCATTTTTCATCATAAAAAGCTTTTTCTGCTTTAGTATAATTATCTAAGTCCGGAAATTGTAATTCCCATTCAGCATCAGCTTCCACTGCTTTCATAAATTTATGCGTTAAAGTTACGGAAATATTTGCTCCCGATAAAAAGGCTGGATTATTAACTTCTCAAGTCCCACCTTCTTCTAACTTAATTCGTGCTTCATTAATAACACGATCATTACCAATTGCAGTTTCATTATTTAAAGCATATTCATAAAGATTACGGTCTAAGTCCGACAATGGTACAAATTTAATTTTCCGACTTGCTTCATCCCGAATTAATTTATCTTTTGAATTTTCTTTTAATCATCGCAGAATTTTTGAGTTTTGCATTTTGGAAATAATAAACTCAATTAAATCTGGATGTCAATCCGCCATCATAATCATTTGGGCACCACGACGTGAGCCTCCTTGTTCAACTAAATGTGTCAAAGTTGATAAATCATTTAATCATGAGACAGCTCCTGATGAGCGACCACCGACACTTTTAGCAACTGTTCCACGGGGACGTAAGGTTGAACCATTGGTTCCAACCCCTCCACCATGCGACATAATCTCCATAACCTCTTTTCGATGAATTGAAATCCCTTCGCGTGAATCTTTAACGAATGGCATTACAAAACAATTAAAAAAGGTAACATCACTATTGCTACCAGCGCCATATAATACGCGGCCAGCTGGTATAATATTTAAATTTTTTAATTCATTAAAAAACTGATCACGATAAAAATCATGTTTTTGCTCATTTTTGCTAAGTGCATTCCCAACCCTTCAAGCAATTTGCTCATAAAATATTTCTAACGGTTTTTCAACCATATGTAAGTTTTTTCTAATTATATTATTTGAGTTATTAATTAATAAATCGGGATCAATACTATGGGCATAATCATCTTCAATTTTAATATCAACAGTATCATGTTTTCGATCAACAGCAACAACATTCCCAATTCCTCGACTAGGGAATCAACCATCATCTTTAATTACTGTTAATACTAAGTCATTAGCTTTCAATGTTTTTAATTCATTATCTTTTTGTGCATAACGATCAAGCACAACCATTCTTGAAACTCCATCAAAAACCATTTTATAATCTTCTTCAATTTCTTTCAAATGGGGAAAATGTTCTCTAATATCCTTATTTAAACTATTAATTAATTCTTTTGAGTACATCTTGTTTCTTCCTCCTTATTCATTCCATTCCTCTTGTCATAGACATAAAATAAGTATACCAAACTTTATTATTAAATTAAGGTCCTGACCAGAAACAATGCAATTTAAACCTAATTTTGAAAAAAACTCTTAAAATCAGTTTATTTTGTGGAAAAAAAAAGACGCCAACAATAAGTTGTTTTGTCTCTTTCTATCTTAAATAAATTTAATTTATATCACGGGGCGGGGACTAATACATCAATTAAAATCTCCCCTGCTTGCAAATTTGTTTTAAAATTTGTTTTTGAATTAAATAAAATTTTGTTTCTGTTAAATAAATTTAGCCATTATAGTGTTGGTAAAAAAATAGCTATTAATTAAAGACTGTACCTAAGAGCAATCAGATGATGATTATCCCCTGCTTTAATGTGGCGCATTATTATTATTTAACCCTCGACTTTCGCCAGATCACAAAACTTGCAGATTAACAGCCCTTTGAATATAATAAACCTTGTTTTTTAATAATGTTGTAATTTATTTTGATAAATTATTATTGTCTAATCTAATTGTCAATTCTGGACTGTTATTAATTTCTACTAAGAACTTTAAGTCAGAATCAATAATTATTGTATCATTAATAATACAATTTTCAACCCTAAAATAACGATATCATTCTAATTGTAATTATGATTACAACTTGTTAAGTTTTTTAATTGTTAACAACCGATAAATCTACCTCGGAATCATATCTAATTAATGATTTTAAATCCCTTCAATTGTCATTTTTTTAAATTCTTAATATTTTTCACCTCTCCTTCAACAAATAAAAAAACATCTCAAAAAATTAAGATGTTCAAAGATATGGCTTATTTATCATTAATTATCTTTGTTACTAAATTATCATGTTCTGCTAATAATGCTATACTCTCATCATAAGAAACATTTTTTAAAATCATAATAATTGCATTTTTACAAGCATAATTTGCTGCCTTTAAAGTTGCCGAAATACCATCATCACTAGCATTTGTTAGTGTTTTAACAATTTGGGCGGTACGAACTTTTAATTTTTCATTAGTAGCAATTAAATCAATCATTAAGTTCTGATATACTTTTCCTCATTTAACCATTAAAGTGGTTGAAATCATATTAGATACTAATTTTGTTGCTGTTCCTGCTTTCATTCTTGTACTTCCAGTAACAACTTCGGCCCCTGTTTCAATCGCAATTACTTCATCGGCAACTGTTAACATTTCCGAATTTTTTGTCATACACAAACCAACAGCTAAGGCCCCAATTGATTTAGCATAGGTTAATCCCGCTAAAACATATGGTGTCCGTCCTGATGCTCCAATCCCAATTACAGTATCTAATGGTTGTAACTGTAGTGTTTCTAAATCATTTACACTTAAATCACAATCATCTTCGGCTCCTTCGGCTGGGGTTCGAATCGCCCTATCCCCACCAGCCATAATTCCAATAATTTGATCAGCTTGAAGACCATACGTTGGTAACATTTCTGAAGCATCAAGAATTCCAAGACGACCCGATGTTCCAGCCCCCATGTAAATTAGTCGTCCCCCTTGCTTAAAACGATCAAAAATTAAATCAATTACTTTTGTAATAATTGGTAATTTTGCTTGTACTGCTTAGGCAATTTTAGCATCTTCATCATTGATAATTTTTAAAATCCCCATTGTATCAGTTTGATCAAGCTTCATACTATTTGTATTTCGTTGTTCAGTGTCAATTTTTGACAAATCAATTTTTTCTATCATAATATTTCTCCTTTAAATAATTATTTTATTCGACTCTAACATGCGCTAGTTTAACTCGTTCTGCTTTTGGCAACTGATAATAAACAACTGTTCAATAAATAAAAATTCCAATAATAGTTATAAAGGCTAATGTTCATAAAATTTTTTGATATACTTTATATTTACTATCTTTACGATACAACTCTTTCATATCTTTGCCACCGGTTTTAACAATTCGTGAATAACCAAACATTGTAATAAACCAGCCCGCAGCAACTGAAATAACACATCCAACTAAGTAAATTCCAACAGCTAACGGAATATTACCCGTATTAGTTGTCATCATAAAAGTTGCTAAAATTCCGGATGGACCAAACATTGCATTTAATCCAAAAGTAACATGTCCTCACATATAAACAGCACCAATAAAGAATCCACCGAAACCAGCACCAATTGATGCTGTTACAAAAGGTCGAATCCGTGGTAAAGTTACCCCATAAATCATGGGTTCCCCAATTCCAAAAATTGCCGGAATTAAAGCCCCTTGAATTTGACGTCGCAATAAACTACCTTTTGTAGCCATAATTCATAAGGCAATCCCTGTTCCAACTTGGGCCATTCCCGCCATTCCTAGGATTGGAAATAACCCATTAACCCCAGTTTCTTTAATTAAGATGCCATAAATTGGAGCAAAACCTTGGTGAACACCAAAGGCAACCGCCATTAAGAAAATGGTTGCTAAAACAAAGGCTCCGAACGAATTAGTATATAAATGTGCAAAGAATCAGGCCACTGCTTCATATAAATATCCTGAAATGGGAATTAATAAAAAGATATTTAATAATAATAACCCAAATAATACTAAAGTTGGTGTTCCAATTGTATCTAATACTCCTGGCATAAACTTACGAACACCGCCGTTCCATTCATAACGCTGCTGTCGCTGTTAATAATGCCCCTAAAATATTCCCAGATGGATAAACAAATTCTAATTTATCAGGCCCCACTAATTCAGGTCGAAATCCAACTGTTAATCAATTTGTTAATGGATTAGTAATATTAATTCCTAAATAATTAACTGAGTTGCCATCACCAACAACTAACATTGGTAAGACACTACTTGCAAATACTGGGGAATAAATTGCGGCAGTCATTGCTCCCAATACACCACTGCCCCCTCACACCTCACAAGTTCTTCATCCAACAATAACAATGAAAGCATTTTTTCAAATATTTAAAATCAAATTTAGGGCATTAAATCAGGATACTGCCGCCGCTGGCGCGTGACTTGTGTCCATTGTTCCACCATATGCAGATTGCATAATTCATGCAATTCCTGATAAAATCCCAGCCCCAATGAAACCAATAATCATTGGTGAAAAGATTTTTGAAAATTTAGTAAAAAAAGTTTGTATCCAATTTTGTTTTGCTTTCATCTCGCCTTTAATTGTTTGAGCTGCTTCAGCTGCGGTTACAAACTGATCAGAACTATCATTCCCATAATAAGTTGTTTTATCAGTATTTACTAATTTCCCAAATGCTTGTGTAACATTCGCTACAAATCCTGGTCCTAAGACAATTTGTAATTCAGTTGCAGAAGGTGTTAAAATTCCTAACACATTGTCAGTTGCTTTTAACTTTTCAACATCCACATTGGCCCCTGGTTTTAAATTAAGGCGCAATCTTGTTAAACAATTTGTATATGAAAGAACATTATCAGTTTTAACAATATCAGCAATATCTTTCGCTGTTTTTTTTTCGGATCTTTTGCCATGCTAATTTACTCTCTTTCTTTTTAAAACATTTTGATTACTTTGATACACATTTATATCATAAAAGAAAGCAACATAATTACAAGATAAAACTAATGATCTGTAATTTAATCTCAAAATTTGTAAATTTTAAAATTTAGGAACAAGCGTTTGCTCTAAGACAAGACGATAATGTTCTAAATCAGTTGCCAACAACGAAAAATAGATCATATCTAATCCAAATAACAGGGCAAAACGACTGGTTGTTGAAATTAATCTTTCAATTGATTCATTACTACTAATTGTAATTTCATAATTCGCTAAATTAGATAATGTGTTATTTGCTTGCCGACAAACAACAACAATTGGCGTTTGATTTTGTTGACAAATTTTTGCTAATTTAATTAAGTCTAACGTTTCACCTGAATATGAAACAAAAAATGCTAAATCCTCAGGATTCAATTGCTGAGCTAAAAAATAACCATTGTGAAAATCATTCACAGCAATAATATTAAATCCAATTCGAAGAAGTTTTTCTTGAAAATCTTTCGCCACATTATATGTGCCCCCAATAGCAAAAACAACAATACGGCGCGCAGTTTTTAAGTTAGTTATTACTCGTTCAATTGTTTCTTTTTGGACTAAACCTAATCGAAAAGTTTCATGCAAACTACGAATAATATTATGATAAGTATTAAAAATTAAAGCATTGTTACTTTTATCAATCATGATACTTTCTTCACCAACAAGATTATGGTTAAAATATTTAACAATATGAATTAATTCTTTATACCCATATAAATCTAAAAATTTTGTAAATCGATTAATTGTAGCAACAGATGTGTAGGTATACTCTGCCATTTCTTTAATAGTGATTTCTGGAGCAATTATTAAATTTTGCAAAATATATTTTGCAATAAAAGAAAAGCGATGATCAGTATCAAGACTTATTGTTTTAATTTTACGAATTACTTCATTTTCGGTCATTATTAGCTTTCCCCTTAACCTTTTTTCTTATTATATCTTTCAAAAACAAATCAAATGATCATAATCACAAAAAAACCAATTCCGGCTGTTGATAATAAAACAATCGCGGCAATTAATACTTTTAAAAAATAAAGCAATAATCCAATTAATGCAATTAAGGTAAATCCTAACAATCCCCCGTTAATAATTCATTTTTGCTTTGTTGTAAAATTAAACATTTGAGCCCCTCATCAAAAGATAAATTATATTTTCTAAAATATTATCTGCTTTTAACTATACATTATTTTATCTTTTTTGCAAAAAACTATCTTACTAATAAAAAAAGTAATCATAAGATTACTAATTAAGTATTTAATAATTCATTTGTTAAAATAATTATTTTTTTAACATCCTCAACTTTAGTAACCCCATCTTGGCCAATAATTGAAGAATAAATATGTGAAATGATTTTCTTAACATTTGCTCGCAAAGCAATTTGTAAAATAGTTTGATAATTTTCTAAGGTAATGCCCCCTGTGGGTTCTAATCACAGCCCTGTTTTAACACATTCTGCCGCAACAATTTGATATTCATCCCGATGTTTTAAACCGGCCATTGGAAAAAAATTTAATTGATGTTGCTTTCATTTCTTGTGCCATAATAAGAGCAGTTCGTACTGGAACAATGGCCCCTATTTCATTGCTACTGCTTGGGCCCGTTGAAATTTTAACTAACCCTGGTTGACCTGTTGGTGAAATTAAACAATTAATAATACAATCTTCTCGCTCAATTTTCCCACGGGTATAACCAACAACGGGAAAAACTTGATTAACATGTCGGGGATTAATTTCCCTCGCAATCGCTGCGACATGATAACATTGATGCGGATCACCACCTCCTAACCCAACACTAACAACATCACCAACATTTCTTTGAAATTCTTTTAAATAATTAATTGCTAATTGTGGGGTCGTAAAATCTTTTGCTAAAACGCCAATTAATGCATGACCAGCACTAATTTGATTAATTGCCTGAGCATTTTTAATGTCTTTTGCTAGAACATTAATACAAACACGATTTTTAATAAATAGCATCTAATTCCCTCCTTTATTGTTAAAACTATGAATTGCATCTGAAATAATTTCCAAATCGGAATAATTCAAAGCGCGGGGTCAAAATAAATAATATTTTTATTAACAAAATTATTACGGGTAATGATTTGGGGATTATATTGTTCAAAAAAATTAACCACTGCAATCGCTGGATACTTTGTTATTTCTGGATCAATTGTTAATTTTAATCGTAATAATTCTCGGCCACCCTCATCGGGTTCCAATTTTGCTATTATCCCTGGAATATCACTTACTTTCTGTTGTAAAGTATTTAATAACTTTAAGTGCTGATTTTTATCAACAATATTACTTAAATATTCTTCCACCGCCACAATAATTCCGGCAATGTTTTCTTTTCCAATTTTCATTGCCCGACCAATTCCCTTACTCTGAGCACGAATAAAATCAAGATATCTTTTTTTCCCTAAAATCAAACCACTAGTTGGTCCACAAATTGCTTTTGAACCACTATAAATAATTATGTCAGCCCCCATCTGATAATACTTTTGGAGATCCGCTTCGGCAGCACAATTGATAATAATAGGAACTTGTGCTGCTTTTGCCACCGCAATTGCTTCTGGGATTGATAACATTGATTTTTGAACACTATGGTGGGATTTAACATATAAAATGGCAGCAGTGCGGTCATTAATATGAGCTTTAAGATCTGCTTGTGAACAAAGATTAGCATACCCTGCTTCTTGTACAATACCACCGCCAAGATTAATCATTGTTTCAATTGTCCCACCAAAATTAACATTATGCCCTTTTGGTAAAATTATTTCGTTTGGTAACAAAATATTTTTAGTAATATTCATTTGTAATAAATAATTATCTTTAGCAATAACGCCGGCCACTGCTTGGGCAATTGCTCCCGCGGCACAATTCACAATATGAACATCTTCAACATGCAACAAAGTGGCTAAATATTTACTAGCTGCTTGTAATAAATCATTAATAACAACATATTCTTGTCCAGCATTAACAATTGCTGCTCCAACTGAATCAGAAATTGTTGAAACACCAATAATGGACATTTTTCCGGCCGCATTAATAATTTTTTTTTAACCTAATTGTTGATAAATATTTTTACTTGGCATTTTCATTGTTTATTCTCCTTAAATCAATTAATTTATTTTTTGTAAAACACATTTGTGGTTCAATCATCATTGATAAATTTCTTGTGTTTTTTTCAATGTTATTATCAATAACAGTAATATTAGTCGGTTTAACTTGAAAGAAAGTTAAATCAGCAACATAATCTTGCGCTAATTTGCCAATTTGTTTTAATTTAAAGAAATTCGCCGGAATACTTGTAACTTTATCAAAAATACTTGCTAATGGTAACCCGAATGATAGCATTTTACTTAAAACATAACTTAATGAATAAACTGGTCCTTGCACCCGATTTCGTTCATAAAGGTCACTACTAATAAAATCGGGAACAAAACCTTGGGCAATTGCCGTGGTGAAAGTATTAAAACTAAAACTTTCACTCCCATGACCAACATCTAATTTTAGTCCGCGGTTTTGGGCTAAAAGGAGCATTTTTAACAGATCTTTTGAAGAATTAAAAATGCGGTTTTTCTTACCATGATAAGCATGGGAAATAATAACTTGGTGGCCAGTAATCCTAAGAATTGTAGCAATATCAGGGGGAGCATTACCAATATGAACCATCATTGGAACCTTATTGGCTTGCTGATAAGCAGCAATTTGTTGCAAAGCTCACAAACCATTATTGCCAACGACACTGTGTGACATTCTGATCTTAATTCCCAAAATAAAATCAGGATATAACTGTAACTTTGCAATTACTAATGATAAATGCAAGTTTGTTTGATCAAGTAATTCTCCTTGAAAAGGAATTCCAATTTTGGCAACATTAATTAAACTATAAACATTCGTTTGATAAGTTTGGGCCAATTGATAAAAATCTTCAATATCGTTAGCGCCACAACTGCCAGCATCAATTAATGTTGTTACCCCTTGTTTTACCCCAATATTGTCAGGATGGTCAGTATATAATGAATGTTTTTCATAACAATGAGTGTGAATATCAATTCAACCCGGACTAACATAACATTCATTATGGAAATCATATTGTTGATAATCTTGAAATTGATTAAAATCTAAATTAGCAATTTCATCTACAGCAGTAATTTTACCTTCCACACAAGTAAGATAAATTCTTTGCTCATATATATTTAAAACATTATAAAATAAGTACTTAATAATTTCACCTCATTATCTATTAAATAAAAGCTGGAATAATCCCTAAAATCATTGCTCCAAGAATTGCTCCCCCAACCAATGGTTTTTTAATTCACATAAAAATACCTGCTCCAATGCCAGCACCAAGACCTGCAATTGGATTAAATGTTGCGGCCGAAAAAATCACTAATGGTCCTAAAAATTTTCCGGTTGCATTCCCAGCGCCAATCATAATATCGGTTCCTAATCCCGCGGCTCCTTTTGGTTTTAATATTCTAATTATAAAAATAATCAATCCAATTATTAGTCCTAATCCTGCCCCAAGTAATGCTGCTAATAATGGGTTATACATTACAAAAGCTAGTTTCTGGGAAGATAGAAAAACAGCAGGTACCCCAATCCCAACACCTGTTAAAATTGAGCCTCCGACATCTAAAATCCCATCTAATGGTCCTTCCAACACACGAGCAATTAGGAATCCAACAGCAAAACCCATTGCTGCCGTATAATCACCCGTATCAAGCCCATCTTTTAACATTGCAACTACAAAGATCTCATTTAATGCCCCAATACCTTGGGCAATAAATAAATATGTTGCTAAAACAACACCGGCACTTAACATTGCACAAATAACAATAAAAAATCAGTCTTTTAATAAAATCCGTTCGACTCGATTAAAAATACGCAAAATCTTTGATTCTCGATCGGCAATTTGTTCAAAGGTCAACTTAAGATGAGCTGCCAAAAGGTTAATTTTTGCTTTAATTAATTCTTGTTCAAATATTTTTTGGTGATAATTTTTAATTACTCTTTGATGTAAAACTTTTATTTTTTTATACTCTCAATTTAATTTTTTATAATCAAATCGTGTCTTTTTATTTGTTTGATAATTTTCAACTTTTGCTAATGTTTCTTGCTTGACATCTTTAATTTTTTCTAAAAATTGCTGATTACTACTTATTTCAGAATTTAAAGCCACAATCTTTTTTTGATACAAAGTACTATTATTTTCTAGATTTTTCATTTTTAATAATAACTTGTTAATGATTTTTTGGTTATAAGTGCTATTTTTCGCTTGCTCTAATTCAATTGCTGTTAAGGTTGTATCATCATTTTCAACCGTGGCTTTAGCAATTAAGTTTTTAAATTCAATAGTAAGTGGGTTAACATCTTCATTAAGGAAAGTATCATATTCTAATTTGATTTCATCATACAGAACTTGATTTTGATTAATTTTTGTCTGATAATGAGTAACTCAAATTTCTTTTTTTTCAATTTTTTTGGTTATCTTATTATATTGGCGAACATATTGATAATTTTTTTTAATGTTCTTTTTTTTGCTGACGATAAATCAAAAAATCAGCTTGGGATCTACGATAGACAGGTTCCAATTTTTGGCATTTTGCCAATACCTTATTTAAGTGATTTTCAACTTTTGTTTTATTCTTTTCAGCATTGTTAATTGAAATATCATAAGAATTATATTCTGTTTTTAAAATTTCAACTTTATACAAAATATTATTTTTTAATTTTCGTTCTTTTGTTTGTTTTGTTTTAATTAATTTTCTAATTTTAAAACGTTCATTAACTTTTAAATCTTGTTTTAACTTTGCTTGCAATTGTATAATATTACTTTCATAATTTGCTAATAATCGAGTAATTTTTTCATTTTGTTTATCCCTTTTAAACTCTGATGTATTGATCATTATAGCACCTCTTGTATAACACCTGGATAAAATAAAATATTGTAATCAACATTGAAATGCGTCACCCCTTCTAAATCACGGCTAATACTATAAAATAAGGCTTGGGCATTTTTCAAATGAATAAAATCATCTCATGTGATTTTACGAAAGTAGGCAATTAAAATAAACAAAACAAGCGCTAAAATAAATAAGATTCAAAATTGAAATGATCATAATCCTTTTTGTTCTCATGATGACCCAACCAAAATTCCTAAAACAATTCCTGGAATCGCATTTCCAGAAATAAATTGAGATAAAACTGCGAACAGAATTGCTGCTAATCCAATTTTCTTGCCAGTATCTAATGCCGCAATTAAGAATAATACTGGCATAATATAATTAAATAAATAATTTGCGGCGGGGGTTAAAATACCACTAGCAATTGATGATAACTGCTTCGGAATATAATTATAAATTGTAATCATTAGCGGCATTACAATAATACCAATAACCATTGAACCTAATCCCACCATTAATGGTGAGCGCATTACTTGAAAAGTATCTTTTTTACGGGTGCATATTTTAGCAAGACCAATTCCCCAGTTAGGAATAATCCGATGAATTACATCTTGTGTTAAAGCTCCTGTTCCAATCGCGGAAGCAGTTGAATTAAAGAAAAAACCTAACCCAAAAGCAAAATGCGAAACAGGATCACCATTACAAGCATTAATTTCACCCAATGTTCAAAATGCTCCTAATGCTTGTTTTTCGGGCGCATGAAACATTCGTGCTGTACCAATTCCAATTGCTAATCCTACTAAAGCACCAATTATTATCGAAATAATAATTGCAACAATAATACTCATTACTTAAACAATTTCAATGTACTTTGCACGAACAATAATTTTTAATTTAAGATAATACTTAATTTTTTTATATGGTAAAAATAATCCTAGTAATCGTTTTGAATTAAGATAAGTATCATCAGCGATACTAATCACATTCAATGGTTCTAAATGAATAATAAAATTATTAAATTTTTTATACGCTTGTTTTTTCATTTCTTCAAAAGCCATACCATATGCTTCTCGCATATTATTTCCTTTGCCTGTAAAAATAATTTCAGCTTCTTCAATTTTTAAAATTGATTGCTCGTTGGATTGTATGTTAAGATGCTGTTTTTCGGAATTTTCTTTCGTTATTTTATTCATCACGATGGACCTCTAATCATGCTTTTGTTAATTGGACCCCTAAATCTTCAGTATCCATAAAACCAAATCCTAATACTTGTTTACCATTTTTAATTGCAGTAATACCTTCATTAATACTTCGCAAATGGTCAACTGCCGGATAACCAAATTCATTAGCAGCGGTAAGTGCCCCAGCACCACCTGAACCACAAAAACTAATTCCTAAATCAGCATTATTTTCATCCATTATCTGTCCTAACTTCATATCCGCGAGCATTCCTTCAATAACAATTGCTATTCCTCCCGCCTTCTCAACCCCCGTTTTAACTTTATTACCTTGTCCCATTCGATGTCCAATAACAACTAGTGGTTTTGTCATACATAAATCCCTCCTTTTTAATAATTTGCAAAATGAGTTGCAACTAAGAAAATTTCTTTTTGATTAATCTTCGGTTCGTTAACTTCTCCCAACTCTTTTAACAATATTTTCAAATAATCTTCTGCTTGATTAATAAAGTCAATATTAATTTGCTGATATAAATTATCAGTTAATTCAAACGATAATTTCTCTTGCTGATAATAACGTTCTAAAAAAGCTAACATATGATTTTCAAAAACTTGATATTTATCTTCTCGAAAATTAAAATGGTAATTATTTGTCACCATTTTAATTTTGATTTTAGCAATCTTATTATCAACCATTTTTCACTTCCTTTCTATCCTTTAGCACCATTGTATAATTAAACTAAAATAAAAAAGTTTCAATTTTAATTTTACAAATTGAAACTTTATTTTTTAATAAAGGTATTTTCTAAAATATTAAGATAACGCGTTTTATCTGACTCAATAATTTCTTCATAAATTAAATCTAATATATATAGCATTGAGTAACGTCCGAATTTAGTAATTAATTGATTTTCATTTGGATTATAACTTAGGGCAAGATGATAATCACAAATTTTTTTTAAAGGATTTTGTAGGTATTTTGTAATGCTAAAAATAAGAACCCCTTTTTTACGAGCTTGTTTGACCAATTCTAAAACAGACTTTGTCTCTCCCGATAATGATAAAACTAAAATAATTGTATCAGAATCAATAATTTGCGAAGAAACGCGTACATTTTCATGATCACGATCTAAAAAAGCATTAATACCAATTCGTAACAAACGTGAATAAAAACTTTCTAATCATAATCCAGATTCGCCATAGGCGTATAAAAATAGTTTTTTATTTTGTTTTATTTGCTCAACAAAATTATTAATAACTTCTGACTGTAATAAGCTTGCTGTTTCATCTAAATTAAACTTAATCTTTCTTAATAAATTATTAGCTAATGTATCTTCTTTTAACGCTGGTTTTTGATAAATAGATGTAAGAATCTTAATTAATTCCTTGTAGCCTCTTAATCCAATTTCTTGGCACATTCTTGTAACGGAAGCTGGTGAAGAATATGTCGCAAATGCTAATTGATAAATTGTATATTTATCAATATTTTCTAAATTTTTTAAAATAAAAATGCTAATATGGCTAAATTTATGATTATTATTTTTTAAATTTTCTAATTTAAAAAATAATTCATTTCAAAGCATAAATGATCTTTACTCCTGTTTTAATTGAACATTAAAATAATTGTTATTTATGGCCTCCTAATTAATATTATTCTACTAAAATTATTTAATATAAGGCATCGTGTAAGTGAAGTGCAACAAATCAACTCAGAAAGGGGTTGATTTGTTATTGAAAAGAAACATTATTTTATTTTGTGGTCCTTAGTAATTAAGTATGGAAAAGATAATGTTATTAATACGGTAAATAATATTGTAATTAATAATGAAAAAGAAGATGAATAAATTATCCGCGTAATTTATTAGCGGTAATTTATTCAATATAGTTTATTTTGAGCGTAGCGAACACGCGAAGCGTGCCGCGAAAATTAGATTTTTAGGAGGAATAAGTTATGCCAGTTTGATTAACGACAATATTTAGCGTTGTTATTATATTAGGTATTTTTGCTTGAATTGGGTTGTCAATTTATCAAAAAATTCGCCAAATTCGAGGTAAGAAAAAAGATAAAAAAGAAATTGAAAACAAGGAGGATAAAAAATAATGTTAGGTATGTATTTAACAACAGCGTTTAATT
Organism: Spiroplasma endosymbiont of Stenodema calcarata; assembly: GCF_964031205.1. Lineage (GTDB taxonomy): Bacteria > Bacillota_I > Bacilli_A > Mycoplasmatales > Mycoplasmataceae > Spiroplasma. The sequence continues at coordinate 1,066,867 of NZ_OZ035018.1, forward strand.
TTTTAGCTGCAGATACTCCTACTATTTCAGATGGAATGGGTTTTATTTGAAATGGTTTAGGACAAGCAATGATGAAAGTTAAAGAAGCAATTTATGCTGTATTACCACAATTAATGACTTTTTTAGGTGATGCGTGAATTATTTTGATTCCATTTGGTATTTTTGTTATTGTTAAGATATTAAACTTTTTCCGTGTTATGGTTAAAGGATTTTAGTATTAATAAACTAAGGCACACTAGTTTATTTATATTTTATTAATTTATTTTATATAACTATTATTTTAAACTTAATAGAGTATTTTTCAGTGTGCCAATTTTTACTATTTTGCATATTTAACAATGTTAATTAACAGTGTTTATTTACAATAAATAAACATTATTAAACATTAAATATAACATTGTTTATTAAACAAACATTTAGTTAGGAGATGATAAGTAATGATTAATTATTTTGAATATAAATGTGAAACTTGTTTTAATGATATGAAAAGATTACGATTTGATGAATTTTATTGTTTAAATTGTTATGAAGGAGTTGAAAAAATTGAGTAGTTTTGTTAAGAAAAATCAAAATATAGAGAATTATTTTATTCGTAAAGAATTCATAGTTTTTCAAACAGATAAAGCAAGTTTTATAAATTTGCCTAATCATAATAAACATATTGGTTTTTGATTAAGTAATAAGTTTATTTATCCGAGTGAAAAACATTCTGATCAAGTAGCTATTGGTTTGATTTATGATAATTCTTATCCTATTGTAAAATATGATGAAAATTTAAAACGCCATATTTGAAAATATTTAACTGGAACAGAATTAATTAATTTGTATAGTCAATATAAACAAAATTATTTTAACAGTATGCACAAATCATTATTTTCAAATGAACCTAAAAAAGTAAAAGCAAATAATAACAATAATAATTTAACAAATTGAAGTGTTGAAAAAGAGCAAGAATTAATTAATGATTTAGAAAGTTTAAATTAAATGAGTTTATATGATTATTGAGTCCAATTTTTATTTATATTATTGGTTCAAATGCCCCTGAGTTTTTATATGTCATATCATTTATATTATTTATTGTTTTATTTTTTGGAGTGTTTTTTAAACTTATTCAAAAAATGTGGAGTTTTTAAATATGCAAAATGATTGAGAAAAATTAAAAGAGTTTTTTATTCATATCTTTTTATTTATTGATAAATCTAACGTTGAAAGTATTACAACTTGAACTTTGACTCAAAATGAATATTTAACTCTTATGATTGGCATTTGAATTGTTATTTTATTTTTAACTTGGTTTTTATTGTGAATGGTTTTCAAAATACTTAGTTGTTTTAAATAATTAAATTTTGTTATTATTATGGTTTTCTCTCCCCACAAAATTTTAAAATCTTTTTTTGAATATAATATATATTTTCATTATGAATGCAGTAATTATTAATATAAATAATGTTGTAAAAAATATTTTTTTGTATTTATTTGACTAATATTCTTAAATATTCATTTTATAAAATTAATTGTAGTAATTAATTTTCCGATAGGATTAATTAAAACGTTTATAATTCCAATTGATAGGCAATAATATTGAAATTATTTTTAAAATTTTCTTAATTTTTATCACTCTCCTTTTTGATTTGTGGGGAGAGAAAACCATAATAATACTAGTTTAATTATAAATAACTATTGGAGGTAAAATGAAAAAGTTTGTATTTTTTTTAAAAAATTATTGTTATATTAGCGGTTCAATGATTTTGTTTAGTTTAATTGATTTATTACTTTGGATAATTTCATTAAATTATACTGGTTTAGTATTCTCATTATTGTTTGCTTTGCAGTGTGTTTATTTTGTGTGATGAGTATGAAAAAACATATTTTATCAGTTAAATGCTTTTCGGTTAGTAAATTTTGTTTGAGATAATCCGTTATCAGTTATTATTGGTAAATTAGGAACGGGAAAAACTTTACTTTTAACTTATTTATCACAAACTATGAAACTATTAACAGATAAGATTTATAGTAATTACCCGTTAGAAGATGATAAAGTTAAGGTTTTAACATTTAAAAATTTAGATTTTACAGATAGAACAAAACCGGTTCCTCCCGATGAAAGTGTTATTTTATTTGATGAAAGTTATTTATATATTGATGGAACTAGTCCTCACGATGAGAAAAAAATTCATAGTGGTAAAATTCCGTGAATTGTTTTAGCAAGACATTTTGGTAATCGTGCTTTGTTTACAGCACAGCGTGAGGGTATGATTTGAAATAATATCCGCCAATTAGCAAGTGGTATTATTATTCCTATTTCATTGAAAAAACCGATTGCTAAAAAAGGATTTAATTTTTTTAATCGTTTTTTTATTATGCGAATTGGTATTTTTCAAGATATTACGGATTATGAAATTTGAAAAACAAAATCAGTAGAAAGAACAGCTGAAGGTAAAAGAGCAAAACATAAGTCAGATGTTGGATTAGGTATTCGGTTTTTTAAAATAATTATTCCGTTAGAATTTGCACAGAAATATGATAGTCAATGATTAAAGTTTGTGCGTGATTTAAAAAATGATGAAATAATTAATAACAAAGAATACTATTGGTCAGAAATTACTAAATTGAGTGTTAAAGAGCGGTTAGAATTGTTTGATATTGATATTTTGAAAAAGAATTTAAAACCTAAAAAAGAAAAAGGAAGTGGTAAAGATGATTAATTTATTATCAGAAAGTAGTAATTGAGATAAGATTTTTAGTTTTATTTTTGATGTATTTTTGTTTATTTTTGATGTAATTTGAAATACAAAATTACCGATGACAAATACAACAATTGCTTATTTTATTATCTTTTTTATGGTTGTTAAGTTATCGATTTATGCAATTCACGGTACAAGAACTCAGTACAACGAATTAGGGTCAACAGTACAAACGGGTGTATCAAATATTTATTCTGCGACTGCTCGTGGAGTTTCAGATACTAAACAAGGTATGCAAAAACATATTAAAGAGCGTAAACAGTTTAAGATTAATCGGAATAAACAACAGTTATCGAGTTTAGCAAAACAAGCAAAAACAAGAGAACAAGGATATAGGAGGGTTCATAAGTAATGATTAGATTAGTTTTATTAGTTGCTGCAATTGCTATTTTTGGCACCGGTTTTATTACCGTTATAATAAATCAGTTAACATCAGCAAAAAATATTATTATGGATTTATATAATTCAGACACTTTTTTACTTTCATTGTTTGGAAAAATGGCAATTTTGTTTAGTCATCCTTTAATGCTTACAGTATCAAGTTTATATATTGTTGGGTTTATTGTTTCAAAAACGTTATATAGTTAGGAGTTATTTATGAAAAAATTATTTTCTTTATTTTCAATAGGAATTTTATGACTTTTAGGTTTAATTATTCCTTTTATTACTTTAGCTGCATTTAAACCGTTAAATCAGCAAAATTATATTTCTAATCAACAAACAACAGGAATGAATGAAACTGATTTTATTAATACAATGTTTTTACGCAGTAGTTTTTTTTGAAAATTGGTCCGAAACTAATTATTTTATTAATCCAACTTTGAAAACATCACAATCATTAACTTATAATGACAAGTGATATTTAGATTTTTTAAAGGATAGTTATTCAACGGGAATTTCATTTGATAAACCCAGTAATGAATTTATGGATTTATATAAAAATTGAGATAGTTATGTTAAACAATATAATATTGATAAGTTTTATAATATTGATAAAAAACAATTTTTAAAAGAATTAACTAATTTTTCTTATTCATTTGTAAATAAATACAATTTAACAACAATATTAAATAAATTAAAAGAAAATATAAACGATTTACAATCAATTAATTTAATTGAAAATAATTGAAAGTTAATTACTGATACTACTGGGGAAGGAAATACCGGTAAAACTTATATTGGAATTTTTGGGAATAAACCTAATGTTCATATTATAAGTTGAAAAGGAATTGATGGTCAAAGTGATTGAGGTTTATATAAATATAAAGCAATCTATCGTTGAGATGGCAGTGGTGACCCGCAAATTCCTAATATCGATAAAAATACCGGTAAGATTATAGAATGAAATATTGATAATCAAAATAAAATTAAAGATTTTTTAAATAAATATTTAGATATTATTGTGCAAGAAAATATTAGAATACAGCAAGGTGGTAACCCTGATTATGATGATCTAAATTTAGGGAGTCAAAGAATAATCTTTGATTTTGAAATTGTTAATAATATGGAAAAATTAGACTGAAAACCTGATGTTATTTTAACGAGAAAATCAATTTATCGTATGATTTTAACAATTGATCAAAACAAAAATATTATTGCTGGTAGTTTAGAATTAACACATCTTAAACAATATTGGGATGGTAATAATTCAAATAGTTATCGATATACTGATGATTTAGGTTTTTTATTTTCTTTTATGAAAGATAAAGAAAATAAATTTAATTTTAGTGCTGAAACTTATAATTATAATCAACATAATACTCCTAATACTGGCAAATATATTTTTGAACAAATGAAAGGCCAAATTGATATTAATAAGTTTTTAAAAGCCTTTTTTGCTCACGCTTTGGTACCTGTTTTTCAAAATCGCAGTAATTTTATTGAAAGTGGTTATATTGATAATTTACAATATAGTACTGTTTTAATTAACTTTTTTGGTTTAAAATTAGTTAATTTTAGAGATGTTTTAATTAATGGAAATAATACTAATAAAAGTCAATTTGAAAAATTATTAAATAGTATGTTTACAGTTTCGCAAAACTTTTATAAAGATTATTTACGAACCATTTTTGATTTAGAAAATAAAACTTATGTACAAGGATATAACAAAAAATATGGTTTGTTAGTTAATAATGGTTTTAAAATTTATCCACGTTATTTTTATTTTTCAGATAAATATAATCAATTAGATATTCAATTGTATTCAGCATTTAAAAATCGGTTTTATAATACAAATTATGGTAATGTATTTAATTATGATTTTTCAGTTGCTAATAATTATAATATTAATCAAAATGAGGGTTATGTTTTTGAAGGCTCTTTAAAAGATAAATATGGTTTAAAATACAAGAAAATTGAAGAACAAAAAATTGGTTATAATGTTTTTGAATTACAAGCACAAAAAGAGAATGATATGTATCGTTATTATGATTTTAATTTTGGAATTTATAATTGACAAGAGATAAATGATGGAGGATTATTTCCTGATGGTCAATGATGACAAGCACAATATGAAAGTTGTAGTTGATATAATTTAGCGTGTCATATTCGAAATGCTGCAATTTGAATTGTAAATAATATTCCAGGTGTAAAACAAGTAAATGAATTAGCAAGTGGTGTTGGAAAGATTTTTCAAACAATATATAGTTTTTTTAATCAGACATTTGAAGTGTGAAAATTTAGTCCAGCATTATATAGCACAATAACAAATATATTACTATTAATTATTTTTATGAAATTTGTTCGATTAATATAAAAAAGGACTTATTAGTGCTTATTTTAATTATTCTAGTGTTTCTTCATACTTTTCTGATATAGTATTATATTCAGCTGCTGCTAAATCTAATTCTTTTTTTGCTATATCATACCTTTTATTAATATTATCATATTCTTCTTCTAGTTTTTCTATTTCTTTTCTTTAATTTTGTCGAAAACTCTTGATGAAATAAAAAAATCATCAATATGACAATTTGAAAAATAATTTTGTTTAAGATCATGATTTTGCTTTAAATTTTTTAAACATTAAAATATAATACCGTTGATTGTTGTTTTGGTGTTAAACCTTTATGTTGGTATTTTCATTTTCATAGATTTAAATAATTTTGAATATTAGTGAAACCCAAACCATGATAATGAATTAAGGCTTCTTTAAGACTCGATTGTAATTTACTAATCTTATTTAACTTTCGATAACTAGTATCAGGGTTTGTACTAGTTTTGGTAGAATATAGAGTAGAATTTGTTTGTTTTGCTACTAATAAATATAATGGTTGCATGTCAGAAATAATTATTGATTTTTCTTTAATTAATTGCTTATTCATATTTTCAATAATTCATTGTTTTTGTAATCGTTTGGTATTGGTGGATTGAACAAAAATATTATTATTGCTATCAACTACCATTTGAATACAGCATTTGGTATTAGTTGAAAATGGATCAAGATGAGTTTTTCGTTTATCAAATTTATCTTTAAAATTACCTTTATGGATTTCTTTAATAAAAGTTTCATCAATTTGGATTTGACCATTTAATTTTTTAAATTATAATTGAGTATTTTCTAATTGTTTTGATTGCATTAATTTTTGACGATTATATCAAGCAGTTTTTGGTGTTGTTTTAATAAAACGGGAAATTATTTTACTAGATTGTCCTAATAATGAAATTTGAATTAATAAATTTCACTGTTCATAATTTAAATGACTTCAATAAGTAAAATGATGACGAAAAGCATCAAAACTAGCACGACATTTTTTACATAAATATTTTTGTTTTCCTTCGGGATTATGACCATTTTTAACACAATGATAAGATTTACAATCAGGACATATAATGCCTTTATCTCTAAATTTTTGATCAATTTCATTTAAACGTTTTTGTTTTTTGATTACTTCTGCTTCTTTTTTTATTTTTTCAGCAAATTCTAAAAATTGATCATCTGTAAAACTGTTTTTTAATTCTGTAATTATTTTTTCCATCAATTATTTACCTCTATATATTAAAAATATACCTAAAATTAGATATATTCTATAAATATCAAGAGTTTTCGACAAAATTAAAGAATAATTTTAATATTAAATTTATAAATTAATGAAAGGTATATAAATATCATGTATAGTCATTTAAGTTTTATCGATAAGGTTAAATTAGAGCAATTATTATTATCAAAAATGTTTTTAAAAAAGAATGGTGAACCCAATATTTCTGCAATTGCTAAATATTTGAATAGACATCGTAGTACTATTTCACGAGAAATTAAGCGTTTTAAAACTATTAATGAATATAGTGCTTATAAGTCAGATAAAATTTATTCTGAGAAAAGAAAAAAGAATAATAAAAGATATAAGTTTACAGAAGAACAATTAAATTTTATTAATATAAGATTTAATATTTATCGTGATTCTCCATCACAACTCATTCTTCGTTATTTTATAAAGTTTGGTATTAAATTTCCTGTTTGTGTTAAAACATTGTATAAATGAATTTATTTGGGTTTTAATGGTTTCTTAAAACAGAATTTACGTCATCGTGGTAAAAAATATAAAACAAAAGGAAAATTTGATAATCGTGGTAAATTAATTAATTTTAAATCAATATGAGATATTAAGAATAAAGACAATGGTATTGGTTGATTTGAAATGGATACAGTAGTTGGAAAAGAACATCAATCTAGTTGTTTAGTTTTAGTGGAAAAATTAAGTAAAAATTATTTTGTAATGAAATTAAAAAAATCATACTTCTAGTGAAATTGTAGATAAGTTTAAAAACATTGTTATAAATAATAATTTATTTGGGAAAATTAAAGGAATAATAACTGATAGAGGAAAAGAATTTAGTAAATGAAGGGAATTAGAAATATTTGCTGAGACACAAGTTTATTTTTGTGATCCCTGTAAACCACAACAAAAACCATTAATTGAATATATGAATTCAGAATTTAGACAATGATTTCCTAAGGGAACTGATTTCAAAAATGTTAATCAGCAAAAAATAGATTGAGTAGTTAATGTTATAAATGAAAAATTAAGGCCTATTTTAAATTGAAAAACAGCAAAAGAAGTATTTTTACAGAATTTTTAAATAAATTTATTACTTAACTTAATAAATTATTTTTTAGTATGTCTAAGTGTGCTTAAAATAAAATAAAAATTATAAATATTTTAATTTTTCAGAGTTTATAATTGATTTTTTATAATTTTTGTTTTATTATTTAATTAATAAGATTTGTTGCACTTCATTTTACATAATTCCTAAATTAAAAAAAGTATTATATTAATACTTTTTTTATAATTTTTAATTTTCAGCGGTAATATCTTAGCTGTCCATCATGACAATTTGTTGAATATTTAATTTATTGATTTTTTTCATTGAAATAAAATATGAAAAAACATATAAAACAATGATTCCTCCTAAAATGATTGGTAAGGTAATTAACCCTGTTCCAATCGGAACATATAAATTAAAGAATACTAGAACCTTTTGGGTAATTGTTCAGGTTAACCCTCATGTAATAAAGTACCCAATTAGTCAACCAACAATTGCAAATGGAATAAAAATTCCTAAGGTTAAATTATTAATTTCCCACCTACTATAACCTTGCACTTTCATTGTTGCAATAATTTTAATAAATTTCTTAATAAATAAATCAACAGCAAAATAAATTGTAATGACAGAGACCATAATAATGATAACAATAAAAATTAAAGCCACCGATAATGCAATAATAATAACTCGATTCATTACTTGTCCTTTAATACCAACATAGTCGGCCGATAAGATGGATGTTCGATAAGAATCGGCAAAGTTATTTAAGGATAAATCACCATTTGTTGATGATAAGGCATAACGATTAATTTGATCAGATGGTTGCAATTCAGTTGTATATTTTCCGTTATATCACTGCATAATATTAAGATTATCACTTAACTTGGTTGTTGGAAATAAACTAATTTGATTTGCATTCTGCAGGCTAACAAATAATCGGGGCGCATCATACGTTGCAATACTGTTAGCAATTTTAACTTTAACTGGCATTGGATTTATTGATGGTCTCACTTTAATAAAATCATTATCAATTGCCGCTTGATATCATGTTGTTGGAATTCCATTTACAAAATCACCACTATACGAACCATCAAAATTAAAATCATACGGTTTAATAACTCAATATTCTTGATTATTAATCTTTTCTTTCCGCACAATCTTATCCGTTCCCGTTGATACTTCTAATAATTTTCGTTGCCGCCCATTACTTAAAGTAATTATTTTTTTCGTTCAAATTTTTTCCATATCTGGATTAGATGGGATTCATAATTCAACATTATTTAAATTATAATATTCACTATTGCGATCTGCGGTCGCGTAATACTTCGTATCATTACTTACATTTTTAATATAAGTAAAATGGCTTTTATCTAAAGAATATAAACTTTGATAATTGTTTGGATCTCATCCACCTGGATTGCCACTACGATTATATTTTCAAGTTTGATTCTGTAACGCTGTCTTATTATTGCTAAACTCGGACCACTGCTTTGGACCAACATTATATTGTAAAGTTGATAAGTGCGGAATTAAAGTAAGTTCATCTCCGACCCGCAAGTTTAAACGCTGCAAGGCCGTGACATTAGCAATTGCTTTGACAACCTGATCATTATTATCTGAAGTTAAAATTGTCCGATCTCGTGGTGATAATTTCAACATCTTAGTATCTGGATTAATCCCATAGACTGGTAATTTTTCATCATTATAAGTCGTGTCAAAATTAGTAAAAACATCATCCGTTGCAGGATTGTAACTCATTGTTCCAATCCCTAATGCAAAATGATTAGCCCGATCAGGATTTTTATTTCAATCTTCTTTAATCGCCGCTGGAATAATACCATTCGTTGCTTTACTAAAACAATTTTTTCATAAACCAACATAATCACCTTTATCAGGAAATGGTGGATATGGAATTGCACCAATGCCAAGTGCTTTTGGTAAGACAGTACATAAAATTTCTGAAATTAAAGCACGAACACTATCTCCTCCGACCGAATTTTTTATTAATTCATTTAGATAACTAAAAATTCCTAATGATAAATTAGTTCCTGATAAAGTAACAAAGTTATACGATAGCATATCTTTTATAATCCCTGCTATTGTTGGTTCCTGTTGCACTGCTTTTAGCGGTTTAATCGTTGTTCCCCCATCAATACTATAATAATTTGGTAATGGTGTTACCCCTCCAATTGGATATAAATATTTATCAATTGGATCGCTAGTATTTGGAACATTATTAATCCCCTGCCATGGATATGTTTTATAATAAGATAATGGACTATTACTAATTACATTACTGTAATTAATTTCACTGCCATACTTAACATTTTTATAATAATTTGTATTAAAGTTTTTTGCATAAACTGGTGCTAACAATAATACGGTTAACGTAAAAGTCACTAAGGTAAAGATTCCTAAATAAGTAAAAGCTTGTTTTAAGGAAGTTGATAATACCACCATCCGAAACCGTCCAACAAAGGTTTTAAAGTGCAAACTACGAACTGATCGTGCCATTCTATGATCAACATTTAATTCGCGGGTTGGATAAATTAAATTTAATACCTCAGTTTTACTAATTCAGAAATAACAAGTAACGAAAGTAATTAATGATAGAAATGCCACAAAAAAACCAAGTAATAAAAGTAAAATCATTCAGTTTCAAGTAAAGGTTCAATTAATAATAAAGAATAAATTAAATAATTTAACAACAAAGAGCTGGGTCGTTATTCCAACTATTCAACCGGTTGGCACCGCAATTAAAATACTAATCATCAAAATGCTTCAATAAGATAAGGCAATTTCGCGCAGATGATAACCACCCGCTTTTAACATTCCAATTTGGGATGATTCTCTTTTAATCATTTCTTTAATAATAATGTACGAAACAACAAATAATGTTATTGCAAAAATAATAATAAAAAATAACCCAATATAAATATAAACATTAATTGTTTTTGCTAATAAATCATAACGCCGTGTTAATTGCCCTGTTTCTTTTTTTGCCTCAAATGTTCCAATTGAAAGCTCATGGTGGTTTTGATTATTATTTTTTTCTAATGCTTTAGCATAAACATCTAATTGATTAGGATTATTAGCATAATAATTTTTAAAAAGTTCTAAATTAGCTGCTGGTGAACCAGTTAAATTCTTTAAAAAAACAAGAGAATTATCCTTCAGACTAATTAACCCTTTATTATTGTCTTCCGACAATAATGACATCCCATATGAAGACAAATAAACCACGGTATCTATTTTAAAATTGGGAATAAAATCGGTTTCATAAATTGTTGGATAAATGTTTAAAGTATCCCCACCAGCTCCCCCAACGGTAAAGGATTGTTGGCCAATTTTAATTTCATCCCGCAACTTGTTATTTTGAATTTTTAAATAATTTGGACTAACAATAGCATAATAATTATTTAATGTTGACTCGTTAATTGATGGTCCCTCTCAGTCTGGCACTTTATCAAAAATTTTTAATTGGTTTTCTTTTAATAAATCATGTCATCCAATTACTTTATATTTTAAATTATTAACAATATCTCATGTCGTAACTTCTTGGCGCATTGAAATACCAAAATTACTAACAATTCCTAACATTTTATAATAGTTTGAAACAAAATTAATGAAAGCACTTCGTTCACTATAATTTCCAAAAAAAGTAACCTTATTAAATAAATCACCAATAACCATTCGCCCTTCATTAATTCCAGTTTGGTTTAATTTGTCAATATATTGATATGGTGACTTCGCTAAATATTGAATTCGTGTTTCCTTATTCCCAGCACTATCTATGACTGTATAATGCGCTGCAATCCCAAAATTACCTCGTAAGCCTTCTTTAAATAACGAATTTTCATTAACATCACTTATTGATTTGTTATTTACTCCTAACGTTACTGTAATATTCGGAATAAAACTAACACTATCCGGTTTAGAACAAATAAAATCATTGTTTGTTCTCTCTATCTCTCAACATCAGCGATTCACTGCTTTATGGTTTGAATCTGCTTGACCATTAGTAAAAGTAGCAATTGCATCTTGAATCTCTGCTGTTGTTGCTCCTGCATTAGATTTTAAAAAATCTTTATTAATATAATCTGTAATAATTCCTAAAAAATTCTTATAAATCTGTGTTGTTTTAAAAGAAGCAAAATATTCTTCAGCCAAATTGTTATATCCCATTGCCCGTAATTTTGCAATTAACGTATTTTGATAACTTGGGGCAGATAAGCGAATTTTCAAAGCCAATCCCAAAGCAGATATTTGCCCAGAAGATAATTTATTAAAAGTAATGTCTTGACGGGTCAGACCATAAAAAACATCACTATCGGCAGCACCAATTGTAATTCTTGGATATGTTAATTTATTATCATCGTTTTTCACCAAGACATATTCCGAATCAAACGCAAAACTTGGCGTAATTGTTTGCATATTTGAATTTTCAAAATCCATTGCCGAATAATGAAAAGAATAATTATAATCAAAACTACCATAACCCATTTGGCGGTTAGCTGTTTGCAAACTAGTTACCGTTGTGAATAAACACGATGTAATAATTGAACAAATAAAAATTAAAAGGAACAATGAAATAAATTGCCCTTTTGCTTTAATTATTCCTAAAATTCCTTGTTTCATTAACAATGTTTTTTTCATGCTTAATCCTATCGTATTCCCTTAATCATTTTGTACAACATCATAATAACGTTTCCATTGACCGTTACTATCTTTTGCAAATCATTGAATATTAGAAATAACCCAATACTGATGACTATCATCACCTGGATTAACATTTGTTCAAGAAACAGTATATTTATAATTAACTTTTTGATAGTTATTTCCTAATCCATCATACTTCGAAAATCAATCTAAATCATAATTTCCTAACGCTTTTAGATAAGCCGCATTTAAATCCTGATATGTTTTTATTCCATCTTTTGCAACATATCATTTGTCATGTAAGTCTAAATTAGCCGCAACATCAGCATCACCGGTACCTTTATATTCAATATCATATTGCATCTCATTTTCATTTAAAAACTTCCCATTATTAATAAATCAATTATCTCCTAGTAATAATGTATTCGTATAGTCATATAAAGCATTATTAATTGCTAAGAAATCTTTTCGCGTTTCTGAATCAGGATCAAAATATAATTTATTTAAAAACGATCGCACTGGTTGTGTTTTATCATTAAATCATGTAAAAGCAACGTCCATAAATGAACCTGCTGCTGGTTTCGTTGGATCATCACTACCAGTTAATAATTTTGCTATTTCAGTTTGATTTTGTTCTTGGTTATTTGGATCAGATCACGAAATTTGTTCAACTTTTGTTAATGCATCAGCATTATTTAAAATTCCTTGTGATAAAGCTACAATAAACTTATTGATATCATTAATTGATAATGTTCCTAAACCACCGTTTGATTTTGATAGTAACATTTTGGCCATTGATTGTAAGATAACTTTAAAACCTGGTGTAACTTGTTGAGCAGCAATTTTTAAAAAGGCCCCAACAGCATTATTACTATCGCTTTGTTGTTCTGCTGTTGCTTTGGTATATCAACCATCAACTTCATTCCCAAATTCAATAAATAAATTAGCTAATGATTTTGATGAAGAATCTTTTTTAAATAATAGATCTGCTAAATGTAAATTCGGCGTTTTCCCAAGAAACATTGCAACACGATTTTTAACTTGATCTTCTGGTTTTGATAAATCTAAATTAGGTTGCATTGGTTTTACTAATAATAAATCATTAAAAACTTGTGATTGTTTATCAAAAAAATCATTAACTTTTGTCGCAATTTCTTGCTTATCATTTGCTGTTGTTCCTAAATAACTTAAGGCTAATGAAACACCTTTTTTCGCAAGTTCATAATTCGGATTAGGAGTATTTGGATCATTTGGTTCGGTCGGAGTACCAAGAACATTATAATAAATTGCTCCTAAAATACTACCTAAAAAATTCCCATCCGCATCTTTTGACAACGATAAAAATTTATTTAATTGATTAATATATGTTTTTGATTGTGAACGATCGGTAAACATATCTGCCATTGAAATTAATTGTAAAATTACCATCAATTTATCTTGTTCTTCGGATTTTTGTGCTGTAACAAATGATTTACCTGTCGCAAATTTTTGTCCATTAATAATAAAGTTTGAATTTGTGTCGGTATCAAATTTGATATTTTTTGTTGCTAATGAATTATAGTTTAAATTTAAATCATAAAAATAAGTTGTTTGTGGTAATTCAAACATTGCTTTTTTATATGCATCAATAACTGATTTACGTAATCGTGAATCACCCTCTTGCGTTGGTAAAATTTCTTTTGCAATTGAATAATTTGATAATGCTCCGCCATCATATCAATAATTTAACATATTACTGTTTGTGGCAAAATTCGGAATTGTTGGTAAAGGATCATTCTCAAAATATTTTGGAATTTTTAAATTTGCTTGATGCTCAGTATTATACAAATTAGTATCCAAAATATTCATATAATCATAGGCTGATTCTAATTTGTTTAATGGCATCCCATCTTTTGTGTTAAAATAACGACTACGATAATAGTCAACATCAACTAAATTACCATCTTTATCTTTGTATGAATCTGGTAAGCGGGGCAGCATTTGTAAAATTGATGGTGTATAAGCATTCAAATTTTCATGTCGATTAGCAATTGCCATTTTAGTAAATAATGTTGTTTGCAAAATTTTTGATTTTAATGGCCCATTCGGCATATTTTCAACTTCCGGATCTTTATATTTATTTCCAGTCTGATCTTTTCCCTTATTTTTACAACTAATAACAGTAATAGTTGGAGTTGTGACTAATACTGTAGCAGCCAAAATATTAAGTAACTTACGCATAGTGTTTTCCTCTTTTGTTCTTATTAAGACATTGTTTTTGATAATAAATTATTTTCTTTAAATCATTGAATTTAATTAATTTTACAATTAGGTTATTCTTGTAATGACCCCATTCAACCATTAATTTCATTTTTTAAAAATTTATTTGGTAAATTTTCTAAACCGTTTTTTTGACTAATATTAAAAAAATGAAGTGCATTTAATAATAATGATAACTCAATTAATTCCATTGTTTCATTAACACTAACTTCTCATAAATTTTGCATTGTTTTTTTAACAGTTTTTATTAGAAAAAACAAATCTAATAAACATAAAACTTTAATTAACTTTAATAAAATTTTTAAAAATAATGAATGACGCAAAATCTTTAAGTCATGCGAATGACTTTCAAAATTACTAATTGTTATTAGCAAAATTAATAAATGAAAAGTAAATTCATGTAAAAAGGTTGTTTTTAACTCAAATAAGTAAAAGAATGTAACAATAAAACCTATTAAAACAGTTCATGTTAACCATAAAACAAGAATTTCACTATTATTAACATTATGTAATCAAATTAATAATTGTCTTCCCAATAAAAATGACAACAGAAATGAAATAAAAATTAACATAATTAATTTAAAAATATAATTTAAAACTTTTTTATTCATTAAAATAATAACTCCAATTACAAACTGCAAACTGAACACGAGTTCAATTGCAATATGAATTGCAACATCGTAGCCGGAGACATATATGTTAGCAACAATAATCTGTAAAATTATTGTCGCAATAAATTGACTAATAATTAGTGTTCCGTTAAAAAAATATTTTGTTGCTAAAACTCCTAATTTTAATTTAGCGGAATAAACTTTAACAAAATATGTAATAACTTTTAAAATAAAACAGAATATAATAATATTTGTTAGAAAAATTATTGTCATATGTTCCAATGTAGAATCGAAAAAAAATGGAGTCGAATCTGGGGTATTAAAATTTGGTAATTTGCTTAATAAATTCATTTTTTCCCCCACAAATTTTAAATAATCTAATTAGTTCTTATTAAAGATATTAAAGCAAAAAAAAAAAAAAAAAACAAGAGCAAGGCCCCTGTTTTTTTGTAAAAAATTAGTTTTGACTATCGAAAAAGACTTTTATTATAGAAATTTAAAATATCTTGATAAATTTCTTGTTTAATTGGTTCATTTAAAATTTCATGTCGGGCATTTGGATATAATTTTACCTTAACTTTTTTTCCTGTTTTACGATACAATTCAGCTGTTTTTAAGACCATCCTACCATATTTTCCAACAGGGTCATCTTGTCCAGCAATAAATAATAAGGGTAATGTAATGTATTTGGCGTTAATTTAATATTTTTTTTATTAGTTATAAATAATAACCCTGTAAACATATCTTTAAAAGCACTCGTTGAAAAAACCTGACCTGTTAAGGGGTCATTAGCAAATGCTTCTTGAACTTTTTTATCCGTTGATAATCATTCCGTTCCCAAATCGCCTTCATCTTTATAACGTAAATTTAAAGGAGCATAAGAAAATTTATAAATAAAATTATCCTTTGATTTTGGTCCTTTGATTTTTTGACCAAGACGGGCCATTTTAACTGAAAATTTTAATAATCGTTTTGGATAATGCGCCGTGCCACAAATTACTAGAGCCGCAATATTTGTTCCATATTTAATTGCATAATGTCGGGCCATAAAAGATCCCATTGAATGGCCAAACATGACAATTGGCAGTTTCGGATAAGAATGTTTTATATAAGTTGTCACTTCATATAAATCATCAATAATTTTTTCTCAACCCTCATCTTCTGCAAAAAAGCCTAAATTTTCTGAATCATCAGCAGTTTTACCATGCCCACGATGGTCTTCTGCAACTACCGCATAATTATTGGCCACTAAAAATTTTGCAAAATCTTCATACCGTAAAGCATGTCCGGCACTACCATGTACTAATTGAACAACTGCCTTAATCTCATTTTCATTTATTGGTTTTCATTCATACATATGTAATTCTGAGCCATCACGTAGTGACTGCTTCCATTCTTTAAATTTCATAATTATTATCATCCTTCCCGTTAGAAATCAACTTATCAAATTTTAACATTTCCATGATGTTATTAAAAGTCCTTTGTTTGAAAATAACTTCACAAAAACCAAAAAGCAAAAAAAGTGTCGTGTGACACTTACTTTCTTATCGACCTTGAGTAGCAGCACGATGTAAATCGCGAAATGGTCCTTCAATAGTAATTAATTCATCGTATTTACCACTTTGAATAATTCCTTGCCCTTTTCCTAACACAAAAATTTGATCAACATTTTTAATGGTACTTAAGCGGTGAGCGATTGAAATTGTTGTTTTTCCAACCATAATTTTTTCTAATTCAGCTTGGATTTCTTTTTCAACAATATTATCTAAAGCACTCGTTGCTTCATCTAAAATTAAGATTTGTGGATTTTTTAAAATCATCCGTGCAATAACTAAACGTTGTTTTTGCCCTCCTGATAACATAAAACCACGCTCACCTAAAATAGTATTATAACCATCTTTTCAACCCATTACTAAATCATGTAAATTAGCTTTTTTACAAGCTGCAATAACTTCTTCTTCAGTGGCATTAAACATTCCATACCGAACATTATAAATAACATCGCCGAATAAGATTTTTGGTTCTTGTTCTACATAACCCACATGTGTTAAATAACTAGATAAGTTTAAATCTTTTAAATTAGTATTATTAACAATAACTTCACCACTAGTTGGATCATAGAAACGAAGTAATAATTTTGAAATTGTTGATTTACCACTTCCAGTTTCTCCAACAAAAGCATAACTTTTGCCCTTTTCAAATTTTAAAGTTGTTTTAGGTAAAATAGTAACTCCTGGTTTTTCGGGATATTCAAAAACAATATCTTTTAAAATAATATCACCCACAATTTTTTCAACATTAGGCGCATCACGATTTGGCCCAATTGTTGTATCAACACGAACTAATTGAATAATTCGTTTTGTTGATGCTGTTGCCCGTGCTAATCCTGGCACAAGTCCTGTTAATGTTCAAATTGGAAAGGCTAAAGTATTAACTCCTGTAATAAAAGCTGGTAAAACTTTTATAATATGATTAGTACTTTCTGGTCCTTTATTACCATATAAAATAATACTTGATAAGACAACAATCACAGTCAAACTTAGTGCACAAAGAATAATAATTGTTGTCATTCGCGCTTGAATTCGGTTCAAACGACGATTAACTCGGTAGTATTCTTTATGAATTTGTTCAAATCGGACACGTTCATATTCTTCTGTTCCCGTTGCTTTAATTAGTGCAATTGAAGCAATTCGATCAGTTACATCACCATTGACATCCGTAATTTTAGCACGAACATTTTCTGTTTCTGATGCTTGTGAACGAAATGTTACGGCAACTGCTGTCATAAATAATGCTGTTGCACTTAAACAAATTAAGGCTAATTTTCAATCAATATTTAATAACACTGTTGCACTTCCAATAAAAATAATTGGAATACTAATTAAGTTAGCTGGGGATAATTGCGATTCATCCCCAATAATTTGGGTATCATTAATTAATTTTGTCATTGTTTCACCAATTTTTTTATCAGAGTAATAACCAATGTTTAAATTAACTAAGTTATTTAGAACAGCATTTCGCACATCAATTTCAATAGTTCGCCCTAACATTCCCCCAATACGTTCACGAATGTTTGTTGTAACAACACCAATAATTAAGACAACACCAATAATAATTAATCAAATATATCAATCTAATCCTGTTGATAATGATTCAGGATCATTTCCGAATTCAAATAAAATTTGCGTCATCAATTTATTAATTAAAAGCGTAATTGTTACAATTGAAATTGAACTCGACACTAAACTAAATAAAATTGTACATGCTCGTCACAAATACCGACGATAATAAAGTGCCACCAACTTAAAAAAACCGATTCGTGGTGCCTTAATATTTTTCATCATCTCTAATGGTGTTTCTTGCTTACGAGTCTGATTCTTTTGGTCTAATTCATTATAATCTAAGTTTCTTTCAATTTTATTAATATCAATTAACTCTTTAATTTTTCCCATAAACTCACCTCATATTCTAGAACAAGCTTACTCAATAAGCTTTCTTATCATTATATTATATCAAAAAAATAAAAATTTTCTTTAATTTTGTCCTTTAATTTTGTCGAAAACTCTTGATGAAATAAAAAAATCATCAATATGACAATTTGAAAAATAATTTTGTTTAAGATCATGATTTTGCTTTAAATTTTTTAAACGTTAAAATATAATACCGTTGATTGTTGTTTTGGTGTTAAACCTTTATGTTGGTATTTTCATTTTCATAGATTTAAATAATTTTGAATATTAGTGAAACCCAAACCATGATAATGAATTAAGGCTTCTTTAAGACTCGATTGTAATTTACTAATCTTATTTAACTTTCGATAACTAGTATCAGGGTTTGTACTAGTTTTGGTAGAATATAGAGTAGAATTTGTTTGTTTTGCTACTAATAAATATAATGGTTGCATGTCAGAAATAATTATTGATTTTTCTTTAATTAATTGCTTATTCATATTTTCAATAATTCATTGTTTTTGTAATCGTTTGGTATTGGTGGATTGAACAAAAATATTATTATTGCTATCAACTACCATTTGAATACAGCATTTGGTATTAGTTGAAAATGGATCAAGATGAGTTTTTCGTTTATCAAATTTATCTTTAAAATTACCTTTATGGATTTCTTTAATAAAAGTTTCATCAATTTGGATTTGACCATTTAATTTTTTAAATTTTAATTGAGTATTTTCTAATTGTTTTGATTGCATTAATTTTTGACGATTATATCAAGCAGTTTTTGGTGTTGTTTTAATAAAACGGGAAATTATTTTACTAGATTGTCCTAATAATGAAATTTGAATTAATAAATTTCACTGTTCATAATTTAAATGACTTCAATAAGTAAAATGATGACGAAAAGCATCAAAACTAGCACGACATTTTTTACATAAATATTTTTGTTTTCCTTCGGGATTATGACCATTTTTAACACAATGATAAGATTTACAATCAGGACATATAATGCCTTTATCTCTAAATTTTTGATCAATTTCATTTAAACGTTTTTGTTTTTTGATTACTTCTGCTTCTTTTTTTATTTTTTCAGCAAATTCTAAAAATTGATCATCTGTAAAACTGTTTTTTAATTCTGTAATTATTTTTTCCATCAATTATTTACCTCTATATATTAAAAATATACCTAAAATTAGATATATTCTATAAATATCAAGAGTTTTCGACAAAATTAAAGAAAATTTTTAAAAATATTAAAAAGATTTCCTGCAAATTTGTTTCATTCATATAAAGCATAATAATATTCTTTAAATCAACTGTAAGATTTCATAAATAAAAAGATTTAATCTATTTGATTAAATCCGAATCTTTGTTATCCATTCAAAAGTTCTATTAAACATATATTCCATACCGATCAACTAACTGTCTTGTTCGTCGTTCTAATAATAAAAATAATGTCGCATTAAGAATGTATTTTCCAGTAAAAATTCCGAAGAAGATTCCCACAAAAATTAAGGTATGTTGTCATGATTCAAAAATTGAGGCCATACCATTATTATGGTCATGATCATGACCAGCGTGAGCAAGAGTAAGACCACCTGACGAATTAATAACTTCATTTGGCATATTAGCTGTTGATGCTAACATATCAATTTGATTTTTAACCATGTGAACATGCTCGACTTCCATATTTGTATTCCCAATATTTACTAAAATCTTTGCCGTAATTAATAATGCTAATGCTTCAACTAAAGCACATAATGGCACAATAATTACAAACGCTAGAATTTTTTTCGTTCAATCAATATTAATAATTTTATGATGGTGATCATGTGGTTTTTTAACATAATGATATTCATGAATACTATGGTCGGTAACATCTTCGGGCACTTTTACTTTGTAATAAGCATTAAATACAATGTAATAAATAAACCATGTAATAAAAACAACCACAATATTAGAAATCATAAAGAATGCCATTTCAATTCAAGTATGATGACCATCAATTAAATTGTGAATTCATGATAATGCGATTCCCTCTAATAAAGCAAAACCTAATCCTACAATTGAAATTGAATAAATGATAACTAATGTATCAAAAAAGCGTAGACCAAATGTTGCCCCCCAAGGTGTTGGCACATTAAAAATCTCTAATAAACTTAAACCAACAGCAACCGCTAAAAAAATTGCTGCTGCTGTAATTTTAAATGTAATGGACCTCTGATTGTATAACTCTTTGTGAAATAATGATTTCTTAATCCGAATTCAAATTGAATCATTTTTCACTGTTAAATCATTGTTGATATTTTTTTTCATTTTTTGTTTCCTTTCTTATTTATAAAAATTATAATTTATCTTTTTAAAAAGTCAAGCATAACAATAAATTTTTAATAAAATAAATTATAATTTATTTTCCATAAAAAAAATAAAAATAGAATTATCTATTTTTATTTACAAAGTCATAACATCATAACCCACGTTCTGTTTTTTATTTAAAAAATAAAATACTAGTTATTTATCTATCAATTTTTTGAAATTGATCTTCTTATTTTCTTCTATTTTGAAAAAAGAAGTTCCCTTACCAAAATTTAGGTTTCTCGCTTGTGGGGTTTACCCGTTCCATTTTTTAAATTTCTTTAAAAACTCGTTTCTGTGGCACTTTTACAGAAAAAATTCCTTATTAATAATAACTTAGGATTTTTTTCAGCCGTCATAAGGGTTCCTTATGCCTAATTTTATGAATTAAATTAGCACAAACATTACAATCATCACAGATTGTGCGAGCGTGGAGTTTCCTCTATTAATTGTTATTAATAGCAACTAGTTCCGTTATAACTCACAATAATTATACTATATCTTAGCCATAAAATGTTAATTTTACTAAAAACCATTTGTTAAAGTTTAATCATTATTTAACTTACCTTCTAAATTATGGATTCGTTTTATCAGATCAGCTTTTGAAAAACCTTCTTCTTCTAATCGTGCTTTTTGGGCTTTTGTTTCATCTAGTTGCGCTTTTAAAACATCATTTTTATCTTGTAAATCATTTAGTTGCTGACGCAAATATTTCATTTCTTTATTAAAATCATTCATAATTCCTTCAAAAACACGATAATCAGTTGCAACCATGTCCAAAAACATATCAACTTCATTGGGGTCATACCCTTGATAATCAACTTGAAATTCTTTATTAATAATGTCAACTGCTCGTAATTTAATTGTTTTCATTTTTACACCTCTTTTGCAAGGAACAAAGGTCCATTTTTGTTAATTATATTATTAAAGGAGAAAACAATTATGCATCTACCCAATAATCGTGGAATGTTTTTAGAATCTTTACTAAACTATACTATTCAAAAATACTATGATGATAATATTGGTCTCTTTTTTAAACGGTCAATCAATATTGTTCCATTGGAAAAAGAACAACATTTAATCATCAAAGGTTATTTCAAAGAAAAAACTAGTTGTGATTATTATGGTCTTTATCAAGGCCATTATATCGAATTTGAAGCAAAAGAAACTAATCAGCAAAAATTCAATTTAAACAACATTAAAGCACATCAATTAAAGCAATTAGCTTTAGTTAAAAACCATCATGGCATTAGTTTTATTATTATTTATTTTCATTGTTATGATCGTTACTTTATTTTATCATATCAGAAAATAATCGAATGAATAAAACTAATACCAGCAAAACAAATTCCACTTTCTTTTTTTGAAGAAAATGGCTATGAACTTTTTCTGACCCTTCCTAATTTTCTTGATTTTAAACCAATTCTTAATCAATTAATCAATTGTATTTAGTTAATGATTTTGGTTTATTTTTTAAATAATTATCAATAAACTTGATAAGTTCTTTAAACGTTATTTTTGTTTCTTGATGATTAGTAATAATTAGGGTTATCTGAAAATCAGAAATTTTATTTACTAAGTAAGTATTTAAGGTGGCTTTTTCGTGTTCAGTTAAAGGTTCGTGAAGAATTTGATTGATTTGATCATATAAAATTTTTCTTTCAACATTTAACTCTAGATTTTCAATTGCAATAATTATTTTGTTAAAAATTGGGGATAAATCCATTTCTAAAACATCTTTTTTCATTTTAATATCAATAAAACCTGCTTGTTTTAATTGATCTAGCATGTTTTTTGCTTGCGTTTCAGTAAAATTGGAATGATTAGCAATTTCTAACGGAGTGATGAACCTTTTATCAGAAGAAGAACAGTTCATAATCAACATAATTAACACTAACTGTTCTTCTGATAAATTTATTAATTTGTAATGGCTCAACAAAAATTGCCACTTATTAATACTACCTTTATTAAATAAACTATTTAACATTACCGTTAAATTTTAACTAATTGTTGATTAGTTTAATTGATCTTTTAATTGTTTAGCTACTTTGAATTTAGCTGCTTTAGAAGCTGGAATTTTAATTGTTTCGCCAGTAGCTGGATTTCTTCCTTCTCTTGCTGCTCTTTCAGATACAGCAAATTTTCCAAATCCTGCAATTGCAACTTCATTTCCTTTTACTAAAGTTTCTTTAATTTTATCAAAAGCAAAATCAACAACTTCTCCTGCTTGTGATTTTGACAAATTAAATTGTCCTGCAATTAGCTCTGCTAGTTCTTTTTTTGACATCATTACACCTCTTCTAATTAAACCTTATAATTTAGGTTTATATTATCTTACCCAATTTTATTTGAAATGTATACCTTTTTCCCCAAAAACGTCAATTTTAAAAATTCATCACCCTGGATTTCTTTAATTCAGACATTTTTTAAACTATCAATGTTAAAATATTATAGTATAGTAATTACAAGACTATTTGTATTACTACAAACTAAATAAGGAGAAATAGTTATAAATGATTTTAAAAATAAAATTACTTTGAAAACAAATTTATAAACTATTTTTTGCAATAGTTGGGTTTACCATCTTAACATGAACATTTATTAGTGGTATTCTCAACCAAAATGATATTATTACCCGTTATCATGGCGATTACACAGTATATACGTTAGGCTTTTTCACAACTTTTACTTGTTTATCGAACTTAGGAATCTTATTTTGATTCTTAATTAGTGGAATTCGTCATCATCAAGAAAACAAAAATAAAATTCAATCATACCCAGTTGCCCTAGCAGCAGCTTGTTATATTACTATTACTTTTATTATATATAATTGTTTATTATTACCAACACAACCCTTACCTGGAAACAATTTAAACTGAATTACAACTGTTATTGACCATATGATAAATTCGATTGCGTTTGTGATCTATATTTTATTCTTTATGGAAAATAAGCAGCAAATTAACTTAAAACAATTCTTTCGAACAAACTTCTGAAAATATATTCTTGTTTTATTAATTTACTGTGCTTATGCAATGATCAGAGGTGAATTACGACGTCTTTCGGGCGCACATTTTACTTGACCAGGAAATAATCCAAATATAATTCAAAATCGATGATATCCATATTTCTTTTAAAATGTGCATGGAACTTTTTTGGTTTACCCGGCTATATTTGATTTATTATTGCTTTCTTTGCAATTTTAGGAATCTTAATTGGGAGTATGTATTTATATAATTATTGGAATAATAAAATCATTAAAACAAAAATTTATCAAACTTTGCAAAAAATAAGTGAAACAAAAAAACCATCATAAGATGGTTTTTATTTTCCTTAAAATGAAAATAATTTTCCGAATCTAAGTAATATAATTAATTGTTAATTCCAAAATCCTTTAAAACAAAGCCTAATATATTCTTATTACCCTTTGTTACTTTAATTAAACTCTAAATCCTAAAATATTTGATAAATAATAATGTGACACCACTTCATTCCAATAATGCTATCCGAATGAAGAAAAAATGGTTAATACTTTATACTAAATATTACGCTGCTAAATATTATAAAATACAATATTAAAAATAAAAAAATTGTACAATAAGAATGCTTATTGACTATATTATTTTATTTAATATCCTCTTTAGCCAACAAGCAACCCCCTGTTTGTTTATTGTAAGTTTCAAAATAATATTCATTTATATGATAAAAACCTCTTAATTTTTAAGAGGTTTTATTTTTTTAATTTAACTTGTAAAATATACTCTTTTACTGCTTGCGGCGCAAGATTATTAATTCATGGTTTCTGATTAAATGGTATTGCCTCGTAATTAACATCATCTTGGTGACCATCTCATGGTTCAACACAAATATACTTTGCATCATTTTGACATTTTCAAATTAAAACATTAGGATACCCCTTTGTCTTTAAGCGAATAACCCGTATCGGATCAACAATCAATACTTGCTCCGTCGTTTGATTTAATAACCCATAACATTGCCCTGTTGCAAAATCATATTCATCTAACCCTAATTCTGTTTTTACTTCCGTTATCATTGGGGTTCCTAAAAAAGCTCCTCCCTGAAAATGAGTAACTGTTTGCGGCTGATCAAAGATAATTTTTCCTAAATGATCATCACAAATAAAGGCCGGATGTCATCCAAAATTATATGGCAATGGTTTTGAATCAAGATTAGTAATTTTAACCTTATTAATTAATTCAGTTCTTACTAACTGATATGTTACTTCTAATTTGAAAGCAAAAGGATATTGTTCATAAAAAGATTCTGTAGCAACATATTCAACAACTAGGTGTTCTGCTGTATATGTAACAACCTTTCAATCCCTAATAGCACGAAAAAAACCATGTCCTGCCATATGATATGTTTTATTTTCAAAATGATATTTATCATTAATTAACTTTCCAGTAATTGGAAAACAAATTGGCCACGATTTTTTTCAAGTGCTATCTTGCTGATAAACATATTCTTTACCATCTTTTTTTAACGAAATTAATTCAAAAGGATTTTTACTAATTTGTGCGACCAAGTTTTCATTTTTTAAAATATACATTGTTGTCCCTACTTTTTCTAATTATTCTAAATTAATAACTCTTTGAATGTTCTTGACCATCCATAATTGCAACACCACCACTAGTCCCAATTCTTGTGGCACCAGCGGTTATCATTGCTAAAGCATCTGCTTTATTCCGTACACCCCCAGCTGCTTTAACTTGTAAACGTTCACCAACCGTTGCTTTCATTAATTTCACATTTGCAATTGTTGCTCCTGCTTTACTAAATCCAGTTGATGTTTTAACAAAATCAAGTCCTGCTTGTTCAGCTAATTGGCAAGCTTTAATAATTTCTGCTGCTGTTAACAAACATGTCTCTAAAATAACTTTGACAATAACTGTTCCAGCTGCTTTTTTGCAGGCAAGCATATCAGCTACCACTAAATCATACTTGTCTGATTTAAACTGACTAATATTCATTACCATATCAATTTCGTTTGCTCCATCTTCTAAAGCATTAGTGATCTCTGCTACTTTTGTTTTTGTTGTATTAGCTCCTAATGGGAATCCTACTACCACACAAACATTAACATCACTATTTTGTAATAATTGATGAGCTAATGACACATACGTTGGATTAATAAAGACTGAAGCGAAATCATATTCTTTTGCTTCAAGGCATAATTGCTTAATATCTGCAATTGTTGCGTCTGGTTTTAATAAAGTATGATCAATATATTTATTTAATTTCATTTAATAATTCTCCCTGTTGTTCTTCATTAATTTGGACAGCTTCTAAAATCCGAATTGCGGCAATTGAATAATCTAATAAACGTTCCATTTCAGGATAGTTTGCTGTGTTTATAATATTAATAAAATGTTGTATTTCATAATACATTTTATTTTGGTGCTCAGTTACCATCGGCACTGTCATTATTTCATTTGCCAAACGGCTATAGATATTAATTGTTTCTAATTTTGTTAAATCAGTAAAATTAATTGTAGTATCATAACTTAAAATTTCACTAGCGCTAATACCAGCCGCTGCTTTTGAACAAACAATACTTGTTAAGATATTACTATGATGACGTAAAAGAACAACATTGTTGATATCAACCCCATTTTTTAATTTATGACTCATTGCCTTAACATCTTTAACGGGGCCAAATAATGCCACGGCTAATTCAACTGGATAAATTAGCATATCATACAATGACCCTTTTCCCAAGGTTTCATCAAAAACCGAATGATAATCATCTAATAATACTTCTTTCATCCGACTTGAATACTGGTTACAATGGAAAATTGCCAAAAAAGGGTGAATTTTATTAACATTTTCTTGTAAAATTTGGTATCCTGGCAAATGTAAGGGCTTAAAAGCTTCCATCAAAAAAACATTATTAATAACTGCTAGCTCTCTTAATTCAATTAACTCTTGTGCTAAAAAAGTTGCTGGTTTTTCAATTAAAACATGCTTTTGTTGCTGTAAAAAATATTTTGCTTGTTGGTAATGTAAGCCATTTGGTGAAGCAATATAAATAATATCAATATAATCTAACATATCTTCAAAGTTATCAACCATTCGTACTACCAAATTATTTTTTAACGCAAAATTTTTAGCTTTTTCTAAACTACGTGAATAAAGACAACTAATTTCGGCACCCCGTATCTCACGACATGCTTCAATAAATGTACTGACAATATTTCCGGTTCCAATTGTTCCAATCTTTAACATAAAAGCACCTCGCTATGTACCTCTCATTTTTGTTAAGTAGTTGGTAAAATTATTTATTAATAACTGCTTTAAAAACAAGATCACTAGTTGCAAAAAAATCACTTTTTGTGCCATCTGCTGAAACAGTATAAGAATTAGTGTCTGGATCATACACTCCTTTTAAACCAAGTTCTGTTAAATTACTTTTTCCTAAGGCAGGACCACCTAAAGCTTCAAATGCTGCAACGTCTAATTTATTTGCATCATCAACTTTTAATGTTTTTTGTTCTTCTGATAACCATGCCTTTAAATTAGGACGCAAATCAACATATGTTGGTGCTGCTGCTTCTAAGTTTCCTCACATCACAGAACCTTTAATTGATTTAGCATCATCTTTTGCTACCATTTTAACATATACTTGTTTAAAAGTAGTTAGTTCTGGTTTAATAGTATCAATCGTAATATCTACTTCATTTCAAGGCAAATAAATGGAGATAATATTTTGAATCCCTTTTATTATTCCTGATTTTAAATCAATTTTATTTTCTACAATAACATTATCTTTTTTCAAATTAAATTTATCGCTTATTTTATCAAAAGCAAATAAATCTAAATTTAATTTGTAACCATTAATATCATTCCCGTTGTCCTTCTTTGGTGGAAAACATGCGACAACATTTGTACTAACTATTGTTCCTAGTGAGATACTAGTTAGTAGAACTAAAAATTTCTTCATTTCTTCATACTCCTTTATTAATTATTCTTTAACTAATTATAAACTAATTACTATTTTTATCATCATCAAAGAAAGGATTTTCTGTTTTTTTTACTGAATTATTTGTTTCTAACGATAATTTATCATTTTCTTCTTGTTGTTCTCTTTCTCATATCTCAGAATCTTGTCAATTTTTCTTTACAATAAAAATACGTTCCTCAACTCGAACAATTGATTCTAAGACCGAGAAAGCAATTGTTCCAGCAAAAACCATTGGAAATCAAACATATCAAAAAATACAAATTTGTATTGGATTTAAAATATTTGTATTAGCTAAAATTAAAAAAAATAAACTAATAGCAAAAATTAAATACTGACCAATATAAAAAATTTGCATAAAAATAATATGTTTTCGCAATAATTGAAAGGGAGTTCTTTTCAGCTCATAAATTCGTACTAAATGGTAAATAATAAAAATAACTATCGCAAAACCAATTAATACATAACCAAGTTTATAGCCGGTTGCGGCCGGAATATTTCATTTTTGTAATCCCAAAATTAAAAAAATTAATACTAAAGCGGTATATAAGATTACATTTGCGACACTAACTAGTGCTTTAATAGAAACTACTTTTGTCATTTTTATCTTCTCCTATAATTCTTTTTCATACATAATCATTGCTAAAACAGCAAGCGGTGCTGTTTCTGCTCGTAAAATTCGTTGCCCCAACGAAATCATATTATAGC
The DNA here is from genome assembly GCF_964031205.1 of Spiroplasma endosymbiont of Stenodema calcarata. Lineage (GTDB taxonomy): Bacteria > Bacillota_I > Bacilli_A > Mycoplasmatales > Mycoplasmataceae > Spiroplasma. Next base: position 1,095,671 of record NZ_OZ035018.1, read on the forward strand.
CATATGTTGTTAAATACATAATCTCTTCTGTTGTAAAACCACCTTCTGGCCCAATTACAATCGTTATTGTCGTAAAATTTTGGTGCAAAAAATCTTTTAACTGTGAATTCTGCTCAGCTTTTTCATAGCAAACCAAGTTCACCTCACCTTGATACTTTTGCAAAACCTTTATATCACTTTCAACATTCCGAATGAAAGGAATTTGATTCCGATATGCTTGTTCACTTGCCTCTTTGCAAATTTTTGTTCAACGGGCAATTTTTTTTCCGTTATTTTCACCTTTTAATTGTACCACACAACGTTTAAACTGAAAGGGAATGATTTCAGTGACCCCCAATTCAGTAGCTTTTTGTAATAAATAATCTCATTTAGCACTTCGAATTAAACCAGCAATTAATCGAATTTTAATTGGGCTTTCATGGTTTTGATGTAATTTATTTGTTAATTTAAATAAATACTTTTGGGGTGGTAGAACTTCAATTGTTGTTAAATAATGTTCGGCATTATAAATACAAATAATTTGGTCATTATTTCTTAAACGCAGAACTTGTTTAATTTGTTTGACATCATCATCTGTTAAAACAAAATAATCATGTTTTAAAGTAGTAGCAAAAAAACGATGCATTATTTTTCATCTCCTAATATTTGTTGCATTATTTTATCTAATTGATCATATAAAAATGTTAATGAATCAGTAGTATGAATTTGATAATCTGGTTCAATATCTTTAAATAAAGTTTGTTGGATTTTTAATAACTGTTTTGTTTGAGATAATAATTGGTGATCACGAGCAGCAATCCGCGTTAAAATTGTTTTTTCACTAGCTGTAATTAAAATTTTAACTTTAAAAGGTACTGTTAAACTACTAAGACCAACGGCTTCAATTAAAAAATTTTGTGAAGAATTATTATTAATGATTGCCACTATTTTTTGATTTACTTTTGGTCACAAATAAGTATTTAATTTTTTATTAGATGTTTGATTAGTAAAAATAATATTTCGTAAATGTTGGCGATCTAATGTTCCATTTTTAACAACACCAGGAAAGTTTTTATTTAAAAAAACTAGAACCTCTGTTTCTTGCATAATTTCTTTAGCAATTTGATCAGCATTTAAATAAGTTAAATGATATTTATTCTGCAAATATGCACAAGCACTAGTTTTTCCAGCCCCAATATAACCATAAACCCCTATAATCATTCTTATTGCTTCCTTTCATACTTTTTTTAATAAGATGGTTTAATTTAATGCTAATAAATTTTCATTAACAATAACATTAAAAATAGCTTCCGCAACTGCTGAAGTTTCCGCCCCAGTATAATGAATTCCATCATATGTTGTTTGATTTTCGGGGTGCGGATTGGCCGTTAATTGTAAATTAACAACTGGGATTTTTAAATTAGCAAAGTATTTTTGATAGGCCGTTGGCAAAGAGGTTAATAATTCACCATCATGCATTGTTAATACTTTTGGTGGACAAACAACTAAAACTTTATAATTAACTTCTTCGTGATTATCGAGGTGAAAATTCTTCATTTGAGTAATTATTTGCCCTAATGAACTAACAATTTTTTCTTCAATTGGATAATCTGGTAATTCTTTTAATTTTGCATATGCATCATAACCAAAATAGTCATTTGTTCCTAAAAAAATAATAAATAAATCAAAGGGACTTGCTTTTTGATATAACGCTAATAAATTGTCCATCCCATTGTCTTGGGGAAACCCAAAATCAATTAATGGTTTAATAATTGTTCGCCCTGGTTGAGCATCAGCTTGAATTTCAACCGTAATTGTTTGATCATGTTGTATTAATAAATTTGCTAACTTTTTCGGTCAATTATCTGTTTCTTGCATTTTACCAGTGCCCATTGGCAAATAGCCAAATGTTAATGAATCTCCTAAAATTGCAATTTTTTTCTTCATTGAAACCACTCTCTTCTCTATACCAATATTTTATCTTACTTATAATTAATTATGCTCTAATTTTTAAAAGTTTGCAAAAAACAATGACAGAAAAAATTAGAAAAATTGATTCCCGCCTAGTTTTGGGATCTATATTAAATTGATAGCTATTTTCTTACCTTAATAATTGGTTTTTTAACTTCTTAATATAGTATTTTTATAAAACTAATAATATAATATTAATAATAAGTATTTTTTACTTATATCCTGAAAAACAATGAAAAATATAATATATTATTTATCAATAAAATATATGTAACATACCTAAGTTTTACCTTATATGGTCCAATATGTTAAATAGAAAATAGAAAGGTAATAAATTTATGCTTAAAGTAAAACCTATTACAAAAAAATTTTATGATTTAAAAATAGTACGCGAATTAATTAAAACATCATTTCCAAAGAATGAACGATTGCCATTCTGATTTTTGTTATGAAAAACACGAAAAAAATATGTTAATTTTTTAGCATTTTATGATGAAAATGTATTTGTTGGTTTTTTATATTTAGTAACTAAAGATGATTTAACTTTTGTATTATACATTGCTGTAAACAACAAAATTCAATCAAAAGGATATGGCAGTCAAATCCTAAATTATATAAAAATCCTCTATCCAAATAATAAAATAATTCTTAATATTGAGCAAATCGATGAGAATGCTGCTAATAATGAACAACGTAAAAAACGTCGAGCATTTTATCTTAAAAATGGTTATGAGAATAGTGGTATTGTTGTCCTTGAAAAAGGTAATATCTTTGAAAATCTAATTATTGGGGGTAATTGTAAAATAAAAGACTATCACGCGTTGCTTAGAAGATTTGTTGGCCCTTTCTTATATCTATTTTTTAAACCTAAACTTAGTTATTCACAATAGATTACTATTTAAAATAAATTATTATAAGTGAATATATTAAATTAAAAAGATAGTGAAAAATAGTATTATCTTTTTTATTGCTATTGAAGTTAATATTAAATTCTGAAAATTCCAGAAATAATGCTTCTTTTAATGAAATTAATTTAATTTAATCATATTATTATAGATAAAGTTTCCGTAACGCATATGCAACCGATGGAAAAATTGCAACAGCTAAGGTCATCTCAGGTAAATAATTTGTCGCTAAAATAAGCCAAGTAAACATTCGAAAAATATTTTGTTGGTCAGGATTAGTATAAATTAACGGTCCAATAAAATACATAAAAACTAACACAAAAATAGTATTTAAAGTTGCTGCAGTAAAAGCAATAATCATATTACAAATTTTTAAATAATGCTGTTGATATCATGTTAATTTAATAACTTGATTAGTATAAATCTTTGTTTCAATCTTATTTGAAATTTTTGTTAAAAAATAAGCTAAAACTCCAACACAAAGTCCCATCAAAACGCGGGGAACAACTGAAAACACGGTATTAATAAAAATAAAACTAGTGATTCCTGGTGAAATAAGGGTTTGAATTAGTGACGATAAACCAAACACAAGACCATAAATTAAACCTCCTCAAATTAAATTTAAATTCATTGTGACATATAAGGCATACATTCCAATTAAAAACAAAATATGCATTAATGTTAAGGCAACTGGTCCAATAGTAATATAACCCAATCAAGGAACTAAAGCAAACAATAAAAAAATAGCAATAATAATACTATTAATGGTAATCATTTTTGTTGTAATATTTCTCATTTATGCCTCCAATAATAATCCCTGTTTGCTATTATTGCATTATTATTTTTTTGCTCCTCAATGTCATTTTTTTAATTTTTCGGTATCAGCAACCGCCACATATGGCAAATTTCGTAGCCGTTCATTATAATCTAAACCAAAACCAACTAAAAAAACATGTGGAGCATCAAAACCATATCAATCAGCAATTAAGTCTACTTCCCGTCCCGCTTTTTTATCTAACAAAGTAACTACTTTAACGCTACGTGCTCCTTTTAAAGTTAAATAGTCTTTAATAATTTTAATTGTCTTTCCACTGTCAATAATATCTTCTACTAATAAAATATCCCGGTTTGTAACTGGAATCGGAAGATCTAATAAAATTTGCGGTACACCGTTACTTTTAACACCACCAAAATATGACGAAACTACCATGTATTCCGTTTCACATTCAACACCAACTAAATAAGAAATAAACTTTGCCATAAAAGGAATACAGCCTTTTAATAATCCTAAGCATAAAATTGTATTTTCTTGAACGGGATATTCATTAAGATAATAATTACTAACGGCCTGACCTAATTCTAAACATTTTTGCTCAATTTCCTCAGCTGTAATTAAAACTTCTTTTACGAGTGGATGTAATTTCATTTTCTTGCCTCACTTAATATTAATGATTTAATTATAATATAATCACGCCTTAATTAAAAGATACTTAATTTTAAAAATAATTATTTATAATGATTTTTTATATTTTTGAAAACTTTTCTTTAATTTTGTCGAAAACTCTTGATATTTATAGAATATATCTAATTTTAGGTATATTTTTAATATATAGAGGTAAATAATTGATGGAAAAAATAATTACAGAATTAAAAAACAGTTTTACAGATGATCAATTTTTAGAATTTGCTGAAAAAATAAAAAAAGAAGCAGAAGTAATCAAAAAACAAAAACGTTTAAATGAAATTGATCAAAAATTTAGAGATAAAGGCATTATATGTCCTGATTGTAAATCTTATCATTGTGTTAAAAATGGTCATAATCCCGAAGGAAAACAAAAATATTTATGTAAAAAATGTCGTGCTAGTTTTGATGCTTTTCGTCATCATTTTACTTATTGAAGTCATTTAAATTATGAACAGTGAAATTTATTAATTCAAATTTCATTATTAGGACAATCTAGTAAAATAATTTCCCGTTTTATTAAAACAACACCAAAAACTGCTTGATATAATCGTCAAAAATTAATGCAATCAAAACAATTAGAAAATACTCAATTAAAATTTAAAAAATTAAATGGTCAAATCCAAATTGATGAAACTTTTATTAAAGAAATCCATAAAGGTAATTTTAAAGATAAATTTGATAAACGAAAAACTCATCTTGATCCATTTTCAACTAATACCAAATGCTGTATTCAAATGGTAGTTGATAGCAATAATAATATTTTTGTTCAATCCACCAATACCAAACGATTACAAAAACAATGAATTATTGAAAATATGAATAAGCAATTAATTAAAGAAAAATCAATAATTATTTCTGACATGCAACCATTATATTTATTAGTAGCAAAACAAACAAATTCTACTCTATATTCTACCAAAACTAGTACAAACCCTGATACTAGTTATCGAAAGTTAAATAAGATTAGTAAATTACAATCGAGTCTTAAAGAAGCCTTAATTCATTATCATGGTTTGGGTTTCACTAATATTCAAAATTATTTAAATCTATGAAAATGAAAATACCAACATAAAGGTTTAACACCAAAACAACAATCAACGGTATTATATTTTAACGTTTAAAAAATTTAAAGCAAAATCATGATCTTAAACAAAATTATTTTTCAAATTGTCATATTGATGATTTTTTTATTTCATCAAGAGTTTTCGACAAAATTAAAGAAACTTTTTTACAAAAAAAAAAAAAAAACCTAGTTAAAATAATAGTATAAACCTCAGTAGTAGAACTAAAATGAAAAATGAAATTTATCATGGAATTATTAATTGTTTAGAAAACATTCGTGTCCATTTAAAATTAAGTCAATTAAAATTTGCGGCCTACTTTTCTTTTACACGCGAAGGTTATCGCCTTGCCATTGCAAAAGATACTAACAAAAATAAAAACTATGTTAAAATTGATTTATTAACTATCATAACTGCACATCGCTAAAATAAATATTGCAAAATTAAAAATAATATATTACAATAAAAATAACTTTCAAATATAAACACTTAATTATATTGAAAGTTTCAAACTATTTATAGTTTCCTACTACGAAACTTTTAAATGTAATTTAGTGTTTTTTTATTTGGAAGGAGTTTATAAAAATGAATACTGTTTTTATTCAAGATAATTTAACAAATAAAGGTCATAATGTAATTATGAATGATTTAAATTATGTTAAAAAAGAATATTATTTAAAAAAAAGTATTCTATGGTAATTATGTTAAAAATATTGTCTTACCGTTAGAATTAATTAATAATAACCCTCGTAATAAAATGGGAGTTAAAAATACTGGAAAAAATGATAAAAAACTATGAAATAATCGTATTCGCACTCAAGGAAATTGTATTCGCAAAGCATATCATAATTTTTCAAATTCAAAAAATTTAAGTTTTCTGACTTTAACTTATGCAGTTAATGAAACAAATGTAAAAAAATGTAAAAATGATTTAAAGTTATTTTTTAATAACATTAATCGTTGATGAAATAACCCTATTCGTTCTAAACATCATAAAGGAATTTTAAAATATATGTATACTTATGAATATCAACAACGGGGAGCAGTTCATTTTCATATCATATTAAACCAAAAAATACCAAATAGTGTAGTACAACAATACTGAAAACACGGTATTAATAAAAATATTAAAGTTCGTAGTGGAACAAACGAAGATGTTGTTAAATATCTTGCTAAATATATTGTTAAAACCGCTAATAATGATAAGTCACAAAATCATTATGATTTAAACATTAAAGCATATCAGTTTAGTAAAAATTGTAAAAATCCCAAAGTAAAAGTTGGGGTTGTTGAATTATCAGAACAAGATTTAATTTATTCAGTTAAAGATAACTTAAATTACTTTGCTTTTGGTGATAAAAATGGTTATAAAATTGGTTTTAGTTGTGATAGTTATTATGGTTTAGATAAGTTTAGAGAATATAAAAAATATGTTTCTGCTGATAGGAAAATATTTAAAAATTTAGTTAAAAATACTAATTTCACTGTTAAAAAAGTCAAAATTTAAGGTGTTAAAATTAAAAAAATGAGTTAAAAACTCATTTAAAAAAGTGGTGATTACCTACTACAACAATCACCACAAATTAATTAAAACAAAAAAAAAAAAAAACAAGATGGGGATATATATTTTACAATATCTTTATTTTTTGTGCTGAAAATTTGACTTTAATTTTGTCGAAAACTCTTGATATTTATAGAATATATCTAATTTTAGGTATATTTTTAATATATAGAGGTAAATAATTGATGGAAAAAATAATTACAGAATTAAAAAACAGTTTTACAGATGATCAATTTTTAGAATTTGCTGAAAAAATAAAAAAAGAAGCAGAAGTAATCAAAAAACAAAAACGTTTAAATGAAATTGATCAAAAATTTAGAGATAAAGGCATTATATGTCCTGATTGTAAATCTTATCATTGTGTTAAAAATGGTCATAATCCCGAAGGAAAACAAAAATATTTATGTAAAAAATGTCGTGCTAGTTTTGATGCTTTTCGTCATCATTTTACTTATTGAAGTCATTTAAATTATGAACAGTGAAATTTATTAATTCAAATTTCATTATTAGGACAATCTAGTAAAATAATTTCCCGTTTTATTAAAACAACACCAAAAACTGCTTGATATAATCGTCAAAAATTAATGCAATCAAAACAATTAGAAAATACTCAATTAAAATTTAAAAAATTAAATGGTCAAATCCAAATTGATGAAACTTTTATTAAAGAAATCCATAAAGGTAATTTTAAAGATAAATTTGATAAACGAAAAACTCATCTTGATCCATTTTCAACTAATACCAAATGCTGTATTCAAATGGTAGTTGATAGCAATAATAATATTTTTGTTCAATCCACCAATACCAAACGATTACAAAAACAATGAATTATTGAAAATATGAATAAGCAATTAATTAAAGAAAAATCAATAATTATTTCTGACATGCAACCATTATATTTATTAGTAGCAAAACAAACAAATTCTACTCTATATTCTACCAAAACTAGTACAAACCCTGATACTAGTTATCGAAAGTTAAATAAGATTAGTAAATTACAATCCAGTCTTAAAGAAGCCTTAATTCATTATCATGGTTTGGGTTTCACTAATATTCAAAATTATTTAAATCTATGAAAATGAAAATACCAACATAAAGGTTTAACACCAAAACAACAATCAACGGTATTATATTTTAACGTTTAAAAAATTTAAAGCAAAATCATGATCTTAAACAAAATTATTTTTCAAATTGTCATATTGATGATTTTTTTATTTCATCAAGAGTTTTCGACAAAATTAAAGGAAATTTGAAACTCGCAGCGAACAACATTAGTGCAATCCGTTAATAAAGCAAAAATTAAAGCTGATGATATTATTGGAATTGGAATTACAAACCAACGCGAAACAGTTGTAATGTGAGATAAACGCTCTGGTTTGCCAATTTATAATGCTATTGTTTGGCAAGACCGTCGTACCGCTAAATATTGCGATGAATTAATTGCCGAAGGAAAAAGCGAATTAATTCAAACAAAAACCGGCTTAGTTATTAATCCTTATTTCTCTGCCACAAAAATAAAATGAATTTTAGAAAATGTTAAAGAAGCCAAACAATTAGCAAAAGATAACAACTTATTATTTGGGACAATTGATACTTGATTAATTTATCGATTAACTGGTGGGAAAACACACGTAACCGATGCAACTAATGCTAGTCGTACAATGTTATTTAATATTCACACCAAAGAATGAGATGATGAATTACTAACCTTATTAAATATTCCAAAAGGAATTTTACCAGCAGTTAAATCTTCTTCTGAAATTTATGGTCATACCTTCCCAGGATTGTTAAGCAAAGATACGGACATTCAAATTCCAATTGCTAGTGCCATTGGAGACCAACAAGCAGCTTTATTCGGACAACTTTGTTTAGAACCAGGCGAAGTTAAAAATACTTATGGAACAGGGTGTTTTATTTTAATGAATACCGGACAAACACCAATTAAATCAAATAATGGTTTATTAACAACGATTGCCCTTGATTATAAAGGAGTAACAACTTATGCCTTAGAAGGTTCCGTCTTTGTAGCAGGTACTGCTGTTCAATGATTACGTGATCAAATTAAAATTATCTATCATGCCAGTGAAACTGATTGATATACAAAACTTGTTAAAGATGACCAACAAGTTTATGTTGTTCCTTCTTTTACCGGTTTAGGATCACCATACTGAGATTCTTATTCACGTGGGGCAATCTTTGGATTAGAACGAGGAACAAAACGTGAACACTTAGTAAAAGCAACATTAGAATCATTAGCTTACCAAGCTTATGATGTTATTGTTGCAATGGCCGAAGATCTTAAAAAACCAATTAAAAGAATTAAAGTTGATGGCGATGCTAGTCGAAATGAATACCTAATGCAATTCCAAGCTGATATTACACAAGTAGAAGTAGTCCGTCCAAAAAGCATTGAAACAACGGCAATGGGCGCGGCTTTTTTAGCGGGGTTAGCTGTTAATTTCTGAACATCCCGTGATGAAATTAAACAAATTCTGACCGTTGATAAAACATATAAAGCTAAATTAGACCAAGCAATTGTTCAAAAACTATTAAAAGGTTGAAAGGTTGCTATTAGTCGAACTTTAAATTGATTAAAAGATATTGAATAAAAAAAATAACCTTACGGTTATTTTTTTAAATGTAATACATGTTTTTTTAAATTATAGAATGTTTTAATTCCATCATATTCAGCAACTGTTCCCAATTCATCTTCAATTGCTAATAAACGATTATATTTTGCAATGCGGTCACTTCGTGACATACTTCCAGTTTTAATTTGACCAGTGTTTAAAGCAACTGCTAGATCAGCAATTGTTGAATCCTCAGTTTCTCCTGAACGGTGTGAGACAACTGTTGTTCAACCTGCTTTTTGTGCCAATTGAATTGTATCAATTGTTTCTGTAACTGTTCCAATTTGATTTAATTTAATTAATATCGAATTAGCTGCTTCATTGGCAATTCCTTCAGCCGTAATTTTTGGATTTGTAACAAATAAATCGTCTCCCACGATTTGAATTTTATGACCCATTGTTTTCACTTGCAATTCAAACCCTGCTCAATCTGCTTCTGCTAAACCATCTTCAATTGAAATGATTGGATATGCATCCACTAATTTATCTAAATACTTGATTAATTCTTCGGTTGACATTGCATATTCTGCCCCAGTTACTTTTTCAATTTTCTTAAAATGATATTTTTTATCTTCAAAATATAATTCTGATGAAGCACAATCCATTGCAATCATAACACCATCTTGTCCTGGTTTATATCCAGCCGTTTTAATTGCTTCAACAATCAAATCTAAAGCCACTTCGGCTGGTGTTTTTGCTTGGAATGATGCTAATGATTGATCTTTATATGCTCAATTAAAGTGTGGAGCAAAGCCCCCTTCATCACCTACTGCTGTAATATCGCCTTTATCATGCAAGATTTTTTTTAATGTATGAAAAATTTCTGCTGATCATCGTAAAGCCTCTTTGAAACTTGGTGCTCCAACAGGCATAATCATAAATTCTTGAAAATCAATTGCGCTATCCGCATGTTCTCCTCCGTTAATAATGTTTAACATTGGCACTGGTAATTTCTTAGCATTAACACCACCTAAATATTTATATAATGGTATTTCTAACTCACAAGCTGCTGCTTTAGCAACAGCCATTGAAACTCCAAGCATCGCATTAGCACCTAAATTCTTTTTGAAATCGGTTCCATCCAATGCAATCATTGCCTTATCAATTGCAACTTGATCAAGTACTTCCATTCCAACAAGTTCTTCAGCAATTTTTGTATTAACATTATTAACAGCTTTTAAGACACCTTTCCCCTGGTAGCGTCCTTTATCACCATCACGTAATTCCAATGCCTCACGACTTCCTGTCGAAGCTCCTGATGGGACCATTGCTGAACCATAGCCAGCAAATTCTGTTCAAACCTCAACTTGAACAGTTGGATTTCCTCGTGAATCAATTACTTCACGAGCATAAATTTTCTCAATTTTCGACATATTTTTATATTCTCCTTTTAAGTCTATAAGTTTATTATATTCTTTGTTCAAAAAATAGTAAATAAATTAGAATAAAAATTCAAGAAAAAATATCATTTTTACCTTTTTTAAGGGTAAAGCTAAAATTATTTGCTATGATATTACTAATATTATTAATTTTAGAACAGGACGGAAAAAGAATGAACGGAAATAAACCAACAATTGTTTCAGGAATTACGACCACGGGACAATTGACATTAGGAAATTATATTGGGGCAATTAAAAACTTTATTGACCTTCAAAAAGATAATAACTTGATTATTTTTGTGGCAAACTTACATGCCATTACTATTCCAATTGGAAAAGAGGAATTACAAGGTAATATTAAAAATATGATTGCTTTATATTATGCTTGTGGCTTAGATCCAAACAAAGCAATTATTTATGTCCAATCAGATGTCTTAGAATTAACACAGCTGAGTCATATTTTATTATGTAATACAACTGTTGGCGAATTATCACGAATGACTCAATTTAAAGATAAATCAATTAAAATGAAAGCCGAAAATGGAACGGAGTTTATTCCAACGGGTCTTTTAACTTATCCAACTTTAATGGCCGCGGATATTTTATTATATGATGCCGATTTAGTCCCCGTTGGTAAAGACCAAAAACAACATATTGAATTAACCCGAAATATTGCGGAACGAATGAATAATCGTTATCAACAAAATGTTTTTAAAATTCCAAATGATTTTATTCCTACAATTGGGGGGAAGATTATGGATTTACAAAATCCAACAAAAAAAATGAGTAAATCTTCAAATGATCCAAAAAGTTTTATTGGTTTATTAGACACCCCAGATCTTGTTCATAAAAAAATTCGCGCAGCAATAACTGATTCTGATGGAAAAATTGCATATGATCCTGACAAGAAACCAGGGATAAGTAATCTCTTAACAATTTACGCTGTTTTAAAAAATATCACAATTGAAGCAGCTGTCAAAACATTCACTAATTCTGATTATGGACAATTAAAAACAGAATTAGCAACTACAATTAGTGCAAGCTTAGAACCAATTCAAACAAAATATCATCAATTAATTAAAGATGACACAATTGATCAATTAATTGCCGCTGGTGCTGAAAAAGCACGTTATCTAGCCAATAAAAAATTAACAGAAATTAAAAATATTATTGGACTAAATTATAAAAGAAAATAATCCTAAGGGATTATTTTCTTTTATAATATTTATTTTGATAATTTCCTACTATAATTATTCCTTTGTAATCTCATATTTTAAGTTATTTAATTGTCACTGATAATTATTCTTTTGATCACTAACATTAAACTGAAATTTACCTTGCTTGCCAATTTGACTAGTATCTAAATCATTAAACTGAAAATTAATTTTATCCATTAAATAATTATGTAAATCAACAATATTTTTAATTATGGTAATATTACTAATTTTAAAATTATCAGAATTACTATAAACATTTGCTAATCATTTTTTAATAATTGCTTCTTTAGTAATATTTTGAACAAAAGTAAAAGTTGGATGAGTTTGGATATAATTAATTAAATAATCTGATAAGTCTTTATTAATTTCATAATTTCAAAAAACATTACTATTTAAATTAATGGTTAAATAATACATTGTTGTTGTTAAATGTTCACCATCAATTATAACTTCTTGCATCGTTGTTTCACCCTTTGTATAAGTATACGCAGTAGTATTTTTAATTAATGGAAATATTTCAAAATCACGATACAATTGGTCAAGAGTTGGTAACTTTGTTGGAATTGCGGCAAGATATGTTTTAAATAAAATATTTTGTTTTGGCAGTTCAAACGTTGATACTACCGCTGAATTATTAAAATCATAATTAATAAGTGGCGCTAACGTGTGAGCTTCTTTATCTTTTGTGAAAGTTGTAAAAATTGTCTTATCATTGTCATGTTTAATCCAATAATCACCTTCACCAGTAAAAGCCTGTAGAGTAAATTGGGATAGGAAATGGGTAACATCTGCTTCCATATCAGTATTTTGATCTGGAACATAATGTTTGACTACTTGTTGACAACTAATTAGTGATGTTACGGGAGTCCCTATGATGATAATTGTTCCCAATACACCTATTATTTTCTTCATTATTTCATTCCTTTTCTCAAAATTATATTGTAAATTATAACAAAAAATAAAAAAGATTTTTAAAATTATTAAACAATAATTTTAAAAATCAACATGATTTGGATCAGGACCTAATCTTTCTTGCGCTAAAGCAAATAAGTTTGTCATATCGTCCTCATCTAAAATAAAATCATCAAGTTGGGTATTAGCAATAAGACGCTCCTTGTGGGTTGATTTTGGAATAACAACAATGTTCTGTTGCACTGCTCATTTTAAACAAACTTGCGCTGGACTTTTTTGATGCTTTTCGGCAATTTTTAAGATAATATGATTTCTTGCACATTCTCCCCGCATTAATGTTGCTCATGATTCAATAATAATTTCATTTTGCTGACAAAATGCAACCACCGCAGTGTTATTTAAACCTGGATGTAATTCAATTTGATTAACCATTGGTTTAACATCACTACCTGCTATTAGTTCTTCCAAATGACTAACTTCAAAATTGCTAACACCAATTGCCCGCAGTTTTTTTGCTTTATAAGCCGTCTCTAGAGCATGAAAACATTCGACACGATCTACTGTTGGCCAATGGACTAAACATAAATCTAAATAATCAGTCTCTAATCTTTTTAAAATCTGATCGATTTCATGCAAAGCCGCATCATACTTATGATTAGCATTTCAAATTTTACTTGTAATAAAAATTTCTGTTCGGGGAATCCCACTATCTTTTACTGCTTTACCAATTGATTCTTCATTACCATAATATTGCGCCGTGTCAATATGACGATAACCATTTTGAAGCGCTGTTAAGACTGTTTGATAAGTTTCAGTTCCATCCACTAATTTATAAGTTCCTAAACCAATTAATGGTATTTCAAGACCATTTCAAAGTTTTAATTTTGTATTAAGTAATTTCATTTCAACTTCACCTCTTTTTGCAAACCTTTACTTATATTGTAATGTTGTTTAAAAAAATAACAAGGCGAACTATTATTCTTCTAAAAATTCTTTTTTTACATAACAACTAGTTCCTAACATTAAATTAGCTAAATATGTTGTTTTAAATTTAATAATATCCCCAATAACTAACTGACCACAATAGTCGGTAACATCTAAAATCGTATGATCACTAGATTGCCCTAAAATAGTAATTCCTTTCTCAAAAGGAATTAGTTCTTCAAATGCGCAATCTTGACGTCCCAAAGCAATTATTGCCTTGACGCGATTGCCAATATCATTAAATTCTTTAACCCTGCCAAAGGCATCCAACCCCCGTTCTCCAATTGATGCACTTGGTTTGATTTGTAACTCAATAATTTCTGCTTCTAACCAAACATTATCTTGGTATAAAAAAGGAATGGGTTCATCATTCAAACCCAAACCCATTAATAGCGCCGTCCCACTTCGGATTTGATTAAGGGCCGGTTTTAAATCAGGACTATCTCAAATGGTTATATGACTTGAATTACCACAACTAATAATTGGTAATGTAATATTAAATTGCTGTTCTAATTTTTGTTTTAGCATTGTTAATTGATTTAATTTAGCAACTGTTGGAATTGTTGCGCCAAAACAAGCAAAGTTAGTTCCTAATCCTTTTAAGATAAGATGTGTTAATGATGAAATACTGGCAACTGTTTGAAAAATTAAGGTTTCATCTCATAATCCTTCACGAATATCACCAGTTTCAATCATTAAAATTATTTCTATTTTCTTATTAATCTGCTGTGCTGCGTGATTTAAAGCCTGAATTGTTACTAGTTCAGAAACCAGCACACAATCAACAATATCAACAATGCTCGGAATCTCACTTAACATTGGAAACCGTAATAGCATTTTTTTGACTGGCAAATGAGCAAATTGCTGTAAATTTAAAATTCGTGAATCAGCAATCGTTGTAATACCCGCTGCAATTAATGTCCTGACAATTTTTTCTTGTCCCGCCCCTAATTTAACAACACCAACAAGTTCTAAATTTCTTGTCTTACATGCTGCCACCATAATTTGACAATTTGCTTTAATTCGGGCCAAATTTCATATTAACTTTGGATACATAGTTTTTCCCTATCTTCTTTATTTTACACCTCGGCAAGTTCTTGCTCTAATTGTGAATCGTTTAAAATTTTATCATACTGCTAATGAATTTTATGATGCGTAGTATTTAATTGGCTAATATTTCCGTTTAATTTAGCAAAGTTTTTTGTAACCTCTTCTCACCGTTCGACTCAGCGATCAAACTCTGCTTTTATTTTTAATAAGTTATTTTTAATAACTTCTAAATTCTTATTAAAAGTAACTTCCCGCATATGCTTCTCTAGCACAAATAAAATTGCTGACAAAGTAGTCGGTGATGTAACCCATACTTTCTTTTAAAAAGCAAAAGTAATAATTTCATCTGGGAATTGGCCATAAATAAATGCAAATAAATCTTCTGATGGAACAAACATAATTGCACTTGAAATTTCATTTTCCAATTTAACATATTTGGCAACTTCATTAATGCGGTTTTTTAAATCTTGTTTAAATAAATTTAAAAAGCTATCTTTAATTGCCTTCTCACTTGCTTCTAAATATTTATTATAATTTGTCAATGGAAACTTTGCATCAATTGCAATGTTTTCCTTCGCTTCGCCAGTTTTAACTAAGGCATCAACTACTGTCCCACTTGGTAATCGGTACTGACGATTCCATCCCTGCTGTCCTTCTCCATACATATCACTTAATACTTTTTCTAACAAGTATTCACCTAAATTACCCCGTTTTTTATTGTTTAAAAAAACATCATTTAATGATTTTACTTTCGCTTCAACCGTTTTTAATGTTTCTGTTGATTCTTTTAATACATTCAGATTTGACAAAACATCACCAAAAGATTTTGAAATAAACTGTTCTTGACTATGTAGATTATGTTTTAAATCACTATCCTGCTTTGATAAATTACTTTTAAAACTATTTAGACCTTCATTTAAAGCCGCAATATTGCGGTTAAATGTATTGTCATTAGTCGTAGAACAACGTTGAAATTCACTAATTAAATTTAATAACTCTCGTTTTTGTTCAGTAAGTTGATTTTGTAACATTGTTACTTGTTTCTCTAAAATTTCTTTTGATGCTTGAATATCTTTTTGCAATAATGCCGAATCATTATTTGCCATTGTTTTTTTACTGGTTTTTATTAAAAAAATAATTAAAAAAACAACTAAAATAAATAAAATTATTCCTAATAAAACATATGAAATCGTGGTCACTCTAATCCTCCTTAAATTTTTGAATTATGCTTAAATAAGTCTTTTTAATTATAAACTGTCAAAGTAAAAAAAAGAAACTCCTAAATTTATTAGTTTTGTAAGAACTACATACATTTTAGAACATCTGACAAAGGCGTTAGAATTAGAATGTAAAATTTAAAATGAAGATAATATAAAATCTTTTGGTATCTCTTAATAAATCTTTGGACAAAAAATGTTTGAAAAAAAATAAAAAATATTATTAATAAATGGCTATAAAGATATAAAATGAGTTTGGATAACAAAATACTTTATTTTAAAAATTATAAAAATATTAAAATATATAATCAAACTATAGGAGGAAAATAATATGAAAAAATTATTATCACTATTTGGAAGCACTATTCTTAGTGCGGCTAGCTTTGCTGGAATAGCACAATTAAATAATTCTAGCGAATTAAGTAATTATAATTATAAACTAAATACTAACAATGATTCGTTGAGTTTTGATCAAGCAGGCTATTCAGATTATTTAATGGGATGAGGATAACAAGATAGTAGTATTTATAATAATACAAATGCTCAAATTAATTATAACTGAGGAAGTAGATCTTACTCAGGTGGATTAGATTACACTAAAGTAGATTTATCAAGTGCCCCTGTTTCAGACCAATGAACACAATATAAATCATGATCCATTTTTAGCAGTGATATTATGATTGGATTTGCAGAAGTCCGAATGAATATAGTACTACAATGTCATAAAGGAAATGATGGAAAATATAATATTCGTTATAAAATTCTTAATACAAAAACAGATTGATCAGGATCATACGCTCATTTTTGAGGTCATCTTTAAAAAATAATGTATTAAAATAAATAAAGTATTTTCTTATCCACATAAATAAATATATCCCACATATTTTGGGACAATAAATAAAATATTTAAATATTTTATTTTTTATTATAAATTAAAAATTTCATTCAATTTTCAACTAAATAAAGGATAAAATAAAAAAATAAAAAAATTATTAATATTTTTGTTAACAATGTTGCTAGTTATATTAAATGCCCTTTCTTTTAAGTCAAGATTATTGAAACATATTTAATGAATCAATAAAATATAAATAAAGATGTAACCAGGCAAAAGGTGATGGGAGTTTCCAAAACTATATTAGAAATAATGATAAACATCTGGTATTTATAATATATTAAAAAAGAACTTTATTCTGGTGAAACAACCGTTGATGCAACAATAAATATATTCTAACGAGATTCCGTAACTTTTTGTTAAAAAGAAATATATGATTTATAAAATAAAAACATTTAGGGATCTTAAAATATTTTCATTATTACTAAATGGATAAACTTTATGACCCATCGAAAGTTATTTTAAGAAGTAAAAGGCAAATTAATATCTTAATCATTGATAATTATAAAGGAGTAATAATATCCTCAACACTGATAAGAAAATAAAACATAATTTTCAAAAAAAGAAGCAGCAAAACAATCGCTTAGATTTTATTGTTAAGATTAAAATAAATATAATATTTGAGAAATTAACTAATGATTTTTCTCCCATTTTTCAGAATCATACCTATATTTTTGTTGTAGAAATTAGCTTAACGCAACAAAATTTTTTCACTAAAAAATCAACTCTTTTTTGAGTTGATCTGTTAGATTTTCCTTATACGATACGTTAATATAAGTTCTATTAAAATTTTTAAAAAACAAAGTGGTCTAAAATTCTTATGATGCCTTCTATAGATTTATGAATTTATCTTTTTACTTTAAGCAAAAGTTACATTTAAAGTATAAAATGGAATCAATGTCATTGCGGCTGCCAATTGATCTGACGCTGCTAAGATTTTTGAACCCGGTTTAGCATTTACCGTTGCTCCTGATTTATCTTCTTTAAATGTCACTCAAATTTCATCATATAAAATATCTTTATATTTATCAGCAAATTCTTGTCCTAATAATTTTGCCACAAGATCATAACGAAGCATATTTATTGTATCTTCACTATAACTTTTATCTAGTTCAACATTGATTGTACTATTAGGAGCTGGTTTAGCATTATCCATATTTAAAAATTTCCGTGGTGTTGAATGAATTGTGAAGTCAGCTTTTAACACAGATTCATTGATAACTCCGGCTGCGGATGCTTTAATTGCCAGATTTCCTTTCCCAGTATTTGTATCAATTGTTAAAGTAACACCACAGTTCATCATTGCATTCATCATTACTTGCGCCATTGTATTTTTATATAAAGCAACAAAACGATTTCGATCCCCAACAAATTCCATAATAGCAGCTGTTAGAGCTGTTTGGTTTCCTTCAGCATCAGTTTTATAATCATCTCATAATTTTTCATCAATATAAATATCACCAACACTTGTTAGTGGAAATGCCTCAGGAAAGGTAAATGCCTCATTTACAATTGTGACGGCATCGCCGGTAAAATTACCTCCTACTTTTGGTGTAATAATTGAATTACGACTTGTTTGGTCAATATTGACATTGACATCATTAAGGGTAAATTTTGTTCCATTTAAACCATTAACAGCTTGTAATACTGTTTGCGGTGATAAAACGTCTCCCATTCCACTATCATATGGCATTGATGTAAAAGTAATAATTTTCTTAATGTCAGTTGTTGACCATTTTAAATTCATTACTTTTGTTAAAAATGGATGTTTTGGTGCATCTGGCATAAAACGAATTGTTGCCGTTTTCATTCCTGGTGCTAAGTCAACATCAAAGTTATTAACATCATAACCTTCTTGCCCTAATTTTGCTCTAATATTAGCAACTGTTGGAATCCCAGAAAATGTGTCATTTTTTCCGCCGTTGTCAACATTTTTGCAAGCACTTACTGTCCCAGCAATTGGTGTTGTTAATGCTAATGAAGCTAAAATCATCATTAATTTTTTCATTTTTTTCTTGCTCCTCTAATTTAATTATAATTATTAAGTGTTATAAATAATAAGTTTCTTTTAAATAAAACTCTTTTTGATATTAGGTTTGATTCCTGCTACTTGTGGTGGTGTTGTTTCCTTTTTAAAAAGTAATAATCGATGGCTTTTAATTATGTTTGCCACAAGAAAAGATATAATAATTAATTTCTTCAATAAGAAAATAATTAAATCATCAATGCGATATTTAACAAAAGTATATGATCGCAAGACAATAAAGAAAAATGTTAAATCAGTAAAGGAATTAAAATAAATTAAGTCATTAATTTTGTATCAATAAATTAAATAAACTCGAAAAGTAATTAATGTAACAAAGAAGGTAATAATAAATAACGCATAAAAAAAATAAAATGAAATTAAAATAGAATCATAAAAATGATAGTAAAATTTTGTGAACTTGCTAAATAAAACTGTGGTATAAGTATTAACATAAACTTTATATGATAGAAATAAAATATTAGTCAATCATAATAAAATTACAATAATATTAATTTTCAAAATATTATCTCATTGTAAAATAATTCGTTTATAATGCTTAAAATTTTGTAAAACTTGTATTAGAATTACTAAGAAAAATAAAAAAGCCCCAGTTATTAAAACAATGTAAATTAAATTTAATGTGGCATTAATAAAAGCTCACTTAGTATAATGATTAACAAAAGAAGTTAAGAAAAATGAAATACCAAAATATAAAATAAATAATACTGAATATATATTAAAAAATGCTTGAAAATATTTTTTAAAATTTGTTTTCATTCTAATCACCTATATGACATTCCCACATTCAATATATCTAACATTATTTAATTAAAAAACCCTTTGTGAACCAATAATTAAAATCTTTAATAATATAATTTTAGTTATTTATTAATAATGTTCAAAGTAATTATACCGTGAAAATTTTTAAAATAAATTTAAAATTTCTTTAATTTTGTCGAAAACTCTTGATATTTATAGAATATATCTAATTTTAGGTATATTTTTAATATATAGAGGTAAATAATTGATGGAAAAAATAATTACAGAATTAAAAAACAGTTTTACAGATGATCAATTTTTAGAATTTGCTGAAAAAATAAAAAAAGAAGCAGAAGTAATCAAAAAACAAAAACGTTTAAATGAAATTGATCAAAAATTTAGAGATAAAGGCATTATATGTCCTGATTGTAAATCTTATCATTGTGTTAAAAATGGTCATAATCCCGAAGGAAAACAAAAATATTTATGTAAAAAATGTCGTGCTAGTTTTGATGCTTTTCGTCATCATTTTACTTATTGAAGTCATTTAAATTATGAACAGTGAAATTTATTAATTCAAATTTCATTATTAGGACAATCTAGTAAAATAATTTCCCGTTTTATTAAAACAACACCAAAAACTGCTTGATATAATCGTCAAAAATTAATGCAATCAAAACAATTAGAAAATACTCAATTAAAATTTAAAAAATTAAATGGTCAAATCCAAATTGATGAAACTTTTATTAAAGAAATCCATAAAGGTAATTTTAAAGATAAATTTGATAAACGAAAAACTCATCTTGATCCATTTTCAACTAATACCAAATGCTGTATTCAAATGGTAGTTGATAGCAATAATAATATTTTTGTTCAATCCACCAATACCAAACGATTACAAAAACAATGAATTATTGAAAATATGAATAAGCAATTAATTAAAGAAAAATCAATAATTATTTCTGACATGCAACCATTATATTTATTAGTAGCAAAACAAACAAATTCTACTCTATATTCTACCAAAACTAGTACAAACCCTGATACTAGTTATCGAAAGTTAAATAAGATTAGTAAATTACAATCCAGTCTTAAAGAAGCCTTAATTCATTATCATGGTTTGGGTTTTACTAATATTCAAAATTATTTAAATCTATGAAAATGAAAATACCAACATAAAGGTTTAATACCAAAACAACAATCAACGGTATTATATTTTAATGTTTAAAAAATTTAAAGCAAAATCATGATCTTAAACAAAATTATTTTTCAAATTGTCATATTGATGATTTTTTTATTTCATCAAGAGTTTTCGACAAAATTAAAGTAAAATTTTATTTTTATAATAACAATTTATTATTTTTTAACTTTAAAGTACCATTTAAAAAAATATTACCATCTTGCCTTAATTTCTAATTGGGAAAAGATTTCCTTGAATTTTAGCGGCAGTTTTTATCTTTATTTTTGTGGCAATAATGTTTATAATTATTCCTTTTAGGCTTAACAAAATTTTTATAATTAATCTTAGTTTAGAGTTAGAAAATAAAAAAGGTTTGGATTTCTATTTAGAAATCCAAACCTTTTTAAAGTTAATTCTTACTTGCTAATTAAAGCATACGTATCCTCACAAATCATTACTTCTTCATTTGTTCGCATCGCATAAACTGGATAAATCGCATTTGCTGTTGAAATTAAATTTTCATTTTCATATGAACTTTGATTTGCTTGCTCTGATAATTCTAGGTTTAAAAGTTTAACCTCATTAATTACTAGTTGCCGCATTTCACTTGAATTTTCCCCAATTCCAGCTGTAAAGACAACTGCATCAAGTTTAACTCCTAAATCATTCGCGTAAGTCACAATATACTTTGCAATTCTTTTTGCACTCATTGTTAATGCTAACTGACTGTGTTCATTATCTTTACTACTTTTAAAAACATCCCGTAAATCTGATGATACCCCCGAAATTCCTAATAATCCTGATTTCTTATTTAAAGTATTAGTAATATCATCTAATGTTGCCCCCGTTTGGTTGGCAATAAACTGATGGATTGAAGGATCAATATCGCCACTACGTGTTCCCATAATTAATCCTTCCAAAGGTGTTAATCCCATTGAAGTATTAAAACTTTGCCCATTTTTTACCGCACAAATTGAAGCACCATTACCTAAATGACAAATAATAGCATTAAGGTTACCAACAGGTTTTTGTAAAACCGCTGCTAATCGGTTTGTAATATAACGGTATGAAATCCCATGGAAGCCATAACGACGAACTTGATGTTTACTATACCATTCGTATGGGACTGAATATAAGTAGTTTTCTTTTGGAATTGTTGTATGAAATGAAGTATCAAAAACAGCAACATTTGGCACTGCAACAATATTACGAAAAGCTTCAATTGCTGCAATTGCCGGTGGATTGTGCAATGGTGCTAACGAAACCATTCGTTTAATTTCTGCAAAAACTTCATCGGTAATAATTGTTGATTGAGTAAACTTTTCGCCCCCATGGACAATTCGATGTCCAATTCCTTGCACATCAGCAAAATCCTGAATAATCTTATGTTCTTTTAACTTGGCAATTAATACTTTTGCTGTTGCCTTATGATCTGGTAAGTCTTCATTTGTTTGGAATTCTTGACCATTAAATTTAATAGTAAAAATTCCATCAATATTAATTCGTTCAGCTAAACCTTTACAAATTACTTCATAATTATTATTACTTACTTGATACAATTGGAATTTCATTGAACTACTTCCTGCGTTAATTACTAAAATCATTTTATTTTTCTCCTTCACTTAATTATTTATAAACACATAAATATGCCGTAACTAAGACAGTATTATAAATATCATTAATTGTTGCCCCACGTGATAAATCATTAACAGGGCAATCTAAACCAATTACAATTGGTCCAACTGCTTCAAAACCACCTAATCGTTGGGCAATTTTATATCCAATATTCCCCGCATCTAAATTCGGAAAAACAAAAATATCGGCCGGCGCTGTTAAAGTTGATGTTGGTGCTTTTTTATTTCGAATTACATCATCTCATGCTGCATCAAATTGAAATTCGCCATCAACACGACAATCTTTTAAATCTTTTGTTTTTAAAATTTCATATGCTTCTCGTACTTTATCAACAGAAGTTCCTCGTCCTGATCCTTTTGTTGAAAATGATAATAAGGCCATTTGTGGTTTTTTAAAGGCAAAAACTTGACTTGCTTCATATCCTAAATAAGCAATATTAGCTAATTCTTCAGCGGTTGGGTCAATATTTAATGCACAGTCTGTAAAAATATAACGTTCATCACTGCGAACCATTAAAAAGAATGATGAAACTAATTTAATCCCTGGTTTCGCTTTGATAATTCGTAAAGCTGGTCCAATAATGTCTTTAGTGTCATAACTAATACCACCGACCATACCATCAACTAACCCTTTTTTAACTCACAATATTGCTAGATAATTACATTCCTGAACTAAATGTGTTGCTTCCGCAATGGAAACTTTTCCTTTTCGTAATTCAACTAAATATTCCGCTAATTCTTGCATATTTTGTTCTTCACAAACTAAAACTTCACATTGATAATCATCAAAATTTGCTGGTACTTCGGCA
The DNA here is from genome assembly GCF_964031205.1 of Spiroplasma endosymbiont of Stenodema calcarata. Classification (GTDB taxonomy): domain Bacteria; phylum Bacillota_I; class Bacilli_A; order Mycoplasmatales; family Mycoplasmataceae; genus Spiroplasma. The sequence continues at coordinate 1,119,302 of NZ_OZ035018.1, forward strand.
CGTGTTTTAAAAACAAGAACTGGTGTAATTTTTGTTCCTACTAAGCGCTTTGCAACTTCTTGAATTCGTTCTGAATTTCCTTCTGGAAAAATAATTTTAATTTTCTTAGAAGATTCATTTATTTTTTTAAGTGTATTTTCTAATACATTCATCTTTAAACCTCTTTCTTATTAAATCTTTACCAAATAATTATATTACTTTTTTCAATGATTTTAGAAAAAGTCTGAAATTAATTGGTAATTATTCCTTAATTTTTGGTAATTTAATTACATTTTTATTATTTATTGTAACTGCTGTAATTTTGATAAAGCAATCGTTGTATTTCATGTTCCATCTTTATGAACAGCACTGCCCAAATGAATTGCATCGCAATACTGTTGAATTTTTTGATAGTTTGTTAAATTAATCCCACTTCCCCCTTGAATCTGAACACCATAATTCCGTAATCCTTGTAAAATAGTTAAGTTTTCCAAAATTGAGGTTCTGCCACCTTGAGTTAAGATTGTTTTAACACCCAACTGTGCCAATTGTTGAACTGCTGTAACTTTATCATCAATTAAATCAAAAGCCCGATGAAAAGTAACTGCTAACGGATGTGCTAAGGTGACTAATTCTTGCATTCGAATAAGATCTAAATGATGATCGCGGGTTAAAATGCCAATAACAATTCCTTGTGCTTTAGTTGTCTTAATGTATCTAATATCTTTTTTAATTTGTAAATATTCATCCTCCGGACAATAAAAGTCAGCGGTATGATGCCGAACCATCACCCGAATCGGTATTTTAATTTGTTCGGTAGTTTCTTTAATAACATCATATGCTGGTGTTAAGCCACCTTGATTTAAATTCCGACATAATTCAATCCGATTAATGTTCCCTGCTTGTTCAATAATTTGACAATCTTGCAGGTTTATTGCAATAATTTCAATAAACATTTATTGTTGCTCCCCACTAATAAATTTAATTCGATTAATAATACCATTGATTTTATTATTATATGTTCCTAATTTAATATTTAATAATAAAACATTATTAACTTTTAATAAGTTGGCATAATCTTTATAGATTCCAGCAAAAGCTGTAATACTAATTTCACCACTTTCATCATAACAATCTAGAAAGGCCATTTTGTTATTGTTTTTGTCAGTTATCGCTTTAATCCTTTTTACCATCACTAAGACATTTGTTAATCCTAAACTTAAGCGTAAATTACTAATTAATGTTGTTTTTGCATGGTAGCCTTCTTTCTCACGAATATATTTTAACGGATGATTTGATAAATAAAATCCTAGAAATTCATATTCTTTTTCCAAGCAAACAACTTCATCATCTGGTTCAAGTATTAAGTCTGGTTTTTCTGCTAGCGAAAAATCAACAACCAAATTTTCATTCTCTTCTTGGATTTTAATTAACTCAATATAAGTAATAATTCGTTGATAATTATTAAATAAAGTAATTCGATTCATCTTAAATAAATCTAAAGCTCCCGAAAAGGATAATGCTTCATAAGTTTTTCGATTTAAGCCTTTCTTATATAAACGAATAAACAAATCATATAAATCAGTAAAGGGACCATTTGCTTGATATTCACTAGCAATCTTTTTGAAGAAAGCAAATCCAATTTGTTTAATAATTAATAATGGAATGAAAATTTGATTATCAACAGTATGATATTGCCCGTATGGACTATTAATACTAGGTGGCACAATTGTCAAATGATTTTTTTTTGCTAAAGCAATATAATCATTTGTTTTATGTTCATCACCAATAACATTTGTTAATAAACTAGCTAAAAATTGGGATGGATAATTTGCTTTTAAGTATGCCATTTGATAACCCAATAGTGAATAAGCTACGGCATGACTACGATTAAAACCATAGGATGCAAATTTATAAATTAATTCTCAAATTTCTTGAGCAATTTTTTCTACATATTGATTTTTAATTGCTTCTTCAATAAATTCAGTTTTTATTTGTTCCATAATCCTTGCATCTTTTTTTCCCATCGCTCGGCGTAAAACATCAGCCTTTGCTAATGAAAAATTAGCAACTTTTTGGGCAATCAACATTACTTGTTCTTGATAAACAATAATTCCATATGTTGGTGCCAAAATTGTTGTTAACCGATCATCAATGTAAGTAACTTTTGCTAAATTTTTTTTTCGTTGAATAAAAAGAGGAATATTATCTTGCGGTCCTGGTCGATACAAAGATGAAGTCGCCACAATATCTTCTAATTGATCAGGCACCATATCAACTAATACTTTTGTCATTCCTGGTGATTCTAACTGAAAAATTCCTTTCGTATCGCCTTGTGCTAAAAGATGATAAGTTTTTTGATCATTTAATGGGAGTTTATTTACATCTAAGGTTACTTTTGTTGCTTGATAAATGTTATCAACAACATCATGCAAAATTGTTAGATTTCGTAATCCTAATAAATCCATTTTTAATATTCCTAACTCTTCTAAGTAGTTCATTGAATATTGAGTTTGATAAATTCCATTATAACCTTCTTTAACTGGAATGATTGTTTGCAATCGTTGTTGGGTCAAAACAACTCCTGCCGCATGGGTTCCTGTTTGGCGAGGTAATCCAATAATCTTTTCCAAGTGTAAAAAGACTTGGGGGTATTTTTTTTGATAAATTTCAAAAACATGATTAGAATTAATTGCTTGTTGATATTGATAATTATATTCTAATGGTACTGCCTTACTCATTTTATCGGCTTTTTCAATTGCAATATCAAAAATTCGGCAAATATCACGAATTGCCATTTTCATCCCAATCGTTTGGAACGTAACAATATGTGCAACATGATCACTGCCATATTTTTCAAAGAGATATTCAACAATCATTTCGCGTTTATCATCTTGAAAATCAATATCAATATCGGGTAAACTTTTTCGTTCCGGATTTAAAAAACGCTCAAAAAGGAGGTTGTAAGTAATTGGATCAATTGTGGTAATATCTAATAAATAACTAACTAAACTTCCAGCGGCACTTCCACGACCTGGTCCAACATAGACATTTTGTTGTTTAGCATACCGAACATAATCTCATACAATTAAAAAATAATCATTAAAACCCATTTCATTAATAACATCTAATTCATAATTTAACCGCTCCTCATATTTCTCATAAAGATTATTAAGATTTTTTGCTGATAAACTTGTTTGGCAAATTTCACGCAAAAATTGATGGGCTGGTTGGCCATCAGGGCATGGATACCGTAATAAATTATCAAAAATTATTCCTTTATTTAATGGAAATAAATCAATTTCAGTAATGAATTGTTTAATATTTTCAAAGTATTGTTGGTAAAGTTTTGGCGGGTCAACTCAACCATATAAATCATCTAGCTTGCTTTCTTTAAACAAAGTTTGCATTTTAATTGTATCAACAACTTTATATGCCGTAAAATCCGCACTAGTAAAATATTGCACTTTATTATTTCAAATAATGTGGTCTGCGGAACTTAAACTTAGAAAGGAATTTAATAAGGGGGCATTACTATTATTGATTCCTAAATATAAGTCACCTTTTATTTCTAAATTGTTTTTTAATATCTCAAATACTTCTGATTGATAATTATCAACAGTATAATTAATAATAATTTTTAAGTCCTTTGTTAAAAACTTACTAAGATCTTCAAATGTTAGGATAGTTTTATGTTCAGCATTAATCATTATTAAAGATGAGATTTCGACCAAATTAAAATAACCCTTTTGATTACGAGCAAATAAATTTAAATTATATGGTTCATTATTAAATAAAATTGTAACATTTAAACCAATAACTGGCTTAATTTTATTTTTTTGGGCAAGCTGATGGAACTCATAGACCCCAAACATATTACTATCACAAATTGCTATTGATGATAATCCATTTGTCATGGCATAATTAAAATATTTATCAAACTTAATTAAGGATGATAATAAACTATAACTTGTACGAACATTTAAATGGGGGATTGTCATGTTTACTGCCTCTTTCTACTTTCATTTTAACGAAAAAGAAAATAAAAACCACAATAGTGGCTTAATTTTATAGTTTAATGAAAATAACAATAATCATTATAACAATTAAGATCGCTAAAATCCCAAAGACTAAAAAACGCCATAAACGTGGTTTCTTCTTCGGGGCCATTTCTTGTAATAATTCTTTTTCTAAATCAATTGCACTTTCATTGTAAAAATTATTTTTTTCTTTATTCATATTTATAACTTTAATATCGTCATCTTTGAAATCACGAATAATTGAAAATTCTTCATCAATTAAAATTGTTTCTTCTAATAAATTAGTTCGTGAACGCTCTGCATTTCGTAATTCCCGTTCATTAACTAATGTCCCTGTTGTTTCTTTCTTTTTCTGAAAAAAATTAACTTTCTTCATAAACATCGTCCCTACCAATTAGATATGTCTTTATATTCTTTTTAATTATAATATCAATTATCTCTTGCCACATCAAATTTTGTTCCTGAAATTCTGCTTGTTTTAAGCGTGGTTTTGTCACCGGATTTTTTGGGACAAAAAGATTACAACAATCTTCAAAAGGCAAAATTGATGTTTGATAAGTATCAATTTTTATTGCAATATCAATAATATCATTTTTATCAAAACATAAAACTGGTCGTAGAACTGGTAAAGTTGAAACATTATTAATAACATTAATACTTTCAATTGTTTGTGACGCAACTTGCCCCAATGATTCCCCAGTAATAATTGCCTGACAATTTAATTTTATCGCTAAGAGATTTGCAATTCGATAAAACATTCGTCGCATAATTGTAATCCGATAAGTTGGATCAGGAATATGCATTAATTCATGTTGTAACATTACAAAATCAATGACATGTAAACGTTGCTGTGTTTGATCGGTATAACAGTCTAATTTTTGAACTAAAGTTTGTACTTTTTTCAAAGCATCATTAGTAGTATATGGCGGCGTTGCAAAATGTAAGTACTCAACACTCATTCCCCTCTTCATCATTAAAAAAGCAGCAACAGGTGAATCAATTCCCCCCGATAACATTACTAAACCGCGGCCAGAAATCCCAACCGGCAAGCCACCAATTGTTTTAATCTTATTAATAAAAACATAAGTAAACCCACGGCGAATTTCCACATCAATTTGCAAAGTTGGATGACGAACATCAACTTTAACATTTGTTTGCTTTAAAATTTTTGGTGCCAACTGTTGTTTGATTTCTGTTGAAGTTAATGGGAAAGTTTTATCACTCCGGCGAACTTCTAATTTGAAAGTATCTGGTTGATAATGTTGCACCAATGCAATCATACAATCACCAATTGCTGTTAAATCACACTCAACTCGTTTTGCTAAAGACAATGAGGATGATCCAAAAATATTTTTAACAATATTAATAATTACTTCGCTAACTGTTGGATCCAACAATTCAATAAATAAACGATCAAATTCTTTCTTTAACTTATATTGTGTTTCATATTCTTTTAATTTATTTTTAATATTATCAATTAATATTCTAATAAAATCACTCCGATTTTTTCCTTTGGTTGTTAATTCACCATATCGTACTAATATTACATCAAAATTCATTTTCTGCTCCATTTCCTATTTCTTTTTTCCACGTTCTTCATTAATGATTTTTAACGATAAAAACAATGATCCATCATAGTCCCCATTTCGATAAGCAATCTGGGCATTTCGCAATTGATCATCAACATCATCATTTGTTAAAATATATTTTTGGGCATAAACTAATGTTTCTTGTGCTAAAAGATCTAATAAAATATTATTTTTAATTTTTTCAAATAGTTTTAACACTTCCGTTTTTAAACGATTTAATTTTCCAGTTGCTTCATCCACCTCATAACGATTATCGACATCAAAAGAAAGTTGTTTAACCTGCTCAAGTGATTTACGATAATCCATAATAGGTTTTTCATATTTTGTTAATAATTTTTTATACTGCAGTTGGTTTAAACGAACCTCAGCTTGCAAAAGGACAACCTCTAATAAATGAATTGTTTTACGAATTTCCGTCTCTGCAAAATTACGTTTTTCAATAATTTTTACAACATTTTCTAATGCTTCTTGAACAACAACAGCATTTTCTAATAACCGCACCAGTTCTTTATTAAATTCAATAAAATCACGACCATTACGATTTATTTCTAAGACAAGACGATTTGTATCATGTGTTAATTCTTTTGTTCGACCCATTGCTTCACGATAAATACTTTCTTCATATTCTGCTAATGTTGATGAACTCCGTAAAACCTCAATTTGACGGGAAATAACATTGAAGCTACGTTCAATTTTATTAATATATTCTATTACAACTTTATAATATTTTTTAAAACATGAAATAATTCCTTTTTGATGCTCAATTGTTTGATTAAAATCACTAATCTGATTAATAATTTCAATTGCCTTTTTTGATGCTTTTTTATATTGTAAATTATCAATATATTTTGAAATTAAAATTTTAGTTTCATCAATGCTATGGGTTAACTCATCAAAACTATATTTTAATACATCGCGACTATTTTCATCTTTATTAAATAAGACATATTTATCTTTTAATAAAGATAATTTATTCGGAACCACTTTTGTTAATAACGTTTTAATTTGGGGAATATTATCTAAAATCTCAACAAAGATTGTTAAAGAAGTAATAATATTTGATAAAATTTGTTCTGTTTTATCAAAATTACCCGCTGTTAAATAATCTTCAAATTCATCAAACATTGCTTCAATATTTCGTTCAAAATCCGTAATTTTTTTTGTATCTAAAGAAACATTCATTTGCAATTTAATAGCATCTTCCCGCAAAGAATTAAACATTTTTTTATGCGCTAAAATATAATCCCGTTGTAATAATTCAATTTGTAACTGACTATTAATTTCTTCTAATAATCGACGAGCCTCTTCTTCTAATAAGGTCACTTCTTTCAGCAACGGAATAATTTTTTGCACAGATAATTTTGGCATTTTCTGCGGTGTTGCTTTATTAATTTGATATAATTTTTGAAAAACTTCTAAACAACTTATTAACTTTTTCTCATAAATAATTTCATATTTTGTTCGTCAAACCAATAAATCTTTCGCATATCGATTATTATATCGAGCAATTTCTGAAACACGAAAAATTTTATGTTTTAAAGGTAACCGTTTTAAAACATCAAACTTTCGTAAAATCTTAATTTCAATTGTTTTTAAGTGCCGTTTTCGTTCCCAAAAGAAAAACGTAATACTCAACAAAAACAAGCATAGAATGAATAAAATAAATAATGTTAATTTAACTGGATTATCAATAATATTATTAATAACATTACCCATTTTATCGTGCCCCCAATCAAAGTATATATTAATTGAATTATAGCACTTGCGAAAAATATTACATTAAAAATTAGAAAAATATTGAATTATCCTTAATTTTATTATACAATAACTTTTAGACAACACAGAGAAGCAGCAGAATTGCATAGCAATGTTCTTAGTTTTTAAATACTAACGATTTAAACATTAAAAGTAACCCTAGCTGTTAGGGCGAATCGAAAAACTTCCATTATTAGAGCAATTCAATGAATCTTTTTGTATGTCACAATGATATATAGGAGGTTTTTTTAATGGCACGTTATCGTGGAAGTACATTTAAGAAAGCAAGACGATACGGATTTAGTATCTTAGAAAACGATAAAGAATTTTCAAAAGGGAAAAAAAGAACAACAGCGCCAGGACAACATGGCCAACGTCGATCAAAATTATCAAACTACGGATTACAATTACATGAAAAACAAAAAGTACGTTATATGTATGGTTTAACTGAACGCCAATTTCGTAATACTTACACTAAATCAAAAAAAATGAAAGGAATTACCGGAACTAACTTTTTAATTATGTTAGAATCACGTTTAGACAACTTGGTTCACCGTATGGGCTTAGCTCAAACAAGAGCTGGTGCAAGACAATTAGTAAACCATACCCATATTTTAGTAAATGGAAAGAAAGTAGATATTCCATCATATAATTGTAAGTTAGGAGACATTATTAGTGTTAAAGAAAGTTCACAAAAAAATGTGAAAATCTTAGAAAGTTTGGAAAGCCAAGTTAGTACACTAGAATTTGTAAAATTTGATAAAACTAAAATGACAGGAACATATCTTCGTTTCCCAGTTCGTGAAGAACTAAATAGTAATATTAACGATGCTTTAATCGTTGAATGATACAACCGTTTAGTATAAAAAACATCTCTAATGAGATGTTTTTTTCTTTTCAAATTATTAAAAGTAAATAATAAATGTATGCGATTAAAATTATTTAATTTTCCTATTTTTTTATTTTAAATAAAAAAATATAATTTTCAATAAGCTTAATCCAATACAATGGCAAAACATTACCTTAAATTTTAACTAATATTAATCCCCCGTGATTGTAATAAACCAGCTGCAGTTCGATCAATAACAACTGTAACATCGTGATGCATTTGAAGGGCAGTACAAGGTCATAAATTATTAATCTCACCTTCCACTAATTGTTTAATTGCTTGAGCTTTATTTGAACCGTTTGCCATTAAGATAATTTTTTTAGCATTTAAAATTGATTTAATTCCCATTGAAACCGCCTGTTGGGGAACTTCTGCACTTGAAGCAAAAAAACGGGCATTGGCTTGAATTGTTGATTCAACTAAATTAACAACACCCGTTAAAGAAGTAAAATCAGCTGGTGGTTCATTAAAACCAACATGACCATTTGTTCCCACTCCTAATAATTGCACATCAATGCCTCCCGCTTTAGCAATTAAAGTATCATATTGTTTGGCAGCAGCAACATAATCTCCTGTACCGATTGGGACATGCGTATTGTCCTTATTAATATTAAGCTGATTAAATAATTTCTTATTCATAAAATAACGATAACTTTGCGGATGAGTTGGTTCTAATCCAACATATTCATCTAAGTTAAAAGTTATTACTTTTTTTCAATCAGTATTATTTTTTTGATAATCTGCAATAAGATACTGATAAACTGGTTCTGGCGAAGAACCAGTTGCTAAACCAAAAACTGCCGTTGGGTTTTGTTGGACTATATTTATAAAAATTTGACCAACAACTTTTCCAATTGTATTTTTATCTTCGACAACAATCAATTTCATTTTTATAACCTCATTTCTTACTATTATATATTATACTATAATCTAAGTTTCCCCTTATTTTAATTCAAGTTGTGAATAAGCAATTTCGCCTTCACATAAGGTCATTAGAACTTCTAATTTTGAATCTAAAATAACTAAATCCGCTAACTTTCCAATCGTAATGGAACCAGTTTCCTGATAAATCCCTAATTGCTTAGCAATATTTGTACTAGTTACTAAGGCTAATTCTTGTAACGAACAATTAGTATAGTTATAAAAATTCTGGGCACAATAATCATATGTTGCTACTGAACCGGCAATTGTATCAGTCCCTTTAATGACAACTTTTTGACCAGTTTTAATAACCGGCAATGGGCCAAATTCATATTCTCCATCTGGTAATCCTTTTGCTAACATTGCATCAGTAACTAATATAATTCCATCAGCACCTTTAATTTTATATGTTAAATTAATAATGCTTGGATTAACATGAATGCCATCACTAATGATCTCTCCTATAATTTCATTAAAATTTAAAACTGCTGGAACAACTCCGGGATGGCGATGATCATATTTACTCATTGCATTATACAAATGGGTAACATGCTTAACCCCCATTTTTACTCGTTCGGCAACCAAATCAAATGTTGCATTTGAATGACCAATTGAAGGCAGGATATTATGTTCTAATAAAAATTTTGTAAAAGTACCATTTTCTTCTTCCGGCGCATATGTCACAATACGAATATTATTGTTCGATGCTATCATTCATTTTTTTAGAAGTTCAATATCAGGAGCTTTTAAAAGAGTTTCATCATGGGCTCCTTTAAAAACTTTTGAAATAAACGGTCCTTCTAAATGTGCTCCAATTTGTCGCGCTTGCGGTCCTTTATTATAATGGGTCATATAATCTTGATAAACAGTTAATATTGATGTAATTGTTTCATCACTACCAGTAATAATTGTTTGACAATACTTCGTAATTCCTTCTTGAGCGACTGCTTGCGCAAATTTTTGAAAACTCGTAATTGTTCCTTTTTCTGTATCTTCTCCATACCCACCATGAACATGACAATCAATAAAACCTGGCATAATAATTGCTCGCTGTAAATAATATCCTGGTTCACTAGTATCACCACTATTAATCGCAATAATTTTACTATCCTTAATTTCTAATCAGCCATTGGGAATGACATGGTCTTCACAAACTATTGTCGCATTTTTTAAAATCATTTTTTTGCCCCACCTTTCTATTTCTTAAAATGTAAAATTTAATGGTAATTTTTTTAAATCAAATGTTACTTTTTTCCGCCCTAAACAACGATATAACAATGCTAAAATCAACATATGATTATTTTCACGAATTAAATAAATTTGTTTACCAACAGTAATTTTAACACCAATATCAATGTATTCAACATTGTAAATATTACTTAAATTAAACTGTACTACTTTTTCATTATTATTTTTATCAAAACCATCAATAATAAAACGTTTATTAGTAATTAACAAAACTCCTTTACAAAAAAACTTAATCTCATTTTGCGGATCTAAAAGATGAATATTAACAGCATTATTTTTAAAATGACATTTCTCTTTTGGATCTAAATCAAAGGCAACTGGTAACACTTTTAACGGTCGTCATAAGGTAAAATTAACCTCTTCAACATTATAAATAAATTCTTGTTCCCGACCATTTAAGACTAAATCTAATTTTCGTTGATATTTATAAAAGCGATGAATAAAATCTTGCGTATACGCAAAATTCTTTAAAATTCATCGTTTAAAGATTCAATACTTAAAACTACGAAAGTTCTCATTCCCCATTTTTTTCTGATAACGTTCTAATACAAAGCGTGGTTTATACTTAAAATTATCTTCATTTAAAGTAAACTTCCACTCCTCACGTTTTAAATAAAAAGTTATATCTTTTGTCATTCTTGAAAACATTTTGATCACCTTTGTTAATTATATAACAAAATAAAAAAACTCTAAACTAATCAATGATTAATTTAGAGTCTAGGGTTATTTTTAACTAAATTCAATGGTGGTTCAGGACGGAATTGAACCGCCGACACTTTGAGCTTCAATCAAATGCTCTACCAACTGAGCTACTGAACCACGATTGGCGGTCTTGACGGGACTCGAACCCGCGATCTCCTCTGTGACAGAGAGGCATGATAACCACTTCACTACAAGACCATTGGTTGCGGGGGCAGGACTTGAACCTGCGACCTTTGGGTTATGAGCCCAACAAGCTACCACTGCTCCACCCCACAATTTAAATACTACCATATTTTAACTTTTAATTGCAAGTTTTTTATTGCAAAAAAAATGGCGGAAGATGAGGGATTCGAACCCCCGCGCGGCTTTCACCGCCTGTCGGTTTTCAAGACCGATCCCTTCAACCAGACTTGGGTAATCTTCCACGATGCTCTTAAAGCAATTAAAAATATAAATGGTGGACCCTACTGGACTTGAACCAGTGACCATCCGGTTATGAGCCGGATGCTCTAACCAACTGAGCTAAGGGTCCATGGTAGCGAGAAAGAGACTTGAACTCTTGACCTCCCGGGTATGAGCCGAGCGCTCTAACCAGCTGAGCTATCCCGCCATATAATAAATTTAATTACTTTTTCATATCATTTTAATGGTGGACCCGAACGGGATCGAACCGTCGACCCCCTGCGTGCAAGGCAGGTGCTCTCCCAGCTGAGCTACGGGCCCAAAATAACTAAAAAATGGTCGGAAAGACAGGATTCGAACCTGCGACCCCTCGGTCCCAAACCGAGTGCTCTACCAAGCTAAGCTACTTTCCGAAAAAAAATAACATCTAAATAAATGGCGCGCCCAGAAGGATTCGAACCCTCAACCTTTTGATCCGTAGTCAAACGATCTATCCAATTGATCTATGGGCGCATAGAAATAAAAGTATTTAAATGTTAATTCGATTTAAATGGAGGCACTAGTCGGACTCGAACCGACGATCGGGGAGTTGCAGTCCCATGCCTTAGCCACCTTGGCTATAGTGCCATAAAATCTAAACCCCTAATATATTATCATATTCACAATGCATTTCAACCAAAATAAGTAAAAAACTTAAAATCATTTTTTTGAATAAAATTTTTTTACTCAACGGCAAATAAAAAGAGATACAACGGTTGTTCACCATCAATAAATTCATATTCAACATCAAAACTTTCATCAAGATATTTTCGAATCGCATTAGTATCCCGCGTTTCAGCATCTTCGCCAATAAAAATTGTGATAATTTCTGTTGATTTACCAATCGCACGGTCAAACAAATATTTCATTGTTTTTACTAAAGTTGGATATGAACAAATAATCTTTTTATTCATAATTCCCATATATTCACCTTTATTAATTTTGATTCCATCAATTGATGTTGTTTTTGCTGAAATTGTAATTCCCAAGCTGCTTACATTTTTTAAGCTTGACTTTAAAGTTGAAAAATTCTTTTTTGCTGTTTCACTAGTTTCAAATGATAATGCCGCAACCATCCCTTCTTGGATCGAAGTTGTTGGCACAACATAAACATTTGATTTTCGTTCAACTTTTGCTGCTTGTTGTGCCGCTAAAATGGCATTACTATTATTCGGTAAAATAAAGACATCAACTGCATCGGCTTCTTCAATCACTCTTAAGTAATCATCCGTCGAAGGATTCATTGATACACCACCATTTACAATATATTGAATATTTAAATCACTTTTAAAGAATTGCGCAATTCCATTTGATGGCGTCACGGCAATAATTGCCGCGGGATTCTTTAATTCTCGTTCAGCCTTAATTGTTTTAACATGTTTTGCTGCTTGTAAATTCATATTTTCAACTTTTATGTTCTTAAATTCACCATGCTGTTGTAAAAATGTCAAAGTATTCCCTGGCATTAAGGTATGAACATGGACTTTTAAAATATCATCATCGACAACCGCGACAATTGATCGACAACCTTGATCTTCTAATGTTTGCCGAATTTGAGTTACATTAATTTTATTAATATGCTTATTATCTAAAAGGACAATTGTTTCTGTACAATAACCAAACTCTTCATTTTGCAAATCCATAACAACATTATTACCGGTATTTTCCACTTGTTTTTTTAGTTGCGGAACAATTTTTCCGGTTTTTCAATATGTTGTTATTCCTTCAAAAATTTTTACTAAGCCAAAACCACCAGAATCAACAACACCAACTTCTTTTAAAACTGGTAATAACTCTGGAGTATTATTTAATGACTCTGTTGCAAAATCAACAATTTTCTCGAATAAAGCAGGAACCGGAATCTCTTGATCCAACGCCAAAACATGTTCAGCTGTTTCCCGAATTACGGTTAAAATTGTTCCCTCAACGGGTTTCATAACAGCCTTGTAAGCTACTTCTTTTGCTTCTGAAATTCCAGACTTAACTGAATTAAAATTTAATTCATCAAAATCTTTTAAACCATTAGCAAAACCACGAAAAATCTGCGATAAAATAACACCTGAATTTCCGCGGGCTCCCATAATTAATCCTCGCGCAAAAACATCAGCAACTTTACTAATTGACTTTGAATTAAGGTCATTAATTTCCTTAATTGCATTCGTCATGGTTAAATTCATATTGGTTCCTGTATCACCATCAGGAACTGGAAAAACATTTAATTTATCAATTTCCGGATAAAAGTTATATAAATTGTTATATCCGCTGATTAGTGAATCTTTAAAAGATTTTGCATTAAATTCCATTTCTATCACCTTTACATTTTTCATTTAACTACTTTTCCCTTTTTAATTCTCTTAAGTGATATAATTGTAAATCTTGCATTATTCTAATATCTCGTTGTTCATAAGTTTGTTAAATTAATAAATCTTGAATGTTTATGTTAACATAAATCATAATATCTTTTGAATAAACATCCAACTTTTCTAATTCATATTTAATTCTAATCTGTATCTCTCGTGCAATATCTTTAATATTAACTCCTTCAAGCAAGATAAGAAAAATATCTATATAAAAATTACGACTATCTTGTCTCAATTTAATTGATTGTGAGTAATCTTTCTGTAACATTGTAACATTTTCTTCACTTTTTTCTGCTGGATCAGCATTAGCAAAACCAGCAACACCGGGAACGGTAATTACTGCTGCATGAACTAAATCTGCTATTTCAGGTACATTAACTTTTTCAATCATAAAAATCACCACTAAACTAAATTAACATTAATAATTATAGCGAGAAAAATATAATAAAGCAATAAATTTATTACATTTTCTTCATTAAAATCACTAACCCCGTTCCCTTTCTTCTAATAATTATTTAAAAAAATCATCTAAATTAGTCAACATATGACTAGCATTAACAAGTCCATCTAATGTCTTTTCTTCTGCTAAGATTAATTCCTTGTTTTTTAAAACAAAATCTTTTGTATTTATTTCTTGGTTTGTTGAAAGATCCTTAATTTTGATACATTCACTAATATCTTCTCAGGAAAAGCCATTTTGTACTCTTAACGAAGCTATTGAATGAGCAATACTATGATTTAACGCCGTATAATCACGTTTTCCCCCAATTGTATTTTCAAATGATAAACTTTGAGTAAATGAGTAATGATTATTACCCTGTTCACTTGCTTTTCTTACTATCATTTCAATCATGAAATTTCCTCCTATATGCAATGATTTTACTACAAAATAAAACTAATTACTACTTTATCATTTTGAATAATTTAAAACACAGATTTAAAAATCTGTGTTTTATTTTCTTAATAATTTCTAAATTTTTTGTTTAATATGTGATAATTGCATTAATTTTTCAAGCATTGTATTACTTAAATTATTCAATATCCTTTTAACTTAATTTTTAAAAGTTCTTGTTCTTATTTAATTTGAATTTATCAATTACGATTGTTTTACTTTAATCTTTTTAAACATCAAAATTATATAGAATATTTTATTTTTAATAAAAACTATTATTTTTGGTAATTTATTAGGAATTGTTAATTATTTTGTTATATTTTTATTTACCGAGTAAAATTATAATTTAATTTTACTAATTTTATTTAACACATTTTTATTTAATTGTTTGTAATTTTCAATTGATATTTTTTAATTCAAAACATTTAATTTCATTAATTATTTTTCATCTCGAAATTCGTTATTGCAATCATAATATTCTTCGTTTTTATAGTCATTTTTTAAAGAACTTAATTATAAATTATAACCACAACTTTGTATAAAAATTAAAGTTGTTAATAAAGCAGGTTATATATTTAATTAAAAAAGGATGTCTTTTAACAACAGTATAACATTGAGTCAATTGCTTTATCTATAATTATTCTACAAGCAAGTTTTAAAATTATATGTATTAAATCCACCAATTGCATAAAATTTAATCATTAACACTGTTAAGAATAAATTTTATTCAATAAGCAACCAAAAAAAGGTAAAACTATTAAAAAAATTATTTTTTTTCTTGCTTTTAATCATAAAATTCGCTATTATTTTATAGTATGTAGATATAAAGGAGTGAAATCATGGCAAGAAAATGTGCAATTACTGGCAAAGGTGCTTTATCAGGAAACAAACGTTCACATGCGTTAAATGCAACACGTCGTAAATGAAATGTTAATTTACAAAAAGTTCGCATTGTTGTTGATGGGGAAGTTAAAACATTACGCGTAGCAACAAGAACTTTAAAAACTTTAAAGCGTAAAGGACAAATTGCTCAATAACAAATACAATTAAGGAATAATTTAAAAAGGAAGGATAAATTTTAAAATTTATCCTTCCTTTTTTTGAAAAATACGATAAAATAAAAATGGTATCTAAATGCCCATGTGGCGGAATTGGCAGACGCAGTAGACTCAAAATCTACCGAAGAAATTCGTATCGGTTCGAGCCCGATCATGGGTACCAATTTTAAGACAAAAAAATAATCGGTAATTATTACCGATTTTTTATTTACTATAAATTGCAACAACCTGTCCTGATAACACTTCAACATTACCACTTGAACTAACAAATTCATTACTAATCGCATTCGATGATAATTGTCTTAGTAATAAATTTTCGACATTATATTTTAAATTAGTAATTGTGACTGTAGCATCCTGAAGCGCAAATAATGAAAAATAACGATAATCTGGCTTTGCAATTACTTCATTCATTCCAGGTTGTAATAAGTAAGCATATGTATAATCATTAATAAAAATAACATTATAACGATAAATAAAATTAAGACAACTTAATTCCATATCAAACCGGCGCCCTTGTGCAATTAAAACTATTTCCGTAGGATTTAGTTTTAAAGCTTCTTGAATAGCAATTTCACCATCAATATAATCTTTAACTTGGGAAATTTCCAAAATGGTTTTCGCCTTACTCTTAATAAGTACTAAATCATCATCCTGCAAACTATCTTGGTCACAACATAATAAATCAATTTGATTAAAAGTGTTAATTAAAGCTAAACAACCCCGTTCAACCCCAATTTTGTAATAATTCTGGTATTGATGTAAATCTAATTTAGTTTCAGAACAAACAATTAAAACCTTAGTTGGTTTCATCAGCTAATAATCCTTGTAATCGGGTTATTAAATCCGAATGACCAAATAAATAACTACCGGCCACCAAAACATCAACACCATAGTTTTTACAAATTAATCCTGTTTGTTCATTAATACCACCATCAACTTCAATTAAGGTTGAATACTGATGCTGATCAAGATATGTTCGTAATTCCTTAATTTTTTTTGCGGCCTGAGGAATAAAACTTTGCCCACCAAAGCCAGGTTCGACAGTCATAATCAATACTAAATCTAATTGTTCAAGATATGGAAAAACAACAGTCAATGGTGTTCTTGGGTTAATTGCTAACCCAATTTTAAGTTGTAATTTAATTCGTAACATTAAAAATTCTGTTAACTGGTCCGGGGTTAATGCTTCATAATGTAATGTAATTGAAGAAGCTCCGGCTTTAATAAAAGGTAATAAATAACTTTCCACACTTTGATTTTTAATTTTAACCATTAAATGACAATCCAAATATAAATTACTATAACTTCTAATATCGGCCAAAATTTTTGGACCAAAGGTTAAATTAGGCACAAAATCACCATCCATTACATCAAAATGAATTCATTCTGCCCCGGCGGTTCTAATCACTGTTAATTCATCTTTTAACGCTAAATAATTAGCACTTAATACACTTGGAGCCACAAAATATTTTTTCATTATAACCTCCTGTTACCTATTGTTCTTGCATAATTCGCACATAATCATTGTAAAAAAATAAGGGAATTACTTTTTCTTCGACTAATACTTTTATTTTACAATGTGGTTCATACAAGTGCAAGCATGTTCGAAACTTACATTCTTTCGCATACTGGGCAAATAGATGATATGCTTGCGCTAAGGACCCTTTTTGATAATCTCTTAAATCAAAGGTAGAAAAACCAGGGGTATCGGCAATCATCCCCCCTAATAATTCATATAAGGCACTTGTTGTTGTCGTATGTTTTCCTCGACCTAATGCTTTTGAAATTTCTTGTGTTTTAATAATATCATCTTGCAATAATGTATTTAAAGTTGATGATTTACCACTACCAGTTTGGCCTGTAAAAACAGAGATTTTGTTTTTAAAAATCTGCTCAAATTGTTGTCATGTTTTTTTATCATCTTTTTTATTACTAATAAAATAAACCTCATATCCTAACTGCGAATACCAATTAAAATATTTTTGATAAAGTTCATCGGTTTTAATTAAATCTTTTTTGGTAAAAAGAATCACTGGTTTTAAACCTTTATATTCAATAAAAGCTAAATATTTATTTAATAAATATGAATTAAAAGTTGGTTCACTCATCGCTGTAATAATAATTATTTGATCAACATTTGCAATTCGTGGCCGATATAATTCATTTTTCCGGGGGGCAATTTGATAAATAATTCCTTGCTTGTCATCTTGTTTTTCAAATTGAACATAATCCCCAACAACTGGTTTAATGTCTTGGTGCCGAAAGATTCCTTTTGCTTTGCATGCATAAATTTGATTGTCAGTATTATTTTTTACATAACAAAACTCACTAACAATTCTTACAATCATTCCTGTCTGTGACATCTTATTTTACCTCCATCAGAGCAAGGACAGAACTATCATTATTGTTAAAAAAATGATGGGAATAATAATTAATCAAAAAGCAACTTTAATGCGTAAAAACCACGGATAAGCATAATAGCGGTCGTGCACCTTACCGCGTTTTCCTTTAACTTCAAGGTAATTCCGTAATTTTAAAGGTTTATCATGCTGATGAGCGGGACTATCAACTGCCTGTAAACTATCATTAAATTCAGTGACTGTTTGAAATCGTTCACTAGGATCTTTAGCAATTGCTTTTAAAATAACATTTTCTAAACTTTGTGGTAATGTCGGAATTATTAAACGAGGTCATAATGGCAATTCTTTGACATGCTTTACCGCAACAAAAGTTGGATTTTTCCCAACAAAAGGTGCCATTCCGACTGCTAATTCATATAACATAATTCCTAAGGCATAAATATCACTGCGACGACTAGCTGGTCTTGACTGAACTATTTCTGGGGCCATATATTTTGATGTTCCAATAATTTTACCTGATTCCAATTCTTCACTATTTTCTAAAATAGCAACCCCAAAATCTGCTACTTTAATTTTTCCATCATATGAAATTAAAATATTTTCTGGTTTAATATCACGATGAATAATATCATTTTGGTGGGCCTCTGTGATTGCTAAATTAATTTCATCAAAAAAATATAACAATTCTTTCACCGTACAAGGCCCTAATGTTAACAATCGATCTTTTAAAGTATATCCTTTTACTAATTCTAGAACCAAACAATGACGATCATACGCTTCAAAAGAACCATAAACTTTAACAACATTTTTATGTGAAAATTGCGCAATTGAATTATATTCCTTATTAAAACGATCAACCGCCTCTTTATTTTTTGATAATGATAATGCCATAATTTTAATTGCGACATATCGTTTTAATAAAGTATCATACCCTTCAAAAACTTCAGCCATTCCCCCATCGGCAATTTTAGATATAATTTGATAACGATTATATAACATAGTTCCAATTGTAATTTCTTCCATCTTCGACACCCTTATTTTATATTATCCTCAACTTGTAAACATCATAACATAAAAAAGAACAGAAGAAAAAAACAACAGTTAAAAGATAATAAAAAAATTATGAACATTCTTCATAATTTAATTCATAATCACTGTTATACGATGTTATTAAAATAACAAGTTCTAATCTGTTATTTCAAAAATAATCCCTGTTAGATTATCCGTTGATAAGTTTTCTAAGGCACGATCAATTAAAATTTTAACTTTATCATTTAATTTATTTGCTGATTTTAAAGTTTCAATAATATCATTTTCATCAACATAATCATGAATCCCATCAGTTGTTAATAAATATTGTCCTTTGATATCTTCAATAACATAAGTATCCACTTTTAAAGTTTTAGTCGGCCCTAAAGCGCTTGTTAAAACTTTTCAAAAGGTATGCATATTATATTGTTTTTTATATTGTCCTTGAAACTCTAATTCTTGCTTTTCCCGATATTCTACAGAATTTTCCATGTTTTGATCAGTTGTGATTTGATAAATCTTATCATAATGTAATTTATACAAGCGTGAATCCCCAATATTAATTACATATACTTTTCCATTAGCAATTAAAGCTGCTACAACCGTTGTTCCCATATCACTTGTATCAGGATAAATTTGGGCATATGTTATCATTTCTTCTTGAATCGTTAAAATAGTTTGTCGAAATCATTTATTGATTTCTTCATCTGTAAAATTATTAAAATCTTTCCGTTTAAAATGGGCAACTAAACTATCAACTGCCATTTTACTAGCAACTTCCCCATGTTGATGGCCTCCCATCCCGTCACAAACAATTGCAAGATAATTATTAAAACTATTGTTTGCGAAATCAAAATAATCTTGATTACTATTACGGTAAGCCCCAATATCTGTTTTGTATCCAAAGCGTATTTGCATAATTATTTTCTAATGATCCCTTCATTTTTAGCACGTAATTGCCCACAAGCAGCATCAATGTCATGACCAAATTCACGACGAACAATACAATTAATTTTTTGTTGTTGTAATGTTTCAAAAAATTGATTAATCTTGGTACTACGGCAATAACTATTTTCTGCGACAGTATTGTAGGGAATTAAATTTACATAAGCATTTATACCACGAATTAATTTTGCTAGTTCTAAAGCTGTTTCACGACTATCATTAACATCATCAATTAAAATATATTCAAAAGTAACACGGCGATTAGTTTGTTCAATATAGTAACGAACAGCGTCAATTAATTTTTCAACTGGGTAAGCTTTATTAATCGGCATTAATTGATTGCGAATGGAATTATTTGGAGCATGCAATGAAATTGCTAAGTTTACTTGTATTTTTAAATCGGCAAATTGTTTAATTTTTGGAATTAATCCGCAAGTAGAAATTGTAATATGACGAGCCCCAATTTGATAACCTTTTGGATCATTAATAATATTAACGAAATTAATAACATTTTCAAAATTATCCAGAGGCTCACCAATTCCCATAACAACAATATGACTAACACGTTCACCAACTGTTGCTAGATAACGATTAACCATCATAACTTGTTGCGTAATTTCAGCCGTTGATAGGTTTCGTGTTTTTTTTAATAACCCCGAAGCGCAAAATGTACATGCCATATTACATCCAACTTGCGTTGTGACACAAACAGAATTACCATAATTTTGGGGCATTAAAACAGTTTCAATTTTATAACCATCTGCTAATTCAAATAAAAATTTAACTGTCCCATCCTTTGATTGTTGTTGTACAGCAATTTTTAACGGTTCAATTGTGTAATGTTCTTGTAATTTAATACGATCTGGCTTTGAAATATTTGTCATTTCATCAAAAGAATATATGTTTTTGACATATATTCAATCAAAAATTTGCTCTGCTAAATATTTTTTAAAACCATGAGCAACTAAATCTAATTGTAGCTCCTGTTTAGGATATTCAAAAATTGATGTCATTATCTTTTACTCCATTTTTACATAATATAATTTTATCATAAAATCACCGTGGATAAAAAAACAAAAAAACATTAATTAAAAATATTAATGTTTTTTAAATTTATTTAGTTTTCGGACTTTGTCCATTTGAAATTGGTATTTCTTTCTTATTTCGCATTTCAGCCAGTAATTCTCGCATATATGGTTTGATAACTTCCTGTTCGCCCCCATATACAATTTGCACTGATTCACCACGAATAATCATACCAGTACTTCCACCTAAGGATTTAATCCCATCACGATCAACGACACTACTATCAACAACCGTTACTCGTAAACGTGATGCACATGAGTCAACCGCAGTAATATTGTCTGGTCCACCTAAAAATTCAATAATTTTAGATGCTTTTTCACGTTTCGCAGCAGCACCTTTCAATGGCGCCGTGCTAGATCCACTATCCCCTTGTTTTGCTTTAAAGTCAGCTTTAGTGTATAGTTTTGTGCTACCATCACGGCCCGGAATTCCAACTTTTCCATATTTGATACAGAAGTAGAAGGCCGCAAAATAAATTGCAATATACGGTACTCCAACAACTAGAATCCAATAGAAGTTTGTTCCTTTTCCACCGACAAATGGAATAATTCCAAAGACAATAAAGTCGATAAATCCTCCTGACACCGTCATTGAAGTATGAACATGTAATAATCCCATTAACATAAATGAAATTGCACATAATGGCATATGTACACCATAGAATAATCATGGTGCAACAAATAAGAATGTAAATTCAATTGGTTCAGTAATTCCAGTTAAGAAACAAGTAAAGGCTGCTGAAAAATAAATTCCCATCACTTGTTTCCGATTTTCTTTTGGAACACTAAATCACATTGCCGCAGCCGCTGCTGGCAATCCAAACATCATAAATGGGAATTTCCCCGATTGGAAACGGCCAAGATTTAGTCCCATATGTTGTACCATTGTAAAAGTAATCTTTGGATCAGCAATAATTTTATACATAATTGTTTGATCTCCAACCGCTGAAATTGTTGAAACATTTAATGCTGATACTCAACTATTAATTGCAACTGTTGCATCAGCGGCATCCATTGTTGCAACATTAATACTGCTGTCAATATAACCAGCACCTTGTAAATCTTTCAAGAATGAAATATAACTTAATGGATCTTTTAGAACATTAGCAATTAAATCGGCCATACTCCCCCCCGCTTGTGTTCACCATAATGGTGAATAAAAAACGTGGTGTAAACCAAACGGTACTAATGAACGTTCAAAAATCTCAAAAATTAATGAATCTATCCCAACAGGTAATTTTCCAGAATTATTCCCAAATCAAGCTAATCCTGTTCCAATTAATGGTCAGATAATCATAAAAATAAATGCTAACGGAATTACCGCTAAAAACATAATAATTGGCACTAATTTAGTCCCACTAAAAAAACTAAGTGCTGACGGTAATTGTGTTTTATGGAAACGATTGAAAGCAAATGCTGCAATTGCTCCAACAAAAATCCCTCCAAAAACCCCAGTATTTAATGAATTAATTCCTAAATTCAAAGTTAATAATTTATTTTGGACTGCTCAAGTTGCACCCGTATAAAATAATAAATTAAATTGATCAGCTACTCGTGCTGAGCTAACAATTACAATTGTTGCATTTGGATCATCAACTAATCGTTTATAAATTTCACTGTTTCGCATAAACTCTAATAAATCATTAGCGGTTAATAAAGTCGGATTAGCGGATGATAAACCTTCAACAGTTAAACCTTTAATTGGATTAGGAATCCCATTAATATCAACCACATATGAAATATGGGCAAATGCTTCATTTAATAATGACAATTGAATGGCATTAAAAACTAAGAATCCAACAACGGATGTTAATGCCGCAACCCCAGCGTCTTCCGTATAAGCCATTGCCACAGAAATACAGAATAAAACAGGCAGATTACCAAAGGCAATATCTCCCATTTTATTTAGAAAATTCCCAAAATATCATGCTGCTGAAGCAGGATCAACTTTTGAAGAAATTGTTGCACCAACGCCTAAGAAAATTCCCGCAATCGGCAACAATGCAATCGGCAACAAGAAGGCTTTACTTAATTTACTTAATGTTACCATCGTTCTTTGATTTGATTGTTTTCATCATGCTCGTGAAACAAATGGCCTAAGTTTTCCTTGTTCACTCATTTTTAACTATTTCCTTTCAAAACAAATAAGTCTCTTTATTTCCATTTTAAAATAATATTTTTCTATAAAGCAACCATTAGAAAAAGAGCTGATACTCCAATAACATAACAAAAAAAAGCTCCATATAAAGCAATATTCCGCTTAATATAAGTTCATAAATCTAATTTTGTATTATTTTTAGCATAATAATCTCCACTATTTGCCAATCGTCGTTTTTGAATAATTCAAACAATTAATAATAATGTTCCTACAATAATCCCAAAAAGCATAATTGCTAAATATGTAATATTGTCTGATGTTATACTTAGAATCATATTTAAATGTGTTACTCTTTCCTACTAAAATAATCTTATCATAATTAGGCATACCTATAGAATTTTATTATTTTATGTATTTATTATAGAATATTTTTTTAAAAAATATTATAGTTTATATTTTTTGATCAAATTAACAAATCATTTTCTACTTTATATTTTATCTAATATGTTGTAAAATAAAAATAGGTGGTATTATGAAAATAATTTTCATGGTAGCGTTAAGAAAGGAGTTCCTATGTTATCCTTATTAACATATGATAAAACTAACTTAACTGATACAGAAATATCAGTTATTGAGCAAATTATCAAAGATCCTTTATTTTTTACCAGTAAAACCATCTCGGAATTGGCGAAAGCTTATTATGTTAGTGAATCAACCATCACTCGGATGGGAAAACACTTAGGTTTTAAAAACATTAAAGAATTACAAATGCATATTTATGAACGATTAAATTTTTTGAACAAAAATTACGAAACTAATGAAACCATGAAATTAAAAGATATTGTAAATAATATGCGTGTCTATTATTCTTATAGTATCCACGAAACAATTGATAATATTGATTTAGAAGCTTTAGATCGCTTAATTAATGATATCGTCATTAAAAAACGAATTTTCGCTTTTGGGATTGGAAGTTCATTTCTCGCTTGTCGGGTTTTACATAGCAACTTAAATATGATTGGTTATAATTGCTTTACAACCGAAAATATCCATTCCTTAATGGTCACAATGCAAAATGTTAATTCAGATGACTTAATTATTGTTTTTAGTAAATCAGCAAAAACGAATGAAATTGTTAATGTTATTAATTTAGCAAATAAACTTGCGATTAATATTGCCCTTGTGACAAACAATCCTAATGCTGAGCAACTATACAAAATTAAACATAAAATTCTCTTTAAAGTTCATACAAAAGAAAATGAACGTTTTCCTGTTTTATCATCTAAAATTGTGCAAATATTAATCTCAGATATTATATTCCGTAGTTTATTAAAAATTCATCCAAATTTAGAAGATAAAATTAAAGCAGCAAATGCAATTACCGAAGAATACAATAAAGGTGCAATAAAAAAATAAAAATTCTTTTAAAATTTAAGAATTTTTATTTTGTTCAAAGTCAAACATTTCTTTCGTATAGTTAAAAAGACTGCCATATTGTTTAACCACTTTTGCTACTGGTAAATCCGCTTTAATTTCCCCAGCAGCTAAATAAATAATCCGATCACAAAATCGTTCAATTTCTTCCATATTATGTGAGACCAAAACCATTGCTCGTTGATTGGTAATAATATTTTGTTTTAAAAATTGAAAAATAGCCTCTTTAACAGCAATATCTAATCCTGTCGAAACTTCATCTAAAATTACTAATTGTGGTTGATGAATGACTGATAATAAGATATTTAGGCGCTGTTGCTGACCCCCGGATAATTTTGCAATATTTTTTTTCATAACCTCTGTTAATTGGTAAGTTTCAACTAATGCTTTAATTTCTGTTGGCGTTAAATTTAATTTAAAAGTATCACAATAGTACTTAATCATATCCGATGGGGTTAATCCAGGTGGATACTGTGATTGTTGAAATTGAATCCCGATTGTTAACTCTTGATGATAAATAATTTCCCCACTACTAGTTTTCCGCACTCCGGCAATAATTTCACTTAATGTTGATTTGCCACTTCCATTCGCGCCAATTAAACCAATTTTTTCATGTTGATGAATCATAAAATTAACATTTTTTAAAACATATTTCTGATGATATTTTTTACTAACCATCTTAACTTCCAAAATAACTTCTGCCATAATATGCTCCTTTAATAACAGTAATTAAACTCTTTTTTATTCTATCATTAAATTGTCCTTAACAATGTTTTTGATTATTTCAGTACCAAAAAAATACTTAAAATAATATAATTCAAATATAACTTACTAAGATTAATAATTTTTTAGAAAAAAGTTTAATTATTTGATTAAATAAAAAAAATAAGAACTCTAGTTTGCATATTGTTTACCAATTTCATGATACCCTAATTGCTAAAATCATAAATACAATTTAGGAATGTAAGATAAACATAATAATATCGACGTTAAATAAAAAATGATATTTTATAAAAAATGTTTCTCCTAACTATATATATTAATAATAACCTTGAAAGATTTTTATTTATATATCTCAGTTAAAAGAAACATTGCATATTTATAAAATATCATTTTTTATTTAAAAATAGTAATCTTAATTTGTGGCTTTAAACTTTCAACTAATGATTGATCAGCAATTCCCGGACTAAAAGCAGTTGCTGAACCAGCACAGATTCCAATTAATAAAGCTTCTTGATAATTGTTTGTTGCTAAATAAGTTCCAACAAAACCAGCGACCATCGAATCACCTGCTCCAACTGAATTTACTAATTGTCCCGTTGCCGTATTAGCAATATAAACATCCTCGGCTGAAATTAAAATGCTACCATCTTGTCCACTACTAATTAAAACATTTTGGGCCCCTTGGTGGCGTAAATTCTGTCCTAAAGCAATAATTTCTTTTATTTCGTTAAAATGATAATTTGTATTAAATAGTTCATTTAATTCTGTTAAATTTGGTTTAACTAAAAATGGTTGAGTTGCCAAAGTTGACAATAATATCTCTTTTGTGGCATCAACAACAAATAAAATACCTTGCGCATGACAATATGTACTAATGATTTGATAAAGATTAGGATCACAATTACGGGGTAATGAACCAGAAATAATTAAACAAGCATTTTTTGTTAATTTTGTTTTAATTAAAGTTAAGATTGCCTCAACATCTGCGGATGTTATCGTAAAGGCAACCCCATTTAATTCTGTTTCTTGTTTAATATCTAAACTTTTAATTTTCATATTTGTACGGGTTTTCCCAACCACAGGATGAAAATAAAAGGGAATCTTCTGATCTGCTAAATAATGCTCAAATATTTCCTTGTTATCATGCCCTAAAAATCCTAAGGCCGTGGTTGCATAACCTAAATGTTGTAACATAATAGCAACATTAATTCCTTTTCCCCCAATAATGTCATATTCTCTTACCGCTTTATTTGTTTCACCAACCTGAAAATTAGTTACTTCAATAATTTGATCAATTGCTGGGTTTAATGTTAATGTATAAATCATTTTTTGCTCCTCTATTTCTTATTTTAAAATTATAAAAACCCAATTATTTGGGTTTTTATGAATTAATTTAAACTGCTAAAGTAATTTTTTTTGCTTTTATAGCATGCATTCTTCAAAAACCAAGAATTAAGGTACTAATTAAACTACCAATAATTAAGGCCACAACGGAAATCACGACAGCAATCCCAATTGAAAGACCTTGATTTGCAATTGTAAATAAGTTTTTACCATTATCTTGAATTTGTAATAATGGAAAAACAAAGATCCCACCATGTGGTGCCGCTAAGGTTACTCCAAAACCACTAACAATTGCTCCGGTAACAGCACTTCCGGCCATAATTGACGGAATTGTTCGTTTCGGATCGGAAGCAGCAAATGGAATTGCCCCTTCAGTAATAAAACAAGCGGCCAAGAACCAGTTGGTATTTCCTTGTTCAACATCTTTTTTTGTTCAATATTTTTTAAATATTCTTGTACATAACGCTAATGCTAATGGTGGAACCATTCCGGTTAACATTGCCGCCGCCATAAAGACTGTTCCCCCATTTGAGGAACGAATGCCAGCATAAGCACTTTGCGTAGCATCAATCGTTAAGGTTCCAAAGACATAAGCGGCTTTATTAATTGGCCCTCCCATATCAGCGGCCATCATTAACCCAATAATAATTCCAATTAAAGCACTTAAATTATAATCCGCAATGGCTTTTAATCCTAGTCCTAATCCATAGTTTAAATAACCTAATGGAATATTAAGACCAAACATTAAGACTCCTGCTGCTAATGCTGTTAAAACAGGAATTAAGACAATATCACGGACACCACGTACTGATGGATGAAAACGAGCAAAGCCCTTTTGACAACCATATACAACAAATGCCACAAGATATCCACCAATTAAAGCGCCAAAAAACCCTGAGTTAAAGTTTGAAATTGAATCAGGGAATAAGCGTCCTCATGTATTAGCTCATCCTACTTTTGTCGAAGTATCATATAACATACTTGGTGCGTTAGCAATTAATCCCGCGGTCATTCCGGGTAATAAACCTTGCGGTCCAACAATTGAGTAACAAACATATGCTCCTAAAATTGGAACCATCATTCCAAAAATAACTTTTCCTAATCCTGAAAATCAGGCTGCAATATCTCTTGTTACTCCAAAATTACCACCAGAATTACCTGAATCTAATAAAAATCCGATTCCTAAAATAATTCCACCAGCAACAACAAATGGCAACATTCGTGATACTCCTCCAAGAAGGTTTTTTGTAACATCTTTAAAATTTTTTAAAGTTAATTCACCGACTTCATCAGTACCACTTTTATTAGTTTTTCCAACAGTTAAACGTTTTCCTGCAAGGGCATCATTAATAACATCTTGGCCATGATAAATAACATCTTTCGTAGTTGTTTCTAAGTATGAAATACCATTCATTCGGTCCATTCCAGTAATTTTTTTATCAATTGCTAGAATAACTGTTTTGGCATTGGCAATATCAGTCTTAGTCAAAACATTTTCATTACCCCCACGCCCTTGCGTTTCTACTTTAATTGTTAATCCCATTGCTTTTGCAGCTTCTTCCATTTTTTCTTTTGCCATAAAAGTATGAGCAATACCAGTTGGACAAGCTGTAATTCCAACAACATCATAATGACCATCATTTTTTGTTTGGCTGTTTTGATTTACCGCCGATGATGATTCCGTAAAAGCAGCAATAATATCAGCAAAATCTTTTGCTGCTCTAACCTTAGCAACAACTTCACTTTTACCCAAAAAACTAGCAAGGTGCGCTAAAGCTTGTAAATGCTGCTCTCCACCTTTTTCTGGAGTTATGATCATAAAAATAACATCTACTGGTTTTTGATCTAAACTTTGTCAATCAACAGCTTTTTTTAATGTCATAATTGCAATTGCTGGTTTTGTAACACTACTACTTGAACAATGGGGAATTGCTAAACCATCACCAACACCCGTTGGCCCTTCTGTTTCCCGTTTTTCTAACGCTTTAATAACCTGTTCTTCGTTAGTTATAATTTTAGTATTTTCTAACGCCGTTGTTAACATCTTAAAAACTTCGGCTTTATTACTAGCTGGATTTTTTAAGAGCGTTGTCGCAGCGGCAAAATAATCAGTTATTTTCATAATTATTCAACTATTTCCTTTCTTCTAATTTGTAATAATTTCAACTTCTGCTTTTGAAGCAAATTTTACTAATGATTTGATGTTAAATTTTGACTTGTCAGCTAAAACATAACTCTTAGTTGCTTGCTTAATAACTTCGGCTTTAATCATTGCCTCATCGGGATCTGTTGTGTATAAATTAGGGCCACTAATTCCATTAACTCCTAAAAAAGCACAATCAAGATGATACTTTTGTAAAGTACTAACTGCTTCTCAGCCAATTAAAGCTCCGGTCTGATGTTTATATTTACCACCTAAAACATAGACATTTTTAAAACCCGCTAAAGCTAATAATTCAACATGAAAAATTGAATTGGTAATAATAACTAAGTCATCTTCTGGTCGCATTAATTTAATTAAAGCTAACGTTGATGAACCAGCATCTAAATAAAGACTCATCTTGGGTTTAATTTTTTTAACTGCTTGTTGTGCAATAAGATACTTTTCTTCTGCATAACGTTGAATCTTTTCATTCAATTGTTCTTCTAATTGAAATTCCCGTTTTTTTTGTAATTTAACCCCACCATGGACTCGTTTTAATAAACCTTGCTGTTCCATTGCTGTTAAATCACGACGCAACGTTGTTGGTGATAATTGCAATTTTATAATTAAGTCATTAACAAGTACTAATTGTTGATCATCTAAACAAGCTAAAATTTTTTCTCATCGTAATTCTTTTAACATCATCTCACCACTTTAATTATAACTATTTTTAAACCAAAAACAACCAAAAATGACATAAAAAAACCAAAAAAGAAAAAAACTGCTACTTTGTAACAGCTTTCTCCATATATGCTTCAATCACATCTTGTTCTTTTAAATCATTATATTTCTTAATTGTTAACCCACATTCAGCGCCAACTTTTGCTTCTTTAATATCATCTTTAATATGTTTTAATGATGCTAATTCACCATCATAAACAATAACCCCATCTCGTAAAATACGAACGCGTGCTTTACGGGGAATAACTCCATCAGTGACATGACAACCAGCAATCGCCCCAATATCAGAATGACGGAAAATTTGACGAACTTCCGCTTGTCCTAACACTTCCTCAACCATTTCTGGATCTAACATTCCTTCGGCTGCCGCAATGAATTCTTCGGTTAATTTATAAATAACCGTATGTAAACGAATTTGAACGCCTTCATCTTCGGCTTTTCTTCGCACATGAGCAGTTGGACGAACATTAAAACCAACAATAAATGCTTGACTTGCTAAACCTAATGTAACATCACTCTCTGAAATTCCACCAACAGTTGCCCGTAAAACATTAATTTTTACACCGGCAATATTAATTTTTTGCAGACTTGCTTTAACGGCTTCCACTGCTCCTTGGGTGTCAGCTTTTAAAATAATATTTATTTGTTTTAATTGCCCATCTTTAATTTGTTCTGATAAACTTTCCAATGAAAAGATTTGATTCTTATAACGTTTGTTAACTGTATCTGTTGTTTTTCGTTTTAAGGCAATTTCTCGCGCTAATTTTTCATCTCGAAAGACCATAAAACGATCCCCCGCATTTGGAATTTCATTTAAACCATGAATCATAACCGGTGTAGATGGACCCGCTGTTTTAATTTTCTTACCACTTTCATCTGATAAATCACGAACATATCCAAAGGTGTAACCTACTACTAAGGCATCTTTAATATTTAGTGTACCTGATTGTACTAATAATGTTGCAACTGGTCCTAATCCGCGCTCAATATGCGATTCAATAACAGTTCCTAAGGCAAAACGATTCGGATTGGCTTTTAATTCCATTAAGTCCGCCATTAGCAAAATCGTATCTAATAACTCATCAATTCCTTGTTTTTGTTTTGCACTTCCTTTAACATATGGTACTGTTCCACCCCATTCCTCAGGGGTTAAATCTTCTTGCGATAATTGCATCATTACATTATCTAAGTTTGAACCAGCTTTGTCAATTTTATTAATAAAAACAATAATTGGTACTTCAGCTGCTTTGGCATGATCAATTGCTTCTTTTGTTTGCAACATAACCCCATCATCAGCAGCAACAACTAACACGACAATATCGGTAACAGCACTTCCCCGGGCGCGCATTTGGGTAAAAGCTTCATGACCAGGGGTGTCAACAAAGGTAATTTTTGTTCCAGTTTTTGTTTTAATTTGATAAGCACCAATGTGTTGCGTAATTCCCCCATGTTCTGTACTCACAACATTTGTATTACGAATTGTATCTAACAAGGTTGTTTTACCATGATCAACATGGCCCATAATTGTTACAATTGGGGGGCGTTTTTCTAATGATTTATCATCATCATTAACTTCAAAACTTTCAATTAAATTTTCGTGCGTAACTGATTTTTCACGTTTAAAATCTAATCCAAATTCCAAACATAATTCTCCTAATTGTTCTTCAGTTAAATAAGTATTTTGATTTAACATAATTCCTTTGGTAAAAAAATATTTAATAATCTCATTAACTGGCTTATTAATTTTTTCTGCAAATGAAGCAATTGTTAATGCTTCTGAATAAACAAAAACTCCCTCGTTAATATGTGCTTCAACTGTTTTTAATTGGGATTGAATACGATTACGTTGATTTTTTGCCAATGATTTCTTATTTGACTTATTATTTTTTTGATTACTCATCTGTCCCTCCTCCTTTTTTCTTTCTAATTAGTTAATAAAGTAAGCAAACTTTGTGCAAGATGACGATCACTAATGCCAATTGTTTTAACATTTATTGTTCCTAATGCTTGTTGTGTTAATGTTGTTTCAAGACATTTAAAATAAGGAATGTGATAATAAAAACATTTCTGTTCATATTTTTTTGCTTGTGTTACCCCACCATCAATACTATTTAACACTAAAAAAACTTTTTGTTGTTTAATTGCTGTTAATAATAGGGCTCCTGTTACTAGTTTCCCAGCTTTTTTTGCCAATCCCAGATAACTATAACCTTTCTGATCTAGCATTATTAATCTCACCCTTCACTAATTTCATTATATAACATGTCATAAAATTGATTAGTTAATTTTACTTTTAAAGCGCGTTCTAACGCATGATTTTTCTTTGCTTTTTCATAGATCTCTAATGTTGGACGTAAGTAGGCCCCCCGTCCATTCGCTTTGCCAGTTGGATCAATAATAATATCACCGCTTGGTGTTTTTACAATTCTTACTAATTCTTTTTTTGGTAACATTTGTTGGGAAACAACACATTTTCGAAGTGGGGTTTTTTTATGGTTTGCCATTGATATCCCTCCTAATTAATTATTTATCTTGATCATAATAGTCATCATAATCATCATAATTAATTTCTTCATCCTCATCTTGATTCTCTTGTTGTTCATTTCCAAAATAAGAAATGTTTTTTTCAATTTCTTGAATTTCTTCCTCTAATACTTCCGGAACTGTCTCAGACAAATCATCAACCTGATATTCATCTTCATTAACAATCATTGCTTCTTCAGCCATTTCTTCTTCAATAATTTCAAATTCTTCAATTGGTAAGTCAGCGACCATTTCTACCGGAGCAGCAGGGGCTGGAAAAGGTTGTTTTCCTCTAATTTTATCTTTCAATTTAACTTGGAGAACTGACAATTCATTACTTGTTAAATTTCCATTTCATAAAATTTCAATTTCTTTTGCTAATGCTTCACTATAACTCATAATGTTTAGTTTTCATTTTGTTAACTTCGCAACTAATTTAGCTGCACTGCCACCTTTCCCAATTGCTAACGATAATTGTTCATCCGGAACAACAACATCGGCTTCTTTGCCTTCTTCATTTGTAATAATTGAAATTACTTTAACTGGGGATAATGAATTAATAATAAATTGTTGACTATTGTCATCATAAATACAAATATCAATTTTTTCATCTTGTAATTCCGCAGTAACTTTATTAATTCGACTTCCTTTACTTCCAACACAAGCACCAATTGGATCAATATTTTCATTAGTACTATAAACAGCAATTTTACTACGGCGGCCAGGATCTCGGGCAATTGCTTTAACTTCAATTACTTGTTCAAAAATTTCAGGAATTTCACGCTCTAATAAACGATATAAAAAATCATTACTTGTTCGTGAACCAGTAATTTGGCCAGCATTTTTTGATTTAACAATATCTTCTGCTAAAAAAGTAATTTGTTTACCAACTTCATATTGGTCAGAAAAAAATAAATTTCGGCGAGGAATATAGGCAAATGTTCGTTCTACTTCCACTAGCAAATATTTTTCTTCTGCTGCAATCACAATCCCTGTCATTAAATGACCTTGTTGGACAATATATTCATCAAAAATTGAATCTTTTTCTGCTTCTTTAATTTGTTGTTTAATAATTTGACCAACTTGAAAAATTGCTAATCTCGAGAATTCTTCTGAGTTAACTGGTTCATAAATTTTATCGTCAACCGTAATTTGTTCACCATATTTTTCTTTTGCTTCATTTAGGCCAATTTCTAACAAATCATCTTCAACTTTTTTTACAACTGTTAATTCTTTTTCAACTTTAATTTGTCCTGTTTTTTGATCAATATCAACAATAATTATTGCTTCTGGATCAAAATGTTTTTCGTACGCTTTTTTAATTCCTTCCTTAATTGATTCTAAAATTAAATCACGACTAATTTGTTTTTCACTAACAATTTCATCAATTGTTACTAATAGTTTTGCACCATCAATCATGCTATAATATATCCTTTCTAAAATTTAACTGCACAACGCGCAAATTTAATGTTTTGATAAGTTGTATGTAAGGTTTTAGGAGCACCTTTAACAAAATAATTAACCGTTAATGTTTGATTATCACTAATCGTTGTTAATTCCCCACTAACTGCTAAAAGATTATTAACTTTTTCAATAAATTCAAAATAAACATAACGATTAACTTGTTGTTGGACTTCATTTCAATCCCGTAAGGGTCGCTCCGCACCTGGTGTTGAAACTTCTAACAAGTATTCTTCCGTGAATAAGTCAAGGTCATCAACAAGATGATTAATATCTTCACTAATAATTGTTAACCGATCTAAATCAAGCACTGTTGTTTGATCTTCAATTAAAATTTGCACAACATTAGTACCAAAATCTTGCAAATAATTAATTGCAAATAATGTTAAGCTTTGCTTTGCTAAATAAGATTCCAAAGCTGATTTTAACTGTCCTTGTTCTTTAATCAATTCTTCCATACAACACCATCCTTTCATAAATAATTATAATTAAAATTTTTGGCATTAAAGAAAGAGCACTGTTGTGCTCTCTCTTCTCCTTTTTTAATTACATTGTTATTGTAATCCTTTATTAATAAAAATGCAATAATTTTTAATTAAATCTTGGAATAAAGTTTTATGTACCGACTATTCTCGAAAAACCATAGTTTTTTGAAAAAATCTTTATATTATTTAGTTAAACGTCTACAAAATTAAGTTTCTTTAATTTTCTAATTTAATTTAACCCTAAAATAACTTTTTTGCAAACTAAAAAGGCAATTATTTTTAAAATAATATATTTAAAAACTAATAAATTATTAAAGCCTTTACTGTTCTATCTAATGAATAATTATCAAAATATATAATTGGTGTACTTACTTCATTAATTTTATATTCAGTTATATTCTTAATATTAATTCAACGAGGAGTTTTATTAAATTGATCCAATTTTTTTAACTCTATTAGTTCATTATAAATCAATGCTTCAATTGGTTTAAATCCATTTAATTTTGCAAGTCTTAAATTTATCATATTACGTAAAGTCTCTTAATTCAATATTTTAGTTCCATAACCTAACGTTTGTTTAAAATTATGTGAAATTTGTCCTTCATCACAAACTCCTAGACACCATGAATATTGATATGATTCTATCCCTTTTCTATTACATTTAATATAATTCAAAACTTGTTGAATCTTATCTTGATTAGGAACTAATGGTGGATAGGTTAAGATAAATTGGACAACAATAATGTAGAGTAAATATTTATAATTAAATTACAATGGAGGTGGAATGGCAAGGGTTTTTTGGACAAATTTTATGTAGAGTAATAATTTCTGTATTTTACTGGTGTTAAATAATTTAGTTTGCTATGAATTCGAATATTATTGTACCAATTAATGTAATCAAATAATTTTAATTTAAACTGCTCAATGTTTTTAAATTTATTATTTTTAATAAATTCAGTTTTAAAAATTTTGTATGTTGATTCCGCAACAGCATTGTCATAAGGACAACCTGGTTTACTGTAAGACTTTTGAATGTTATTTTTAGTTAAAAAGTTATAAATAAGATTGTTGTTAAATTCACTACCTTGATCAGTGTGAAATATTTTAATATCATTTAATGTAAAGTTAAGTTTATTAAAGGTATTTTTAACTAATTTTGCATTTTTGTGTAAACTAACATCATAACTAATAATTTCACGATTAAATAAATCAATTAGAAAGCAAACATAATATCATTTATTATTAATAAAAACATATGTTAAATCACTGACAACAACTTCATGTAGTTTATAATTATTAAATTCTTGATTTAATAAATTATTATATTTATATGTAACATTGCTTGTATTTGAATGTTTGTATTTGATTTTTGTATAATTTGAAATTAAGTTATATTTTCTCATTATTTTACTAATCTTTACACGAGATAATATAATATTTTGCTGAGCTAGCATGATTTTAATTTTTCTTGTTCCATAATTTTTACGACTTTTTAGAAAAATACTGATAACAGCATTATCAATGTTTTGATTATTCTTGGGATTATTTGCTTTTAATTGATAGTAATATGTTGATCTAGCCAATTTCAATGTTTTACATAAATTAATAATTGGATATTTTGCTTTGTTATTTTTAATGATTGCTATTTTTTGCCGATTATCAGTGTTGCTTGCTTTAAAATGTCATTTTCCATTTCTAATTGTTTAACTTTTTTACGTAATTGAATTAATTCGTTTTCTTCTGGCGTTCTATTGTCTTTAGCTTTAAATGAGTCCGAGTTACTAAATTGGTGAGCTCATTTCCAAACAGTAGATTTACCAATTTGGTAATCATTGGCTAATTGTTCAGGAGTTTGACCCATTTTGTAAAGACCAACAATTTGTTGCTTAAATTCATCGGTATAATGATTCTTTGCCATAATTACACCTCCATTGTAATTTAATTATAAATATTTACTCTACATTATTGTTGTCCAATTTATCTTAACCTATCCATTAATGCATGTATAGAGCTGCGAACACTTGGGATAACTTGGAAAACCAAGTTTTAAAAAAGGACTTTAGTTCTAGTCTACATACTATTCATTCCTTTCATATAAGTATCCTATCCAAAAGTCCAGAAAAAATATATTGGATAGGTTAAGATAAATTACACAACAATAATGTAAAGTAAAGATTATAATTAAATTATAAATGTAGGTCTAATTATGGAAAAAAACATTATATCAATGAATTTAAACAGCGAATTGTTAGTCTTTATAAAACAGGAAAATACCTGAACAGTTAGTCAATGATTTTCAGATCGGTAAACAACTATTTGAAAATGAGTTCAGAAGTTTAATAATTCAGATTCATTTAAGGCAAAAGATAATCCTTCTAATGCGGAAAATAAACTAATACAACTAAGAAAGGAAAATAAACAACTCCAAGTGAAAAACAATATTTTAAGACAAATCAAACTGGTAATAGACAAAAAATAGTAATCATCAAAAAAGCAAAGAAAAATATTTAGTTACTAATTTATACAAAACAGTAAAAGTTACTAGAGCTACATTTTATTATCAAGTAAAGCAAAATAATCCTAATTCAAACAATATTATTACTAATTCTATATATAAGGATTTTCTTAAAAAGTCGCAAAACTATGACACAATAAAAATTAAAACTATGTTAAAACAAGAAAAAATTATATTACCACAAATAAAAACAATGAAATGATGCAGAAATATAATCCAGCTTCAAATTATGCAAAGATCAAATACAAGTAATGTTACATATAAATATAATAATTTATTGAATCAAGAATTTAATAATTATAAACTACATGAAATTGGTGTCAGTGATTTAACACAAGTTGTTATTAGAAGTAAGTGATAATATGTTTGTTTTTTGATTGATTTATTTAATCGTGAAATTATTAACTATTATGGTAGTTCCCATAAATACGCCATATTAGTTGAAAGTACTTTTAAAAACTTGAATTTTCTTTAGATAATATTAAAATATTTCATACTGATCAAGGTCGTGAATTTAACAATAATATTTGTAATCTTTTATCTAAGAACAATATGACAAAATCTTATAGTAAACCAGGTTGCCCATATGATAATGCAGTTGCTGAATCAACTTATAGAATTTTAAAAACAGAATTAATTAAAAATAAAAAATTTGAAAGCACTGAACAATTTAAATTAGAATTATTTGATTATATAAATTGATATAATAATGTTAGTATTCGTAGCAAATTAAATTATTTATCATAAATTGAATATAAGAATTTTTTTGCTCTACATAAAATTTGCCCAAAGAACGCTTGCAATTCCAAAATTAATTTTTAAATTCATATGATAATTTCCCTTTAATTTTGTCGAAAACTCTTGATGAAATAAAAAAATCATCAATATGACAATTTGAAAAATAATTTTGTTTAAGATCATGATTTTGCTTTAAATTTTTTAAACGTTAAAATATAATACCGTTGATTGTTGTTTTGGTGTTAAACCTTTATGTTGGTATTTTCATTTTCATAGATTTAAATAATTTTGAATATTAGTGAAACCCAAACCATGATAATGAATTAAGGCTTCTTTAAGACTCGATTGTAATTTACTAATCTTATTTAACTTTCGATAACTAGTATCAGGGTTTGTACTAGTTTTGGTAGAATATAGAGTAGAATTTGTTTGTTTTGCTACTAATAAATATAATGGTTGCATGTCAGAAATAATTATTGATTTTTCTTTAATTAATTGCTTATTCATATTTTCAATAATTCATTGTTTTTGTAATCGTTTGGTATTGGTGGATTGAACAAAAATATTATTATTGCTATCAACTACCATTTGAATACAGCATTTGGTATTAGTTGAAAATGGATCAAGATGAGTTTTTCGTTTATCAAATTTATCTTTAAAATTACCTTTATGGATTTCTTTAATAAAAGTTTCATCAATTTGGATTTGACCATTTAATTT
The DNA here is from genome assembly GCF_964031205.1 of Spiroplasma endosymbiont of Stenodema calcarata. GTDB lineage: Bacteria > Bacillota_I > Bacilli_A > Mycoplasmatales > Mycoplasmataceae > Spiroplasma. The sequence goes on from NZ_OZ035018.1 coordinate 1,157,523, forward strand.
TTTAAATTTTAATTGAGTATTTTCTAATTGTTTTGATTGCATTAATTTTTGACGATTATATCAAGCAGTTTTTGGTGTTGTTTTAATAAAACGGGAAATTATTTTACTAGATTGTCCTAATAATGAAATTTGAATTAATAAATTTCACTGTTCATAATTTAAATGACTTCAATAAGTAAAATGATGACGAAAAGCATCAAAACTAGCACGACATTTTTTACATAAATATTTTTGTTTTCCTTCGGGATTATGACCATTTTTAACACAATGATAAGATTTACAATCAGGACATATAATGCCTTTATCTCTAAATTTTTGATCAATTTCATTTAAACGTTTTTGTTTTTTGATTACTTCTGCTTCTTTTTTTATTTTTTCAGCAAATTCTAAAAATTGATCATCTGTAAAACTGTTTTTTAATTCTGTAATTATTTTTTCCATCAATTATTTACCTCTATATATTAAAAATATACCTAAAATTAGATATATTCTATAAATATCAAGAGTTTTCGACAAAATTAAAGTAATTTCCTATGTATTTTAATTATCAATTAAAGATTTACTTTTTTGAATTTCTTGATATTTTTCTGGTGGTTTTTTCCATTAACATTGTTACTAAAATATTGCTTATAATTAATTCAGATATTTTATTAGAAATACTTAAGAAGTAATTTTTTCATGATAATAACTATAATATAAAATTTTGTAATCTGGATTGATAAAATTATTACTTTGATGTTCATTTGTAATTAAAATAGTTTTTATATTATTCTTTTTTGATAATTTAACTAATTCATTAATTTCACGAGTATATCCAGCTTTTGAAAATAAAATTATCATATTATTATTTTTAAATGTATTTAAAAATAATAATTGTTCATAAAAATCTTGAGATGTGTAAGAATTAAAACCTAATTTAATTAAACTATTACTTAATTCAGAGCAAATCATAATAGAAGATCCAACTCCAAAGACAAAAATACGCTTAGAAATAAAAATACAATTAATGATGTCATTTATTTCTAACAAATCTAAATTATTAATTGTATCAAAAATAGAATATAAATTAATATTCTTAATATTTTGAATTATATTAGATAATTTATCATTGTATTGAAAATCAAAACTAGTTTTAATTTGCTTAATTTTTTCACCAATAAATATCTTAAGTTCCTTAAAATTTTTAAATCCTATTTTTTTTGCTAATCTGGATATAGTTGATGTTGCTATTCCAAAATTTTGGCTAATTATTGTTATAGAATTACTTAAGAAATATTTTGGTCTTTTATTAATTTCAGATACTATATATTTTTCCAAAGATGTTAAATAATATAAATCAATAATAATTATCGGAATCATTTAATTCCCCCTTTATTAAAATTTATAATGTATTAAATTTGCAAAAAATATTCATTTTAATAAAAAAATGCAAAAAATATTCATTTTATTGTAATTTATAAACTTATTTTTTAAAATACATTTAAAAATAGAAAGGTATATAAAAATGAAAATTTTTAATAAAAAATTATTACAATATATTAAAAAGCCAATTAAAAAATGAGAGGAAGCAATTAAAGTAGGTTCCAATCTATTAATTGAAAATAATTATGTCCAAAATGATTTTCCAACAAAAATTATTAAAATTACAAATGATTTAGGACCATATTATATTTTAGCCCCAAAACTAGCCCTGTTACATATTATGCCTGATTCAACAATTTTGAAAACTGGAATAAGTTTTACATATTTTAAGATTCCAGTTGCTTTTCAGGAAGAGAAAAAATATCATATTAAATATTGCTTAGCTCTTTCTGCAGAAGATAATTTTTCACATATTGAATTATTACAACAAATAGCAAAACTGTTTGCAAAAAAAGAATTTTTAACTGATATTAAAAAGTGTTCTTCAACAATTGAACTAATTAATATTGTAAAGAAATATGATAATTAAGGAGGCAAAATGTTAAATTTTTCACAAATGACAAATATTCTAATCAGTGTAATTAGCAAATTAAAAACTGATTTTATAAAAACTTACCTATTACGGGTTAATTTATTTAACTTGTTTTTTAAAAATAGAAATACTATTAGTGATATTATTAGCAGTACAGAAGTTGGTTATATAAATGTAAATAAAAAAATTATTGATTCTTTTGAAAATGAATAAAGAATTTATAATAACTCCCTCTATTTACTGTGCTGATACATCTAATTTTAAAAAAGAAATAAAAAAACTAATTAAAATAGGAATACAATGAATTCATTTTGATGTAATGGACGGACAATTTGTAGAAAATTATGCTTTAGGTCCAAAACAACTTAATGATATTAAAAGACATTGTCCTAATTTAATAATTGATGTCCATATTATGGCTGTTAATATATTAAATAAAATTGCCTTATTTTCAAATGCAGATTATATTACATTTCATTGAAAAAGCATTAAAAATAAGATTGAAGTTTTAAATTTAATTAATGAAATAAAAAAATACAATATTAAAGTTGGGATAGCAATAGACATTAACGAGCAAATTGAGGAAATAAAAGATTTTTTGACAAAAATTGATTTGATTACTCTAATGGCAATAAAGCCTGGTTTTACAGGACAGAGTTTTGACCCTGATGTCTGACATAATATTAAAAAAATTCCCACATTAAAACAACAAAATCCGAATTTATTATTTCAAATTGACGGAGGTATTCGATGAAATAATTTTTATAAAATAATTACGAGTAATATTGATTTAATTGTGGTAGGTTCTATATTATTTTCAGAAAAGAATTATTTTTCTTTCTTAAAAAAATTAAAGAATATAATTTAAGATCTGTCTTTGTATTTAATATCTCAAAAAGAATCTAAGATACTTATTTATTTTAAATAAAAATAAATTATTATATAAAAAATAAACATTTAAAAATCAAACTAGAAGAATGATATTGTGTAATTAACAAGTGTCATTCTTTTTTTATTTTTTATAATTAAAATTTTTATAAATTAAAACTTCATAGAAAATTTTAATAATTATTAATGTCAATTGAAATCAATCAATAAATCTGCTGAAATAAATATTTTTTTGCGCAAGAATATTAATAAGATTTTAGCAGTGCGGATTTCCCAAATTAAATTCAAAGATTAATAATGGACCTCCAACAATTAATATTGGAAAAGTATAAATTAAGAAGAAATAAAATCCTTGATTCTTATTAATATAACCATATAGCCCTCAAATTTATCCCAAACCAATTGGCTCACATAGTAAAAACAATAAAACTAAATTTCATCATTTGTTTCTTATTATTCATTTTATATGTCTTTCTTACTTAAAAAGATGCCACAATTATATTCTTTTTAATTTTGTTTTTTCCGATTTGTTTTTCTCAAAATAGTACTTCAAATAATAGCAATAATAATACTTGCACACAAAACACCAAAAACACTAATTAAAACAATTTTTATCACATTTGTTTTTTTATCATAATTAACAATATTATCAAAACCAAAAACATTGACATTATATTGCCCCTTAATTCCTAGGGAATTTAAAATATTGTCAAATTGATTTGCCGCATTTGCTCGCGCACTTTCTGTCATACCATAATAAACATCAACAGCATGACCCATTTCATGATTTAAACTACAAAAAATATTTGGTGAACTTCATCATCCCATTTTATATTCATTACTAACACCTTTTTGTGAGTTATCATCAAAACCTTTTGCTGAGAAAATAATAAAAGCATAAGCACTTGATGTGATCTGTTGTGTAATCCGATTTTGATAAAAACTATATGCAATATATGCCTCGGTTGCTTGCCCTTGACCTGCCAACGGAGCGTCAGGTGAAAATAAGAATCCAGCTAAAAAATATCTAAAATTGTCCCCAGTTATAAGATACGTAATATTAAACAAATCTAAAAGTTGTTGTTCAAAATCACGAACAGTATTTTCGCCTCATCCATAATAATTTTTCATCGCTGTAACACTATCTTTTAAGAAAATGGTATTTCCCGTTTGATAATCATCAGTTTCATATGTTGTGATTTTTTTTAAATCATCATTTAATTTATCAAATGATTTATAATGCATTTGTTTTGCTTTGCTAATAAAATCATCATATTTTTTCAATGATGTTGTTGAAGCTTTAGTATATGAATCATTCATCATATTTGCTAAACCAGCTGATAAATTATTACCATTAAAATCAATAATATTATTTCGTAAAACATTACCATTAAAATCAATAATATCATTATTAACATCTTCAATACCTTCTGTTTGTCACATTGTTAAACTTGTTCTAAGAGCATTATAAGTATAACTATAACCTCAAAGATTTATATCGGTTGGAATTTCTTGCTGCAATCCAAATCTTGAGCCAAAAGTTCCTTGATATTTCAGATCAACAACATTAGTTCGTTTTGAGGTTAAAGTTATATCATAAACAGCTACTGGAGCTTTTGAATTAGCAACATAGTTATTAATGTAGGCCAAACTATTTTTTAAAGTATTTTCTTTTGCTCCAAAGTTATTACTTTGAAAATATGGATAAATATCTACAAAAAAATTATTTAAGATTTCTCAGCTCTTATTTTTCATAACATCCGGAGTCGTTGTTCATTTTGAATATGATTCCGCAAAAAATTCTTTTCAATTAGTCATTCCATAAATACTAATATTAACAATTGCTGCCATTAACGCTTTTTCAAATTCATCCACATTATCCATAGTTACATTATCTGTATCAACTCTTGATGAATAAATTACATCTTTATTATCAACAATATTTTGTTCTAATGTTTTGACAGTTCTATTCGTACTAATATTGGAAGATTTGTAAATAAAATAACGTAATAAATACCCAGAATAAACATAATTATCAACACCATTTGAATCAGTAGCTGAATATAATTGTTGATGAGGGTTTCTCTGAATAATAAAACTAGTAGCAGGAATTAAAACTGTACTAGTAGAACCAAGTACTAATAAGCTGCTTATTATTGTCTGAATTTTTCGCATTGTATTTTCTCCTTTTAATATTAATTAAAAATTTTATTTTAATTAAAACAATATCATTACTTATTTTAACAAAAAATAAAAAAAAATAAAAAAAAATAAAAACTAACTTATCAAATATTTTCTAATTGTAATAAAGCTGCTTTCATTTCCAAACCCCCACGATAACCACGTAAGGCATTATTTTTCCCAAGGACACGATGACATGGTACAATAATTGTTAATGAATTATTTCCAATTGCTGTGCCAACAGCACGTACTGCTCGCGGATGACCAACCTTTTGTGCAATATCAGAATAAGATGTTGTTGTTCCATAAGGAGTTTTTGCAACTGCCTCTCAAACTTTTTGCTGAAATGGTGTTCCATTAAAATCAAATCGCAAGGTAAACTTTGTTCGCTTTCCTGCCAAGTATTCTGTTAATTGGGTCACTACTTCGGTTGTTTTACCAATTTGATCAGTAATTAATGTAATATTTGGTTCTTTTTTCTTTTGCCAATATTCCAATTCACCAAACCCTTTATGATTTGAACCAATAAAAGTAACTCCTTGATCAGAAACAGCAACATATAAATCTCAATTATTAAGTTTTAAATTAGTATAATATCAATTTATTATTTTTTGGGCAGTCATATTGATTGTACCTTTCTTGTCCTATTTCTTTGATCAAAAAAATAAATGCTTTATCTTTTAAATTAATAAGATTATACGCTTAATTTTATTAAAAACTATCGGCAATTAATAAATTATTAATTTTCATTCTCTTCTTGTTGGTGATTTGCTAATAGTTTTTCATAACCGTCATTAATTTTTCGCATTAATTCTTCACTATCAAAACTTTTATTTAAGTCGGGGTGATATTTTTTAGCTAACTGTCGATAAGCCCGTTTAATATTGCTAACTGAAGCTGCTGGATCTAATCCAAATAATTGATATAATTCTTCTAATTCTGATGGTGTTGAAATTGATTGTTCAAAATTCTCTCATGTTTGTGAATCAAAAAAGGTATTAAAATCAGCTTCTAATTTTTGAATAAACTCTTGATAAATTTTATTAACTAAAGTAAAATGCTCATTCAAAGCAGCTAAAAAAGTTGCTTCCAATTCCGCAAAAATTTGACGATCTTTTCATCGTAAATAAAATTTAATTTTTTGTAAAATAGCAAAACTATATGGAATCAATTGTGTTGCTAACATTTTACGGGTTGATAAAACATATGGTTTTAAAAAATATTCCACAAAGGATTTATCTCATGTTTCTTGGTCATATAAAGTCAGGAACACTTTTGCTAGCGGTTCAATATTATTAGCAATAACTTCCGTTAATAAATTATTTAATTCTTCATTAATTGTTGTAAAATATTCCACAAAAATATCATTTGCAATTGGATCTGTTGTTTTGTTTAAATAATGAATTAATTCCCAATAATCCGACATAAATAATCCTAAATTAAAATCAATTTTATAATCTAAAATTGAAGTATCAACATAACGCGGTAACGGTAATAAATATTTTGCAATTGACGGATCTTCACTAATTATTGTCATCATATGCTCGTAACTTTTATCCGCTTGTTTTTTCCCATTAACGGTATGTTCCTCAGCTTTAAGATGATATTTTGTTTTTCGAAAACAAAATCGAATCAATCCGCCTACTAAAGACAACACAATAAGGATTATAACTATAATTATTCATTCCATCCTAATATTTACTCCTTTCTATAAAAATTTTCCACCACTTTTTTAAATGACATATTTGTTTAAACCCTATTGTTCTTTTTAATAATTTGCTCAATTTCATTCTTAACTGCTAAACTAACAGTCCCAAATGGCATAATTATTGTTTGTAACACGATATTAACATTCTTTAGTTTAAACTTTGTTTTTAATAGTTCGACATCAACTTCCGCTAAATCTTTTACTGTAACACGTAAGCGAGTTAATGTCGCTTTAACAGTAACAATATTTTGAACTGTCCCTAAAATTGTAACTAAGTCATTAATCGAAAAGGATATTTTCTGTTGCGGAACTAAATCCTTTTGTAAATTGAAAATTTTTTTTCAAAAAATCATCATTAAAATAAATAATAACATTAAAATCATTGCTACGACAATAATAATGATATATTCTACTTGCATCCTTAATCATCCCTTCTATTATTACAATGGGCAAATAAAAGTTTCATTTTCGCAATCATATTTAAATTATTTTTTTCATCATAAAATAAGTTTAATGTTTTTTGACTAATTTTTAATTCAATATTAGAATTTAAAATTTCTGATTCATATGTATCAATGACTAAACTTTTTCCTGTTAAGTCTCCTCTTAAACGGACAACTTGTTGCTGATCTAAAATAATAGACGCATTAATTGTTGAAAAAGTGGAATTGGTAACGGGGGCAATTTCTTTTAATTGTCATAACGTTGTCATATTTGCCGCAATAATTGATCCATTAATTGCACGCATATAACCAGTTGACCCTGTTTTTGTTGCAAAAACTAAACCACTGCCACGAAAGTGTTCTAATAAATCATCATTCACATAAATATCGGTACGAATTGTTTTAACATGATCAACAACCTTAGCTTCATTTAAAGCATAGCGAATAATATTATTGTTATACTTAATCTCTAATAAAGGCATTTGATGAATTCGGACTGTATCTTTAATAATTGCATTAATTGCGCGGGGATATGTTGTTTCATCATAATTAGCATAAAACACTAGTGATCCCGATTTAATAACGACAAAACAAACTTCATCAATAATATCTTGAAACTCATTAACAGCACGCAATAAAGTTCCATCGCCACCAACAACAAAAACATATTCTGGATTAATAATGTCTTCTATTAGACCATAGTTCTGTAATGTTTTAGTAATTTTATTAACTAATTTAACTGATTCTTGATAATCATTAGCAATAATTGCATATTTAAACATTGTTATCATCCACCTTCTCTTATTAATTTATTATATTATACCTTTATTTTAAATTGCCAGGGTTAATAATTAAAAAATAGTCAGAAATACTGACTATTTTAACGAGAAAGGGTTAATAATTCAACATCTGTAAACTGTAACAAGTTAGTTCGATTTAAATGATGATTAATTTTATTATCTGGTCAAAAAATATAGGTAAAAGTGAAACCAATATAAGTTAATCCTTGTTTTGTTCGAAATTTATTACACGAACCACGAGAAACTATTTTTAATTCTTTTGTTTTGGCATCGTATAAGAAACTTTGCGGAATATAAAATAATAAGAAATGGGTAATTGAAATCATCACAATTCCTAAAATAAACATTGGTAACCACGCAAATGGTCACATATATTTTACCCCAATAAAATTTGTGTTTCATCCGCCAACATTAAAGCCACCATTATTCCAAGGTTCACCACTATTTGGACCAACAAATAACTGATTAGTTTTAAAAATTCAATCTCAAATTACGGCCACAATTGAAAATAATATTATCCATAATAATTGTCACTTAAATAACAGCCCACTATAAGGACGACCAACCAAACCATATTTATAAACATATAAATAAGCAAAAATAATTAAAGTATGTAAAATAAAGTAATTATAATAGAAAAAATTATCTAAACTTCAATAACCATTAACCGGGGTAATAATTGCTAAGATTGGTAAAATAATTGCTGATGGTGCTACTATTTCAAAAAATTTTCGACTAGGAAAAATTAAAATAAATCCTGATAATAATTGGTGGATACTACACAAATGAAATGGCATCATTTCACTTAAGCCCCGAACTTGTGAGGGACCAACTGGACCCCAAATTCATTCCGTTTTTAAAACAAGCGCTAAATATGCCACTCAAATTACATAAGTTAAAAAATAAGTTGCAATTTGATAAACCCCAATTGAAATTCGGAACCATTTTCAATTGACAGTTTTAGCATAATATTTTTTACAAAAAAATAATGATCCAATAATTAAGACAAAAATAGCAATTCCAACTAATTGGAAAACATAACTATGGCCCTTAAAAAATCACTGAGTATTTCAATCTGCGCCTGGTACATACGACCCGGCGGGATCAAAAAAACCTCACGGTCCATCACTAGAACGAACAAATTTCATATTTTTTCTCCTTTATATAAAAATATTAAATAATTTTGCAATATTATTTTACAACAAAATTAACAATTTTATTTTTAATAACAATTTCCTTAATAATTTCGTGATCAACTAAAAAAGTTTGAACATTATGATTTACTTTTGCTAAAGCTAAGACATCAGCTTCAGAAGTATTAATTGCAACATTTAATGTAGTTCGAAATTTCCCATTAATTTGAACCGCAATTACAGCCTCATTTTTTTCTAAATATTTTTCATCATAACTTGGTCATGTTGATAAAGCAATTGATGATTCTTGTTGCAAAGTAACCCAAATTTCTTCTGCCAAATGTGGTGCAAAAAGACTTAACATTTTAGTAAATCCTTCAAAATATGGTTGATAAATCGGTGCATCATCTTTATAACAAGCATTAATAAAAACCATCAATTGTGAAATAGTAGTATTAAAACTTAATCTTTCAAGCATTTCCGTTCCTTTTTTAACCATACTATGATATGCAAAATCTAATTGATGATTATTAACATTAGTAAAATTATTCTTTTTAACAAGACGATAGACACGATCTAATCATTTCCGCGCTGAATCTAAACCATTAGGATTCCATGGCAATGATGCGTCAATTGGACCCATAAACATTTCATATAACCGTAAGGTATCAGCTCCATGTGATTTAATAATATCATCAGGATTTACAACATTACCCTTTGATTTACTCATTTTTGTGCCATCAGTTCCTAAAATCATTCCTTGGTTAACTAGTTTGTAAAACGGTTCAGAAGTAGGAACTAATTTTTGATCATATAAAAATTTATGCCAAAAACGAGAATATAATAAATGTAAAACAGCATGTTCTTGTCCACCAACATATAAATCAACTGGTAATCATTTCTTTAATAAATCTTGCGCTTTTGAACTTCTTAAATCAAGCATCGCATTATTTTCCATTAAGATATATCCTAAATAATATCAGCAACTACCCGCTCATTGTGGCATTGTATTTGTTTCTCGTCGCCCTTTTTTACCAGTACTATCAACAACTGTTAATCACTCCGTAGCATTCGCCAATGGTGATTCCCCTGTTTGTGATGGCTGAATATTTGTCATTTTTGGTAATTCTAATGGTAACTCTGTTTCATCCACCAAACTAATTGAACCATCTTCTCAATGAATAACTGGAAATGGTTCACCCCAATAACGTTGCCGCGAAAATAATCAATCACGAAGTTTATAAGTAACTTTTGCTGTTGCATGCCCTGTTGATGATAAAACAGTAATTGCTTTTGATATAGCCTCATCAGTAAACAAACCATTTAAAAAATCAGAGTTAATATGTTTCCCATCTTTATGATGTACTTGCTGATGCTGTTCTCCCTCAATAACATAACTAATTGGTAATTGATATTTTAAAGCAAACAAATAATCCCGTTCATCATAGCCCGGAACAGCCATTATTGCTCCTGTTGCATAAAATGGTAATACATAATCAGCAATCCAAATTGGAACAACTTTATTATTAGCCGGATTAATTGCATAGCTACCAATAAACATTCCTGTTTTTTCTTTACTATTATCTTGTCGATCTAAATCACTTTTTGCTTTTGTTGTCGCTAAAAATTCGGTTACTGCGTTTTTATATTCTGGGGCTGTTAATTTTGTTACTAACGGATGCTCTGGTGCTAAGACCAAGTATTCAACACCAAAAATAGTGTCTGCCCGCGTAGTAAAAACTTCAATAATTTCAGAGCTATTTTGGACTGTAAATTTAATTTCAGCTCCAACTGACTTACCAATTCAATTACGTTGTAAATCCTTCACTGATTCAGGTCAATCAACTTCGTCTAATCCTTCTAATAATTTTTCAGCATAAGCCGTGATTTTTAAAACTCATTGTCGCATTGGTTTTTTATAAACGAGATGATGACCACGTTCTGAAACCATTTTTCCATTAACATTTAAAACCTCTTCATTTGCTAAGACTGTTCCTAATTCTGGACACCAATTGACATCAACATCCCGCATCTCTGCCAACCCATTTTGATATAATAATTCAAAAATTAATTGTGTGGTTTTAAAAAACATCGGTGAAGAAGTATTAACTTCTTTATTATAATCATAACCAAACCCAAGGGCTTTTAATTGTTTACGAAAATTAGTAATGTTTTGTAAAGTAAATTCAGCAGGATCATTTCCAGTTTGCAAAGCATATTGTTCAGCTGGTAATCCAAAAGCATCTCATCCAATTGGATGTAGAACATCATATCCCTGCATTTTTCTCATCCGACTAATAACATCTGTTGCAACATACCCTTTTGGATGACCAACGTGCAATCCTGCCCCTGAAGGGTATGGAAACATGTCTAAAATATAAGCTTTTTGATCAGAATTATTTGTTGTTTTAAAAGTTTGCTGCTTTTCTCAATATTCTTGTCATTTTTGCTCAATTGCTTTATGCGAAAATTCCATCTTTATTACTCTTTCCCAATTTTTTCTTTTTAATTATAACATTATTCCCAAAGTTTGCTCGCCATTTAAAGACTATTAATTTAATTTTATTCACGTATAATAAAATTATTACGACAACAAGAAAGTGGAGGAAAAACAATGAGTGTAGAACACGCAGCCCAATTTCGAAAAGCTATTAAAATTTATGATAAAACAAAATCTATTAATGAAAATGATTTAAAAACAATTTTAACTACCGGTGCTTTGGCCCCTAGTTCAAATGGATTAGAACCAGTTAAATTAATTGTTATTAAAGACCCAAAACTAAAAGAACAAGCAGCAATGACCTGCTTTATGGCTGGAAATCATCAGAAAGTAAAAGACGCCCCTGTTTTGGTCTTATTATTGGGAGCAAATAGCACTTATTTAACTTCCGAAGAATTTTTAACCAAACGATTAGGACGACTTTTTACAGGAGAGATATTAACAAAAAATATAAATGGAATAAGTAATTATTTAAAAACTTATCCAAATCTTGATATGTTTTCTGATGAACAAGCCCATATTGTTGCTAGTTTTATGACATTACAAGCAGCCGATTTAAAAATTGGATCAAGTATTATGGGCGGGGTAACCCCAACTCAAGCCATTCCGTTTTTTCAAGAACACAATATTGTTGACACAACAAAATGACATTTAGCTTTAGGCCTTGTTTTTGGGTATTATGATGACAACACACCAGGGACAACTTTTCCGCGCTTACGAATTGCAACCGACGAATTTGTTACAATTTTTTAAAATATAAGAAAATAAATAAATAAGAAGAAAGTTCACATCAAATAATGAAAACATCACTTAAAAATTTTTGAATTATTAGTTTAAGCTGTAATGTTATTTTTCTATTATTACAAATTGCAGCAACAATTCCGCTTATTTTATATAAAAAGGCCTTACATTTAAATTATAGTGATTTATCACAAATTTTCTTTGGAATTTTAATTGTTATAATTCTAATAATGTTTATTTGTAACTGAATTATTACCCGAAATCCATTGCGAAAACTAACCATCACCAAGGAATTAAAACCATGACAAGCAGATTTAGGTTTTAATATTATCACGAAATATTCCCATCTCGAATCTGAATATGATGGTTATGTTTGATATCTAAAGAAAAAAAGTTTTATCCTCCTTGCAACCCTCGGGCTTAATTTTAGTTATGCTTTAATTACCGCTGTTATATTTTCAATTTTAGGATAAGGATAAAAAATATTATTAAAAAATATCTTGATATTTAGTACTTAATATATTAATTAATAGAATATCCCTTTGATTTATCTTTATATAAAAATAAAAATTTGGAAAATACTTCTTATTAGTACTTTCCAAATTAGGTACAGGTTTTATTACTGTTTTATTACTTTATTTTGCAGCTTTTGTGTTTAAGTTATCTCTTTCTTTTTTTGCAGCTTCTTTTCGTGCTAAGGCTTTTGCTGCTTTTTTTTCTGCAATTAAACGACGACGCTTCTTCATTGCCATTGCCATTTTCTGTTCACCTTCTTCTTTTAATCTGTTATTAATTTTTATAAAAACTAAGTTTAACTTAATAATTCTTGTTCAATTTCATTACGAGGCACAAACCCAGTTTTTCGTTTTAATTCATTTCCATTTTGAAATGTAATTAATGTTGGAATTGATAAAATTCCATATTTTTGCGCAAGATCTTGTAATTCATCAACATTAATTTTAATAAAATTAACATCACTACGTTCCTTCGCTAATTCATTAATTACCGGTGCAATCATTTTACATGGTCCACATCAATCAGCATAAAAATCAACTAATGTTAATTTGCTTTCAGCAATTACATTTTCAAACTCATCAACAGTTTTTATTTCCTTTACAGCCATTTTATTCTCTCCTTTACTGAACTTTCTTGCTTTTTTTATCATATCACAAAAGTTCTATTTTTTTAAGAAAAACTGTTGTAAATATTTTGCAGGCCCGTCTTCTCGATTTGATAATGTTACTTCATTAGCCATTGCCTTTAATTCATCAATTGCATTGCTAACAGCGATTCCAATTCCAGCTTGACGAATTAATTCAAAATCATTATAAGAATCACCGAAAGAATAAGTTTGACTAATATCAATACCAATATGATGTGATAAAAACTGTAGTGCACTTCCTTTTGAAATTCCCTTACAAGCAATTTCAAAAACACGATTATTATACTGCGTAATATCTAATTGTGGCAATAGTTGCCGCAGCTCTTGTATCAAGGCTGTGGCAGCATTATCATCTAATGATTGATGGGTAATAACACTAGCATGCGTAATATCTTCAATAATTTCCGTTGGTTTAGTAATAACCTGATATTTAGTTCGCATTATTTTTGATCAATAATAAGAATTTTCACCATGTTCATAAACATAAGTACAATTATTACTGAAGAAATGGACTTTATATTTTCGATAAGTAAAGTTAAAAAGAATATTAATTTCAGCTGTTGTAAAAATCATCATTCACAAAAAACTATTTGTTTTAAATGAATATGCACTTGCTCCATTATTTGCCAAAACATAACCATTATATTTGTGGACTTTTAACTTACGAGCTTGACGAATTGCATCATTCGCTAAGCGCCCTGTCGTAACAACAAAGGGAATTCCTTTTTTTTGGACTGAATTAATTGTTTTTTTCGTTAATTTACTAAAACGATGATTATCTTTTAATAAAGTTCCATCTAAATCTGAAAAAACAGCTTTTTTCATATTCATCCTTCTTTCTAATCAAAAATTGTACAATCAATTATTGAAGTTATATATCAGAAACAATTTTATAGTTTTATTAATTATAGTAAAAAAAACGCAAAATTAAAATATTTTTACAAAATAAAAAACACTTTGAAAAGTGTTATTTTGTTTCTTTTTTATGGTCCGGGTGAAGGGACTTGAACCCCCACGAGTTACCCCGCCAGATCCTAAGTCTGGTGCGTCTGCCAGTTCCGCCACACCCGGGTATGTGATTTTAAAAAAATGGTCTCCTGTAAAGGACTTGAACCTTTGACCCACTGGTTAAAAGCCAGATGCTCTACCTACTGAGCTAACAGGAGAAAGTCAATGGTGCTGGCTAGAAGAATTGAACTCCCAACCTACTGATTACAAGTCAGTTGCTCTACCAGTTGAGCTAAGCCAGCTTATAAATAAAAAATGGTCGGGTGTAACGGACTTGAACCGCTGACCACCTGCTTGTAAGGCAGACGCTCTCCCAACTGAGCTAACACCCGAAAATGGTGACCTGTACGGGGTTTGAACCCGTGAATGCATGCGTGAAAGGCATGTGTGTTAACCACTTCACCAACAGGCCAATAAATATTTACAAAAATTGTCAAAAAAAATAATGGCGCCTAGTGCAGGACTCGAACCTGCGACCGATCGGTTAACAGCCGAGTGCTCTACCGACTGAGCTAACTAGGCATGGCATATTTTTTAGCCTTATTCATTATATACTAAATATCAAAAAACAAGCAACTATTTTTATCCATTTTTTTATTTTATTTTATATAAAATACTAATATCATATCTTGATAAGAGAACTTTATAATAAATGATAACTTTATATTGTTAATTGTTCAATATATTAATTATCTTTTGCTTAATCAATCTATAAGACCGGAATTTCAGAACCAAGATGTTATAGCATCCTTTAATATTAAAATATTAATACTGTGTCAGCATCAATTAATATTTAAAGTATAATAAATGCAAAGTGAAAAAACAAAAATATCAATATTGTTATAATAAAACATTATCATAAACTATTTTTAAAATTATTATATTAGTAAAATACTTATCATATTTTCTCTTATATTTATTATAGTAAATTCAAATAAAATATAACAAAAAAAGTAGTTTTTGTTAAGATATAATTATAAATTAAAAAAATCAACAGAAAGTTTAACATAATGATGGAAAATAAAAAGCAAAAATGATTTATAATTACTCGCCCAATTAATTTTCTAGGAGTAAAAACAATTTGAAAAGATATTAAAGAATTACCGAAATCTTTCAAAATTCTTTTAATTTGTCTTGGAATCATTGTTACCTTATTATCTTTCTTTGAATTAAATCATTTTATTGATCCTTATAATAATCCTTCAATTTTTAGTATTATAAATATTTTAAACACATCTAAGCCATATTTAGGCAATGTTCCAAAGTGAATAGATGCAACCCTTTATTCCTTAAGTGGTTTGGTTAGTTTTACTGGTATTTTAAATGTTTTTTTAATTAGCTTTGGAAAAATGAGTAATTTTTTCTGAGGTTTAATTAATGTTACAACATTTGGTTTATTTGCATTTGATTTTGGCTATACTGGTGATGCACAATTAAATTTATTTTTTTATTTACCTTTTCAATTTATTGGATGATATATTTGACAAAAAACATTAATATTTGATCAGAACTCAGCTTTAAACATCAGAAAATCAAAGTGATGAATTATAACTCTAATTGCTCTAAGTGCATGTGCTATTTTAACAGCTGCATGATACTACGAAATTCCTGCCTTTCATTATGCTATCACTAAAAATGACTATGCTTATTTAAAACAACCAGTCCCCCATATTTTTGATAGTATTACTAATAGTATTGCAATTATTGCTTCAATTTTAATGTTTTTACGATTAAAAGAACAATGAATTTTATGATTAATTTCTAATATTATACAATTTTCAATGTTTGCCGGAGTTAATAGTATTGGTTCTAATCATCCGATATCAATTAACATTAATATGTTAATACAAATGAGTTTCTTTATTATTAATACAGTCATTGGTTTTTTAATTTGAAGCGGTTATTTGAATAAAGAAAAAGTAAAATAATGTTATTACTTTTATTAAATTACTTAATAATACTTTTTATTATTAAATTTTTAACTCCAAATAATAAAATAAATTAAAATTAAATAATATTTTATAACAGTTGTCTATTCCAAAGTGGAGGAGAAGGATCTTATTGAACATAGAAATGAAATATGATTACAAAGATATTTAAAATATAAAACTTAAAATAATTATTATAAAAAGAAAGTAACAAAATAAATTTTGAGTATTTTATTAAAAGTATTTAAAATTTTATATTGAATTAAGAATCTAAATATATCTTAGAAACTATTCTTTTATTAACTAAATATATTTATTTTGGATGGGGTAAGATAAATTGGACAGCAATAATGTAGCGTAAAGATTATAAATAACTTACAGATAGAGATGTAGTTATGGCAAAGAATCATCATACCAATGAATTTAAACAGCAAGTTGTTAGTTTTATAAAATAGGAAAGACACCTGAACAATTTATTTAAGGACTATCAAAACGTTAAATTAACTATTTGAAAATAAATTCATAAGTTTAATAATTCAGGGCCATTTAAGGTAAAAGACAATCGTTTTAATGAAGCAAATAATCTAAATATAAGAATCTTTACACTATATAAAATTTTCCCAAAAACCCTTGTCACTCCAAATTATGTTATTATTTAATTAATAGTTTTGCTGCATCTGTAGTTACAATTTAATAAGAATAAAATATTAATCAAGTGCTTATCTTTATTAAGCAAAACACTGATAATTTGACTTACATTGCGAATATTTAATTAATTATTATTAAGCAATTCTAAATATTGCATAATTTTTTGTAATTTACTATTATTTTTATTGTAAACAAATTTTAATATAATTATTATAAAAGAAGTTAAAATTAAAATAATAGCCATTAATAAAATTATTTTTTCATTTGTAATAATTCCATAAATCATTCAAAATGATGCATAAAAAATTATAAAAATATTAGATAAATATGAAACATCCATTGCTGATTTATAATATAATATCTTAAAAATTTGAGGGAATGCTCTTAACATAACAAATGTATTTGCGACAATTCCCAATATATAATATATCATTTATATGTTTTCTCCTTTTTTTAAAATTAAAATTTCATTTTCAATTTCATCAATATCTAATTTCATTAAATTTCTAATTAATTTATTCTTTGTTCTAATCTTAAATTTTGGTTTTGACCATAATATTTGTAAAATAATTAAAACTAAAGAAAATAATGTTACAAAAATATTTGAAACATATAAAAATATTTCATTATAATGAATTCCATAAATTATTCATAATACTCCGGCAATAAGAGTAAAGAACGTACTGAACATAGATAAATCATTAACATATTTAGTTTTTATTATTTTAAATAATTGTGGAATTAAAAATATAATATCAAAAAAAGTGCCACATCATGCCAAAACAATTATCATTATTTACAATCCTCCTAAATTAATTTTATTTTATTATTTGTTGTTAATTGAATTATGAATTTTTATTGATCTATTTTAAAATCGTCTTGATTAGTTTGACATTGATTTCAATTAACATATGTTGATATCATAGTAACTAAATAGTTTTAGCAAATGTCATGTAATCATTTACTATGCGTATCTATTTTATAAACCAACTTAATGATTTTATTATTTGTTTCAATTCCCCATAAATTTTACTATCATCTATTTTTTTAATAATTAAATTAATCTAAGTCGTGAGCTTAACATTTTCAATTTTTAACTCATCCTCTTTTTAAAAGTATTCATTCGCTGTTTATATCCAAAGCCATTCTATCAACATATATTAATAATCCAGTTCATAATCGTAACTTACTCTAATACTTCTTTTATTCAGAGTATGAATAAAAAAAGTTTATGCCTTAGAACATAAATGTTCCCTATCATTTTATCTATTTTATAAAATTGTAGCTTATGTAATATTTTAAAATTAATAAAAATAATTTTCTTTATTATTAATATAATTATTGGTTTTTTAATTTGAAGGGATTATTTCAATAAGGGAAAAGTTCAATAATATTTCTATTTTTGTTAAATTACTTCTAATAATTTCATTATTAATGTTTTCAAGTCAAGAGCCATTTTTCACGTTTGTTTCATAATATAATCATCATTCACAAAATCAGGATTATCACCAATTGAGTAAACTGTTGCTGTTGATAAACCTGCAACTTTCATTCCACTATGAAATGCCGCAATTACTTCAGGAACAATACTCATTCCAATCATTTCTGCATACGATTTATACATTAATGCCTCACTAGTTGTTTCAAAGATTCCACCAGGATAACCAACATATACTCCCGTTTTTAATTTAATATTGTTTTCATCCGCAATTGTTAACAATAATTCTCGTAATTTATCATCATATAAATTTTGAGGAATTGGTCAACGAATTCCTAATCGTGGATTATTTAATCCCAAAATTGGATTATCGCCAAAAGCATTAATGTGATCTGTTATGGCACATATTTCACCAATTTTTATTGCTTGTGCATTTAAACTAGCTGCCGCATTTGAAGCAATCATTATTTTAACATTTAATAATGATAAGGTATAAATGGGAAAAGCAATTTCACTCATACTATATCCTTCACAGTAATGGTGTCGCCCTTGCATAAAAATAACTTTTTTATTATTATACTCAGCAAATACTAAATTTCCAAAATGATATGGTGCCGTACAAACTGGTCAAAAGGGAATATCACTATATTTAATACTATGATTAATTCTAAATGAATCAATAAGATGATTATAACCCGTTCCAAGAACCATTAAAAACTGATAATCTTTTCAATTGTTTACTTTTTGTTTTATAAAATTAACAGCTGCCGTTAAATTTTTATCATAAACTTCATTATCTAAGCGCATATTGTTGACCTCTTTATTTATATGATTATATTTTAGAATAAAGTAACTAATAATACAATTATTTTTATTGTAAATTTATTTTTCCAATTTTATTGAACAAAAGCAAAGGCAATAAAATAACCAATAAAACAAAGATCTAAAACATAAATTGGAATTGCAACGGTTTTAGCTTTTTTTGTAATTAAACAAATTAAGAGATATGCAATAAAACCAACTGCTAACCCATTCGTAATTGAGAAGGTTACAACCATCGTAATAATTGTAAAGAATGCAGCAATCCCAAACTCAGGTTTTACCCATTCAATATCTTTAATTTGACCAACCATTAATGTTCCAACAAAAATAACTGCCGCTCCAGCAACCGCTGGTGTAATTAATTTAAAAATTGGAAATAATGGAATTGCAATTAAAAACATTGTTCCAGTAATAATAGCTGAAAACCCAGTTCGGGCTTCCTGTGAAACACCAGTTGTTGATTCAACAAAACTCGTAACAGGTGAGCATCCTAATGTTCCTCCTATTAATGTTCCAACTGAATCAGCTATTAAAGCTCGTGGTGTTAATGCATATTGTTGTTTTGTTGCTGTTGAAATTTGTGTTGAAACAGAATATAACGTTCCTGTTGTATCAAAAAAATCCACAAATAAAAAGACAAAAATTGAAATATACATAATTGGTGATGTTCAAATTTTTGGATTAGTAAAAGCTCTAAACGTTGATTCTAAATTAGTTCCAAAACCTTGAAAATCACTATAATTTCAACCCTGCCAATGGGCAAAATTTGTGCGAATAAAATCATTATTAATAACATTCCCAATTATTAGCGAAACCCCTAATCCACCTAAAATAGCAATGGCAATTGCTCCGGGAACCTTATTAAAGTGTAAAATAAAAATTAAAATTAAAACACCAAATCCCATTAAAATCATTGGTCAATTAGTTTTTAAATTTCCTAATGTTGCCACTGGAATTCCACCATTAACAACAACTCCGCCCGAAGCAACAGCATTATCACCAACAAAACCAATATTATGTAAACCAATATAAGCAATAAAAAACCCTATTCCAGCCCCAATTGCTAACTTCAAAGAATGTGGAATTGCATTAATAACAATTGTTCGTAATTTTGTTATTGAAATAAGACAAAAAATGACAGCAGAAAACATTACGGCAATTAATGCTCCCTGATAACCCAAGCCATTATTAGCAACATTGAATGTAAAAACAGCATTTAAGCCCATTCCAGGAGCCAAACCAACTGGCATATTAGCTGATAAACCCATAATTAATGTCGCAATAAAAGATGCCAATGCCGTTGCAATAAAGATTCCTCCAAATGCCATATTCTGATTTGGATCTGTTGGATGATTAATATCTGGTGCAATTGATAACATATTTGGTTGGACTGATAAAATATATAACATTGCTAAAAAAGTTGTTAAACCACCAATAATTTCTTTTTTAAAAGTAGTTTTTAAATCACTAAAACGAAAAAAAGTTTGAATCTTTTGTTTAAACATATAGCTTAACTCTCCCTTCAAATTTATATAAAAATAAAAAACATTAACCTTGTTTATGAACATAAGTTAATGCAGAAAGTCAAAGCGTTACGCATTAACCTATAGAGTCTTTATTACGGTGGTAAGACGTAGAAGCGCTAGACCATATTACTAGCATATACAGGTGTTGTTTAATATAATTACTCTTTAAATATACCGGATTAAATTATAAAATCAATTCCTTTTACTAAAAACAAATAACATTTTCTGAAAATGGAAAAAAAGCCTTGCAACTAGTATAAATTTTAAAAGTTTTCAAATCTTTATCTGATAAATACTCTGTTGCTAATGTTATTAAATCTTGCCGATAATGTTCAACTAAATTTGTTCAGCAAAATCAGCCAAGAATTAAAAAGATAATTCCCATAATTGATAAAATTTGAATTGCCAAACCAAGGCCAGCAATAACATTACTATCTGTCAAATAGGGTGTCAAAACAACTAAAATTGTTGTTCCAATAAATAAAATTAAAACAAATATTAAAAATCATGATAAAAATTTTAATCAAAAAAAAGATTTTGATTGTTTTGTTTTTTGATTATAGACATAATAAAAATGAAAAATCATATCATAAATGTTAACAATACTTTGTTCATTATTGTCCCTTTTTCGAATAATGACCGCATTACTAATATTAGAAAAATTACGTGCTTTGATAATATGTTTTCGTTCCCCAATATTAACATCTTGAAAATCATTATCATCTAACATTTTTCGCAATAATTTCCGTGGTTCTAATTCTATTTTGCATTTTTTATATCCAACTAAAATAAAGCCAAATATTAATCATCCTAAGAGAAATAGTCCTGTAATTATAATAAAGACAAAATAAACTAATCCTGCCATTTGTGTTAACCCAAACATTTTTTATTCACATTCTCCTCACATATCAATCTTATCTTATTTTTCAGATTTTTTGAATGATTCCTGAGTAATTAATTTACCATTTTCATCAAATGATTTCGCACAAAAACCAACACCAGTTAAAACATCGGGGACACATTTAAAATTATTTTCAATTTCTTGTAATTTTTTTTGAATTTCTATTGCTATTAAGGCCTGATCTTTTTGTGGTTTTTGCATAGTTTAATCCCTCACTATCAATATTATAACACTTTATATTATTTCCATTAAAAAGATATTCTTTAATTTTGTCGAAAACTCTTGATATTTATAGAATATATCTAATTTTAGGTATATTTTTAATATATAGAGGTAAATAATTGATGGAAAAAATAATTACAGAATTAAAAAACAGTTTTACAGATGATCAATTTTTAGAATTTGCTGAAAAAATAAAAAAAGAAGCAGAAGTAATCAAAAAACAAAAACGTTTAAATGAAATTGATCAAAAATTTAGAGATAAAGGCATTATATGTCCTGATTGTAAATCTTATCATTGTGTTAAAAATGGTCATAATCCCGAAGGAAAACAAAAATATTTATGTAAAAAATGTCGTGCTAGTTTTGATGCTTTTCGTCATCATTTTACTTATTGAAGTCATTTAAATTATGAACAGTGAAATTTATTAATTCAAATTTCATTATTAGGACAATCTAGTAAAATAATTTCCCGTTTTATTAAAACAACACCAAAAACTGCTTGATATAATCGTCAAAAATTAATGCAATCAAAACAATTAGAAAATACTCAATTAAAATTTAAAAAATTAAATGGTCAAATCCAAATTGATGAAACTTTTATTAAAGAAATCCATAAAGGTAATTTTAAAGATAAATTTGATAAACGAAAAACTCATCTTGATCCATTTTCAACTAATACCAAATGCTGTATTCAAATGGTAGTTGATAGCAATAATAATATTTTTGTTCAATCCACCAATACCAAACGATTACAAAAACAATGAATTATTGAAAATATGAATAAGCAATTAATTAAAGAAAAATCAATAATTATTTCTGACATGCAACCATTATATTTATTAGTAGCAAAACAAACAAATTCTACTCTATATTCTACCAAAACTAGTACAAACCCTGATACTAGTTATCGAAAGTTAAATAAGATTAGTAAATTACAATCCAGTCTTAAAGAAGCCTTAATTCATTATCATGGTTTGGGTTTCACTAATATTCAAAATTATTTAAATCTATGAAAATGAAAATACCAACATAAAGGTTTAACACCAAAACAACAATCAACGGTATTATATTTTAATGTTTAAAAAATTTAAAGCAAAATCATGATCTTAAACAAAATTATTTTTCAAATTGTCATATTGATGATTTTTTTATTTCATCAAGAGTTTTCGACAAAATTAAAGAAGATATTTGATTTAATTATTAACTATAATAATTGTTATTCTTAATAATTAGTTCTATGAGAAGACTAGTTTTAAAAAATATGTTTAATTAAAACAAAGAGAATTAATCTCTTTGTTTCGACATAAATGTTAAATAATTATTCTAAATAAGCAATCGCTTCAATTTCGACTAGCGCATCTTTAGGCAACCCTGCAACAGCAACTGCTGAACGTGCTGGAAAATCTTTAGTAAAATATGTTTTATAAACTTCATTCATTGCAGCAAAATCATTAATATCCTTTAAGAAAATATTAACTTTTACAACATTGGCTAAACTATAACCCGCGGATTGAATAATTGCTTTTAGGTTTTCTAATGATCATTTTGTTTGCTCGCTAATTGTTGTGCCACCAAAAGCCATTGTTGATGGGTCTAATGGTAATTGCCCTGATATATATAGAAAATTCCCAGCTTTAATGGCTTGTGAATAAGGACCAATAGCCTGCGGCGCTAAAGCTGTTGCAATAATTTTTTTGTTCATCTTAAGTTCTCCTATCTTATTTACTAAAAATTGTTATTAAAATGTTGACTAATTTTACTACCATTGCAAAAGATGTTCCAATATTAATTCTAAAACATGTTGCTGGAGCTTCAACAAAATCATTATCTTTACTAACAATTAATTTATATTTTAATAATAATTCATTAACTTGTTGTGATGTTAGATTAGTTTCAGCATAATTAATTCACATCAAATATGATGCTTCTAATTCCATAACTTTTAATCCTGGAATCAATCCTAACTTTTCTCTAACATAACGATAATTCTTGACAACATAATTTAACATTGCTGTTTTTCATATAACTACTTCAGGATTGTTATAAGCAGCAAGATACGCTGGAATAGCAAAAACATTCGGGGATGTAATTGATGTTCGTTGATATTGGGCATCAATTTTGGCTCTTAACATTGCATTATATGTAATTATATATGATGATTTTAAACCCCCCAAATTAAAAGCTTTATTTGGTGAATTACAAACAATTAAATTATTGTCCCGAATTATAAATGAAAGCAACGAATGAAACTTAACATTTGGTAATGCTAAATCGCCGTGTACTTCATCTGATATTATTAAAACACGATATTGCTGACAAATCACAATTATTTTTTGTAATTCATTTCTCGTTCAAACACGTCCCCCAGGATTATGAGGATTACACAAAATAAATAACTTCGGATGATATTTTTTAATTGTTGCTTCAAATGCTGCAAAATCAATGTGATAACTATCATCTATTCATTGTAATTGATTGGTAAGAAGACAACGATTATTATTAATAATTGCGTGTCCAAATGGACCATACACTGGCGTTTGAATTAATACATAATCATCAACATCGGTTAAACATTGAATTAATTGATGTAAAGCATTAACTGTCCCATGGACCAGTTTAATCTTATCAACTGGAACTGAAATTTGATGCTGATGATAGTATCAATTACTAATGGTTTGATAAAACTCATCACTAACATAAGTATAACTGTAAACTCTTTTTTTTGCGCGTTCTAAAATGGCATTTACAATTGGAGGCGGTGTAAGAAAATCTAAATCCGCGATTGATGAATTAATGATATTATCCCCAGTTAAATGATAATTCTTGGCAATATATAATTGGTCTCATTTCCGCTCTGAATTTTGACTACGATCAATGATAATATCAAAATCATATTTCATTATCCTCACTTTTACCTTTCTAGTTTTGACAACTTCTTTTTCTGCTTCTGATTTATATATTGTTCTTACTCATTTGTTGACAATTTATTAAATCTTTTTAGCTGTTGTTTTTTAACGGCTGGAATAATTCCAAATGATAAGATATTAACTGTCCAAAGTTGTACTCTTTTTTCTCAAATTGGTTTTGTTTTAATATATTTTAAACCTAATATTAAGCTTGTTGATACAACACAACCAATAATGGCAAAAACTAATCATAATAGAATTGCAATTCCAATTGAGACAGTGCCCGTTGCAGATTGGATTCCTGCCATTGTAATGAAACCACCACCAGTAATTGTTGATCCTAAATTAAAAGCCGCACATAATCCCCCTGAAATAGCACCACCTGCCATAAAAGAAAGAATAACACGGAAAGGATCAGATAAGGCAAACGGAATTGCCCCCTCGGTAATTCCTAAGGAAGATAAAATTCAAGCCATTTTTCCCGCTTCTTTTTCATATTGATTTGAAAAACGACGCCCAATAAGAGTTACTAATGCTGTTGTTCATCCCGTTCCAATTCCTGCTGCTCAAAAGCAGGCATAGGGAACTAATAAAGTTGGGTTCGTTAATTGTCCTCCCGTAAAAGCTTGTGAGAATGAAGCAAATGAAAATGCCCATGCCACTTTATTAAATGGAACTCCTAAATCAAATACACACATCATTCCAATAATAATTCCCAGCAAAGCTGCTAAGTTTAAAGACTGTAATGTTGTTAAACCACTAAAAATAGCATTAATTAATAAAGCTAGTGGTTGACCAATTATAAATAAAATTAGACACATACTAATTAAAGAACCTAAGACTGGATAAACAAATCATGTTAAAACTCCTTGCATTTTTTTGCTGACAAAATACTTTTTAAATAATTTCATCATATATCCAACAAAAATTCCGACAATTAAACCACCCAGAAAGCCCAGACCATCAATAATTACTGTTCCATCCGCCGCCGTTTTTGTTACATAGACACAAGCTAATCCGCCTAGAAAGCCTGGTGTCAATCCAGGTTTATCCGCCATAGCATAAGCAATGTATGCTGCTAAAACTGGTGCTAACAAAATGCTTAAACTTTTTCCGGCAACATTACTTAATGTATTTAACCAATTAGCATGCTGAGCAATATAATTAGCTCCAGCAATTTGGGAAATAATTGTAATTAACGCTTGAATTGCTGTTCCAGCAACAATGATAGGAACAGCATACGAAATCCCTGTTAAAACAGCATTTTTTAAACTGACAGCCCCAGCTTTAAAATGTAACTTAAACCAGCCCTTTTCTTTTTTAATCTTAGTTTGTTTGGCTAGGGGAATATGTTGATTTGGAAGTTGGCGCATAATTTGAAATGCTTTTTTAAAAACAGCCCCGACATCATGTAATGGTTCACTAACCGCAACTTTAAGAATTGGAATATCAACAAACCGTTCTTGCTCACCAATAACAACATCAGCAGCAATAATTAAGATATTGGCATTAGTAATATCTTCCGCCGTTAATTTATCTTCAAAACCATTTGCCCCCTGCTTTTCAACTTTAACAGCATAACCGAGCTGTTTGGCTTCGTCTTCAATTTTTTTGCCGCCATATATGTATGAGCAACTCCAGCTGGACAAGCTGTGATTGCCAAAACATAACCTTTGTAAGTTTCACTTTCTAATGCCGTTACTTCTTCTTTGGCTTGCAATAATGCTAAAATTTTTGTTTTATCCCGTTCTGTTTTTAAAGTTTCTCGTAGATGGGGATCTAATAATTTTTTAGCGACATTACTTAATAGTTCCAAATGAATATCATTTTTTTTATTTGTTGGAATAATTAATGCAATTGCAACTCGAACCATACTATTATCAAATGTTGGTCATAATAACCCAGTTTGATAACGAACAAAAATAACAGCCGGTTTAATAATATCTTTAATCCGAGCATGCGGAATTGCGAAACCATCTTCTAAACCCGTTGATGTTTCGTCTTCTCGTGCTCATAATGCTTTTGTTAATTTTTCAATATTATCAATGCAACCTATTTTGTACGCAATTGTTGCTATCTCTTGAAATGCTTCATCTTGTGTCCGCGCAGATGAATCTAAAATAATTTGTTCTAATGAGAAAAGGTCATTTTTACTGTTGATACTCATCTTTAATCTCCTTAATTTAATAAAATTCTATTGTCCTATTATTAATTAAAACAAAAAAATAAATTGGAACAAGAAAAAAACTATATTTTGAAATATAGTTCTAAAAAATGAAATGAATTTTACTAAAAGTATTTCCGAATTATTTTAGCATATAAATAATCTAAAAACTGCATTACCGTTTGGGAGCGAATCGAAAAAACATCTCAAATTTCATTTTCCCGTGAATTAATAACAAAATACTCCGTGAAATAATCTGTTAAGGTTGTTTTTTTTGCCAATAATTCCAAAGGAATAAATTGCCGGGTTAATTTGTTTAGCAATCGTTGCAATGAAATTGGATTGACCACTCAATGTTATATATAAAATCATATCGTCAGGAGTAATCATTGGTAAATAAGATTCAATTGAATTTAAATCATTTTGATGAATTACATTCTTATTAATTCATCGTAATCGTTGCACAAAATTTCGTGAAACATTATATGCTAAATTAAAAGCAAAAATAAAAATTGTTTTAGCAGTTGTAAGTTTCTCAATTAAAGTTAATAAATTACTATTAAAAAACTCGCATGAATTATTCGCGCTGATTCAATTTTAATATTCAAATATTCATTGAAAAAAGCCATTTCGTCGGCCACTAATTGTTTATTAGCATTAAATTGTTGCACATCTAGTGAGACATTTTCTGATAAATATTTTGTCTTAAATTTTAATTCATTAATTCCTTCCAGGCCAATTTTCTGACAGAAACGAATAATTCCCGCCGCAGAAGTAAAACAATTATTCGCTAAAGCATTCGTTGTTAGTTTATTAATTGTTGCAAGATTATTTAAAATATAACGTGCAATCGTTTGATTTGTTAAATTCTTTTGATCGACCGCTAATGTTTGTAATTGTTTTAATAAATCAGTATCCATCCTTAACTCTCCTTTATATAGTTTATATCTTCTCACATTCCAAGCGGCATTGCTTAAATTCAATTTATTGTTTTCAAAATTGGATAACGACGATTCATAAATCTTTTATTTAAGGCAAAAGCAATGACAAACATCACTAATAATCCTAAAAAGCTAATTAAGTAATCACCGATATTAATTGTTCCTGAAACATAGGATAACATATTATAAACAATTTGATAACGAATCAAATTAATAACCATTGATCCAATTGGAATTGAAATTACTCAACTAATTAAAATAATTGGTAAATAAATTAAAAACATTAGATTAAAAATTCAAAAATCCGAATATCCTAACGCTTTAAAACTATTTAAGACTTTTAAATTATCTTTTAAAATAATATTAGTGATAATAAAGATTTGGAAAATACAAGCAACAATTGATGCAATAAGAATTAATAAATAAATTAGGAATAAAATAATTTGCAAATTAACTGTTTGATCTAATAAAATTTTTAAATTTTTTGTTCCATTATAAATTGGTGATGGTTGATATTGCGAAGGATCCGACAATACATTATAGTTATTATTTTTCTCATAAACACCAATATAACGATATGTCTCATTTTCAGTTAAAGATGAATATACTATTGACAATCGTTTTGGTGTTAAACGCTGATTATTATAACGATTAATTAAAAACATATTTTTCATACCATTATTAAACTGATCAGCAACTACATAAAATGTTACATTCTTATCATTAAAATTACTTGCCAAAATATCACCAATATTAATATTTTGTAAAAACTGGTACGCCTTATTTATGATAATTGGATATAACTGGACATGATAATTAGCTGGATCTCAACTTGGATCCTTACTATGAAACCAGTTGTCTTTTTGGATTAATTTTTTCATCTCATTAACTTGCAAAATTGAGGAGTTAACTTCCGGACTAAAACGATTTCCTTGCGCCGCATGTAATAAACTATTACCATCCCCCGCTTTATCAAAACTTGTTATCTTATTAAAGAATCAACTAATATCTGTTTTGTTTTCAACATTTGGATAAAATAAATTAGTATTATTTTTATAATCATAAAATTCAATCGCACTTCCGGATAAACTTTTTAAATTTTTACCACTAATAAAATTACGATAAAAAGTTGGAATTGATAACTCAATTGTTGCTTTATCATTGGCATTCTTATAATCCGTTAAAAATTGTTTTAATGTATTAAGGTTAACAGCTTCTTGCGCATAAAGAGACTGACTATCGGCAAAGATTTCTGACTGATAGGGTCCATAAATAATTGGTTGATAACCTATTGTAATAATGCCATCTTCATGACTTAGTTCATTAATAAAATATTCATAAACTGATCCTTGAATAAACTTTGTAATTTGATCATAGTATTGCGTATTTTTACAATTTTGCAAATATCATTCATAAGAATTAGCTTTAAATCATAAGTGTTTTAAAGAAGGAATTACACTACTATCCCCAATAAATGGACCGCACACTGGTGGTGATGTTCCAAAATTAGAATATTTCTTTAAAACCATTTCTTCAGTAAAAATTCGTTGTTGTGGTTTAAGCAAAAGGTACCCCGAAACATTTGGATCTTTAATTACGGTTGGGTTGGCATACACTAAATAATCATACGGTGGGGTTTGATCAGCACTATAATTATAATTCGTATCATAACGATAAACATATTTTCAATTTGTATTTGCTTTTAAATTAAGATTAATTTGACTAAAATTAATAATAGTAGTTAAACCAGTAAACAGCATTGCCCCAGTTAAAGTTGTTACAACAATTGTTAATAATAATTTTCATTTTGCATCTAAGGCAAATTTAAGACTTATTTTATATTTAAAATTTAACTGTCAAAAATGAACTTTTGGAATATGTACTTTTACCATTTTTGGTTTTAGCAAGACTAACGTTGGGCGTGATACTTCAATAATAATAAATAAAAAAGCATAAGTACAAACAACCAAACTTGGTAATAAATATGTTCCAATAATTAATCATCACGGTGGAACTGAAATATAAGTCGTAAATTCTAAAAACCCTTGATAAGTAATATTTAAAATAAAGGAAAAAAGTCAACTAGTTACTAATGACAATGATGCAATAACAAACATTAATACTATAAAACAAGCTAATAGTAAAAAGGCAATTGTTCCTGTTCCATACCCTTGCGCTTTTAAATTACCAATAATGTTCCGGTTAATAGATAACAATTTATTAACGATCATACTAATCATGATAAATGACGAAATTACTAATAATAATGAAATTGCCACTAGAATTGATCAAATAATGCCCTCTTTATTCGAAATTAATTCTTTCATATGATTTAATGGACTATAACCACGGTCAAGATATGTAAAATTAGCATTATCATAAACACTTGCCATATCACTTCAACTATTTTTTGTTGTTAAAAATGTTTTATTTCATTGGCTTTTAGCAAAAGCAGCATTAATCTTTATCCCACTGTTCATAATACGAGATGCTGCCGCCATATTATGCTGTAACTGATCATATTCGTCACCACGAATTCACAAATATGGATTGTAAATAAATGATGAATCACTGGAAGTACTATTAACATAAGCATTAGTTGCAAACCCAACGACACGATATTGAAAACCATAGATTGTAAAAAGATCACCAATATTAATTTTATTATGCGAAGCATAAGAATTGTTCATAATAATTGGTGGATAATCTGCTGTTGCATTATAATTTAAAAAAGTTTGATAACTACCCTTAATCATAATTGGAGTTGTTCAGTAGTGTGGGCGGTCACTTTGAATATAAAAGTTTTCCGCTTTAAAAATATCATACACCTGCATTGTATTGCTCATAATAGCACGGTCCGCAACTGAACCAATAATTACCGAATTTAACAACCGTAATTCTAATTGATAAATATGAGCTTGATTATTAGCAAAATTTTTATAAGCACTGGTAAAAACTTTTGTCTTTGTTACTAACAGCGTGTTATCCGGTGAACTGACAAAAGGAATTAAATCATTTTGATTTTTTAAATATCCATCTAATTCATCATAATCGGCCCTGCTTAAAAAATAATCGCTATTAGGTAAAATATTACTCGTAAAATTTAACATAACATTCCCCGTTGATTGTAATTGCTCAATAAAATAAGGATTTGAACTATTTGAAGCAAGTAATTTTCCCTCATAGCGCGGGTCTTTTGAATCTAAAACAATCTGATAATTATCATCTGACCTTTTTTGCAACAGAAAATAAGAACTTTCTACTTTCGGGATATCAATGGTTTGATCCGAGTTAATATAGTTGATATTATTTAGTCCATATGATAAATTTTTATTATTTAAAGCAATTTTTAATTGCTCACTAAATTGAAAAGAAATATTAGTATTATACAAATTTTTACCAATGATATCTAATTGATTAGTACTTAAATTGTTTGACATAATCATTCCACTGAAAAGAGTAATGACAACACCTAACATTAAAAATAATCCTAAAACTTGTAAACTATTTTTAGTAAAACTTAATCAAAAATTTTTAAATAAATGTCTTATCATTAGTTTTCATCTCCATGTAATCTAATTATGATACATTATTTCTTATTTTTCAAAATTATATTTTGGATTCTTTGCTAATTTTTGTAAAGCATCACTAGCTGCTAATTGTTCTGCTTCTTTATGCGTATAACCATGCCCTTCTCCATAACGGATGCCATCAATCTCAGCAATGACCGTATATAAAACACGATTGCCTTCTAATGGTGGAGATTCTTTAATTAACTTATATTCTAATGTCCGCACATCACCAGCTTGCAAAAATTCTTGTAATTCTGTTTTATAATCCCGGATTTGATCAAAAAAACCTGGATTTGAAACCATTCGAATTAAAGTTTGTTCAATAAAAGTACGCACAGTTTCTTCACCTAAATCAAGATACAATGCTGCTAACATTGATTCATAAATATCAGCTAAAATTCGATTCTTTTCATATCCCTTTGTTTTAATTTCACCTTTTCCTAATAACAAAAATGGTGCTCAATTCATTTGCCGTACTAATTCGGCTAATGTTCCTTCCCGCACAACTTTACTACGTAAATTAGTAATTTCACCCTCATTTTTGTCAGAAAAAGTCAAAAATAAATATAATGAAATTTCCTTTGCTAAAATCGCATCACCTAAAAATTCCATTCGTTGATAAGTATAATTTAAATTATTTTCATTTGCATATGAATTATGCGTTAAGGCTTCTAAATAATATTTCTTTTCTTGAAGCAAGATATTATATTGTTTAAAAAATTCTTTTAATTCTGTAAATAGTTGTTCAGGTTGTTTGTTTACAAAATGCATCCTAAAATTAATCCTCCTTTAACAATTTTACTGTCATTTTTTGCACAAAGTCATTAACAATCGCCATATAAGCCATTGTTAAGGTACTAATTCATGATTTTTCATCACTACTGCCATGTGTTTTAATCGCAATTGCTTTTAAACCTAAAACTAAGGCAGAAGCATTATTTCGATAATCAAATGTTTCACGAACGCCCCGGAATGCTTTTCGCAGCGTTAAAGCTTTTAATTTACGAAAAATATTTTTAGTTAATTCGTGTTTGATAATTCCCATTAAATTTTTAGCCATTCCTTCTAAAGCCTTTAATGTAATATTACCAGTAAAACCATCGGTTACAATAATATCAACAAGATTACTCGTAATATCACGTGGTTCAATGTTTCCCGTAAAGTTAACTTTACTATTCGCCGTTAATAACTTATGCGCTTCCTTGTGATAATCTTTTCCTTTTGATGACTCTTCACCAATATTTAAGAGACCAACCGTTGGGGTTGGATTATTCATAATTGTCTGCGCATAAACACTGGCCATAATTGCAAAATTAACAAGATCTTGGGCATCATTTTCTAAATTAGCACCAACATCTAACATTAACACAACCTTCCCTTTTTTAATGGTTGGAATAAAAGGCATAAAAGCTGGGCGCGAAATTCCGGGGATTTCACCAACAATAAAATGACACGCTGCTAAGAACGCTGCCGTCGAACCTCCTGAAATAAATGCATCAACTTTTTGATCACGTAACAATTCTGCCGCACGAACCATTGAACTATCTGGTTTACGACGAACTTCCATTAACCCTTCTGTCATTAGAATAACTTCTGTTGTAGCAACAATTTCATACCTTGCTGGATCTAATTTTGCTTTAACAGCAGCAGTTTGAATTTCCCTTTCATTTCCGACTAATATAAATTTAACATCCTGATATTTTTTTATAAAAACTTTTAAAGCGCCAATAATTGGACTAACTCCTAAATCAGTTCCCATCATATCAATTGCAATTGTACGCATAATTAAATCTCCTAACTTCTTTTTAATTATAACAAATAATTAAGCATTTTTTTTCTTGAAACAATCGGGAAAATTAATCATTATTTTTTCGATAAAACTTCAACTAATTGCAACTTAATTTTCCCTTTGCTATCAACTTCCAGCACCTTAACTTTAACAATATCATTCAATTGAACAATATCTTCAACTTTTTCCACTCGTTTTTCTGCTAATTTTGAAACATGAATTAAACCATCAACATTTTCTTTTAAATTAATAAATGCTCCAAATTTCTCAATTTTAACAACTGGTCCTGTCATTTCAGACCCAATTTCAACTGGCATTGCAATTGCTTTAATTAATTCATACGCTTTCATAATCGCAGCATAATCTTTATGATATATCGTTACTTGCCCATCATCCTCAATATCAATTTTAACATCATCGGCTTTTTCAATAATAACTGTGATCATTTTACCACCCGGTCCAATCACTTCCCGAATTTTATCAACTGGAATCATAAATGTTTTCATTTTCGGAGCAGTTGGTGCTAATTCTGAGCGTGGGGCAGCAATTGTCGCTAAAACATTATCTAAAATTTGAAATCGTGCTTTTTGTGCTGCTAATAATGCTTCTTCTAAAATTATTTTATTAATTCCCGAAATTTTGATATCCATTTGTAAAGCACAAATTCCTTGTGCTGTTCCAGCTACTTTAAAATCCATATCCCCAAGATGGTCTTCCATCCCTTGAATGTCCGTTAAAATGCTATAATTATCATTTTCTTTTATTAAACCCATTGCAATCCCAACGACAGGAGCTGTAATTGGAACTCCGGCGGCCATTAATGCTAAGGTTGCGGCACAAATTGAAGCTTGTGAAGTACTTCCATTTGATTCTAAAACTTCTGAAACAATTCGAATCGTATATGGAAAGGTCTTTTCACTAGGAATAATTTGCAATAATGCCTTTTCTCCTAATGCCCCATGGCCAATTTCCCGGCGGGATGGTGGTCCCATCCGTCTAATTTCACCAACTGAAAATGGGGGAAAATTATAGTGATGCATAAATCGTTTTCCTTCTTCATCAGTAATCCCATCAATAATTTGATTTTCACCTAATGCTCCCAATGTTACAACAGATAAAATCTGGGTTTCACCACGTGTAAATAACGCACTACCATGAACAACAGGTAAAATATCAATTTCACTAGTTAAGAGGCGAATTTCACTAAGTTGACGACCATCTAAGCGTGTTTTATCAATTAAAATTTGGCGACGAACTTCTTGGCGAATAACATCATATAATGCTGTTTTTAATTCGACAATTAAGCGCTGTTGTTCTTTCTCACTAATTTCTTTTGCCAAAGGATAATTTTCAAGTGCATCGGCTATTAAATTTTCAATTATTTCATTGCGGATAGCTTTTTCTCTAATCTGGGCCGCTCCTACTAATTTTGCTGCATAATTGTTCTCTACATAATCTGTAATTTCCGGACGAACAGTAAATAATGTCACTGCCATTTTTGGTTGACCAACTTTGGCAATAATTTCATTTTGAAAAGCTACTAACTCAGTTATAATATTATGCCCTACTAAAATTGCTTCTAACATTGTGGCTTCTGGTACTTCTTTGGCACTTGCCTCAACCATATTAATAGCATCAGCTGTTCCTGCCACAATTAGTTCCATTTGACCGTTATTTAATTGTTCTAAAGTTGGATTAGCAATAATATCTTGTTGCTGATCAACTGTTACTAATGCTCCTGCTACGGGGCCAGCAAAAGGAATTTTTGAAATGCCAAGGGCTAACGACGCCCCAAATAAACTAGCAATTCGAACATCACTATCATTATCAACTGCCAAAACATTAATAATAATTTGTACTTCATTCCGAAAATTTTCAGAAAATAATGGTCGTAATGCTCGATCAATTACTCGCGCGGATAAAGTTCCATATTCTGATGCTTTTCCTTCCCGCTTTAAAAAACCACCCGGGATTTTTCCAACTGAATATAATTTTTCTTGGAAAACAACTGTTAATGGAAAAAAATCAGTTTCACTAACCTTATTACTAACAGTTGCGGTTACTAACACCACTGTTTCTCCATAACGAACTAAAACAGCTCCACTTGCTTGTTTTGCTAATTGCCCATGTTCAACAATTAGGTTACGATTATTAATTATTTTTTTAAAAACTTGTTTTGCCATCAAAACTCTTATTTCCTCTCTGATATTATAAACCTTTTTAATTTTATCACACATTAATTTGATATTTACGATATGATATAAATATAACGAAAAAGTTGAGGAACCGCCGATGGAAGAACAATCAGTCTATATCGATAATCCAACCTTTGAAGAATTAAAAACACAAGCAACTTTATTAGATGTCCGAGCTGAGATTGAATTTAACAGTCTCCAACAAATTCCAAACGCAAGAAATATCTATATCTTTGACTTATTACAAAATACAAGCCATTATTTGCCAGACAAAAACCAACTAATTATTACCTTATGCAATGGTGGGAATCGTAGTAGCGACGCTGCCTTAGAATTACGCCAACTTGGATATCCTAATGTTTATGTTTTAACCGCAGGAATTTATGGTTATTATCGGTGAAAAGAAAACAATTCTAAGAAATAAAGAATTTAATTTTTTACATAAAAAAAATGCACCTTTTTCAATTTAAGAAAGCTTATAACGCTTTCTTTTTTTGGTGCACTTTTATATCTTTATTTTTTATTAATTATTTTTTTATAAATCTTCATAGAAATTATCCGCAATTTTAAATGAACTAACATCTTTTAATTCTTGTAATTTTGTTTTTTCCTCGGCAGATAGTTTTGTTGGAATCGTGACAATAATATTAACAATTAAATCACCCCGTCGATGTGAGGTTGGGCTTTTAAAAAATCCATGGTTTGGAATATTAAAGACACTGTTTGTTTTTGTGTTAGGCGGTAGTTTTAAGTGAACATCACCATCAAAAGTTGGCACTTTAATTTCCGCTCCTAATAAAGCATCTAAATAAGAAACTGGTAAATCTAAGTGTAAATTATCATTTACGCGCTTAAAATATTTATTGGGTTTAACTGAAATTTCTAAATAGATATCACCCCGTGGTCCATTATTTAGACCATAATTTCCTTTTTCACGAATTCGCAATTGTTGATCTTCATGAATTGATTTTGGTAATTCAATTTCAACAGTTTCTTTGCCACGATAATGGCCCTGTCCTTTACATTTTGGACATTTACTTGTGATAACTTTTCCACGGCCCTTACAATCAGGACAAGGTTGTTGTGATTGCATTATCCCAAATAAACTACGTTGTTCAATATTAACATAACCATAACCATCACAAGTTGTACAAGTATGAATGTCTTTTTTGGGATCTTTAGCTCCTGTCCCCGCACATATTTCACAAGGTTTATCAACATTTAAATCAAGTTGAACTTTTTTTCCAAGCATTTGCTCTTTTAATGTCATCTTAACATGGGCGGCAAGATTTTCTCCTTTAATTGGTTGATTACTAAAATCCCGGCGTTTTTTACCACCACCAAAAAAGTTTTCAAAAATATCACCAAAGCCGCCAAAACCACCCGAGAAAATGTCTTCAAAACCACCACCACTAAAGCCTTGACTAAATCCACCAAAACCATTTGGATCATTTCCAGCATGCCCAAATTGATCATAATTCCGACGTTTATTTGGATCAGACAATACTTCATAAGCTTCATTAATTTCTTTAAATTTTGCTTCAGCATCCTTTTCTTTTGAAACATCGGGGTGATATTTTTTGGCTAATTGTCGAAATGCTCGTTTAATTTCATCATCTGTCGCACTACGACTCACACCTAATACATCATAATAGTCTCGTTTCCCCATTTTACCATCTTCCTACTTTCTCTTTTAAAGAAAAGATAACTAAAATAATTTTAGTTATCATAATTGTTATTTATCTTTCTTTCCATCATCTTTAGGACCTTCTGCGGCAGGTTCTTCAGATTGTTCAGGTTGTTCAGGTTGTTCACCTTGATTCTCATTCATATATTTTGAAGCTTCCGCCATTGCTTGCTCAAGTGTTGCCATTTTTGCTTCTAAACCAGCATAATCTTCTTTTTCTAATAAATCTTTGATTTCTTTAATCATTTCTTCCGATGTTTTTAATTGTTCAGGATCCATTTTATCTTTGTTTCCTTCTAATGCTTGACTTATTGTGGCAATATATGATTCAGCCTTATTGCGTAATTCAATATTTTTTAATTTTTGCTCATCTTTATCTCTATTTTTTTCAGCTTCATCAACCATACGTTGAATTTCTTCTTCAGTTAAACCACCACCATTGGTAATTGTAACAGATTGTTCCTTATTTGTTTTTAAGTCTTTCGCTGCTACTGATACGATCCCGTTAGCATCAATTGAGAATTTAACTTCAATTTGTGGCATTCCTTTTGGCGCAGGATCAATCCCTGATAATTGGAAACGACCCAATGTTTTATTATCCATTGCCATTTTTCGTTCTCCTTGTAAAACATGGATATCAACTGCTGGCTGATTATCAGCTGCTGTTGAAAAAACTTGTGCTTTTGAAGTTGGGATTGTTGTATTACGAGGAATTAACACCGTTGACACTCCCCCTAAAGTTTCAATTCCTAATGATAATGGTGTGACATCTAATAATAAGACATCTTTTACATCACCAGCTAAAACTCCTCCTTGGATTGCGGCACCAATGGCAACAACTTCATCAGGATTAATCGTACGGTTTGGTTCTTTTCCTAATTCACGTTTGATTACTTCTTGCACAGCAGGAATTCTTGTACTTCCCCCAACCAATAAAACTTGGTCTAATTGACTAGCTTTTAATTTTGCATCAACTAATGCTTTACGAACTGGTTCAACAGTACGATCCACAAGGCTTTTAGTCATTTCATCAAATTTTGCTCTTGTTAAAGTTAAATTTAAATGTAATGGGTTTCCATCACGAGCAGTAATAAATGGGGCAGCAATTTCAGTTTGTAATTGTGAAGATAGATTTTTTTTCGCCTTTTCTGCTTCTTCTTTCAAACGTTGCATTGCCATTTTATCTGTTTTTAAGTCAATGCCATTTTCTTTTTTAAATTCTTCAACCATTCAATTAATGATAACTTCATCAAAATCATCTCCTCCTAAATGGTTGTCACCAGCCGTTGATAAAACTTCGAAAGTTCCATCTGCTAAGTCTAGAATTGAAACGTCAAACGTTCCTCCTCCTAAGTCATAAACTAAAACTTTTTGTTCCTTTTCAACTTTATCAATTCCATAAGCTAAGGCAGCCGCAGTTGGTTCGTTAATAATTCGTTCAACCTCTAACCCTGCAATTTTACCCGCATCTTTTGTTGCTTGACGTTGTGCATCATTAAAGTAAGCCGGGACAGTAATAACTGCTTTTGATACTTTTTGCCCTAATTTTTTTTCCGCATAATTTTTTAAATAACGTAAAATTTCTGCTGAAATTTGTTCTGGGCTATAATCTTTACTATTAACATATACTTTTTCTGTTGTTCCCATTTTTCTTTTAATTGAACTAATTGTGTTAGGATTAGTTACTGCTTGTCTTTTTGCAGCATCTCCCACAATAATTTCATCATTTTTAAATGAAACAACTGATGGTGTTGTACGTTGCCCTTCTGGGTTCTCTAAAACTTTAAATTCATTTCCCTCCATTACAGCGACACATGAATTTGTTGTTCCTAAATCAATTCCAATAATTTTTGACATAATATCATTCCTTCCTCATTTCCAATTTTGTTATTTTGCTACTTGCACTGAAGCATGTCGTAAGACACGATCATAAATCATATAACCTTTTTGCATAATTTTAACAATGCA
Source organism: Spiroplasma endosymbiont of Stenodema calcarata (assembly GCF_964031205.1). Taxonomy (GTDB): domain Bacteria; phylum Bacillota_I; class Bacilli_A; order Mycoplasmatales; family Mycoplasmataceae; genus Spiroplasma. Next base: position 1,196,748 of record NZ_OZ035018.1, read on the forward strand.
TCCTGAAGCAACATCCGTTGTTTCTACAATTTCTATCGCCGCATGAAAGTTTGAATTAAAGTGTTCACCGATTTTTGTATCCATTGCGGTAATTCCTTCTTCTTCAAAAACCGTTTTAAACATACGATAAATCATTTCAAAACCGGTTAAAAAATTTTTAACCTCCGGTTTTACATTCGTAACTTGTAATGCGCGTTCAAAGTTATCTAATGTTGGTAGCATTTTTTCTGCCATTCCAGCTGCCCGATAACGTTTGATATCTGTGACTTCAGCATGAATCCTTTTCTTTAGATTTTCCCCATCTGCTAATGCTAATAACTTTTCTTCTCTTAACCGCATATTATCTTTTAATAATAAATCAATTTCTTGTTCTAAATCTTCAATAATTGCCAAGTTACCTGCTTCAATGGTTGGTGTTTCAGTTTCATCCCCTTTTGCCTTTGAATTAGTTGTTTGAGTATCAACTAACTCTTTTCGCAGTTTTTCAATTTTTTCTTTTAATTGGTTTGATGAAGATTTATCATTTTTTTCACTATTCATTAATCTCAACCTTTCTATTCTTCTTTTTGATATGCTTCTTTAATACGATTTGCTAGTCACTCTAATATTTCATAGAGCTTATCATATTCCAATCGCTTTGGTCCAACCAAAGCGATGCCTCCTTCTTGCATATCATCAAATTTATATGTTGTTGTTAATAATGCCATATCATCATTATTAAATCCTGCTTCATTGCCAATTTGAATTGAAACCAAATTTTCATTTGGATTATCTTGTTGTTTTTTAAAATAATCAAACGGAGAAATTGTCTCAATAAAACGAATAATTTGTTTAATTCGTTCTGGATTATTATACTCAGGATTTTGTAACATATATTGTAACCCATGGGTTGAATAATTTGGTTTAATAATGCTTGTTAAAGCATTCGCAAATTGTTTTAAAATATACTCATGGTGTTTTACTTGTTGTTCTAAAACTGAGCGAATAGCATCAAATTTAGCCGTAATCTCAGTAATTTTAGTATTCTCTAACCGGTTATTAAATAATTCAATTGAAATTTGTAAATCATTAATTGAACTATTTTCTTCAATATTAAACAACTTGTTTTCGACATGTCCATTTGTTAAAACAAAGACAACAACAGCTTGGGTCGCAGAAATTGGTAATAATTCAATTTTCTTCAACATTTCTTCTTTAAAATTTGGTCCAACAACAACTGTTGTTAAATTTGTCATTTCACTTAAGATTTGACCTGTTTGATCAAGAATATCATTAATTGACATATTACGATCAACAAATAACGCTTCAATCCGGTTTTTAATATCATCAATATTTTTAGCTACCATTAGATTATCGACATAATAACGATAACCTTTTGTTGATGGAATTCGTCCTGATGAAACATGTTCTTTTTCTAAAAAACTTTCTTTTTCTAAAATTGCGCATTCATTTCGAATTGTGGCAGAAGAAGCATCTATTACGGTTGAAGCCATAATAGCTTTGCTTCCAACAGGTTGTGCTGTTTTCGTGTATTCTTCCACAATTACTTTTAAGATGTTTTCTTGTCGTTGGGTTAACATCACCAGCACCTCCTAACTTCAATTCTTATTTAAATTTGGCAATTAACACTAAATAGTGCTAACAATAATATTATAAATTATCATTGTAAGAATGCAAGTGCTAATTTAATTTTGTACTGTTTTTAATAACCATTTCACTATTAACAACATCAATCGTATATGATTTTTCCTCTTGAACTTCTTCTGAAATAATTGCATGGGCAATTAATGATTCAAGATTCCGTTGAATATAACGTTTGATTGGCCGCGCTCCAAATTCACGATCATAACCCTCATTTAAAATCTTTTCTAAAACTTTTTCTGAATAACTAATTCGAATATTTTTATTATCTTCAATCCGCTGTGTTAATTCCGATAATTCTTTTTCAATAATTTCTTTAATTACTTCTTTTGATAAAGCATTAAAAGTTACAACATTATCAATTCGATTTAAAAATTCTGGTTTAAATTTTTTTGCCAATTCTTTTTGCAATAATAACCCAACTCCTTCATTGTTTTCATTTAATAAATATTCTGATCCAATGTTAGAAGTCATAATAATAATTGTATTTTTAAAATCAATAGTTTTCCCTAGGGCATCAGTTAAGCGCCCGTCTTCTAAAATCTGTAAAAAAATATTTAAGATATCTGGATGGGCCTTTTCAATTTCATCAAATAAAACAATTGAATAAGGACTACGACGAACAGCTTCAGTTAATTGCCCGCCTTGTTCATGACCAACATATCCGGGAGGAGCACCAATTAACTTACTAACAGAATGTTTCTCCATATATTCAGACATATCTAATCGTACCATTTGTTTTTCTGAATTAAATAAAACATAAGCTAAACTTCGCGCAACTTCTGTTTTCCCAACTCCCGTTGGTCCTAAAAACAAGAAACTGCCAATTGGTTTATTCGGATCTTTAATTCCACTACGACTACGAATAATTGCATCCGAAACAGCTTGAATTGCTTCATTCTGACCACGAACACGCCGGCGTAATATCTTGCTTAAATTCATTAATTTTGCTTTTTCGCTTTCAACTAACCGATCAACAGGAATTCCTGTTCATTTTCCAACAATTGCCGCAATTTCACGCTCAGTGACATCTTCTTTTAATAATAATTGTGATGCTGAAGCATTCTTTTCTTGCTCATGTAATTGTTGTTCTAACTTTGGTAATAAAGCATATTGGATTTCTCCAGCCCGATTAAAATCACCTTGTAATTGTTTTTGCTCTAATTCTTTTTTTAATAATTCAACTTGTGATTTTAAATTTTTTAATTTAGTAATACTTTCTTTTTCTGAATTTCACTGGATTTCTAATTTCTCTTGTTTTCCTTTTAATGGTTTTAATTCATTTTCAATATCAACTAAGCGTTCATTAGAAGCCTTATCCGTTTCTTTTTGTAATGCCGCTTTTTCAATCTCTAATTGCACAACACGACGATTCAAATTATCTAATTCGGTTGGAATTGAGGCAATTTGCGTTTTAATTGTTGCTGACGCTTCATCAATTAAATCAATTGCTTTATCTGGTAAAAAGCGATCAGTAATATAACGAGATGATAAGTTAACAGCCGCTACTAAAGCATTATCATGAATTTTAACACCATGAAAAGTTTCAAAACGTTCTTTTAAACCACGTAAAATTGAAATGCTTTCATCAATTGTTGATTCAACAACCATTACTTTTTGAAACCTACGTTCTAAAGCGGCATCTTTTTCAATATACAAACGATGTTCATCTAATGTTGTGGCCCCAATACAATGCAATTCACCACGAGCTAACATTGGTTTTAGCAAATTACTAGCATCCATACTGCCTTGGGTTTTTCCAGCCCCAATAATTAAATGTAACTCATCAATAAATAAAATAATATCCCCATTTGATTCTTTTACTTTATTCATGACGGCTTTTAAACGTTCTTCAAATTCACCTTGAAATTTTGCCCCAGCAATTAAAGCTCCCATATCTAATTCATGAATTGTTTTATTTTTTAAATTACTAGGAATATCATTTTTAACAATTCGTTGAGCCAAACCTTCGACAATAGCTGTTTTCCCAACTCCTGGCTCACCAATTAAAACGGGATTATTTTTTGTTTTCCGTGATAGAATTCGAATCACTCGATTAATTTCATCTTCCCGCCCAATAATTGGATCTAACTTGCCAACAATGGCCTCTTTATTAAGATTCTTAGTGAATTTTTCAAGAACTTTCGGATCTTTTCCTGGTTCATATTGTTGTGCAAACTCCATAAAGCAACCTCCTTTTTTAGCACTCTACCTACTGGTTTGCTAATATAATATGTATATATTATCATAGTTATTAGCAAAGTCAATTAAATAGTGCCAAAATTTTAAAAATAATTTAATTGCAAAAATATTAGATATAATAAAGGATAAAGGGAAAAGAAATAAACCTATTTTTTTAGAAAGGAGTAATAATGAAATTACAACACTTAGATAAAAAACGCTTAATCTTAATTGATTTAGATGGAACAACATTAATGAATGATGGTAAAACAATCCATCCAAAAACACAAGCAGCCATTAAAAACGCTGTTACCGCTGGTCACAAAGTATGTATTGTTACTGGCCGTCCACATCGGGCAAGTATTCGTTTCTATCGTGAATTAGGTTTAGACACATTATTAACAAATTTTGATGGTGGTCATATTCATGATCCATTAAAGCGCGAATTTAAACGCTTAGTTTTCTCAATTGCATATGATGTAATTATGAGTATTATTAATCATCCTCATATTAAAAACAACGTTGAAAATGTTTTAATTGAACACTATGACAAAGCAGTCTGCTGAAAAAAAGATGAAGCAATTGAAAATTACTTTCACCTTGATGATGTTGCTGATGACGAATATTTTATTGCTGATCCTTATAATGTTTGAAAAGGTCCTGCTAGTAATATGGCATTATACCTACGCAATAGTAATGAAACAGACGAAGTATTAAGAATGTTTGAAAACTTTAAAAACTCTATTCGCATTAATATTGGGCACTATAGCAGTAAACAATGCCAAACAATGATTAATATTACAAATAAACTTGTCTCAAAAGGTTTTGCTGCTAATATTTTAGCACAATACTATAATGTTGACATTCGTGATATTATTGCCTTTGGTGATGAAATGAATGATTTAGAATTGCTACAAAATGTTGGTTATGGAATCGCAATGAAAAATGGTAATAATAATTTGAAAACAAATGCCAGGGGAATTACCCACTTAACTAATGATGAAGGTGGCGTTGGTGATTATTTAGAAAAATTACTAAACGGTGAGAGCGTATAAAAAGGGCAAAAGCCCTTTTTTAAATTAAATAATAATTTTTAAAATATGTCCCATAAAATTCATTCAGAACTTGTCAATTTAAAGCCTTTTTATCATCTGGGGTTAATAACCATTGTGCAAAACCCTCCGCAAATAATTCGGAGTTCCCGCCTGTGCGACCATAACCAGATTGAATAAATGACCAAGCGGCTAATTGCTGCTGAAATGAAGCATTATTACTAATCCCAACCCGACGGCCTAAATAGCACACTAGCATATCATTTGGACTATCAATAAAACCACGAATGGTAATTGGAGACAGCTCCTTATTTGCCGTACAACGACCAGTTGCTGCTGAAATGTTCTGATTAAAATATAACCGCTCCTTTGGTCAAATTCCAGCATAATTTGAAATAGCATGCCCTATTTCATGCACAAAGGTTGAAATATTACTTCCGGTTGAATGAAATCCAATTTGATATTGATTTTTGCTCATCTCTGCTTGGAAAGAATGCTCAGTAAATAAGATACATTGTGCTAACCCTCGCCCATTCCTTTTTACCTTTATTAAAGCTAAAATTTGATTATTTTTTGTTACGTTATCACTAACAATTTTATTATCAATTTCGAGATTATATATCAATTTCTGAAAAATAGATAATCCAAATAAATTAACAAATAAGTTAGCAAAAGCAATTAAATTATTAGTAAAAGATAATTGTTCCTTATCATCTAATGCTAAAACTAGCTCCGGCAAACGATATGAATAAAATTTATTATTGGTTAAGCCCTTAACCACATCAACAACAGTAGAAAAATAGTTAATTACTTTCTTTTCATTAAATGCAGCTACTATTTTAGCATCAGCTTGATAAAGCATATTACTTTCACAACGTTTAATAAAATCTAAATCATCAGAACTAAATTGATTTATGTTACCATTATTTTTGCCAAAATTTCTAAATGTTGCCTCTACTGATTGGCTATTATTTCGTCGCGTTAAATCAACTTTTTGTTTATTATGGTCTGAATATAATAGGCATTGACTATATTCAGCATAATTAATACTATTATCCCCTTGCAAAATACTTCAAAGAAATCAACCAAGTAAGCTACCAAGTCCTACACTCACAATTAAAATTAGAATCATTGTAATATTCCGCATTTTTTTCATAACTATGCCCCTTAGATAAAATATTCTTCTCATACTTACAAATTAATAAGATATTACGTTAGTTATATTATACCACAAAAAGGGATGAATTGACATAACCATGACATCCTTGTTGGAATAAAGTAAGTGTTTGTTTAAGAGACATAAATTTAATGCTTTTTGGTATAAAAGCATTAACAAGACTGTGTCTTTTTAAGTTATTTTAATTAAACCATGAATATTTATATTCTGCAACAGCAAAAATGCAAATTATTAAAATTTGCTCCAAATTGTTAACCGATTAGTTTTTTGAACTAAGAACTTTTCTAATTAATTTTGTGATTCCTCTTTCTTTTGATTTTAAGATTGGAACTGAGCCTTGTTTTGGTTCATAATCATAATTCTCATTTGTTGGATGAAATCACATATTTTGGCGATAATACTCAGTTGCTTCTTTTACTTCTTCAATATGTTCATTAATAATGAGTTGAATTGAATTTCATTGATTAACTTTAGCCATTCGCATCGATAACATATTGCGAAAAACAATTTCACTATATGCTTTTGCTCCATAAGATTTTAATGCCTTAACATTATGTGAAATTTGTGATTCTGTTTGGCAACCAATATAATACTCATTTTGATAATTTCTAATGCCATTAGCATTTGTAGTAATATATTTAATTAATTCTTTAACCTTGTCTTTTTTATCCTTTAAAAATGGGTATACTTCTTACATTTCTTTTGTTAAAAATGGTTTTAAGTAATCTAAGATATGATCAACTTCTCCTTTTCGAACAAAAGCATATAAATCTTGATAGATTGCTTTTTTCTGTGTTTCTTTTATTGTTAGCACTTTCTTTGAATCTTTACTTAATCGACGAAAATTAAAACAACGATGAACTTTAGCCATCAAATGAAATTCATCTAGTACATAATCTGATTCAAAATATTTAGCAATTTTTTTAATTCACTCTGCCCCATCACCCATTACTATTAATTGTTTATCTGTTAAATCATAATTATTATTAATAAATTTCTTTAACAATTGCCGATATTCTTTCATTTTAAGATTTACATTTTTTGACATGACCATTAGTAATCGTTTATTCTGTAAAAAGTGTCGTTTCTTACTAGATTTTTTTCAATCAATGCCAGTATGCAAATATGCCAATCGAACCATATTTTTGTCAATTTTTTTATGACGTTTAAAGATTTTATTAAAAGTATCATCTAACCCTAAATAAACGTATTTGCTATCGGTTTTTATTTTATTATGAAGAGCAGTATGTTTAAAATTTTCATTAATATCCGCCAAATCAATACTTCGAAAAATATTTGAAACAGTCATTGGCGATATTTTAGAATCTTTATATTTATCAATGATATCGCGATATCGTTTGCCAGAATCTAATTCCTTGAGAACTTTGATATATAAATCAAAGTGAATCCGTTGATATGGTTTTCGATCCATTTCAGTGTCTAATAAAAAGACAAATCGATTACCACCATATTTACCAGTTTTGTTTAATTTATTTGGATCATAACATTTAAAAAGGGTTCGTTTATAAGTAACATGTCCTCATTCTGTAATTGTTGTTACTTCTCTTTTACCATAAAGTTTATACCCGTTATATCCACCCGAATATTTATCTCGTAACTTTTGATCTCATTCTTCATAGTAACGTTTAATTTCATTACACATTCGTTCACTAAAATCATCTTTAATTTTAGCTAAATCATTTATTTGTTTAGTTACCATACTAAAACTGCTATTTTCTGACAGTAAAAAATCATTAAAATTAATATCACCCATTTAGTTTTACCCCATCTTGTCTTAAATTAATTTTTAATAATTAATCCATTTATTTGTATATATTATACCATGACAAAAGAAAAACTGGATTTCACAATCCAGTTCTAATCATAGATATGTAATACTTCACTTCTTGTCATTAATATGAATCCTTTACTAACATAAAAATCTTTTCATTTTTTAGTTAGTTTTACTTCGCTTAATCGAAGTTCTTTTTCAATATTAGATTTTAATTTGCCTTCATCATTAAAGTAAAATGTAACATAATGTTTACTATTATCTACTATCTTAAATTCAATACTTGTAATAATTTCCTTTGGAATGGCAAGGGTTTTTTGGACAAATTTTATGTAGAGTAATAATTTCTGTATTTTACTGGTGTTAAATAATTTAGTTTGCTATGAATTCGAATATTATTGTACCAATTAATGTAATCAAATAATTTTAATTTAAACTGCTCAATGTTTTTAAATTTATTATTTTTAATAAATTCAGTTTTAAAAATTTTGTATGTTGATTCCGCAACAGCATTGTCATAAGGACAACCTGGTTTACTGTAAGACTTTTGAATGTTATTTTTAGTTAAAAAGTTATAAATAAGATTGTTGTTAAATTCACTACCTTGATCAGTGTGAAATATTTTAATATCATTTAATGTAAAGTTAAGTTTATTAAAGGTATTTTTAACTAATTTTGCATTTTTGTGTAAACTAACATCATAACTAATAATTTCACGATTAAATAAATCAATTAGAAAGCAAACATAATATCATTTATTATTAATAAAAACATATGTTAAATCACTGACAACAACTTCATGTAGTTTATAATTATTAAATTCTTGATTTAATAAATTATTATATTTATATGTAACATTGCTTGTATTTGAATGTTTGTATTTGATTTTTGTATAATTTGAAATTAAGTTATATTTTCTCATTATTTTACTAATCTTTACACGAGATAATATAATATTTTGCTGAGCTAGCATGATTTTAATTTTTCTTGTTCCATAATTTTTACGACTTTTTAGAAAAATACTGATAACAGCATTATCAATGTTTTGATTATTCTTGGGATTATTTGCTTTTAATTGATAGTAATATGTTGATCTAGCCAATTTCAATGTTTTACATAAATTAATAATTGGATATTTTGCTTTGTTATTTTTAATGATTGCTATTTTTTGCCGATTATCAGTGTTGCTTGCTTTAAAATGTCATTTTCCATTTCTAATTGTTTAACTTTTTTACGTAATTGAATTAATTCGTTTTCTTCTGGCGTTCTATTGTCTTTAGCTTTAAATGAGTCCGAGTTACTAAATTGGTGAGCTCATTTCCAAACAGTAGATTTACCAATTTGGTAATCATTGGCTAATTGTTCAGGAGTTTGACCCATTTTGTAAAGACCAACAATTTGTTGCTTAAATTCATCGGTATAATGATTCTTTGCCATAATTACACCTCCATTGTAATTTAATTATAAATATTTACTCTACATTATTGTTGTCCAATTTATCTTAACCTATCCAAGTGTTTATTCCATCTCTTTAAAACATCTTCTTTTGTTTTTTCAATAACTGTTTCATTTCTTAATGCTTTATTTAACATAATTTTTTCTCCTATCTAGTTCTTACTACAGCATTTGTAAATTGTTTTTTTAATAATCTCTATTTGCACATCTTACTTAATTAAAATTTTAAACTTTACATAAATTTATTAACTTTATCTTGAAAATTCCTCATTTTTATCTTTTAATTTAAAATATTCTTTATTAGTTATTTTTAAACTTTCTTTTAGTTTTTCATTTTCTTCCTGTAATGTAACTGCAATTTTTTCTAACTTAGCAATATAATTTTTTGTATTATCAGCTTGCTCTTGATTATTTAAAATAACTTCTTTATAAATTTTTAGACTATAATTTAATCCGGCATTAAATCCCATTTCATTATGATGTTCTTGTCCGTCATCAATATAATTGTATGGTTCATCGTCATTTTCTCATTGCCTTAAATTTTCATCAGATTTATTTATTAATTCATTTATTTTAATGAAAAATGGATCTGATTCTATTTTTTTCTGATTATTTTGTCATTCCTCATAAGAAGTAAATGAACCATGACCTAAGCTTAAATTTACTATTTCTAATTCTTCTGGTGTATAACCACATTCTTCAACTAAATAATTTTTTTCACTTATAATATCTTCATATAAATCTGAAAAATGCTTACTTTTTATTAATGTATTGTCATCTAATAAATCCACAAAATTCAAAACATACTTTGGAATTTTCACAGTAGTTTCCTTGTTACCTTTATTTTTGTTATCAACTAAATTCATATAATTTCCTCCTTAAACAAAAAAAGACACCCAGCAAGCAAACACAAAAGATTTTTTAATCTTTTTGTATAAACTTGTCAGATGTCTAGCATTCAAAACAATATTTATTTATAAAGTTTTATAATTTAAGTATAACACTAAAACAATATTAAAATGTTAATTCTTCAATAAAATTTTTAATATTATGTATCCAATTATTATACATTTTTTCACGAGCTATTCTAATTTCATCAACTCTTTTTATAATACTTGATTCAGATTCCTCTATTCTTTTAAAATTATCTTCAAATAATTTCATTAATTTTGGTAATTGTATTTCTTTTCAACTTGTAAATAATTTGATTTTTTCACTATATTTATTATCTGATCGTAAACTATCTAAGTTACTTTCTACTTTTATTAAAGTTCTAATAATTTGACCTACAAATATAAAACTTTCAGGATCAGATATATAAATGTTTGAATTATCATCTGATCTTTTAAATGGAATATTGGGATATTTTTTATTAAATGAAGTAGCAACTAAAATTCCATATTTTGCCCCTTGTTTTGCTGTATCTTCAATTAATTTTTTTTCTCAAGTATTACTTCAATCAGCGTTTTTAACTTCATAGACAATTTTACCAATTATAATATTGTTATTTCTCACTTCATGTATATAATCAGCTTTTTTATCTTGAGACGTAAGTTTTTCAATCTTATCCTCTGGAGCAAAAGCTTTTTGTAATTCACCGTATACATCTTGCTCAAAAGTTTCACCTTTATATTTATTTTGAATAACACGTTTTTCTGCATTTGCAATTTTTAATTCCGTAATTTGAACATTTAACTTTTTATATTCATCTTCATAATTTTGCATTAATTCTTTTTGCTTATTTAAAAAAATAGTTTCTTTTTCTGCTAATAATTTTTCTAAATTAGTCTCATTATTACTCAAATCTATTTTTTGTTTATTAATAATATCTTGAAGTTTATTTAACTCCTCTTGTTTACTTTTCTCAAATTGAGCTTCTTTTTCCGCTAATGTTTTTGCTAACTCCAACTTATTATTCTCTATAGTTGTTGTTAATTTAGCAATATGATCTTTTAACTCATCAATTTGTGTCTGCTTTTCAATATTAATCTTATTTTCTTTTTCTGCTAATAATTTTTCTAAATTAGTCTCATTATTACTCAAATCTATCTTTTGTTTATTAATAATATCTTGAAGTTTATTTAACTCCTCTTGTTTACTTTTCTCAAATTGAGCTTCTTTTTCCGCTAATGTTTTTGCTAACTCCAACTTATTATTTTCTATAGTTGTTGTTAATTTAGCAATATGATCTTTTAACTCATCAATTTGTGTCTGCTTTTCAATATTAATCTTATTTTCTTTTTCTGCTAATAATTTTTCTAAATTAGTCTCATTATTACTCAAATCTATTTTTTGTTTATTAATAATATCTTGAAGTGTATTTAACTCCTCTTGTTTACTTTTCTCAAATTGAGCTTCTTTTTCCGCTAATGTTTTTGCTAACTCCAACTTAAAACTTTGTTGTAATTCTATAACTAAATTTGTTTTTAAATTAGATATATATTCTTCTCTGTGCATATCAAACAATATTTTTAAATTTGTTAATATTTTTTCATTATTTTTAAAATTATTTTCAGTGATATTATATCCACAATTTGGACATTTAAACTCTAATTCCATTTTTTTATTCCTTTCTTAAAATATTAATTGTAATTTAAAAAAGAATATTGAGTTACTTTGAAAGTAACTCAGTCTCTTTTTTTGGTTTTACATTTATTACACATAGAACAAGATTTTCAACATTTTTTTCTACGAGAAAAATTTGTTCATAATAAATCAAAAGCATGCTCATGCTTTTTCACAAATTTCCTCCTATTCTATTTTTATTTTTTTCATTTCTAGTAATATCTCCGAATAAACCTATTTTGCCATTCAGCATTATTGATGAAATGAAATATTGTAGAAGCATCTTCTAAAATATAAGTATAACACTAATTTCTAACTTTAAAAAAATCTTTTTTATCTTGTTAAAGATGGTGCTTTATCTAATTCTTTTATTTTTAACTCTAATTTATTATTTTGTTCTTCCAAAATCTTATTTGATTTTTTTAATTCTTCTATTTTAGTTTTAATACAACATTATCCTTTTTTAATTCAGAAATTTTCAATGATTGTTCACCAAAAGTATTTATAACTGCAGTTAAACTTTTAGAGACATCTGTTGAAATTAATGAGTTTTTAAAATCATCTCTTTCTTTTAAAACAGATAACATTGTATTAATATTTTTCAACTTTTGTTCTAGTACTATCAATTGTTTTTACATATGATTCTTGTTTTTCTAGAATTTTTGTATGTTCTATGTTTTGTGTTGAATGTTGATCACTATTTTTCTTGCTTATTGACTTATTTGAACTAATAATAGTTCCAATTAATGTTATTATAGCTACAAGAATAGCGCCGCCAACGCCCGCAATTGTTCCAATCAATTTTGAATCCATATTATCTTTCCAATCTAAAAAATTTATATATTGGAATGGCAAGGGTTTTTTGGACAAATTTTATGTAGAGTAATAATTTCTGTATTTTACTGGTGTTAAATAATTTAGTTTGCTATGAATTCGAATATTATTGTACCAATTAATGTAATCAAATAATTTTAATTTAAACTGCTCAATGTTTTTAAATTTATTATTTTTAATAAATTCAGTTTTAAAAATTTTGTATGTTGATTCCGCAACAGCATTGTCATAAGGACAACCTGGTTTACTGTAAGACTTTTGAATGTTATTTTTAGTTAAAAAGTTATAAATAAGATTGTTGTTAAATTCACTACCTTGATCAGTGTGAAATATTTTAATATCATTTAATGTAAAGTTAAGTTTATTAAAGGTATTTTTAACTAATTTTGCATTTTTGTGTAAACTAACATCATAACTAATAATTTCACGATTAAATAAATCAATTAGAAAGCAAACATAATATCATTTATTATTAATAAAAACATATGTTAAATCACTGACAACAACTTCATGTAGTTTATAATTATTAAATTCTTGATTTAATAAATTATTATATTTATATGTAACATTGCTTGTATTTGAATGTTTGTATTTGATTTTTGTATAATTTGAAATTAAGTTATATTTTCTCATTATTTTACTAATCTTTACACGAGATAATATAATATTTTGCTGAGCTAGCATGATTTTAATTTTTCTTGTTCCATAATTTTTACGACTTTTTAGAAAAATACTGATAACAGCATTATCAATGTTTTGATTATTCTTGGGATTATTTGCTTTTAATTGATAGTAATATGTTGATCTAGCCAATTTCAATGTTTTACATAAATTAATAATTGGATATTTTGCTTTGTTATTTTTAATGATTGCTATTTTTTGCCGATTATCAGTGTTGCTTGCTTTAAAATGTCATTTTCCATTTCTAATTGTTTAACTTTTTTACGTAATTGAATTAATTCGTTTTCTTCTGGCGTTCTATTGTCTTTAGCTTTAAATGAGTCCGAGTTACTAAATTGGTGAGCTCATTTCCAAACAGTAGATTTACCAATTTGGTAATCATTGGCTAATTGTTCAGGAGTTTGACCCATTTTGTAAAGACCAACAATTTGTTGCTTAAATTCATCGGTATAATGATTCTTTGCCATAATTACACCTCCATTATAATTTAATTATAAATATTTACTCTACATTATTGTTGTCCAATTTATCTTAACCTATCCAGTGTAAAGCGAAGATTGGCAGTATCACCCAATTCAGTAAGGGTAATAATATTTTTTAATCTATATTCTCTAGAATTTGGTTCAATTATTTTAAACACTTTGCTTACTCCTCTCAAAATGGAGGCGTTAAAAATTACATTATTTCTAAAACGCCTAAATTAGAAATAATAAGTTATATTTTTAATTTGATACTTCTGATAAATCAATAAAACCCAAATCATTTAAAAACTCTTCAGTTTTTTCAAATTGCTGATCTTCAATGTCATATTCAAAATATTTTGGTGCTTCTTCAGCAGCACAATCGAAACAAATTAAAGTTCCTAATGTTTCTTCAAAATATTTCATATCGTGATTATGTTTTTTACAATAGAATTCACATGTTAAACGTAATTCCAATAAAAATTCTCTTCTTGTCATATTAAATTAACCTCTTTCTCAAAGTTTGTGCATATATATAAATCTTGAATTTAATCAAAGTTAGAAATTATTATTTAAGTAGTTAATTTAGTAAATCATTTTAGAAAGAGGCCCAACCTAATTAAACCCAAGATTTATATATATGCACTTTGCAACAAAAAAAGACCGAATTTCTTCAGTCTTGTTAATTTTTATTAAATTTATGCCTATTTTGCTGGATTATTCTCAGCAAACACTTATTTTATTCCGTCACATCCTTCCTACGATCTAAAGTAAACAAAAAACAGACTTTTCTTATAAATTCTGTTTTTTGTTATTATTGAATTTTTATTCTAAATTTATTTCCTTATTTAAATAAAAAGAATAATTAATTTTAAATATAATTTTTTTCTTTATTGAGGTTAAAATTAAGTTTCTATTCATAATTATAAAATTTGTAAAATGCAATGGCTTTAAACTTAATATATATACCAATATTGACACGTCCTTTAAAATATGCATTTCATGCTCAATGAATATTATCATCAATAGTTCATAATTTTACTATTAATGATGCATAGATAATACTTGAATCAAATGCATTTACCCCAAATTGGACAGAATAACTTCTATTATCATCTAATTTTTTAGTTCATGCCAAATGAATATTCCCACTACTACTTGCTACAACTCCACTCAAGCCAGCAGAAATTACTAAATCTGCTGCAAAATATGGATATTTAATAGCAAATTCGTCCCAACTAGATGCATATTTTTTTCAATTAAAAGCTACACGTCGCATTGACGAATCACTAGTTGCGGTTGTAATTGAACCATAATACCCCTCTCATTCATAATCAATATCATTTTTAATAATCCACTGATTTGATTCTTGAATATTATTATAATTTTTATTCTCATAAATTATATTTCCGACAGTACTTCCGATTGTAATTGCTGCCAAACTAACTAATAAAAATTTCATAATATATTTTCCTTTCTAATTTTAAAATAAATCTTTAATTTTGTCGAAAACTCTTGATGAAATAAAAAAATCATCAATATGACAATTTGAAAAATAATTTTGTTTAAGATCATGATTTTGCTTTAAATTTTTTAAACATTAAAATATAATACCGTTGATTGTTGTTTTGGTGTTAAACCTTTATGTTGGTATTTTCATTTTCATAGATTTAAATAATTTTGAATATTAGTGAAACCCAAACCATGATAATGAATTAAGGCTTCTTTAAGACTGGATTGTAATTTACTAATCTTATTTAACTTTCGATAACTAGTATCAGGGTTTGTACTAGTTTTGGTAGAATATAGAGTAGAATTTGTTTGTTTTGCTACTAATAAATATAATGGTTGCATGTCAGAAATAATTATTGATTTTTCTTTAATTAATTGCTTATTCATATTTTCAATAATTCATTGTTTTTGTAATCGTTTGGTATTGGTGGATTGAACAAAAATATTATTATTGCTATCAACTACCATTTGAATACAGCATTTGGTATTAGTTGAAAATGGATCAAGATGAGTTTTTCGTTTATCAAATTTATCTTTAAAATTACCTTTATGGATTTCTTTAATAAAAGTTTCATCAATTTGGATTTGACCATTTAATTTTTTAAATTTTAATTGAGTATTTTCTAATTGTTTTGATTGCATTAATTTTTGACGATTATATCAAGCAGTTTTTGGTGTTGTTTTAATAAAACGGGAAATTATTTTACTAGATTGTCCTAATAATGAAATTTGAATTAATAAATTTCACTGTTCATAATTTAAATGACTTCAATAAGTAAAATGATGACGAAAAGCATCAAAACTAGCACGACATTTTTTACATAAATATTTTTGTTTTCCTTCGGGATTATGACCATTTTTAACACAATGATAAGATTTACAATCAGGACATATAATGCCTTTATCTCTAAATTTTTGATCAATTTCATTTAAACGTTTTTGTTTTTTGATTACTTCTGCTTCTTTTTTTATTTTTTCAGCAAATTCTAAAAATTGATCATCTGTAAAACTGTTTTTTAATTCTGTAATTATTTTTTTCCATCAATTATTTACCTCTATATATTAAAAATATACCTAAAATTAGATATATTCTATAAATATCAAGAGTTTTCGACAAAATTAAAGAAATAAATTATAAATAAAATTTATAAATTTTTGTAAAATATAATATAGTTTAATTTTATTTGTATACTATTTGTCGCTCTTCCTCTGAAATATGCTTCTCATTTTCAATAAATATTATCACCATCAAGTCATAGTTTCAGTGCTAAAGCTGTATAAAATTCACTTGAATAAAAATAGTTAACTACTATATTAAACGGTTTATTTTTCAAACCTATCATTGCCGTTCAACCCAAAAAATCCGAACCATATTGTTCACTATACGATTCTATCTTAGCATTTAAAAAACTGTTTATCATAAAAAATCGATATTTATCAGAAAATTGTTTTCAAGTCGGCTCATATTTTTTTCAATTAAAAGCCTCCCGTACAATTGAACTATCAGTAGTTCAATGCGTATAACGGCCATACCAATGATAAAAAATATCATTAGAAATTGCTTCACTATTTAAGCAAATATTCTTATTTGAGTTTGAAGAATTAATTATACTATGAAATTGTGGTTTAGAACAAAGTCCTATAGATTCACTTATAAGAATGCTAAAAATAAGAATTTGGTCGGTAAGCGGTCAATCTTTTAAATTATTAAATTTTGAATTTTTTTTCATTCAATTGCATTATTCGTTCAATTTGACCAATTTCTTACTATTGGTTCAAAATCACTTCAAGTCAAATCAGCTCCCTCATCTAAACTTCCAATCATTGTTCGTACTGATCTAAAACGCATAACTTCAGCTGTAGCAACAATAACGCGGCCAAAATCCCGTGGTCGAATAGATGAATTAGCAAATATGTTAACATTTGCAACATTTCAAAATGATGCGAAAATGTCATGTGATCAATCAAAATTTATCATCTCCATACCATCACCCATCAAATCATTATAATTAGATGAACGTACAACCGTTATTTTTTGATTTTTGTTAACATCGTCTTGTTCATCTAAACTTTGAATTGTTGCATCAGGAAAATAATTATAAACATATTCCCCATGCGGATAATTAACAACTCCTTGGAGATAAAAATCTCTTATTCTAAAAACAAGTCTAAATTGTTGACCATACATAGTCATAGGAACAATAAAGTAGCTTGTATCATCATTTTGATAGGTTGGATTTATTGCAAAAAGTGCTCTATTCGCACCAGAATTTTCTAATTGTTGAATTACATTTTGTCTTTCTAATACTACTAAAACTGCTTTAAATAACAATTCTAGATATCTTTTTGATCTTTGTATATTTATACTTATTGTACCAATTCGAATATCTTTTAATATATTTTTCCCTTGTCCAGCTCGAAAAATATCAGTTATATTCGATTTATTCTTTGAAACAATTGCAGAAAAAATGAAGACCCCGGCCATACTTAACGCAGTTGCCATCAAAATCAACTTTTTCATTTTACTATGTTCCTTCCTATTTAATCCCGACCCCACCCAACCAGAGATGATAAGATTTAATATCTAAAAAGAATTATAATAATTTGATATCCTGAGTTTGGCAATTATTAATAAAAAGATAACTTGCACCAGATCTAATTTTTTATTGATACATATATTATTGTTATAGGAAATTATTTTACTTAATTAAAAAAATGTTTTACTTAATTAAACTTTACCAAAAAAATAAATTTAAAATAGTAAAATAAAAATTTATCAATTATATTGCACAAAAAATGTTGGATTGAAATTAATTTGTTGCTTGTTAAAAATAGTCAGTGACTTATTATAAATAATTTTATTTATTGTTATTAATAAAAGAAGACTACGAATACCATCAAAAAAACCATAAAATAAATTAATTCCTCAAATCAGCCGGTATCTAAATATTCCCATAATCAAAAAGCTGTCTTTCTAAAAGTTCTTTCCTCATATTAAAGATATCCTTTTGCTGAAGAATAATTTAGTAAGAATACGTTAATATAATAAATTATTAATTATGTTATTTAGCAAATAATAGTTTTATTCCCATTTTAGTTTTCAGGCCCTAAATAATTTTTGCAAAATTTTAATAAATTAACTTATAAAAAATAAAAAAACATCCGAAATAAACGGATGTTAAAACATTAATATAAACAAGATGATAGTGGTTATTAGGGCCTTCTAATAACCATTTTGATTGTAGCACTTGGAAACAAAAAACTATTTTTAAATTAAGAAAAATATTAACTATTATCTTCATCTTCTTCTGTTAGATCTTTAATTTTCTTTTTATCAATCTTAATTCAACCAGAAGTTCGTTTTTCTTGATTAATTTGTAATCAAATCTGATAATTTGGATCATTCGCATTATTTTCCGCTTTCCGTAATTTTAATTTTTGTTCTAAAGTCAAATTACTAGGGTCAAAATATTCTCCTTCAGTTGCGTATTGTTCTCCCTCAATTGCTGCCTTTGCTTTTTTAGCTATCGCTAAAATTTCAGCCATTGTTTTTTCTGCCATGTATATCCCTCCAATAAGATATTACTATTATGGTAATATTATAACATTCTTTAACAATAACACTTTAATTACCCCAATAATTACCTAAAAAGAAAAATAATACCATTATTTTTTAATATAAAGTTTATTTTAAATTCCATCAAATGTTTCAGCATAAACATTGTCATACATATTTAAATTTTTTAACAATTCAATTGTCTTTTTTGTTAATTTAATTTTTTCAAAATTATTATTTTCTTTAATATGTTGTAGTGTTTGTGCCTTCACAATTGGTTGAATACTAAAATATTTGATTCAAGCTAAAACTAATTGAGCAACAGTACAATTATATTTTTTTGCTTCGGCAATTAAAATCTGGTTCTCAAAAACTTTTGTGATTGGTGAATATCCTTGTACCAAAATATTCTTATTTTGGCAATATTGGACACGATCTCAACGCTGATTAAACGGATTAAATTCAATTTGATTAATATTAGGATAAATTCCAGTTTCTTGAAATAATATTTCAATCATATCTTTATCAAAATTACTCACACCAACAACATTAATTAAACCCTGTGCTTTACATTGCAATAACGTACTATAAGCTTTAATTGTTTTTTGAAAATTCAGATTTGGGCGATGAATTAAAACAATATCTAAATAATTAACATCTAATCGTTTTAAAGCATTCAAGACCGCATTTGCAGTATTTTCCGTCTCAATATCATCACATCAAATTTTTGTCTCAATAATAATATCTTCTCGTTTTGCTTTATTACTACTTAAATATTTTTTAATTGCACGGCCAACCATTTCTTCATTTTGATAAACTTTTGCCGTATCAATAATTTTATAACCATTTTGTAAAGCATCAATAATCGCTTCTTCTTTTTTTAAAAATAAAGTCCCAAATGCTATTTTTTCTAATCGAAATGGCATCTTACTAACCTCCTCTAAATTACTTACTATATTGGTTCAATAAATCCTCAGCATCATTTGTTATTGGATATTTTGAAATAATTTGATGATAAATATTATTATAGCCGATAAAAGAATGAACAACATACTGATTGGCAATAATTTGTAATGGTTTTAAAATAGTTCCCCCAGTTAAACTAGCTGCAAAGAACATTGTTTCTTCATCAGTAACTAAATCTCGTTCAGTAAAAACTGTATCATAATTAATTTTTTTATGTGCTAAAGCTCGTTGCTCAATCTCCATCCGGACTTTAGTTTCCATTTCATTTGGTCAAACTTGATCATATGCTGTTAAACGTGCAAACATTTTATAATTAGTTGCAATTGCTAGTGCTCCCATTAAAACACCTTCGGGGGCCCCACCAATACCATACAAAAAATCAGCTTGTTTTAATACAACATCAATTGCGCCTAAAACATCACCTTCATTAATTAATTTGACCTTAATTCCTAATTTTTGCATTGTCTTAATAATTATTTGATGACGAGGTTTGTTTAGAATAATACATGATAAATTTTTTTTAATTGCTAATAAAGTTTCTAATATATTTTCGATTGGCTGTGAAAAATCAATTACTGCTCCTAGTTCTTTTGACAAAAACAATTTTTCCATATACATCTCTGGGATTTGTAACATCGTATCAAGTTTAGCTATAGCAATACATGAAATTGAACCAGGTTCATTCTTACTGGCTGGAACGGTTCCTTCAATTGGGTCAACAGCAATATCAATTATAATTGCTTGCTGGTGAGAAAAAGTTTGCCCCTGATATAACATTGGTGCCGCATCAAGTTCTCCTTCTCCAATTGCAATTTTCGCTTTAACATCATTATTTATTAATAACTTATTAATGATATCAACCGCTTTTTGATCTAGCATATTTTTGTCATTCTTACCAACTAATTCATGCGCCGCAATCACAGCTAACTGAACCGCTCTTAAAAATAAAAGGCTATTTGTTTCCATTGTTCATTCCTTTGCTTGCTATTAATATTAAATCACATAATTGCAAAAATAAAAATGTAAGTTCTTTTACATTTTTATTTTTATTAAGGTTTTAATTTGTCTTGTTTTGGAATTTTTCCAAATAATTCACGAAAGGCCCGCCTTCATCCCACCTTGCCGGCATACATCAGAAACTCATTACTAGAAATAACAAAAGTACAAAAAACAATTGGAATAACATATACTCAGTAGTATCAAGTTGGTTCTAAAATTTCATTTGGAACATTAGCTGCAATAAAGACATATTGTCAAATTGGACTTCAAAAGAACATTAATAATTGTGTCGACGTTGTATAAGTTGGACCTGACATTGCTAAACAAGCATAATATAGCATCCTTCCACTACCCATAATAATTCCACCAAAAATAAAAATTAAAGCATATTCATAATATTGAAAATTAGAAAATACTTTGTAACCTTCAATAAAATTTTGATGTGAAGCAACAGCAGCAATTGGCGTTCCTAATAATAACATTATAAAGGCTGAAGAACCTGTTTTAATTGAAACAGTTTCATGATTAGTAAAATTAATTTTTGATGAATTCATTAAGTGTGACATTCCTAACGCTTCCATTGCGTATAAAGCAGCTGTTATTAAAGCTAAACACATTCCGCCAATTGATGTTCAAGTTAAACCTTCATTAATAGCAAAATGAATTGACATTCCTACAATTAAACAAGTGGAAATTATCAATGCCGTTCAAGTATATTTACTTTGTCGAGCACGAAAGAAAATTGCACATCCAATCCCAGCTAAAATAACATTTAAGTTTAATAATAACCCTGGCACTGTTCCATCAGTTTGACCAGCGGCATTAATTGTTAATAACACCGATAACTGAAAGAAAACCATTGCAAAAGGTCCCCCTAAAAATCCATATAAAATAATTAATCATGTTTCTTTATGACGAAGCAATTTAAAATAATTAATAAAATTCTTTGGTTTATAAAAAATAAACATTACAAACATAGCCATTACTTCTTGGAATGTAACATAAAAAGTTGCATTAATTGGTAAAGCTAAGTTCCCATAAGAACCTTTCTCTGGAATCATATATAACATTAATGGTACAAATGAATATCCAACCGCTGAAATTAAACCATACAAAATCCCTAAAATAATTCGGCGTTTTGACCGAATCAGATTTAAATCATTTTTTGTTTCTTCTGAAGTTAGCAAATGTGCATTTGGATCATTATTATCTTCTGTTATATTTGTTATATTCATAGCTATCTAATCCTATCTTTTTGTTCATACTTATTATACATAATTCTAATTTTCTTCAAAATTATTATTTATATCTTACACTAAATAACTTTAAAAGTTAAATTTTTTCTTTAATTTTGTCGAAAACTCTTGATATTTATAGAATATATCTAATTTTAGGTATATTTTTAATATATAGAGGTAAATAATTGATGGAAAAAATAATTATAGAATTAAAAAACAGTTTTACAGATGATCAATTTTTAGAATTTGCTGAAAAAATAAAAAAAGAAGCAGAAGTAATCAAAAAACAAAAACGTTTAAATGAAATTGATCAAAAATTTAGAGATAAAGGCATTATATGTCCTGATTGTAAATCTTATCATTGTGTTAAAAATGGTCATAATCCCGAAGGAAAACAAAAATATTTATGTAAAAAATGTCGTGCTAGTTTTGATGCTTTTCGTCATCATTTTACTTATTGAAGTCATTTAAATTATGAACAGTGAAATTTATTAATTCAAATTTCATTATTAGGACAATCTAGTAAAATAATTTCCCGTTTTATTAAAACAACACCAAAAACTGCTTGATATAATCGTCAAAAATTAATGCAATCAAAACAATTAGAAAATACTCAATTAAAATTTAAAAAATTAAATGGTCAAATCCAAATTGATGAAACTTTTATTAAAGAAATCCATAAAGGTAATTTTAAAGATAAATTTGATAAACGAAAAACTCATCTTGATCCATTTTCAACTAATACCAAATGCTGTATTCAAATGGTAGTTGATAGCAATAATAATATTTTTGTTCAATCCACCAATACCAAACGATTACAAAAACAATGAATTATTGAAAATATGAATAAGCAATTAATTAAAGAAAAATCAATAATTATTTCTGACATGCAACCATTATATTTATTAGTAGCAAACAAACAAATTCTACTCTATATTCTACCAAAACTAGTACAAACCCTGATACTAGTTATCGAAAGTTAAATAAGATTAGTAAATTACAATCCAGTCTTAAAGAAGCCTTAATTCATTATCATGGTTTGGGTTTCACTAATATTCAAAATTATTTAAATCTATGAAAATGAAAATACCAACATAAAGGTTTAACACCAAAACAACAATCAACGGTATTATATTTTAATGTTTAAAAAATTTAAAGCAAAATCATGATCTTAAACAAAATTATTTTTCAAATTGTCATATTGATGATTTTTTTATTTCATCAAGAGTTTTCGACAAAATTAAAGAATTTTTTCAATTTTTTTTCAATTTTTTTTCAATTTTTTAAAGTAGGAATATAATAATAATGAACATATATTTCAGAGGAGAACTATAAAAGATGAAAAATAAAACCACTAAAAAGGATAAATATGAAGAATATGAAATAATCAAAAAAAAAATTAAGCAAGCAGAAAAATTATTAAAAAACTATACTCAACAAAGCCATCAAGCACAACAACAATTACTAATTAAATTAAATCGATTAAAAACTCATCCTGATCAAACAAAAGAATTTAAATTAAAATTACAATTAGAACAATTAAAATCAAAAGAACAAAAGATGATCCACCAATTTGTTAATAAAATTGTTAGTTATGAAGAGCAATTAATTAACATTGAAGATAAATTAGGTTTTACGGATGATGTTCGAATTACAAAGATTCGCAACATTGATAAAAAAGAACTAATTAAGCAGGAAACATCATTAGAACTTAGAAACTATCTAAAAAAGAATAAAATAAAAGGTTACATTTATATTGTATTAGCCGGTTTAATTTGTACAATTGCTTTCGATTATTTCTTATCACCATCAAAAGTTTTACCACCAGGACTTGGAGCATTAGGAAAAATCTTTGCTCAATATATTTTTCCACCACTAAATAATGCTAATATTAATAATGCTAATTTAATGTATTATGTCTTTTATATTATTAATAACATTCCCTTAATTATTTTTAGTTGAATCTTTATAAGCCATCGTTTTACTATCAATACAATTATTTTTATGGTGGTACAAACAACGTTTCATATTATTTTAAATGGTATTGGATCTTATCATGGAATTCCTTATATTAATGCCAATGATTTTCATTTTCTAAAAGACTTAAATAAAATTACTGACCCAGCAATTAATGATTTATGAATCTTTTTCTTTGGTTTAATTGCCGCAATCTTAAATGGAATTGCCTTCGGATTCCTATATATTGGGGATGCCTGTCCCGGCGGAACTGATTTTGTTAATAACTATATTTCACGAACAAAGAAAAAACCAGTTGGTAACGTTTCAATTATTGCTAATACAATCTTAATGTTAATTACTTGAGCAATGAGTTATGCCATCAAAACACCAACCCCAAATCCTTCCTTTGCAACTTACTACTTCTCAGCACCATTCTTTGCAGCCTTTATGGCAATCATTATTTGTGGAATTGTGGCAAATAAGGTCTTTCCACGTTATAAAAATACATCATTGCTAATTATTAGTGATAAACCCGAAGTTATTATTACTCGTTTAAAAGAAAATGGTTTTACACACAATGCTTTATGAAAAATTACGAATAATTATAATGGTGAATATAAAGATAATACTTATATGATAATGATTACAGTTCCTCTCACAATGTTTAAACGGATTACTGAAGCAATTTTATTAGCAGATAATGATGCAATTATTCGGGCACAAACAACTTATAAGATGAAACATATGCCTCATAATGACTATTAAAATGAAAATATCACTTAGAAAGTGATATTTTCATTTTATCTAATTTAAGAATTAACATAATATATTAACTACGGTCCATAAATTTATAACGATTAAATAAATAACATAATAATCAAGTTGCAAAAGCATCAGCTATAAACAAAGTTGTTAAAGTTCCAATTAAACTTCTTTTATTATTAGGCGCCATTGTTTTGAAGTTATATTCATAATAATATTCATTTGCTTTGTGGACATAAAAATACCTTTGATCTGGATAAGCCTGTAATCCAAACATTCAGATAGTATAAGGATCAATAAGCTGTTTAAAAGTAAGATGTAGATGATTAACAAAAAATGAATTTTGAAAGAATTTAACCACATTATTATTTTTTGGAATATCAATATTTGTTCATGAAATATTTAATCCCAATCTTTTTTTAATTATTGTTTCTAAAATTGCTAAATTTTGTTCAAAATTAATATCATTAATTATTTCAATTATGTTTTTAAAGAAAGTTGGATAATTAATAATTAAATAATTAAAATAATATTCAAAAAAGGAAATATTTTGATTTTCAATTAAATTAAATATTTCAAGAAATCTTATATCAATATTTGTACCTTTTTGTAAAAAATTAGTTAACTTTGAAAATTCATTTGTGTCTTTAAAAATATTAATTAATTCCTCTAATAAAACTTTCAGATATGTTTTTGAATTATGTTTATTTTTATTTTCAATGTACCCGTTCCTAAACAATGGTAATAAATATCGGTCAGGCGGATTGACATTAAATTTTAGTGCTAAATAATAGCATTTTTGAGAATCATATTCATAACACATAAAATTATAAATTTTATTCTCCTGACTATATTCTAATTTATTTTTCACATTTTTGGTCAACTTATCAATTATATTTTTATCATTAATTAAAAGAGAGCCAACTGCAAAACTACTTAATTGATAAAATGCCTTAATATTTTTATTTAGATTATTTTCTTCTAAACTTTCTAATAAATTTATATAATATTTATTTTTTGAAACTAAAAAATTATTAATATTTAGATAACTTAAATCCAACATTAAATTACTTGTGGAATTATTTGAATATCTAAAACCAGTAGGCTGTTCTTTGTTTAAAAATACTGGATTTGAATTAGACGTATTTGGAATTAATGGTATAATTCAATATAGTGATGTTAAAAGTAAACTAAAAAAAGTTATAAAAATTAAAGCAAAAAGTTTTGATGTAACAAAACAAAAAAGAAAAATAATTGGAATTATTAAAATTAAATATAATAAAATTACTAAATAAAACTTTAAATAAACAAAATTATTAAAATCTGGCATATTATCTTTTAGAATTAAAATAGTAATTACCATACTTGGAACTAACAATAATATAGTAAAAAATAAAATACTAAAGCAAATAAAAAAAAGATAATTTAAAAATTATTAGATTTCTTCGATATTTAAAATTTAAAACATAAGAATAAAGAATACCATTATGTAGTTCTTCCTTAAAATTAACAATAATTAAATACGTCACAAAAATTGGGGCAAAAATAAAATACATTATTCGAAAAAAACCATAATAATAGTTACTGCTCCACTTGCAATGAATTGCTGAAAATTTAAAAAAAAGAATGTAAAAAAACAGTAAGTTATGGCCATACCAAAAATTAATCATAGCCACATTATTTTGGATTTCAAATTTTTTTTAAATAAAAATAATCATAATCTCACTATAAAAACAACTCCTTTTCCACATTTTCTTTCTGGACTTTCTCAATTTGGCTATAATATAGGTCTTCAAGTTTTTCCTTTTCATAATTAAAATTCTTATTATATAAAATACGACCTTTTATTAATAATAATATACTCAATTAAAGATTCTAGTTCCGACAGAATATGTGACGCAATAATAATTGTCATTTTAGGATTTCTTTGATGCAATTTAAATATTAATTCGTAAACCTGTTTCCTACTATCGGGATCTAAATTAGCTGTTGGTTCATCTAAAATTAATAAATCAGGATCATTAATTAAACTTAAAGCTAATAAGAATTTCTTTTTCATTCCACTTGAAAATTTAGTAAAACTCTTATGAGCATGCTCCGTTAAATCAAAATAATCTAACACTTTTGGGATTAATTCCTTTGCTCTTTGATAATTAATCTTAGCGATAAAAGCTTGATAGAATAAGATATCTTTTATATTTGTATGAGGATTAAAAGTAGTATTAGCTGGAGCAAATCCAATCTTTTTTACATTAATAAAAAAGTCATCATATTTTAAGGACTGACCTTTTTTAATCAGCCCTAAAATAATCTTAATTAATGTGGTTTTCCCAGCACCATTTGGTCCAACTAGCCCAATAATTTGTCCATCATCAATATTTAAATTAATACCACTAAGAATTTTCTTATGTTTATATCTAAAGGATAATTCTTTGCTTTAATTTTGTCGAAAACTCTTGATGAAATAAAAAAATCATCAATATGACAATTTGAAAAATAATTTTGTTTAAGATCATGATTTTGCTTTAAATTTTTTAAACATTAAAATATAATACCGTTGATTGTTGTTTTGGTGTTAAACCTTTATGTTGGTATTTTCATTTTCATAGATTTAAATAATTTTGAATATTAGTGAAACCCAAACCATGATAATGAATTAAGGCTTCTTTAAGACTGGATTGTAATTTACTAATCTTATTTAACTTTCGATAACTAGTATCAGGGTTTGTACTAGTTTTGGTAGAATATAGAGTAGAATTTGTTTGTTTTGCTACTAATAAATATAATGGTTGCATGTCAGAAATAATTATTGATTTTTCTTTAATTAATTGCTTATTCATATTTTCAATAATTCATTGTTTTTGTAATCGTTTGGTATTGGTGGATTGAACAAAAATATTATTATTGCTATCAACTACCATTTGAATACAGCATTTGGTATTAGTTGAAAATGGATCAAGATGAGTTTTTCGTTTATCAAATTTATCTTTAAAATTACCTTTATGGATTTCTTTAATAAAAGTTTCATCAATTTGGATTTGACCATTTAATTTTTTAAATTTTAATTGAGTATTTTCTAATTGTTTTGATTGCATTAATTTTTGACGATTATATCAAGCAGTTTTTGGTGTTGTTTTAATAAAACGGGAAATTATTTTACTAGATTGTCCTAATAATGAAATTTGAATTAATAAATTTCACTGTTCATAATTTAAATGACTTCAATAAGTAAAATGATGACGAAAAGCATCAAAACTAGCACGACATTTTTTACATAAATATTTTTGTTTTCCTTCGGGATTATGACCATTTTTAACACAATGATAAGATTTACAATCAGGACATATAATGCCTTTATCTCTAAATTTTTGATCAATTTCATTTAAACGTTTTTGTTTTTTGATTACTTCTGCTTCTTTTTTTATTTTTTCAGCAAATTCTAAAAATTGATCATCTGTAAAACTGTTTTTTAATTCTGTAATTATTTTTTCCATCAATTATTTACCTCTATATATTAAAAATATACCTAAAATTAGATATATTCTATAAATATCAAGAGTTTTCGACAAAATTAAAGATTCTTTGCATTCAATTTTTGCCACTCTTTAAAATTCCTTTCTTTCAAATTTTAGTTTTCTAATAATCTTATTTCACTTTCTAATTTATTAATATCATCAAATGTTTTGCCTAATTTATTTTGCAAATTTTTTAATGTCTGTTTACTATATTTTTTATTCAAATGAAACTGTGTTTCAAAATTTTTAATTACTAAATATTGAATTTCTCAAATTCCAATGTCAGTTACATTTGAAATATTAAAACCCCCAACTGCCTGTTCTGAAACATGTCCAACCTTAAAATTAATAACTGCATTTTTGTGCACTCACCAACCATCACTATTTTGTTCTTTTTTTTCTAATTTAAGTTCAATTGAACTATTACTAAAATTGTCACTAAGGTCGTCGTAAAAAATTGGCAAATTATTATAATGTATTTCATGCTTTCCATCTTTTGTATCTACTCATCATGCCCAAAGACATTGACCAATATGAACCTTATAAGAAAAACTAATCTTCTCCAATTTTGGCTGATAATATCTTAGCCAATTATAGTTAGTTTCTCTCTTTCTATGAAATGTATGCCAATCATATACTTTCGGTTCCGTTATTCCAATTTGAGCAATTGCAATTTCTTCTTTTAAATCCTTAACATTATTTTGTAAAATTTTAATTTGCTCCAATTTAATTTTAATAATATTATATTTATCATCACTAGCAATATTGATTAAATTATTTATCATATTAGTTAATTGAATAATAACTGCATCTTTAAATTGGATAACTTCAAATAAGAAACTAATAATACTATCTTTATTATCAAGATTAAAATTACTAATACGATCAATTAAAGCATTACAATTTGAAATTAAATGTGATATTTCTGCTGGATTTTTTTTACGAATTTTTTCCAATATTAAAATCATATTCTTCAAATTATTTTTAACTTTATCACGAATATCACTACTATATTTATGCAATGAATTAATCAAAATTGTTTTATCATCCGTTGCTATTAACTCTTTTTTTAATTCATATAATTGTGTGATAGAGCTAATATTTTTATAATCCCCTGCCTCTAAAACTTCATCAATTTTACTAATTAGTTCTGTTTTAACCGGAGAAGTATTAATGTTATAATTTTGTAATGTCATAAATATATTAATATATGTTTGAAATAAACTTAAATCATCATTTGTTAATGCTATTTGTTCCTTTGCTATAATTATATTATTTAAAGTTCTATTTTGTTGTATGTGATAATTAAACGGAAGCACATTTATTGACGCTGCCATAATAATGGCTGTTAACAACATCTTTTTCATAATATTTGTCCTTTCTGTTACTTATTAATAATTAATAAATAATTTTCATAGTAAATTCTTGAACATTAATATTTTTGTAAAATTATTTTTTCATTGTTGATTCTAAGTGACTTTTAAATACTTTAAATGATAATTTAATTTTATCATAAGATAAATAAAAAACAATGTTATTATTTTTGTGTTTTTTTATATTTAACATTTAAATGAAAGA
The DNA here is from genome assembly GCF_964031205.1 of Spiroplasma endosymbiont of Stenodema calcarata. GTDB lineage: Bacteria > Bacillota_I > Bacilli_A > Mycoplasmatales > Mycoplasmataceae > Spiroplasma. The sequence continues at coordinate 1,226,672 of NZ_OZ035018.1, forward strand.
ACTTTTTAGTACAATATTTATACATAAGGAGGTAATTATGCAAAAAAAAGGTTACTGCCATATTTACTATGGCCACGGAAAAGGAAAAACATCGATTTTAAATGGCATGACAATTAGGGCTTTAGGTTATCAATGAAAGATTAAATATTTACGATTTTTAAAGAATCGAATTTCTGGTGAAATCTTATTTTTTCAAAAATTAGCTGATCCTAATTTGGAAGTAATTAACTATTATTCATCAAGCACAAAGTTTTTTTGAGAAATGAATGATGACGAAAAAGCAATCCTATCTAAAGAAATGCGTGTTGGTTTTGAAGACCTTAAAAAATTAAGTAATGATCCAACGGTTGATTTAATCATTGTCGATGAGCTATTAGGATGCATTTATAATGGCTTAATTACTGAAACAGAATTAATTGAAGTCATTAAAAATAAATCCCCCAATATTGAAATGGCCTTTTCAGGTCATCACATTACCGACAGCCTAATTAATGCCGTCGATTTAGTAAGCCATATCCAAACAACAAAACATTATTTTTATCAAAAAGTTCCTGCTCGAAAAGGAATTGAATTTTAAAATAATTATCTGATAGATTATTAATACTATTATTATAATATCTTAATATTTCTTTTTTTTATTAATCTTAAACAATTATTTCTTGCTTAATAATTGTTCTAAATCATCAATCATTGATGTTAATTTTGTAATCAAAGCTGTATAAACATTTGAATCAGTATAATCAATCCCAATATCTTTTAAAATCAGTAATGGTTCTTTTTGACCACCTTGTCTTAAGAATTTTAATAATTGTTCTGAATGACCATTAATAACATCATTATAAAGTTTAAAAGAAGCCACTATACATGTCGCATATTTATAAACATAATATGGAGAATTAAAGAAATGTAAAATTCGTGGCCATCCATATGTTTTTTTTGTTGGATCATACTTATCAAAAACAGTATAACCAAATTCATTTGCTTTCTGTTCAAAAAGATCAGCTAATTTGTCTGCATCTAATGGTTCATTATTTTCAACCATTTTATGTGCTGTCCATTCAAAATCCGCAAAATGAATTTGACGGAAAAAAGTTGCCATAATTTCATCAATACGATTTTGTAATAAATAAATCTTTTCTTCCCTACTCGTTGCATTTTTATACAAATAATCAAATAATAAATGTTCATTAACCGTTGAGGCAACTTCTGCTAAAATAATTGGATAATTATTTAACGGATATTTATTATTTAAATCTGCTAATAAAGTATGAACTGAATGTCCTGCTTCATGTGCTAACGTATTAACTGAGCCAATTGTATCATCTCAGTTCATTAAAATAATTGGATCAACACCTGAACCTCCTGATGAATAAGCCCCACTACGCTTATTAGTATCTTCAAAGTAATCAATTCGATGATCACTTCATGCTACTTCTAACTGAGTTAAATAATCCGATCCTAATAGTTGCAATGATTCGAGAATCATTATTTTTGCTTCCTCAACTGTATATTTTTTATCTAATGACGGAACATTAGTTACTAATTTTAAACTACGATCTGTTGCATAAAATTTTTTAAATTTAAAATGTTTCTTTAATAATTCATTGTAGCGAACAAACAAATGGCTATTTTTTTGACCATATTTAATTAAACTTACATAAATTTCTTCTGAAACATCATCACTACTTAATGCCGCTTGCAAGGTATTTTGATAACCCCGCAATTTAACTGCTTCAACACTATGTTGAATAATTCCTTCATAAACACGAGCAAAAGAATGTTTTTTGTTCGTTAAATGCTCAGTAAATAATTGGGCAATCTGAATCCGAAACTCTTGGTCAGTCAACGGATCAGATTTTTCCATAATCTCACTATAAACAGCACTTGTTAACTCTATATTTTTGCCATGATAATCAATAAAAACAGGTTTTTTATCTGCATATGCTAATAAATCATATAAATCATAAGCAACCCCTCGCGAACGCGTAACTAATGCTAATACTTCTTCATCCCGTTCTGACAAAATATATTTTGCATTCTTAAAAAATTTTCGATAACTATATTCATATGAACTAAGAGCTGCATCATTTTTAATTCACATCATAACAGTTTCTTCCCCAATTGCTTTTAACTCTGGAGCAATAAAAGCCAATTGACTTGAAATTTGATTTAAAGTATTTGAATATATTCCAGTTAATTCTTGGTATGATAAATCAGTTGTATCAATATCTCCCATATGTAAATATTGGCCCATTTTACTAGCAGTTAAATCAATTTCCTCATCTAATAAAACATATTTTTTAAAAACTGTTGGATCATTTAACTTACCTTTAAAAGTAATAATTTCTTCTAATTTTTTTACAATTATTGCTAAATCAGTTTTTCATGCTTTACTATCTTGATACAAATGTTTAAAATTTCATTTGTATTGTGCTGGTGCATCATTTCTCCTCATTATTTTTCCTTCTCTCTATAAAAGTTATATCTGATATTATAACGGAAAACAAAATATTTTTGTCGTTATCCTAGATAATGTTATAATATTATGTATATAATAATCTATATAGAAAGAGAGAATTTTACAATGGTATTATTAAATGATAAAAAACAAGATTTAACATTAAAAGCTGTCTTTAAAGGAGACGACATTAACACCCTAGTTATTCAGGAAAATGGAATCACAACTTTAATCTCAGACGAAAAAACAATTTACGTTTATTTCGAAAAAGCATTAACTTTTAAAACTGCTGAAGATTTTATTAAAAAATTTATTGGAGCAATAAAATATAATTTAAATATTGCTGTTGATACTTTTAAAAAAGGTGCAGAAGCAAATAGTCATATCTTTAAAGCATTAACAGAAGGTACATTATATGCTTTAAATAATAGTTATAACTTAAAAACAACAAAAAAAGAACAGAAAGATTATACAATTAATTTAATGCATGATTGTGACAAAGCAACAACTGTTTTTGCCGAAAGTAAAATTAAAATAGAATTTGTTAATTTTGCCCGTATGTTACAAGATACACCACCAAATTTAATGTATCCCGAGATTTTTGCTGAAAAAATTTCAATTGCCGCAAAGGGAATAGCAAATTTAAAAGTTACGATTTTAGATAAAAAAGAAATTGAAAAAGAAAAAATGGGGTTGCTATTATCTGTTAATGCCGGTAGTTACTTAGAACCACGTGTTGTTGTCCTAGAATATACTGGTGATAACAATAAAGAAAAAATTGGTTTAATTGGAAAAGGAATTACTTTTGATAGTGGTGGTTATAATCTAAAACCCTCAAATGCTCTAACTGGAATGAAATTTGACATGTCCGGAGCAGCTATTGTTTGTTCAACTGTTTTAGCTTTAGCAAAAGCCCAAGTTAAAACAAACATTGTCGCTGTTGCTTGCTTAACTGAAAACAGAATTGGAGGAAAAGCAACTTTAACTGAATCAGTTATTACTTCAATGAACGGAAAAACAGTTCAAATTGATAATACTGACGCAGAAGGAAGATTAGTTTTAGCTGACGGTATTACTTATGCGATTCGTAAATTAAATGTTAATAAACTAATTGAAGCATCAACTTTAACAGGAGCAATTCTAGTTGCATTAGGAAAATGATTAACTGGAGTATTTGCTAATAATGATGATTGATATAATCAATTTGCCAAAGCAGCAGCAAGTGCTCACGAAGGAATTTGAAGAATGCCAATCTTAGAAGAACACACTGCTGTAATGCGGAAAACACCAATTGCTGATCTAACTAATGCGGAAAGTTCACGTTTTGCTGGAAGTTCTACTGCTGCCGCTTTCCTATGTGAATTTGTGGAAGATAAACCATATATTCATTTAGACATTGCTGGAACAGCTGATACTAGCGATGCGCGTGGAACTGGTGTGATGGTCAAAACTCTATTTGAAATGTTTAAAGGTTAACATCTTGCACTTGCAAGGTGTTTTTTTTATTCAAAAGAAAAAATAAATCTACTACTTGTAAATCTATAATCACCGCTTAAATATTTTAATATATAATACTTTTACGCCCTGACTCATAAAACAATAGCCACCCACTAAGAAGGCGAATCAAGCAAAGTAAATTGCTGGTAATGGGACAAAACTTAATTGTGGGGCCAGCGCTGTATATGGTAAACCAACCCCTATCGCAATCACCGCAATTCCCGCCACCAATAATTGTCATGATGACATTGATTGGAAAAATGGAATTTTTCTTGTACGATATAGCTGCACAATTAAGGTTTGTGTTACTAACCCTTCAACAAATCATCCTGTTCTAAATAAAGCCATTTGTTCAGCGGAAACATGGCCTGGATTACTTAACACGCCAAAGTAGTAGCCCATAATAATAAAAGTTAAAATATCAAAAATAGAGGAAACTGGACCATTTATAAAAACAAATGGTAAGATATCTTTTGTTGTTCATGTTTGCGGTTTTGCTAGAAAATCAGCGTCAACTTTATCAAAGGCAACTGCTAATTGCGACATATCATATAATAAATTTTGAAATAAAATTTGAATTGGCAACATTGGCTGAAATGGTAATCAAGCTGATGCTACTAAAATACTTAAGACATTCCCAAAATTGGAAGCAATGGTAATTTTAATATATTTTAAAATATTACCAAAAGTTTGCCGTCCTTGTACAATTCCTTTTTCTAATACTAGTAATGATTTTTCTAATAAAATAATATCTGAAGCTTCTTTGGCAATATCAGTTGCATTATCCACTGAGATGGCAACATCACTTTGCCGTAATACCGGAGCATCATTAATACCATCGCCCATAAAACCAACAACATGTTTATTTTGTTTCAATGCGGTAATGATTTTTGCTTTCTGCAAAGGATTTAATTTAACAAAAACATTATTCTGTTCAACAACATCACGAAGTTCAAATTCACTTAGTTTTTCAATATAATCCCCAGTAACAACTCCTTTAATTTTTAACTGAACACGATTACAAATTGCTCGTGTTACTTCTTCATTATCCCCAGTTAAAATTTTTAATTGAACCCCATTTTTCCGTAATAATTGAATCATTTTTGCTGCGGATGGTTTTGGCTTATCTAAAAACGAAGCAAAACCATAAAAAATTAAATCTTTTTCATCAGCTGGTGAATAATAAGCATCGGCATCATGCCCATGACTATATGCTAAACCAACAACACGTAAACCCTGACTATTCATTCGTTCTGTTGTTGCACTAATCATCCGTAAATGTTCTTTTGTTAAATCTTGAATTTTACCATTATATTCAATCTTTGTGCAATTTTTAATAATTTCTTCAATTGCCCCTTTGCAAATTAAAGTATGATGTTCATCTTTCCCCTTGACAACAACTGTTAATTTACGACGATTAAAATCAAACGGAATTTCATCAATCTTATAATGATTATTTTTAAAATTTGATAAATGGTGTTCATCAATATAATGAATAATTGCCTTATCTAATGGATTTTTTAATCCCGTTTGAAAATAACTATTCAAATATAAATAAGTTAATAACCGATCATCTTTTTTATTATCTAATAATTGATAATCAACTAATTCGATTTTATCATTTGTTAAAGTCCCTGTCTTATCCGTGCAAAGCACGTCAATTGCTCCTAAATTTTGAATAGCTTCTAATTTTTTTACAACAACTTTAGCCTTACTCATCCGGCTGGCTCCACGTGCTAAATTAGAAGTCACAATCATTGGTAGCATCTCAGGTGTTAATCCAACAGCAACTGAAATTGCGAATAACAAGGCTGATAATCATTCATTTTTAGTAGCCCCATTAATAACAAAAACAATTGGAACCATTACAAACATAAAAGATAACAATAATCATGTTGTTCTTTTAATTCCACGGTTAAAACTATTTTCTGGTGGTTTAACTTGTAGCGTTTTTGAAATTGTCGCATAATATGTCTCTTCTCCAACCCCAACAACAATTGCAATTGCACTTCCTGAAATAACACTAGTTCCTGTATAACAAATATTTTCCAATTCCAATAAGCTCGGTTTATGTGGATTATAACTAGCATGTTTTTCAATTGGCATTGACTCCCCAGTTAAACTTGATTGATTAATAAAAAGATCATTACTTCACAAAATTCGAACATCCGCTGGAACCATATCACCACTTGATAAATAAATTAAATCACCTTGAACCAATTCATGAATTTCTAATTCTTTTGCTTCTCGAATTAAATTAGTATTATTATTAATTGAAACCTCTGAAACCTTTTCATCATTTTCTAACCGAATTACGGTAATGGTATTACTAACTAAATCGGTTAATTTTTTTGTAACTAAAAAACTACGAATATCTTGAATATACGCAATTACAGTGCTGATAATAATCATAATAGCAATAATAATAACCCCAATTATTTCAAAACTATCCCCACCTAAAGCAAAATAACTCACTAAATTATAAGTTGCGATTGCTGTTAAAACAATATTAAAAGGATTTAATAATACTTTTAAAAAGTGCTTAAGCCAGTGAAATTTTGTTTTCTGTTGCGAATTATCTCCATACTTTTTTCCCATTTCTTTTGCTTCATCATAATTTAAGCCAAAATTTGTTAACTCAAAATGCTCTAAAATTTCAGTTTGAGAAAATTGGGAAATTTGTTTAATCTCATCTGTTTTTAAGAAACCTATTTCTTTTTTCCGCCCTTTAAATTCTTTATTATCTCCCTTAAATTTAGTGATTATTTTTGCCATGACAAAACTCCTTCCTCTGCTAAAAATTAAATACAACCTATTATAAATTTAGGACTTTTAGCACAATTTAGATCAACTTTTTAAAGTAATAAAATTCCTAAATTAATAATATTTTTCTTTTTCATAATCTTTATACATTTGAATAGTTTTTACTTCGTTTTCTCCTTATACTATTTATATATTAATTATAACGAAAATAACATAAAAACATACAAAATGTTATATTACAAACAGAAAAAATGATATTAATGTTAACATTAATATCATTTTTATTTAATAATAAAACATACCTATTATATTAGGTCAAAATTGCTAACTTTGTACCGATGCCATTAAATATAACTTTTGCTTTGATATTTTTAATATTCCTAACAACTATTAACTACTATTCTTATTTTTTAAGAATCCCAATTAATGTTTTATATCCACTATAAACTGAATAAATAAATGAGTTTTCTTTATCAGCACCAAAACGATAATCAAATGTTCAATAAACATTTTTTCCCGTTGTCTCACCCGGTGTATAAGAACCATTCGGATAAAGCATATTATCATCTCCATCAATATAATATAACTGTGAATTTATTGTTAGTGCCTTGTAGGATTCATCTAAATAAAATAAATTAAAATCGGGTAATCCAACAGCATCAGTTGAATTTTTAAAATCGTCCATTAAAATAGTCCACATTTGTTGTAACTTACCATTTATTTTTAAGTATTTTTTCATTTTATCAAAAATTTCCGTTGAAACATAAAAATATGAACGTTTACCTGGTAAATATGTTTTAATTTGATAATGTTTATTAAATGCTGAAATAATATTACCAAAATTTATTAGTTTCTGATCTAATCCCTGGTCAGAAATTTCCACATTAACCTCTAAATTTTGATTATTATTTGTTACAACCCCCGATAATGGAAAACCTGCTACTTGAATTTTTAATAAATTAACATTAAAAGATCCTAATTTTAAAATTCCTTTACTTGATTGGAAAATTGGCATTATTGATCGATAAAATTTTAAAAAGTTTTTTCCCGTCAATTGATCAGGATTAAATCCTTCACCACTTCAATGAGCAGTTGTATGATTGGCAATAAGCTCAAAAACAGCATTTGAACCAGCCACATTACCGGCATCAGCATCTGTAATTGGTGCTGAAACCAAATTTAAAATTTTTTCTGAATCAACAAAAGTGATATTATCTTTAAAGGGTTTTAAATCACTGTCAGTTTGAATAACGGTATTAATTTTTGACATAACAATATCATCTAATTCTTTATAGTTATTACTATAAATAATATTAAAATTATTATATAGGTCTTTAAAATCTTGGTCAGTATCAATTTTAATACTTTTAATTTGATTAAAATAATTAACAATTGGTTTTGCAATTTTTGTTATAATTCCTGATAATAAAGTATTAACAATTTCAGAATTATTTGTTAAAATATATGAAATTGTCACAGGAACTCTTGTTTCTAGTTCTTTGAATTGCACTTTAAAATTAAAACTAAAATCCAACCGAACAGCATTAACATTTTTAATATCTACCCCTGTTAATTTTGCCAACTGTCCTAAATTAATATAATTTAAATTATATCCAATTGAACTATCAACAATTGTTAATGGTTTAGTTGTTACATAATAATTTGAATAATCATCTATGATCCCACGATTAACATTATCAAATTCAGCATCAAAACCTGTTCTAATTAATTGTAAAATTTTAACTGCATCAGGATTATCAACAGCAACAGGAACACTTGGCTTATCTTCTGTTACCATTTGATATATCTTTTCAAAACTAATATCATACTTAGTTTCATCAACCAATGTATTACTTGAAGCATATTGTTGTAATTCATTTGAAGCTCGTTTTGAAATTGCATTTAAAGTTTTTTGATCCTTAGCGGTTTGCGTCTGATCATCTGGATCATCATTATTGTCCGCCTTATTACTACAACTAATAACAGAAGTAGTTCCTGTTCCTACCAATGTGATAGTTCCTAAAATACCTAATAATTTTTTCATATTTATTTACTCCTAACAAAACTATATTATTTACTTATAATTCTACAAAAAAAATCAAAAAAAATAAAGTAGTTGCTTTAGAAAATCAAAGAAACTACGTGTTGATATGAAACCTTATTTCGGTCATTTTATTAAAAAATAACTTTATATTGTTAATCGTTATAAATACTCCTCAAACCTAACTAAAAAATTAAGAAATTAAAGAATTAATTATTACCAACAAATTAACACCAAAAAATATTTTTCGATCGAATTCATAAAAAGTATTCAAATCAATTTTAATGCTTATCATAACTTAATTGTTTACAAAACTAATGGCGTAATTCTATTACTCATTTACACCATTAATTTTATCTCAAAAGTCAGTAGTAACAAAAGTCATAAAATTATTTACATGCGATGGGGCCCCAACAACAGCTGTATTATCATCAAGTAAAAAAGCTGATACTGATAGATATGAATAATCCAAAAATATTTTTCCAGTCATTCTAAAAATTCCATTATTCTTATTTAGCAAAAAACTTCTGGCATGATAACCTGCTCAAGTACCAATATCATCAAAAAGTGTTACAAGTCCAGTTCCTGGATCAAATAATTTAATAGCTGATGTATTATAAAAATTAATGTCATCATTATTTTTTAATTCTAAATCTTTTGCCTTTGCTTGACTAATTATTGAATCTTGTACTTTTAAGGAAATATTAGTTCGATCATACAAATCAGATTCTGAAGTAATTATTTGTTTTACATTATTATCTTTTGTAAAATCAATTGCATTAACATTTTTCATAATTGGTACAACATAACGACCTCAAAATTCTTTAATAAGGTATGGTCAATTACTTGTATCAAAACTTGGCAAGTTAATTGCTAATTTATTAGCTAAATAATTATCAATTATATCAATTGCTCTTTTGTTTTTTACCTTCTGTGCAGGAGTTTGTGCGGCATCACTTAAGGTTCCCCCTGAAAAATCAAGTAAAAAATCATTATCAAATTTTTTAAATTTTATATTTATTTTAAGCTGCACAACGAAACCTAATCGCTTAGTTTTCGCATCATCTTTTATATATCTAATTTTCATTTTTTCTATATTATCTTTACTGCTACTATAATTAATCATTCTTTGGCCATTCTCATAATAATTTGAATATTGATTTGTTAACGTTGTATTGATTTGTGTTATTACATCATCAAAATGCTCAAAAGCAAAATCATAAACACTCTTATTATCATTATAATTTAACAAAGCTGTTTGACTACCTGCATTAACTAATTTTAATAAACTATTTAACATATCTAAATCAGTTTGCCCTTTTAATACTATATAACTATTATCATTAGTATATTTTCTTCACATATCTGAAATTTCAGTAGTTATTTTGTTATATGTTAATGTATCATTTTCTGTATCGTTACCTGGGTTAAGAGGTTTATTTTGAAAAGAAACTGTGTTTGTTAATCCTGTAAATCCTATTGTTGCTACTCCCAAAATGCTCAATAATCTTTTCATTTTTATTTCTCCTTTAATGTTATTTCACATATATTTAAATTGTATCATAAATTTTTATTTAATCTTATATTTATTTAATAAGTAGTCTTTTTAATTACTTCGTCCCTTTCTGTCTACTCCAATAATACTAAAAATTCATATATTTAATATCAATAGATCCCATAATTTGACCTTATCTTACAGTGTAATTGTTTTTATTAAAATCATTTTTTGCGTCAAGTCTTTGTCTTTGTTTATCTTCATTCCGTTAATAAATTTTTTTTCCTACAATTTTGACCTCTAATACAATAATCGCTCATAATTTTTCGCATTTGTTCTTCTAATAACTCATCTCTTAATTGTTCAAACTTTATTAAGTTTCCGAATTAAGATTATCTATATTAAAAAAACTTACCTACTACTATTTTCCCAAAGAATCCCTACCCTTTTAAACAAAATTCCTCTATTCCAAAAAAATATTCCCCTATCCCAAGAACACATTCTTTTAACCATTAAATTAAAATTCCAATTAATTTTATAAAAAAACATATCAATAAGATATGTCTAAATATTTATTAACTATGTTTTATTATCCTTAATTTCTTTAAACTCGTTTATCATATCACTGCCATTATTATCATTACTACTTTTTAATGCTTTCATAAGATTCTTATTTTTGCCAAATGTTTCATTATCTTTCATTCACAAACCAATTCATGGTAGAACTAATATTAATATTAATAAAATAATTGCTAAAATTGGTCCAGTTTTTTCTAACATTACAATTGCATTTAAAAAATAAGAATAAACATTATAACTAATAATTGTAAGAATACAAATAATGCTAATAATTGCTGCCGGAATAAAATATCAATTTTTAATCGTCTTAACTCGCTTATGATAACGATTCCAAATTCCTAACGCAATAATTGTTCCATATATCAGAAAAGCCATCACAACTCCAGCATTACTAATAAAATCATAGAAATTATAAGTTTCTTTCGCAAAAATAGTTGGAACTCCCATAATTAATCCTCATATTATTGTTATAACTGTTGCAGCAACAAAGTTCGCTAAATTAAGACTATGTTTTGCAACAATTTTGTTGCATAATTTTGCTCCAATAATAAAGTTATCTTCAATTGATGAACGACTTAATTTGACCATTGAAAAACTATACCCATTCAAAGTTCCAAAGGCACTAATTAAAATAAAAAAGAAAATAATTCGTTCAAAAACTTTGTTTGCAACAGGATTAGAAAATATTTTCCCCGCTGCTGCAGCAACACTTCCACTAGAATCCAAATTTAAAGTCCCAATTGAAACAATTAAATAAAGGATTGTCACTGATGTTAATCCTAAAACTAAAGCTAAAGGAATTTTCCGTTCTGGTTTCTTAACATCTTTTTGAATATAGGTTGTTGATAAAAAACCATCAAATGAAAATAAAATCCCTGGCAAAGCCATTAAAATCATTTCAAATCCGCTTTTATTTGATACTAATTTATATTTATCAGGATCTCCTAGTCCAGCATCGCTAAAAGCATTTGGGTTATTTTTAAAAAAGAACATTCCAACTAAACCAACTAAAATTAAAGGAATTAATTTTAAAACAACAGTTGTCATTTGAATATATTTGCCAGTTTTTTCTAAATAAGTACAAATATAAATTAATAAAATCGTATAAAAAATTGCAAAAAAAGTTAAGATTAATTGATAATTTACATAACCACCAACTTTTTCACTAAAAGCAATTTCTGCCGCCAAAAGCTCAAATTGATGCTTTTGTTGTATAATAAGCTACTGTAAAAGTAGTTAATGTAATGTAAATATGATTCATCGCATTTCGAACAACACGTCCAAAACGTTTTCCACCAAATAATTTTGCATATAATGCAATCCCTGAATTAGAATCTTGTTTTGCCGATGAAATTTCCATAAATGACAATCCAAATGATAGAGCCATTATACCACCAATAATTCAGGCAATTAACCCTAAAATTCCATTACCATTTGTTAATCCATAAACACCCTCATTTTTAAAGAAAATTCCTGTTCCAACAACTGTTCCAACAACCATACAAAAACACATAAAAAATCCATATTTTTGTGCTGCTTTTTTCTGCATACTTTCACCTCATATCATTTATATTAATTTAAATTTTCCAGTCCTCAAAATTATAAAATGCTAAATAATAATCTCATCAAGTATATTATTTAATATCAAAATTTTAACATAAAAATATTGAATATTTTATTATTAAAATAATAATTTCAATAAAATAAAAAGAATGATCAATTTATTGAACATTCTTTCGCAATATTTTATTATTTTATAATCAATTTTTAACCACTTTAATATAACCAACTTTTGATAATTGGGCGGTAATACAATATGCAATAATGACACCCAACACAATTGGAATATATAGTAATGGTGGGGCTGTCATTGGAAAGACATTGTTAAATACATATGGAATTAAGAATCCTAACGCCACAACAAGTGATGTTGATACATTAACTGGTCAAGTTGGTCTTGATTGAATGAATGGAATTCGTTTTGTTCTGAACATTAGCATTACAACTGATTGTGTAATTAATCCTTCAATAAATCACCCTGATTGGAAAATAGCAATATGGTAAGCGGCATTTGCTGAATCTGGATTAGCAGCATATGCATCAAATACTCCAAAACCATATCCTAAAATAATAAAGGTAATTATATCAAAAATACTACTAATCGGACCATTAACAAAGGTGAACGACAACATTCCCTTTGTTCGTCAACGCTGTGGTTTTAGTAAGAAATCTTCATCAACGCGGTCAAATACAATCGCAAATTGTGAAAAATCATAAATTAAATTTTGAAATAACATTTGAACTGGTAACATTGGCGTAAATGGTATTCATCATGCCACAATAATTAATGTAAAAACATTCCCAAATTGTGACGCCATTGTTATTTTAATATATTTTAAAATATTTCCAAATGTTAAACGGCCTTGTTCCATTCCATGTTCAATAACATCTAATGATTTTTCTAATAAAATAATATCTGATGCTTCTTTCGCAACATCAGTTGCATTATTAACTGAAATTGCAATATCACTTTGGCGTAATACAGGAACATCATTAATTCCATCGCCCATAAACCCAACAACATGATTATTAGCTTTTAATAATGTAATAATTCGTGATTTTTCCGTTGGATTTAGTTTAACAAAGACATTATTAATTTCAACAGCACGTTTTAATTCATAATCTGTTAATTTATCTAACTCTTCACCGGTAATAATTCCTTTAATTTGCATTCCAACACGATCACAAATTGAACGAGTTACAGCGGCATTATCCCCTGTTAAAATTTTTAATTCAACTCCACGAGTTGCTAAAACTTTTACCATTTTTGCTGCTGATGGTTTAGGAACATCTAAGAATGTTACATATCCATAAAAGATTAAATCCTTTTCATCACTAATACTGTATACTTTTTTATCGTCATTTACAACTTTATAACCGATTCCTAAAACACGATATCCTTGATTGTTTAAACGGGTTACAGTACTAGTCATTTGTTTTTTCATTTCATCGTCTAAATCAATAATTCTATTTTGATAATAGATTTTATTTGACACACTAATAATTTCTTCAATTGCGCCTTTTGAAATTAATTTTGTTCCTTCTTCGTTTTTAACAATAATTGTTAAACGGCGACGTTCAAAATCAAAAGGAATTTCATCAATTTTTTGATATTTATCAGGAGTAAAATTATGAGCACTATCTTTAACATGATCTATAATTGCTGTATCTAATGGATTTTTAATTCCAGTTTGAAAGTAGCTATTTAAGTATAAAAGTTTCAATAAATCTGTTTCACTTTTATTATCTAAACTTGCATAATTAATTAACTCAATTTTATCATTTGTTAATGTTCCTGTTTTATCAGTACATAAAACATCAATTGCTCCTAAATTTTGAATTGCTCCTAAATTCTTAAAGACAAGTTTGCTCCGACTCATTTTACGCGCACCTCGTGCTAAGTTACTTGTTACAATCATTGGCAACATTTCCGGAACAATTCCAACTACTGCGGCCGCTGTTCATTTAAGACCTCCTAATCAATCATTTTTAGTTCCTGAATAAATTAGGTAAATAATTGGACCCATAATTAGGACAAACATAATTAATAAAAATGTTACTCGTTTTACACCCATTTGAAAATTTGTCAATGGACGTTTTTCTTGTAGAGCACTAGAAATTGACGAGAAGTATGTTTTAATTCCAGTTTGAATAACCACTGCAATTGCACTTCCTGAGACAACACTTGTTCCCATTAAACAAATATTTTCTAATTCTAATAAATTAGTGTTAGTTGTTGTTGCATGTTTTTCAACTGGCATTGATTCTCCAGTTAGTGAAGCATGATTAATAAATAAATCACGACTAACTAAAATTTGAGCATCCGCAGGGACCATATCCCCACTTGATAAGTAAATCAAATCACCAGGTACTAAATCACGAACATCAATATCTTCGCCTTTTTTAATTAATTCAAACATATTATCATAATTAATGTTAGCATATCCTTCGATATCACGAATGACCATTGCCTTATTGCTAACAATACTAATTAATTTTTTTGTGACAAAATGGGCTTTAATTGTCTGAATATAAATAACTGTCCCACTTGCAAAAATCATTATTGTCACAATAATTGCTGGCAAAACATCTGCAATTCCCCGTTCATTAACAGAAGTAGAGAAAAAATCATAAAAGTTTCAAACACTAATTGCCATTAAAACTAAATTAAATGGCCCAAAAAATGATTTAAAGAAATTTAAAACTCAATTGAATTTTGTACTATCTACTTTATTATAACCATATTCTTTTTGTAAATTTTCTACATCCGTAGTTTTTATCCCAAACTGATTATTTTTAAATTCAGTTAATAATTCAGTTTGGTTAAGTTTTGAACATGATTTTAATTTTTTATCATTAAAATTTAGCTTTTTTAATAAAGCTTCTTTTGTTTTATCTCTCCCAAACATGTTCTGTTTCCTTTCCTACTTTGTTTCTTGACACAACAAAATAAGAAGATAAATTAACGCAAACAAAAATATTAGCAATTATTCGTTATTGCGGTGATTATCTCTTTGATGGTCAAAAACAATATTAAATAATGTACTACTTTTATTAAAATTAATACCCTTTGTTAACCGGTCCATACTGGATCCGGACTGTTCCTGTTGTCCAAGCATTGAAATATCACCACTCTTTCTTTAGTCAAAAATAATACATATATATTCTAACACAAAAATATATTTATTTTATAAGAAAAGAACTTTAATTTTGTCGAAAACTCTTGATAAAATAAAAAAATCATCAATATGACAATTTGAAAAATAATTTTGTTTAAGATCATGATTTTGCTTTAAATTTTTTAAACGTTAAAATATAATACCGTTGATTGTTGTTTTGGTGTTAAACCTTTATGTTGGTATTTTCATTTTCATAGATTTAAATAATTTTGAATATTAGTGAAACCCAAACCATGATAATGAATTAAGGCTTCTTTAAGACTCGATTGTAATTTACTAATCTTATTTAACTTTCGATAACTAGTATCAGGGTTTGTTGGAATGGCAAGGGTTTTTTGGACAAATTTTATGTAGAGTAATAATTTCTGTATTTTACTGGTGTTAAATAATTTAGTTTGCTATGAATTCGAATATTATTGTACCAATTAATGTAATCAAATAATTTTAATTTAAACTGCTCAATGTTTTTAAATTTATTATTTTTAATAAATTCAGTTTTAAAAATTTTGTATGTTGATTCCGCAACAGCATTGTCATAAGGACAACCTGGTTTACTGTAAGACTTTTGAATGTTATTTTTAGTTAAAAAGTTATAAATAAGATTGTTGTTAAATTCACTACCTTGATCAGTGTGAAATATTTTAATATCATTTAATGTAAAGTTAAGTTTATTAAAGGTATTTTTAACTAATTTTGCATTTTTGTGTAAACTAACATCATAACTAATAATTTCACGATTAAATAAATCAATTAGAAAGCAAACATAATATCATTTATTATTAATAAAAACATATGTTAAATCACTGACAACAACTTCATGTAGTTTATAATTATTAAATTCTTGATTTAATAAATTATTATATTTATATGTAACATTGCTTGTATTTGAATGTTTGTATTTGATTTTTGTATAATTTGAAATTAAGTTATATTTTCTCATTATTTTACTAATCTTTACACGAGATAATATAATATTTTGCTGAGCTAGCATGATTTTAATTTTTCTTGTTCCATAATTTTTACGACTTTTTAGAAAAATACTGATAACAGCATTATCAATGTTTTGATTATTCTTGGGATTATTTGCTTTTAATTGATAGTAATATGTTGATCTAGCCAATTTCAATGTTTTACATAAATTAATAATTGGATATTTTGCTTTGTTATTTTTAATGATTGCTATTTTTTGCCGATTATCAGTGTTGCTTGCTTTAAAATGTCATTTTCCATTTCTAATTGTTTAACTTTTTTACGTAATTGAATTAATTCGTTTTCTTCTGGCGTTCTATTGTCTTTAGCTTTAAATGAGTCCGAGTTACTAAATTGGTGAGCTCATTTCCAAACAGTAGATTTACCAATTTGGTAATCATTGGCTAATTGTTCAGGAGTTTGACCCATTTTGTAAAGACCAACAATTTGTTGCTTAAATTCATCGGTATAATGATTCTTTGCCATAATTACACCTCCATTGTAATTTAATTATAAATATTTACTCTACATTATTGTTGTCCAATTTATCTTAACCTATCCAGATGATTAACACCAAACATTATATTCATAAATTGATAATATAAATCTCATACACTTTGCATTTTCTTACATTCCTTTCATAAATGTTAATTACTAAAATTAAGGTTAGAATTTATCACAAATATTAGTATCCGTGAATTAATTTTCTGATTGTTTCAATTCCCAAAACCACAAACATTAAAACTAATGGAATAATTAATAACATATGTGATCCTAAAAAACTAATAAATCAGTTTGTAAAAGCAATCGCCCAATCAGCAAGAATACCAGCAAAATCTGCTATCTGCTTAATAACACTTGCATCAGGGTTATCTGCCAATAAATTTACATTCATATAAAACTCACTCCTTAAATACTAATAATTCATAATAAAACCTTGGCAATTTCTAACCTTAATTTTAGTAATTAACATTAAAAACTAAAATCAATTTTTATACTTGCCAAGGTATTTGATTGATATTAACTTATTCAACAGATTTATCTGCTTTTTTGATTTTTCTTTTTCCTCACTCCTTAAATTCTACTTTTTTAGAACAATGCGGACAAATTAAATATTTATTTTTAAATTTAAATATTGCATTGATTGTTAAAAAAACTAATAGCATTAACATTGTAATTAATAAAATAATTGTTGCAAAAACAGTCATTAATTATCATCCTCCTTTTTTTCTAATTCCAATTTTTTAATTAATAAATAATTTATCTTATTTTGTAATTCTGCATTTTCTAATTTTAATTTACTAGTTCTCCTTGTAAAAAGAAAATGGTCAAGTAATAAAATAGTTAAATCACTAAACAAAATAACTATAAATAAAGCTAAACAAATATCTGCCATTTAACAACCACCACCTTCTATATTTAACATATCATTTTTAACTTGTTCTACTAATAACTTAAAATGTCGTTCTTCCATAATACCAATATCAATAACTTTATGAATAAGATACAATTTAATTGCTTTTTTTAAAATAAATAATGGTATTTTAGTAGGTAAACATTGATATATAACATTAACTAAATATTTTAATCGTTGTTTATATAACTTAGTTTGTTTTTTCATTATTTATCCTCCTTACTAGGTAATTTGTCATAATCTGAATTATCTTTTAAAGCTCAAAATAATTTACATTTATTTTTACAGCTGTAAGTTAAATTACACTTATCACACCCAAAAGTGTAAAGTATAAAATCTTCTTTAAATAATTGATTTTTTTTCTAACTCAACAAATAACTCTTCTAATTCATCTAATAAAATGTTGTATTCTTTTGATTTTAATTCTTTTAAAATTTCTTTAATTCTTTTCATTATTTATTATCTCTTCCTCTTAGCATTTTACCTTCTCCTAACACTCCATCTATTGCTTTTAAATAATCATTTCAGGATTGCTCAAATTTTTTCTTTAATCGTAATTGTCTTTTAGTTAATTTTTTCATATTTTATTAACCTCGTCGTTACTTAATTTAGAATAATATTGATTAATTAAAATTTGTTTATTATTAACGCAGTATCAGCAATATTTAGAACCTAGTTCTCATACAAAATCAAGTTCACAAACAATGCATTTTTTATCCATTGTTAGCACCTTTAAATTGAAAACAATTTCAGCAAACGGTCGCCCCGTTTTGTCAAATAGTTTCATTAATACAAGCCATACATAACTGTTGTTTCATAACTATTTATTTCACAAAATAGTATCATCAATACCAATATTATTATTTTGATTTTGATGTTGATTACTATTTAACTGTTCTTGTTTTTCATTAGAATATTTATTAATAAAATCTTGCTCGTTATTATTTTTAATATATGGTTCAACTGTATTAATTTTTCCATCTCATTTAAGCGAAACATAAAATAAACTACCATCAACTAAATAAGGTTTTAATTTGAAATAATTATCATCAATTACTTTAAATCATTTTGACTTTGATAAATCTTTTGTACCTTTAACATTACCGTTTTCTAACTTAATAACTGGTGTAAATGTATAACTATCTCATTTACTTACATTACCTTTATCATCTTTAATAATTTTATCAGTTGAAATATCTATCAACTGTACTAGAAATCCATTCATAAGATTTCTCCTTTCTTTTAAATAATTTAATTAAATTACTTAAAAGATTTCTTTAAAGTTTGAAACTTAAATATAAAAAATGGTTAATTAAAATTAATAATACAAAATAAGTGTTTTTTATTTGAATAAGTTTATAAATAAAATATAAAAAACATTTAATTATATCTAAGTTTCGTCGAATGAAACCTTTTAAGATTTGAAACTCAAACATAATCAAATGTTTAAGTTAAATTAATAATACAATAAAATATTAAATTGTCAAATTTTTAACACAAAAAAAATACATTACTAACTTGTTTTTTTTTTTTTTTTTTGTTTTAATTAATTTGTGGTAATTGTTGTCGAATGCAATTGCCACTTTTTTAATGAGTTTTTACTCATTTTTTTATTTACTATGAATACAACATTTATCTTGTCTTCGATATTTATACATACCTAAGCAATTATTATGTTGTATTTTTCGTAATAAAAGTTCAAATTTTACCACATTCTTTACATTTAACATCTCTATTTGCCATAAATTTAATCTCCCTTCAAATAAGTATTTGAATTAATAAGCTTGTACATTCAATTTCGAAATTGAACAAATAAATCTTTTAACACCTTAAATTTTTAAATTTATTTGTATAATTATCAATTGTTTTATTATTTTGTTTTCTTCAAATTTTACTTTCGTGTGAAACGTATTTTTTATACTCTCTGAATTTGTCTAAACCATAATAACTATCACAACTAAAACCGATTTTATAACCATTTTCATCACCAAAAGCAAAATAATTTAAGTTATCTTTAATTGAATAAATTAAATCTTGATCTGATAATTCAACAACACCAACCTTTATTTTTTGGATTTTTACAATTATGACTAAATTGATATGCTTTAATATTTAAATCATAGTGATTTTGACTTTTATTATTATTTGCAGTTTTAACAATATATTTACCAATATATTTAACAACATCTTCATTTGTGCCTTTACGAACTTTAATATTTTTATTAATACCATAAGGTCAATATTTTAAAACTACTCAATTAGGTACATTTTGATTAAATATAATATGAAAATGAACTGCTCCACGATTTTGATATTCGTAAGTATAAGTATATTTAAATTTTGAATTATCATTTGGACGTTTAAACCTTTTATCTTATCATTGTTTTTGAATATTAATAAAAAACTTTTTCTTTAATTTTGTCGAAAACTCTTGATGAAATAAAAAAATCATCAATATGACAATTTGAAAAATAATTTTGTTTAAGATCATGATTTTGCTTTAAATTTTTTAAACGTTAAAATATAATACCGTTGATTGTTGTTTTGGTGTTAAACCTTTATGTTGGTATTTTCATTTTCATAGATTTAAATAATTTTGAATATTAGTGAAACCCAAACCATGATAATGAATTAAGGCTTCTTTAAGACTCGATTGTAATTTACTAATCTTATTTAACTTTCGATAACTAGTATCAGGATTTGTACTAGTTTTGGTAGAATATAGAGTAGAATTTGTTTGTTTTGCTACTAATAAATATAATGGTTGCATGTCAGAAATAATTATTGATTTTTCTTTAATTAATTGCTTATTCATATTTTCAATAATTCATTGTTTTTGTAATCGTTTGGTATTGGTGGATTGAACAAAAATATTATTATTGCTATCAACTACCATTTGAATACAGCATTTGGTATTAGTTGAAAATGGATCAAGATGAGTTTTTCGTTTATCAAATTTATCTTTAAAATTACCTTTATGGATTTCTTTAATAAAAGTTTCATCAATTTGGATTTGACCATTTAATTTTTTAAATTTTAATTGAGTATTTTCTAATTGTTTTGATTGCATTAATTTTTGACGATTATATCAAGCAGTTTTTGGTGTTGTTTTAATAAAACGGGAAATTATTTTACTAGATTGTCCTAATAATGAAATTTGAATTAATAAATTTCACTGTTCATAATTTAAATGACTTCAATAAGTAAAATGATGACGAAAAGCATCAAAACTAGCACGACATTTTTTACATAAATATTTTTGTTTTCCTTCGGGATTATGACCATTTTTAACACAATGATAAGATTTACAATCAGGACATATAATGCCTTTATCTCTAAATTTTTGATCAATTTCATTTAAACGTTTTTGTTTTTTGATTACTTCTGCTTCTTTTTTTATTTTTTCAGCAAATTCTAAAAATTGATCATCTGTAAAACTGTTTTTTAATTCTGTAATTATTTTTTCCATCAATTATTTACCTCTATATATTAAAAATATACCTAAAATTAGATATATTCTATAAATATCAAGAGTTTTCGACAAAATTAAAGAAAATTTTATTAAAATAAATACTAAATTTTATAAAATATTATCAATGTTCTCGCCAATAAAAATATTATCTTTTTCTAATATTGATATTATATTCTGACCCTTTTTCATTTAATGTTAATAATTTTATTCACTTTAATTATCTTAAAGAAAATCTTTATTTTATGTTACGTTTTATGAATAATTTAAATTTATTCCAGATTATATTGCAACTAACAAAGAAATTAAAAAACATATAATTCAAAATATTTTGAAAAAAGAATATTTACACCATAAAGCAGTTGCCAAAATAAATAAAGAAACTAAAAATGAATTATAATTAAACAAAAAGAAAAATTTCAATTGATAAAAAATATTAAATATATTATTTTTTTTATTAATTTAAGATACTCACAATTATTTATTTTTAAATTTTCCTTCAAATAACTAAAGTCATCTGTTAATGATAATAGCTTAGTAAAATAATCAACCTTTTTTTGTTTATAGTTAGAACCTAATTGTTCTTTAATAAAAAGTTCATCATTTTTTGAAGTGCTACAATTTAAAAAATGTAATCTTAAATAATATTCAAATGTCTTACTTAAAGGTAATTCAATTAAAAATATATTCTTTTTATTAATATTTAAAATATCCACAATAATTTCAAAAATTTTGCTCTTATTGTTTTTAATATTAATAATGGCTTCATTGTCATTATCTAAAATAATAAAAACCTTAAATCCTAAATTATTTGGTACTATTGAAAGTAACAAAGTTTCTAATTTTCTTTTATAATCCCCATCACTTTTAATTTTCAAACTTTTAAATGTAAGATGACTTATTGAAAAAATTTCATCCTTTATTTTTTGATTACTATTAACACCTTTAAAATACTTTCGTTCTGTATTAGCTTCCTTCCCCTCAAAACAAATAATAATATATTTTTGCAATAGTCGCACTAGACAATTTCCTCACAAAAATTTTCAAAATCAATACTAGAAGGATGCGAGCCAATGACCTAATCAAAATAATTTTTAGAAAATCTAAAATCATTTCGAATTGGTTTATTATTTCAACGCAATTCATTAAAAGAAGTAACTTTGTTATCTTGATTAATTACATAAATAGCATCTTTTCTAACTTCTTCAAAAATATAGGGATTATGCGCAGTAAAAATTAGAATAGTATTTTTAAATAAATTGGCTTTAAATAGTCGAATAAAAAAACGTGTCAAATTTGGATGCCATGAATTATCTAATTCATCTATTAGAATATAACTATAAGTTTCTAATTTTTCTGTAATTCTCAACAACATTAATATCTTTGACATAAATTTTAATGTCCCTTCGGAAAGACCAAAAAAAAGGAATTTTAGTACCATCTTTTAATTCAACATGTTGAACTGTTATTTGTTTTATAGTTTTATGAAAATTATAGGGATCTGGAATGTTTTTAACTTTAAAAGACACTCCTTTAACACTTGAATCAATAGTTGAAATAATTGTATTAATTTTTTTTGTAAAAGTTGCTGTGTTTTATCATTTTTATTACTATGTAAAAAAGTTCGTTTAGACTTTCATCAATTAAATATTGCTTTTCTAAAATAAGATTGAAACTAAAAAAAGATCTAAATATTTTTAACAGCATTCCACCAAATATATTGGCTTTATCAGTCAATAAACTTATAAATTGATTATTCTCACTTTTTTGAATTTGTGAATTTACTAATACATAAAAACGTAAAAAATTTAGTTTAGATGAAGTACCATTATCTTGTTGTCAAATAATTTCTTTATCCTTTAAAACTGTTTCTTCAAAAATATTTGGATTTTTGACTATTACTTCATGCGTGTAATCTCCAAAATCAGTCTGAAAAAGAACAGTAATTTTATTAAAATTACTACTAGTATTAAAATCTGACTGGTCAAATATTTTTTGCTGACTACGATATTTTAATCCAAAAGGATTAATAATTTCCTTATTAAAAGTTAAACCGCTTTCATTAAATTGCTGATATTTTGAAATTAATTCTAAAATTGTTGATTTACCTGAAGCATTGGCTCCAATAATTCCAATAACAGAATTAAAGTCTTTTACTTCATTATTTTTAAATTTTATTTCTTTAACTGAATACTTATAATTATATAGTTCTTTATTTGTACCAAAATTTATTTCTACTTCTTTATCAAATTTTCGAAAACCACTAAATTTTATTGTTTTAATTAAAAAATTATTCATAATAATATGCTCCCTTTTAATTTAATATTGTTAATTATATCCTAAAAATGAGAAAAAATCTCATTATATTGAATGATTAATTATTTTTTACATTTTATTTGATTAAAAATAATTAAAAAATTAAGAAATTAAAAGTGATATTTTAATATTTTTAAGTTAAAATAATATTAAGTGTAAGTTTACACAGATGTTAACTGATCAAAGATATCAGAAAGGTTCTAAACATGAAAAAAAATCACAAAAGAAAATTAAAATTATGACATAAAATTACAATCTGAGGAACATTAAATGCTTATGCTTTAGCATTGTTAATTGCTGTATTTGCATTACCACAAACACCTTGACATTGTCGCTTATTTGCATTTATTAATATAATTGTTGTATTACTAATTCAAGTAATTTACTATACTCGTCTTTATATTAAAAATAGAAATAAAGCTCTTAAAAAGAAAACCATTGAATTAAAATAATTTTGCATTTTAAAAACACACTTTTAAAAAAATAAAAGTGTGTTTTTAATTTTAATACTTAATATTAAGTTCTATTATTATTTGCAAGAAATTAAATGATATTTCCGTTTCCCACGTCGAATAATTAAATATTTATTAAATAGGAATTTGTCTTTTGTTATAGTCCAAGTTTCACTATTAATAACAACACCATTAACAGTAATCGCTCCTTGTTCTAAAAATTCACGACCTTCTCGTTTTGAAATGACAATTTGTGCTTGAACTAATAAATCCAAAATTGGAATCTCAAAACTTGACACAGTGAAAATTGGTAAACTACTTTTTAATTGATCTAATTGTTGCTCAGATAATTGATGTAACTTTCCATTAAATAATGCTTCACTAACAATCTGTGCTAATTCTAAACCTTTGGCTTGATGGACAAATAATGTTACTGCTTCGGCTAATTTTTTTTGAGCAATTCGTTTTGCTGGTTCTTGTTGGTGTTCTTTTTCAATGGCCATAATATCTGCTTCGGTTAACATTGTTAAATAACGTAACAATTTCCCCGTTTCTTGGTCATCTTGATTAAAGAAAAATTGATAAAACTCATATGGTGACGTTTTGCGGGAATCTAATCAAATTGCCCCTGATTCTGTTTTTCCAAATTTTGTGCCATCTGCTTTGGTTAACAAATTCATTGTTACACCACATGCTAAATTATCTTCTCCAATTTGTTTATAAATATAGTCTGTCCCGGAAGTAATATTTCCTCATTGGTCACTACCCCCTGTTTGAACAGCACAATCATAATTAATATATAATTGATAAAAATCATAAGCTTGTAATAAAGTATAAGCAAATTCCGTATATGATAAACCAACATCAATTCTTGTTGCAATATTTTCTTTTGCTAACAAATAACTAATATTAAAGTCTTTTCCAACATTACGTAAAAAATCAATTAAGGTCATTGTTTGTAATCAATCAGCATTGTTAACCATTCTCACATTTTTTCCAATTAGTTGTTGCATTTGATGGCTTATTGCTTGTATATTATCTTTAATTGTTTTATCATCTAATAATACTCGCTCTGCTTTTTTGCCACTTGGATCACCAATCATTCCAGTTCCCCCACCAATAATTGCAATTGGTTGAAAACCAAACATTTCAAAACGTTTTAACAACATAATTTGAATCAAATGACCAACATGTAATGAGTCACCGGTTGGATCAAAACCACAATAAACCCCTTTTTTTAAAGCTTGGGCTTTTAATAATTTTGTTTCGTTAGTTACTTGTTTTAATAAACCACGCCATTTTAATTCTTCTATAATATTTTTTGCCATTATCTAATTCCCTTTACTATTAAAAAACTCTAAATTGTTAGAGTTATTCTTTATCGATCTTTACATTTTTTTAAGTTGATTAGGTTTACCTTCTTCAATGATTTTTTCCGAAATTGAAGCTGAAGTTTTTTTCAAATCTTCGTTTACTTTAATTCCTGTATCAATTGCCGAAACTGTTATTTTAGCTAAGTCTTTAGCAACAGCACACACATTTGGTGATTTTGCTGCCGCTTTAATTAATTTCACAGCTCCAGCATCAATTTTCTTTAACATTTTATAAGCCATTTCTTTTGTTGAAGCTGAATCTAAAATTTCTACTGCCCCTTTAACATTTTTAATTCGTAATTCGATATCAGCTGCTACTTCATCTGATTCAATCCCTTGCGATTTTTCTCACACAACTTCAATATTATTAACCATTTTTTTTAATTGTGGATTATATTTTTTAACTAAATTAATAAAATCTTCGCGTAATTCTGACCCTTTTTTAGGTGCAATAAGCATCCCTGCTACCATAATTGTTAATGTCTTAATAAATTTAAAAGCCATAATTATTCCTTGTCATCAGAATTAGCAAAATCTTTTAATTTATCAACAATTCGATAAGCAATATCTTTATTTCGGGCAATAACTTTTACTCACGCTTTAACATTTCTTTTTGCAAAAGCTTCAAACACATCAATATAATTTGAAACTTTGACAACTGTATCAACTGTGGAATTTAACATTTCTGATTTATAAGTTAAATCTTCAACAAAATAATCAAATTTCTTAGCAGCAATTGCAACTTTCCGAGCAGCAATAATTCCATAACAACAAAATACAATCGCTAAACATAATAAAATAATAATTAAAATTGTCTGTGAAATTAATAAATCATTACTTGTTGCTAAGATATATATCATTTTTTTCCACCTTTTTCCTAATCGAATTAAATATTACTTTTACATTATAACTTATTTTAACTAATATCAAAATAAAAAAATAGTTATTTATTCTCATTTTTCTGTTGATTTTTAATTTCATTAATTTGAGCATTAATTCGTTCTTTGCGTTTTTCCTCGGCTTCTTTTGCAGTTCGTTCTTCCAATTCTAACATCCGTGATAAATATGGATTACGTTTAGTATAATATTCCTTAACATGCTTAAGTTCTGGATGTGAGTCCTCTTCATTTCGCAAATCATGTAAATTCTGATGATACTGAACAATTGGTTTTGAACGACGCAAAAATTGATTATTCAAATTAGTTTCTTGTAAATTAAGTAATGCCTTAAATCTAACAGCTCCCGCTTTTGTTGAATTATGCTGAATTAATCGCCGGCGTTGCTCTAATGGCATATTCTCTAAAAAATTATCATCAATATGATAGGCTTCTGAAACTGCTTGGCGGATTTGTTCATTAATTATTTTTTGTTGTTCAAATCCTTCAAACAATCCTATTTGTTCGTACTCATCTAATTTATGATGTGGTAATGAATAGTTAATTTTTTCTTTAATTTGTTCTAGCTCTAATGTTAATTCATCTGTTTGATCACCAAAAATACTTTCCCCATTTTTGCGTGGTTTAAATAAAAATGATACCGTTTTAGCTGCTTGTTCAGAAAGTTTATTATGATTTTTTAATGTTGATCTAATTAACGTATTATCTCTTGAAGGAATATATTTTTTAAAATACTTTTCCGTATCATCTTTTACTGTATTTGGAATTTTTTCTTCATCAACATGAATTTTCGCTAATTCCGCTTTCTTTTCGTCAATTTTTTGTTCAATAATTTCATTAATTGAATGTGAAGCAGCATTGTCGTCTTCAAGATGTAAATTGTGTTCATAGTTATTCAGCATAACATTTTTAAATTCATTAGCACCATCAAGCTTTTTCCCATACAATGGTGAAATAACCTCGCCAAATGAATTCAAAGGAGGTTTTATCGCATTATGCTCAGTAACATTATTTGTTTTCAATACTTCTTCTTGTCGTTGTTTTTGTTCATGTTTTTGATGAGGATAAGCATCATCATGATTATAATAGGATTCAATCTCTTGGTTTTTATTTTCACTCATCATGAAAACCCCCTTTATTTACCTATATTATAAAACATTTCTTATTTTTTAACTAGTCGATTTGAAACAATGTTATGACGACCAAATTTAGCTTGATCAACGCCATTTAATTGCACAGCATCACCAGTAAAACCAATATTAATTTTTGCTAAGGCCTGCCCAATCCCATAAATATCGACCGGAACACCTTCTTTTTCAAAATCTCTAATTTTTGCTACATTAAATCCTGATGAAACAATAATTTTAATATGTCGATAGCCCTGCTGGTCTAACGCTTGGCGTAAGGCGGATACTAAATGTTTATTAACCCCATTAATTTCACCAATCGGATATTGTTTTTCTTTGCCATGAAAATATTTATCAACCAAAGCTTGTGATGTATCAATCCGAACGGCATATAAATTTGAAAATTCCGTTGCAACTTTTAAAGTATCAGTAATAACATCATTATTATAATCAACCAAAGCTACTAATTTATCGGTTGGATAAAACCGTTGGTAAGCATACAATGCTGCAATTAAATCACCATTAAAGGCTTGAATTAAAGCATGGGGAACTGTTCCCATTGGTTCATAATTATTAGTTAATTTCGCAACTTGAGCAGTTGTCACAAAATTTGTAATTCCTCCAACTTTTGCAGCGTATCCATCATTTTCTTGATTATAATAATAATCACTACGATCATTCATATAAATAACTGGTTTATTATTTGCCACTTGTAAAATACGATGACAATTAGTAGCAATACTAGTTTGTCGTGCTAGAATCCCATCAATAATTCCTTCTAAATAACCGAATTGATAATAGTGTCCTGTAATTTTTAACACTGGCTCATTAGGCTGAATTAAATCACCATCATTTAAAGCCATAATTTGTAATATGTCAGGATTAGAAGCTTCTGTTTTTAATAACTCAACGCATTCATCAACACCTGCTAAAATAACGTTCTCTTCCCGCTGAAAAAATTGCATTGTAACTATGTCATTTGGTCTTTCATTTTTTAAAATATTGGCTGTTTTTAAAAAATAAATTGCACTATAATATCCGTCTTTAATTTTACTCATTATTATAATATTCCTTTCAAAAACTATTGCCAAGATGATATTGTTGTGATGATAATACCATAATTTTTTTACCAATACCAGAAGCTGGTAATCCTAATTCTCGTTCTGAGCAAAGCATACCATTTGAAATAACACCTCGTAATTCGCTAGGAATAATTTGTAATGTTGAAGGCATAATCGCCCCAATTCGAGGCACAACCACTAATTGATCAACATCACAATTATCAGCGCCACAAATAATTTGAACACTTGTTGTATTAATTGCAACTTGGCAAATATTTAATTTATCAGAATTAGGATGTTGCTTACGTTTTAAAATCTTACCAACAATAAATTGTGGTTCACGATTAACATCGCCCCATAAATATCCTTGTTTTTCAAGTATTTTTGTTAATTCTGCTATTAATAATTTATTATCACTATTAATACCTGGCGTTAATTTTGTTGTTAAATGCTTACTAGCATTTAATAAATTAAAATTATAAGATTGCTTATTGGCATTATGAAAGAAAACTCATTCTTTATTGCTAACCTGTTCTCCTTTGCTGGTCAGTGGCTCATACCCAATTAAAACATCAAAACCTGGATGATAAAATAAACCAATTTCCGCTGTCTTCATTTTTACCTCTTCTCACTTCAATTAAAATTTTTGATCTTTGTTTCATCTAAATCTTCAATAATAGTAGTTACCAACTTAATTGTTTCATTAAAATCATCTAAGTCAATAATACCACTAATTGTATGCAAATTACGAGCAATTAAACAGGCCTGAATTGTTGGAATTCCATATCCACTTAAATGAACACGACCGGCATCAGTACCCCCTGGTGAAATATAAAATTGATACTTAATTTGATGCTGTTGCATTAACTTAAGTTGATATTTAATTAAATCATGCCGAGTAACATAACCATTGTCCATTCCTCGTAACATTACTCCTTGTCCTAATTGTCCAAATGCAGTTGTTGATTCATAATCCTGCCCTGGTGAAACATCAGTTACAATTGCAAAATCGGGTTTAATTAATGCGGTAGCTGTTCCTGCCCCACGTGTTCCAACTTCTTCTTGGACACTAAAACCAACATATAAATCATAGTCTAAAGCTTTATTTTTAATTTGTTCTAACACTTCTAATCCTAAAATAAGACCCATCCGATTATCAATTGCTTTAGATAATAATCTTTTGTCATTTAAAAAAACAGTGGGACCTTCACAAATAACAAAATTCCCTTCCCGTACACCTGCTGCATAAGCTTCTGCTTTTGAAGCAAAACCAAAATCTACTAACATATTAGCAATTGGCGTAGGTTTTGAGCGGGCTTCTGCGGATAACAAATGTGGAGCAATTGCTGAAATAGCTCCTATTATAAAAGACCCATCATCTTTTAATAGTTTTACCCGCTTTGCTAATAATGTTTGTTCTCAAATTCCTCCTAATGGATTAATCCGAATTAACCCTTTTTCATTAATCTGACTAACCATAAAACCAACTTCGTCTCCGTGGGCCATTAACATAACTTTTTTAGCATTTTTAATACCCTTTTGATTTCTAATAACGGCAAAACAACTTCCTAAATTATCTTGAATAATTTCTGTCGTATACTTTTGATAATATTGTTTCATTAAAACTATAACCTGTTCTTCGCATCCTGATGGAGCAAACGCTTGAAGAATATTTTCATACATATTTTTCTTTTCATTAGTAATTTTCATTTTTATCTTCCTTTCGTTCTTGAAATTATTATATCAAAGTTTATAATTATTATATTGTTAAGAGTTTAACAATATAATAACTAAAATTCAATGATAGTTAAATTTGTAAAAAAATAAATGGAGGGCACTTATGAATAAGGTTGCATTAATAATAGATTCATCGTCAGGAATTACAAAGGACGAATTAAAAAAATATGAGGATACATATTTATTACCGCTATTATTAAACTTCCCAGATGGAAGTGAAGTTGAAGATGATGAAGATGTTATTTCTTTTAATGAATTTTATGATATCTTAGAATATCAAGTAATTAAAACAAGCCAAATTCCAATGGGAAAAATGTTAAATACTTGAAATAAACTATTAGAAAAATACGATAATATTGTTTTTGTAGGATTATCAAAAGGATTATCTGGTCAACATGAAAATATCTCAATGTTAGCGCAAGGTGAAGACTATAAAGGAAAGGTTTTTGTTATTGACACAGATGGTGTTAGTGAAATATTAGTTTATATGATTGATCTAATTTATAGTTGAATTAAAGAAGGCATTGCATTAACAGAATTTCAAACAAGAATTGATGTTATTAAAACTAAATTTAGTGCATTTATTGTTCCCAAAAGTTTGGAAACTTTAAAACGTGGCGGGCGAATTACTGCTGCTGCCGCATTAGCATCCTTATTAAAAATAACACCAATTTTAAGATATGACGGGCGAATTGATAAATTTGGCAAAACAAGAACATTTAAAAAAGCGATTGAAACAGCTTTTGAACAAATTAAAAAGGAACGGCAAAATTGAAAAAATATCATTATATTACATTCAAAAACCGATAAAGAAACTTTAAATGAAGTTCACCAAATAATTAAAGACGGTGGTGGTATAATTAATTCAACATACATTTTGGCAAATGTTATTGCTGCTCACACTGGACCTAATACCATCGTTCTAGTATGTTGAGATAACTAAAGGAGACTAATTTTATGAACAAAAAAATTGCAATTGTAACGGATTCATCAGCTGGTTTTACAGCAGCAGAAATTAAAAAATTAGGAATCCATGTAATTCCTTTACATATTATTTTAAATAATGAAACAGATATTTTAGACACAGAAGAAGAAATAAAAAAATATCATTTTTATGATATTGTCAAAACAGGAAGTACAAAAACAAGTCAGGCTTCAGTCGGCGAATTGATGGCTAAATATGATGAGCTTCTAGAAACATACACAGAAATCATTCATTATCCTATTGCAGAAAAACTTTCAAGTCAATATGCAACTGCTTATACTGTAAGTCAAGATAAAAAATATCAAGGAAAAGTGCATGTTGTTCGTAATCATACAGCTGCTTTTGCTTTAAAATCATTAATTATTTATGCGAATGAATTAACAAAACAAGATCTTACTGTTCAAGAAATCATTGCTAAAACTTCGGTTTTAGAAGAAAAAACATATATGGCAATGATCCCTGGTAGTTTAGAACGTTTATCAAAAGGAGGGCGTGTCGGAAAAGTCTTGTTATCGATAATTAATTTATTTAAAATTAAAATTTTAATTCAATGAGGAGAAAACCCAAAAAAGATTGCTTCATCACGAACATTAAACAATTTAATTGATGCATTAATTGAAGCATGAGATAAATTTAAAAAAACATTAAATGAAAAATTCCAATTATTTGTTTTAAAAACAAATGAATGTACTAAAAAAGTCTGAGATAATGTTACGAAGAAATTAGATGACCTAAAGATAGAATATCAAACTGAGCAATTAGCTAATATTTTTGTGGCTCATGCTGGTTTAGACACAATTGCCTTTGTTGCAATCCCCGAAAATAAATAAAATAAAAAAACCATTTCTAATCTAGAAATGGTTTTTTTATTTTATTTTAATGGCGGAAGCAAAGAGATTCGAACTCTTGCATGGATCACTCCATCTAACGGTTTTCGAGACCGCCCCCTTCAACCAGACTTGGGTATGCTTCCAATGTTATTATCATGGCAGGGGTGATAGGACTTGAACCCACAGCGTACGGTTTTGGAGACCGTTGTTCTACCATTGAACTACACCCCTAAATTTTTTAAAATCATAATTCAAATATTACAAAGGAATAATTGTTTTAAAATAAAAAAAGTATTTTCATACTCTCGTTTTTTAACTTTATGGCAGGGGTAGCAGGATTCGAACCCGCAACACTCGGATTTGAAGTCCGATGTTCTACCATTGGAACTATACCCCTAAATTAAAAATTAAACATCAAGATTGACGCCTAATCATTTTAACAAAATGATTTGAAATAGCAAGTATTTTTATTTATTTTCATCATTGAAATTATCATTAAAATGAAGATGTTCCATTTTTTTATTTTGGCATTTATCACAAATGCCATGGCTCTCAATTTTAAAATGAACTGGCTCTCAATTAATATTTTCCAAAACTTCTTTTAAGTTATCTAACTCAATTTTTTGTAAAATTTTTGAATCTTTAATATGAACAACATTTTTGCAAATGTCACATACCATATGAAATGATGGATTTTCCGCTAAATCATATCAAATTTGCTTGCCATCAAAAGAATTGGTAAAAACAATATGCTCAGTAATTAATAAATCAATTGTGTTATACACTGACATTAAATTAACATTTTTAAATTCTTCTTCCAAGAATTCAACAATTTCTGATAAAACTAAATGTTGCTTTTCTGTTAAAATCTTAATAATTGCTAACCTAATTTCAGTAATTCGATAATTTTTATTTTTTAATAACTGCACAATGTTTTCATATGATAATGCCATTTTTGTTAGCTCCTTTATTTTTTAATTTCTTCAATAATTTTAACTAAATCTGCCACTGTTTTAATATCCATTAGTTTATCATCAGGAATTTGCACACCATTTTTTTTCTCAGCCTTAATTACCAAATCCATTAAATCTAGTGAATCTAGTCCTAATGATTTAAATTCTGTATTTAAATCAATCTGCTTTGAAACCCCATGCTCTTTTAAAGCTTTCTTAACTTCATTTAGGACATCCATTTAAAATTCCTCTCTTTCTTTTTTAATTATAATTATTATATCAAGTTTAGGATTAAAATAATAGATTCTATCTTTTTCATCATTTAAAGAGTTATTTTTCAAGCTTGATATAATTGTGTTTTATTATGATAATAATAAATTAAAATTAGTTTAGAATACGCAATTTGATCGTTACTATAATAAAAACTAAGGTAACTAGTAGCACTCTGCGATAAAATCATTTTGGGAATTCATCATTTTAAAAAATAGTGATGAAATTGTTCATTATTAAAATAATATTCACGATAAAAATAATTGATGTTTAATCGTAATCGTTTTACATCTAAGAGTAATTTATCAGAAGTTGGCTCTAATATTTGATCCCCCTCTTTATTAAAAACTTGCAATTTAGGTTCTGGCTTATTACTACTAATTAAAATATTTTTATAAATAAAAACAAAAACAACACTTAAAAAAATAACAATTGGTAACAAAAAACCAAGAAGAATAATGCCCCTTTTACTAAAAATTCTTTTCATTATTAATACTCTTTTCTTCTAATAAAAAATCAAACTCAAATTGTTTAAATAATTCTTGATTGAATTCTTTATTATAATAATTTGTTAATTTTTGCAAGGAAATATAATATGTCATTGTTAAATTATCAAATCAATTAAGGGGCGGAGTAAAATTATTATTAGCTTTTGGAGGAGAAATAAGGGGCTTAAAAATGATATCTTGTGTAAATTTAATATTAAATGATTCTAACTGTGTAATAAAAGTTACCTTTGTTTCCGGTAAAAAAGGATTAACAAGAAAATTTTTAGTGTTGGAAATATCATTTGTTGTAAGTTCAATATGATTTTTAGCGTGATTATAAATCATATTATCGATAAAAAAATGTTCATATAGTTTTTGGTTAGGATTATATTTTAAATAACCACGTAATGTTTTAAAACTATATTTTGTTTCTTTGCTCTTTATTGTTCTTATTGTTGGAATCGAAAGATAATGATTATTAAAAAATACTAATAATTTTGTTATTTTTGTATAAAAGTCAATTGGAAAATTTGTAATATAATCCGCTGAAAGAAAACTAAAACTTCGTAAAGAAAATAAAGATGCTATTTGTTCATAATGCGGCGTCATCGTAATAAATTCGAAATAATGGTCAGAAATATTTTGCAAAGTTTGAAAACGTTTTTTCTTTTCATCATAATTTTTGTATTGAATTATTCCTGCCATTTTGGTTGTTTGATTATATTTTTTACTTTTATTATTAAAATTCAAATAAATTTCTTGATAAGAATTTTTTGCTATTAAAATATCAGTTTTAATATTAGGAACACTAATAACAAGACTAATTTTATTAATTTTATCTTCACTAAGGCATTGCTCTGGAACAACAACTTTCCCTCAATTTGAGTATTTAACTTTAGTTTGTGAAATATGAAAAACAGTATCGTTATATCTAGTTTGTAATTGCGTTGTTATTTTACAATTCTTTTTATTATTAATATTTCAATATATTTCTAACATCGAAAAACTATAATCAAATTGCGAAAAATGTTTTTGTAAAATATCAGTAATATTAGCCGGTGCTCTCCGATCAATTTTATAAGATACTGTGGGCTGCCCATTTTCTGCAAATCAAGGTTTGATATTACCAATATTGGGACGAATGTAAAATGCATATGCTTTACTATTATCCCCATTTTCAAAACTAAACAATGGAATAACAACATCTAATGCTAAATTAATCGCATTTTTGGGGGCAAATTGAAATGAATTAAATACTGCTAATGGTTGGTCAACAAAAATTTGATCAAACAAATTAAAAACCTCCTTAACTAGATTTTACCAAAAGCTAAAGAGGTTTCCTTTATATTAATAAGCGCGCCCAAAATAAACTAAGTTAGTGGCTGGTTGTCCACAATGAAAGCAAACTGTTTTATCGGATTTTATATCAAATGGAATGCACCGAGAAGTTGTTTGTGTTTCTGCCTTAATAACATCTTCACATTTAATCTGACCACAAAATGGAACTAAGAATAAACCATTCCCCTTTGCTAACGCTTTTAAATAATCATCATAAGTAGTAATTTTTTGTGTCCGCTGCTGACGATTGGTTAACGCACTTTGATATAAATTTGTTGCAATCTCAGATATTAATTTTGCGACAGTTTCTTTCACGGCTGATAATGGAACCGGAATTTTTACAAAAGTATCACGGCGCACAATTGTAACTTGCTTTTGTTCTAAATCACGTGGGCCGACTTCAATTCGTAATGGAATCCCTTTAATTTCCGCATTTGCCGCTCGAAAACCAAAACTTTTATCTGATTGATCAATTTCAGAACGATATTCTTGTAATTCAATTTGTAAATTTTTAGCAACTTGAACTTGCTGACTATCATTACTAATTGGTAAAATCATTATTTGAATTGGAGCAATTGCTGGTGGCAACACAAGACCATTATCATCACTATGTGTCATAATAATACCTCCTATTAACCGTGTCGAAACTCCCCATGATGTTGAATAAGCATGCTCCATTTCATTTTGTTTATTTGCAAATTTAATATCAAAAGCTTTTGAAAAATTTTGACCAAAATAATGACTAGTTCCACATTGTAAGGCTTGTCCATCATACATTAATGATTCAATTGTATATGTTTCTTCTGCGCCAGCAAATTTTTCCCGTTCTGTTTTTTGTCCTTTAATAACGGGTAATAATAATTTTTCTTGCACAAAGTCAGCATAAATATCTAAGATTTTTAAAGTAAAATCACGTGCTTCTTGACTTGTTGCATGAATTGTATGACCTTCTTGTCATAAAAATTCACTAGTTCGTAAAAAAGGACGAGTTGTTTTTTCTCAACGCAAAACATTTACTCATTGATTATATAATAATGGCAAATCACGATAACCCTGAATTTCTTTACTAAAGAACGTCCCAAATAAAACTTCTGATGTTGGTCGAATATAAAGTTCTTCTTCTAAAACTTTATCCCCAACCTTTGTTACTGTTGCAATTTCAGGTGAAAATCCTTCGATATGTTCTTTTTCTTTATTAAAAAGAGTTTTTGGAATTAATAAGGGAAAATAAACATTTTGAATTCCTACTTTTTTAAATTCGGCATCCAAGAATTTTTGAATATTTTCTCAAATTGCATAACCATAAGGCTTAAAAATCATTGTTCCTTTAACAACTCCATAACTAATTAAATCAGCATTTAAAACAATATCAGTATATCACTGGGCAAAATCAACTTCTCGTGGTATAATTTTATCTAACTTTTTCTTCATCATTTACTTCTTTCTATTTTCTGTCAGCGGATCAGAAATATGTCCCTTTTCACCTTGAAAGATTTTAAGTTTTAAATTATTGCTTTTTACATAAGTTTGAATGCGATTTAAATACTGATTATTTTTCATTAAAATTCAGCGAATTGTTTCAGGAGGTATATCTTCAAAAATTTTTACACGCCGTTTAACATCATCATATTCCCAATCTTTTTTTGTTAAAACAAATAACTTTTTAATGTCAATTGCAATAACGGCAATTTGGGTTGGATCTACTTTTTGTTCAGCAATTCAACTCCAAAAATAATGCCTGGTTGAATTATCTAATTCAAATTCCAAATGATCAGGTTTTTCTAAATAAGTTCAAACAATATACTCACTCTCTTTTGTTAAATGAATATTTTTAACTGGTTGTAATCCATATTCTAATTGGCGTAAAACGTTACTAGTATCTGTATAAAATAATAACGACTTAATGCGGTGATGATTTAATTCTTTAATAATTTTATGTGTCTTACGTCGTTTAAAACTAAACCCCGTTTTAATCTTATCTTGTTCATCATCATCATTAAATATATTTGTTTCCAAAGAATTTGTCGCTAATAATTCTTCTTGCAATAAATTTTGTTTTTTTGATTTTTTAACTACTGAATTGTGTCCTTCATCATCTTTCTTTTTTAATTTATTAAATAACATTCCTAACCCTCCTCAAATAATAACTATATAAAAAAATTATACTTGATTTTTCTTTAACTTATAAGATTGGTGCAACTAATTTTAAACATGTTAATAATAACCGATAACTTAATGATTTATATTTAATTGGTCATTCCTGTCATAAAATTGCATGTTTGTAATCTCATTCTCAACGGGGAATAAAACTTGTCACAACAGTGGGATCATAAATGACAGCTGTTGTCTGATGATCAGAAAAGAAACTACGATAATCCAAATTACATGTCCCAACAATAGCTACTTCATCATCAAAAATAGCAATTTTATTATGACTAAACATATTGTTCATTTCATAAATTTTAACACCATTGGTAATTAACTCTCTACAATAACTCTTTGTTAAATCTAATACAAAGATTTTATCCGTTAAACCAGGAATTGTTAACCGTACATCAACTCCTGAGCGTGCCGCCAAAATTAAGGCCTGAATAAGTTCATTGGGTGGAATAAAATATGGCGTTGCTAACCAAATTCTTTTTCGTGCTTTATTAATTAACGAAAGATATAAATCTTCTGTAATTGAATAATCAATGCTCGGACTATGATTAACAATTTGAACATGTGATTCTCCAGTAATATTATATTTCTTTTCAGCAAGAATAGTTGGTTCCAAGTCAGTAATTTTTTCATACAGTTTTGTCGCAAAATACCAATCATCTGCAAAAATAACTTCCAAACCGCGAACAGCTTCCCCTTCAATTCGAACTTGTGTATCATGAAAAATTCCAAATTTTCATGACTTATCAGCATATAAATCAGCCAAATTAAGTCCCCCCGTATAGCCAATTAAACCATCAATAATAACATCTTTCCGATGGTTACGATAATTGGCATTCCCACTAATAAATGGGGTAATAATTGGTAAATACTTATGAACACGAACACCAACTTTTATTAATTTCTTAATACTTTTTTTACTAATCTTAAAGTAACTACCAACATGATCATAAATCATATAAACACGAACACCAGCAGCGATCCGTTCTGTTAAAACTGCTAAGAATGATTCAAATAACTCACCATCTGCCACGATAAAATAAGTTAGCAAAATATATTCTTGCGCTTGTTGAAGGTCAGTTAATAATGCTTTAAAAACTCGGGTTCCATTTGTTAAAATCTTGATTCTATTATTTTGATATAATGGTTTCTTAGCATTTCGCATTAGTAATTCAATCACATTACCAAATTTCTGCTTAGAGTTTGTGTATTTTATTACACTCGTATGATTTTTTTTCAGATAAATATCATATTCTAATTTACTAAGATGATTATATACTAATGATTTTTCATTTGAATAGTGATATTTCCGCCCAAAAAAAACATACGAACATAAGCCAATAAAAGGCACAAAATTAATAAAAATAATTCAAGAAAATTTAACTTCATAACGTCGTTTTGAAAAGAAAAAGAAAAAAGAAAAAATTAAATCAATAATGATAATGACTAAAAAAATATATAGAAATTTTAAATCAAAAATAGCAATAACAACTATTAGGGCCATAATTGCCATTCCAAATAAAAAAATCATTGATAAAATAATTTTCAATCAATTTTTCATTATTTTTCCCCTTTATCGCGAAATAAATATTAATACCGACATTATACCAACAATTTAAAAAGAGTTATAGACATTATAACTCTTTTTTGTTTCTTTTTTCATTAAAATCAATAAATAATGGCGGAACAGGAGAGACTTGAACTCTCGCGCCGGTTACCCGACCTAGCACCTTAGCAGGGTGCCCTCTTCACCAACTTGAGTACTGTTCCAAATTGATACCTTATATATTATACAAAAGATATCATTTTAAACAAGTAAAAATAGTTATTTTATAAAAAACTATCCAATTAAAATATTTTCTTCAACATAACTATATTCTTTTGCTCCACTTCCCCGAATTGAAACTAATAATGTTGACGAAACTCCTAATTGCCCAATAAACATTAGAAGAATTAATATTAACGTACTTAAAATCCCTAAATTATATAATTCATGAAAACTTAATGTACTTAAACCTGTTGTTCCAAAAGCACTACAAATTGTAAAAAAAGAATTTAAAACATTAATGTTTGGATTTTCAGCACTAATACAAATCACCGCCCCAGCAATTAATGCTCCTGAAATTGTAGTTACAACTAGTGCTCGTTTAACGGTTTCATTTGGAATTTTCCGTTTAAAAACATTAACACTATTATTGTTCCGAATTATTGATCAAATCGTGATAATAATTACCGCGAAAGTTGTTGTTCGAATCCCCCCAGCAGTTGATGATGGCGCGGATCCAATGAACATCATAATTGACATTACAATTCGTGATCCAGGCAAGAATGTACTCATATCAACTGTTGAATATCCGGCATTTCTGGTCGACATTGTATTAAAAAAGATATTCATAAATCCATTCCACTTTGTTGTTGAATTTCGTAAAATACTTTCAATGTACACCCCATTAGGATTAACTGCATTAAGGTTCGTATATTCAATTAATCAAACGCTAAAGACACTTACAACAGATAATCCAACATAAGTAATTAAATTAATTTTTGTAAATAAACTAAATTTAGCATGTTCTTTTCGCCGTCATGCGATAAATTTACGTTTTAAATCATAAAAAGTTGGAAAACCTAAGCCCCCAATCACAAATTGAAACATAAAAACAAATTGCATAAAATAGTTATCATTATAAGGCACTAATGATGAATTTCCAATAATATCAAATCCAGCATTATTAGTCGAAGAAATTGAGTGAAAAATTCCACTTCATAAGCTTCTTCAAAAATTATGGTAGGTAACATTATCAATCATATATTTTCCTTCAATTGAGGAAGGTGAAAAATAAAAGTTACAAAATAGTAACATTGCCCCAAAACACTCTAAAATAACTAAAAATATAAAGCTATTTTTAATTAAATCCATCGTATGACCAAAATTACTACTTCCCCGTTCTCCTTGTACTAACATTTTATCTCTAATTGAGATTCTTCATCCTAGTCAAACAAAAATCATAATTTTAAAAGTCACAATTCCAAATCCACCAATTTGAATTAACATCAAAATTATTAATTGCCCCCAAAAACTATAATCCGCTGCAGGATTACTAATCGTAATTCCCGTATCGGAAAAAGCACTTGAGGCAGTAAATAATCCCACTAGATAATTTCACGAAAAATTATAAGTGCCTAAAATTTCTCCCTTACCATCATGCACTACACGATTAACATTATTAACAAAACTGGGAATTGATAATAACAATCCTCCTAAAAAAACAACTAAAATATAAACTAAAAATAATTTACCTGCTATTTTTGAAAAAGGTAATCAATGACGACGACGAGTTAATGGTGCTCCTGGGTCATTATTTCGTTGTCGTTTACTATCATTTTTTCTTTTAAAAATGTTTTTAAAATATAACTGATAAAACACCCTTTACACCCCTATTTCATTAATATTATTATACTACAAGTGTTAATTATTGCTAATAATAAAAAAAATAGTATAATTAGATTTGCAATAAGGGGGAAACATTAAATGGCACGAAGAAAAAGTTTTGCAATTATTGGACTAAATAACTTCGGACGTTCAATCATTGAAACATTAATTGTTCGAAAACAACATATTATGGTTTTCGATGTTGATCAAACTAAAGTTAATAATATGATTGCAAGTTATGACCAAGTTGATGGTGTCGCATTAGATTCAACGGTTAAAGCAAACTTAATTGAGCAAGGATTAGACCAATACGACACAATAATTGTTACAATGGCAAGTAATATTGAAGCAAGCGTTTTGACAATTATTGGTTTACAAGATATTGGAATTACTAATATTATTGCAAAATCAAAAGATATTCGTCATACACGAATCTTAAAGGCACTAGGAATTACTAATATTGTTCAGCCAGATACAATGGCAGGAAGTATTACGGCAACTAAAGCAATGTTTGACATTGAAATTGAAATGCAAACTGTTGATGAAAACTACGCATCATTAATTATTCAAGTAACTGATCCAACTATTGAAGGGCAATCATTATCTGAATTACGTTTCATTAATAATAAAGATTATAATATTGTTTATGTTAAACGCAAAGGACGTGTTATTTTGCCTGGCGATGTTGATACAATTAAATTAGGTGATGAATTATTATTTATTGCCAAAATCAATGCAATCAACGATTTAACAATTAAATTACGCGAAATTATGCGCGAAGATGAAAAAGAGGGTAAATAACCATCTTTTTTTTATTTTGATTGTTTTTCGATAATTAAGTCAAGAATTACTTGTTGGCCAATTTCCGGTGCAACTTGCCCCTTCGTTAATTTCATTAATTCTCCCATAAAGAATTTGATAACTCGTTCTGGTCGATCGCCATATTGTTCTAACATTCCTAAATTATTATTAAAAACAGGCTCAATAATTGTTTTAATTTCAATTGGATCACTAATTTGTTTTAATCCTAAATCATTTACAATTTTTATTGGTGAATAATCTTCTATTAAAATTCGTTGTAAGATTGTTTTTGCCTGTTTATTAGAAATTACATTTTTATTAATAAGTTCAATCATTGTTACTAAATTTTGAGGTGTCAACGCTGTTGCTGTTAATGCTAAGTTTTTTTGATTTAAATAAGCGGAAACATCTCCAATTAAATAATTAGCAACAGTTTCATAATGCGAAGTTAACTTAATTGCTGCTTCAAAAAAAGTCATTAAATCATAATCTTGTAAAATAATATCAATATCGGTAATTTTTAAATTTAACTCCGTTAAATAACGGTGTCGTTTTGCAGCTGGTAATTCAGGCATTGTCGCAAGAATATCTTTGATTCAAGTTGATGATAATTTAATTGGGAAAATATTTGGCTCTGAAAAATATTTATAATCCGTGGCATCTGTTTTTTTACGCATTAAAACAGTTGTTTTAGTTTTTTCATCAAAACGCCGAGTTTCTTGGGCAACGGTTTGTCCCATTAATAAAATTTCAGTTTGTCGCTTAATTTCATACTCAATTGCTTTTTCAACATTAGCAATGGAATTTAAATTTTTTAATTCCACCTTATTCCCAAAAGTTGTAATACCGACCGGGCGTAATGAAATATTAACATCACAACGAAGAGAACCTTCATTCATTTTTGCATCACTAACTTGTGTATAAATTAAAATTTCTCGTAAAGCTTCTAAATACTTACGTACTTGAAAACCTGAACGTAAAGCTGGGTGTGTTACAATTTCAATCAAACCAATTCCAGCCCGATTATAATCTAATAAAGTTCCCTCGTCTTCATGCAATTGTT
The DNA here is from genome assembly GCF_964031205.1 of Spiroplasma endosymbiont of Stenodema calcarata. Classification (GTDB taxonomy): domain Bacteria; phylum Bacillota_I; class Bacilli_A; order Mycoplasmatales; family Mycoplasmataceae; genus Spiroplasma. Next base: position 1,269,376 of record NZ_OZ035018.1, read on the forward strand.
TTGCTGTGTCTTCTTCAAGATGCAAACGCTCAATGGGAATTTCGATTACTTTTCCATTTTCATCCGTAATTTTTAAATGACCATTACGTCCAATTGGAAAGTATTGCTGGGTAATTTGAAATCCTTTTGCTAAATCAGGATAATAATAATTCTTTCGATCAAATTGAACAATAGGATCAATCTGTAAATTAAGTGCTTCACAAGCAAGTAATGCTAATTCCACTGCTTTTTTATTAACTGTTGGCATTGTCCCAGGATAACCAACATCAACAACATTAACCATACTATTTGGTTTAGCACCGTAACTAACTGGTCCCGGCGAAAAGATCTTTGTTTTTGTTTTTAATTCGACATGATTTTCAATTCCAATCACTACTTCAAAATTAACCATTATTTTTTCCTCCTTCGGGAGCAACTGTATTTTTAATTCCAATCATTTTTTCAATTAATAAACTTGCATTAAAAACCTTTTGGTCCGCAAAAGGAGCCGCATTGACATTAATTCCAATTGGCATTTTATCAACAAAAGCAAGTGGCAATGTCAAAGAAGGATTACCCATCAAATTAGCTAAAACTAACAAATCATCAACATAGTTTTCTAACTCCGCTTCCGTTAGAATTTGATCTTTAATGGAATTAATTTTTGGAGCAATACTTGATGCTGCTGGTAATAATAAAATATCATATTCCTGAAAAACAGTTCTTAAAGCAGCCACAATTAATCGACGAACTCGTTTTGCTTTTAAAAATAATAATGTTTGGTTTTCTTTTGATACGGCATATGAACCAATGACATAACGACGTTTAACAACATGTCCAAATCCTTCTGTCCGCGAATTTATCATTACTTTCTCATAACTATCACCATCAACCCTTGTCCCGAAATTAATACCATCCAACATTGAATGACTACTTACGGCCTCAGCAAATGAAATCACCATATAAACCGGTAATAATGCTTTTAACAAATCAACTGGAAAATCAATTCCGGTAACGGTAAACCCCTGGTTTGCTAATTGTCTATATAACTTATCAAAATGCGTTTTTATTTCCGGTGGTAATAATAAATGGGCATTTTTTAAATAAGCAAATTTTTGTTTTGAAGTTGCTGGCGTTAAATTTTTAAAATATTCTTGTTCCTTACTTTTTAGAGAAGTAGCATCTTGATGATCTTCTTGCCCTAAATAATCCAAAACAATGGCACTATCTTCAACACTTCGTGTGAAATAACCAACCGTATCTAATGATGGCGCATACGGGAAAACACCATACCGTGAAATTAAGCCATAAGTAGGTTTAAATCCTACAATTCCGCAATAACCAGCTGGTTTTCGAACAGAATCACCTGTATCAGTTCCTAAGGCAAAAGGTACCACCCCCGCCGCAACCAATGCTGCTGAACCGGATGATGAACCACCAGTAATGCAAGTTAAATCCCATGGATTTAAAACATCACCAGTCAGAGCATATAATCCATGGCCACCCATTCCAAGTTCATCTAAAGCACTTTTACCTAAAAGAATACTATTATTTTCTTTTAAAATATTAGTTACTGTAGACTCATAACTTGGAACAAAATTTTCTAAAATTTTTGAACTTGCTGTTGTTTTAATTCCTTTTGTTGCAAAATTATCTTTTGCAAAATATGGAATAGCAAATAAATAATTATCGGATGGAACTGGCATTTGATCTAATTTTAACGCTAAAGCTTTTGCCTCTGCGACTAATTCAGTTACTGTTGCATTTAGAACTTGATGTTTGGCCAAATTAGCAACAGCATCTGCAACAATTTGCGATGGCGTAATTTTTTTAGTTATTAAAAGATGATGCAGCTCTTTGATTGAATATGCTGTCATATTATTTAACCACCTTATTAATTGCAATATAATCATTTGTTATTTTAGGTGCTGCTGCCAAAATTTCACTTTGGGAAGCAACAACAATTTCATCATCTTCTCGTAAATAATCGACCGTTAATTCAAATGGAAAGTGCATTGAACGAACATCAGTAGTATCAATTTTTTGAACTAAATCCATTTGTTGTAAAATAACATCAAACTCTTTACTTAATTTTTCCAATTCTTCATCTTTTAAATCTAACATAATATTGTTTGCTAATAAGCGTAAGTCTTCTGTGGTAATTCTTGCCATATTATTTCTCCTCCGTTATTAAATTATTAAATTCTTTCTCATTAATAATTTTAACATTTAATTTTTGTGCTTTTACTAATTTACTACCAGCATCACTACCCGCTAATAAATAAGTTGTTTTCGCACTAACACTATCCGAAACTTGCCCCCCATAATTTTCAATTAAATCTTTAAAGTACTCTCGGGGTTTTGATAAAACACCGGTAATAACAAAACGATAATTTTCAAACTTTTGTGATAATGTTTGGTTGGTAACAAGATATTTCATATTAACATCTCTTTCTTGAAGTAAGGCAATTTCTTGTTGATTAGCAACAATGGCAAAATAATCGACAACACTAGCTGCCACAATTGGACCAACATCATTAATAACTGATAATTGTTCTACACTCATTGCGGCTAATTCTGTCATGGTTTTAAATTGTCGTGCTAATAATTTTGCTGTTTTTTGCCCCACATGTCTAATTCCTAATCCAAATAATAATCGTTCTAACGAATTTTGTTTTGAATTATTAATTGAAACTATCATATTTTCAAAAGATTTGTCACCAAAATTTTCTAATTGAATAATTTCAGCATGATATTGATCTAATTTATACAAATCACTAAAACTTTTTAAATATCCTAATTTATATAAGCGCTCTATAATTTTTTCACTAACACCTTCAATATTCATCGCATTTCGCGAACAATAATGTTCTAATCCCCGGGTAATTTTTTTGGGACAAACCGAGTTAATACAATATTGATCAACTTCACCAGTTACTCGCTCCAGCAAAGTACGGCATTCGGGGCAATGCGTTGCTTCTTGTCATTTTTTTGTTCCTTTTCGACGTCGTTCAGCAACATAGTTGATAACTTCTGGAATAATATCCCCTGCTTTTTTAATTTGAACATCATCACCAATTCTAATATCACGTGCAATAATAAAATCAGCATTATGCAAAGTTGCTGCCCGAACAACCGTTCCAGCAATGCGAACTGGTTCTAAAACAGCATTATAAGTAATTCGCCCTGTTCGACCAACAGATGGAAAAATATCAAGCAATTTTGTTATTACAACTTCGGCAGGAAATTTATATGCAATTGCTCATTTCGGATTTTTTGCAGTATACCCAATTCGGTTATATAAATTTAAATTATTTACTTTAACTACAATACCATCAATTTCATATCCCAATTTATGGCGTTTTGGCTCATATTCTTGAATATATTCTCAAACAGCAGCAACATTACGACAATAACGATATTCAGGATTTGTCTTAAATTTTAAATGTTCTAACTGTTTTAGGGCCTCATATTGCGTTTGCATTCCATCTTCTAAGGCATTGACATAATAATATAAAAACGCATTTAAATTCCGTTTTGCTACAATTGCTGAATCTAATTGGCGTAATGTTCCCGCGGCTGCATTCCGAGGATTAGCAAACGTTGCTTCCCCAAGTTTAATTCGTTCATCATTAATTTTATTAAATTCTTCTTGCGATAAATAAACTTCACCACGAACAACTAAATCTTTTTGCTCAATTCGCAGAGGAATCGATTTAATTTTTTTAATATTAACCGTGACATCCTCACCTGTGGTACCATCTCCACGGGTTGCACCTACTACTAACAAATTATTTTCATAAACTAGTGAAATTGATAAGCCATCAATTTTTAGTTCACATGTATATTCAACTTCTGATAAACCCGTTGCTTCTTTAATTTGCTCATCAAAATGAATTAAATCATCATAATTAAAAGCATTTCCTAAACTCAACATTGGCGTATTATGAACATATTTATTAAATTTTTCACTAACTTGGCCAGAAACCCGTTGGGTTGGGGAATCAATTGTAATTAATTCACTATATTGTTGTTCAATTGCTATTAATTCTTGCATTACCCGATCATATTTTTGATCACTAACACTTGGCGCATCATTAACATAATATTCGTAATTTCATTTATCCAATTGTTCTTTTAATTCTAAACTTCGTTGTTTTGCGGCTTCAAAATTCATAATTTACTCCTTATTTTACTACTTTTAGTTTTTGTGGCTTCTGTGGTAAGACCGGGGGCTTTTTAAGATACCACTTTTTAAATGGTTTAATTCGTAAAGCATAAACACTAATATTCAAGGCAACTAATAATGCGACAATAAAAACTGTTGCATTATTCAATAATGCTTGTTCATTGAAAATTAAAATTAGGAAACGCCCTACTAACGGATTAAAGAAAGTTACTGTTAAAAGTGACAACATATTAATTGGTGTTTTTGCAACAAAATTTGGAATTTGTTCAAAGAACAATAATCAAATTAAAGCTAACCCCAATAATACAAAGGAAATGATTAAAAAAACAATATTTGTTCATGGCTGAAACCGCATCAGTTCTAATTGAATATATAATGCGGAGGCAATATTCTCTAAGGTCCAAAAATTTAAATTATTTTCCCCGGTTGCTAACACTACGACAACAGAAATCAAAATAAAAATAACAGGAATAACAAACAATAGCTTTTTCCGCCCAAAGTACATCATCATTTCAATATCATGTACCCGTGAATAATTTCGATATAATAAGGATGACAAAATAACCATTAATAAAAATAAACCTAAGAAAATAAAAATTAGTAAAATATTTTTAATTTGGGCATTATAAACAATAAAACATAATGTTGGGAATAAAGTAAACTTAACCATATCTTTTAAGAAATTGGTTTGATATTTTAACATTGTAATGCATGTTGAAACATAAATAATGAAGAGCATAATATAGGAGGCATCTCATTCAAAGGTGATATAACTTGAAAAAATAATCCCCATAATTCACGGCATATTACGACTACGATATTCTTCATTAGTATAAATTGTCATTAAAATAAATGTTACAAAAAAAAGATTTGTTAACATATTTTGTGGATGTCATGAGTCATAACCAAAATAATAAATTAATAATTTTGATGCTGATAAAACTGTCAATGACAATAACCCAATTAAAAACCGATTGCTTTTTTTATTAGCAAAATTACTTAATAATGTTACAAAAATTGAAGCAAATAGCATTGCGTCTAAAATATTTAATAAATTTCAAATGATTTCACTAGGATTAATACCCGTCATAATAAATCACATTGAAACATTTGTAAACCACGAGAGCGAAGCTAACGCTTGCGCATTCCCAACAATTACATCCGGATTTAATTGAAAAAGAATCTTATTATCACCGGAACTATACTCATAAAAACTTAAAATATAAGTATTAGTAATATTTAATCCTGATGGCGAAATAAAATAATTTTTAAAATAATACAGAACCATAAAAACTCCAAATGTCACAAGGAAAATAGCATGGTTCCAATCTCATAAATTAATGTTAAACCAATAACGAATAAACAATAATAAAAATAATGAATATAAAATGTTAATTGATAATAAAGAATAAACTAAAATTATATATCGTAAATCAATGATAAATTCTAAGGGAATTAGTAAAAAAGAAACAATAGTAAAATAAAAGAAAAATCCCATAATCATCCCAAAATAGATATTTTTAATTCGAATTTTTAAGACTTCTGCTAAAATTGCTCCTGTGGAAGAAAAAACTCAATAATAATACAAGAAAAAGGCAATTGCAATTAAAAATATTTTTGTCATGTTATCTTCTCCCTTTCTTAACAATTATAGCAAAAACCACCCAAATATTAGTAATCTATCAAAAATAAAAGTGATTTTAGAATTAAAAATCACTTATTTTTTAGCTTTTTCTATTTAATAATGGCAATAACTTCCCCCTGTTTTACTTTTCCAGTTTTAACAATAGTTATTGTTTTGCCGCTCATTGTTTCTGGGGTAAAAACAATTGGCGTATCTAAACTTGGAACTTTTTCAGCTTTTAAAACAGCTAAATCAACTTCACATAACAAATCACCTTGTTTTATATTATCATCTTGTTTTACTTTAATATTAAACCCTTTACCATTTAAGGAAACAGTATCCATTCCAATGTGTAATAACATTTCAATCCCATGAATACTTTTAATTCCATAAGCATGTCCTGTTGGAAAAACAGTAACTAATTTTCCAGCAATTGGGGCGACAAAATTTCCGGCTGTTGGTTTAATTGCGATCCCATCACCTAGCATTTTTTGTGAAAATACTTCATCTTCAACTTGATCTAATGCAATAATTTCACCATCAACTGGGGCAATAATTTCAAGTTCTTTTGTTTTTTTACTAAATAATCCCATCATTTTTCTCCTTTTTACCTAGACAAACGTTGTTATCTATAATTAGTATACTATAAATTAATTAAATTTACTTCCTATTTTTAAAACAACGGAAAGCCAACAAGCTGATTAACTAAAATTAAAATTATTCCAATTAAACAAAAAAAACAACATAAAAAAAGAATTAAATATCTATTTTTCTGAAAAGCAGCCCGTACTGTCAATTTTTGTTTTGACACAAAAGCATTATCATTTGAACTATGACGTTTTTTTCGTCATTGTCATCATAATCAACCCCCACTCGCTAGGGATAACAAACTAAAAAGAACAACCAGAACAATTAAAACTGATGTTGGAATATTACTTGCTTGAGCATTTAAATAAAACATTAAGAACCACCCATTTAATAAAAAATAACACTATTAGTATTATTTTATCAAAAATTTAAACATTTAAAGCATTTTTTGTCTTTAATTTTGTCGAAAACTCTTGATGAAATAAAAAAATCATCAATATGACAATTTGAAAAATAATTTTGTTTAAGATCATGATTTTGCTTTAAATTTTTTAAACGTTAAAATATAATACCGTTGATTGTTGTTTTGGTGTTAAACCTTTATGTTGGTATTTTCATTTTCATAGATTTAAATAATTTTGAATATTAGTGAAACCCAAACCATGATAATGAATTAAGGCTTCTTTAAGACTCGATTGTAATTTACTAATCTTATTTAACTTTCGATAACTAGTATCAGGGTTTGTACTAGTTTTGGTAGAATATAGAGTAGAATTTGTTTGTTTTGCTACTAATAAATATAATGGTTGCATGTCAGAAATAATTATTGATTTTTCTTTAATTAATTGCTTATTCATATTTTCAATAATTCATTGTTTTTGTAATCGTTTGGTATTGGTGGATTGAACAAAAATATTATTATTGCTATCAACTACCATTTGAATACAGCATTTGGTATTAGTTGAAAATGGATCAAGATGAGTTTTTCGTTTATCAAATTTATCTTTAAAATTACCTTTATGGATTTCTTTAATAAAAGTTTCATCAATTTGGATTTGACCATTTAATTTTTTAAATTTTAATTGAGTATTTTCTAATTGTTTTGATTGCATTAATTTTTGACGATTATATCAAGCAGTTTTTGGTGTTGTTTTAATAAAACGGGAAATTATTTTACTAGATTGTCCTAATAATGAAATTTGAATTAATAAATTTCACTGTTCATAATTTAAATGACTTCAATAAGTAAAATGATGACGAAAAGCATCAAAACTAGCACGACATTTTTTACATAAATATTTTTGTTTTCCTTCGGGATTATGACCATTTTTAACACAATGATAAGATTTACAATCAGGACATATAATGCCTTTATCTCTAAATTTTTGATCAATTTCATTTAAACGTTTTTGTTTTTTGATTACTTCTGCTTCTTTTTTTATTTTTTCAGCAAATTCTAAAAATTGATCATCTGTAAAACTGTTTTTTAATTCTGTAATTATTTTTTCCATCAATTATTTACCTCTATATATTAAAAATATACCTAAAATTAGATATATTCTATAAATATCAAGAGTTTTCGACAAAATTAAAGTTTTTTGTTGTTTTTTCAACTAAAGTTAAAACTTCATCTGCAGTTTGACAAGTTAATGCTTTTGTTACTAATTGTTCCATCATTGAAACTTCTAATTTACTAATAATGCGCCGTGCATTTAAAATACTTGTTGCCGACATTGAAAAATAATCTAATTTCATTCCCATTAAAAGCGGAATTGCTTGTTCTTCTCCTGCCATTTCCCCACACATTCCAACTCATTTTCCTTCTTTATGCGCTCCATCAATAATTGTTTTAATTAAACGTAAAATTGAAGGATTATATGGTTGATATAAGTATGCAACAAATTGACTCATACGATCAGCTGCCATTGTGTACTGAATTAAATCATTAGTTCCAATTGAAAAGAAATCCGCATGCTTAGCAAATTGATCAGCTAACATTGCTGCCGATGGAATTTCCATCATCATTCCAATTTGAATATTTTCGGCAACTGGCTGTCCCGCTTTAATTAAGTTTGCTTTTTCTTCTAATGCAATTTCCTTTGCTGCTTTAAATTCATCAATTGTAGCAATCATTGGAAACATAATACCCAGTTTTCCATGTACACTTGCTCGTAATAAAGCACGTAATTGTGTCCGAAATACATCAGTTTTATCTAAGCATAATCGAATTGCCCGATATCCTAAAAACGGATTCATTTCTTCGGGGAATTTAAAATATGATAATTTTTTATCCCCACCAATATCCAAAGTACGAATAATAACTGGCCGTTTTTGCATTCCTTCCAAAACAGCTTTGTAAGCTTCATACTGCTCATCTTCAGTTGGAAAATGATCATTATCCATATATAAAAATTCACTTCTGAAAAGACCAATCCCTTCACCACCATTGTCTAAAACACCATGAATATCTTTTGGCGCGCCAATATTACCTTCTAAAACAAATTTTTGATAGCCATCTTTTGAAACTGTTGGTTTATCTTTAAAAGCTAATAATTCTCGTTGCAATTGGAAAAAATTTTCTCGCTCTGCTGTTCAAGTTTTAACTTCATCTGCCGTTGGTTGTAAAATAACTGCTCCCGTTGCTCCATTAATCATAATTGCTTCATTATGTTTTGCCTGTTTTGTAACATCTTTTAGCCCTAACACGGCTGGAATTTCTAAACTACGCGCCATAATAGCAGCATGACTAGTTCTTCCACCCATATCACAACTAAAACCTTTCGCAAATTTAGGATCTAACTGTGCTGTTTGTGAAGGCGTTAAATCTTCCGCCACAATAATAACTTCTTCATTAATTGTTGCTAAGTCTAACACTGGGATATTTAAAATATACTTAATTAAACGGTCAGTTACATCTTTAATATCTGCTGCTCGCTCCTTAAAGTATGGATCATCCATTTCCGCAAACATTGTAATAAATCTTTGTGCCACAGTATGAATTGCATACGCCGCATTGTGATTGTCCTTATTAATCATTTTCTTTGCTTCATCAATCATTGCTGGATCATGCAAAATCTGACTATGTGCTTCAAAAATTGCTGCTTTTTCTGCCCCTAATTTTTCTAATGCAATTTTTTGCAATTTTACAATATCAGTATTAGCTTTCCCCATTGCTGTTTCTAATATTTTAATTTCACTAGTTGGATTAGAAATAGTATTATTTGAAATCTCATATTTTGGTTCTTCTAATTTAAAAACTTTTGCAATTGCAATTCCATTACTAGCTCCTATGCCATGTAGTTTTTTTGACATAATAAAAATTCCTCACTTCTCTTTCTACTAAAACTTATTTTTATTATATACTGAAAATTGGGAAATTGTTGTAATTAACCGGACTTTTAATAATAAACCTCTTATTATCTCAGTGTATACTGTAAAACTAAATCATAAAAAGTTATAATTATATTAACATATTAATCATGAAATACAATAAAAAAGCTTTAATTTTGTCGAAAACTCTTGATGAAATAAAAAAATCATCAATATGACAATTTGAAAAATAATTTTGTTTAAGATCATGATTTTGCTTTAAATTTTTTAAACGTTAAAATATAATACCGTTGATTGTTGTTTTGGTGTTAAACCTTTATGTTGGTATTTTCATTTTCATAGATTTAAATAATTTTGAATATTAGTGAAACCCAAACCATGATAATGAATTAAGGCTTCTTTAAGACTCGATTGTAATTTACTAATCTTATTTAACTTTCGATAACTAGTATCAGGGTTTGTACTAGTTTTGGTAGAATATAGAGTAGAATTTGTTTGTTTTGCTACTAATAAATATAATGGTTGCATGTCAGAAATAATTATTGATTTTTCTTTAATTAATTGCTTATTCATATTTTCAATAATTCATTGTTTTTGTAATCGTTTGGTATTGGTGGATTGAACAAAAATATTATTATTGCTATCAACTACCATTTGAATACAGCATTTGGTATTAGTTGAAAATGGATCAAGATGAGTTTTTCGTTTATCAAATTTATCTTTAAAATTACCTTTATGGATTTCTTTAATAAAAGTTTCATCAATTTGGATTTGACCATTTAATTTTTTAAATTTTAATTGAGTATTTTCTAATTGTTTTGATTGCATTAATTTTTGACGATTATATCAAGCAGTTTTTGGTGTTGTTTTAATAAAACGGGAAATTATTTTACTAGATTGTCCTAATAATGAAATTTGAATTAATAAATTTCACTGTTCATAATTTAAATGACTTCAATAAGTAAAATGATGACGAAAAGCATCAAAACTAGCACGACATTTTTTACATAAATATTTTTGTTTTCCTTCGGGATTATGACCATTTTTAACACAATGATAAGATTTACAATCAGGACATATAATGCCTTTATCTCTAAATTTTTGATCAATTTCATTTAAACGTTTTTGTTTTTTGATTACTTCTGCTTCTTTTTTTATTTTTTCAGCAAATTCTAAAAATTGATCATCTGTAAAACTGTTTTTTAATTCTGTAATTATTTTTTCCATCAATTATTTACCTCTATATATTAAAAATATACCTAAAATTAGATATATTCTATAAATATCAAGAGTTTTCGACAAAATTAAAGTAAAAAAGTAAAAAATAGTAATAAAACTATTTTTTACTTTTTTATATTTTTATTAATTTATTTATTTTCGTTTGTTTTACTAATATTTTCAATATTGTCTGTTTTATTTTGTCTTTTATTTAAGTTTTGGAATGCTGTTTTTATTTCCTGAATTTCTTTATTATCATTTTTTAATAGTTCAGGGTGATAATTTTTATAACTTAATTTAAGATGTTTTCTAACTATATTAAAATCAAGCACCTCAACTTCAATTTCATCACCAACATCAAAAAAATCTTTAATATCTTTAACAAAATAATCTGAAACTTCACTAATATGGATTAAACCATCAGCCTTTTCTGCTCGGCAAAAAGCACCATAGGGAGTAATATTTGTTATTTTTATCATACATATATTTTTTCTCCTTTACTAAAATCTAATTATATTATTAAAATGCTGAAAAAAATTTGTTAAACACAAAAATAATTAATAGATTTTATTATTTTTATTATATACATTAACTAATTAATGAACAAATATTTTTTTAAAATATTGTTTTGATGTAAAATTCCCTAAACAAGGTCTTATTGTAGTATTTAATATATCTAAAACAGATTTTAATCTACTGCGAATATTAATTATAGTCTCATTTCGTAAAAACCAACGCCTTATATCTCTATTTATCCTTTCAACTAATGCTTTTTGTTTTGGTTTTCCAGGGTCACAAAAATAAACTCTTATTTTTAAATATTTTTCTATTAGTTTTCATTTATAAAATTCTTTTCCTCTATCTGTTAAAATACAACTAAATTTATTAATACCAATTTGTCTAATCATTTTCATTAAAACCATTAACACAATACTTGCTTTTTTAGTAAATAAAATATCATAAAAAACTATTTTAGATTTCCGATTTACTAAAACTAACAAATGAAAATTACCACAATCAAGGGTATCCATTTCTCAAATTCCACTAAAACTTAAATCATCTCCGTAATCATTTAAAAATTGCTTATAATCTCTAATATTAAGCAATACACCACGATTATCATTTTTTTCACCATTTTTAGTTTTTCGCTTTTTATTTTTAAAATACAAATTATTTTTTGATAAATTAAAATAACCTAATCTAATATATTTATACATTGTTTTAAAACATACACTAAATTTTACATTATATTGTAATTCATACGACATAATAATATTTTGTGGCGAACGACCAAAATTATTATATTCATTAGAAAAATGACTTAATTCTTGTGAATTTAACATTGAATATTTACGACATTGTTTTTTGTTTTTATTATGTATTTTTTGTGCTTTTGCAGCATTATAATCACCAATATTATCAAACATATTTAATTCTTGCCAAATAGTTCTATAATCTCTATTCATTTGCTTAGCAATTTTTCGAATATTAATTGTTCCATTTTTCTTTTTAAATAATTCATTATTTTTTAATTTTTCCAAATTTACTCTTTCATTAATATCTAATCTTTCATATTTTTTCACACTTTACCTCCTAAAATATTAAAATATGTTATAATTTACTTAAAATAATTATAACATTTTAAGTAAGGAGTTAAAAATATGAAAAAATGACTAAGTATTTTAGGAACAATTGGATTAACAACAACATGTACAACATCATTAATTAGTTGTCAAAAACGAAATAACAATGAAAACACGGGAGGGGATAAACCTAAACCTAATAATCCACAACAACCACAAGAACCACCAATTGGAAGTAATTGAAAATGATATTCAGGAGATGAATTGAACCATGGACCAACTAATAAATGATATATATTAATATCTAAATCAACTAATTCAACTGATGCAGTATATGCAATAGATTTAATTCATTTTACAACAAGTACAAGTATTAAACCAAAATATCCACTTTTAAAGTCAATATACAGATGAGAAGAACTAAATAAACCATCTCTACCAATAATTGATAATAAAACAGGTAAAATATCAAATTGAAAAGAATAAAAAGGACTAACAAGTCCTTTTTATATTAATCGCACAAATTTCATAAAGATAATTAATAAAAATATATTTGTTATTGTGTTATATAATGCTGGACTAAATTTTCAGACCTCAAATGTTTGACTAAAAAAACTATATATTGTTTGAAAAATTTTCCCAACACCACTTGCTAACTCATTCACTTGTTTAACACCTGGAATATTATTTACAATTCAAATTGCAGCATTTCGAATATGACACGCTAAATTATATCAACTACAACTTTCATATTGTGCTTGTCATCATTGCCCATCAGGAAATAATCCACCATTATTAATATCTTGTCAGTTATAAATACCAAAATTAAAATCATAATAGCCATACATATCATTCTCTTTTTGTGCTTGTAATTCAAAAACATTATAACCGATTTTTTGTTCTTCAATTTTCTTGTATTTTAAACCATATTTATCTTTTAAAGCACCTTCAAAAATATAACCCTCATTTTGATTAATATTATAATCATTTGCAACTGAAAAATCATAATTAAATACATTACCATAATTTGTATTATAAAACCGATTTTTAAATGCCGAATATAATTTAATATCTAATTGATTGTATTTATCAGAAAAATAAAAGTAACGTGGATAAATTTTAAAACCATTATTAGCTAACAAACCATATTTTTTGTTATATCCTTGTACATAAGTGTTATTTTCTAAATCAAAAATGGTTCGTAAATAATCTTTATAAAAGTTTTGCGAAATAGTAAACATACTATTTAATAGTTTTTCAAATTTATTTTTATTAGTATTTTTTTCATCAATTAAAACATCTCTAAAATTAACTAATTTTAAACCAAAAAAGTTAATTAAAACAGTATCATATTGTAAATTATCAATATAACCGCTTTCAATAAAATTACTACGATTTTGAAATACAGGCACCAAAGCGTGTACAAAAAATGCTTTTAAAAACTTATTAATATCAATTTGGCCTTTCATCTGTTCAAAAATATCTTTACCAATATTAGGAGTATTACCTTGATTATAATTATATGTTTCAGAACTAAAATTAAAGATACTATCTTTTTCTTTCATAAAAGTAAACAAAAAACCTAAATCACCAGTATACCGATAACTATTTGCATTATTACCATCCCAATATTGTTTAAGATGTGTTAATTCTAAACTACCAGCAACAATATTTTTTTGTTCATCAATCGTTAAAATCATTCGATAAATTGATTTTCTAGTTAAAATAACTTCGGGTTTTCAATCTAATTTTTCCATGTTATTAACAATTTCAAAATCAAAGATTATTCTTTGACTACCTAAATTTGGATCATCATAATCAGGATTACCACCTTGTTGCACTCTAATGTTTTCTTGCACAATAACATCAATATATTTTAATAAAAAAGAACGAACCTTTTGATAATCATTATCAGTATAAAAAAGAAGATTACCTTGATTATCTATTTTCAGGAACTTGTTTATCAGTTGGAATACTTGTATTTTCTCATCTGTATATTGACTTTAAAAGTGGATATTTTGGTTTAATACTTGTACTTGTTGTAAAATGAATTAAATCTATTGCATATACTGCATCAGTTGAATTAGTTGATTTAGATATTAATATATATCATTTATTAGTTGGTCCATGGTTCAATTCATCTCCTGAATATCATTTTCAATTCTGAAATTTTAAATTAACTTGTTGCAAATTGTCAATACTTTTTTCTAATTTATTAATTATTTCAACAGTATTAAAATACTTAGCAAAAGAATAAGAAAAATTAGTTAATTCTTTTAAAAATTGTTTTTTATCCACAGCATAAAACTTATCAATATTATATTGCTTAACATAATTATCTCAATTTTTATATAAGTCCATAAACTCATCACTAAATTTATCAAAAGAAATTCCCGTTGAATAACTATCCTTTAAAAAATCTAAATATCATTTATCATTATAAGTTAATGATTTTGATGTTTTTAAAGTAGGGTTAATAAAGTAATTTGTTTCTGACCAATTTTCAAAAAAACTACTGCGTAAAAACATTGTATTAATAAAATCAGTTTCATTCATTCCTGTTGTTTGTTGATTAACAGTATAATTTTGTTGATTTAACGGTTTAAATGCTGTTAAAGTAATAAAAGGAATAATTAAACCTAAAAGTCCTAAAAGTCCTATTGAAAATAAAGAAAATAATTTTTTCATAAATTCAACTCCTAACTATACAATGTTTTTGAAACAATAAATCCAACAATATATAAACTTGATATTGTTAACATTAACGGATGACTAAATAAAATTGCCATTTTACCAAATAAAGAAAGTAAAAAAGTATCTGAGTTATATAAATCCATAATGATATTTTTTGCTGATGTTAATTGATTAATAATTACAGTAATAAAACCAGTACCAAATATAGCAATTGCAGCAACCAATAAAACTAATCTAATCATTATTTATGCACTCTCCGATATCCTTGTTCTCTTGTTTTTGTTTGTTTTACTAAACTTGATAATTGTTGTTTATTGCGATTAATTTTAAACTGTTTACGCTCTTTAATATGTTTTTGCATACCTTTTTTAGTATCTGAAACACCACGAGCAGTCGCCGAATAAATATTTGATACACCACTTTGCACTGTTGAACCTAATTCGTTGTACTGAGTTCTTGTGCCGTGAATTGCATAAATCGATAACTTAACAACCATAAAAAAAATAATAAAATAAGCAATTGTTGTATTTGTCATTGGTAATTTAGTATTTCAAATTACATCAAAAATAAACAAAAAAACATCAAAAATAAAACTAAAAATCTTATCTCAATTACTACTTTCTGACAACAAATTAATCATTTTTACCACTTCCTTTTTCTTTTTTAGGTTTTAAATTCTTTTTCAAAATATCAATATCAAACATTTCTAAACGCTCTTTAACACTCAATTTAGTAATTTCTGACCAATAATATTCCTTATAATTAACTATTTCATCATTTTTTAAATCACGAACAAACTTTAATCATTGACTATCATATTTCTGTGCAAATTCTAACGGAATAATTATTTTAAAAAACCAAATTCCTAAACCAACATCTGACTTATGTTTTGCTCGTTTACCTTCTGCTGTTCTTTCTACTGATTTTGTTTTTCAAATTTCATAATCCGTAATATCTTGAAAAATACCAATTCGCATAATAAAGAAACGATTAAAAAAATTAAATCCTTTTTTAGCAATCGGTTTTTTAAGTGAAATTGGAATAATAATACCACTTGCTAATTGTCGGATATTATTTCAGATCATACCCTCACGCTGTGCTGTAAACAAAGCACGATTACCAAAATGTCTTGCTAAAACAATTCACGGAATTTTACCACTGTGGACTTTTTTCTCATCGTGAGGACTAGTTCCGTCAATATATAAATAACTCTCATCAAATAAAATAACACTATCATCTGGGGGAACTGGTTTTGTTCTATCTGTAAAATCTAAATTTTTAAATGTCAAAACTTTAACTTTCTCATCTTCTAACGGATAATTACTATAAATTTTATCTGTTAATAATTTCATAGTTTGTGATAAATAAGTTAAAAGTAATGTTTTACCAGTTCCTAACTTGCCAATAATTACCGATAACGGATTATCTCAAACAAAATTTACTAACCGAAAAGCATTTAATTGATAAAATATATTTTTTCATACTCATCACACAAAATAAACGCATTGCAAAGCAAACAATAATCAGAATACTAAACCAGTATAATTTAATGAGATTATCCAAAGTAATAAATCAATTAAACTAAACAAAATCATTGAACCACTAATATAACAATAATTTTTTAAAAAAAATATAAACTTTTTCATTTTACCTCCAATAGTTATTTATAATTAAACTAGTATTATTATGGTTTTCTCTCCCCACAAATCAAAAAGAAGAGTGATAAAAATACATAATGCCCTATATATTATTATTTTTAGATTTTAATCCTTTCTGAAAAGAATTATTCATATTAGATAAAATAATATGATTATTCAATACAGTAGGAATTAATAACCTATCATTTATTTGATTTATTATTATTTCAGTTTTAATAGGAGCAGGAATAATAATCAAAAAAATAATATCAACATTTATATAAAAGTTTGTGGAGAGAGAAAACCATAATAATAACAAAATTTAATTATTTAAAACAACTAACTATTTTAAAAACCATTCATAATAAAAACCAAGTTAAAAATAAAATTACAATTCAAACACCAACCATCAAAGTTAAATATTCATTCTGTGTCAAAGTCCAAGTTGTAATACTTTCAACATTTGTTTTATTTATAAACAAAAAGACATGAATAAAAAACTCTTTTAATTTTTCTCAATCATTTTGCATTTTTAAAAACTCCACATTTTTTGAATAAGTTTAAAAAACATCCCAAAAAATAAAACGATAAATAATACAAACGATATAACATATAAAAATTCAGGGGCATTTAAACCAATAATATAACTAACAAATTGAACTCAATAATTATATAAACTCATTTAATTTAAACTTTCTAAATCATTAATTAATTCTTGCTCTTTTTTAACACTTCAATTTGTTAAATTATTATTATTATTATTTGCTTTTACTTTTTTAGGTTCATTTAAAAATAATGCTTTGTGCATACTGTTAAAATAATTTTGTTTATATTGATTATACAAATTAATCAATTCTGTTCCAGTTAAATATTTTCACACACAACGTTTTAAATTTTCATTATATTTTACAATAGGATAAGAATTATCATAAATCAAACCGATTGCTACTTGTTCTGAATGTTTTTCACTCGGATAAATAAACTTATTACTCAGTCAAAAACCAATATGGCGATTATGATTAGGTAAATTTATAAAACTTGCTTTATCTGTCTTAAAAGGGATAAATTCCTTGCTAATAAAATAATTTTCTATATTCTGATTTTTCTTAACAAAATTACTCAATTTTATCAACTCCTTAATAAACATTGTTTCTAATTAACAATGTTATAAATATTGTTAGAATATTGCTTATCTATTGTTAAATAAACATTGTTATATCTAATGTTTAATAATGTTTATATATTGTAATAAACATTGTTAATAAACATTGTTAATAAACATTGTTAAATATATAAAATAATAAAAATTAGCACACTGAAAAATACTATTAAGTTTAAAATAATAGTTATATAAAATAAATTAATAAAATATGAATAAACTAGTGTGCCTTAGTTTTTTTTACTACTAAAATCCTTTAACCATAACACGGAAAAAGTTTAATATCTTAACAATAACAAAAATACCAAATGGAATTAAAATAATTCACGCATCACCTAAAAAGGTCATTAATTGTGGTAATACAGCATAAATTGCTTCTTTAACTTTCATCATTGCTTGTCCTAATCCACTTCAAATAGAACCCATTCCATCTGAAATAGTAGGAGTATCTGCAGCTAAAAAATTAACCGCTGTTGTTAAATACATCCCTAACATTATTTTTTATCCTCCTTGTTTTCAATTTCTTTTTTATCTTTTTTCTTACCTCGAATTTGGCGAATTTTTTGATAAATTGATAAACCAATTCACGCAAAAATACCTAATATAATAACAACACTAAATATCGTCGTTAATCAAACTGGCATAATATATCTCCTTTCAATAAATTAAAAAATTGAAATTTGCAAACTCGCTCCGCTCGTTGTCGCTTTGCTCCACTTAAAAAACATTATTGAATAAATTACCCGCTAATAAATTACGCGGAATAATTTATTCTTTTACTTTTTAATTTCAATATCCTTTGCAATTTTATTAACAGTATTAATAACATTATCTTTACCATACTTTTTCACTAACGACCTCAAAAGAAAATATTGTTTTGTTTGCATAATTTCAACTCCTTAAAACTAAATTAAAAAAGTTAACTAAATTGATAATTAACTTTTTATGGTTTGGCATTTACAATTTACACAGTATTGAAATAAAAATTTTTCTAATAATCTTGCACCTAACGTAGAATATTATATCAACGGCTTTTAATAATTCCATTAGTAAAAATATGATACCAGTAAAGTCCAATCAATAAGGTATAATTTCTAAAATTGAAATTCTGATAAGTAGTCCGCGACATACGGCCAAGTTTTGCGATACTGTAAATAACAAATCATCTTTCCCCACAATAAAAGGAGTAATCCGGAATTAACTCATTTAAATCAAGTGTTCTATTTGTTGATTCTAATTTACTTTGCACACAAAAAATGAATAATTTATCATTTTGATGATTCAATTTTCATTTTTTGGAAAAAGATTTATAATTAGAACAACAATCATTGCATATTTTTGTTAAAGCATTTTTGTGCATTAATGAATGTCCCCTTTTTAAAATTTATTAGTAGTCCATCAGTTGATAATAAAAATAAAAAATTTTACAAATAAAATTTATAATTTTTTAAGTTTGTAAATTTTATACCTAGATTAAGTATACCCTTATAAATATTTAAAAAAAAGAAAAAAAGACTATTATGTCTTTTATCAAATAATTTGTTGTAAATAAGAAAAAATAATTTACATAAGAATTTTAAATTAAATCTTATTTTTTGTCTCTCCTGTTGTTAAAATTTCTTTTAAATTTTCATAGGTTGTTTCAATCATGTTTTTAACTGCTTCATCTGTATATGATCCGATATGTGGAGTAACAATTACTCGTGGATATAATGTTAATAATTTATTAGTAATGTCATCTGGTGTTTTTTCCCCTTTAAAATCTTTGAAGAAAACATCCCCTTCATTTTCTAAAACATCTAATCCAACCCCTTTTAAATGGTTTGATTTTACTGCTTCATAAACTGCTTCGCTATCCATTAATTGTCCTCGCGCTGCATTAATTAAAACTGACCCCGGTTTCATTTTTGCTAAAAATTCTTTGTTAACTAAATGATGATTTTGATCTTTAATATATGGACAATGTAATGAAATTAAATCAGATTCTTTAAGTAAAGTATCTAAATCAGTATAAGATAAAATTGCTTTTGCTGCATCATTTTGATAAATATCATGCCCAAGGATTTTTGCTCCCATTCCATGCCATGCTTTTGCTGCTTCTAAACCAATTCGCCCTGTTCCAATAATTCCAATTGTTGAATTACGGATTTCTTTTGCAAACATAAAATCATCAACTTTAAAATTAGTATTGTTTTCATTATTTGCCATATAAAATAAATTTCGTAATAATGCATTACCCATCACAACTGCTAGTTCACTAACAGCATTGGGAGAATAACCTGGAACATAAACCATTTTAAAACCTAATTGATGTGCTTTTGTTAAATCAATATGGTTATAACCAACTGTTCTTGTTAATAAATACTTAATACCATATTCCTGCATTTTCAACAAGTTTTCTTCATAACAATCACAATTAGCACGAACCATTACTGCTTGATGTCCTTTTGCTGTAGCGATATTATCTTTTGTTAGATATTCTTCAATTAAAGTTAATTCATAACCATATTTTTCATTTAATTGTTGAGGGAGTAAATTATTCGGTTGGTGATACCTTATTCTAATAAATATTTATTTATCTACTAAAATAAAATTTCTAAGAAAAAGATAAATTTATCTTTTTTAATTAATTTAACTATAACATAAAAGTAATAATTTACAATACAAAAAATAATAATTCGCAAATTATTTAATAAATTTATTTTAAATTATTGATTTTTAATTTAAATTTTAAACAAAACCTTGTGCTTGGTGAACAACATTTTTATTTATTAAAAATTGCTGATTATACTTATCTTCATTTTTTTGTTTAATTTATTAAGATAAAACTCAATTAAATTAACACCATTTTCTTTTGCCATTTTCAATGCAATCATATTTTTAAAAACTTTTTCACTATATGATTTAGCACCATATCCTTTTAATCATTTGACATTATGCGAAATTTGTGTTTCAGTACAAGACCCCATATATCAATCTTCTTTATAAACTTTAATACCCTCAGAATTATTTTTGATATATTTAATGAAACCATTGATTTTATCTTTTTTATCTTTTAAAAATGGATATTCTTTAATATTTTTTCTTGTAATTAATTTTTTTAAATATTTTATTGCTTCATCAGGATCGCCATTTTTAAATAATTTATTCATATCTCAATAAATTTGTTTTCTTATTTTTTCATTATCGGTTAAATTTTTAGTAAGTTTTCTTCTTCGATAAGGAAATATTATTTTTAATTCTTTCATTAAATGAAATTGATCTAAAATAAAAATTGCACCAATTTCATTCGCAAATTTTGGGATTCATTTTACTCCATCACCTGCTAGCGTTAACTTACAATTTTCAATATTAAAATTTTTATTTAAAAAATGTAAAAATTCTTTTTTATATTTTTTAATAAGATAGTATTTATTTTTTACTGATTTCATAACAATAAAAATTTTTTTATCTTTTAGAACATTTTTATTTTTAGTGCTTTTTATTTCATCATACCCAGTATGAAAATATGCTGTTCTAAACATATTTTTTTCTATTTTTCTATATTTTGTTAAATTACTAAAAGAATCGTCAACCCCAGCATACAAATATGGTGTTTGGACAATTATTTTTTCAGTCTTTGTTTTTAATTGTTCTTTAAATAATTTAGCAAAATCAATTTCCTTATTAATGTTTGTGATTGTCATCTTTGATATATTTAATTTTGGGTACATATCCATAATATCTCTTTGTCTTTTAGTACTATCCATTAATTTTCAAAGTTCTATTTTAACACTTAAAATAATTGTTTGATTATTTTTTAAACCAATTTTTTTATTTAATAAAGTTGTTGTTTTGAATTTATTATCTTTTTTATCACGATAACCAAATCTGGAAGCTTTAATTATAATATTGCCAAAGGGAGTTTTTATCATTTTATTCTTTTTCCCTCACAAAATATAATCATTTTTTCCATTACGGTTTTGCTCTCTTAATTCTTGATCAAGTTTTTCATATTTTTCTTTCATTTTTTGTTTTCCTATTAAATTAACATCGATATTTACTTCTTCAACAAAGTTTATATCTTTAAAACTATTAAAAATATTTAACATACTTATATTCCTTTTTAATCATCATGGAATGGCAAGGGTTTTTTGGACAAATTTTATGTAGAGTAATAATTTCTGTATTTTACTGGTGTTAAATAATTTAGTTTGCTATGAATTCGAATATTATTGTACCAATTAATGTAATCAAATAATTTTAATTTAAACTGCTCAATGTTTTTAAATTTATTATTTTTAATAAATTCAGTTTTAAAAATTTTGTATGTTGATTCCGCAACAGCATTGTCATAAGGACAACCTGGTTTACTGTAAGACTTTTGAATGTTATTTTTAGTTAAAAAGTTATAAATAAGATTGTTGTTAAATTCACTACCTTGATCAGTGTGAAATATTTTAATATCATTTAATGTAAAGTTAAGTTTATTAAAGGTATTTTTAACTAATTTTGCATTTTTGTGTAAACTAACATCATAACTAATAATTTCACGATTAAATAAATCAATTAGAAAGCAAACATAATATCATTTATTATTAATAAAAACATATGTTAAATCACTGACAACAACTTCATGTAGTTTATAATTATTAAATTCTTGATTTAATAAATTATTATATTTATATGTAACATTGCTTGTATTTGAATGTTTGTATTTGATTTTTGTATAATTTGAAATTAAGTTATATTTTCTCATTATTTTACTAATCTTTACACGAGATAATATAATATTTTGCTGAGCTAGCATGATTTTAATTTTTCTTGTTCCATAATTTTTACGACTTTTTAGAAAAATACTGATAACAGCATTATCAATGTTTTGATTATTCTTGGGATTATTTGCTTTTAATTGATAGTAATATGTTGATCTAGCCAATTTCAATGTTTTACATAAATTAATAATTGGATATTTTGCTTTGTTATTTTTAATGATTGCTATTTTTTGCCGATTATCAGTGTTGCTTGCTTTAAAATGTCATTTTCCATTTCTAATTGTTTAACTTTTTTACGTAATTGAATTAATTCGTTTTCTTCTGGCGTTCTATTGTCTTTAGCTTTAAATGAGTCCGAGTTACTAAATTGGTGAGCTCATTTCCAAACAGTAGATTTACCAATTTGGTAATCATTGGCTAATTGTTCAGGAGTTTGACCCATTTTGTAAAGACCAACAATTTGTTGCTTAAATTCATCGGTATAATGATTCTTTGCCATAATTACACCTCCATTGTAATTTAATTATAAATATTTACTCTACATTATTGTTGTCCAATTTATCTTAACCTATCCAGTTTTTGATTTTTTGTAAAAGTAAATTTATTATTGTTTTATTTTGAATAGATTTGTAATTTGTATTTTCATACTGTTTTAAGTGCATTTTTAAATTATTAATATTTGTTTTAATTTCTTCTGTCATATTTGTTTCTCCTTTGACATTTGGTGAGAACCAATAAGTTAAGTATAAAAAACCTCTTTATTTTTAAAGAGGTTTGGTTTTTTAGAAGAGATTTATTTGTTAATCTAAAATATCTGAGTATATTTGTTTGTATTTTTTATGAATTTCTATCATTTCTTTAACTTTCAATATTTCATTTTTTTCTAATAATTTAAATCTAAATTCTCATACTTTATTTAATGAAATGTTTGTTTGGATATGTCCAGTTGATAATGCATTAAATTGAAGTGAAAATGAATTAGTGAATAAGAACTTATAAAATGATAACCTTACAAGTTCATCACTTATTATTATTCTGTACATTCCATTTGTGACAACTATATTATCAGTATTTTTTTCTAACATCAAAAAGAATTTATCTTTACTTCCTAATAAATAACTTAAAAATATATCGTTTGTTTCTGCAGCTTGAGATGCTCTACCAATATTTTTTATTTCTCAATGATGTAATTTATTATCTAATGAATAATCACCTTTTTTAGCCTCGGAAATATCAATATAACTATACATTTTTCCTTCGACTAATTTAATTGTTTCGTTCTTTTGAATTTCAATATTGCAATAACCAGAATTTTTTAATTCTCGTAAAGAAACTGTATTCTTTCCAATCTTCCTCATATGATCTCTATAAGAATTTAAATATAATTCTGGCTTTAAAGTTAGCATTGGATCATTAACTAATTCTGATTTTAAAAGAAAATTATATTTTATATTAATATTCTCTTGTTCAAATTCTATTAAATTACTGTCATACGCAAATTTTTTAAATTCCAATATAACATTTTCTAAATCAGAATCTAATATTTCTTTATTATATTCATCTAAAATATATTTTCCGGTTTTTATATCACGTTTATATATTGAAGGTAATTTCTTTGATTTAAAATCAAACCCTAATTTTTGAGGAGCTGAAACAAAAATTCTATAATTATCATTTATTTTTTGTTTTTTTATTATTAAAATATCTGTTTTAACACCTGTTTCAGCTCCCTTAAATGAACCTTCAGGAAGAGAAATATCAGCAATAATTCTATAATTAATACAAAATTCTCTAATATATTTTAAAGAATAATTATTTAAATAACCTGAAGGTAATATAATAACTAATATTCCATTTTCCTTTAATAAATTTATTGATCTTTCTAAAAATAATATTCCTAATTGTTGATTTCCTTTTTCAGAAGCAAGTTTATAATTCTTCATGATTTTTGGATCTTTTTCTCATTTTGTTTTTGATCCAAATGGCGGATTAGTTATTACGAAATCAAATTGTTCATTTTTATAATTTCATTTTTCAATAGAATCCAACTGTTCTATGTTTGTTCTTCCGTCACCATGTAACACCATATTTATAAATGCAATTTTAAGTGCATCTTCACTGATATCTCAATAATGAAGGTTTTCCTTGATTAAGTTTTTTATCTTACTATTTTTATATTTTTCTAATATTCCCACTAAAAAGTCAGCACTACCACCAGCAGGATCAATAATTCTATCACTATTTGTAACCTTTAACAGAGAAGATATAAACTTAACTATTGGTATAGGAGTATAATATTGCGCAAGATCTTTTTTTAAAAAATTAGCACCAAATTTCATAAAAAAAGATTGAATAATCCCCATGTCAGATTTAATAAAAGAATATTCCTCTAAAAACGCAATAATAGAAATAACTATATTTTCTGGTAAAACAATTTCTTTTTTTAATTTTATCTGAGAATTAATATTGTAGTATTTTAAAGACTGATCATAAAGATTTTTAAACTCTGAAAATGTATTATTATTAATTAAAAATTTTAAATTAAATTCATTATACTTTTCATCATAATACTTAGATAATAAAATTTGAAATATTCCTTCATATCGCTTTTCCTTACTTATTCCGTTATTGTGAGTTAATTGGTCTAATTTATTATAAATATAATCAATATTTGTAATTGTTCTTAAATCATTAATAGAAATATTTTTAGCATTAAACTCAAATCCGTAACTAGGTAATTTATTTAAAGAATACTTAGTGCCGCTATAAATTAAAAAATTATCAGCATTATCAAAATAAATTCCATATTTCGAATTAGTTAATTTAATTGCAGGTTCTAATTGGTAATCATAAGCATCAATTTTATGTTTGCTATCTCTTTTTACTTCACAAACAATATTAATATTTTGTTTTAGATCATTTTCTCAAATTATTAAATCAGCTATTAAATATCTTTTGGATGAACCAAATTTAATTTTATATTCAAATTCGAAAAGATCCTTTGTATAACCTTTAGTTAATAAAAATCTAACCAATTCTATTCTCTGTCTTTCTTCAGTAAAAGATAAACCATCTTTAGATTTTTCATTAATATTTAATGGCCCTCTAATAGGACAAATCAACTTTATACTCATTAAAATTTACCTCTTTTCTACTTAAAAATTTATTAAAATTACTTTTTAATTATATCATCAGCAAATACATATTTATTTTTTTGCAATAAAAAATTAAGTATATTTCAATTCTTTAAAGATAATTTGCTTGGGCAATATACTTTTGCAAATATATGCAGTTTTACTTGGAGGGTTTTTACAAATCATGCCTTCTTCTGATTTAAATTTAATTCTTTTATCAAAAATTAACAATTGCTTATCTTGTAATTTTTCTCTTATGGGTTTTAATGCAATTAAGACCAAATGGAAGCAGCATTGCGAAGCGTTTGGCTAATTCCTCTAATTTATCAAAAACTTGTTTTCTTAAACTATATGGAGGATTTGAAATCATATAATCGAATAATATAATAAATCCTCTTTTGAAAGATTAAAGAAATCAAATCCTTCTTTAAATATGTCTGTAAATTACTTTATGTCCTGCATTTGTTAATACTTTTACATATTCACTATCTTCAGTGTCAAAAGGACACAATATATTTGAATTTGGTCTTAAAAATTCTAAAATTGGTTCAACTGCATAAGGCAATGTATATCATTCGTCATTTTCATTGCAATCCTATTTTTAAAAACTTTTTCACTATATGATTTAGCACCATATTTTTTAAATCATTTTACATTATGCGAAATTTGTGGTTCGGTACAAAACCCCATATATCAATTCTCTTTATAAACTTTAATACCCTCAGAATTATTTTTGATATATTTAATGAAATCTTTGATTTTATCCTTTTTATCTTTTAAAAATGGATATTCTTTAATATTTTTTCTTGTAATTAATTTTTTTAAATATTTTATTGCTTCATCAGGATCGCCATTTTTAAATAATTTATTCATATCTCAATAAATTTGTTTTCTTATTTTTTCATTATCGGTTAAATTTTTAGTAAGTTTTCTTATTCGATAAGGAAATATTGTTTTTAATTCTTTCATTAAATGAAAATAATCTAAAATAAAAATTGCACCAATTTCATTGGCAAATTTTTTAATGATTTCATAATAATAAAAATTTTTTATCTTTTAGAACATTTTTATTTTTAGTGCTTTTTATTTCATCATACCCAGTATGAAAATATGCTGTTCTAAACATATTTTTTCTATTTTTTTATATTTTGTTAAATTACTAAATGAATCGTCAACCCCAGCATACAAATATGGTGTTTGAACAATTATTTTTTCAGTTTTTGTTTTTAATTGTTCTTTAAATAATTTAGCAAAATCAATTTCCTTATTAATGTTTGTGATTGTCATCTTTGATATATTTAATTTTGGGTATATATCCATAATATCTCTTTGTCTTTTAGTACTATCCATTAATTTTAAAATTGCTATTTTAATAAAAATACTAATTCTACTTCGTTTTTTTTCTTCCGACTTTCTTGTCAAATAAGAAAACAAATTGATATTTATTAGTATCTTTATTTAAAAAAACGAAATAATGTTCTAAAAAAGGTAATATGACCATACTCTGTTTTTTCTGTAAAAGGTCTTTTACCCTACATAATATAGCCATTTTGGCCATTACAATTTTTTCTCGTAATTCTTGATCAATTTTTTCTCATTCTTCTAATATTAATCTTTTTCCTGTTTCATTAACATCAATATTTACTTTTTCTCTAAAATTAATAGTATTGAAAATATTTAACATATACTTATATTCTTTTTAAATCATCATTGCATGATAGTAAAATTTTATACTGCTTAAAATAATTTGTCAGCAGTTTTATTACATTATTTTTATCGATAGAAAGAGAGAAATTAATTAACCTTCTTATTCTTTTTCTTTTCTTTTAATTTCACTAGTTATTTGTTAGATAACTTTATTAACTTTTTCTCATTTAGGTAGAGTTTCCCTTAGGTGTGGTTTAGTTAATCACTTACGACTACGCTTCTGCCCCATGTAGTACTAATTTAATTAGTTGATTAACCTTACAGATATCCTCCCACTTCGTTTATTTTTAAGTGTTCCAGCTTGACCACTTTGTGAAATCTTACTATTTATAAAAAATAATTATTCCTTTTCAGAATAATTATTGGTTTCTTGTCTTTTGATTAATTCTATTTCAAGGTTTTTGATTTTTTGTAAAAGTAAATTTATTATTGTTTTATTTTGAATAGATTTGTAATTTGTATTTTCATACTCTCTTAATTGCATTTTTAAATTATTAATATTTGTCTTAATTTCTGTTGTTGTTAAATTGACAAATTCATTAATTTCATTTTCTTTTATTTCTTTTTTGTTATTTTTAATATCATAAAAATATTCTTTATTAAAATTTATATAATTAATTTCTTTTAATTGAAATATGTTTGTTTTTTCTACTAACTTTAAATCTTTTCATAGTTTTAAAGTTATTTTCATTGGGTTATAGCGTGCTATTTTAACAATTCCTTGTCCTTGTTTTAAATTTGCTAACTCACTAGTTAACATTAAGGGGTGACTTTTTAAATTTTTCGAAACACTAATATTGCTTTTATTTTCATTAATACTAATTTGTTCGATTGTTTTTGTTCCAAATAATTCACTATAATATTTTATTGTTTTTAAATCATTGGTATGTAAGAAAATATGCATCCCACAGTTATTTAAAATAATTTTTGCTATTGTATCACCATAATTTAATTTTAATTGGTTGATATCTTGTAAAATAAATTGAAAAAATATGTTTCTGCTGCGCGAAATACTAACTCATTTTTCAATGTTGTTTATTTTTGTTAAATTAGCAAATTCATCTAAAATAAAATATACTGGTTTTTCTAGTTTTTGTTCGATTATTTCACTTGCTTTATTTGTTAAAAATTGATAAATTTGACTAATTAATATTGCTATTAATTTATAGTAATTATCATTTTCGTCACTAAATATGATGTATAAAACTGTTGGATATTCGATAAAATCATTGTAATTAATATCATTTTGGGATGTTAAATTACGAATAAAATCATTGTTAAATATTTCTAAACTTTTTGCAACAGTCATTAAAATAGCATCTAGTGTTCGATTTTCTTTACTATCAACCAAAGCCTGACTTGCGGTTATTTTGGCAATGCTGGTATTTTTTCGATTATTTAGTCATTCAACTAAATCTTTTTTAAAACTAGCAATTGCTGCCACTGATGCCATATTAAATTTTTTATTGGAAAATGATTCTTGGTTTAAAGTTTCCTCGATTTCTGTTATCAAATTATTTTTGTTTATTTTATCTTCATAATCTTCTAATATTGCTAAAATAATTCCTTGAATAATCATACTTGTTGATTCATTCCAAAATTCATCTTCGGGATTTTTGTTAATTAACATACGACTAAGTGATCTAATTTTATCTTGATACTTTATTTTTCACTTTATTTTTTCTTTTTCCTTATTTGTCATTATCATTTTAATAAAGTCATCATAAATTAGTTTTAATGGATTTCAAGTATTTCCTTTTTCTAAATTACGAAAATCAATAACTTTTATTTTATAACCATTTTCTGCTAAATAACCACTGGTTAAATTATACAATTCACCCTTGGGGTCGGTTATAATCATAGTTGGTTTAGTGGTTGATTTTCCATTTAAATAAATTGTTGGTAATACTATGCCTTGTGTTTTTCCGCTTGCTGTTGAACCAACAATAACACTATGAATATTATTTTTTAAGTTAAACAATAAATCTTTTTTGTTTTTATTACAATTAAAAACAAAGCCTGTATTTTTATAATTATCTTTGATATTTACTTTTTCACTAATATCATCAATTTCTTTTATACTTAATCATTTACTATCACCAAAATCTATTTTATTGGTTGTTTTAATTGCAGTTTCTTTATTCTTCACTTTACTAAATAAAACAAAATAAAAAAATCAGCAATAAAACGCTAAACTTAATCCAACTGTTATTAATAATCCGTATTTACTTTTAATTATATAATTTCATCATGATAATATTTGAAATTGCTTAATTTCATTGATAAATATTGTAATTTTTTTTCAATTAATAAAAATTGAATAACCTATTCCAAATAATGTTAAATAAAAAATAAAAATAATTGGAACAAAACATAAACCAATTAATAAACTTATTTTTTTCTTTTTGATTTTATTTCACATATTTTTATAACTCTCTTTCTATACTGCTCACCAAATCATAACCTTTTTGCATAATTGGATTGATTTTAAAAACCATTTCATTAAATTCTTCTTCAATTAAACTCATATTTTTAAAATCTGCTATTTTTGGGTTAGCAACAGTAGTTATAATTTTGTAGTATTTCATTTTTTCTGCTAAATCTAAATATTTAGTTAACTGGTTTATTTCATAATCTGTAAAATTATTTTCATATTTTAAATATTGTTTAATTTCATAAATTAAACCATCATAATCATCACTAATAATTTTAATTTTGCTAAATTCTTTAATATTGTCTTTGCTAGACTTGTATTCATCAAATAGATTATTAATTTCATTTTCTAATTTATTTCGTTCAAATTGTTTAACTTGTCGAAAATTCATTGCATTATAACTACCTTTACCACCAATTTCGCCAGGCTCTATTTCATAACCTGCTTTTGTTAAATAATTAGCATGATAATTATTGAATTTTTGTAGTTGTTTTTTACCGCCAAAAATACGATTATTACTAATTATGTATCTTTCTTTATTAAGTTTTTTTGAAAAAACTTTACTAATTGGAATAAAACCAAAATGAATATGGGGTGTTGTTTCATCCATGTGAACTGCTGAATACAAATATCCTATATCTGTTTTAAGATTATTTTTCATTCATTGTTTCATAAAATTTATTTCAATATTAGCTCATTCATTTAATTTATGATAATTTATACTTTCAGGAATTAATTGTCCCATTTTACGCGTATCTGTTTTTTTATCTCATACTTAAATATCTGTAAATTGACATATTCCCATTTTTTCAAATCATTCTTGTCTTGTTGCTGGCAAAACAATTTCTATATAAGTATTATGTTTATTACAAAACTCTTTAAAAGTTGATTTTTGTGCTTCACTATATTTTTGTTGTTGCTTATTTCAATCTTCTTCTATATTTTTTAATAATTCAAATCTTTTATTATTTGTTAACTCAAAACCTTTGTCATTGCTTATTTTTACTTTTGTATTACCAACATAATAAAAATTATATTTTGTAAACTCAGGATTAATATTTTCAGGTATTCCAATTCTAAAATTATGTCTTATTAGTTTATTAACATTTTTACTACTATATTTTTTAAAAGTTGCAATTGGTGGTGATGACCTAAATTTATTTTCTTTTTTCATCTTTTTATCCTCCCTTTTTTGGAAATTTTTACCTTTTAAAATTTATTAAATTTAGAAAGCCAAAATGCTTGCTCATCATACATTTTGGCTTTGCCAAAATATTTCAAAAATTTCATTTTCATTTTGTCTAATTAATCATCTTTTTTTGGAAATTTATTACTATTAAAATATTTTAAATTTTCTTGGTATATTTGTTTTTGTTCTGCTTTTTTAATTAAAACTTGCTTATCCATTTCTAATAAAAAAGGGGTGGATTTTTTCTCAATTAATCTCACCCTCAATTTTTCCAACTTTATTTTTAATATAAAAGTTTTGATTTTTAAAAATTGTAATAAAACAATAATCATTGTTATATTGTAATTTAAAATATTTGCTATTTATATTAATACTTGCATAAGGATACAATAAATTTTTTATCCTTAACTCAATTCATTTATTACCTTTAATATCATAATAAGGTTTTGTTAAAATTAAATTATTTGTCATAACTTGATAACTTATATATTTTTCTGTTTTTTTCATTTTGATAGTTCCTTTCTCTATAAAATTATTTTTAATCTTTTTTTAATTTTTAATGTTATAAAATAAAAAATTGGTAAACATATTGTGTTCGTAATTAATATTCCGATAATTATTTGTTCTATATTTAAAACATCAATATTTAATCAAAAAAGCATAAAATCAATCGGAAGATAAATAATTATGTTTGATAATAAAATAAGAATAATTTTAATACTATGATTTATTTTTATTCAATTAATTAGTTTAATTAAAACTGCTAATAAACCTGTCCCAATATTTCAACATAATGATCCCACAGTAAAACCTCATAATGTTAAATCTGATAGAAAATGCCCCATAATTCCAATTAAGAAACACCAATATCAATTTAAAATAAATCCGCTTATAAAAATGGGGATTAAAAATAATGGAATTGATGTTCTTGGAATAATTTGGATTCGCATAGTTTGCGATAATACAACCATCATTGCAATTAAAACTGCCACATAATTTATATTTTTAATTAATTGAAAATTATTCATTTTTTAAAAATTTAATTTAAGTTGTATTTTCTTTAATCGTTTTTGTATCATTGCAAAATAATTATTATTTATTTCACACCCTAGTCATCTTCGATTTAACTGTTCACAAGCATACGCAGTTGTACCACTTCCCATAAAAGGATCAAAAATTAAATCATTTTGTTTGCTATATTTTTGAATTAAATTGTAAAATATATTTAGTGGTTTTTCTGTTGGATGTTCTGTTATTTTATAAGCTGATCCTACTGAATTCTTAAATATTGTTTTTTTATTTTCATAGTTATTTTGATAATTTGGAATTTGGTGTTTTTTAGAGTAAATAATCATACAATATTCTTTATCTTGCAAAATAAAATTATTAGTTGGCATTGGGTTTGTTTTTTCTCAAAAATAAAAATCAAAATTCATATTATTTTTATAAACTCAATCTAAATAATCTTTAATTTGTCATCTATTCATTCAAATTAACATAAATTTAGTTTTTGAAATTCGATAAAACTCATCTAAATAAGTATTTATATCAAATGAATTATGCAAATTATTATCATAGATAGCATTAATATATTTATTTATACTTTTTGATATATTATTTTTATTTATTTGCTCGTTTTTTCTTTTTGGTAAATTATATAAATAGGGTGGATCAGTTAAAATTAAATCAATGCTATCATTTTCTAAACTTTTAATAAAAGTTAATGCGTCACCATTTATTAATTTTCCTAAATTTGTTTTTAACATTTTTATCCTCCTTTTTTATTTTTTGCTAAAAAAGCAAAAATTTAATAAAATTCTTCATAAAAATTAAAAAAACAAGTAAATTTACTTGTTTTTTTAATTATCTTTTTTTCCAAACCCTGCTTTTTCTTTTTTGTTTGCTTGAATTTCAATACGATATCTTTCAAATCCAGAAACAAAAAATAGCCCTTGTCCTTTTACGCTACGAGCAATATAATCTTGTTCTGCTGATGTTAATCCGCCATAACTTTTATATAAATTAATAACTTTTTCTAAATCGTTAGGTTTTAACCCCATAATAAAAGAATATTGACTATTATTAATAATTGCTGTAGTTTTCTTTAAAACGGTTTCATTTTCTACAAAATCAGCGATGTTTTGTGTTGCCACGACCAACGCACCATTATATTTCCGAATTCGCTTTGTCACTTGATACATAAAATTTAAAGCAACTGGATTATCTTTGTCAATTGCTAAATGAGCCTCATCAACAATTATCACAATTTCATTATCATTTTTAAAACGATTTTCTTTCACTTCTTTTTTAATAATATTTAGCATTAAAATTAATTGTGCTGCGTTTGTTTTTTTGTCATCTAAATCAAACAAATTATAAACATCATAAACAATAAAGTTGTTATTGAATTTTATCGTTGTGTAACCATTTCAAAGTGCTTGATATTTTCCATCATTTAAAAAATCAGTTGCTATTAAATCCATAAATTCTTTTAAAAGTTGATTTTTATTGTTCTTATATTCTTTTTCTAATAAATAATAAAAATCATTCATAATTGGAAAATCATTATTATTAATTTTATTAATGTTACTATTATTTGTAATATTAAATTGATGATATAATAATTTTAAATATTTTGTTAATAAATTAATTTCTCTTCCATTAAAATCAGGATAAAGCGTTTTGAATCATTGTTCTAAAAATCGTAAATGATTGGATAGGGGCGATGAATTGGTATTTTCTAATTCATCAATAAAGTTATTATCTAAAATTTGTAGGGGGTTTATTTTTCCTATCGAAGCATCTCCTGCATCAATTCAATTTCCATCATAATATTTGCATAATTCTTGGTATTCTCTTTCAGGGTCAATAACAATCACTTTCCGCCCCATCTGAATATGATAATTTATTATTTTTTTAACAAATATGTTTTTCCCATTCCTGATGAACCAAGAATAAACATATTATGGTTTGTTCTTTTACTTGTAATTTTAAATTGATCTCACAATACAACATTTCCCATATTATTTGTTCCTAAGTACATTCCTTGTTTATCATATAAGCCACTATCAATAAATGGAAATGATGCTGCTAAGGTACTTGTTGGCATTTCTCGGCCATATTTTTTTATTATGACCTTATTATTATAGGGTATAAAACCTTTTAAACCATTAAATTGTTGATATCATAATGGATTAAGTTTAATATCCATTTCTTTTAATGCTTTTGTTAATCGTGTTTGTGCTTGTAATAATGTTTTTTTATTTGTTCCATAATTTAAAAATAAAATATTAACATTTTTTAATAATTCGCCACCACCATTAATCTCATCAATTAAATGATAGTATGTTTCTAATTCATAGTTATTTTCATTTGTATTAACATATAATTTTGTCATTACTTGTCTTGTTTGGGTTGTTTGAATGACACTGTTGATTGCTTTTTTTGTTTCATCATAATTTAAAGGATTTATATTTCAAATAATAGTTTGCTCATTTGAAAATAAACATGCCCCTCATAAATCATTAATAAATAAAGGGTAGTCCTGAATAGTATTAATTGAATAATATAAATCATTTGCTATAAAATAATTTTTTTTAATATTTAGGTAGTTAAATTGCAATAATTTTGCTAAATTATCTTTATTTTTATTAAAATCTGTTTTATTTAATGGTTTTTCATACGGATTTCACATTAATTTTAAGATTTTTGTTATTTCGTAATTAGATAAAGTATTACAATTAATTTTTCCTTTATATAATTTATCTTCTAAAAATAATATTTTTTCATTTAAATCTTTTTGATTATTTCCATATACAAAAATAAAAAAACATTTTTCAGTTTTAATTTCATCGTTTATTTTAATTAATTCTTTTTTTAAAAAAGCAATATTATTTTTAATTTGTTTTGTAATTTTTACAAATTGATTAAAACTAATTTCTTTGTTTTTATAACGAATTTGTGTTTTATTAATTTGTTTTTGTAAATATTTAATGTTGTCATCAAAATTTAATGGTAATTCTAACTTTAAAAAAGTTATTGGAAAATTAGCAAATTTAAAAACATCTTGCAAATCTCGCAATCTTAATATTTGCTCTTCGCTACTTAATAAAGTGATATCGAATCCCTTTATTTTAATTGCACCAATTAAAGTCTTTTTTAAAGTACCCTTTAAAATTCCGTGTGTTGCAATATAATTATCATCAATAACTTTATTATATGGCACCAGTAAACTAGTTTTGTTTTTACTATATTTCTTATAACTAAATAGGAAATTTATTTTATAATATAAGCATTGTCATCCTTTTAAATTAGTCTTTTTATTTGTAATAATTAGTGGTAAGCTAATTAAAATCATGATTGATGATGATAATAATTTTATTCATAGTTTTCATTGAAAACCAAATATAAACATAATTGTTAATCCAACTCAAACAGCAATTATCAAAACATCTGTTATTGTTATATTGCGTCAAAATCGATATTTGGCGTCTTTTAGTTTTTTTGGTATTACATTTTTCATATTTTGCACCTCTTTCTTTAAAATAAAAAAAGGCATTTAAAATGCCGTTTTTTAAGAAATAAATTATATTTTTTTATTATAAAATAACTTTCATTGCTAATTTGCCCATTAAAATGCGTAATAAGGATATTAAATAAAGGGGTAATAAACCAATATTTTATCTGTTTTTTTCCTTCATTATCGCTTTTATTTTTTTCAACTTTTTGCCCCCAATTTTTTTATTTAATTGATTTTTAATGATAATCCAAGTTATAAAACCACCAACTATCACACAACTAATCAAAGTCATAAAAAATAAATTAACTGGTTTTTTAAAAAACTTTTTTCAACCACTTTCATTATTTTTATTAGGTTTGTTAGGATCTGGTTGTTTGTTTGGTTTTTCTGGTTTATTTGGATTATTATTCTCTTCATTCCCATTATTTTCGTTATTTCCATTTGGATTATTAGGAGTGTTAGGTATTATTCCCTCTGTTGGGGGAATTTTATTTGGTTTGTTGGGGGCATTTTCTGTTATTGGGTTGTTTATTAATTTATATGAAACATTTCCAACTGCTTTTAAACTATTATCCAAAGCATAAATAGTAATTTTTAACTCACTATATTTATTTTCTTGAATCTTTTTCATAAATTCCTGTAATTCATTATCATTAATATTAATGTTTTGGCCATTTAATCCTTGTAATGATATTTGATAATCAATATCTTGTTTCAAGATTTCATCTAATTTATTAATTTTAAAACCTTGCTTAATATATTCCATAATATAATTATTTAAAATATCATCTTTTGTTTTATCTTTAAAATTATATTCTTGATTTTGATATTTAATTTTACTTAAATCAATTACTTTATTTTCATCATAATTTAAGTTATTAATAACTTTAAATTGGTTTGTTTCACCAATTAAAAACATTGATGTATTTAGTGCTTTGATTTTTAGCATTATTTCTTTTGTTTGTTCTTGCTGATTAGTTATTAATTGGTTTAAATCATCATCATTTAATTTCTGTCATTGACTATTTTTATATATTTGAATAATATAATCTTTATTTATTGTTACTAATAAACTAAGTTTGTTTATTTCTTTTCAAACAAAGTTTTCAATTTTATTTCTAATAGTTTTCATATCTTTGGTATTCATTTTCAAAGCACTAATATTTAAATCATTTAATGCTTTAAAATTATTGATGCTTTCATTAACCGCTAAATGATTACGAATATCTGAAACATAATCTCGTCAATATGATAAAACCGCTTCATAAGTTAATTTTGATAAATCATTATCTGAATTTCACTTTTTATAGTTAATCATATAATTTTTTAAATGTTTTCCTTGTGTTGTATTTCAAAAATCACTAGCATTTTGGTTATTAACTGAATTTAAAAAATATCCATAATTTGAACTTTTATTTTTATCAACATAAATAAATTTGTGTTGATAAAATGGTGTTTGTGTATTTCCGTTTAAATCATTAAAGCGTTTTTGTTGAATAATAAAATGAAATCATCCAGCACTAGTATTAACATCTCCCGTCTTGTTTTTTTCTAATTCGTAGCCGTTTTCAAATTTAGTTTCTAAATTTTCATTTGATAAATAACGAATAACTTTTTCAATATTGTCATTATTGTAAAAGTTTTCAAATCCTGCTCCGACTGCACTGGCTTCTGCTAAATAACCAATATCATAATCATTGATATTACTACTTTTTATTAAATTTCCATCTCTGTCAACTGGATCTAAAGGAAATGGGGTGTTAGATTGATGACAAACTCATATTAATTGTTTTTTTGTCCCTGTTTCTTTATTAATTTCTTGATCATAATTAGGATTTTTAATTGTTTTATTTTCATTACTAGGGTCTTTAATAAATTCACTTGTTAGTTTTTCATAGTCGATATTTTTTGGCCCTCACCCCATT
This sequence comes from Spiroplasma endosymbiont of Stenodema calcarata, assembly GCF_964031205.1. Lineage (GTDB taxonomy): Bacteria > Bacillota_I > Bacilli_A > Mycoplasmatales > Mycoplasmataceae > Spiroplasma. The sequence goes on from NZ_OZ035018.1 coordinate 1,307,039, forward strand.
AATTTTAATTGTAATGATGGGGTAATTGTTTCAATTAAAATTGTTAACTTAAAATTACCACCAACATCTCCCTCAATTTTAGGGTTTGGTCGGTGGATAATTTCAATTTCATATTTATTAACTTTTTCTTTATCATCAAAAGTATATGTGTATAAACCATTAACAGCGTTTAAATTAACCCCATTTATTTTAACAATATCATAATCAGGATCATTGTTATTTTCCTTTGGTTCAATGTATTGAAAAAATGTTGTTGTATGATATTTTATTATTCCTTTATTGTATTTATTTTCTTTTCCTTCACCGTTATTAATAACTTCTTCAATATCATTAATCATTGCAACACCATTTTCATCACTAATTTTTCCTGGGGTTATTAAAATTCGTTCTTGTAATTTACTTTTTCAATATTTTGCACTTAATGAAAAATTGAGTTTTGTTTTAAAAACTCAATTTTCTCATTGTTCTGTTAAATAATTAAAAATATTAAAACTTGTTTTAAGATAATAATTATTATTTTCTGTTGTTAAAGCATAATTAGGATTGATAAGTTTTTTTCATTCTAATATGTTTCCTTTTTTTCCTAAAACACTAAATATTTTATTATCTAAGATAGTTTTAATTGCATTTCAATTACTTTCATCTAAAATATTGGTTGATGTATCGCTTTGATAAATAATTGTTTGGTTTAACTCGTTTTCGATTATATTTTTAGCATTATCAATATTATAATCACTATCAAAATTTAGTGGCGTTTTAAATTCTCACATTTCATAATTACTACTTTGATTATTATGAATATTAATTAATGTTTTTATAAAATAACCATTAGTTCTTTTTTCTAACTGATAATTTGGATTTAAAAATTCAATTCATCCCTGGGTATCATTATTATCATTTAGTGCTTTTTTTATTTTGTTATCCATTTGTGTTTTAATTTGGTTTCAATTATTAGCACTTTGTGGATTATTATCAATATTAGAATAATAATTAATTTCTTTATTTAATTCCCTTGTTAAATTACTTTTCATATCATTAAAACTAAAACTTGTATTAAAAATTAGTTCATTAACTTTTAATCATGTTTTCGCTCAGGTATTACTTGAATTTCATCCGTTTTTCGCTCGTGCATAAACCAAAAAATCAATTTTAATGCAATCATTATTTTCTAATTGATATCTTACATTTGCTCATCCTCATTCTTCATTTTGGGTATAACCTTGATAGTGATGAAAAATTTGTGATGTTTTTGCTATGCCACTTATTTGATTTAGATTGATATAGTGATAAGAATTATAATCTACTTTTTCTGCTTTGTTATGATCAACATAACCCTCAAAATCTATTTTAATCTGTTTGTATTTATTTTTAAAATCATTTCAACTACTAGCATAATCTAGTATATTAACATAATAATACGATGATTCTACTTTTTCTGTATAATCGCCACCCCAAACCCAACCCGTTTCAGCATAAATATCATAATTTCAATTAATATTTTTTGTAAAACTTGGTGCTGTTGGATTAAAACTTTTCTTTGCATTTTTACTGATAACTTGTTCTTGTTTTATAAACAAAAAATTATCATTGATGGATGATTTGACAATAAGTGGTTCACTTACACCAATCAACGATGTTAATAAACATGATAATATAATCTTTTTCACAGGATATAACCTCCTTTCTGTTTTAAAAAAATAATTTTTATTGAAATATTAAAATATAAGATATAACGAAAAGAAATTGTAAAATAACATGAAATATTAATACGAAACCATAAAAGAAGTATCACAATATATATTTTTTTACACTTATTCTTATTTTATTGGAATGGCAAGGGTTTTTTGGACAAATTTTATGTAGAGTAATAATTTCTGTATTTTACTGGTGTTAAATAATTTAGTTTGCTATGAATTCGAATATTATTGTACCAATTAATGTAATCAAATAATTTTAATTTAAACTGCTCAATGTTTTTAAATTTATTATTTTTAATAAATTCAGTTTTAAAAATTTTGTATGTTGATTCCGCAACAGCATTGTCATAAGGACAACCTGGTTTACTGTAAGACTTTTGAATGTTATTTTTAGTTAAAAAGTTATAAATAAGATTGTTGTTAAATTCACTACCTTGATCAGTGTGAAATATTTTAATATCATTTAATGTAAAGTTAAGTTTATTAAAGGTATTTTTAACTAATTTTGCATTTTTGTGTAAACTAACATCATAACTAATAATTTCACGATTAAATAAATCAATTAGAAAGCAAACATAATATCATTTATTATTAATAAAAACATATGTTAAATCACTGACAACAACTTCATGTAGTTTATAATTATTAAATTCTTGATTTAATAAATTATTATATTTATATGTAACATTGCTTGTATTTGAATGTTTGTATTTGATTTTTGTATAATTTGAAATTAAGTTATATTTTCTCATTATTTTACTAATCTTTACACGAGATAATATAATATTTTGCTGAGCTAGCATGATTTTAATTTTTCTTGTTCCATAATTTTTACGACTTTTTAGAAAAATACTGATAACAGCATTATCAATGTTTTGATTATTCTTGGGATTATTTGCTTTTAATTGATAGTAATATGTTGATCTAGCCAATTTCAATGTTTTACATAAATTAATAATTGGATATTTTGCTTTGTTATTTTTAATGATTGCTATTTTTTGCCGATTATCAGTGTTGCTTGCTTTAAAATGTCATTTTCCATTTCTAATTGTTTAACTTTTTTACGTAATTGAATTAATTCGTTTTCTTCTGGCGTTCTATTGTCTTTAGCTTTAAATGAGTCCGAGTTACTAAATTGGTGAGCTCATTTCCAAACAGTAGATTTACCAATTTGGTAATCATTGGCTAATTGTTCAGGAGTTTGACCCATTTTGTAAAGACCAACAATTTGTTGCTTAAATTCATCGGTATAATGATTCTTTGCCATAATTACACCTCCATTGTAATTTAATTATAAATATTTACTCTACATTATTGTTGTCCAATTTATCTTAACCTATCCACCATCATTCCGATTATTGTGTTTAACATCATTTACACTTCCTTTCTTTATCTCTTATTTGTGGTAAATAACTTGTAAAGTATTCGTTTCAAAATTCTCATATTTTTGTTTGCATACTTTGTTTTGTTAATAACCAATATGCAAATCCCTCTGCCAATAACTCGTCATCATCACTCAATCCATAATTACTGTTGGCAAATATCTTTAACACTTTTTCTTTGTCTAGTTCTGAAAACTTATTTAAATTATTAATTTTATGTCCTAAAAATTGCTTTAAATAAAAAATATGATTGATTTTAAATGTTTCTCAATCATAAAAATAAAAGATATGTCCTAATTCATGGATTAAAATATGCAGAAAGTTATTGGTTGTAAATTGTCCTTTGTGTCATTCACTATTTATTGTTTTTTCAAACGCACAAGATAAAACCTTTTTGTTTAGCAAAATAGTTTGGTGATTATTTGTTTGTCCTAAGACATTATTATCACTATCAATGATATTTTTAATTTCTATTTTTCCTAAAATTTCATTAATATTTGTTTTATTTCAAATACTAGCAACAAAATTATAAAACAATAAAATAAGTTGCTTTAAATTATCTTGGTATTGTTGACAAATATTATTCAATAAATTTTGTCAGTAATTTTGTTGTTCTATTTTTAAATAATCTTGTAATTGTTGATAAGTACTAAATTCTGTTTTAAATTTAATTGCTAAATTATTATCTGCTTTGCCTAAAAAAGCATTTGTTAAATTTTTAATAGTATCTGTCTTATATTGATTAAAGAAAGTTCCTTTATAACCTCGCTGTTGCATTAAAACAGGGTGGGGTAAATATCTTTTTTCTAAATCAATATTTGTTTCTAAATTAACTTTTAAAACATTTTCTAAATTAGGATATAAATGTGCTTTATTATTTGCAATATTACCACAACTAATCAAATTCACTGTGTTTGTACATAAAAACGAAAATATTGCTAAAAAACTAAGTAATTTTTTCATACATTTTTATTTCCCTTCTATTTTGACAAAATAAAAAACAGCAAACTTAATTGCTGTTTATAACTTACATTACTTTTACTAATTTATTCGTTTTCATTTGATTCATTAATATTTTTAATATTGTCTGTTTTATTTTGTTTTTTATTTAAGCTTTTAAAAGCTGCTTTTATTTCTTGAATTTCTTTATCATCATTTTTTAATAGTTCAGGGTGACACTTTTTATAACTTAATTTAAGATGTTTCCTAACTGAATCAAAATCAAGTAACTCAACTTCAATTTCATCACCAATATCAAAAAAATCTTTAATATCTTTAACAAAGTAATCTGAAACTTCACTAATATGGATTAAACCATCAGCTCTTTCTGCTCTACAAAAAGCACCATAGGGCGTAATGTTTGTTATTTTAACAATAACTTTATTTCCTTTTTCATACATAAATAAAATATATCTCCTTTTCTAAATTAAATTTTGATAAGTTGATATTTGATACATTTTATCTTTGTTTATTTGTTTCTTTTAATTTTAGTTCCATTTCTAAAATTTCTTTTTTTAAGCGTAAATTTTCATTTTCAAGTGATAAGTCAGGTTGTTTTTCCATTTCTTTTGCTTTCAGAGATTCTAATTCACTTTTTAATTTAGCAATTTCTGCTCGTTGTGCAGGAATATCTTTTTCATAAGCTTTAAGCAAATATTTTGCATCTCTAGTAAGTTTTTCTCTTGATTTAATTTGTTTTAATTTACTTTCATCTTCTTCCAATTCTTTTTCGCGAATTTGAATGCGATATTCGAGAAATGGAATTGCACCTTTTTTATATTTGTCGTATCATTCTCACGCTTGATCTCATTTTGGTTGATTATTTATATTATGTTTTGGTTTTAAATGTTGTTGAGGATCAAGATATGATTTTGATAAAAATGGATATCTATTTAAGTCGGGGACTTGACGACCAAATTTTTCTAATACTCACATGACATTATTTTTGTCATCATCATTTAATCTATCTATACTTAAAGGGATATTATTAGTTCCCCCCCTTGTGAGTTAATAATTGCACCGTGAATTTCAGTTGCAAGACATCTGTCTTGCATTCTGGCAACGCGTTCTCAATTTACTTCGCCACCTAACAATCGTCATAATCCCATAATTTATCACTCCTTTTTATTTACATTATACCAAATTTATAATTTTTGCCAGGTGTTTTTTATTTATGACTTTTTCTTTTCTGCTTTTTTGGCAGCTTTTTCATCCCATTTTTTCTGTCGATTATTTTGGGTTTTACTATGTTTATCAATAGTATCATTAATATTTATTTGTTTCTCATTTATTTTTCGTAATGAATTTCTTAAACTTAAATATTTTTTATTTTTAATTCTTTCTTTTATTGTTGTTCCGTTGGTAATTAATTTATTCAGCATATTCATTTTTCCTTTTTCTGTTGTTGTTTTTATTTTGTTTACTTTCCCTAGTTTTTTGTTTAAAGATTCAGATTTTGAATTACTGAAATTGCTTGTTTTTAACTTATTAGTTTCATTACCACTATTTGCCAATTGTGGGTTAAATCTTTTTCCAATTACCTTAAATGGTGTTGCAATCCCAGTTCCAATTTGGCGGAAAAATCCTTTTGCTCCACCTCCGCGAGCTGCACCAATTAGTTTACTTGTGGCAAGTGTTGTGACCCCAAGTCCAAAGCCCGCTAAACCAACAATCCCAGCTCTTGAACTCATTCCCTCGGTTGCGTGTCAGAAATGGCGAAAGTCAAGGGGTTTTTCTTGGCGAGATTGACTGCTTGCTGTTTCATTATCACCTCAATCACCATCACCGCCAGAACCCATCGCATTCATTGTTTTTTCGCTCATGCTAGAACCGCCCATTGCCATTGCTCGTTTGGCTCTTTTGCTTTTGGCAAATCCGAATGCTTTTCCTGCCATTTTAGCAGCTCCCATTGCCATTATTCCACCAGCAACAGTTGATTTCATTGAACTCATTCCCTCACGAACACCAGCTGCTTCACCAATTAAGTTGGCAACAACATCCGAAAACGCCATTACTGCCAAGCCACCACCGCACATAAACAAAATAACAAACAATGATTTTCCAATTCCCTCAATACCTAATCCTGCTAAATTAGTGCTTAAAATTGTTTGAATTGTTGTCATAAAAATAAAATATCCTGTTAAAGTGGCGGTTGATGCTAAAAATTTTGCAATTACCATATCTTTTCAAATAAGTGCTCCTTTACCATTGTCAATTGTCATAATAACCATTACTCATGGCGAAATAATAAATAAGAAAAACAATTCGATTATTTTTTGTACCAAAGCAATTCCAATCATAAACATTGCAAACAACATAAATCACACTCCAAAAACTTCGGCAATCATATTAAAATCACCAATATTGTCAGGATAGGAATAATTGTTTGGTATATTATCACCACTACCATCTCAATTGGTATTTCCGATATTGTATAGATAGTTTGCAATATTTCCGTTTTCACCACCAAATCCCGATGTAATCATTTTGGCAATGTTGGCGATTGCAAAATTAGCCAAAAAGAAAAAGATTGGAATTAAAAAGATAAAAACAAACGCTTTACTACCATTTTGTAAAGCAACAATAAATTTTGTTTTTGTCTCGGTGGCATCTTGAAACAAAATTTTAATCATAGTAATTGTAAATATTAAAGAAAATAAACACAAAGCCGTAATGACAAAATATCAGAATGCCATTGGGATATTTTGAAAACTAAATTCTTGTTTTGATCCAAACATTAAATCACCAACCACACCACCTGTTAAATAATTTAGGACGGTGTTAAATGATGCGATTAATTGCAATGGCCCTTGTACAAAAATTGATCATATTAGTTTATACAGTGCATTAAGTATCATAATTTTTCACTTCCTTTCATTTTTTATCAACTATGTTCCAATACTAGGGTTATATGTTTTGATAACTTGTAAAATAACATTCATAACAGCAATTACAACTAAAATTATAATAATTGCTATAATCGGTCATTTTAAAGCACTTAAATCATTTCCTCTCGCTTCGGGATTATCAGCATTTCGCATTATTGAAATTAAAATAATAATTAATTTTCAAATTGCAAAAATAACCGCTAAACCCATAAATACCCCCAAAACAACATTACTTCATAATATAACAACATCCATTATTCCACTAAAATCTGCTGTGTTATTTGATTTCATATTTTCGTCCTCCTTTGTTATTTTAAAAATTTGCTTTTACTTAATTTGTTTCTTTTTTGATAATAAATATTTTTCTTTTTTTGATAATATTGCTGTTGATTATTAAAATAATTTTTAATATTGTTTTTCTTAGTCATTTTTTTTCTTTCCTTTCGAAAGGTAAGTAAAATAAATGCAATAATAAATCACCAATCATAAAATCACAATCAATTCCAAGGGCAATTAAAAATAAAATAGGGGAAATTAATAGCAACAAAATTCCAATAATAATTGTTAAAGGATATAAAAGTCATTTTCACCAAACTTTTCTCTTATTTTGCATCTTTAATTTTTTCTTTCTATTTGAAATATTGCTGTAAATATTTTTTCTAACACATCAACAACAATGCTATTACCAGCTTGTTTATAAAGTTGGGTTTCTGAAACAACTTTGCTTGCTTTATCAAAGTCTTTATTACTAAATCCCATTAATAATCAACATTCTCGTGGAGTTAATACTCGTAAAAAGTATTCTTTTTCATCAATTAAAAAAGATAGTATTTTACTACTATCTTGTTGTTGTCTTTTATTATCAATCATAATTTTATTGACATTACTTGCTGCAATTGTTCCCATATAATTATTTTCTGTTTTTCAAAACCGATTATATGATCCATTAATTAGCAAACCATCTTTTGCTCGTGGTAAAACAATAAAATTACCATAATCCTTAATTGGCAATGCAATTTGTGGTGGTTTCCCATGTCCTGTTGTAATGGTTGGAATAAGATTATTTTTTGTTATATCATTAAAAATATTAACTTGATTATAATTTCTCAAATTAATCATTAATTTTCCATCATTAAGTTTTTTTATATCATTGGGAATTGCAATAATTCCTGCGTTTCCTCATCGCATTTGTTTTGTTGTAATTGTATAAGAACATTGTTGAATGATTTTAAGTTTATTGTTTTCAATTGCTTTTTTCATTGATTCTTGTCTAATAAAATATTTTTCATTTACATTGTTTTCTAAAATATCTTTTACTAAAAATTTTAAATTACAAGGTTGGGGATATTGAAATTTAAAGTCTTGCTTTAATGTTGAAATCATAAAGACCGCGTAAAATATTCGGTTGGTATAAAATTTCCAAAAACTAAGAAAAAGATAGATATAAAATTCTATCTTTTTTAATTAGGTTAAAATTGTCGTTAACCTTGCTTAGTTTAAGAAAATAACAGCAAAATCAACCAAATAAAACTCTCCTACTTGAAATGTCGTTAAATCAAGCAAGCGAGGATAAACAATACAGGGGTGGCCGTACCGCTACGACATAATGGAGGCAATTCTTTTAGGCAATATAAAAGAGTTATTGTGGTTTGGGGATAAATCTTTAACTTGCAATAGTTAAAGGATAAGTGTTCCACAATAAAAAAATTTTAGAAATCTTACTATTTATAAGGAGGATTTGAAAGTGTCTTTAAAAGAACTCTGTTGAAAAGAGTTAAAAATTAAATTAACAAATAAGACAGTATTAATTAATAAATGTCAATGTTATATCAATGAGTATTTTACAAAATTAACCAAAAACAAAAAAGGCGGCTGATATTGTAAAAAGTATGCTCGGCATTGTTTAGCAAGATTAGAATTTATTAACAAACAAAAAATAAGTTATAATCTTTGATTTTTGACTTTAAAATGCAAAAATAACCATCAAATTATTAAAAAATTAATTTTTAAGAAAAATAAATGATGAATTATTAATATTAAAAATTAGAAAGGAGAAATTATATGGTTGAAAATAATATCAAAAATACAATTAGTGATTTAATTAACGAGATTAAAACAACAACAGAAAACAATTTAAGCAATTTAGAACAAATTATGGAAGCTTTAATTGATAAAGTTAATAATATTGAAAATATTTTAAATCAAATACGATAAAAAAAATTAAACCAACTATTTATTAAAATTAGTTGGTTTTTTATTTTTGATAAATAAAAAATAAAGGAGATAAAAATAATGAGGAAAAGTTGTCCTAAATGTAGATCAAAAATAGATGGTGATAATAAACATTTATGATGCACAAATGTTTATTGTATTTTTGCAAAAAACCCATATATTTTTAAAAAGAAAAAATAGATAAATATGTTTGTTTGTGACTCTTATTTTATTTTGTTTTTTATTTAAGTTTTTAGATGATCGCTTAGTTATTTAAAATATTGTGAAATATTAGAAAATTTGGAGGAAATTTAATATGTTTGATAAAAAGCAATATAAAGAATGAAACATATTATCAAAATATTTAAGTTGAGATGAAATATTTAGATATTTTAAAAGAGTTTATGATTATAAAAATGAAGAAGAATTAACTCAAGTACTTAATAATTATTTAAGCAATTTACCAATTAAGGATATTTAAGAATATGAAAGAGAGATTTTAAATAATGACTATAACAGAATCAATTAAATTTAACAAAGTTAAAGAAGAAAATGAAACACTTAAAAAAGAACTTGCTGAAAAAGATAAAGAAATTGAATCAGCAGAATCTAGAATTGAATCTGCTTATGAAAAAATATTAATTGAAAAAGATAAACAAATTAAAAATTTAGAAAAAGAATGAAAAATTCTTGTATGTGATAAATATGATTTACAACAAACACAATTATTTAAAGAAGATTTTGGTTTAACTTGTTATGCAGAATGTAATTGTGATGGTGACGGTTGTGGTTATGGTTTAATAGATAATTCAAAATATAACAAATTACCTAGTAAGGATGTGAAATAATGATAGTTTATAAACTAGATAACTTTTTGATGTTTCAAATTTCACAATGCCAAATGTGTGAAAAGAAAAAAACAAGAGTACAAAAATGAGATAAACTATTCGATGCTTGAATTTGCATTAATTGTTGAGAAAAAGTTGTTAAAGAATGTTTATCAGAAAAACCTTACAAAATAGATAAGAATGGAATTGAATATGTGGAAATTCCACATCAAATGGAAAATGAGGAAGTGGTTAAAACTAATATTGCTGTTATTGATTTAAATAGAAAATTAAAACAAATTAATAGTATTTTACAAGGAAAATATTAAATACGACAAATTACCTAGTAAGGAGGATGAAAAATGTATTTAGTTATAAAAGATTCAGATAATATAAAAGATCATTATAAAATAACGGATTTAATTTCAAAAAATACCGATTATGAAGAAAAAGAAAACTTTTGATATAAATTTGGTTTAGAACAATATTGAACAGGATATTGTTGATCAAGTGGAATAATAGATAATATAAAAGATATTGATGAATATTTAACAAAAAAGTTTAAAGAATTACAAGAAAAATCGTGAAATGAAATTATAGAAAATTATGTTAAAGATAAATTTGGTTATACAGTGGTAAATAATTTATCTGATATTAATTGACAAAAAGAGTCAGACAAAAATATAGAACCAGTTCGTTAAGAATTTATTTTTTTGGTTTAATTAATTATTTATTTTTAACCTACTATTGGATAGTAATTTTAGAAAGAATAAAATTAAAATCAAAAAAAATAAAGTGAGGTGATTATTATAAAAAAAGATTATTCAAAACCCAAAGCAAGATTAAATGGAAATATAATTATTGACTGTATTAGATGTGAACAAGAATTCACCATTTCAAATTTAGAATGATTAACGATGAATAAATTTTATAAATGCCAAAAATGTAAAAAAAATAAAGTGAGGTAATTAAATATGATAAAAAAAATTTATTTAAACCAAAATTTAATTTCACAAGAAATAAATAATAAAACACATATTTTAATAAACAAACAAAAAGATTGCGTTGTTTTAGATAAAAATTACTTAGGTTTATCAAGTTATCAAAATTATTTTAGTTTAAAAATTGATGAAAATAAAAAATATGTAGTCAATAGTAGCATTAATAATAAAAGTGGTAATATTGTGGGAAAAAATTTACTTTTAACTTTTGAAAAATTAAAACAAGAAAACAAAAAACAGTTTAATTTGCAAAACAAAAATGATGCTAACAATGATTTATTAAATAAATATAATAATCATTATGATAACAAAACAAAACAACAAAAATTAACAGATACAGAATTAAAACAATTACTAGAAGATTTAGAAAACATTGATAATCCCAATTATTGAGATAATGGTTTTTATTTAGGATACAACAAATATGAAAAAATTACTTAGTTTGTTATCAATATTTTTGTTATCGTGTACAAACACAGTGAATTTGATTAGTTGTGGTAATATTGCAAATAACAAACCAAAATTACCACCATCAAAACCAAAATTACCAATAGTAAAAGATGTTTTTTACTATGAAAAATTAAAACAAGAAATTACAGCAGAAATTAAAGAATATGATGAAGTAATTAAAGAAATTGAAAATAGTAAAAATGATTATGAAAATGAAGAAGAATATCAAACAGAACTAAAACAAACCCAAGCAGAAAAATTTATTAAAATATCGGAACTAAATAATTGTGAATATCAAATTTTACTATGTCAAAAAGAAAATGAGTTTACAGACAAACAAAAACAACAAGTAATTAAGTTGTTAGAAAAACAAATAAACAATTTAAATAGTGCTTTAAATTTATTAAGCGAAAATAAAAATAGCGATTTTGACCAGAAAGATTTAGAAAATATTAAAACAAAGATTAAAAATACAAAAATTATTTTAGACGAAATTAAAAACAATTAAGAAAGGAATGATTTAATGTGAAAAAAATTTTTAAGGAAATTAATAAATTAAGATTATTTTTTAATTGCTTATCAATTATAATGTGTGTTTTAACAACTACATTTTTAATTTTGTGTAGAGAATGAATAAATGATGGTTTGGGTTTTGTTGCATATGTTATGTTTTGTATTTTTGATATTATTTTTAGTTTAACACTTATATGAAATATTAGTTGTTCAATTTGAGAACTAATTGAAAATAAAAAAGAAAAACAACATAAATAATTAAAATAACACAAAACAAGATAATTAATATCTTGTTTTTTAGAAAGAGGTGCAGCAATGATTAATTGCCCATTTTGTAAATATATTCATAATATTTATAATGAAAACAATATTAATATTTTAATTTTTTGTTCTTATAGGTATCCCAATCCATGAATCGTTTTAGATAAAAGAAAAATTAGAAGAATGATTGTTTATTATGCTTAAAGTAATTGAATTATTTGCTGGGATTGGCAGTCAAAGAAAAGCATTAGAAAAGATTGGAATTAACCACAAAGTAATTGCTTTTTGTGATAATGATAAATACGCTGAAAAATCATATCGAGCAATTTTTAATGATTATGAAACCCCTAATTTAGGTGATATTACTAAATTAGAAACTTTACCGTATGCTGATTTAATAACTTGATCATTTCCATGCCAAGACATATCAAATGCCAATAATAATGGCCAAGGATTAAATGGTAAAAGAAGTGGTTTGGCTTACAAAGTTGTTGATTTAATAAGCACAATGGCAATAAAACCGCAATATCTTTTAATGGAAAATGTACCAAATTTATTAAGTAAAAAGTTTTTTGTTGGATTTCAAAATCTACAAAATCAACTTAATAAATTAGGATATCATAACCAATATTTTACAATGAATGCCAAGGATTATGGAATTCCCCAAAATAGAAAACGATTATTTATGATTTCAACATTAAAACAAGATTTTAAATTTCAATATCCCCAACCTTGTAATTTAAAATTTTTAGTAAAAGATATTTTAGAAAACAATGTAAATGAAAAATATTTTATTAGACAAGAATCAATGAAAAAAGCAATTGAAAATAATAAACTTAAAATCATTCAACAATGTTCTTATACAATTACAACAAAACAAATGCGATGAGGAAACGCAGGAATTATTGCAATTCCTAATGATATAAAAAAACTTAATGATGGAAAATTAATGATTAATCTGAGAAATTATAATCAAGTTAATATTTTTAATGATATAACAAAAAATAATCTTATTCCAACCATTACAACAGGACACGGGAGACCACCACAAATTGCATTGCCAATTAAGGACTATGGTAATTTTATTGTTTTACCACGAGCAAAAGATGGTTTGCTAATTAATGGATCATATAATCGGTTTTGAAAAACAGAAAATAATTATATGGGAACAATCGCAGCAAGTAATGTCAATAAAATTATGATTGATAATAAAAGACAACAACAAGATAGTAGTAAAATACTATCTTTTTTAATTGATGAAAAAGAATACTTTTTACGAGTATTAACTCCACGAGAATGTTGATTATTAATGGGATTTAGTAATAAAGACTTTGATAAAGCAAGCAAAGTTGTTTCAGAAACCCAACTTTATAAACAAGCTGGTAATAGCATTGTTGTTGATGTGTTAGAAAAAATATTTATAGCAATATTTCAAATAGAAAGGAAAAATTAAAGATGAAAAATAAGAGAAAAGTTTGGTGAAAATGACTTTTATATCCTTTAACAATTATTATTGGAATTTTGTTGCTATTAATTTCCCCTATTTTATTTTTAATTGCCCTTGGAATTGATTGTGATTTTATGATTGGTGATTTATTATTGCATTTATTTTACTTACCTTTCGAAAGGAAAGAAAAAAATGACTAAGAAAAACAATATTAAAAATTACTTTAATAATCAACAGCAATATTATCAAAAAAAGAAAAATATTTATAATCAAAAAAGAAACAAATTAAGTAAAAGCAAATTTTTAAAATAACAAAGGAGGACGAAAATATGAAATCAAACAACACAGCAGATTTTAGTGGAATAATGGATGTTGTTATATTATGAAGTAATGTTGTTTTGGGGGTATTTATGGGTTTAGCGGTTATTTTTGCAATTTGAAAATTAATTATTATTTTAATTTCAATAATGCGAAATGCTGATAATCCCGAAGCGAGAGGAAATGATTTAAGTGCTTTAAAATGACCGATCATAGCAATTATTATAATTTTAGTTGTAATTGCTGTTATGAATGTTATTTTACAAGTTATTAAAACATATAACCCTAGCATTGGAACATAGTTGATAAAAAATGAAAGGAAGTGAAAAATTATGATAGTTAATGCACTGTATAAACTAATATGATCAATTTTTGTACAAGGGCCATTGCAATTAATCGCATCATTTAACACCGTCCTAAATTATTTAACAGGAGGTGTGGTTGGTGATTTAATGTTTGGATCAAAACAAGAATTTAGTTTTCAAAATATCCCAATGGCATTCTGATATTTTGTCATTACGGCTTTGTGTTTATTTTCTTTAATATTTACAATTACTATGATTAAAATTTTGTTTCAAGATGCCACCGAGACAAAAACAAAATTTATTGTTGCTTTACAAAATGGTAGTAAAGCATTTGTTTTTATCTTTTTAATTCCAATCTTTTTCTTTTTGGCTAATTTTGCAATCGCCAACATTGCCAAAATGATTACATCGGGATTTGGTGGTGAAAACGGAAATATTGCAAACTATCTATACAATATCGGAAATACCAATTGAGATGGTAGTGGTGATAATATACCAAACAATTATGCTTATCCTGATAATATTGGTGATTTTAATATGATTGCCGAAGTTTTTGGAGTGTGATTTATGCTATTTGCAATGTTTATGATTGGAATTGCATTGGTACAAAAAATAATTGAACTGTTTTTCTTATTTATTATTTCGCCATGAGTAATGGTGATTATGACAATTGATAATGGTAAAGGAGCATTTATTTGAAAAGATATGGTAATTGCAAAATTTCTAGCATCAACCGCTACTTTAACAGGATATTTTATTTTTATGACAACAATCCAAACAATTTTAAGCACTAATTTAGCAGGATTAGGCATTGAGGGGATTGGAAAATCATTGTTTGTTATTCTGTTTATGTGCGGTGGTGGCTTGGCAGTAATGGCGTTTTCAGATGTTGTTGCCAACTTAATTGGTGAAGCAGCTGGTGTTCGCGAAGGAATGAGTTCAATGAAATCAACTGTTGCTGGTGGAATGATGGCAATGGGAGCTGGAAAAATAGCAGGAAAAGCATTTGGATTTGCCAAAAGTAAAAGAGCCAAACGAGCAATGGCAATGGGTGATTCTGGAATGGCAGATAAAACCATGAATGCGATGGGTTCTGGTGGTGGTGATTGAGTGGATAGTGAAACAGCAAGCAGTCAATCTCACCAAGAAAAACCCCTTGATTTTCGCCATTTTTGACACGCGACTGAGGGAATGAGTTCGCGTGCTGGGATTGTTGGCTTAGCAGGCTTTGGACTTGGAGTCACAACGCTTGCAACAAGTAAACTAGTGGGAGCAGCTCGCGGTGGTGGAGCAAAAGGATTCTTCCGCCAAATTGGAACTGGGATTGCAACACCATTCAAAGCAATTGGTAAAAGATTTAATCCACAATTGGCAAATAGTGGTAATGAAACTAATAATTTAAAAACAACAAAATCTAGCGATTGAAAATCTGAGTCTTTAAATAAAAAACTAGGGAAAGTAAACAAAATAAAAACAACAACAGAAAAAGCAAAAATGAATATGCTGAATAAATTAATTACCAACGGAACAACAATAAAAGAAAGAATTAAAAATAAAAAATATTTAAGTTTAAGAACTTTAATACCAAAAATAAATGAGAAGCAAATAAATATTAATGATACTATTGATAAACATAGTAAAACCCAAAATACTCGACAGAAAAAATGAGATGAAAAAGCGGCCAAAAAAGCAGAAAAGAAAAAGTCATAATTTAAAAAACACCTGACAAAAATAAGAAATGCGGTATAATGTAAATAAAAAGGAGTGATAAATCATGGGATTATGACGATTATTAGGTGGCGAAATCAACTGAGAACGTGTTGCCAAAATGCAAGACAGAGGTCTTGCAACTGAAATTCACGGTGCAATTATTAACTCACGAGGGGGGGGAACTAATAATATCCCTCTAAGCATTGATAGATTAAATGATGATGACAAAAATAATGTTATGTGAGTATTAGAAAAGTTTGGTCGTCAAGTCCCTGATTTAAAAAGGTATCCATTTTTATCAAAATCATATCTTGATCCTTATGAAGATTTAAAACAAAAACATAATGCAGTACAACAACCAAAATGAGATCAAGCATGAGAATGATATGACGCCTACAAAAGCGGAGCAATTCCTTTTCTCGAATATCGGATTCAAATCCGCGAAAAAGAATTGGAAGAAGATGAAAGTAAATTAAAACAAATTAAATCAAGAGAAAAACTTACTAGAGATGCAAAATATTTGCTTAAAGCTTATGAAAGAGATATTCCTGCACAACGAGCAGAAATTGCTAAATTAAAAAGTGAATTGGAATCTCTGAAAGCAAAAAAAAACTCAAAAACAACAGCAAACGCAACCTAATTTAACCCTTGAAAATGAAAATTTACGCTTAAAAAAAGAAATTTTAGAAATGGAACTAAAATTAAAAGAAGCAAATAAACAAAGATAAAATGTATCAAATATTAACTTATCAAAATTTAATTTAGAAAAGGAGATATATTTTATTTATGTATGAAAAAAGAAATAAAATTAATGTTAAAATAACAAATATTACTCCGTATGGTGCTTTTTGTAGAGCAGAAAGAGCTGATGGTTTAATCCATATTAGTGAAGTTTCAGATTACTTTGTTAAAGATATTAAAGATTTTTTTGATGTTGGTGATGAAATTGAAGTTGAGGTACTTGATTTTGATTCAGTTAGGAAACATCTTAAATTAAGTTATAAAAAGTGTCACCCTGAACTATTAAAAAATGAGTATAAAGAAATTCAAAAAATAAAAGCAACCTTCCAAAACTTAAACAATGCACAAAATAAAACAGACAATATTGAAAATATTAGTAAAACAACTGAAAACGAATAAACTAGTAAAAATAATTAAATGTAAAGGGAGGAAAATATGTTAGAAATTTGTTGTCCTGGTAGAATTAAACAATAAGAGAATAAGAAAAAATATAAAAAGTAAAGGAGTTAAATTAATAAATGAATTATTTTGAAAATAAAAAAACAATTCCTAGATTTATTAAAAATAAAATTACTTTTATTAAAGTAATTTCGTTTTTTCAAATATTATTTTCTTTATTTTTATTCTTGTTTTTATCTTTCATATTATTTTTATATTATAACATTGATTATAAAAACAAAATTTTTAAATTAAATACAAATATTAATTTTATTTTTAATAAGATTGTTAAATCCCTTGAAATAGAATTAATTCCCTATCCATTTTTATTAATTTTTTTATTAATAATCTTTTTTCTTGTATTTATATATGGTTGTTTTAATTTAACAATGATAAAAAAACAAGCAAAAAAATATAAATTATGATTAAAAAATGATGAAAATACTATTCCAGAATTTATATATAGTGTATATAAAAAAAGTATTGTATATAAAATTATTGCTAATTGATTTTGCAGTTTTTCTTATATAGTTGGTGTAATTACATTGTCTATATTGATATGATTACAATATCAGTATATTAATAATGAAAATATTTTTTATTTAGGTTTTTGAAAAATAGGAACAATAAAAAATTTGCAAACAGAAATAATAATAACTAGTTCATTAATATTATTATTTTTTGTTTTGCATTGTTTTTGTTTTATTCACTTTAAAAAAACTAAAACACAAATAATAAGTTATTGAGGAACAGATATCTTATCATTAGAAGAAAAAAAATATTTAAAAAGAAAAACAAATTGAATTTGTTTTATTATAATTGCTATATTATTAACAATTACATTATTTTCTATTTATATTTTTATTAAAAAATTAAAGATAAAAAATAATAAAAAATTATTACCTTAATAAAAATTAAATATACATTAAAAATAAACAGAAATTAAAGTAAAATTACTGTTTTTTTATTTTGCCAAAATAGAAAGGAATACAAAAATGGATGAAAAAAATAATTAGTTTGTTGGTAATATTTTCTTTGTTTTGTGCAAACACAATGACATTAATTAGTTGTAGAAATATTGCTAATAACAAATCCCCACATTTACAACCACCTAATTCCGATAATAAATTAAAAATTGATTCAAAAACAAATATTGATTTAGAAAAAATATACTTGCCCCACCCTGTTTTAATGCAACAGCGAGGTTATAAAGGAACTTTCTTTAATCAATATAAAAAAGATATAATCAAAAATTTAACAGATGCTTTTTAAAGCAAAGCAGATAATAATTTAACAATTAAATTTAAAACAGAATTTAGTACTTATCAACAATTACAAAATTATTTAAAAATAGAACAACAAAATTACTGACAAAATTTATTGAATAATATTTGTCAACAATACCAAGATAATTTAAAGCAACTTATTTTATTGTTTTATAATTTTGTTGCTAATATTTGAAATAAAACAAATATCAGTGAAATTTTAAAGAAAATAGAAATAAAAAATGCGATTGATGGTGATAATAATGTCTTAGGACAAACAAATAATCACCAAACTATTTTGCTAAACAAAAAGGTTTTATCTTGTGCGTTTGAAAAAACAATAAATAGTGAATGACACAAAGGACAATTTACAACCAATAATTTTCTGCATATTTTAATCCATGAATTAGGACATATCTTTTATTTTTATGATTGAGAAACATTTAAAATCAATCATATTTTTTATTTAAAGCAATTTTTAGGACAGAAAATTAATAACTTAAATAAATTCGCAGAATTAGACAAAGAAAAAGTGTTAAAGATATTTGCAAACAGCAATTATGGATTGAGTGATGATGACGAGTTATTGGCAGAGGGATTTGCATATTGGTTATTAACAAAACAAAGTATGCAAACAAAAATATGAGCATTTTGAAACGAATACTTTACAAGTTATTTACCACAAATAAGAAATAAAAAAGAAAGGAAGTGTAAATGATGTTAAATACAATAATTGGTATGATGGGAACAATTGCCATAATCGGCTTGTTTGGTTGTTTATGGAAGTTTCTTGGTATTAAATTGAAAAAAATGAAAAAACAAATTGAGTTAACAAAATACAAAAAAACTTGCCGAATAATATTATATGTTAGTATAAGTTGTTTTGTGTTATTTTTGTTGGTAATTGGATTATGGTTTGGATTAATATATCCAACTTTGAAATAAATTGAAAAAAATATTCATATTTTTAATACTTTGTTTTAGAATTGGCAATTTTTTAACTGGGATATATTTTTTCTTAACAAATTCAATATATTTAATTAAAAATTACAATACGAGTGAATGATTAATTTGATTTGTTATTATGCCAATTCATTTAATACTTTTTTATTTCATAGATTTTATTTTATATAAAATAAGAAATTTTATAAAATAAATTTCTTTGTTTTGGAATTATTTTTATTTAAAAATCAAATAATTTTTATTAAAGTAAATGAAAATAAAAAAATTGGAATTTGCATAATGGGCGATATTTTTGAATATAATAATAAATTTAAACCACCCCCCCTCTTTATCTGTTGTTGCTTTTAGTATTAATGAAAAAATAAATAAAGTTAAATACATTAAAAAAGTTAGAAAAACATTTTTAATGTATGTTATCTGATAGTTATTCATTCACTTTTTTAATTTATTTTCTTTTTTTAATTACAATAGATAAAAAAAGAAAGAACTAATTTATATAAAAATATTAAAAACATCGACCATAAAAAAGTATTTATAATTACCATTATTAAACTTTCTTTTTCGTATTTTAATATAAAAAATATTTAAAAGCAATTTATAAAATATTTTTAAAACAGAAAGGAGGTTATATAATGTTATCTATTTATTAGTTTCATTTCACATTTTTTGGATTATAAGTTTTATTACATTTATTTTATTTACTGAAAAGAAAATAAGAATAAGTGTAAAAAAATATATATTGTGGTACTTCTTTTATGGTTTTTTGTATTAATATTTCATATTATTTTGCAATTTCTTTTCATTATATATTATATTTTAATATTTCAATAAAAATTGTTTTTTTAAATAGAAAGGAGGTTATATCCTGTGAAAAAGATTATATTATCATGTTTATTAACATCGTTGATTGGTGTAAGTGAACCACTTATTGTCAAATCATCTATCAATGATAATTTTTTGTTTCTAAAACAAGAACAAGTTATCAGTAAAAATGCAAAGAAAAGTTTTAATCCAACAGCACCAAGTTTTACAAAAAATATTAATTGAAATGATGATATTGATGTCGAAACGGGTGGAACTTGGGGTGGTGATTATACACAGAAAGTAGAATCATCATATTATTATGTTAATATATTGGATTATGCTAGTAGTTGAAATGATTTTAAAAATAAATATAAACAGATTAAAATTGATTTTGAGGGTTATGTTGCTCACAATCAGGCGGCTACGGCAAATTATAATGCTTATCACTATATCAATCTAAATCAAATAAGTAGCACGGCAAAAACATCGCGACTTTTTTATCACTATCAAGGTTATACTCAAAATGAAGAGTGAGGTTGAGCAGATGTAAGATATCAATTAGAAAATAATCAAATCAAAATCGATTTTCTAGTTTATGCACGTGCAAAAAACGGATGAAATTCAATGAATACCTGAGCTAAAACATGATTAAAAGTTAATGAACTAATTTTTAATACAAGTTTTAGTTTTAATGATATGAAAAGTAATTTAACAAGAGAATTAAATAAAGAAATTAATTATTATTCTAATATTAATAATAATCCACAAAGTTCTTATAATTGAAACCAAATTAAGACACAAATGGATCATAAAATAAAAAAAGCACTAAATGATAATAATGATATTCAAGGATGAATTGAATTTTTAAACCCAAATTATCAGTTAGAAAAAAGAATTAATGGTTATTTTATAAAAACATTAATTAACATTCACAATAATCAAAGTAGTAATTATGAAATGTGAGAATTTAAAACACCACTAAATTTTGATAGTGATTATAATATTGCTAATGCTAAAAATAGAATCGAAAACGAATTAAGACAAACAATTATTTATCAAAGTGATACATCAACCAATATTTTAGATGAAAATAATTGAGATGCAATTAAAACTATCTTAGATAATAAAATATTTAGTGTTTTAATCAAAAACGGAAACATAATGGAATGAAAAAAAATTATCAATCCTAATTATGCCTTAATAACAGAAAATAATAATTATTATCTTAAAACAAGTTTTAATATTTTTAATTATTTAACAGAACAATGAGAAAATTGAGTTTTTAAAACAAAACTCAATTTTTCATTAAGTGCAAAATATTGAAAAAGTAAATTACAAGAACGAATTTTAATAACACCAGGAAAAATTAGTGATGAAAATGGTGTTGCAATGATTAATGATATTGAAGAAGTTATTAATAACGGTGAAGGAAAAGAAAATAAATACAATAAAGGAATAATAAAATATCATACAACAACATTTTTTCAATACATTGAACCAAAGGAAAATAACAATGATCCCGATTATGATATTGTCAAAATAAATGGGATTAATTTAAACGCTGTTAATGGTTTATACACATATACTTTTGATGATAAAGAAAAAGTTAATAAATATGAAATTGAAATTATCCACCGACCAAACCCTAAAATTGACGGAGATGTTGGTGGTAATTTTAAGTTAACTATTTTAATTGAAACAATTACCCCATCATTACAATTAAAATTAATGGGATGAGGGCCAAAAAATATCGACTATGAAAAACTAACAAGTGAATTTATCAAAGATCCCAGTAATGAAAATAAAACAATTAAAAACCCTAATTATGATCAAGAAATTAATAAAGAAACAGGGACAAAAAAACAATTAATATGAGTTCGCCATCAATCTAACACTCCATTTCCGTTAGATCCAGTTGACAGAGATGGAAATTTAATAAAAAGTAGCAATATTAATGATTATGATATTGGTTATTTAGCAGAAGCAAGTGCAGTTGGAGCAGGATTTGAAAACTTTTACAACAATGACAACATCGAAAAAGTTATTCGTTATTTATCGAATGAAAATTTAGAGACTAAATTTGAAAATGGTTATAAATTAGAAAAAAACAAAACTGGTGATGTTAATACTAGTGCTGGGTGATTTCATTTTATTATTCAACAAAAACGCTTTAATGATTTAAACGGAAATACACAAACACCATTTTATCAACACAAATTCATTTATGTTGATAAAAATAAAAGTTCAAATTATGGATATTTTTTAAATTCAGTTAATAACCAAAATGCTAGTGATTTTTGAAATACAACACAAGGAAAACATTTAAAAAATTATATGATTAACTATAAAAAGTGAAATTCAGATAATGATTTATTAAAATTAACTTATGAGGCGGTTTTATCATATTGACGAGATTATGTTTCAGATATTCGTAATCATTTAGCGGTTAATGAAAGCATCAATAATTTTAAGTCATTAAATGATTTAAATATTAGTGCTTTGAAAATGAATGCCAAAGATATGAAAACTATTAGAAATAAAATTGAAAACTTTGTTTGAAAAGAAATAAATAAACTTAGTTTATTAGCAACAATAAATAAAGATTATATTATTCAAATATATAAAAATAACCAATGACAGAAATTAACTGATGATGATTTAAACCAATTAATAACTAATCAGCAAGAACAAACAAAAGAAATAATGCTAAAAATCAAAGCACTAAATACATCAATGTTGTTAATTGGTGAAACAAACCAATTTAAAGTTATTAATAACTTAAATTATGATGAAAATAAAGTAATTGATTTAAGTAAAATTAAATATCAAAATCAAGAATATAATTTTAAATATAAAACAAAAGATGATATTTTAAATAATTATATTATGGAATATATTAAGCAAGGTTTTAAAATTAATAAATTAGATGAAATCTTGAAACAAGATATTGATTATCAAATATCATTACAAGGATTAAATGGCAAAAACATTAATATTAATGATAATGAATTACAGGAATTTATGAAAAAGATTCAAGAAAATAAATATAGTGAGTTAAAAATTACTATTTATGCTTTGGATAATAGTTTAAAAGCAGTTGGGAATGTTTCATATAAATTAATAAACAATCCAATAACAGAAAATGCCCCCAACAAACCAAATGAAATTCCCCCAACAGAGGGAATAATACCTAACACTCCTAATAATCCAAATGGAAATAACGAAAATAATGGGAATGAAGAGAATAATAATCCAAATAAACCAGAAAAACCAAACAAACAACCAGATCCTAACAAACATAATAAAAATAATGAAAGTGGTTGAAAAAAGTTTTTTAAAAAACCAGCTAATTTATTTTTTATGACTTTGATTAGTTGTGGCATAGTTGGTGGTTTTATAACTTGAATTATCATTAAAAATCAATTAAATAAAAAAATTGGGGGCAAAAAGTTGAAAAAAATAAAAGCGATAACGAAGGAAAAAAACAGATAAAATATTGGTTTATTTTTTCTTTATTTAAATCCCCTTATTACGCATTTTAAGGGGCAAATTAGCAATGAAAGTTATATTATTTATAAAAAATATTTATTATATTATCATCCCCTTATAAATAATTATTTTAAATATGAAAATAGTTTTTAAAATGGCATTTAAAATGCCGTTTTTTATTTTAAAAAAAGAGGTGCAAAATATGAAAAATAAAAAAATGAAAAAGCTTTTAAATTTATATAAATTTAAAACAATTTTTTTAAGTAGTAACAAGGAAACAAATTATAAAATTAAAGAAAAAGGTTTTTTTATTGGTAAACCAATAAATATTAATAATTTAGTTTTTGATTGGAAAATAAAAATGGATGAGAATGATAGAAATAAAGACTTAGCGGTTATTAAATTTAAATACAAATAGATTTTTGTGATAGTAAATGACTAATTTAAAAGGGAGTGATAAAAAATGAGTAAAAAAAAGAAAACAAAAAACGATAAAAATATCTGAACTAAAATAAAAAACAAAAACAAAATTAAGTTTGATTTTGTTTTTGGGATTTTTATTTTAATACAAATAACATTAACAATAATGTTTATAATTTTATTTAATTAATTTTAATAACTTTTATTCTATTTTTTCTATATTCTTTTTTATCCTATATTTAAAAATAAAAAATAAAATAGTTATTAAATATATAGGATAAATTAAATTATCTCCTATGTATATTGTAAATATTTTTATTCAAATAATTTTAAATAAAAAAGTATTATTTGTTAATAACATTATTTTTTGAGTAATAAGAAAAACAAAATCAAATGAAATAAAAAAACAAATTCATATTACTATTTTTGAAAGATAAATATTTTTAATATATTCTAATTTTAAGTATTTTTCTTTTAAATCCATTTTATTTTTTCCTTCATTTTATAATAAATAATGACATAACTAAAATATAATATAAAACAAAAATATTTTCAAACTATTTTAAAAATATTAAATAAAACTATATTATTTATTGTTAAAAAAAGCATTAAAAATGCTGTTTTTATATGTAAAAGAAAGAGGTGCAAAATATGAAAAATGTAATACCAAAAAAACTAAAAGACGCCAAATATCGATTTTGACGCAATATAACAATAACAGATGTTTTGATAATTGCTGTTTGAGTTGGATTAACAGTTATGTTTATATTTGGTTTTCAATGAAAACTATGAATAAAATTATTATCATCAGCAATCATGATTTTAATTAGTTTACCACTAATTATTACAAATAAAAAGACTAATTTAAAAGGATGACAATGCTTATATTATAAAATAAATTTCCTATTTAGTTATAAGAAATATAGTAAAAACAAAACTAGTTTACTGGTGCCATATAATAAAGTTATTGATGATAATTATATTGCAACACACGGAATTTTAAAGGGTAATTTAAAAAAAACTTTAATTGGAGCAATTAAAATAAAGGGATTCGATATCACTTTATTAAGTGGCGAAGAGCAAATATTAAGATTACGAGACTTGCAAGATGTTTTTAAATTTGCTAATTTTCCAATAACTTTATTAAAGTTAGAATTACCATTAAATTTTGATGACAACATTAAATATTTACAAAAACAAATTAATAAAACGCAAACTCGTTATAAAAACAATGAAATTAGTTTTAATCAATTTGTAAAAATTACAAAACAAATTAAAAATAATATTGCTTTTTTAAAAAAAGAATTAATTAAAATAAACAATGAAATTAAAACTGAAAAATGTTTTTTTATTTTTGTATATGGAAATAGTCAAAAAGATTTAAATGAAAAAATATTATTTTTAGAAGATAAATTATATAAAGGAAAAATTAATTGCAATACTTTATCTAATTACGAAATAACAAAAATCTTAAAATTAATGTGAAATCCGTATGAAAAACCATTAAATAAAACAGATTTTAATAAAAATAAAGATAATTTAGCAAAATTATTGCAATTTAAATACCTAAATATTAAACAAAATTATTTTATAGCAAATGATTTATATTATTCAATTAATACCATTCAGGACTATCCTTTATTTATTAACGATTTATGAGGAGCATGTTTATTTTCAAATGAGCAAACTATTATTTGAAATATAAATCCTTTAAATTATGATGAAACAAAAAAAGCAATCAACAGTGCCATTCAAACAACCCAAACAAGACAAGTAATGACAAAATCATATGTTAATACAAATGAAAATAACTATGAATTAGAAACATACTACCATTTAATTGATGAGGTTAATGGTGGTGGTGAATTATTAAAAAATGTTAATATTTTATTTTTAAATTATGGAACAAATAAAAAAACATTACTACAAACACAAACACGATTAACAAAAGCATTAAAAGAAATGGATATTAAACTTAATCCATTGTGATATCAACAATTTAATGGTTTAAAAGGTTTTATTCCCTATAATAATAAAGTCATAATAAAAAAATATGGCCGAGAAATGCCAACAAGTACCTTAGCAACATCATTTCCATTTATTGATAGTGGCTTATATGATAAACAAGGAATGTACTTAGGAACAAATAATATGGGAAATGTTGTATTGTTAGATCAATTTAAAATTACCAGTAAAAGAACAAACCATAATATGTTTATTCTTGGTTCATCAGGAATGGGAAAAACATATTTGTTAAAAAAAATAATAAATTATCATATTCAGATGGGGCGGAAAGTGATTGTTATTGACCCTGAAAGAGAATACCAAGAATTATGCAAATATTATGATGGAAATTGAATTGATGCAGGAGATGCTTCGATAGGAAAAATAAACCCCCTACAAATTTTAGATAATAACTTTATTGATGAATTAGAAAATACCAATTCATCGCCCCTATCCAATCATTTACGATTTTTAGAACAATGATTCAAAACGCTTTATCCTGATTTTAACGGGCGAGAAATTAATTTATTAACAAAATATTTGAAATTATTATATCATCAATTTAAAATTACAAATAATATTGACATTAATAAAATTAATAATAAGGATTTTCCAATTATGAATGATTTTTATTATTTATTAGAAAAAGAATATAAAAACAATAAAAATCAACTTTTAAAAGAATTTATGGATTTAATAGCAAATGATTTTTTAAATGATGGAAAATATCAAGCACTTTGAAATGGTTACACAACAATAAAATTTAATAACAACTTTATTGTTTATGATGTTTATAATTTGTTTGATTTAGATGACAAAAAAACAAACGCAGCACAATTAATTTTAATGCTAAATATTATTAAAAAAGAAGTAAAAGAAAATCGTTTTAAAGATAATAATCAAATTGTAATAATTGTTGATGAGGCTCATTTAGCAATCGATAAAGATAATCCAGTTGCCTTAAATTTTATGTATCAAATGACAAAGCGAATTCGGAAATATAATGGTGCTTTGGTTGTGGCAACACAAAACATCGCTGATTTTGTAGAAAATGAAACAATTTTAAAGAAAACAACAGCAATTATTAATAATAGTCAATATTCGTTTATTATGGGGTTAAAACCTAATGACCTAGAAAAAGTTGTTAATTTATATAAAAGTTATGGCGGATTAACATCAGCAGAACAAGATTATATTGCTCGTAGCGTAAAAGGACAAGGGTTATTTTTTGTTTCTGGATTTGAAAGATATCGTATTAAAATTCAAACAAACAAAAAAGAAAAAGCAGGATTTGGAAAAAAAGATAATTAAAAAAAACAAGTAAATTTACTTGTTTTTTTTAATTTTTTATGAAGAATTTTGTTAAATTTTTGCTTTTTTAGTAAAAAACAACTAAAAATTTCCAAAAAAGGAGGATAAAAATGTTTAAAACGAATTTAGGAAAATTAATAAATGGTGACGCATTAACTTTTATTAAAAGTTTAGAAAATGATAGCGTTGATTTAATTTTAACTGATCCACCCTATTTATATAATTTACCAAAAAGAAAAAACAAGCAAATAAATGAAAATAGAATATCAAAAAGTATAAATAAATATATTAGTGCTATCTATGATAATAATTTACATAATTCATTTGATATAAATAATTATTTAGATGAGTTTTATCGAATTTCAAAAACTAAATTTATGTTAATTTGAATGAATAGATGACAAATTAAAGATTATTTAGATTGGGTTTATAAAAATAATATGAATTTTGATTTTTATTTTTGAGAAAAAACAAACCCAATGCCAACTAATAATTTTATTTTGCAAGATAAAGAATATTGTATGATTATTTACTCTAAAAAACACCAAATTCCAAATTATCAAAATAACTATGAAAATAAAAAAACAATATTTAAAAACCCAGTAGGATCAGCTTATAAAATAACAGAACACCCAACAGAAAAACCACTAAATATATTTTACGATTTAATTCAAAAATATAGCAAAGAAAATGATTTAATTTTCGATCCTTTTATGGGAAGTGGTACAACTGCGTATGCTTGTGAACAGTTAAACCGAAAATGACTGGGTTGTGAAATAAATAATAATTACTTTGCAATGATACAAAAACGATTAAAGAAAATACAACTTAAATTAAATTTTTAAAAAATGAATAATTTTCAATTAATCAAAAACATAAATTATGTCGCAGTTTTAATTGCAATGATGGTTGTATTATCGCAAACTATGCGAATCCAAATTATTCCAAGAACATCAATCCCGTTATTTTTAATTCCTATTTTTATAAGTGGAGTTATTTTAAATTGATATTGGTGTTTGTTAATTGGATTTATGGGACATTTTCTATCAGATTTAACATTATGAGGTTTTACTGTGGGATCATTATGTTGAAATATTGGCACAGGTTTATTAGCAGTTTTAATTAAACTAATTAATTGAATAAAAATAAATCATAGTATTAAAATTATTCTTATTTTATTATCAAACATAATTATTTATCTTCCGATTGATTTTGTTCTTTTTTGATTAAATCTTGGAGTTTTAAGTATAGAACAAATAATTATCGGAATATTAATTACGAACACAATATGTTTACCAATTTTCTATTTTATAACATTAAAAATTAAAAAAAGATTAAAAATAATTTTATAGAGAAAGGAACTATCAAAATGAAAGAAACAGAAAAATATATAAGTTATCAAGTTATGACAAATAATTTAATTTTAACAAAACCTTATTATGATATTAAAGGTAATAAATGAATTGAGTTAAGGATAAAAAATTTATTGTATCCTTATGCAAGCATTAATATAAATAGCAAATATTTTAAATTACAATATAACAAAGATTATTGTTTTATTACAATTTTTAAAAATCAAAACTTTTATATTAAAAATAAAGATGGAAAAATTGAGGATGAGGTTAATTGAGAAAAACTGCACCCTTTTTTATTAGAAATGGATAAGCAAGTTTTAATTAAAAAAGCAGAACTAAAACAAATATACCAAGAAAATTTAAAATATTTTAATGGTAATAAATTTCCAAAAAAAGATGATTAATTAGACAGAATAAAAATGAAATTTTTGAAATATTTTGGCAAAGCCAAAATGTATAATGAGTAGTAATTTTGGCTTTTTAAATTTAATAAATTTTAAAGGATAAAAATTTCCAAAAAAGGAGGATAAAAAGATGGAAAAAGAAAAAAAATTTAAGTCATCACCACCGATTACAACTTTTAAAAAATATA
Organism: Spiroplasma endosymbiont of Stenodema calcarata; assembly: GCF_964031205.1. Lineage (GTDB taxonomy): Bacteria > Bacillota_I > Bacilli_A > Mycoplasmatales > Mycoplasmataceae > Spiroplasma. The sequence goes on from NZ_OZ035018.1 coordinate 1,336,430, forward strand.
AAAGTGGTACAGTTGACAAATTAATACGACATAATTTTAGAATTAAAATACCTGAAAATGTTAATCCTGAGTTTACAAAATATAATTTTTATTATGTTGGTGATACAAGAGCAAAAATAAGCAATAACAAAGGTTTTGAGTTAACAAATAATAAAAGATTTGAATTATTAAAAAATATAGAAGAAGATTGAAATAAGCAACAACAAAAATATAGTGAAGCACAAAAATCAACTTTTAAAGAGTTTTGTAATAAACATAATACTTATATAGAAATTGTTTTGCCAGCAACAAGACAAGAATGATTTGAAAAAATGGGAATATGTCAATTTACAGATATTCAAGTATGAGATAAAAAAACAGATACGCGTAAAATGGGACAATTAATTCCTGAAAGTATAAATTATCATAAATTAAATGAATGAGTTAATATTGAAATAAATTTTATGAAGCAATGAATGAAAAATAATCTTAAAACAGATATGGGGTATTTGTATTCAACAGTTCATATGGACGAGACAACACCCCATATTCATTTTGGTTTTATTCCAATTAGTAAAGTTTTTTCAAAAAAGCTCAATGAAGAAAGATACATAATTAGTAATAATAGGATTTTTGGCGGTAAAAAACAAATACAAAAATTTCATAATTATCATGCTAATTATTTAACAAAAGCAGGTTATGAAATAGAACCTGGTGAAATTGGAGGTAAAGGTAGTTATAATGCAATGAATTTTCGAGAAGTTAAAGAATTTGAACGAAATAAATTAGAAAATGAAATTAATAATCTATTTGATGAATACAAGTCTAGCAAAGACAATATTAAAGAATTTAGCAAAATTAAAATTATTAGTGATGATTATGATGGTTTAATTTATGAAATTAAACAATATTTAAAATATGAAAATAATTTTACAGATTATGAAATAAACCAATTAACTAAATATTTAGATTTAGCAGAAAAAATGAAATATTACAAAATTATCACGACCATTCCTAGTGCAAAAGAATCAGATTTTAAAAATATGAGTTTAATTGAACAAGAATTTAATGAAATGGTTTTTAAAATCAATCCGATTATGCAAAAAGGATATGATTTGGTGAGCAGTCTAGAAAGAGAGTTATAAAAATATGTGAAATAAAATTAAAAAGAAAAAAATAAGTTTATTGATTGGTATATGTTTTGTTCCAATCATTTTTATTTTTTGTTTAACATTATTTGGAATAGGTTATTCAATTTTTATTAATTGAAAAGAAATGACAATATTTATCAATGAAATTAAGCAATTTCAAATATTATCATGATGAAATTATATAATTAAAAGTAAATACGGATTATTAATAACAGTTGGATTAAGTTTAGCGTTTTATTGCTGGTTTTTTTATTTTGTTTTATTTAGTAAAGTGAAGAGTAAAGAAACTGCAATTAAAACAACCGATAAAATAGATTTTGGGGATAGTAAATGATTAAGTATAAAAGAAATTGATGATATTAGTGAAAAAGTAAATATCAAAGATAATTATAAAAATACAGGCTTTGTTTTTAATTGTAATAAAAACAAAAAAGATTTATTGTTTAACTTAAAAAATAATATTCATAGTGTTATTGTTGGCTCAACAGCAAGCGGAAAAACACAAGGCATAGTATTACCAACAATTTATTTAAATGGAAAATCAACTGTTAAACCAACTATGATCATAACCGACCCCAAGGGAGAATTATATAATTTAACTAGTGGGTTTTTAGCAGAAAATAGTTATAAAATAAAAGTTATTGATTTTCGTAATTTAGAGAAAGGAAATACTTGAAATCCATTAAAACTAATTTATGACGACTTTATTAAAATGATAATGACAAATAAGGAAAAAGAAAAAATAAAGTGAAAAATAAAATATCAAGATAAAATTAGATCACTTAGTCATATGTTAATTGACAAAAATATTGAAGATGAATTTTGAAATAATTCAGCAAGTATGATTATTCAAGGAATTATTTTGGCAATATTAGAAGATTATGAAGATAAAATAAGCAAAAATAATTTAACAACAGAAATAGAAGAAATTTTAAAAAAAGAATTATTTTTCAACAAATTTAATATGGCTTCTGTTGCTGCCATTGCTAGTATTAAAAAAGTTCTAGTTGAATGACTTAATAATCGAAAAAATACCAGCATTGCCAAAATAACCGCAAGCCAAGTTTTAGTTGATAGTAAAGAAAATCGAACACTAGATGCTATTTTAATGACTGTTGCAAAAAGTTTAGAAATATTTAACAATGATTTTATTCGTAATTTAACATCCCAAAATGATATTAATTACAATGATTTTATCGAATATCCAACAGTTTTATACATCATATTTAGTGACGAAAATGATAATTACTATAAATTAATAGCAATATTAATTAGTCAAATTTATCAATTTTTAACAAATAAAGCAAGTGAAATAATCGAACAAAAACTAGAAAAACCAGTATATTTTATTTTAGATGAATTTGCTAATTTAACAAAAATAAACAACATTGAAAAATGAGTTAGTATTTCGCGCAGCAGAAACATATTTTTTCAATTTATTTTACAAGATATCAACCAATTAAAATTAAATTATGGTGATACAAGAGCAAAAATTATTTTAAATAACTGTGGGATGCATATTTTCTTACATACCAACGATTTAGAAACAATAAAATATTATAGTGAATTATTTGGAACAAAAACAATCGAACAAATTAGTATTAATGAAAATAAAAGCAATATTAGTGTTTCGAAAAATTTAAAAAGTCACCCTTTAATGTTAACTAGTGAGTTAGCAAATTTAAAACAAAGACAAGGAATTGTTAAAATAGCACGCTATAACCCAATGAAAATAACTTTAAAACTATGAAAAGATTTAAAGTTAGTAGAAAAAACAAACATATTTCAATTAAAAGAAATTAATTATATAAATTTTAATAAAGAATATTTTTATGATATTAAAAATAACAAAAAAGAAATAAAAGAAAATGAAATTAATGAATTTGTCAATTTAACAACAACAGAAATTAAGACAAATATTAATAATTTAAAAATGCAATTAAGAGAGTATGAAAATACAAATTACAAATCTATTCAAAATAAAACAATGATAAATTTACTTTTACAAAAAATCAAAAACCTTGAAATAGAATTAATTAAAAGACAAGAAACCAATAATTATTCTGAAAAGGAATAATTATTTTTTATAAATGGTAAGATTTCACAAAGTGGTCAAGCTGGAACACTAAAAAATAAACGAAGTGGGAGGATATCTGTAAGGTTAATCAACTAATTAAATTAGTACTATATGGGGCAGAAGAGTAGTCGCAAGTGATTAACTAAACCGTACCTAGGGAAAACTCTACCTAAATGAGAAAAAGTAATAAAGTTATTTAACAAATAACTAGTGAAAAATAAAAAGAAAAAGAAGGTTAATTATTTTCTCTCGTTCTATCGATAAAAATAATGTAATAAAATTGCTGACAAATTATTTTAAACAGTATAAAATTTTACTATCATGCAATGATGATTTAAAAGGAATATAATTATATGTTAAATATTTTCAATACTATTAATTTTAGAGAAAAAGTAAATACTGATGTTAATGAAATAGGAAAAAAATAATATTAGAAGAATGAGAAAGAACTGATCAAGAATTAAGAAAACAAAATTGTAATGGCCAAAATGGATATATTATGTGGGGTAAAAGACCTTTTACAGAAAAAACAGAGTATGGTGATATTACCTTTTTTAGAACATTATTTCGTTTTTTTAATAAAGATACTAATAAATATGAATTTGTTTTCTTATTTGATAAGAAAGTCGGAAGAAAAAAACGAAGTAGAATTAGTATCTTTATTAAAATAGCAATTTGAAAATTAATGGATAGTGCTAAAAGACAAAGAGATATTATGGATATGTACCCAAAATTAAATATATCTAAGATGACAATCACAAACATTAATAAGGAAATTGATTTTGATAAATTATTTAAAGAACAATTAAAAACAATGACAGAAAAAATCAATGTTCAAACACCATATTTGTATGCTGGGGTTGATGATTCATTTAGTAATTTAACAAAATATAGAAAAATAGAAAAAAATATGTTTAGAACAGCATATTTTCATACTGGGTATGATGAAATAAAAAGCACTAAAAGTAAAAATGTTCTAAAAGATAAAAAAATTTTTATTGTTATGAAATCAGTAAAAAATAAATACTATCTTATTAAAAAATATAAAAAAGAATTTTTACATTTTTTAAATCAAAATTTTAATATTGAAAATTGTAAGTTAACGCTAGCAGGTGATGGAGCAAAATGAATCCAAAAATTTGCTAACGAAATTGGTGCAATTTTTATTTTAGATCAATTTCATTTAATGAAAGAATTAAAAACAATATTTCCTTATCGAAGAAAGAAATTTACTAAAAATTTAACCGATAATGAAAAAATAAGAAAACAAATTTATTGAGATATGAATAAATTATTTAAAAATGGCGATCCTGATGAAGCAATAAAATATTTAAAAAAATTAATTACAAGAAAAAATATTAAAGAATATCCATTCTTAAAAGATAAAATCAAAGATTTCATTAAATATATCAAAAATAATTCTGAGGGTATTAAAGTTTATAAAGAGGATTGATATATGGGGTCTTGTACTGAACCACAAATTTCACATAATGTCAAATGATTAAAAGGCTATGGTGCTAAATCATACAGTGAAAAAGTTTTTAAAAATATGATTGCATTGAAAATGGCAAAAGAAAATGGTGTTAATTTAATTGAGTTTTATCTTAATAAATTAAACAAAAAAAATGAAAAAGAATATAATTATTATTTTAAAAATGAAGATAAGCATAATCAGAAATTTTTAATAAATAAAAATGTTGCTCACCAGGCACAATGTTTTGTCTAAAATTTAAAGTAAAAATCAATAATTTAAAATAAATTTATTAAATAATTTGCGAATTATTATTTTTTGTATTGTAAATTATTACTTTTATGTTATGATTAAATTAATTAAAAAAGATAAATTTAACTTTTTCTTAGGAATTTTATTTTAATAGATAAATATTTATTAAAATAAGATATCACCAAACGTTTATTTTATTCCCTCTTTTACAAAATATAATAGCATTATTTTAAAAAATAGGAATTTAAAAGATTATCTGTTTCTTTTAAAATACATTTTCTTTTTGATTTTAATTCATATGCTTTTTTAACTAGTTCAGTTATTTTTAAAATAACATCTGAAGAAAAAATAGGAATTTCAATATCTTTCATTTTTTCTTCTCTTAAATGAGGAATTGTTGTAGCAATAACAGTACGCCTTTTAGAAGCATACTGACCTATCTCTGTAATTAGTAACGCTATAAATAGATACTCCGGTGTAAGACCAATATTAATACCATTAGAATTTAATCTTAATCTTTCAACTCCTGATGAAATAAATATATTATCGGCATCTGTGATTAGTCCTACTGCGCCAATTTTACCATCTTTAGTAAAAATTAAATCATTGACTTTTATATCTTGCTTAATCAATTTATTATATTTAGAAGAAAGATAATAATCAGGATAAAGATCTGCTTCATGATTAACTATATCAGAAGTTCTTATAAAAGATAGTGAATCATTTTTTTTATCAATATAATTAATATAATTATGGCTTCCAGGTTCAATACCACTTATCATATCAACTATTTCTCCTAAATTTTTAATATTATGATTTTTTTTTAATTCTTTCATGGTATCTACATATACTGGATTATAAAAACTAGCATTTCATATATCTGAGTTTTTTAGTTCATCATATGTTATTGAAAAATTCTTTTTTTTAGAAATAGCTAAAAAATCAATATTTAGTTCTTTATAAAATAATTCAATTGCCTTTTTAATTTCTTTTTGTGCAAATATATCATTCATAAAAGCTGTTAATTCATTATTAGTTATTGTTTTTAAAATAGTTTTATTTGGTATTGGAATTTCATAATTTTTAAGATTTTTTAAAGATAAAAGTTGTTGTATATTTCCTGTTGTCAAACTATACAATTGATGCTTAGCTAGTTTAGTGCGGAAATACGCTACTAAATATTCAGGACTAATAGGAGCAGTATTTAATAATGTGATTCTACCAATATGCCTAGGAATTCCTATAATACCTAAGTACTCTTTTTTATAAATTGCAGAATTTCCTATTGTTCCTAAAATAGAAATCAAAACATCATTATCAATAAGATGTGTTCTTTTAAAATTAGTATAGTCTTCTAAAGAAATATATGAATAATCTGAAATAGAATCAAAATTAATAGTTCCTTGTTTAATATTTCTTCCATATAAATATCTTACTCCAGATTTATTGTTTCTTTTAATATGAGAATGTTCTCCATCAGATATTTTTTTACTTATTTCTTGTAAAGTTATATATTTTATAGCTTTTTTAATATTTCTAACTTTTATGATTTTTAAAAAATAATAAAACATTGGGAGTAATCTATAACCAAATTCTAAATCATTTAATTTAACTGTAAAAATCTTCATTAGTTTTTTTCACTTTCCATAATCTTTAATTCCCATTCTTTATATTCTTTAGAAATATTTTTTATATCATCTTCACTAATTTCATTTCCTCGTCTATCATGACCACAGGTTTCAGCAATTGCCATAAATATTTCATAATTTTCTGGGATTTTTTCTTTTGAAAGTTTTTGGAAAATTAATACACTTGTTTTTGTAGAAGTATTAGGTTGGAAAGTTTCTATTGGTAAATCAATAATTCCCAAAATCCTCCCTTGGTTTTTAATTCAATTTCTTATAAAAGCAAAAGTATCATTACCAAAAATACCATCTGGTAGTACAATAGCCATCTTGCCACCTTCTTTTAATAATTGAATATTTCTTTCTATAAATAAAACCTGAGGTGCTTCTTTTTCATTTAATTTACCTTTGCTTCAAATTCCACTTTTTTTATCCTTTTTTCATTTATATGCTAATTCATATTGTTTTAATTTTTCTTCACCTCTAACAGGAATTTTACTTCCAAAAGGTGGATTCGTTAATAAAATACTAAATTTTCCCTTATCTATCTTAATACGTGTTTTATAATCTCACGTATTAATATTTTCTAAGGTATCCTCACAAAAAATACCACTTTTCCCATCTCCTAAAATTGCCATATAAGCCTTTGCAACTTTTGTCAAAAAGTAATCTTTATCTATTCCTCTAATTTTATTTAATGCAACTTCCATTTTCTCTTCTTTTAAATTTTCAGCATTTCAATCAAGTCTTTTTCCTTCAATATCTAATTTATTTCATATATATCGTAAAGATTCAATTAAAAAACCACCGCTACCACAACTAGGATCTATTATTAAGTCTTCATCATTTGGATCTAATATTTCAACCATCATTTTTACTACATTTCTTGGTGTAAAAAATTGACCTTGACCGCCTTTTAAAGCATGCCCTATAAAAATTTCAAATGCATCAGCAATGATATCCCTTTCTGCTTCAATTAGGCATCAATTTTGAAGTTCGCCAACAATATATACTATGGACTTTGCATCTAAAGAAATGTTATCACTAGAATCTATGATTTCTTTATATTTACGTTTTACCTTTTCAAATATATTTAATATTCTCTTTTTAACATCATTTTCATTTTCATTAATACCTGCTCTAAACTCAATTATTGATTCAGGTTCGGTAAAACGTTCATCATAAATTTTGCAAAAAATAACATTAATTAATTGTTGTGCTAATACCTCATCTCTTGTAGCACCAACTGTATTTGCAAACAAATGATTACGAATAGCTTTAAATGTTCCTTTCAGATTATGTGTAGGTTTCAGATCTTTTCTTTTAAACATACCAATATCTTCTAATCTTTGTCCATATATTGGTATATTTGGAATCTCAGAAAAATAGACTTTTCCTTCTTTTTCATATTTCTTAATGAAAACTCTCTCATCTCCATTAAATCATACTCCAAGTTGTGCATTACAAAATCTTAGATAATCTTGTAATTGAGATTTGCCGTCATTTCTATTTTTCTTTTTGCATTCTACAACAATATAAAGATCTTCATCTTGTTTTTTGGGTGTTAAAAAAACTCCAATATCAATTGGGTAACTTTTATTTTCATCAGATGGGCGAACTTTAACTCTAAATTGAGGATGTGTTTGAATATTTTCCTTAGGATATCCATAATCTTCAACCAAAATTTTAGAAAAAACTTGAACTGCCTCAATTTCTTCAGAAGTACTCTTTACGGATGTTCCAGAAATATAATCTATAATAGTTTCATTTTTCATTTTTGTAATCTCCCTAAAATTCTCTATTAATTATTCAATAAATGTTACCATAAATCTTATTTCATTATACATAATTAATTTTAATTAAATACAATAAATTTCTTTAATTTTTTAAAAAAGAGTTGCGTTTATTTTAAATGATGTTATTAACAAATTAAAAAGAGACAGAATTTGCTGATTGAATATACTTGATGAATTTTTATAAAGAATTTTGTTAAATTTTTGCTTTTTTTAGTAAAAAACAATAAAAAAGGAGAAAAAAATGTTAAAAACAAATTTAGGAAAATTAATAAATGATGATGCTTTATCTTTTATCAAAACATTAGAAAATGATAGCGTTGATTTAATATTAACTGATCCGCCCTATTTATATAATTTACCAAAAAGAAAAAACGAGCAAATAAATAAAAATAATATATCAAAAAGTATAAATAAATATATTAATGCTATCATTACTTGATATAGACTTTAATGTATTAAATAATTTATATAAATGAATAAAAAATAAAAGTTAAATAAAATAAATAATGTAATAAAGCTGCTGACATTCGTTTTGAATCATTATAAAATTTTACTATCATGCAATGATGATTAAAAAGGAATATAAGTGTATGTTAAATGTTTTTAATAGTTTTAAAGATATAAACTTTGTTCAAGAAGTAAATATCGATGTTAATTTAATAGGAAAACAAAAAATGAAAGAAAAATATGAAAACCTTGATCAAGAATTAAGAGAGCAAAACCGTAATGGCAAAAATGGTTATATTTTGTGAGGGAAAAAGAATAAAATGATAAAAACTCCCTTTGGCAATATTATAATTAAAGCTTCCAGATTTGGTTATCGTGATAAAAAAGATAATAAATTCAAAACAACAACTTTATTAAATAAAAAAATTGGTTTAAAAAATAATCAAACAATTATTTTAAGTGTTAAAATAGAACTTTGAAAATTAATGGATAGTGCTAAAAGACAAAGAGATATTATGGATATGTTTCCTAATTTAAATATATCAAAGATGACAATCACAAACATTAATAAGGAAATTGATTTTGATAAATTATTTAAAGAACAATTAAAAACAATGACAGAAAAAATCAATGTTCAAACACCATATTTGTATGCTGGAGTTGATGATTCATTTAGTAATTTAACAAAATATAGAAAAATAGAAAAAAATATGTTTAGAACAGCATATTTTCATATTGGGTATGATGAAATAAAAAGCACTAAAAGTAAAAATGTTCTAAAAGATAAAAGAATTTTTATTGTTATGAAATCAGTAAAAAATAAATACTATCTTATTAAAAAATATAAAAAAGAATTTTTACATTTTTTAAATCAAAATTTTAATATTGAAAATTGTAAGTTAACGCTAGCAGGTGATGGAGCAAAATGAATCCAAAAATTTGCTAATGAAATTGGTGCAATTTTTATTTTAGATCAATTTCATTTAATGAAAGAATTAAAAACAATATTTCCTTATCGAAGAAGGAAACTTACTAAAAATTTAACCGATAATGAAAAAATAAGAAAAAAAAATTATTGAGATATGAATAAATTATTTAAAAATGGTGATCCTGATGAAGCAATAAAATATTTAAAAAAATTAATTACAAGAAAAAATATTAAAGAATATCCATTCTTAAAAGATAAAAAAGATAAAATCAAAGATTTCATTAAATATATCAAAAATAATTCTGAGGGTATTAAAGTTTATAAAGAGGATTGATATATGGGGTCTTGTACTGAACCACAAATTTCGCATAATGTAAAATGATTAAAAGGATATGGTGCTAAATCATATAGTGAAAAAGTTTTCAAAAATATGATTGCATTAAAAATGACAAAAGAAAATGGTGTTAATTTAATTGAGTTTTATCTTAATAAATTAAACAAAAATAATGAAAAAGAATATAATTATTATTTTAAAAATGAAGATAAGCATAAGCAACAATTTTTAATAAATAAAAATTTTATTCAACAAGCACAAGCTTTTGTCTAAAATTTAAAGTAAAAATTATAATTTAAAATAAATTTATTAAATAATTTGCTTTAATTTTGTCGAAAACTCTTGATATTTATAGAATATATCTAATTTTAGGTATATTTTTAATATATAGAGGTAAATAATTGATGGAAAAAATAATTACAGAATTAAAAAACAGTTTTACAGATGATCAATTTTTAGAATTTGCTGAAAAAATAAAAAAAGAAGCAGAAGTAATCAAAAAACAAAAACGTTTAAATGAAATTGATCAAAAATTTAGAGATAAAGGCATTATATGTCCTGATTGTAAATCTTATCATTGTGTTAAAAATGGTCATAATCCCGAAGGAAAACAAAAATATTTATGTAAAAAATGTCGTGCTAGTTTTGATGCTTTTCGTCATCATTTTACTTATTGAAGTCATTTAAATTATGAACAGTGAAATTTATTAATTCAAATTTCATTATTAGGACAATCTAGTAAAATAATTTCCCGTTTTATTAAAACAACACCAAAAACTGCTTGATATAATCGTCAAAAATTAATGCAATCAAAACAATTAGAAAATACTCAATTAAAATTTAAAAAATTAAATGGTCAAATCCAAATTGATGAAACTTTTATTAAAGAAATCCATAAAGGTAATTTTAAAGATAAATTTGATAAACGAAAAACTCATCTTGATCCATTTTCAACTAATACCAAATGCTGTATTCAAATGGTAGTTGATAGCAATAATAATATTTTTGTTCAATCCACCAATACCAAACGATTACAAAAACAATGAATTATTGAAAATATGAATAAGCAATTAATTAAAGAAAAATCAATAATTATTTCTGACATGCAACCATTATATTTATTAGTAGCAAAACAAACAAATTCTACTCTATATTCTACCAAAACTAGTACAAACCCTGATACTAGTTATCGAAAGTTAAATAAGATTAGTAAATTACAATCGAGTCTTAAAGAAGCCTTAATTCATTATCATGGTTTGGGTTTCACTAATATTCAAAATTATTTAAATCTATGAAAATGAAAATACCAACATAAAGGTTTAACACCAAAACAACAATCAACGGTATTATATTTTAACGTTTAAAAAATTTAAAGCAAAATCATAATCTTACACAAAATTAGTTTTCAAATTGTCATATTGATGATTTTTTTTATTTCATCAAGAGTTTTCGACAAAATTAAAGAATAATTTGCGAATTATTATTTTTATGTTATTATTAAATTAGTTAAAAAAGATAAATTTATCTTTTTCTTAGGAATTTTATTTTAATAGACAAATATTTATTAAAATAAGCTATCACCAACCGAATAATTTATGCCATCAATCATAAATAATCGTTTTCTATTTTGGGGAATTCCATAATCTTTGGCATTCATTGTAAAATATTGGTTATGATATCCTAATTTATTAATTTGATTTTGTAGATTTTGAAATCCAACAAAAAACTTTTTACTTAATAAATTTGGTACATTTTCCATTAAAAGATATTGCGGTTTTATTGCCATTGTGCTTATTAAATCAACAACTTTGTAAGCCAAACCACTTCGTTTACCATTTAATCCTTGGCCATTATTATTGGCATTTGATATGTCTTGGCATGGAAATGATCAAGTTATTAAATCAACATACTGTAAAGTTTCTAATTTAGTAATATCACCTAAATTTGGAATTTCATAATCATTAAAAATTGATCGATATGATTTTTCAGCGTATTTATCATTATCACAAAAAGCAATTACTTTGTGGTTAATCCCAATCTTTTCTAATGCTTTTCTTTGACTGCCAATCCCAGCAAATAATTCAATTACTTTAAGCATAATAAACCGTCATTCTTCTAATTTTTCTTTTATCTAAAACGATTCATGGATTGGGATACCTATAAGAACAAAAAAATAATATATTAATATTGTTTTCATTATAAATATTATGAATATATTTACAAAATGGACAATTAATCATTTCTGTACCTCTTTCTAAAAAACAAGATAATTAATATCTTGTTTTGTATTATTTTAATTTTTATTTATAATATTTTTCTTTTCTTTTTTGTTTTTAATGAATTCTAAAATTTCACCAAAAACCGTATTAAAAAAACTAATAATTAATTTTAATAAATTAATTTCCTTAAAAAATTTTTTCACATTAAATCATTCCTTTCTTAATTGTTTTTAATTTCGTCTAAAATAATTTTTGTATTTTTAATCTTTGTTTTAATTTTTTCTAAATCTTTCTGGTCAAAATCGCTATTTTTAATTTCGCTTAATAAATTTAAAGCACTATTTAAGTTGTTTATTTGTTTTTCTAACAACTTAATTACTTGTTGTTTTTGTTCGTCTGTAAACTCATTTTCTTTTTGACATAGTAAAATTTGATATTCGCAATTATTTAGTTCAGACATTTTAATAAATTTTTCTGCTTGCGTTTGTTTTAGTTCTGTTTGATAATCTTCTTCATTTTCATAATCATTTTTACTATTTTCAATTTCTTTAATTACTTCATCATATTCTTTAATTTCTGCTGTAATTTCTTGTTTTAATTTTTCATAGTGAAAAACATCTTTTACTATTGGTTCTTTTGGTTTTTCTGGTGGTAAGTGTGGTTTGTTATTTGCAATATTGCCACAACTAATCAAATTCACTGTGTTTGTACATAAAAACGAAAATATTACTAATAAACTAAGTAATTTTTTCATATTTGTTGTATCCTAGATAAAAACCACTATCTCAATAATTAGGATTACCAATATTTTCTAAATCTTCTAGTAATTGTTTTAATTCTTCTGATGTTAATTTTTGTTGTGTTATTTTGTTATCATAATGATTATTATATTCATTTAATAAATCATTATTAGCATCATTTTTGTTTTGCGAATTAAACTGTTTTTTGTTTTCTTGTTTTAATTTTTCAAAAGATAAAATTAAATTTTTTCCCACAATATTACCACTTTTATTATTAATGCTACTATTGACTACATATTTTTTATTTTCATCAATTTTTAAACTAAAATAATTTTGATAACTTGATAAACCTAAACAATTTTTATCCAAAACAACACAATCTTTTTGTTTGTTTATTAAAATATGTGTTTTATTATTTATTTCTTGCGAAATTAAATTTTGATTTAGACAAATTCTTTTTATCATATTTAATTACCTCACTTTATTTTTTTTACATTTTTGGCATTTATAAAATTTATTAAGAATTAATCATTCTGAATTTAAAATAGTGAACTCTTGTTCACATCTAATACAGTCAATAATTATATTTCCATTTAATCTTGCTTTGGGTTTTGAATAATCTTTTTTTATGATAATCACCTCGCTTTTTTTGTTTTTAATTTTATTTTTCCTAAAATTAATATCCAATAGTAGGTTAAAAATAAATAATTAATTAAACCAAAAAACCAATTCTTAACGAACCGGTTCTATATTTTTGTCTGGCTCTTTTTGTCAATTAATATCAAATAAATTATTTATCACTGTATAACCAAATTTATACCAAAAGTTTTCTTTTTCTTCATGATCGGTATTTTTTGAAATTAAATCCGTTATTTTATAATGATCTTTTATATTATCTGAATCTTTTATAACTAAATACATGTTTTATCCTCCTTACTAGGTAATTTGTCATATAATGAATTATCTTTTAATTCTCAAGTTGTGAAACTTGTATGACCTTTGGAACTAAAATTGGTATTTGCTATTTTCTTAAAATCTTCTTTATATAATTGTTTTGCTTATAAAGTATATTGATTACATTCTAAATCTGCCATATCTTGTTTTAATTTAGATATTTCTTTATCTTTTTCAGCAAGTTCTTTTTTAAGTTTTTCATTTTCTTCTTTAACTTTGTTAAATTTAATTGATTCTGTTATATTCATTATTTAAAATCTCTCTTTCATATTCTTAAATATCCTTAATTGGTAAATAACTAAGCGATCATCTAAAAACTTAAATAAAAAAATAAAATAAGAGTCACAAACAAACATATTTATCTATTTTTTATTTTTAAAAATATATGGGTTTTTTGCAAAAATACAATAAACATTTGTGCATCATAAATGTTTATTATCACCATCTATTTTTGATCTACATTTAGGGCAATTTTTCCTCATTATTTTTATCTCCTTTATTTTTTATTTATCAAAAATAAAAAACCAACTAATTTTAATAAATAGTTGGTTTAATTTTTTTATCGTATTTGATTTAAAATATTTTCAATATTATTAACTTTATCAATTAAAGCTTCCATAATTTGTTCTAAATTGCTTAAATTGTTTTCTGTTGTTGTTTTAATCTCGTTAATTAACTCGCTAATCGTATTTTTGATATTATTTTCAACCATATAATTTCTCCTTTCTAATTTTTGATATTAATAATTCATCATTTATTTTTCTTAAAAATTAATTTTTTAATAATTTGGTGATTATTTTTGCATTGTAAAGTCAAAAATCAAAGATTATAACTTATTTTTTGTTTATTAATAAATTCTAATTTTGCTAAGCAATGCCGATCATACTTTTTACAATATCAACCGCCTTTTCTGTTTCTAGTTAATTTTGTAAAGTACTCATTAATATAACACTGACATTTATTAATTAATACTGTCTTATTTGCTAATTTAATTTTTAACTCTTTTCAACAGAGTTCTTTTAAAGACAATTTCAATTCCTCCTTATAAATAGTAAGATTTCTAAATTTTTTTATTGTGGAACACTTACCCTTTAAACATTGCAGGTTAAAGATTTATCCCCAAACCACGATAACTCTTTTATATTGCCTAAAAGAATTGCCTGCATTATGTCGTAGCGGTACGGCCACCCCTATATTGTTTATCCTCGCTTGCTTGGTTTAACGACATTCCAAGTAGGAGAGTTTTATTTGGTTGATTTTGCTGTTTTTTTCTTAAACTAAGCAAGGTTAACGACAATTTTAACCTAATTAAAAAAGATAGAATTTTATATCTATCTTTTTCTTAGTTTTTGGTAAATTTATACCAACCGAATATTTTACGCGGTCTTAATTGTTCAAAGAAAGTACGCTCTGTTTTACGAACTCCATAACAAATCATTTTAATTTTTGTACTCATTATTGTTTCCTCCTAATATGTAAATAATGAAGTCGCCCCAATTGCTGTTGTAATAATTACTCAAAATGGTAACGAAATAATTGAAAACAAAGTCGAAACTAATGTCAAGTTACTTGTTAACATTGGTTGTTTATTATAACCAATTGAATATGCGACAATTACCGAAGCCGGTGGTGCTGCTAACATAATCACAATAACAGCTAACCCAATTGAATCTAATTTTCATGCCCCAGTTTGTTTTCCAATTAAAGCAAAGATAATTGCGAGAACTAATCCAACAACTGGTGCTAAGATAACTTTCATCATCATTCCATACCATACTTTTTTGTCTTGCATTGCTTCACGAATTTTTCCCTTTGCTAATGTCATCCCAATTGCCAATCAAGCTAATGGCGTACAAACTCCTTCTAAAGTTTTAGTTACTTTAAATAATGGTGGAAAAGTGTTATCTAATCGTAATGGCGAAAAAAGTTTACCACTACCAACTGAATTTTGATCAGGCACAATTGCAATGCCTGGAATCAATTGTGTTACTCAAAAAATAAATCCAATAATTGTTGCAATTAAAATTGGATTAACAAAGATTTGTTTTAGATTTGCTTTAACCATTGTCATTTTTTTAGCACGAATTTCTGCTTTAACTTGTGCATAACCAACGGGATCTATTTTTGCAGCAACAACTGTTTCAGCTGTTGTTTGCCCAACTGACGCTAATTGAGTTACTACTGGTTTACTCATCACAATAAACCCTAAGGAATATAAAAATACACGATAAGGAATATTAAATACATTAGCTGGTAAAGCAGCTTTACCTGATCCAAATAAAGCTGTTACAACTGGAATTCCAAAGAAAGTAGTTGAAGCAAAAACAGTACACATTGCTAAAGTATCTCTAACATCTTGATCGTATTTAATATAAAAGTATTTTGCCACAATTCCTAAAATAATATAAAATAGGAATTCCACTAATAAAATAGCAGCTTGTGTTTTTACTTGATCAACAGTTGTATCAGCCATAAATCCATCAAATGCTAAACATGGCAACCCAACGACCATTACAATTTTAATTAAAACTGCTTCTCAATCTTTTTTAAAGGTTCCCCGTTTTGTTAAAAATCACCCCAAAAAAATCACAAACATTGTTGCAATAATTGCACTTCAAAACCCTCACCTCAAGCTTTTAAAATATCAACAACCGCCTTCCCAACATCCGCTTGTAAATATAAATGCATAATTTGTGTCTCCTCTATTTTTTCTAAATAATGTACTTTGGTAATATTAATATTATGACCTTAATCAATATATATCAAATAATAAAATGGAAAATTTTGACAAATTAAAAAAACTAACAAAAGTTAGTTTTTTTAAATCTTATCCTTCAATTAAAACTTTAATTCCTGGCCCCATTGTTGTTGTAACAGCAATATTTTTAATATATGCCCCTTTAACAGCAGCAGGTTTTGCCTTACGAATTGTTTCATAAATTACATCATAATTAGCTTTTAAAGCTTCGGCATTAAATGATACTTTTCCAATAATTGAATGAATGTTTCCATTTTTATCAACACGATATTCAATTTTTCCTTTTTTAACGTCCTCAATTGCTTTTGTTACATCAGGAGTAACAGTACCAGTTTTAGGATTTGGCATTAAGCCCTTTGGCCCTAATAACTTTCCAATTTTTCCTAATTCAGCCATAATATCTGGTGTTGCAATGATGACATCATAATCAAATCAATTTTCTTTTTGAATTTTTGTAATTAAATCTTTTCCCCCAACAAAATCTGCTCCAGCTGCTTTTGCATCAGCTTCTTTGCTATTTGTTAAGACTAAAATTCGTTGTTTTTTTCCAGTTCCTTTTGGTAAAACAACTGCCCCTCTAATTTGTTGATCAGCATGACGAGGATCAACATTTAAATTAAAAGCAACTTCGACTGTTGAGTCAAATTTTGTTGTAGCAGTTTTTTGAGCCAATTCAATTGCTTCAGTAATAGGATAAACCTTATTTTTTTCAACTAATTCAACAGCTTTATGATATTTTTTTCCAACTTTTGCCATAATTAGTTTTTTTCCTTTTTACTTGCCATACCTTCAACAACAATTCCCATATTTCGAGCAGTTCCTGCAATAATATTCATTGCTGCTTCAACATCATTGGCATTTAAGTCAACCAACTTATATTCTGCAATCTTACGGATTTCATCTACTGAAATAGTTCCAACTTTTTCATCTTTTGCTTTTGCTGATCCTTTTGAAATGTTAGCTGCTTTTTTTAATAAAATTGCAGCGGGAGTAGTTTTTAATTCAAATTTAAATGATTTATCATCAAATGCTGTAATCACAACTGGCACAACATCACCCATACGGTCTTTTGTTGCATCATTAAATTGCGTACAAAACTGCGGCATGTTAATTCCTAATGACGCTAATTCTGGCCCTGGTTTTGCTTGTCCAGCTTGAAATTCTAATTTTGCAATTCTAGTAATTTTTGCCACGAGCAATTTCCTCCTTTTTTTTTTGAAATCTCGCTGTGGTCCAAACGTAATATTAATATTACTACCACATTTAAGCACGTTCTACAAAGTAGAACAAATGCTTAATTAATTATAACAATAACTTAATAAAAAGCAACTTTATTTTAAAGTTGAGGTACATAACTTAAAGGTAGGTAATGGAAAAACTTTAGAGGCATAGGATCATTGTTATAATTCAGAATGCTCTAATTGCGATGATAACTATGAAATGAATAACGGTTCTCCAAAATGTACATGTGGATACCGTGGAATGAGTTATTAAATCTGATTCAGCTGATATACCTATATTCGATGATTCACCTTCTTCTATAATATATGTTCTATTATTTTTAAAATATTTATATATTTCAGTTTATACTTTGACTTCTAATAAAATTACTTGTATTTGATGTTTATATAATTTGAAATTAAGTTATATTTTCGCATTATTTTACTAATCTTTACACGAGATAATATAATATTTTGCTGAGCTAGCATGATTTTAATTTTTCTTGTTCCATAATTTTTACGACTTTTTAGAAAAATACTGATAACAGCATTATCAATGTTTTGATTATTCTTGGGATTATTTGCTTTTAATTGATAGTAATATGTTGATCTAGCCAATTTCAATGTTTTACATAAATTAATAATTGGATATTTTGCTTTGTTATTTTTAATGATTGCTATTTTTTGCCGATTATCAGTGTTGCTTGCTTTAAAATGTCATTTTCCATTTCTAATTGTTTAACTTTTTTACGTAATTGAATTAATTCGTTTTCTTCTGGCGTTCTATTGTCTTTAGCTTTAAATGAGTCCGAGTTACTAAATTGGTGAGCTCATTTCCAAACAGTAGATTTACCAATTTGGTAATCATTGGCTAATTGTTCAGGAGTTTGACCCATTTTGTAAAGACCAACAATTTGTTGCTTAAATTCATCGGTATAATGATTCTTTGCCATAATTACACCTCCATTGTAATTTAATTAT
This sequence comes from Spiroplasma endosymbiont of Stenodema calcarata, assembly GCF_964031205.1. Classification (GTDB taxonomy): domain Bacteria; phylum Bacillota_I; class Bacilli_A; order Mycoplasmatales; family Mycoplasmataceae; genus Spiroplasma. The sequence continues at coordinate 1,355,362 of NZ_OZ035018.1, forward strand.
AAATATTTACTCTACATTATTGTTGTCCAATTTATCTTAACCTATCCACCCTTATTAATCTATTATTTGATGATTGCACAATCTCTCTTATATATTCACTTAATGCATAATAATCAGAGTCAAATTCATCATCATATAATGGCATTATGTCTTCTTTTTCACTATTTAGTTTTTCTTTTCACTGAATCATTGGATATTCAGTATTACTTTCTTCTAAAATTAAATCATGGGTCATTTTTCCACTAATCATTGCACCAATAAATGAATTAACACGATCAGTAACTAATCATATACTTTTATCAACTTTTTCAAATCTTAATAATTTACCATATCGATATTTTATTTTTTCCTTATTAAGAACATCAATAAATGCTCTACCACCTGCACCATAATCAACATTAATTGTTAAACCACTTTCAATAAATATAGTACTATTTTTTAAACTAGATAAATAAAATTGAATAATATCATTTGCTTGTTCAAAAACATCTTTATATTCCATTGTTGCATTTGAATGAGTATATTTACCTATTTTATGTACTTTTTTTAAATTTGAATTATACACTCATAAACTAGCACTTGTTTTATGTCCATTTGGGCTATCTGCTTGAGCATAATCAACACCAGCAAGGATTTTATCAAAACTTCATGTTAATTTAGTAAATTTAAGATACCTAGCAAATACAGCACCTTTTAATTGTCCAGGTAATCCTCAACTTCATACTCTTGCTCTAATTGGGTCTAATTTTTCTAATTCTAATTGATTACGAACTACATCATTATCTAAATAAGTATTAAGTCTTCAGCTAGAATAATGAATAATAATTGTTTTAGTAAATTTCTTATTTTTTTCATAATAATTAATTTTAAATTTACCTATTTGGTCATGTTTTAATCGCATTAATTGCTCATCAAATGGCATTATTTCATTACAATATTTAATAATATATCTTCCTAGTGATTCAGGGTTAGATGAATTAATAACAAACTTTCTTTTAGCACCACGAACTGCAAATGTTAATTCACTCATATCTTCTTTTGTTAATTGATCTGCTTCTTCTCTTCATTCAATAGCAAATTCATATTTTCCTAAATCAGCAAACGCTTTTAATTTTTCTCTTTTAGTTTGAGAATGTAATCCTTTACAAATAATATATGTACCATTATCTAATGTAAAAGAATGTTCAGATAAATTAACTTTATAATTAATATTCATAGCATTAAGAGTATTTTGTATATTTTCAAATACTCCTTTTCTAATATCTTTACCCATTTTTTGTACAGCAATAATAAATATTGGTTTATTTACTAATAATGATATAGCACAAGACTTACCAATTGGATTATCTTTAATCATAAATGTTTTAGAACTAAAACGACTTCCTATTTCATTATATTCATCAGCAGGATTATATATTTCTTTTCAGGGTGCATTAGGGACATTCTTTTGATAAAATCATCTTGGTATTTCATCTAAATGTAAAAAATGTTTAAGCATTCTTTATCACCTCATTTATTTTTGGTAAATCAACATTATCAAAATTAATAACAATATTTGCATTATTTATATTTGTATCTTTAACATATTTCTCAACATATATTTTCTTGCCCCCGCCGTATTGGTCATTTAATAAAGCCAATTCCAATTCTATTTCTAATTGATTTATCGTATCCTTAATAAAATCAATGGTTTTTGTGTCAACTTCATCTTGTCAATTATCAAATGGGAGCTTTAAATAGTATAAATATGCTCTTTTATTACTCAATTTTTCTGCTTTTTGGGTCAAAAACTTCTTAGTTTTACCTGAAATAGTCTTAAAAGTTACCATTTTTTACTCCTTTTTGCATATTAAAATTGCTATTATTTAAACAATATGATTAAATAAAAGAGTATATAAAACGTATAAAAGAACTCTCACAAGTTCTTTTTTTTATTATCTTTATTTTACATAAAAAAAAGACTTTTTCAAGTCTCTAATTTTAGTAATTTTTAAACAAGCGATTAAGGGTTAGTAAATCCTACTTGTATTAAATTACATCACCATCCTAACATTTTTTAATAAATTGTCAACAAAATTTTATTTTTAATATATAAATATTTTTAAGAAAGGGTTAGAAAAATGAAAAAGAAAAAATTTAAACATTTTAAGTTGCCAGAAAGGTACGACTTAAAAGAATATTTAGAATGTGAAAAATTTAAAAAGAAAGATGGTACACCTAATTATTCTAAAATAGCAAAAGCCATGAGTAAAAGCCGTAATACAATAAGTTTAGAAACTAAAAGGATTAAAGGGGAATATGAACCAAAACAAGCAAATGATGATTATAAAAATAAAAGAAAAAAATCCATAAAATATACAACAATTACAAAAAAAGTTGTAAATTATGTAAGGAAAATTTTAAGTAATAAACACTATTCACCGATGTTAATTATTTATGAATATGAAAAAAAATATAATGAAAAGTTTCCATTTTCACATGTGACACTTTATAAATATATTGATCATGGGGTTTTTGATGATGAAAATATTGAAATTAAGAAACGATTACCATTTAAAGGTAGAAAATTTAAAACAAAAAAGAGAAAAGATGATCGTGGGCAATTATCTAATATTAGATTTATTGAAGAATCACAACATAAAAAAGGTACTTTTGGTTGATTTCAAATGGATTGTATAGTTGGTAAAGATCATCAATCTGCTTGTTTAACTTTTACCGAAGAAAAGAGTTTATATACTATTTGTTTTAAATTAAATCAACATAATTCAGAAGAGGTTAATAAAGCAATTAAAAGTATTTTTAAAAATAAACTTTATAAAGTAAATGTAAAAGGAATTATTACAGATCAAGGTAAAGAATTTAGTAAATGAAAAGATATTGAAAAGATTACTAATTCAAATGTTTATTTTTGTGATGCTGGAACCCCAACTCAAAAACCACACGTTGAAAGAATGAATAGAGATATTAGAGAATATTTACCTAAGGGTACTGATTTTAATAATATTACTCAAAAAGAAATTAATAAAGTTATGAAAATTATTAATGAAAAAACACGACCGAGTTTAAGTTGATTATCCTCCAAAGATGTATTTTTACAAAATATTAATATTTAATTTTTTTAAATATGAATTATATATTTGTAGCAAAGTTTCTTTTTTTTGCGTGCTGAAATATTAACTTATATTTAAAAAAATAATTTTTTCAAAAAAAGTATTGCATTTTTTAATAAAAGATATATTATCAAATCAATAAGGGTTAAATGTCCTACTTGCATCTTTACTTTACATTATTATAAAAAATTTATTGTTTTTAAACTACTTTCTGTCATGCTTATCATTTGATGTACAATTTCGACAATCTGAGCAATTAGGATGATCCCCAGCTTGTTTGCAAGTACACTCACAAGCATAACAAGACAAATCACAATTTCCAGCCATTATTAAATCTCCTTCCATATGATAAAATATTTTTAGTAAATTTAATATTAAAGCGATATAAACTAATATATCACTCCCATTATAACAATAATTAAATACTTTTAAAACATAGTTTGTTATTATCCGATTAACTTTAAAGTTCCAAACCAATTAACAATATTACATCTATAATAGGTAATAATAAAATGTTGATACATTCTTTATATTTAAATAATAAATTAGAAATAAAAAAAGACATTAACTATAATTAATGTCATTTCTTAATACATATTAAATTTTTTTATTCATGGACAAAAATTCATCCTAATGCTCCAACTCCTATAAAAAGATTAGGAATAGCCCCTAAATAAGTTCAGGGAGATTGATAATCTGCTTTAACAAAAAAACCAATTAAGAAAATAACTGCTAAACCAGTAATCGCTAAAGCTCACAACAATGATCAAAATCCAGGCTTAACTGATAATGGAATTAAGATATAAAAAATCCCTAAAAGTAATAGCACTGGTCAACTTGTATCTCATCCATAAATTGAAGTTTTTGCTGGGACACCTGCCGCAAACAAAATTCCAATTATAATAATTCAAGCTGCACCAATGAACATCAAAAGCTTTGGTCATTTTAATTGCTTCATAATTTTCACTCCTTCTAATAATTATATATAATAATTATACCGGAAAACTATAAAATTACCCTAGCATTTTTATAACCTTTAACATTAAAAGAATTTATGGTTTTTGAATTTAAATATGTCAAAACATCAGAAGAACGAAAAGTATTATTGATTGCAGGAATTAGTTGCGGTGAAATATATTGGGCATTATTTTCACCATTAATTTTAAAATAAAAACCTCAGTGGGGTAGTAGGTATTTTACTTTGTTAAAACTATTATTTATTCAATCTTCTTGATAATTTAAATCAATCCGAAATATATTTTGAGCAGTAGTTTTCGACACTTTAATTGCCCCTTGACTTACAAGACTTAATGGAATATTCATCCCAACTTGGATTTTGTTTTCAGTGCTACTTCAAACATCATAAATTTCCTTTTGAATTTTTGTTTGTAATAAGCTTTTTCAAGCATTTGAATCTCATCATACAAAATTTGTTCCATTTACTTCTTGCACTGGATGTGAATCAGCAATTGTCCCATGTTCTTGAAATTCTTTTTGAAAGCGATCATTTAATTGTTTCATGTTTTTACTATTTTTAATATCATTTCATTTATTTTGTGCCATCATGGTATAACCTCCAACAGTTGTGTTTTGTGTTAAAAAGGGATTAGAAATAAACATACCATTGTTGGCTTTTGTAAATGTTATTGGCTCATAAAGGTGCGTTACAGGTTGCAAATTAGCAGTATCACCAAATGACAACTTTTCCATTACTTCATCAATATTAGTAATATTTTTAAAATAAACATAAATATGATTCTCTTGGTTAAGATCTAACCAATTATCTTGTTGAAAAGTAGTTTTTGCTGATGGTAAATAATAATTATTATAACCAACGCTAAACTGTTGTGATTCTTCAGTTTTCATATTATAAACCCAAGCTGGATCTTGATATGAAATAGATTCACTAGGGTTCTGACAAGCAATAACTGTTGTTGGAGACAAAATAAATGTAATATTTAATAGCACTATTAGTATTTTCTTCATTGTTTTAGTATTCTTTCTAGCAAATTAAAAATTGACAATTTAATTCTAGTTATAGTAAACAAAAAAGCATTCCCAAAATGCTTTTTATATAACAATCATTAAATTATTTGTGTAAAAAATAATTACATGACTCACACCCAGGAGTATATAATAAGACTAATTAAATTTAGAAAGGTCTACTGGCTTAACTTCATTCTACTAACCGCCTTCCCAAAATATATTTTCAGTGGCTTATGGTTTTCGTCCATATCACAGTTGCTGGGACAGCTCAAGATTTGCACTTAATTCCCTAACTCTAAATAACTATATATTAAATTGTCTAAAAATATCATATCATATTTTATTTATCTTGATAATAATTAATAATAAAAATCAAACTAAAAAAAGTACAACCTCCACCAAAACTAATTAAAGTTGGTAATCAAATATTATGTAAATCCGAAAAATATATTAAATTTGGATATAAATTGGAATCTAAAATTCATTCTGGGACTAATCAAAAAAAAGCACTGCCCATAATAGATGTGACATAACTTGGAACTAATAGATAACCAATAATATTTAAAATCTTATCACTACGAATTACTCCTAACGGAAAAAACAATCCTGTTAAAAAAGCAAAAATTAAAAAAATCGAAATCGCTATTACCAAAATAACTTTTAAATCTCTTGATGAAAAGGCAATTAAAATTCCAATCAAAGATGCAATGACAGAACCTAAGATAATTGCTCAAAAAAAAGCAAATCAATTAATTCATTCAACATGAATTGCCTCACCATAACTTAAAAAAGCAATTAAAAATAGTCATAATGAGCCTACTAAAGTAGTAACTAAATTAATTAACATTAAAACAAAAATTAGTTGATAAACTGATGTTTTTAATAAATGTAATTGGCGGGCAAAACTTGTTTTTCGAAATTCGTAAAAAGCAATTGACAAATCCAAAATTCCATTCATAACACCCACTAATAAAATTGCCCCGGGTAATGCCAAATAACTAGCATTACTATTAAACATATTAGTAACACGAGTACTAATAAAATATAATAATACTGGCAAAACTAAGGTTATTAAATAAGTATGTACCGATGTAAATCAATATTTACTAACAACACGTAATAATGGCAAATTCATATTTACTCCTTGTATAATTAAGCACTAATAATTGTTTTAATCCTAATATCATGTTTTTCAATTGGTAATGGTTGTGATACTAATTGTTCTATAAATGCTAATCCAATTATTCTCTTTTGATAATCTTTTAAAAAACGATCATAATACCCTTTCCCATAACCTAACCGAAAATGGGTTTGATCAAAGGCCACAATTGGAACAACAACCACATCAAGCTTATTTTTATCAATTATGGGTAATGTTATTAATGGTTCATAAAGACCATAGCGTTGATTAAATTCTAAATCAACTGTCAAATTTGTAAATTGATAAAATTGTAAATTATCGCCTAACATACGGGGCAAAAAAACATTAATCTTTGTTGCAAATAATTTTTTAATAATTAAAATTGTATCAACTTCTCCTTTAATAGGATAATAAATAGCAATATTTTTACTGTTTTGAACAATATGATTATTAAAAAACTCTTGAAAAATTTGTTGCTCTTTTTGTTGGCGAAGCTTCGGCGCAATATTTGATCGCAGGGCTATCTTTATTTGTCGAATTTGTTGCTTATTAGCAATTGCCATTAACCAACACTACCTTCCATATCCATTTTAATTAATTGATTTAATTCAACAGCATATTCCATTGGTAACTCTCTTGTAAACGGTTCTAAAAACCCCATTACAATCATTTCTAAGGCTTCTTGTTCAGATAAGCCCCGACTTTGTAAATAAAATAATTGTTCTTCAGAAACCTTACTTACAGTTGCCTCATGCTCAATTTGTGATTCATTATTATAAACTTTATTTTGGGGAATGGTATCTGAATGTGATTTTCCATCTAAAATTAAAGTATCACATTCAACACGTGCTTTGGAATATTGTGCTTTTGGTCCAATATGGACAAGACCACGATAATTTGCTGTTCCACCATTAAAAGTCATTGATTTAGAAATAATTTTTGACGCAGTATTTTTCCCTAAATGAATCATTTTCGCCCCAGCATCTTGAATAACATTTTCTTTTGCAACAGCAATTGAAATACATTGTCCTTTACTATTATTCCCTTTTAAAATTACACTTGGGTATTTCATATTAATTTTTGAACCAATATTGCCATCAATTCATTCCATTTGACCATTTTCTTCAACAATACTTCGTTTTGTTACTAAATTTAGTACATTATCACTTCAATTTTGAACTGTTGTATAACGCATTTTCGCATTTTTCCCAACAAAAATCTCAACAATTGCGGCATGCAACGAATCACGAGCATAAATTGGAGCGGTGCACCCTTCAATGTAATGTAATTCAGCATCATCTTCAACAATAATTAGTGTTCGTTCAAACTGGCCACTGTTTTGATAGTTAATTCGAAAATAAGCTTGTAATGGTTTTTCTAATTTAACTCCCTTCGGAACATAAATAAATGAACCCCCCGACCAAACTGCACTATTCAAAGCTGCATATTTATTATCTGTATTTGAAACTAATGTCCCAAAATATTTTTTAAATAATGCTGGATGTTCCCGCAAAGCGGTATCACAATCTAAAAAGATAATTCCTTTTTCTTCAACTTCTTTTAGCATACTACCATAAACTGGTTCACTATCATATTGTGCTTTTATTCCTGCTAAATAATCGCGCTCCGCTGCTGGTAATCCTAATCGATCAAAAGTATTTTTAATTTTTTCTGGTACTTCTTCTCATGTTGTTGCAATGTGATCAGTTGGCTTAATATAATAAACATAATCATCAAAATCCATAAATTCTAAATTTGGTCCTCAACTTGGATTTTTAATTTTTAAAAAATTCCGATATGATTGTAGGCGATATTCACGCATTCAGTCGGATTCATTTTTATGATTTGAAATTTCATTAATAATATTTTCATTAAGACCTTTCCCCGTATTATAGTAAGAAATATCTCCATCGTTAAAACCATACTTATAACTAGAAATTTCTTTAATTTCTTTTTCTTGTTTTAATTTTGGCATTAATAACATCTCCTTTATTTATTATTTAATCGTTAATAAATCTAATAGCAAAGTTTGGAACCCGTTAACACCAATTGTAGCACATTTAATGCGGTTTGGCTGCTTGGCAGTATTTATAAAAGCAATTAATTCATTTAACTTTGTCTCATCATACGGTTTATCAAAAATCATTGCAAGATAATTATCAATAATTTTTAAACCCTCATCAATAGTTTTCCCTTCTAATTCCTGGGCCATGATATCTGTTGATGCTGTTGAAATGGCACACGCGACGCCATCAAAACATGCCGTCATAATTTTTTGATCAGTAACTATTAATTCCAAATGAAGATCATCAATACACGACTCTGAATTTTGATGAATTGAAAGCGCGGTTGGTTTTTTTGTTAAATGCTTATGTTGTGGTTCTGAATAATGTTGCATAATAATTTGGCGTAGAAACATTGAATCATTTTTATCAAATTTCATTTAAATCATCCTTCCTAAAAAATCTTTTTCATTAGCAATCGCTGCTACTAAATGATCAATATCCTCATAACTATTATAGATTGAAAAACTAACCCTGATTGTATTTTTATCTGGAATAATTTCCCCAATTAAACGAGCACAATGATCACCACTGCGAACAATAATTTTATTACAACTGCCTAAATGTGTTGCCACATCTTGACAAAAAACATCTTTGACATTAAAAATTAATGTTCCTACTTTAGCATCAGCATTATAAATAATAACCATATCTTTTAATTTTTGGTTAAATTGCTCAACAGCATATTGTTTTAACTGGTGCATATAACTAATGATTTCCTCTAATGTCAGCATATTAATAAAATCAATTGCTGCACCAAATCCAAAAATATCAGCAATATTAGATGTACCCCCTTCCAATCGATCGGGTAATCCTTTTAAGATATAGTCTGCGCCATTGCTTTGAATCCGCGTATTCATCCCGCCCCCAACAATTAATGGTTTTAATTTCAGCAACAGTTCTTCTTTTCCTCATAAGATTCCAATTCCAGTTGGCCCAAAAATCTTATGGGCAGAAAAAGCAATAAAATCGGCATCTCATTTTTGAACATCAGTTGGCATATGAATAATTCCTTGGGCACAATCGACAACAACAATTACGTGTGGATTAATTTTTTTAATCACAGCAATAATTTTTCTTGGATCATTTTCATAGCCTAAGATATTTGGCACATTAGAAAAAGAAACAATTTTTGTTTTAGCAGTAATTACTTTTGTTAATTGTTCTAAATCAATTTTAAAATTTGTTTCTGGTAAAAATTTAACCTGGGCTTTTGTTTCCGCCGCTAACCGATACCACGGTAATATATTGGCCCCATGTTCTTGTCTGGTAATTAAAATTTCATCGCCTGCCTTAATTAAATCTCCTAAACCATAAGCTATTTGATTTAAACTATATGTTGCTCCGGATGTAAAAATAATTTCCGTATCCTTTTTAGCATTAATAAAATGTTTAATTTTACTACGAATCATTTTATACTGGGTATTTGTGGCATAACCTAAATCACTATCAATATTATGCGGATTAGTGCCATAATGACTATAATAATTATTAATTGCATCAATCACAATTTGCGGTTTTAAACTAGTAGCTGAACTATCAAAATAAATTTGGTCCGGGTTATTTTTAAAAAAAGGGAATTGTGCTCTAATTTTTTTATAATCCATCCTATTTATTCTCCAATTTCTTTATCAATTTCATCAATAATATTCTTTTGTAATGTTTCATCTTCAATTGCATCAATCACATTTTTAAAATATCCCATACAAATTAATTTCCGGGCTTGCTTAACTGTCAGTCCCCTTGTTTGCAAATAAAAAATCTGATCAGGGTCTAACATTCCAACAGCATTAGCATGACTTGCCTTAATATCATTTTCATCTATTAATAAAATTGGATCAGAAATCGCCTTTGAAGTCTTATCAAAAACTAATAATCTTAACTCCTGATGAGCTTCTGATTTACTCATTGTTTTTTCAATGTGACTAGTACATTTAACTGTTTGCATTGAATTGTCCTTTGCAATTGAATATGTTTTAATTTCACTTTCTGTCGCTGGTGCTAAATGGTGAACATAAATAATTGCATTTTTATGATAATCCCGTGTTGATAAACTGGCTAAATAATATTTAATTATGCTCCGTTTACCTTGCAAATTAAAAGTAACATTTTCCGTAATATTACTATTAACAATATTTAAATGATAAGCATTAACTTGCGTTTTCTCTAAGATATTATAAAAAATATTAGCAACTTGCTCACATTCACGATTTTTATAAATATTAATAATATTAACTTGTGTCTGAGCAGCAATATTGTAATTAATAGTTGCTGCTGCTGTTAAATTTAAAAAAATTAAAAAGGTCTTATTAATAACATTAGTTGTAAAATTAAGATTAATAACTTCTCCAGGATTAGTGTTTTCAATTATTAAGTTTTTTATTGTGTCATCAATTAAAAGATTATCATTAATAACTTCTTGGTGTTGATTTATTAAAACACGCATTGTTATTTTCCTTTTTGCGCCGCACAACCAATTCCTGTCAATGGTTTTGCCGCTGTTTTTTTAGCATCAAGGGTCAAATCTAATTCCTGTAATAATCATTCATAACCCTCTTCATTAATTTTTTTAACTAAATTATAATCCCCACTTTTAACAATTTTCCCTTTTACAATGACATGCGCGTGAGTTGGCTGAACTAAATTGAAAAAACGATCATAATGTGAAACAATAATTGCCGCAAAATTTTCCTGGCGCATTTTGTTTAATTCAGCACTAACAACATTTAAAGCATCAACATCTAAACCTGAATCAATTTCATCAATTAAAGCTAACCTTGGTTTTAATAAATTCAATTGTAAAATTTCATTTTTTTTCTTTTCTCCGCCAGAGAAACCAGTATTTAAATAACGTCGAATCATACTATCATCAATTTTTAAGTTCTTAATATTATGATTAATGTCATTATATAATTGTGGTAATTTAATTGGTACATCGCGAAGAGCATTAATAATTGCTTTTAAAAAATCTAAATTTAAAACTCCAGAAATTTCAACTGGTGATTGCATTGCAAAAAAAACACCCATTTTACTACGTTCATCAACTGTTTTATTTAAAATACTTTCCCCATCAATTAAGATATCGCCACTTTCGACAGTATAACTAGGATGTCCCATAATTGTTGATAATAATGTTGATTTTCCATTTCCATTTGGGCCCATTAAAGCATGAATTTCATTAATATTAACTGTTAAATTTAAACCATTTAAAATCATGTCATTATCTGCAGAAACAAATAAATCTTTAACTTCAATTTTTTGCATTTTCATTCCTCCTTTTAAGAACTTACAACGACATTTTTCAAGTAAAATATCTTTATTTTTTTAATAATAAAGTCTACTTTTATTGTACAATAAAAGTAGACTTTATTATAATTTTTTAATAGAATGTATTTAGTATTTTTTACTAAAAGTACAAAAAAATAAAAAGTCAAAAGGAAGGATGAACCAAAATGAAGAAACTTTTATCAATACTAAGTAGTATGGTAATAGTCGGAGCAACAGTTTCTGGGGTAGTATCTTGCAGTAACAATGGAAAAAATAACCAACATAAAAATGGAAATGGTGATAGTATTTGAGCCTGAATCCCAGGGATTTACGGTGGAAAAGATATTACTTCTCCTGATATTTGAAGTGTTTTAGAAAACCCATTTGTTGATGCCGGAAATGGTAAATGAACAAATGACCCATCACAATGAGATGGAGCTACAAGAATTAAAATGTCAGTACAACTAATGCAAATTCTAAGTGTGGCAATTTTAGCCAACCCTGATAAATTTTTTACAAGTAAAAAAACATCAGTTGGTGATATTGCCGATTATAAAGATCTAAAAGGCATTTTAAAAGATCAATGAAAATTATTAGTACAAAATACAAATAATACTGTTGATAAAAAGAAACAAACCTTTAAAGATAGCGATCAAAAAAATTGAGAAAAAAAATACCATGATTTTTTAGACTCAAATTATAAAGATATTACTGGGGCCAGTGGAAGCAAAAAATATGAAATTGAAGAACAAAATTATAAAGCTGCTATTATGACAACCGGTGCTGATGGAGGAATTAGTGCAACACAAATGTTAACTAACATTTTATTAAATAATAATATGCGAACATATCAAACTAATACCGTTGAAACATCAGTAACAAAATTAAGAACTTTTGCTGATTTTCTTAAAGGCGGCGGACACGCAAAAGACTGAAATCCTACTGATCAAAACTCACGAACACAAGTTGCCTTATCTTTTAGTTGAGATAATGCAAATGGTAGTTTTGGAGAAGATTTAAGTAAATTAACAATTTCAGAAATTAATAAGCGCCTTGATACAATTGCCACAAATTTAAAAACAGAAGGTTATGATATTACTAAATATATGGTTAAATATCCACCAGTATCAACACCTGTCTTTACTAGTGCAAGTCCAACATCAATTGGAACACCACTTTTAGCACAGTCATATGATGCAGGACAATATTCATTATTTCAAAAATATCTTGTTGAAAAATGATTCCAAAACGAAAAACCTTTGGCAATATCAAAAGTAACTTACGCCTTTAAATCAGGGGCAAAACCAACAGATACTGGTTTTACAAAAGATAGTTTTGACGAAAACGTTCAAAATCAAATCAATGATGATCTAGCTACTTTAAAAAATAGTTCAAGTTGAGATGACTTTATTAATAATAGTAAAGGAACAGCTACACCATCAACAGATTTATTAACTTTAAGTACCCAAGCTGATGCTGTTAAATCTAATATTTTAAAAGCAAGTGTTTATGATAGCATTGGTGCCACAGGAACAACACCAGCAACTGGTTTAGATGATGTAGTGACTGCTATTGGGAGAAAAACTGATGCTGATAAAATTAGTGCCAATTGAAAAATTGGATCATCTGATGATACAATAGTTGCTTTCTTTGATACAAACGGATTAAATTTAGTCCATCTTGATGGTCGCGAATATTTAAATGACGCTACTGCAACTTCATATGATGCTTATAATAGTGACTGACAATTTAAAAGTTTAAATTACTCAAATATTGCTTATAAAGCAATGGCTGATAAATCACAAATTATGACAACAGATAAAACAAAACAAAAAATGAATACACAATTTGCTAATGCACAATATTTATGATATTTAACAAATCGTAGTTTAGTTAACAATGATAGTAGCAGTAAACTTAAATTTAAGGTTCTAGACGAAGTTAAAAAATATGCAACATTAACTTCATCTTCTGGTTCAGCTGATGATAAAACATGATGGTTCTGAATTTATGACTTTTTCAATAATTTTAATAATAAAATTCTCCAAGATGGAGTTAGTCCTGAACAATGATTAAAAAACTTTATTACTTTTAAAGATGATCAAGGAAAAAATAATGCCGATTGATTTACATTAGTTATTAGTGCAATGACAACTAATTTATCAGGAGGAGCAGTTCAACGTTTATATAGTAGTTTTGAAACAGAAAATAAAACAATTCAAGGTTATAAAACAGGAGGACCTGCCGCTGAAATTAACACAAAAACTATTGTTGATAAAATTGCACAATCAAAATATTGAGATGAACAAATTACAGCAAATTATTCAACAACGCATACAAATCCTACAAAAACAGCCTTTTGATTACATCAATTTAAAATATTAAACACAGACAAAACAAAATATTATAATAATGGGGATCAAAATTGATACCGGGATGAGTTTAAAATGACAGGAGGAAACCAATAATGAAAAAATTACTAAGTATCTTAGGTGCAATAACAATTGTTTCCTCTGCTAGTACCACTGTTGTTGCTTGTGGTAAAAAAAGTTTTGAACGATTTACCGATCCTGCAATTGCCGATGAAGTTAAACAATGAATTATTGCTCAAATTGATTCAGAAAATCAATCAAATTATGTTAAATATTCATTTAATGACATCTTTACAAAAGCAGATTTAAAAACCATGGCTGTCAGATTATTAGACACCAATATTTCAAAATTCTTCTATGCTTCAGAAGAAGCAACAAGAGCTCGTTATACCGGAGTAACAATTGATGTTAACGCCCCGGACAATGTCCTAGCAAAACAAATTGTTAGTTTTGTAGAACAAGTTGCCCTTGATAATTTATACACAAAATATTTAACAGGAATGTCAAATTACAATCCATTAGAATTAACAATCGCTGGGCAAGGATATGCTCCAGATTATCAATCAGAAAATTGATATGTTGGTGGAGTCCAATCATACTTTTGAAAAACATCATCAACATCACCTGATTATACGAAATCACGAAAAGATCAAGGTGAAAGTAACTTTGAAATCCAATATAAAGGTGCAGGAAGTAAGTATACAGACTTCAATAAAATGACAGAAGACCAAAAGAAAATTGCTTTAAAAGTTCGCTTTAATGACTATTATAAACATGTCGAAGTTCCAGCTGTAATTGATAAAATTATTACTGCAACTTATTTACACCAAAACGAAGTTAAACGTTATGGGAGCGGTGATAATAGCCAAATTTATTTAAATCGAAATAGTGCCTTATTTAATGCAATTCAATCATGAGATACAATTAATGGTGCTTCTTGAAATTCATATGTTAAAATGGTTTGAGAATTAAAACTAGATAAAGCTAGTTTAGATAAACTATTTACTACTGGGCAACCATTAGAAAATGTTCAAACTTTAAATACTAATTTAACAAATACTGAAGATACTCTAACAACTAACCTAAAAGATATGTTTAACGCCAAAAAAGGTGATGTCTTTGCAAACATGGTTAACGAAGGAATTGACCCAGTCTTTGGTCTTAGCGGTTTTAAAGGTTTCGTGGGAATTGATAAAAATAAAAATCCAAATGATATTTTTACAACTATCAATAATGCTGACGCATATAAACAAAAAATTATTGATGCAACAACACCAGGAATTATTAAATCTGGAGAAGGAACAAATCCTTCTAGTTACCAATTCTTAGATACTAATAAAAGATACGGTTCAGTTGTTCTAGTCTTGCCAATTTATACAATTGATTTAATGAAAAATATGAACATTAATTATCAAAATAATGCGACAAATAACAAAAATTTATCATTAACTTGATATGGTTCAGGAGGTACACCTACTGATCTAGACCAAGCATGAGTAGCACAACAAGGTGGTGCTAAACGTTCATTATCATGACTATATAACCAAAAAGGATATTTAGGAACATACGATGAAACTGGAAAACCGCTTTATGATAAAAATGGAATTCGAACTGATATTTCAAATGTTAAAGGACAAATTTTAAAATGAATTGAATATACTTTTGCCCAACAATCAAGTTTACAAACAGCGGCAAAAACAAGACTATATTCATTAGCTTTCGGTTATAATCCAGAAAACGTTTACTCACAAACTTTATTTGATGCAATTGGCTCATTTATTATTAAAGAAGATTAAAATATCTTCTTTTTTATTTTAAAAATTTACTTATTAAAATGAATAATCTATTCTCACTCTAATTAATACAATAAATTTGCTATAATGACTCTATAAGGAGCTGATATAAAATGAACAAAAGCGATTGTATTTTTTGCAAAATTATTGCCCAAGAAATTCCAAGTAAGAAAATTTATGAAAACGACCTTATTTATGCTTTTTTGGACTTATTTCCAAATAGTGACGGGCATACCTTAATAATTCCAAAAAAACATTTTGACTATTATAGTGCAACAGATGACGAATCTTTAGCCGCCGTTGCCCAAGCTGGCAAAAAGATTGCCGAAAAAATATATCAAACTTTAAACCCCGCCGGAATTAATTATGTTAGTAATGAAAAAAGTGAAGCTTTTCAGCAAGTCTTTCACTATCATCTCCATGTTATTCCCAAATATAAAAAAGAAGAAGGTTATAATTTTAACCTCAACATTGAAAAAGAAAAATTACGTGATCTTGATGAAATTAAAAACCTTCTAATCTTAAAATAAAAAAAGTATTTATATTAAATAAATACTTTTTTTATTTTTTATTACTTAAAAAATCATGTACCGCTTGATAATTTGGTTCATTACCAATTGGATCAACAATTTCAAGATATTCAACGATATTATCTTCATTTAAAATAATTACGGCACGTGGCAGAATCTGTGAATCAATCAAAACTAAACCAGATTTTATTCCAAAGTCCCGATAATTATAATCTGAAACTAAGAAATGTGCTTCATCTTTAAATGATTCGCAACATCTCTCTTGCGCAAATGGTAAATCTCTTGAGATTGTAATTAACCGTGCATTACTGTAATCCTTCATACTTTCATTAAACTTAACTGTTTGTGTATAACAAACACTAGTATCAATGCTTGGAATTGACGAAATAACTTTATATTTTGCGCTAACATCATTGATATGAAAATCACTCATATCACCATTTGTTGCTTTAAATTCTAATTTCTCCCCAATTTTAATAATATCTTGTTTAATATGTGAAGATACATTCCCCTCTAATTTAAATGCTCCCATCTTTTTGGTCCTCCTCTTTTTTTAAAATTGTTTCTTCATTGTTGACGAGGTGTGCACCATCGCCATTAATAATCATACTATTATTTTTCGTAACAGTAAATTCCGCTTCAATAATATTTTCTTCAAAATAATCATTATTTTGATAAGTATCACTTAGTTTAATTACCCGCTGATTGGTTGAACCAATTAAACGTCGTTTTTTATCTAATTTTTCAATAATAAATGGCCCATCAATTAAAATATCAATTTTACTCAAAATTGCTGGATGCTTTTCTTGTAATAACTCGTATAAAAATCCAGAAAAAATAATCACTGTTAAATTGTTTGCTTGACATAATGTTACTAGTTCTAATAATGCTCGCGGTTGAATAAACGGTTCGCCTCCCAAGATTGTAATGCCTTCAATTTTAAAGCGTTCTTGGGCATCCTTAATTGCTTTAAAAAGTTCACTAACTTCCATCACATTTCGGTTAATTAAAGGAATCATTTCTTGGTTACTGCATCCTTTACAATTAATAATGCATCCTTGCATTCATAAAGCAAAACGGTTTCCCGGCCCTTCAATTGTTGTAAAAGAAGCAAAACGATTAAAATTAATTAAATTACTCATTTGTTATTTTAAATTATATTCAATTTGATGACCATTAGCTTGCGCCAAAATTGTTTGACCGGCTTTAAAACTAGTTTGATTAGCAAATATGAAGGAACTTAATCCATCAACAACATGTTTTTCAATACTATTTAATAAATCACGCCCCCCTTTTTTATCATCCGCGTCATTAATAATAATTGGTAAAATTTGGTCCAACTGCATAAATTCTAAGTTAACCTTATATTTTTCTCAGACTGCTGATTGAATGGGATATAATTTTAAAGTAATTAATTTTGCTTTAAAACTAGGGTCCTTAATAAAATTAAACGGAATAATATTATTACCAATTCGTCCTAATAATTCTGGGCGTTTTAATTCAGTACGAAAATGATCAGAAACCTTTTGAATAAATTGTTTTTCAATGTCTACAAATGGTAAATTATCATCAACTTCACTAGCTCCAATATTTGAAGTGAAAATAATAAAAGAATCAGAAAAAGTAACTGTTTGACCTTTATTATCAGTCAGACGACCATCTTCCAAGATTTGTAAAAACTTATCTAAGATTCGTGGATGAGCTTTTTCAATTTCATCAAATAACAAAACACTAAAAGGTTTTTCTTTAATAGCATTAGTTAATTGGCCACCTTCTTCATATCCGACATAACCAGGGGGGGCTCCAATTAATTTTTGATCACTAGCCTCTTGGTTATATTCCGACATATCAAACCGAATACAATTTTTTTCATCACCAAATAAAAACTTTGCCAATGCTTTTGCTAATTCCGTTTTCCCAACTCCCGTCGGTCCAACAAAAAATAATGTTCCCTTCGGTTTTGTTCGTTTCGAAGAATATTGTACCCCCGATAACCCAGTAAAAGCTTTATAAACAACATTTTTTACTTTAACAATAGCATGATCTTGACCAATAACACGTTTTTTTAACTCTGCCTCAATTGTCGCTAATTTTTCATAATTCATTTCTTCTCACGGAGAAACTTTATCCCCATATTGATAAGAGTTTAATAATTTTTCAAACGGCAATCGCTCACTAATATTGTTTGAGAATTTAATTAATTGATAAACTTCTTTCAAAGTTCATCCCTCCATAGTATCATAAATATCTTGTAATTTTAAAATATTTGTATTTAAATCTTCCATAATTTTAAAAAAGTTTTTATTAGTTAAAATAAATTTCTCACGTTCTTCTCGATTCGGTTTTGTTAGCGTAATTGTTGTTACATCTGGATTATGCAAATAAAATGATGTTGGTAATTTTCCAACACTATTAGTAATAAAAATAATTGCCGTATCAAAATCTACGATTTCTGATTGATCAAATTTTTTGTCACGAAAAGCCTTACTTAAAGAAATTAAGTTAACTCGTTGTTCTTCACTTAATGTTTGTTCATTTGAAAATAAATAATCCGAAAAATCCGCAATAAAAGCAGCTTTTTTGGAACTTGATGTTAGCATATTACGGCGAACAATAGCAAAAAACTCTGCTAAAGTTAAAAATTGCCCCGTAGCTTCGTTATTTTGATTATTAGCGTTATTAATTAATTCCTGACCAAAATCATAGGCTTCTCCTTCTTTACTTTTTTGCTGTGATTCCGCTGTCAAAGTTAAGTTTTTGATATTCCCTCCCGTTAAACCATCAATGCGGTCTCAAGTGAAAATATCATTAAATCCCTTTTCTTCTAATAAACTACGTAACTTGTCTTTTAAACCAACATAACCGTTATTTATTTGATAAATATCATTAACATTTCCTTCAAGAATAACACAACGTTTAATTCCAATCTGATTTTTTAACTTATCTAAATTACTTTTTACACTCATTAATATTCTCCCTCTAAGCATTACTTTGATTCTATTTTTTTAAAATAAAAGTATGAACTGATTCCAAAAATAATTAATCTCAATATAACTTATTATACTATTTATTTTCCGTAAATTATTTAAAAATGTTCTTAGTCCTTATATTCTAAAAAATATTATTCCATCAATAAATTTTCCTTTTAAAAAAATAAAAAGTAGTTCTTTATTGATATAATGTATGTATAAAACTATGTTCTTATTTAAAAACTTTGAAATGCTAATTACTTTCATAAAATTTAAGAAATTAAAAATTGAAAGGTAATATCAAATATGAAAAAGTTACTACATCTTTTTTCAGCATTACTAATGGTGCCCCCATTAGTTAGCATTAATATTAATCTATGAAAAAATAATGAAAATCTGAAATATCATAGCAATACTTCTTATAAAAAACTTTGTTTAAAACAATAAAAGGCTCTCAAGATGTTTTTAATTTGCTATATAAAGGATTTTTGTTAAAAGAAGCGCAGGTAATTCAAATATTAAAAAATAAAAATATTTCTAATGATCAAAAAATAATGGTTGATCAACTCTTAAATTGAGATTTATATAAGAAATTATTATCAGAATGGAATGGCAAGGGTTTTTTGGACAAATTTTATGTAGAGTAATAATTTCTGTATTGTACTGGTGTTAAATAATTTAGTTTGCTATGAATTCGAATATTATTGTACCAATTAATGTAATCAAATAATTTTAATTTAAACTGCTCAATGTTTTTAAATTTATTATTTTTAATAAATTCAGTTTTAAAAATTTTGTATGTTGATTCCGCAACAGCATTGTCATAAGGACAACCTGGTTTACTGTAAGACTTTTGAATGTTATTTTTAGTTAAAAAGTTATAAATAAGATTGTTGTTAAATTCACTACCTTGATCAGTGTGAAATATTTTAATATCATTTAATGTAAAGTTAAGTTTATTAAAGGTATTTTTAACTAATTTTGCATTTTTGTGTAAACTAACATCATAACTAATAATTTCACGATTAAATAAATCAATTAGAAAGCAAACATAATATCATTTATTTTTAATAAAAACATATGTTAAATCACTGACAACAACTTCATGTAGTTTATAATTATTAAATTCTTGATTTAATAAATTATTATATTTATATGTAACATTGCTTGTATTTGAATGTTTGTATTTGATTTTTGTATAATTTGAAATTAAGTTATATTTTCTCATTATTTTACTAATCTTTACAGGAGATAATATAATATTTTGCTGAGCTAGCATGATTTTAATTTTTCTTTTTCCATAATTTTTACGACTTTTTAGAAAAATACTGATAACAGCATTATCAATGTTTTGATTATTCTTGGGATTATTTGCTTTTAATTGATAGTAATATGTTGATCTAGCCAATTTCAATGTTTTACATAAATTAATAATTGGATATTTTGCTTTGTTATTTTTAATGATTGCTATTTTTTGCCGATTATCAGTGTTGCTTGCTTTAAAATGTCATTTTCCATTTCTAATTGTTTAACTTTTTTACGTAATTGAATTAATTCGTTTTCTTCTGGCGTTCTATTGTCTTTAGCTTTAAATGAGTCCGAGTTACTAAATTGGTGAGCTCATTTCCAAACAGTAGATTTACCAATTTGGTAATCATTGGCTAATTGCTCAGGAGTTTGACCCATTTTGTAAAGACCAACAATTTGTTGCTTAAATTCATCGGTATAATGATTCTTTGCCATAATTACACCTCCATTGTAATTTAATTATAAATATTTACTCTACATTATTGTTGTCCAATTTATCTTAACCTATCCAGAAACATATTTATTAGAATTAGAGAAAAATTAGCGAAATATGATAGAAAATCTACTTTTAATTAAAATAATAGATCTTTCAAAGAATAAACTTGAATACCTAATATTAAATAAATTAAAAATTGTAGAAAATGAATTATTCTTCTATAAAATTTTATGCTACGAATTTTTATGAAAGAAAAAAATAGAATCATATAATAAATATGAAATTACACAACATGGAAATAACCGTCCAATGGAACAAACTAAACACTGTTATTTATATATTAAAACAAAAGAACAAGGGAATTTCCCAAATATATATCATGATGAATTTGGGCGCATAATTTATTTGACGAGAAAAAATGAAAACTTCAAAATTGCGATTAGTGGTTGAGAGGGCAACATTTCAAAAAAAGCAACAGATTCATTCAAAACTCATTACGAATATAGTTTAAATAATTGTAATAGTTTATTTGCTTATATTAGAAAAAATGAAGACAGTATAACAAACTATATATATAATGCCAGACAATATAGTATCCTCGGATGAACAATGAAAATAGGCAGTATTTTTAGACTTTTATGATCAACAATATTTGGACGTAATATTAGCAAATATTTCCTTTATATAAAAGCATATTTATTTTTTAATTATAATCAAAATAATTATACAAGAATCAATAAAGAAAAAATATTTATTACTCCAAATGATCTAACCACTGCATCAAACAATTATACTAATGGAATAACTGTTCGTTTTGTATGAAGACCTTTTAAAAAGAATTTTATTGGGTTATATTCACAGAAAACTGGAAGAGAAATAAAGTATGTCTATGAAACAGAGTTAGAAGCAGCTCGTTGAAATTATCGAATCGTTGCTGAACGTAAAGTAGGCATAGATTGCTATCCAAAAACATCCCCATGTACAATTTATAAAACAGTAGCCGATGATTTTTTTGAAACAATTGATGATTAATAAAAAAGGAGTTTTTATGGAAAATAATAATCTTACAAAACTGGCAATTAATATTACAAATTTGTCGCAATCATTTTTGAAAAAAACAATTTTTACTAACCTGAACCTTGCTATTCCGAAAGGAAGTTTTTATGGGATCTTGGGTCATAATGGAGCTGGAAAAACAACATTAATTAAAACAATTCTTGGCGCATTTCCCCATCAAAAAGGAAACATTTATATCAATGGATTAGACAATACTAATCCTTTATCAAAACAAAAAATTGGGTATATTCCAGAAAAAACTATTTTCCTATCTAAGATTTATATTTTTGATTATTTAAAAATGTGAGGTATATTAGAGCAAGAAAAAATTGAAAAAGAAAAAATTAAAGATATCCTTAATTTCTTTAAATTAGACGCATTCCAATCCATAAATACTTTATCAACAGGAATGGCAAAAAAAGTTATTTTAGCACAATGTTTTTTATTAAAGCATGACATTTATATTTTAGATGAGCCAACCGAGGGTTTAGATGCTATAACCCGCAAAATTGTAATTGATCTATTAATTAGTTTACATAAAAATGGTAAAACAATTATTATAGTGACCCACATTCTAAATGAATTTGCCGATTATATTAATCATTTTATTATTTTAGATCATGGCCAAATTGTAGCTCAAAAGGAAAAAAATAAAGAAGAAGTCTGAGATATCCAAGCTGAATATGAAAAAAAATATGTTCTTAATAAAAACTTTGTTTATCAAAAAATAAAAGAAATGAGTGAAGAATAATGTGCATCTTAAAAATGGACTTCTTTCTACTCAAAAGAGCAATCAGTTTTTGAGTAACATTAATAATCCTAATAATTCTATCAATAAGTGTATTTCTAATTGGAATCTTTTCTTTTAACAAAGACGCAGAATATATTGATTCCATTTTTGTCTCATATTTATTTTTTGCGATAAATTTTTTTATCTTTACATTTTTATTTCTAGGAAATCTTAATATTATTATTATTAATCGGCCCATTTTTGAATCATCATTTCTCTTAATAACTGCCAAATCCTTTAGCCGCACCAATATTCTTTTTCAAAAATTATTAATTAATTTAATTACTTTAATTTTCTATTATATTATTATTAGTATTACAACAACATTTTACTTGATAATAACATCACAAACACATACTCTAGTGTTTTTAAAACTCTATGGAGTTGGAGTCTTAATTTCTTTTATTTCATTGCCGTTATTTTTATTTGTTATCATCATTGCTAGTCATTTTCTGAAAGAAAGTGTTATAACTTTAATAACATTATTTTTAGCAAGCGTTGTCTTAATAACACCTTGACTTATGGCCGCAAAAAATATTGAACACTATTTTTCAACAGCAGATAGTAATGTTACTAACATAATTAAAAAAAACAAGCAGACAGAAATTAGTCTTTTTAAAACTAATGATTTATATGCTAAAATTTACGATGCAATTAACAAAAATGATGGAAATCAATTCCACCAAATTATAAACAAATATTTAGAAAAAAATAATTATCAAAAAATATTATCCAGTGGTCTCTTTACAAAACCGCTCCACTTTGATGACTTAAAAGGAGACCTGCTTTTTGATGTTAATCAAGATGTTACAGTCATTGCCCCACAAAGTCATTTAGAAAATACGAAAATTATTCTTTCAAAAAGATTCTTAGCAAAAATTGAAATTTATCAAATATTTTACCAACAGGATGTAACTGGCATAAACCCTAATATTATCAAAAACCCTATTTTATGAGGTTATCGCTATAGCTGGCAATTTCAAAAAAATATGTTTATGGAAATTAAAAGAAAATATACCCTTAATACTGAAATAATAATTACCAGTATTTTACAACAACTCCGAAATATACCTGGAGACACACTATTCATTAATTTTTCAGAATATATTGAGAACTACAAAAATATTGAGGAAAATAATAAATATAAAACTGGGGTTTTCGCCATTAACTTATTTAACCAATATATCCTAACTGCTGCTAAATTAATTGCCGATAATAATTTCTATCATGTTTGAGGTTATTCTAATTTTTTCAATAATGAATTTAATTGATATAAACTAGACGGGATTATATATAATTTAGATTGAAATAATATCATATATATCCGCCCAGCTTGGCCATTAGTTTTTCCAATGCTAATAATGTGGATAACACCCTCAATTAGTTTATATTATTTTTTACAGCGTTTTAAATATAAATAATAAAAAGGTTATTTCTTTTTGGTTTTACTATCAATTTGCATTTTTGCTTGATTCATAATTTTATCTGGATTTAGGTAAGTTTTCTTCATTTCTTTTGATAAAGATACATCGTACATCGATAAGTCATTAACAAATGGCTGTTCATCAACATCATGGGCATGACCTTCATAACCTTCAAATTTGTAAGTAAAACGACCATCAAGATATACTTTAAAGATTGCCTCTTCTCCCGTTACTTTTTTAGCATAAACAATAACAAGACTATCCTCATTTTCCTTCGTAATTCGAATATCATTATTATCAATAATAAAACCGCGTTTTTGAATGGCTTGTAAAATTGCGGCAATTGCATGTTTACGAGCTGACTCATCTAATTGCTGATTAATAATTTTATTTTGCAAGTCTAATGCTTTTTCATTTAAAACATTATTATCATTAACAGTATCTTGACTAAATTCTACTAGCGCTGGCGCTAATTCGGCATTAATAAATTTATCGTCGCCAATTTGGGCTTTAAAACTATTAAGGTATTGGTTTTTCATAAAATCCGTCGAAGCACGATAGTTATTAATTTCATTTTGTACAAGGTCCGAAATTGTATTCACATCCAAATTAACAAGACGGCTTTTATTTAATTTAAAAAAATTCATAATAAATGCTTTTGATACATTATCCTCAAACATTACTAATAATTCTTCTTCCAACGCTTGGTAATTTAAATTAGTCCGATTTTTTAAATTTACTAAGCGTTGTTTTGTTTCATCTTCAATGACTTTGACCTTTAACACTTCAATTTTCTGTTGAATTTCTGCTAAACGCAATGTTTTTTGTTCTAAGAAAAAATTAACTTGTTTCGCTAATTCAAGCTCAACATGCTTTACTTTTTGAAATTTTACCACCAGTGGATTATTTTCTAAATCAACTAAAATTTGATTTAATTCCTGTAAATACTCTTCAACTGCTTGACAATTTAAACCACTAGCATCAATATTTTTTAATTGTTGTAATAACAACTGTAAATTTTCTTTAACGAAATTAATATTTAAACTTAATCGTTCAATTTTTTTTTGGTAATTATACATTACCTGTTCAACACTCATACTCATTAGTTTAGCACCTCTTCTAGTTCTTTCTGCAATTTTTTTAATGCATCACGGTTTTTATTATCATTTTTTTCATCTCGCGCTTTTTCACAATATAAATATAATCGTAGTTCATAATAAATTGCCATAATTTGTTTGTATTTATTTTTATCAAACAGATCTTTACATACAAATAATTTTTCATTAATTGTTTTTAATCGTTGATCATTTGATTTTAGAATAGCGGTAATTTTTTCTTCCATTATATTTAACAAATATAATGCGGCTTTATCAAAATAGCAAAAATCAAGATATTCCTGAAATTTTGATTCAGAATTAAACATATCATTAAACTTAATGTTTTTATATCTAATTTCTAATTGTGATAAAGACACCAATAATTCAATTGTTAAATCATCACCATAATTAATATTCTTAAAACGTTCTCTAATAATTGCAATTTTACTTCAAATTTCTTGCCAATGCCGTTGTAAACCACTTGTTTCCCGTTTCTTCATTTCATTAAAATACTTTAGATAGTTTTCAGCATAACCATACAAATTAACTAACAGCGTAATATTCTTACTTAAATTTATTGTCGTAATTTCTTCAAATAATTCACGATGTAAATTATCATTATTAAGGGCAAAAAGGAATTTATTTAAAATAGCAAATAAATTTTGATTCCAAATTTTTTCAACAATTGCTGAACCTGCCAAATTACTTAATTCCAATAATTGTTTTAATGGAACATCATCTTGATGATAAAGTTCTTGTAAGATATTTAAAACTTCTTTATTGCCTAACAAATCATTGCTTGTCAAAACTTGATATCCTTTAACAATATTTTGTTGACCTTTTGCTTCTTGCTTCATTACAGTAATTAAAAGTGCATGCAGTTTTGTAAAATAATTTGGTTTCAAAACAAAATTAGCTAAAATTTGTTCACATTTAAATAAGATTGAAGTTTTATTTTGAAAATTATTAATATTAATACTTTTTATGATATTATCAAAAGCATTTTCATTTTGATTTAAAATATCAATTAAATAACAATAAATAAACAAGGCATTAATCTTGTTGCTATGAATTATTTCATAGATATTTTCTTGTTCTTTTTTTAATAAAGCTTCTAAATTTTGTAAAATCTTTTTAAATAAAAGTTTACTATAATTAGATGAAAACTTTTGCGCCGTTATAATTTGCCGATTTAACATTATTAATTCTGTTGGTTGCAACACATAAGATTCTACCTCATTTTTATCATTAATAAATAATGTTAAAAAATGTTCATTAATTGGCAAAATTGTTTTATCCAAATAAAAAATTGGGATTGAACCAGTTAAATCATTTATTTCATTGCCATCAGCATTAACAAAAATAATGCATCGAACGTTATTATCAAAATAATATTTATTATTTAAAACTGCTTTTGGATTAACATTTGCGGCATTAATAATTAAAATACGGGGATTAATTAATGTTGAAATAATATGGCGAGGGTCTTGCTGATAATCACTTTCTAATGTATTTACCCCAATCTTTTGAATATTTAAATTAAAATTAGTTGTTAAATCTTCTGTCATTGTTGTTAAGAAATAATCTAAAATTTTTGTTCGTAAATTAAGATTATTGTCAATAACTTCTTGCAAGTTATTGTCATTTGTAACTTGCATTTTAATATCTTTAAAAGTTGTCAAAGTTAGGACAACTTCTTTCATTTCATATACGTCAGTTAGTAATTTATTAATTTGTTCACTGTTATGTTTAATTTCTTGCTGTTTTTTTCGAATTGAAGTAAATGTTGTATCATTATTAAACATATTATCTTTATTAGCATTAGTTTTATATTTTTCCAAAAATTTAAATAAATCATCACCAGCAATACTTGTCTCATTTTCTGGGGAAATAATTAAGTCCTTTTGATTAATTTTTTCTATCAACATTAAGTGGGCATTATTAATATATTGTTGATTATTAAACATATCAAAAATAAAATCAATTACTGCTTCGCGATTATTATTTTTACTTAACAAATAACTCTTTTCTAAATCTTGTAATGCTTCTTTTGAAATGTAAAAAATACCAATTGCGCGATCAATTCATTCTTGTTCAGCATAACTATTCGCGAAATAATCTAGGGAACCTTGCGTATTAATTTCAATTGTGTTCTCCTTTTCAATTAAATCTTTTAAACATTCGGCATAAATTTTAAAGTTAAGAATTTGTAATTCTTCTCGTAAAATATTAGCTAATGATTTTGTTTTATCTGGATAATTAGCAATAGCATTTAAAATCACATACTGAAAAAAAGCTGGTTTTTTGGGTGTTTGATAACCAACAATTGTTGATAATTTTTTTCAATTTTTATAGATTTTGACCATTCCTAATTTCATTTTTTACCTCTAACTTCTATAGTAAATGTTTTGCTTGTCAAATAAGACCATAATTATCAATAATTCGTAAAATTTCAGCATATGCTTTAATCGTTGTTGTGGCATTTGGATTAATAATTGTTGGAATTTCAACATCAATATTAGCAAAGAAATTAATTGCCCCAATAATAATTAACATATTCTTTGCCCGCGAAAAAGCAACATTTAATCGCTCATATTTTTTAATAAATTCCTTATTAGCATGCAGTTGTTTTTGCGGATGACGCACGGTATTAACAATAACAATTTCTGTTTCTCGCCCCTGATAATCATCAACAGTTGAAACTTCAACCTTAATATTTTTAAATTTTAAATTACTAATAGTTTTCCGCAATTTTTTTACATGTAATCCATAAAAACTAATAATCGCCACTTTGGGCTGTTTTTTCAATTTAGTAGTTAAATTATCATATCCTTTTTCAATTAATTGAAGAGCTCTAATCGTTAAATTAATTTCTAACCAATTAAAAAGACTAGTACTCCCACTTTCCCCTTGTTCATAAACAAAGTTTTCATTTTCATCTTTTGTTGAATCAATTCAATAAATTGCTTGCTTACTATCAAAGATTTTTAATCCCTGATCATTTTCAACAGTAACATAATGTTGTTTCTCATTGTTTTGATTTTCTACATCGCCCAATTGTAATTGGTTCTCATAAAAAACATTAACAATTCGCATAATATCTTCATGACTACGATATTGATTAACTAAAATTTCTTTAACTGAATCATCACATTTCGAAATAATCTTTTTAAACATTGAATTAGTTACTAACTCTAAGAAATCATTATAGCTATAATTTTGATCATAAATTTCATTAATCAAAGTAACATCTTCTTCACGATACGGCATAATTGGTGGCAACTGACGATAATCACCTACTAAAACAACAGCTTTACCATATACTAATGGCATAAAAATTTCCATAGGTGTTAATTTACTTACTTCATCAATAATAACAACATCAAATCCAAATTTTTTGATATCAATATCATCAATATTATAATCTTGTAAAATTTTATTTTTATTTTTTGTATACGATTGATTTGAAGTTGCTGTCATTGCAACAACATTGACACTATCTTGTAAAAACTGATTAGCATAGTTAACAGTATCACGCTCCATTGATTGCGTAAAGTGATCACTTTTAACTCCAACTTGAGATAAAAAATTAGCAATATTATAATTTTTATCTAAAAAAGTAATCATATTATTAACAAAATCACCTTTTGTTGCTTTTTCCTTAATAATATTATTTATATCAGAATCAATCCTATCAATAATTTTATCAATTTCACTAATTGTTTTATGGATATCTTTTACAACTAAATTTAAGTTAAAAATATGATTAATACTATTAACAATATTTTCAATTTCAATATTTAGAGCATTAATGCGATTACTTAATGTATCAATATTCATTTTTAAATATGATATTTTCTGTTCATTTTTATCAACATTAATTTCATTGATTAGTTTTTCATTAATATTAATTTGTGTTTCATATTGTGTTATTAAATTGAAAAGGTCTTTTTTAAATTCCTGGTGCAAATTTTGATGAATAACATTTTCTTGTTTTAATGAAAGTTGTTGCTTTAATTCAGAAATTTCCTTTTGAATATCTTCAAATTTCTGAATTCAATTATCATCACGAAATTCTTGACTAACATCCTTTAATTCTTTAAACTCTTGTTCTTTCTTTTCTAAAACCGGATTAGCAAGTTCTGACGCCTTTAATAATTGCCGATATGTGTCTACTAATGAATATGATTTATCAAATTGAAAACCTATTTTTTTTTGTACTAAATCACCAAAATGTTTATTAAATAATTTGACTAAATCTATCGTCGGTGAAATAATTCCTGCTCAATTTAAATCATTTAAAAAGTCTAACAGATTACGAATATTATTAATTTCAACTTTTAATTTATTGTTATTGCTTTGAAGTTCAAATTTTTGATTTTTTACTTCTTCTTGCTCAACAATTAACTTGCTTAACTGCTCATCTCAATTATTATAATCCTTAATTTCAGTAACAAACATACTGGCATGCGTTTTTAACCGCTGCAATTCATTTTTCTGGTTGACATAATCATAATCAATTGCCGTTCATTTTGTTAAATATTCACGCATTAAATGGGAATAAATAAAACGATAATTATTAAAGATTAGTTTATCCGGGTTAAAATCATTAAAACGATTCTTTTTTCGAACCTCTTCACCTGTTAAACGTAATGGTACTAACATTGGAGTTTTATATAGTCTTGTTAAGACATTATCAATAGCAGTATGATTTTGGGAAGAAATTAGAACCTTTTTGCCAAGTTTAACATACTGATAAACTAATTCCGCAATAAATTCTGTTTTCCCTGTTCCGGGCGGTCCTTGCAATAGGAAAATGTCTTGAGAATTAAGAGCTTTAATCAATGCTTTTTTTTGATTTAAATTTAAATTATACGAAGCCAAATGTAATTGTTCTAATGCAACTAAATGATGCTGTGATTTTAATTTAACATCCGCAATATTAAAGATATAATTAATTAAATACGGATTAGCAACATCATTTTTACTAATTTTATCTAAGATAACATTACCACGACGAATTAATGCTGAGTCTCCTTTGCCTATATAAGTTAGATACCCATAACGAGGAATGACATTTGTCAATTCTTTTAGGGCAATATCATCATCGTTTTTTAATTCATAAAAACAATTAATTATCTGATACTTTTTTAAATGATTAGCAACCGACTTAAATGTTTCTGGATCAATCTCATTTTCTTTGGTAATATTATTTTCAATCATAAAAAGTTTCATTAATTCTTTAATAACATCAAGATTAGGCTTTTGAATATCTTTTGCTTCTGAAATATTAAATCCTAAATCATAAATATCCGAACTATCCTGAGCATAACTATCACTAAAATTAAAAGTAAATAATGTTAGTGGCTGATCTTTTTGATATGTTCGATTAATTTGTAAATCCGCAATACTTAAATTATTTAATCCTTTTAAAACAAGATATTTATTAAAATCATCCACCAATAATTTTAATTCAAGAATAATTACTTCTTCAAAAACTGGATTAATGGGAATTTTTTTATTAGTAAAATATTGCTTATTAACATATCAAAAATTATGGGCTAAAAAACGAACATCATGTCAAGCTTCCATTGATGTCGCTGTCATTGTTTTAGGGATTTTAACACATTCTGTTAATGTTCGAGTTAAATATAAACAAGAATTATTTCGTTTATACTCTAAAATTTGGTTTTGAAATTGTAGATATTGTAGTCACCGTTCTTTCTCTTCCGAAAAAGACGAAATCAAAAATTTCATGTTAGCAAAAACATTTGAATCAAAAATTGTTCGTAATTTTGCTTCATCAATTCGAAAATTATCCGCGATTTCGATCACAACACCAGTTGCCATTGTTTCAAACTCTTGTTTTTCCTTTTCCATCGCTGTTAAAAAAATGTTTTTAACATTAACAATCCCAATTTGCGGATCAAGATCACCAAAAATTGTTAATGATAAATTGGGATCTAAAAGCTCATCAAAGCCAGTAATTGATTTAAAACGAATTAAAATATCATAAAGTTTCTTTTCGCCACCTTTTTTATCAGTTTTAATTTTTGCTTGATCATTAATTAAACTAACAAAAAAATCAGCAATATGAATATCTTTTTTCAAAAAAAGGTCTAATCCACTCACTGTTGTAATATTTTTTAAACGGAGATTTTTAACATCATCATCGTTAAATTTACTTTTTGCATTGATTAAAAAATATAAATTTAATAATAAATTTTTCCCATTAAATTTATCCCCTTGAATTGTAAATTCTGTTAATGCCATTAATGTCTCCTCTTATTCACATATAATTATACTAAACTTATATTAGATAACAATCAAAGCTATTAAAAACATCAAAATAAAAAAGAGGATATCATCAATATATCCTCTTCAAAAAAATACCTATCTTTTTGAGTATTGTGGTGCTCTTCTTGCTCCGTGTAACCCATATTTTTTACGTTCTTTAATACGAGCATCACGAGTTAGCATTCCCGCATGTCTTAATAAGGTTTTATAATCTTGTGAAGCTTCAACTAGTGCTCTTGCGATTCCTAATCTTGTTGCTCCCGCTTGTCCAGTAAATCCACCACCAGCTACTTTAACACGAATATCAAATTCTGATTTTACGCCAGTAATTTCTAAAGGTTGTTCCAAATCCTGCACTAATGTTGCATATGGGAAAAACTCTAATGCTGGTTTCCCATTTACAACCACCTTCCCTTTACCAGGAGTTAATACAACTTGTGCGATAGAAGATTTTCTTCTTCCTGTCCCACGATAAATAACTTCTTGTTTTTTTGCCATATTTGCTCCTTTTATTTATCAGTTAATTCTAACTTAATTGGTTGCTGTGCTTCGTGCGGATGTTCATTACCAACATAAACAAATAAATTACGAAATAATTTACTTCCTAACTTATTTTTTGGTAACATTCCTTTAATTGCGTGTTCAACTGGGTAAATTGGTTTCTTAACCAACATATCTTTCACTGTTGTTCGTTTTAACCCCCCAGGGTGTTGTGAATGATGATAATAGATTTTACCCTTTAATTTATTTCCTGATAAATTAATTTTATCAGCATTAAGAATAATAACATTATCACCGCAATCAATATGTGGTGTATATGCTGGTTTATTTTTTCCTCTTAAGATCATTGCGACTTTACTTGCTAAACGTCCTAAAACTAGACCTTGAGCATCAATAACATATCACTTCTTTTCAACTGTTGCTGAATTTAAGATAGTAGTTTGTCGCATTTCACTGCCTCCTAACATTATTCCGTACCAGGGTCCAATGTATAAAGCAATAATATTATAACCAAAAAAAATAATATACGCAACATTTTAAACTGATATTTGTAAATTATTATTATTTGAAAATTAATACAATTAGAAAATAAAGCGGATATTTGCTTTAGGCAATAATATGGATCAATTATTTATTGATTGGAGATGATAAGATTATTTGTGCTAGCACCTAATTCATCAACAAAATTTATTATACTTTCTTAAGACATAATTAATCAAAACTTGCTTCATACATGTCTTTAAAATAACCTGGTTCATTCCGTAATGTTTCAAAATTCCCAACCTGAAAGATTCCTTTTCCAGGCGCTAAAACAATAATTTCATCAACATTTTTAACAGTTGTTAAGCGGCGAACAATAATAATTGTTGTTCGTCCCTGCATTAAGTGTTCTAATTCTTTTTGAATGTCTTTTTCGACAATATTATCTAACGCACTAGTTGCCTCATCAAGAATTAAAATTTCAGGGTTACGTAAAAACATCCGCGCAATTACTAACCGCTGTTTTTTGCCCTCCTGATAATAAGTGCCCTTTTTCGCCAACAATTGTCTCAAACTGCTCTGGTAAATTCATAATAAAATCATATAATTTAGCTTTTTTAGCAGCTTCTTGAATATCAGATAATGTGGCACCATCAATCCCATAGGCAATGTTTTCCGCAATTGTCCCAAATAAAATTTGTGGGTCTTGTTCAACATACCCGACATGGTTTAAAAAAGATTTCAAATTAACATCTTTAATATTAATATTATTATTTATATAAATCTCTCCTTGTGAAGGATCATAAAAACGTAAAATTAGACGAGAAATTGTTGTTTTTCCACTTCCAGTCTGACCAACTAAGGCATAACTATGACCTTGCTTAAAAACATAGTTAAAGTTTTCTAAAATAGCATCCCCTCCCGGACTGTATTTAAAAACAACATTTTTGAAGATAATATCACCCTTAATTTTATCAACCAAACTTTCACCTTCATTAACAGTAATGTTTTCTGGTTCATCCAAAATTTCAGATAATCGTGCTGATGACACTGAAGCTGAAATAATATTATTCATTAAACTAATTAAATTCATTAAGGGGTTAATAATTTGGTTAACTGACATCAGTAAAGATACCATCACAATAGGATTTAATTGGTTATTATTAACAAAAACAACTCCTACAATAATAACAAGTCCATTAATTGAAAACAGAAAAGCCAAAATTAAACCCCAAATAATTGCTTGGCGAACTTCTCACTGACGGATTAATCGATAATAATCCGTATTAATGTCCCTAAAACGTTCAATTTCACCATTAATTGTTCCTGAAGCTTTAATTAATCGAATATTGTTAATTCGATCTTGGATATCGCCATTAATTGCTGATGCTACTTTGCGGACACGATATTGTAGTTTACGTAAATAATTATATAAAATAACAATTGCCGCTGTTAACAATGATGTCACCCAAAAATAATTCCGGCAATAATATAAACGGTTTGTTGAATTCTTACTTCAACGCCATTTACTATTACGGTATTATTTAAGAAAAACATAATAATACTTGCTCCAAAGAAGGAAAAGATACTATAAGTTACTTGTAACGGAATTTGTTCAGCTTGGTCACCTAAGATTTGAGTATCTGAAATTAGTTTTGTTAGAATATCCCCAGTTTTTTTATTATGATAAAATTGCAAATCTAAGCGTAATAGTTTTGTTAATAATTTTGTTCGAATGGATGTTTCAATTTTACGAGCTAAGACCCCCGTTATAATGAACCGTAAAATTCAAATTATGCCATAAACAATGTATATTGTTAATAATCCAATGCCAGCAAAAATTACTGTTTGTCATTCTAATCCAATTTTTCCATTTGCAATATTAATTTCCATTTGGCTTAATAAAATATTAACTACCATTGGCATAGCGATTAATACACCACTGGTAAATAACGAAAATAATAGAAAAATGACACACCGTGGCCAGTATGTTAAATAATATGGTAAAACTAATTTTCAGAATCCCGCTTTATTAATTTTTTGTTTTTTTAAAATAATTTCTTCCGTTTTAATTTTCAACAGTTTGATAATAAACTCTTCCATTATGCCTCCGTACCTTTTTTCATAGCGATCCATTGTCAAGTAAGGGGCGTTGCCCCCTGTCGCTACGCAACATTCACCCACTAGTAAGGTGGTGCGTGGATAAACCACCACACCACCTTACTTGTTTTAATAACAATATTATATACTAAAAATATCGTAATAAACCATTAACCATTGCTAACACCAAAATAGAACTTAACATAATCTTAAATGTAATATCAAAAGCAAACAAATTACCAATATTATTAAATAAATCTGTTACATTACCAAATACATGTACTATACCAAGAACAAAATTATAAACATCTTTCATACCAGGCAAATTGTTAACTAATCAAATACCTGCATTCTCAACGTGACAAGCAACATTATACCAACTACAATTTTTATAAGGTATATTCCAAATATCACCACCATTAATCTCATTGTTTCAATCACTAGAATTATAAAGACTAAAATTAAAACCATTAATTGAAATAGAACTACTTGCAATATTAGTAGTATTAAAAGTAATTAAATTAAAACCTTGATACTTTGACTTATCTGTCATATCTAAAAACTTTATTGATTGAGTATACAAATCATTATTAGAAGGTAATATGTCAGTTTGATATTGTCAATTTGAAAAAAAGAATAATAATTTTGGTTAACATTTATATTATAAGCATTATACAAATTAACTCTTGGGTTTAAATAAGTTTCTAATGAATCAGGAAATCGTAAAATATTAAAAAGCATTGATTTTGGATATAATAAAAAACCATTTTTTACAAAAAAACAAAACCAGTATTAGAAGCAGAGGAATTAAAATAAATAAATTCTTTAAAATTAGAAATATCAAATATAACTCTCAAAACATTAGAATAAAAATAATCTAAAAGTTGAAAAAAACTTTGTAAAGAAAAAGTATCCTGCTTAATATCATTAATAAAATATTGAGAATTAAAGCTTTTAATAATATCATTATTAATTAAATTTTTATAATTAGAGTTAAAAATTAAATAATTCAAATCAAAATGTCTATAACTTTGATTAGCAACAATAGGAAAAAATAAATATTGAATTATATCAATATTAAAAATAAAATCATATTTTATATCATTTTTATAAACAGAAATTTTTAAAAATCGCCCAGTATTATCACTATCTAAAATTAATTTTCCTTGTCAACCCTTAGAAGTATCCTGTGAATTTCAAGTAATTTCATAGCTCCTATAATTAATTTTAAATTCATTAAATCAATAATTACTATCGTTTTTGTCAACACTTTCACCTTTTCATTTTCCCAAATCAATACCAAAACTAAATGCATAATTACTAGGATCTAAACCTTGCATAAAATAATCTTGTCGTAACATCAAAAAAGATTGAAAATCATATTCATTTGCTTTTGCATAAGTCAAATCAGTAAAATTATCATT
Organism: Spiroplasma endosymbiont of Stenodema calcarata; assembly: GCF_964031205.1. Classification (GTDB taxonomy): domain Bacteria; phylum Bacillota_I; class Bacilli_A; order Mycoplasmatales; family Mycoplasmataceae; genus Spiroplasma. The sequence goes on from NZ_OZ035018.1 coordinate 1,391,506, forward strand.
ATTTTTTAAGTCAAATTTATAAACATTATTAAAATAATTTGTAGTTATAGTACCACAAAAAAGAAATAATCAGCCAAACATTAAATAAAAAATAAAAAATATATCTAATAATCGTTTTTGCATTATTTTAACCTCCTTAAACAATAAAAATAATTCTAATACCCATAATAATAATTCCAAACGCCATATATAACTGAAAAATAGGGTGTGTTGCAATAATAAATAACTGTGCCACTAATTTATAAAAATCATTAACAGACTCTAAATAATGTTTAACAGTTGAAAAACCTAAGTCTGTTGCCATAACAATATTAGCGATAAAACCAAAACCAATAGTTAAACCAATAACAAAGAAAAATATTAACTTTATCATATATAGACCCCCAACTTATTTTTTTATTCTTTGAGTTGTGTGTACTCTTTTAAAACCTTGTTCTCTTGTTTTTGCTTGTTTTGCTAAACTTGATAATTGTTGTTTATTACGATTATTTTTAAATTGTTTACGGTCTTTAAAATGTTTTTGCATACCGCGCCCAGTTTGAAAAACAGATGACACACTACCTTTAACGCCCCTTGCTAAACTAGAACTTGCTTCTAAACTTGCTTGGGAAACTGAACTTAAACCACGAGAACTATTAACTAATAACAAAATAACATTTATAACACCACCAATTACTCATAAAACAAACAAAGGAATATCTGTACCAGGCAATTTTAATGCTCACATTCAATCCATAATTTTCATAAAAATATCAACTACAACATTAATAGCACCATTTCATACATCATTAGCAAGTAAATTAATCATTATCTAATTCCCCCAAATTTTTTAATAAATGTTCCATACCCATCTCTCGCAATTCATTAATAGTAATATCTTTTTTAACAATACTAGGTCAATTTTGCTTAATATAACTTGGTACTTTATCATTTTTTAAATCACGCACAAATTTTAAATATTTACTATCATACTGACTTGCAATAGATAAAGGAATTGTTATTTTAACAAAATTAATTCCTAAATCTTTATTAGATTTTTTGCGAACTCTTTTACCGTTTGCAGTTCGTTTAACTGTTTCAGTTTTTCAAACTAAATAATTGTCTATATCATCAAAAAAACCTATTTTCATTTTAAAATACGGAAAAAATATACTAGGTTTAATACATTGCATAGGAACAATAATCATATTAGTAATTTCCCTATATTCAATTCAATTTTGATTAATTCTCTGACCAGCAAAAATAATATTATTATCAAACTGTCTACATAATAAAAAATAAGGAATTAAACCGCTAAATTTTTTATTATTCTCATCAGGTCTAGCACCATTCATATATAAAAAAATTTCATCGAATAAAACCAAACTATCATTTGGAGGTATCTTATAATTTTTATTTTTAAAGTCTAAATGATTTAAACCTAAAACTCCTATTTTTTCATCATTAATAAAATAATTAGAATAAACATTATCAAATTTAGCAATTTGAGATAAATAAGTCATTAATAAAGTTTTACCAGTACCCAAAGCACCATTAATAATTGAAATTGGACTACCTTTAACAATTTTAACTAATTTTCTTGTCTGAAAAAAATTACTAAATAAACGTCAGAAAAAAATAATATCAAAAATTACTAAAAAAATAAAAAGAATAATATCCAAAACTGAGGTAGAACTAAAATATACAAATTGTAAATTGAAACAAACAATAAAAAGATAAAAAAAATATTTACCATAAATCAGCTTACATATCAATAAGAAACTTTAATATTTTTTTGCCTTCTAAACAAATTAAAATAATTTTTAAACATAACTACACCACCAAACTTATAGTTTTATATAAAATAAATATTGATAATCAAATTAAGAAAAATACTACCAATCAAACACCTATCATTATCACTGAATAAGTAATATCATCAATAGAACTACCAACAAAGTTATTAATTTCAGTTTTAGGAATAAAATAAAAAATCTGCAAAAGTCCTTGATATACTCGTTGCAAAAAAATATTTCAATCCATTATTTTATCCACCTAAAAATGCAACTTAAAATTAAAAACAACATACCAAAAACCAGTATCAAAAATACAACAAATATAACAACATCTAAAATAATAGGATGATTAACACCAAACATTATATTCATAAATTGATAATATAAATCTCATACACTTTGCATTTTCTTACATTCCTTTCATAAATGTTAATTACTAAAATTAAGGTTAGAATTTATCACAAATATTAGTATCCGTGAATTAATTTTCTGATTGTTTCAATTCCCAAAACCACAAACATTAAAACTAATGGAATAATTAATAACATATGTGATCCTAAAAAACTAATAAATCAGTTTGTAAAAGCAATCGCCCAATCAGCAAGAATACCAGCAAAATCTGCTATCTGCTTAATAACACTTGCATCAGGGTTATCTGCCAATAAATTTACATTCATATAAAACTCACTCCTTAAATACTAATAATTCATAATAAAACCTTGGCAATTTCTAACCTTAATTTTAGTAATTAACATTAAAAACTAAAATCAATTTTTATACTTGCCAAGGTATTTGATTGATATTAACTTATTCAACAGATTTATCTGCTTTTTTAATTTTTCTTTTTCCTCACTCCTTAAATTCTACTTTTTTAGAACAATGCGGACAAATTAAATATTTATTTTTAAATTTAAATATTACATTGATTGTTAAAAAAACTAATAGCATTAACATTGTAATTACTAAAATAATTGTTGCATATACAGTCATTAATTATCATCCTCCTTTTTTTCTAATTCCAATTTTTTAATTATGTATACTGTAAAACGAATTAGGACAAAACAACTCTTATTAAAGGGTTGTTTTTTTATTTTAAAACAATCCTTATAAGGAGGTAATGGTAATTAAACAACAAAAAATATGTGATATTAATGATTGTTATAAAAAAATATCATTTACTAATAAACAATTTGTATCAAATAAAGTTTTGTGAACTTGTGAAAAACATAGAAATTTATTGAATAGTATAAAAGATAAAAAACAAAAACAATTTTATCAAAAATTAGAAAATTCAAAAATTATCTTTGATTATGAAACTGGTTTATTAAAACTTAAATTTTATAAAACTTAATGCAGAGTGGAACGGTTATTTATAACTAAGTGTTTTTTATTCCACAGCCTGCCGAGGCAAGTACTGAAATAGTGTATGAGAAAAGATGTAAATCGGCGCTGGTTTTTATAACTAAGCGATAGTCGTGATAAGTCCAAGGCTAATATCAAACGACAATAAAAAAAGAGATAGTGACTTAAACAATTAAATTTGCGTTTAGCATTTGGTCCTTCGTATGAATGCAAGTAGATTTAATTTCAAAAACTGAGCGTTTCATCCCTAAAATGGGAACGGAAGAAGGAAGACATATATGTCTGGTGGAAAAACTATATAAACAATTACAATTTGTAGTACTTTGTAGTTAATTAATGGAGGGTTATATGAAAAAGTTAAATAAAAAAACTATTAATAAATTAAATGAATTAATGCTTAAAAGTTATCCTGTTTCAAAAAATGAAGTAACACAAGAACATTGAGCATTAGGTAAACAGAATTAGGAGGAATTAAAAATGTCATATTGTATTAGTGATTACTTAAATGAAAAATGAATTAATAATAAAGCATTAAAAATTAGTGATAAAAGTATTATTTATTCAGACATTGAGTGTGATGATAATTATTGATTATTACATTTATATCTTGAATTTGATAATAAACATTCAAATATAGGTTATGTTTCATTGCCAGTAGATTTTGACTTGACTTTGAAATGATATGAAATTGATGAAGTTAAAGGTTTAATTAGTGATTATTTAGAAGATGAAGAAATAGATTATGAGGTGATAAATTATGAATAAAAGATACTTATTAATTATTAAAAATGAATATTTAACTACATATTCATTTTATACATTAGAAGAAGCAAAAATAACTGCTAAAAATGAAAAATATTATCAAACAGTAATTATTGATTTAGAAAACGAAGTATATTCTGATATAGAAAAATTAAAAATTATGGATCCTAAAAGATATAACGAATTATTTAATAAAGGAGAAAAATAATATGGAATTAAAAGATATATTAAATGAAATGTTCGATAATCACCCTGAAGTTGCTCAAAATTATGGTCCAGCAATTATGGAACGATATGAAATTGAAGTTGAAAATAAAAAATTAACACCAGAACAAATAAATAATCTTACATATATATATTTTACAAAACCAAAAAATAATTATATTGGAAATGAGAATAAATAATGAATAATATAGTGCAAAATGTAGTATTCCCTTTTGTAATTAAGGGTGATGATTTTAAAGAATTAAGTTTGAAAGCAATTCAAATTAAAAAGTGAATTGATAATAATAGTAATGAATTAGTTGAATTTATATATCGTCATCGTAATCAATATAATACTACTGGTTATAAAGATGTACATTTAAAAGATATTCCAAGCACTTTAAGTAAAGTTGATATTGTATTTAAAGAGCCACTAGATTTAATTAAAGTATTTAAAGATGATTTAAATCGTATTCATAATAATATTATTAATTTTGAAAATTCGGTTAAAAATAATAAAATTGAAATTAAAAATAATATTAATCAGGTGCGAATTCAAAAACAAAATGAATTTTTTAGAGAACAAGAATTAATTGAGCAAGCTAATAATCTAAATACAGATATGGGTTTAGATTTAGATCAAATAAAAGATGAGCAAGTTCGTGTAATGGAAGAAATTGAGCAACTTGATAAATCACTTGAGGTAAAACCATTAAAAAAAGTTGGTATTAATATTATTAAAGATAAATTATTAGTAAAAGATATTGAAATATTAGGTATTAATGATGATTTTTTACAAAAAGCAGATAGATTAGAACTTATTTCTTTTTATTAAAGGTTATCTTTTAATAGATGAAAAAGTAGTTAAAAATGAAATTAAAGAACAATGAGATAGTAATGCAGATATGAATGCTATTGGAGTTAAAGGTATTAATTTTAAAATAAATAAAGGAGAAAAATAATATGGCAAATGAATTACAACAATATATTAATGGTGCAATAGTTAAATATGAATTAAAAGTTAATGATAAATATTTAAAAGAAAATATTTTAGCATTAGAAGAATTAAAAATGAAAAATGGTAATAGTTATATGTCATTAGTTTCTAATGCAGATAATGCAAAAAATACAGCATTAGGAATTATTAAATTAAGTAATAAAGGATTAATTTTTAGTAAAGATTTTAATATTATTCCATTTAAAAATAAATTAACAACTATTATTGATAGTAAAGTTTATTGTAAAAAAATTGAAGAAAATGGTTATAGTCCAAGAAAAGCAATTATATTTAAAGGTGAAAAATTTGAATGAGATACTATAAATTCTTGCCCTAAAATGCATGAAATTAATTTTAATGCAAATACTAGTGATTATAATGAAATTATTGGTGCTTATGCTTTTGCAAAAGATAAAAATGGGAATTATCAAGGTATTTTATTAAGAAAAGCAGATATTGATCGTTTAAAAAATAGTAGTCCATCAGGCAATGGGCAATATAGTCCATGAGTAAATTGACCAAAAGAAATGGTTGAAGCAAAATTATATCGTAAATTAGCATTAGAAATGGGTATTGATATTTCAGATATTGATTTAGATGAAAAAGAAATTAAAGAAGATGGTAATTTTGAATATATATCTTTTAATGATAGTACTGTCGCCAAAAATCAGGGGCAGATGAGCGATGAACCCTTATCTAACAATATAAATACCCCATCATATAAAAAAATAGCAGACACAAATGATAATGTAGTTAAAGAAGAAGATATTTCAAATGTAATACCAGTATTTAATAATAATGATGAGGAATGAGCAAGATGGGAATAAAAATAGGTATTGACCCATCAGGAACTGGTACTACTGCTATTACTGTGTATGAAAATAATATTTTAAAACAACAAATTATTTATACAGATAAATACTGATTAAATCATGCAAAATATATACTTGGTTTTCTAATTGATTTCTTTAATTTTGTCGAAAACTCTTGATATTTTGGATAGGTTAAGATAAATTGGACAACAATAATGTAGAGTAAATATTTATAATTAAATTACAATGGAGGTGTAATTATGGCAAAGAATCATTATACCGATGAATTTAAGCAACAAATTGTTGGTCTTTACAAAATGGGTCAAACTCCTGAACAATTAGCCAATGATTACCAAATTGGTAAATCTACTGTTTGGAAATGAGCTCACCAATTTAGTAACTCGGACTCATTTAAAGCTAAAGACAATAGAACGCCAGAAGAAAACGAATTAATTCAATTACGTAAAAAAGTTAAACAATTAGAAATGGAAAATGACATTTTAAAGCAAGCAACACTGATAATCGGCAAAAAATAGCAATCATTAAAAATAACAAAGCAAAATATCCAATTATTAATTTATGTAAAACATTGAAATTGGCTAGATCAACATATTACTATCAATTAAAAGCAAATAATCCCAAGAATAATCAAAACATTGATAATGCTGTTATCAGTATTTTTCTAAAAAGTCGTAAAAATTATGGAACAAGAAAAATTAAAATCATGCTAGCTCAGCAAAATATTATATTATCTCGTGTAAAGATTAGTAAAATAATGAGAAAATATAACTTAATTTCAAATTATACAAAAATCAAATACAAACATTCAAATACAAGCAATGTTACATATAAATATAATAATTTATTAAATCAAGAATTTAATAATTATAAACTACATGAAGTTGTTGTCAGTGATTTAACATATGTTTTTATTAATAATAAATGATATTATGTTTGCTTTCTAATTGATTTATTTAATCGTGAAATTATTAGTTATGACGTTAGTTTACACAAAAATGCAAAATTAGTTAAAAATACCTTTAATAAACTTAACTTTACATTAAATGATATTAAAATATTTCACACTGATCAAGGTAGTGAATTTAACAACAATCTTATTTATAACTTTTTAACTAAAAATAACATTCAAAAGTCTTACAGTAAACCAGGTTGTCCTTATGACAATGCTGTTGCGGAATCAACATACAAAATTTTTAAAACTGAATTTATTAAAAATAATAAATTTAAAAACATTGAGCAGTTTAAATTAAAATTATTTGATTACATTAATTGGTACAATAATATTCGAATTCATAGCAAACTAAATTATTTAACACCAGTAAAATACAGAAATTATTACTCTACATAAAATTTGTCCAAAAAACCCTTGCCATTCCAAAGTATAAAATCTTCTTTAAATAATTGATTTTTTTCTAACTCAACAAATAACTCTTCTAATTCATCTAATAAAATGTTGTATTCTTTTGATTTTAATTCTTTTAAAATTTCTTTAATTCTTTTCATTATTTATTATCTCTTCCTCTTAGCATTTTACCTTCTCCTAACACTCCATCTATTGCTTTTAAATAATCATTTCAGGATTGCTCAAATTTTTTCTTTAATCGTAATTGTCTTTTAGTTAATTTTTTCATATTTTATTAACCTCGTCGTTACTTAATTTAGAATAATATTGATTAATTAAAATTTGTTTATTATTAACGCAATATCAACAATATTTAGAACTGATTTCTCAAACAAATTCAAGTTTACAAACAATACACTTTTTATCCATTGTTAGCACCTTTAAATTGAAAACAATTTCAGCAAACGGTCGCCCCGTTTTGTCAAATAGTTTCATTAATACAAGCCATACATAACTGTTGTTTCATAACTATTTATTTCACAAAATAGTATCATCAATACCAATATTATTATTTTGATTTTGATGTTGATTACTATTTAACTGTTCTTGTTTTTCATTAGAATATTTATTAATAAAATCTTGCTCGTTATTATTTTTAATATATGGTTCAACTGTATTAATTTTTCCATCTCATTTAAGCGAAACATAAAATAAACTACCATCAACTAAATAAGGTTTTAATTTCAAATAATTATCATCAATTACTTTAAATCATTTTGACTTTGATAAATCTTTTGTACCTTTAACATTACCGTTTTCTAACTTAATAACTGGTGTAAATGTATAACTATCTCATTTATTTACATTACCTTTATCATCTTTAATAATTTTATCAGTTGAAATATCTATCAACTGTACTAGAAATCCATTCATAAGATTTCTCCTTTCTTTTAAATAATTTAATTAAATTACTTAAAAGATTTCAGGTTTAAAACTTAAATATAAAAAAATGAATAATTAAAATATTGATACAAAATTAGTGTTTTTTATTTGAATAAATTTATAAATAAAAAAACATTTAATTATATTTAAGTTTCGTGCTAGGAAACCTTTTAAGATTTGAAACCCAAACATTATCAAATGTTTAAGTTAAATTAATAATACAATAAAATATTAAATTGTCAAATTTTTAACACAAAAAAATACATTACTAACTTGTGTTTTTTTTTTTTTTTGTTTTAATTAATTTGTGGTAATTGTTGTGCTAGGCAATTGCCACTTTTTTAATGAGTTTTTACTCATTTTTTTATTTTTAACATCTTAAATTTTTAAATTTATTTGTATAATTATTAATTATTTTATTATTTTGTTTTCTTCATATTTTACTTTCGTGTGAAACATATTTTTTAAATTCTCTAAATTTATCTAAACGATAATAACTATCACAGCTGAAACCAATTTTGTAACCATTTTTATCACCAAAAGCAAAATAATTTAAATTATCTTTAACTGAATAAATTAAATCTTGTTCTGATAATTCAACAACACCAACTTTTACTTTTGGGTTTTTACAATTACGACTAAATTGATACGCTTTAATGTTTAAATCATAATGATTTTGACTTTTATTATCATTAGCGGTTTTAACAATATACTTAGCAAGATATTTAACAATATCTTCATTTGTGCCTTTACGAACTTTAATATTTTTATTAATGCCATAAGGTCAATATTTTAAAACTACTCAATTAGGTACATTTTGATTAAATATAATATGAAAATGAACTGCTCCACGATTTTGATATTCGTAAGTATAAGTATATTTAAATTTTGAATTATCATTTGGACGTTTAAACCTTTTATCTCATCATTGTTTTTGAATATTAATAAAAAACTTTTTTAAATCATATTTGCATTTTTTTATATTTGTTTCATTTAATGCATAAGTAAGAGTTAAAAAACCAAGATTTTTACAATTTCAAAAATTTTCATATGCTTTACGAATAAAATTTCCTTGTGTGCGAATACGACTATTTCATAATTTTTTGTCATTTTTACCAGTATTTTTAATACCATTTATATTACGAAGATTATTATTAATTAATTCTAATGGTAAAACAATATTTTTGACATAATTACCATAAAAGACTTTTTTTAAATAATATTCTTTTTTAACATAATTTAAAGCATTCATAATTACATTATGACCTTTATTTACTAAATTATCTTGAATAAAAACATTATTCATTTTATAAACTCCTTTCAAATAAAAAAACACTAAATTAAATTTAAAAGTTTCGTGCTAGGAAACTATAAATAGTTTGAAACTTTCAATATAATTAAGTGTTTATATTTGAAAGTTATTTTTATTATAAATTATGTTGTTAAAAAGTCAAATTTTATTTTTTTTAAAATACTAATTAGTTAACTTTCTATTGTGTTAGTTAATAGAAATTATACAATAAAAAGAATAAAATTAATAGTTTATAAATTCAAAATTCAGATTTATTTAAGGCAAAAGATAAATCAATACCCGACCAAAATGAATTAATTTCGCTAATAGTAGAAAAAGATATTTTAGAACAAATTACTCTGATAATAGATAAAAAATAATAATATATCTTTAATTAATATTTATTAAATTTCGTTTATTTCTGTTTCTGTTTTTTTTATTATTTATTATCTTTTTTAAGGCATCATTAACCATTATCAATTATTTAACCCTATCACTAAATTAATTATTCTGTTAAAGTTCAGCTGGCATAAATTGGGAAATCATGTAATAACAAATTAACTTCCGTCTGATACTTTGCAATATTTTCAGCTGTCGGCTCTTTTAAAACATGATAAATTATTTCCCCCAGTTGTTGAAATTGTTTGCTCCCAAAACCACGAGTTGTCATTGCTGCTGTTCCTAATCGAATTCCACTTGTTACAACTGGTGATTCTTGATCAAATGGAATCATATTTTTATTACAAATAATACCAATTTTTTGTAAAATTTCTTCCGCTTGTTGCCCTGATATTCCTAAACTACTTTTTACATCAACCATTAATAAATGATTATCAGTTCCATCCGCAACTAAACGCAGATTCTTCCCTTTTAATGTTGTTGCTAAAACCTTGGCATTGTTTATAATTTCAGTTTGGTATTTATTAAATGCTGGTTCTAATGCTTCTATAAAACATTGTGCTTTTGCAGCAATAACATGTTCTAACGGTCCCCCTTGGTTACCTGGGAAAACAGCACTATCAATTTTCTTTGCTCATTTTTGTTTTGATAAAATTAAACCACCCCGTGGTCCCCTTAATGTTTTATGGGTTGTTGAAGTAACAACATCCGCATATGGAACTGGTGACTGATGTAAACCAGCAGCCACTAAACCAGCAATGTGTGCCATATCAACCATTAATAAGGCTCCAACTTTATCAGCAATTGCCCGGAATCTTTTAAAATTAATTTCACGAGAATAGGCACTTGCCCCAGCAACAATCAATTTTGGCTTAACTTCTAAAGCAATTTTTTCAATTGCATCATAGTCTAACATTTCTGTTTTTGGATCAACGCCATAACTACAAAAATTATATAAACGTCCAGAAAAGTTAACTTTATGACCATGTGTTAAATGCCCACCAGCTGCTAAATCCATTGCTAAAATCGTGTCATATGGTTGGACTAAAGCATAATATGCTGACGCATTTGCTTGACTACCAGAGTGAGTCTGAACATTAGCATGTTCTGCTTGAAATAATTCTTTTACTTTATCAATTGCCAATTGTTCAAGTTGGTCAATATATTCACATCCTCCATAATAACGATGAAACGGATATCCTTCCGCATATTTATTTGTAAAAATTGATCCTGTAATAGCCAAAATTGCTTCACTAACATAATTTTCTGATGCAATTAATTCAACATGGTCTTGTTGACGTTTTAATTCTAAATTAATTAATTCTTTGATCTGTGAATTTACTTTCATTATTTCCATCTCCATTCTATTATTTCTAATATCATTATATATTTATAAATAAAAAATAACTCAAATAAAGTTATTTTTAATCATATTTTAATATTGTAAATTAGCATTAGTATCTTTATGGATCAATGGTGACACAGCTCGGTAGGTAATATAAATAATCGCTGAATTAAATAAAACTTTTAACGGTGCCATTGCTAACCGTGAAATCATTGTAACTCCATAACCATCGGTTCCACTTGTCTTGTTTTGGGACACTGTTAAGAACGCAATATCTCCCCAGGCGGATATCAATGTGGTGACCCAATACTCATTAATAACAGCTAGCATAATAATAGCCACTAAATCTCAGTAACGTTTTTTGGTTTTATCAAAATGACGATAAATAAACATTATTATTCAAATAATAACAATTGTTCCTCCGGTCCCAAAACTAATAATATAAACTAATATTACTTTGCTAACCTCTAAACCAGCAAATAAGGTAATTGTTTCTACGGGTGAATATCAAGTCATTACGGTTGCAAAAGTTCCGAAAATAACGATAAAAATATTTGTTAGCAGGAATAAAACTCATTTATGTTTTCCAACGGCACGATTAATTGATGAAACACATCCTGATAAAAAACCATAGGAAGCAATAACAATAATATAAGCAACATGCATATATGAAGGCACAAATAACATAACAATCAAGTCTGTTACAACTCCTGATAATAGACCAACAATTGGGCCAAAAATAAAGCCACTAATTTTTACCATCAATCCTTCAAATGCAATTCGAACTGGCGGAAAAACAGTAATTGGGACTGTTAATGAAATAATAATTGTAACTGCTGCTGATACTGCAGACAGCATTGTAATATATGCAATATTCTTTGTTGTAAAACGAATCCCATGATAACGCTTAGGATTAATTAAATAATATAAACCATTATAAACACAATAAATAACAAAAAGTGCGCCTATTATTCCACTTGCAATATATGCCATTTTATTACTATACAAGATTTTCGATATATCGCTAAATGTTGTTAATAAACTCATAATATCCCCACAATCTAAATATTTATAAAATAGAGCTTTTATATCGTCAATATTTTACATAATACAATTATACATTACATTTTTCATTCAATTATCTTTTTTTTATTTTTTAAAAGTAAATTATTAATTTTAAGAAAAAAATGCTGATCTTTAAATAAACTATAACTAAATGGAGATGGATGCGCCCCTTTAATGATATTACTTTTATTAACAATATATTCACTATATTGTTTTGCATAATTGCCTCATAAAACATATATAATGTCATCTCGAATTTGATTTAAATAAATAATTAAATTTTGACTAAAAGTTGTTCAACCAATATCCTTATGACTTAATGGTGTTTTAGCGACAACACTACCAATTGTATTATATAAAAAAACGCCTTCTTCCACCCAATGATCCAAATTACCACTTGCATAGTGATTAACTCCTAAATCTTTTTTTAATTCATGAAAAATATTAACTAAACTTGGTGGAGTTTTGACACCAGCATTAACACTAAAAGCTAAACCATTAGCTTGACCAGGACCATGATATGGATCTTGACCAATAATAACAACTTTAATATCCTTTGGTTCAATTAAGGTAAATAAGCGAAAAATATCTATTTTTAAGGGATAACAAATATTTTGCTCATATTGCTGATCAATATTCTTTAACAATTGTTGAAAATATTCCTTTTTAGTCTCATTATCAAAAAACTCTCTCCAACCAACTGCATACTTTACTCACATTGTTAAATCTCCTATTACTTATTTTAAATACAGTAATTATTAGTTTTTGTAAATTAATTATATCAAAAAGTTTTTTAAAACAATAAAATATTAATAATTTAACAGTTATAATTACTATAATTGTAACTAAACAGAGTGGTGGAAAAATGCAAGAATTAAAAGAAAACAAAATAATGATTACTGAAATAAATATTAAAAAATCCCGCTTTATTTGTCTCCTACAAAAAGTCACCTCAGAAAAAGAAGCCCGTGATTTTATTACAGCACAGCAGCAAAAAAATGCCAGTCATAATTGTTATGCTTATATCATTGGAAAAAATCAAAATATTATTCGAAAATATGATGATGGTGAACCATCTAATACCGCTGGTAAACCAATTTTAGATATCTTATTGTATCATCAGCTTACCAATGTTGTTTGTTTAGTTATACGCTATTTTGGTGGCATTAAATTAGGCGCCGGTGGATTAATCCGCGCTTATGCAAATAGTGTTAAAATGAATTTAAAAAATATTGAATTAATCCCTTATTTGGAAACAAAAATTATTATTATTAAATTTCCAATTAATAAGATTAAAATTGTTGATGATTATTTAAATTACCACCATCAGAATCTTAATATTAAAAAAGATTTTGACAAGATAATTACTTATACATTTCACCTTGCCATTAATGAAATTAGCCCTTTAATCGAATGAACAAAAAATAATACCATTAAGTTGATTATTTCTGAACATAAAGATAATTAATGTTTTTCCCAAGTTTGACAAAACGGCGCTCATACTCAGTTGCAATATTATCTTCAAGATATTTACTATGATATAAATCAACTGTATAATCAATAATTTTTCAATTATTCATTTGAAAAGATTCTAACGAATAGGCAAATAATTCATCATTGTCTGTTTTAAAATGAATTTCACCATTTAATCGTAAAATTACTTGGTAAGAATCTAAAAACTTTTTGCTAGTTAAACGCCGCTTTTCATGCCGCGCTTTTGGCCAAGGATCAGAAAAATTTAAATAAATTTTATTAATTTCCTGTGGAGCAAAAATATCTACTAACATAGCGGCATCAAAATCAATAATTTTTAAATTTAGTAAATTCTCAGTAATAATTTTCTTCAAAGCTAACACTAAGACTGAAGGATAACGTTCAATTGCTAAAAAATTTTGCGCTGGATATTTTTTAGCTAGCGCAATAATAAAATCACCTTTCCCTGTCCCAAATTCAATGTTCAACGGATTATTATTTTGAAAAATAACTTTACTCCATTGGCCTTTATACTGCGCTGGCTTTTGAATTGCAACAGTTGGATTATTTTCAATATATTCTTTTGCTCAAGGTTTATTTCTTAGTCTCATTTTGTCAATCTTTCATCTTATTTTTTAATAATGCTAATTTTATCTCACGGCTAATTTCTCGCTGTGGTTCATCATAGGTGCCAAATAATGAGCCAAACATATAATTAATTTTTAGTTCTTTTAATTTACTATATCCTAAATAACTGTTAACTTGCGGAGCAATTAAAATAACATCAATTTTTTTTGCAAAAATAATATATTCTTTAATTAATTTTTGATAATGTAAATGCATAAACATTTGCCGAATAATAGTTGGCGCAAAAATAGCATAATTAGGTTCATAATAATACAAACTATTTAATTCCGTATCAATTCCCCCAAAGTTTTTAACAGCCACTTCAATCCCGATGTTTTTAATACCATTTAAATTTTGTTTAAACTGCTCTGGATCAAAACCAGTTTCCATTAAATCAAATGTCAAAATTAAATTCGAAGGTTTAATTTTTAATTCAATTAATTTTGTTGCAAATTTTTTTAAATTAAATTGTTCGCTAGCAATAAAACTAGCTGGATAAGTAATAAATAGCTTTTGGTCTAAATAATTATCCAATTTTTGAAAGTTTTTAATATTTAAAGCCGCATTAAAGCGTGCTAACATCATTTCATGAATCAATCCACCAAAATTACTAATATTTTTAGTAAAAATTAAATCACTATCAACCCCATCCACCAAATTACTACTATAATGACAAAACAATTTAAAATCATCATTAGTATTAATAACTGGCGAATATAAACTAACAATTTTTTCTAATTGAATGTTTTCATTTAAAGCTAAAATACTACGTTTTTGGTTTGATAATTCCTTAATATGTTGCGGATCAACAAAAAGAACTTGATTTGAAAATTGAATATTTAAACGATTATCAGCGGTAGCAATATTATATTCTTTTAACTTATCTAAATTATTTGATTGCAAGCCATATAATGAAGCATAACCTTGTAATTTAACAATTATTTTGTAATTTTTCAAAATAAAACTGGTATTAACTTTTCCTAATAAAAGTTCAAATTCCTTTAATAAATCGCCCTCTGGACGTAATTTACTTTTATTATGTAATAAAAGATTTCCAATATTAAATTTTTCCACCTGATCAAGCGGAACAAAGATTCCAAAATGATTTAAACTTGCTTTAAAAAATAAGACATTTTGATCTTTCCACAAAGTAAAAACTTGATTTGAAATTAAATCAATAATTTTGTTTTTAATATTACTATTCAGAAAACGATCTAATTTTTCAACATTATTAATCATAAAAGTAAAATAAATTCCACGGCGAATTTTATTTTTGTGAATTAAATTATAAATAGCATCATGTGCCAATGCTTCTCTGACATAACTATTACGATCATATTCAATAATATTTTGTAATTTTAAAGCATGGATATAAATTAATTCAATAATACCACAGATAGTATAAGCAAAATAACTAATCGTAATTCAGACTAAAACATATAATTCATTAATCAAATTTACTGAAACAGCCATAAATTTAGATTCAGTTAAAACAATGACAGAAGATGTAACAAAAGATGCTAAAGCTAATAATGATCAGCTCGTCCATTTTGTTCATTTAAAATATCAACTAATAAAAATAATAATTAAACTTAACCCATAAAGAACGGAAATCATAATAATATTAGATGTGCCCGTTAACGATAAGAAATAATTATTACTTACATGGGGTAAAACACCAAATAAGAAAGTAAAAATAATAATAGTATATAAAATTGTTGATAAATAAGAAATGAAAACTCCAATCATTCAACAAACTATTATTGGTAAAAAGATATTAATAACAATCATCGTATTTGTTTCCCCTAGTTTTGGTGGTACAAAAACTGGAATTAAACCTTGCGCAATAACGACTAAAATGGCAAAAACACCACCAATAACCGCTTGATAATAAATCTCAAATCGGGCAAAATAATTTCTAACTAAACCTCAAGTAAAAATATAAATAAAAGTAAAAATTAGTATAAAGAATAAATATACAAAAACGATATTTAAAATATTACCCACTTATTTTCACCTCATATAAGAATGCATACATCTTTTTTTATTATATCATTCCTTTTAAGTCCTTTTTAAAATTTATCTTTAATTTTGTCGAAAACTCTTGATATTTATAGAATATATCTAATTTTAGGTATATTTTTAATATATAGAGGTAAATAATTGATGGAAAAAATAATTACAGAATTAAAAAACAGTTTTACAGATGATCAATTTTTAGAATTTGCTGAAAAAATAAAAAAAGAAGCAGAAGTAATCAAAAAACAAAAACGTTTAAATGAAATTGATCAAAAATTTAGAGATAAAGGCATTATATGTCCTGATTGTAAATCTTATCATTGTGTTAAAAATGGTCATAATCCCGAAGGAAAACAAAAATATTTATGTAAAAAATGTCGTGCTAGTTTTGATGCTTTTCGTCATCATTTTACTTATTGAAGTCATTTAAATTATGAACAGTGAAATTTATTAATTCAAATTTCATTATTAGGACAATCTAGTAAAATAATTTCCCGTTTTATTAAAACAACACCAAAAACTGCTTGATATAATCGTCAAAAATTAATGCAATCAAAACAATTAGAAAATACTCAATTAAAATTTAAAAAATTAAATGGTCAAATCCAAATTGATGAAACTTTTATTAAAGAAATCCATAAAGGTAATTTTAAAGATAAATTTGATAAACGAAAAACTCATCTTGATCCATTTTCAACTAATACCAAATGCTGTATTCAAATGGTAGTTGATAGCAATAATAATATTTTTGTTCAATCCACCAATACCAAACGATTACAAAAACAATGAATTATTGAAAATATGAATAAGCAATTAATTAAAGAAAAATCAATAATTATTTCTGACATGCAACCATTATATTTATTAGTAGCAAAACAAACAAATTCTACTCTATATTCTACCAAAACTAGTACAAACCCTGATACTAGTTATCGAAAGTTAAATAAGATTAGTAAATTACAATCCAGTCTTAAAGAAGCCTTAATTCATTATCATGGTTTGGGTTTCACTAATATTCAAAATTATTTAAATCTATGAAAATGAAAATACCAACATAAAGGTTTAACACCAAAACAACAATCAACGGTATTATATTTTAATGTTTAAAAAATTTAAAGCAAAATCATGATCTTAAACAAAATTATTTTTCAAATTGTCATATTGATGATTTTTTTATTTCATCAAGAGTTTTCGACAAAATTAAAGAAATTTATTGTTAAGATTATAAATTTTAAAAAAATTTAAAATAAAAAATGGTGGAGATGGCGGGAATTGAACCCGCGTCCACAAATAACTTTCTAATATCTTCTACAGTTTAGTCTAATCATCTTTATTTCATTATTTAATAGTAGGACTAGACAACTAATTAAATAACTAGATAATAGTATCTTCAAAATTCTAATATTATCCCTTAGAACCTCTATTAGATTAAGTTTATGATACGATAATGGTTAATAACCTACAATTAACTATTATTACGGCTAGCAATCTTCTAACAACGAAGAATTAAGCTGCTAACATTGAACCAGCAAATTGATTGTTCATCATGAATGCTGGCATTTCAATTTTATCATTTTCTTGTTTTTTGTTTGCGTTTCTTCAAACCTAGAAGCATTATAGTTTGCCAGACTACTGCCGATATTAGTAGATCATTCCTGTCGAAACCGGAACATCCCCATAAGTTAATTATACTATTAAATTAATTAACAGTAAATAGAAACCTTTTGATTCAAATATTATAATTACCCATTTAAAATTAAACAATAAATTATTGATTTATTGGTAAACATTCAAAAATGCTTAAATAAAAACTAGTTTATAATGGCTACTTATTCATCTCATTTCATCTTATTCAATTGTTTAAAATAGATCTTCCATTTAATTGCTTTCCCCATTTTAAGAGCTAAAGTCCCACGAACTAACGAATAACAATCAAAATTTAAATCAAACCCACTAAAAATTAAAGGAAACAATAAGAAAAATCCCATTCCTTGAATATAATCTTTTTGTAATCAAAATAATAAACGTTCAACAATTAAACTTGGTTTTATCGTTGGATTATTATTTTTTGAATTTAAATATTCAATATAAGCATTTAAGCTACTAAAGAAATAAGTAAATAAAGCAAATGCAATAATTAAGAGAATAAATTTAAATAAATTCATAATAATTTTTATTAATTAAATTTATTAAACACAACAGATTTTGTAATAAAAATTCAACAGTAAAAATAATGATTACAACAATGCTTAATACATAAATAATATTATTTGTATCTAAAAGATAATCTGTTCCATTATAGTGATAAAAAAGCCACATATTAGGATCTCACTGGAAAACCCCGGCCAAAAAAATATAACAAATTAAAAGAATACGACTAATTTTAAAAAGAGCTAACACAAAGTTAATAATTATTTCAAAATATAATCCTGTCCAAATTCGTTTAAAAAGAGAATCTTTAATTAAAAGAAAATTAATTTTAGCAGCTGAATAATGTTTTAATCGGAGAACTTTTATTTTTGTAATTTGAAACATATCATTAACTACTTTCAAATCACACTTAAAGAACCTTATAATTTGCTGATAAATTTTATTGTTTACTTTATAAATAAAATTCTTTTCAGCAAACTGAATTAAACTAATTTGCTTAAAATTAAAAACTTGCACAGAATTACCTGCTAAATGATACTCACTAAAAATACTTTTAATTTCTTCCTTGTTAAAATATACAACAATTTTTCATTGATAAGAATATGTTACTGTAAAGAAAAAAATAAACATAAAAATACTGACAGTAGTTGCAATTACATAAAAAAAATGTCGGGAAAGTAAATTTCACTTTGGAAAATAATTAGTTGTAAAAGTAAAATTTGATGTTAAAAACAAACAAAATAATTGTCCAACATTTAAAATTAAACCAAGATTAATCATTACTAATAAAATATAAAATAGTTTACCAAAAATATGTTTGTCACTATTTTTTTTATTTTTAAAATGTTTGACCAGATAAATTATTTGTCAACTACTAGCAAAAAGAAAAAACAAAGCATTTAGCACAATAAAATATTTTAAAGAAATTAAATCTGTCATAAAATGTTGTTCTCCTTCTATTTAATCTTAAAAGATACATGCGTTCCAACCCCACTGCTGGGTGTATTATTAATTTTAATATAACTTTTATTACTATTCTTAAATCAAGCAAAAACATATGGTAAATCACCATGCCCACTCGCTTTTCAAAGATTTTTTAATTGTGTTGTCATCGGTCAAAAATCAGTTGCAGTTGGTGCTGCCCCTTTTTTAAGATGACCTCAACATCCTCTGGACGCATAAAATGAGAATTATGAACATACGCTGATCATTCAACTAAATATTTTATAACATCTTCCGTAACTTCTTGTACCGTTGTTATACCATTATATATTTTATTTGGAACAGGTTTTCAATCAATATTTCGTCAATCCTTAACATTAAAATCACTGCTTTCAATTGTAACATTTCAAACCGATAAAAACTTTGTTTCCTGTTCAAAGGCAAACCCCATACTATCAAGCATTGTCTTGTAACTACTATTTATAACACTTGGATCAAAAACAAGCATTGCTGTTGCCGCCTCAAATTTTAAATAGGTACTCTCATCTGCCTTCGGATTCATTTCTAAATTAAAAAAACCTTTTGGCAGCGAATTATTATTATTTCACATTTTTTTATTTTTATAGTATTCAACAATTTCTTGATAGCCTTGGTCAGTTTGCAACATTCGATTAGTACTTTCAATAAAACCTTCCAATAACTTAGTCTTATTTATTGAAACTGGATTATTTGAATAAAATAATGTTTCATTCTTAAAAATATTTAATTGACTTAAATCAACTTTAGTATTAACAGTAATTCATTTTTCATTAATATAACTGCCATAACTATTGGGGGTAATATGAATTGAAAAATAAGTAATTGGTAATAAATTACGAACAGCATTAAAATCAATCAAATAATCTTGATTAGGGATTGTTTGAGCGCCATAATAAATATCAACATTAATTTTTAAAATATTTAAAGTTTGGAAATTGCTCTGAATAATTTTAAGAACCGTTGCTCTTAAGGTTTGAAACCCGCCAAGTTCACTACCTAACATTTGATCAACTGTTCAAGTATAATTTTGAAATACTGCTGCATTAATATTATTCAAATTAAAATCAAATTGTTCTTGATATGGATCTTGACAACTTACCACTGTTCCAACATTTGTTAATAAAATATTACCTGCTAATAATTTCATTAATAATTTTTTCATATAACTCCTTTCTTATAAAGAATTAACATACATAAATAATTCATATACTTGCTGGCCAATTGTTTTGTAATAATTTAGACCTGGCTGTTCAAACACAACATCATCTAAAGTAAATTGATTTGGATATCACTTGTAATAATTATCCCTTGTTGTTGCTGGGAATCCAATTGCATTTAATGCCCGATTCAAATCATATTTTTTATCTGGATACAATTTCATTAATGTCATCATTTTATGAACAACTTCCATACCATCAATATAATTTTTATAACGAACACTATAACGCGGTCCATTAATATTTCCAAAATAAACTAAATTATCATCCCCAGATTCAAATTCACCGTTCATTTCTTTTGTGGCATAATAATCATCCCGATATAAATCAAATGATCATCGAACATAACCATTTGCTCCTAATTTATAAGCCATTAATGGTCCTCAAATTTGTTCACTATTATCAGATTGAATATAAGCCGCCGGGAAATTATTTCATGAAGTATAAATCATCGTTGAATTTCCAAAAGATTTTCGTCAAATAATATTACTTCGTAATTTATAAATATTAATGTTATTAAATTTCTCCACAATTTCACGATATTGTAAAATTATTTGATTATATTTGTTTAAAAAAATATTTTGAATATCATTTTCATCAAAGGGATTATACTTAAATCGCCAACCAGCAAAAACACTTGATTTAATAACACCATATCGATCATTTTGGGCAACATTTTTCATTGTTAATTCATTTGTTTGATCTGCTAATTCGTCAAATGATTCATATAAGCTAATTTGTTGACCATTTGGTGTTAGATATTCTGGTTTATTGCGTAGACTATTCCAATGATTGGATAAAGCTTTAATAAATTTACCATGTACAGCATTTAAATACGCATCAAAATTTTTACCTGGCAAGCCAGTTCTTGAATCTACTAAATCAACATTAAATTTCCGTTGTGGTCCTTTTTGCGCTCCATTCTTAAGATAAAAGAAACTGAATGCACCCGGTTCCATTGCGGAAAACATAAACTCAGTATACCCCAATTGCGCGGCTACTTTTAAGTACTCATCAAAAGCATTAAAATCAAACTCTCATTCTCAGTTAGGGTCATTAAGGACGGCATTTAAATCTTTACTTTTAAGATAATTTTCATACTCTTCATCTGTTCAACCTGGTTTATTTAATTTTCCAGATCATTGAATTAATTGGTAATTTCAGCCAGGACCATATAAATAAAATGTATTTGATTTTTTTAAATCTTTTAAATGGGTCAATAAATATGGTCGCATTTTAGCAGATAAATATCACGGTAAATTATTATCAAAAGGTCCTTCTTTTTCTCCTGACAAAACTGTTTCTAAACTTGCATTTTTAGAAACTTTATTATTCCCCGTGTCAATGTATTTCATTGCATTTGAAGGAAAAGATGTAGCGCTAAAACCAAATCGCTCACTTAATGGTTTATTAGAATCATCTGTTTCCAAAAGATAATTTTTAATATTAACACTAAACTTACTTGTAATGTGCTCTACCCGTTGTTCATCAAAAGTAAACTTTAGATTAACGGTGAAATTTTGAATCCCCGTTTTCGCTTGCGGTCCAACAAAAATACTAATTCAAATCGGCTGCACATCATAATTTATTTCGGCAAGTGTTTTTTCACCTAAAGCATCTGGCATATATTGAACATCAGGATAAATGTAACGGTCAGATTTCGCCGCATTTGGAAAAGCTTTAATATAAGTTAAAAAAACAGCATCACTAATAATATTTGGATCATTATTATCATTAGTAATAGATACTTCTAAATCATGATACATGGTAATATCTTTGGTATTTAATAAAATTAGTTGCGTATTAAGATGTTGATTTTTCCATGATGTTAACATTGGATTATCATTACTACATTTTAATACATCTTGTCGATTGCCATAAAAAATTGGATTACCATTTTTGTCTTCATTATAAGCACTATATGTAAATTTTGAATCACCAAAAAAAGTATGAAAATAAGGATTATCATCTGGTAATAAATTCTTATTATTACCACAGCCATATTGAAAATTAAATTGATTATCATATTGACCATGACCGCCACTACCAGAACCTCCTGCTCATAACCGGCTACAACTAACCACCATCATTACAAAGGGCGGAACTAAAACAAAAACTAATAAGATTTGAATAATTTTCTTAAATGATACTTGTTGCATTGTTTTACTCCTTTTTTACCTTAAACCCTAAATGAACTCCAGGCAAAGTACTTAAGTCTAGGGAAGTGTCTTGCGAATTAATTAATTCTAGCCAAACTCATGATCTTTTAACACCATCAGGATCAGTAAAAGTATATAAAGCATTTAAAATTGTTTCGTGTCCTAATAATGCAGGATCAGAATAACCATTTTTTCGGAATTGTAACTCAAAAGCGGTAGCAAATAAATCATAATTATACATTTTTTTAATTGCATCAATAATAAATAATTTCATATCAAAATATAACTTATCTAAGGTAGTTTCTAAAGTAACATTCTGATTTAAAATTGCATAATCAAAATTATAATCTTTAAAATCCTTACTTTGAACCTTAATAATTGGACCAGTTTGCATCGTAAAAGACTGATCCGGAATTTTAAAGAAAGACGTCTGCAAACGTTCAGGAATATATTTAAATAAAGCAGGATTTATTGTTAACAAATCATTTTGCTCAGGAGTAAACTTATCACTTAAATTCATAAAAAAGTTGACATCTTGATTAAGGACCATTTGCCCTGATTGCAATTCCATTCCTGCCGTAATATCTAACCCCATTGTTTGAAATTGTTGATTAAAATTATTAAGAATTATCTTATTACTTAGTAATTTATTTCAACTAGCAACAAGTCTAGTGATACTATCAATTGAACCACTAGAATTATCAAATTTTATAAATTCATTATTATCAAAATTTCAGATCGGACGATAATCAAATTATAAAAATTTATGGCCAATAAATGTACTTTTTTCTGTTGCAAAAATTCCAACAGTGAATCAGAAAATATAATTAGTATTGGTAAAGTCATTAAAATTAATTACTTTTGCATTATAAAAATTACTATCATCAACATGACCATAATAAATTTCCACATTTAAGTCTTTCATAATTGCTGTTCCTAAGTTATTTTGTAACCCTATCATCACATTACTATGAATTGAAGGCATCAAACCATCATCATACCCACGCAAACTATTTAACCCTCATTTATTGTTTGTCATAATTGAATCTCGTTTCAACAATGCCCCTAAATTTTTTGTTTCTTTTCATCATAATTCGGTAGAAACTAAGCTAAAACCTGTAATAACAGGAAAAATAACTACCAACAAACAAAATATTTTTTTCAAATTACTATCTCCGTTTTTTTCTTTTGGTATTTAAATTCATAAATATACAATATATTATAGTAAAAAAAGCAATTAGCCCCCAATATTTCGTTCTAAAAATTACTCGCTAAAATATTTGAATATATATGACAATGTTTTTAATAAGAATCAAAGCAAACAAGACATAATTCCAAAGAATCTTACGGGAAAAACTTGATTTTTCATAATGCTAACATAACTTTTAAACGTCGTAAATCCATCTATAAACACACTAAAATAAAAATCTAAGAAAATCTTAGATTTATATTTCATTAGCATTAATTTGTTCTTGAATACTCATATGATTAATCTTATATGTTGAAACCCAATAAGTAACTAAATAAATTCCAGCCATTAGTACAAAAGTAATTGGCAATGCAAGCCATGGGAATCCAAAGGGAATAATTATTTTAGCAATTGAAGTAAAACCATAAACTCCCAATCATAATATTAATCACATAATCGCAACTCCTAAAATTCAAGCTAAGAAAGCAAAAGGCGTAAAAATACCTAATGTTAAACTATTAATCTCCCGATTTGAATAACCTAGTGCTTTCATAACAGCAATGAATTTTAAGAATGTATTAACAAAGGATTCTGTCATAATATAGACAATAATAATTGCGGTAATAGTAGTTATTATAACAAAGATAACAGATAAAATACTTGAAATTACAGCAAGTTTTTGTATAACTTGTGCTTTAATATTTAAATAATCTGCCGCACCGATTCCTTCAGATAACTGCCC
Source organism: Spiroplasma endosymbiont of Stenodema calcarata (assembly GCF_964031205.1). Classification (GTDB taxonomy): domain Bacteria; phylum Bacillota_I; class Bacilli_A; order Mycoplasmatales; family Mycoplasmataceae; genus Spiroplasma. Next base: position 1,416,381 of record NZ_OZ035018.1, read on the forward strand.
ATTCATAAAATTAATCATTGAATACGAACCATCTGGTGAGGAAAGATTAAAACGTGTTGTTTGGTCAACTTGATCTTGATATTTACTAAATTTACCGTTAAATCATAGTAACGGATTATCACTACTTGTTTCATACATTTGGCTACTGCTTGTATCAAAACCAAGAATCTTATTTGCTAAAATTTGATTAACATATGCTCGTGGCTCATCATAAGAATTTTGAACTCCAATAATTTGATATTTAACATTGTTGTTAACCGTACCGATTTTTAACAAGCCCTGACGTAATGCTTCAAGATACCAATTAGTTGGAAAACCACTAACTAAATCCCCAATTCCACTAATTTCTTTATCAAATTTAGTATCAAAAGGATTAATAATATAGTAATCACCAACTTCTTTTACTACTTGTTGATCTTTTTCAGCAGGATCAGGATCTAATAATCCCGGTAAAGTTCGTCCTGTTGTTGCAGAAATTGTCGTATTTTTAAATTCATCTTTTTTAAAAGCATTAACTGGCAATTTTAGCACAAAATTTTTGACATTATAATAATCTTGCACTGCTTTATTCTGCCCGGCAAAACCGAATCGATTTTCTTTCCCAATTGTTAATTTTGTTAAATCAAGCGTAAAGGGATTAACATTTTCATCAACAAAACCATTAGGAAGTTCATAACCTCATGCTGCTTTTTGAACCGCACAATTATTTTGACCTTCACAATATTTTAATTGTTTAACATTAGTTGTCGTATTAACTATTTCGTTTAAATGCAAATTATATTTACTTTCAGCAGCTTTGTTAATAACCATAGGGATAACATCAAGTTTAACATTTAAATCTTTACTATCATCTAATCTTGTTCTAAGTGTTTGATTAGGAAAAATAATTGTTTTATTATTTGCATTGATCCCATATGTTGAAAGTCCAAAAGTCGAATCTAATATATTTGCCATATAGGTTGTATAAACATCTTCATCCTTAACATTATAAGTTGAGGTTCCAAATGTGAAGTTAAATTGTTGTTTGGCTAACTCATTTTTTAATCACATTGCTCGAATTTTACCAGGCATAATTTCATTTGTTGCATATTGCGTACAATAAGTTCAACGCTCAACAACATTTGAATCGGTTGGATAAACTGGTTTTTTCCCAAAAGCACGGGGCATTGTTGAACATAATAATGTATCAATTTGGTTCCTAATATCAACATTTTCCCCATATCGAGTATACATATCATAAAAAGTACCAATTGATAAACTAGCTCCCTTCCCAACCATAAAATTAAAAATAATCATATTATTTAATTGTTGAGCATACAAGTGGGCATTATCAGCATTAATATCGGTTTTTGTTGATAGCCACTTTTTAGTTACATTATTATATAAATAATCACTAATTAAAGAATTTTTTGCAAGCGGATATGTCGGATTAGTAGAATACCCCGGTCCATTCCAATCATACATTTCATAACGACTAAACGGAATGTTACCAATCACGTTACTATAATCATATTGATTATTATAATTTAAATTGGCATAATAATCTTTACTAAATTTATTGATCGCCGTAGGAATTAAAGTAGCAAATGTTAATGAAAGACTGGCAATAAAAAATGTCAAGGAAAATCACCCAATCTTTTTCATTGAAACTGCCATCATTACAAATCGGAATTTAGTTGTAAATTTCTTAAATGAAAATTTATTACTAATTGAATATACTAATTTTGAAGTTTTAATATTTTTATTTGGATTTAATAATTCTAACGGGCTAATAATTAACTGTCGCATCGCTGTTATTAAAATTGACAAAATACTAACAAAACCAATTATTCCAAAACAAATGACGAATGGAATTAATGAAAATGAGGAATTTGTTGGTATAACAAAATAGTTATTAAAAACACTCATAATTGGAAATTGCAATAGAATTCCAATAAGCCACCCGACCGGGACCCCAATTCCCGTTACAACAATAGCATGGGCCAAATAAGAACATGCAATTGTTAAACCACTATAACCGTTTGCTTTTAAAATTCCATTTTCAATTTTTTGTTGATTAATAATTTTTTTAATTAAAATTACTAAGGTAAAAATTAAAATAATTAAAAAAATAACTGATAAGACAATTGTAATTGTCCGATATACCCTAATTGTTATTCCTAACAAACTATGACGAAGATAGATTAATCTTGTGGCATCACGGCTTTGCAAAGGTGCCTTTTGATCAGTTGGGGAATTCAAACTTTGAAAATCAGTTGCTAAATATTTTTTGAAAGTAGCAACATCTGCCTTTTTGTCTTGACCGATATGGGTAATATATAAACTTGAATTTTCTTCAATCTCTGTATTTGCAATAATAGTTTTGCCACGATAAATATTATTAGAAACATAAATAATTCCATCAGTTGCTGGGTCAGGGAAAACATCCGTATCATAAATTGTTGGATAAATGTTTGCTGGATCACCACCAATTGCACCAACAAAAAAATTAGAATTTTCTCCAACTTTGATAGCATCTCCAACTTTTAACTTTTGACTGCTCGCAAATTGTGGTGTTATAACAACATAAACATCATTAATTTGATTTGTAGGGTCAAATGATGAATACTTCTGTATAAGTTTTAATTGATTAGTTTCTAATAATTGTTGTCAATTAATGATTTTATATTTAAGATTCGAAATTAAATCTCAATATTCATATTGCTCACGTAATTGGTATGAAAAATTAGAGACTTTTGCAACTAAAGCATAATAAGATTTGGTAAAACCATATGGTCCATATGGTTGATTTTTAAAAAGGTTATTTTTATTATTTTTATTATAAAAATCATTAACACTAAAGACAGCATTTTGAATATTATTATTATATCCAACATCAAGATTATTGCCAATAGTTGGTGAATAATAAAGACCAATTTTAATTAAGGGCTGCGATGTATCTTTTCCTAAAAAACTCAAATCCCCACTTAATCCTTTGGCAAATAATTCGCTTTCAATTTTGCCCATTTCGGGAATGCTGGCTGGATTTCCTTTTCGTAAATCAACATTTTTTTCTCATTTTATATTATTAGGATTAACAAACTTGATAACTTCTTGTCTTAATTTATCTGTGCCTGTGCTTTCCGGATCAGAAAATTTTTGATTTAAATACATAATAATTAGATTTATTGTATTTTGTGAAATATCACTACGCGTAAAATTATTCATAAATTCTTCAATTAAACTTATATTATTATGATCAAAAAGATTACCATTTTTATCATATAATTGACCAATTAAAGATTCTTGAAAAACCTGACTTTGATAATTAAAACGATATAATCCATTATTTAAAAAAACAGGGGCCTTAGAATTTAAATCTTTAAAAGAAATATTACTAATCTTATTTGTTGATGTATAAGTAAAATTAATTTCAACATTTTGATCATCTAACGGTTTTAATGCCCCATTAATGCCAAGATGGACATAAGGCAAAGTTGTTTCTTTACCATTAACATCAGTAATTAAATGATAATCATTACTGAACGCAAATCATGGGGTAATTGTTTCAACATTTTGACCGGTTTTCTTTTTGCCATCAAATCTCACCAAATAATCATAGGCAAAAGTTCCTTGCCCCATAAATGAATATGCATTCGTTAATCTTGTGTTGACAATTCATGATGAAGTTGCTAACAAGGTTAAAAGGGCAGCTAAGATTATAAAAATCGTTAACTGGGCTTTTTGCTTAAAGATGTTTTTTAATGTTTGCCAAAATAGCAACATTTCTTAACCTCCCTTTTTTGCATTTAACTATTAATAATAACGATTGTTATTATAGTATCAAGCAAAATCACTTAATAAATATGAATTTTTTGTTAAATCATCTTTAATTCCTGGATTATATAAAAACCGTGCTTGGTTATCAAATTCAACAACATAACTGTATTTAATATTCTCACTATTTTCTAAATAACTATCTCCTAAACCATCATAATCAAGTCAATCTTGGTCACTTCATGTTTGTCCTTCTGGAGCAATATTATGTCGTTTTGATGGATCTTGTTCTTGTTGAATATACGAAGGTGAATTTCCTGAAGCCGGATCACTATACCCGATTGGTTTTGTATGGCGATTTAATTTTGTTGAAGCATCCTTTGGACCATAATAATGTAACTGATATCGGACCCCTGTTATTTGCCCATTAGTTATTACTGACCCCAATTTTGTTCCATCAACACCTTGCCCTGATGCTGTGATATATCATTTTCGATCTAAAAAAATATTATCAAATCAATCATTTGCCATTGCTTGATTAATTTGGTTTGTTAATGTTCCAATATAACCATTTTGTGAATCCAAGATTTGTGCAATGAATTTATGCATTGCTTCATGATCAGGATAAGTATCATTCCCTCCGTGCGATCAAATATTAATCATGTCAAATAATGAGCCAGGTTTATATTGGCTAGTTGATTCATCAAATCCATAATTATCTAAAATAAATTTAGCATATTCACTTTTTGGATCAACAATCATCAAATCTTTATTATAACCAGCTTTATTTGGTCCTTGATTGTAAACATTATCAATTTTTTGGACATTCTGAACATTTAAATTATAATGTCCTTCATCATCGCTAGTATAGAATCAGTCTGCAAATCCAGCAACTCCTTTTAACAAATTAAATAAATCAAAACCACTTGAATTTAACATTTGCACTAATGTTCGGATTAAGGCAATAACAGTATCTTCGGCAAATAGTCCTATTAATTTTTGAAGTTGCTCAACACCATCACGAATTGTTTCCGACATTACTGTATTAAATTTTTGCACATCAAATTTTGATCCTTCTTTTGCTAAAGCTACTTTAAATCAATTCCCCAATACTGAATATCATTTTAAAAAAGCATTTGTATGATCTTTGTGTATTAAATCCAAAAATTGATCTTGTTTATTTGTAATAACCTTCATTGCTTCGGACATTACTGAACTTGATAAAATATCATATAAATTCATATCTTTAATTGTTGGATCAGGGGTACCTGGTTCCCCAGCAGAAACAGCTTGAACTTTAAGCACAGTGTTATCAATCGTATCACGATCAAATACTTTTAATAATGGACTATTTTCTGCAACTTTTCCAGTACCAGTATCAAATAATTTACTTTTAATAGAATTTAAAATTGCAAACGGTGCAGCTAAGAAAATTCCTGATGTTTGTTCACCATTAACATTATTTTGAACAAATGGTAATAATTGTGATAAAGAAGCTGAAACTGGTAATTCTAAGCCTGGTCCAAATTGACCTAATGCTGTAATTGCCTCATTAAAATATTTTAAACCAAATAAATCGTATAATGAACTTGCCTGATTTGCGACGGCCTTACCAAATTTAGTTTCATTCCCACCATCTTTATAAGAAAGTTCTGATGTTGTTGGCGGACTACTTAAAGAATTATGAAATAAGATATTTGAGGCATATGGACCCAATGATGAATCATAGTAATCACTTCAGCCCTTAGTTTTTTGAATATAAGCTTTAACTGAATCTGATTTTTGTGATAAGGTATTTGCTAAAGCACCAGTATCATATTGAGCTCATCCTAAGTTTTCATTCACTTCAAAATCAGGATAACGATTAGTTGTTGGATCCTTTCCCTTATCAGGATGACCTTGATTTTCTGCTGTATTTCATTTTGAAAAGTTTGTCATTGCAACAAGAGACGACATTAAATTATAATTATTCCCTTCCGGATTATAATCTTTCTGTTGTGCTTTTCATGGATTATAAAAAATATTGTTTAATTGTTTATATTGTTCAACATAATCCTTAATTTTAACTTCTTTGCCACTTTTTGTTTTAAAAGTTCCATTTAAATTTTTCCCAACATTATTTAAAAAATATTGTAGTGTTGGAAAGCCATATGTATTCATATTTTCATGACGGGAAGCAATTAAAATTTTTGCAATTGTACTAGTATATTTAACTTGATTTCTAATTGTTGGATCAATTTTATTAATTTCACTATCAAAATAATCATCATTTACGCCTTTTTTTCCTTTTGAACAAGCTGCCAAACTAAATGCACTTGTCAAAGTTAGCGTTGCTACTCCTAAAATAGAAAGTAATTTTTTCATTTTTTCCACTCCTTTTTCTATTAAATTATTACAACTATTAAATACTACCAAAAAAAATTAAATTATCAAAACCTGTTTATAACCATTAAGAAAAATTGTAGTATATTTAATTGTTTTATCCATTATTAAAAAATCATTTTTAATTGCTAATACAAAGAATTTTAACTCTTCTGCTTTATATTTTTTACTTTCAGTATTTACATTATTATTTTTAATTAATACAACATTGCAAATCCAAATTCAAAATAAAATAAACATAAATATGTTATTGAATATTGTTGATAATTTAATGTCTTTGGTTTTTTCAATAAATTGAAAGTTTAAGATTAAGATTAATAATAACAAAATAAAACCAAAAAATAATCGACGAAAGATTTGTTTTAATTCTCCTGTATTATTATTAATGATAATAGTTCCAATTAAGCATCCATAAGAAAGTAATCATAATATTAAATAAAATAAATTATGTTCTGCGACCATTAATGTTTCAAGAATTAGGAAAAAAATAATTGGGGCAAAAGCAAATAAAAATAAAACAGCAATAATTTTATTAAAGATTATTATAATATCAAAATATTTTGTTTTTGTACTAATAAGAAATAATACTAAAATAGAAAAAATAATATTTAATAAAACAATTGTTGATTCTGCTATCCAACGCAAATAGAAATGCATAAAGATATTAAGAACAGTCAAAATTAAAATATTACTAACAAAAGTAAAAATAAAAGCAAGAATTTCCCCTTTATTAAAACTGTTATTAATATTTTTAAGAGACTTTGCTTTTAAAAAAGTAATACGAACAAAAATACTAATACTGAAACAAACAAAAACCCAAAATGTCACTGATGAAAAAATACTATTCATTAAGTTAATAAATTTCATAAATTTATTATTAAACAAAAAATCTATTAACATTTTCATCGCCTCCATTTTTGCATATTGTAATTTTACAATAAATTAAAAAAAAGCAAAGGGGTATCCTTGCTTTATTTTAATAAAATTAAATTACTTAAGTTCAACTGAAGCACCTGCTGCAACTAATTGTCCTTTAATTTCTTCAGCTTCTTCTGTCTTTACTTTTGATTTAATTACTGCTGGTAATTTATCAACAATTGCTTTAGATTCCATTAATTCTTTTCCAGTAATTTCTTTTACTAATTTAATAATTGCAACTTTGCTTGCTCCTGGATCTGTCAAAATAATGTCAACTACTGAAAGTCCAGCTGCTGCTCCACCTTCTGCTGGTGCGGCAGCAACTGCTGCTGCCGCAACAACTCCAAAATGGTCTTCAATCGCTTTTACCAATTCATTTAATTCTGATAATTTCATGTCTTCTAATGCTTTAATAATATCATTTTTTGATAATGCCATAATATTTTCCTCCTAATAAATAATTACATTCTTATAAAATATTGAATAAATATCTTATTCACTTCTTGTATTAGCAATTTCCTTAACTGCTATTGCGAACATACGTAATGGGTATAATAAGCTTGATGCAAACATTACAAGTAATTCGTCTTTTGTTGGTAATAAAGCAATTTCAATAATTGCTTTTGTATCCAAGACTTTACCTTCATAAATTCCTGCTTTTAATTTTAAAGCTGGATGCGTTTTTGCAAATTTTGCTAAAGTTTTTGCGGCAGCCATCTGTTCTCCTGCACCAAACGCAAAAGCATTAGGACCTGTTAAAAATTGATCTAATTCTGCAAATCCTGCTTCTTTAGCAGCCAAGCTCACTAAGCTATTTTTATATACTTTAATGCTTACTTCTTCTTTTGTAAGCATTCTTCTTAGTTGTGTAAATTCAGCAACTGTTAATTTTTGATATTCAATAATAACTGCTGAATTAGCAGTTTTAAAGTTATTAGCAATTTCACTAACAACTGCTGTTTTAATTTTCATTGCTGGCTTCATTCTTCGCCTCCCTAATAATTCAATAAACAAAGGCAATTAATCCATTTGATTAATTGCCTGAAACATTATTTAAATAATATAAAAACTTCTAATTGTTCTATATATCAATAATGCCTCGGCAACATAATTAAGATTTAATAAAATCCGTTGCTGTCTCTGGTATTTTGATGACTAAGGTACAATACCAAGAATTATCATATTACACTTTCCTTTAAAAGTCAAATAAATAACTGATAAATACTTTATTTTCGGTGATTTTTTTTATAACGGTATTTATTTCATAAATATGTTCCTAAGCAAGACATTCCAACCGCCCCAGAAGTCCCTAAAAAGACATAACCTAAAACTCTCGCAACTACCATATTTTTTTCTTTAACAGCTGGAGGAGGAACGACTGGTGGTTTAAATACTTGAAAAATAAAAGAACCTTCATCATTTTTGACAATAATATTTGCATTATGATCAATTGCAATAGTCTGAACTTCTCTACCAAATAGATTAGTTTTAATAACTTGATTTGTCCCTTTTTTCAAAAAATAAACACCATCCAAAAAACTACAATAATAAACATCATCATCTTGATCAATTGCAATTGATAATATACTTTTATCTCGTAAATTAATTTCTTTTAATTCTTTTGTTTTACTTTGATAAACATAATTCCCTAAATAAACATCATCATCTTGATCAATTCCCATCGTATAAATTGATTCATTTAATTTCTTAATGAATGAACTAGTATTTTCTGATGTTGATAACGCTATTGAATAAAAATCTCGATTATTATTTGTAAAATATAAATTATTTTGATGGTCAATCGCTAAAGTATAAATAACATAATCACCCCAAGCAACTTTTTCAACTTTGGTTGTCCCAGCCATTAAACAATAAATTCCAGCAAGGGTTCCTAAATATAAATTATTCATACTATCTAAAGCAAGGGCAGTCACATCAGCATCAGCAGGGAGTCCTTCAATTTGAACAATTGAACTATCGTTTTTATAAATATAAATATCGTTATTTTCTGTTGCAAAATAAATATTATTATCAGGATCAATTGTTAAAAAAATAATTTTATCATCAATACCCTTAATTTTAATTGCTTTAGTCTCATTCTTTGTTAGAACATAAAGTCCTCGTGCTGAACCAAAATAAACTTTATCTTTGCCAAAAGTAATTGCATTACGAAAAATATTATCAAGACCTTCAATTCTTGTTTTAACATACTCTTTATTATTAAAAGGAACTGGAGCAGTACTAAGAATTCCCGTCGGAACTATTAAATTATGTGAAAAGATCGAACTTGCAATTATTATTCATTTCAATATTCTCTTCATCTTAGATTTACCCACTTTTCTTATCTCATTGTTTTACTTAAAATTACTTTAAAATAATAACTATATAATTAGTTTAGCAAAAAAGAATGGATTATATAAGATTTAATAAATTTTTAACAAAAAAGTGTTAGTTATTTTTTAAATTAACTAACACTTGATTTTACTCTAATGTAATATTTACTAGTTTATTTTTCTTAATTTTTCAAATTCCAACGACAATAACCAATAATAAAATCAATCCAATTGCTGCTGTTGCAACTGCAATAACATAAGGCGATAAAGAAATAATCAACAGCATTCCGGTACTTTTAAAGACTACATTAGCAATTAAATTCCATAATAATTCCGCAATTACATAACTTAAAATATAGCCACTGACAATTGCTAATAAATAAAATCCTAACACAATTAAAATAATTTTTCATGTTGGGTATCCAAGAACTTTTAGAGTTAATATTGTTCGCCGGTTTTCATCAAGAACCATCGAAATTAAAACAGCTAAAATTAAAGCAACAATAATAATTGTTAATCCTTCTAACACATTAAGAATATCACGAATAGTTTTCATTCCTTGCGAATAATTATTCCGCAAAGTATCAAACGGCCAAATTTTATTTAATCCATTTAATAATTTCAAGTTTGTTCTTAAATCAAGGGCATTAGCGAAATTAATTTTCTTATCACTATCAAACATTGTAAAATTATAATTATTTGTTAATGAAAACGCTGACATAATACGATACGGCTGCAAACTTATCCCATTTGGGCTAAGACGAGAAGCAATAACATTGTAATATGATCCCGTTGGAAATTTAATTCCTTTTTTTGTTATCTCAACTCATTGATTCATGACAGTAACTAATGAGTCTTCATTCATATAAATATTACCAGAACTAATATCCGCATCATTTGATCCGACTATTTTAAAAGCAACCGGAACATATCCAATCGCATTTGTAATTCGGACATTTAATTTAAAAATATCACCTGGGCTAAGATTCATTGATTGGTAAACTCGTTTGGATAAAAGAACTGGAATTGGTTCATTAATTGGTTTATTTAAATCAAAGGACACTGGCTGATCACTAATTTGATAACCAAAAACTTCTTTTTGTGCAACATCTGGTGAAGTATATTTTGACCGATAATTTAATAATTGATTTCGTTTTGTTTCATTGCTTGATAAACCAACAACATTTAATTGTGAAACAGGATTTCTAGCATTTCTCACATCATCTGGACTTCAACCAGCTGATAAAAGGACATAGGGGAAATCATAAGCCTGATCATAAACCATATATGGTCCTAAATATATATCCGGATATTGATCATTCGTGGCTGTTCCTAAACTATTTATAATATTAATTCCAGTAATAATAGTTTGAATATCTGCTTCTGTCAAACCTTGTCCAATTAAAGCTGGTTTTATAATATTTATTATTTCAATTAACCGATCTCATCCATTGATTCAGTCTCCCGTTTTATTATCTTTAATTTTATAATTAACAATTGCTTTAACTGTATCCGAACTTAAATATGGATATTTATTAGTACTAGCATCATATTTAATTTTACTTTCAATAAGATTAGGCGCACTTGGATCACCAATAATATTTAATAAATCGCCACAACTTTGTTTTATATCCGTCGGATTAGGACTAGATAATTTTAAAAAGCACATCATTGGATCTGGAAAATTAAAGGTTTTATCATTATCTAAAACCTGGGTACGGTAATAAAATTGGTCACGTTCATCTGTTGTGATTCATTTATAAGTTTTATCATTATCTGCTTCTTGGGCAATATCTTGCTGGTCAGAAGAAGCAATTAAATATGATTTTATATCATCTTTAAAATATCGAAAAGAATTATCAACAATTCCCTGGGCCATAACGCCAGCATCTAATTGAAAAATTAATAAAAAGGACGAAAAAGCCAAAACAATTAGAACCATCATTCATTTTCCAAATGATTTTAAAGCAAAGGTAAATGATAAATGAACATTAAAGGATAAGCCAAAGTGAGCATATGACCTTCCTTTTTTTACTTTTTTAGCTCGTAAATGTAAATTTGATCCTTTTAAATCATAAATTAAATCTAATGCTGTACGACTTAAAAGAATAAATGAAATTAACAATGCAATAGCAATAAAAATAAATGGAATAATAATTGTTGCTGCAACAAAAATAATAGGATTAAAGTAGAAAAGCGATAATGGCAAACCAATTGAATATAAATTAGAAGAAGTAAAATATATCTGAAGCGGTATGCTTAAAACTCACCCCAATAAACAACCAATTAAAGTCGTAAATACAATATTAAAAGTAAAAACAAAGGACAATTCATGACGACGATATCCTAATGATTTTAAAACTCCAATCTGTCGTTTTTGATTAAAAATATCTTTTTTAATAAAAAACGCAATGATAATTAAAATAATAATTGAACAAGCAATAGCAATTGAAGTGTTAATAATAAAACCAGTATTTGTTAACATGACCACTTGACCTGCCAATGATGACTCAAAACCAACAATGGCATTATCTGGTGCAACAAAATAATTGCTTAAAGCTTTACGCAGTAACGTTATTTTCTGCGGATCTGTTAAATCCCCATTAACATTAATAAACCCTGTAAAATTTTCTGTCCCATTAGAAAAGTTTTGTTTAATTGCATTATAATTGATGTCATTCATAAATAATAATGCACCGTTTCTTAAATCAATTGTTTTCCCACCAGCAGCAAGGGTTGATAAACTTGCCAAATTAGGATAAATATTACTGTACTTTGCCCCATAACCTGCAATTTTAAATTGTAAATTTGAACTATTTCCTAAATTAAAATTACCGCCAAGCTTTAAAAAATTATAATCGGCATATTGTTTACTTAAAACAATATTATTTTTAGCTAACTCAGTAATTGCTCTGCCAGCTGTGACATCATAGAGACGATTAAATGGTGTATAAAAAATATTATCTCCTCGTCAACTATCACCATCAAATAATAATTTCTTATTTTTGTTAACATCAACTGCACTAAAATACTGCGTATCTTTTGCTAAATTATTGGCAGTAAACTTATAACTCATATCATAACTAAGTTCTAACGTAACATTGTCGTTATCAATCAAATCTTTTAATTGACTCCCCGCGGGATGATTAATAATATAACTTAAAAATGCCGAAGGAAGATTACCATTAAAATTCTTAACTAACGCTGTAAAGGAAGCAGTCCCGATTTCTTCATTTAAATACGACGGTTTTTTTGACCATGTACAAATTTCATTATTTATTAAATCACAATTTAAACCTAAAACATCCGCTTTAATAGTATTAAAACTTAAACGATTATCATCAATTTTAGTTGTATCATAAAACTGGGCTAAAAAAGCACGATTATTTTCATTTATTTTTCAATCTTGATTTTTTTTATAAACATTATTATCAATATTTAAACTATCCATTCGAATTTCATATTGATACGGAATACTATTTTTTCTAACATCATTTAAGCCATTTTTGACTTGAAAAACAGTCGAAAAAAGGGCTGTAAAAGTTAATATTGCTCCAATGATAAATAAAATCAACCCAATAAACTGAGTTATTTTTTTTGTAAATCCCCGAGTAGCTTCTTTTGCAAGATTTAACATATTAGTCACCTATCCCAAATATATATTAAATTTATTATATAAGAAAAAGTAACTATTTTAAAAAATATTCCAAATTTTTAATCACCTAAATAGGCACAACTAAATCGTTTAATTTGATAAAGCATCCGTACTAATTCACATCCAATATCACTTAATTGGTAAGAAGAATATGTAACATTATTTTTAAGATAAACTTTTTTAACAATAATATTTTTCGCAATTAAATTATTTAATGTTTCTGTTAATACTTTTCTGGCACAGTCCTTTAACAGGTAATGTAATTCATTAAAACCACATTCTTGTTCATTTAATACATTAATGATTTTTAAAGATCATTTTTGGGAAATAATGTTAACAAAACTTTTAATTGTTGCCACATTATGATCACAACAAGTACTCTTACAACGACATTCAAGACCGCAACAAATTTCATCTCTAATGACACATTCGCTCATAGTATCTCACCACTTTTCACTATTTATTATAAAACTTACTAAAATAATTTACAATTAACTTTTTTGTAAAAACAAAAATAGCCGCTTATAAGCGGCTATTTTTATCGTCCAATTAATTTACGAATAAAATCATAAACTAACAGTAATAATAATGGCATTCCCATCATCACTAAGGATATAATTGACATTTGTCATGATAATAATGGCGAAGTTTCAAAATTATTTTCATTAGCTGTTGATAAAAAGATTAAATTTAACCCTGGTACATAGATTATTAAAAAGTTCAATATTAAAGCAATCAACGATGCCCCTAATAAATAATAATTTGTTGGTTCCATTTTATGAAAAGCCTTAATGCGATAATTTGGTAACCGAATGGCAAAAGCAAAAATAACTGGTGAGCATGCCATTACTAAAATTGTTGCAATTTTGGAATCTTCAAGATTATAAAAAAGGTCTTTTCCAATAAAAAAGGTTGCAATAACAATACCTGCTGTAACAAGTGCTAAATACAAAATTGTAATTAAACTATTAGTAAAAAAAGACTCTTTCTTATTCCGTGGTTTATCTAGCATTAAACGATTATCATTATTACCTAAACCAATTGGAATTGCCATTAGCGTTTCAACAACTAAGTTAAATCATAAAATATTAACCGAATCAAATGGCTTAATTTGCGTTGAAACAGAAATAATAATGAATGCCAAAACATTAGCTAATTGCGCCGCACAAACAAAAGCAATTGCCCGCTTAATTTTGTGATAAACATTGCGACCTTCTTCAACACCACGAATAATTGTTGAAAAATTATCATCCTGTAAAATAATATTCGCTGCCTCTTTTGAAACATCAGTTCCTATTATGCCCATTGCTACGCCAATATCGGCCCTGCTTAAACTCGGAGCATCATTAACCCCATCGCCAGTCATAGAAACAACATAATTCATTGATTGTAAACATTCAACAATTCTTGTTTTATGATCTGGATTAACCCGTGCAAAAACAGAAACATCTTTAAATTTTTCTTGTAATTGATTATCATCCATATTATCAATTTGATGACCAGAAATGACATTTGCTTCTGAAGTTGCTAAATTTAAATCCTTTGCAATTGCTAAAGCTGTTGCTTGATGATCTACTGTAATCATAATTACTCTAATACCTGCTTCATGCGCTTTTTAACCGCTTCAATTGCTTCTGGCCGTGGTGGGTCAATCATTCCTACCATACCTAAGAAAATTAAATCACCCTCAATTTCTTTTTTATCATATTCTTTAAATGCAAAAGCCAAAACTCGTAAAGCCTGATTTGATAACTCCAAAGCTTTTTGCTGTAATTCCTTTTTCATTGTAAAAGTTAAAGGAACAATTTTATTATTTAAATAAATTTTATGACAATATTGCAATAATTGATCAAGGGCCCCTTTTGTATAAACAAATTCTTGTTTATTAACTCTATTAACAGTTGACATTAATTTTCGATCAGAATTAAAGGGAAGTTCTAAAATACGAGCATATTCTTCACGATATCTAACCTCACTAATTGTAAATCTTCTTGTAAAATCAATTAGGGCAATTTCAGTTGGATCACCAATTCGTTCTTTTTTTTTGATTAATAGCATCATTACACAATGTTAAACAATTAATAAAATGGAATGCTCCCCGATTATTTGTTTCAAAATGAAAAGCACTTTCTTTCATCGTCTCATTATTAAAAATTACTTCTTTTACGGTCATTTTATTTTGTGTTAAAGTCCTGTCTTATCAGAACAAATAACATTTACTGATCCCAAGGTTTCAACAGCATCTAATTTTTTTACAATGACATTCACTCGTGCCATTCGTTTCACCGATAATGATAAAATAACAGACACGATAACAACTAATGACTCTGGAATGACAGCAATTGCAATTGTAACTGAGGCCATTAAATTAATTGGTCAACTATTTTCATCAGTCAAGAAAAAGAAAACAAAAACAAAAATTGCTAATAAAATAGCAAAAATACTTACTACTTTTGTTAATTTTGTTAATCTTATTTGCAATGGTGTTTTTTCATGTTTTGTTCTAACAACTACCGCTGCAATTTTTCCAATTTGACTATTAATAGCACTGGCAACAACAATTCCAACGGCACGACCATTAGTAATAAAAGTTGACATAAAAGCCATATTACTTTGCTCAGCTAAAATTAACTTTTCGTTTGCAAGAAGATTATTATTTTTTTCAACAGGAACTGATTCACCTGTTAAAGCAGATTCATCAATAAATAAATTGCTTGCTTCTAAAATACGAATATCTGCGGGAATATATTTTCCAGCCTCCAAAATAACAATGTCACCAACAACTAATTCATTCGCTGGAATTTCAATAATATTGCCACCACGTTTTACAACAGCAAGTGGAATCGTCATTTTTTTTAAAGACTCTAACGATTTTTTTGCTTTAACTTGCTCAATTGTTTGAATAAAAGCATTCAATAAAACAATACATAAAATTACGATAAAATCAATCACATGAATCCTATTATTAACAACTTTTTCAATAACAACTGAAGCGATACCAGCAATAATTAAAATAATTGCCAACGGATCTAATAATGAAGATAGAAAAATTATACTTCAACGTTTATTTTTTGGTTTTGGTAATTCATTTTTGCCATTTTTAACTAATTTTTCTGCTGCTTGTTCTACTGATAGGCCTCAATTTAAATTTGTCCCAAACTCTTGCTCCAGTTCCTTATCTGTCTTGTTAAATCATATCACTAATTATTGACCTCGCTTTCTTTCCCTTTATGTTAATTTTATTTTAAATGTTCAAAATATAGTTCCTATTTTACTTTATAATTTAATTTTATAATATAAATAAGTAAATTGGATAAATTAATTAAAAAAATAAAAAAAGTTTATAAAACTTTTCTTTAATTTTGTCGAAAACTCTTGATATTTATAGAATATATCTAATTTTAGGTATATTTTTAATATATAGAGGTAAATAATTGATGGAAAAAATAATTACAGAATTAAAAAACAGTTTTACAGATGATCAATTTTTAGAATTTGCTGAAAAAATAAAAAAAGAAGCAGAAGTAATCAAAAAACAAAAACGTTTAAATGAAATTGATCAAAAATTTAGAGATAAAGGCATTATATGTCCTGATTGTAAATCTTATCATTGTGTTAAAAATGGTCATAATCCCGAAGGAAAACAAAAATATTTATGTAAAAAATGTCGTGCTAGTTTTGATGCTTTTCGTCATCATTTTACTTATTGAAGTCATTTAAATTATGAACAGTGAAATTTATTAATTCAAATTTCATTATTAGGACAATCTAGTAAAATAATTTCCCGTTTTATTAAAACAACACCAAAAACTGCTTGATATAATCGTCAAAAATTAATGCAATCAAAACAATTAGAAAATACTCAATTAAAATTTAAAAAATTAAATGGTCAAATCCAAATTGATGAAACTTTTATTAAAGAAATCCATAAAGGTAATTTTAAAGATAAATTTGATAAACGAAAAACTCATCTTGATCCATTTTCAACTAATACCAAATGCTGTATTCAAATGGTAGTTGATAGCAATAATAATATTTTTGTTCAATCCACCAATACCAAACGATTACAAAAACAATGAATTATTGAAAATATGAATAAGCAATTAATTAAAGAAAAATCAATAATTATTTCTGACATGCAACCATTATATTTATTAGTAGCAAAACAAACAAATTCTACTCTATATTCTACCAAAACTAGTACAAACCCTGATACTAGTTATCGAAAGTTAAATAAGATTAGTAAATTACAATCCAGTCTTAAAGAAGCCTTAATTCATTATCATGGTTTGGGTTTCACTAATATTCAAAATTATTTAAATCTATGAAAATGAAAATACCAACATAAAGGTTTAACACCAAAACAACAATCAACGGTATTATATTTTAATGTTTAAAAAATTTAAAGCAAAATCATGATCTTAAACAAAATTATTTTTCAAATTGTCATATTGATGATTTTTTTATTTCATCAAGAGTTTTCGACAAAATTAAAGAAACTTTTTGAATAGTTTCAAATAACTGATATTTTTAATTAAAAAATGTTTCTGATAACTTGGTATATTAATAATAACCTAAAAAGATTATTATTTATATATCTCAATTAAAAGAAACATTGTACTTGTAAAAATTTTTATTTCAAATATTCAAAGTTGTGATTTTGTGTTTTAGAAATTTACCCCTTAAGAACATCAAACTTATAGTCACTTCATAAGTAATAAAATGGCGTATAATAAAATTGTGAACTACCAAAAGTAAATGTGGCATCATAACCACCATTAAATCAAAAAAGATTATTATTTTTATCGTAGTCTAATTGTCTGCTAGCTCAACCAGTAACTTGTTTAAAATTAAGTAAATCTAAATCTGCTAAATTTTGTTTAATAACATTTTCATCATTAATAAAATGTTTAAATAAAATTACTGGTAATGTATAATTTGTTAACTTATCCTCTAAATATCTTTTAACTAACTCATTTCATACATTATCAGAAACATTAAAGTGATTTTTCCCATTAAAATTTACTTTATAATATTTCAAAAATGCGATAATGATATTCGCAAAATTAGTTATTTTTGCTTCTAATTTATCTCTTGTTAAAATAACTGTTGATATAAAATCAACATTATCATTAGTTTTAAAATAATCCGATAATTTTAGTACATAAATATTAATATAATCTAAAGAAAATTTAAATTTTCCTAATTCAAGATTTAATTCAGCGTCAAGCTTAGGCACCACTGATTTAATATATAAACTAACAAAATCAGCTGCTTGGGCTTTATTAATATTATTATCTTTAACCCATTTGCTTAATAATGAAGGCCCAGAAGCATCACCATATCCATTATAGTAAAACCCACGGTCATAATCACTATCAAATAAAATTGTTTGATTTGCTAAAAAGTTTTGATTTTTGTTATAAGTAATCATATCTTTTAAATTTGCATTTCCTTGAATAAAACTAGTTAATTTTGTTTTATAAATATTATCAATCGCATAAATATCCCTTTTATAATCAATATTAAAAGCATCATATAATTTTTTAAAATCACCAGTAGTTATATCAATTTGACTTTTATCTTTAAAGAAATCAACAATATTTTCCTTAAAATAATTTAAAGTTGCCCCTTTGACTAAATTAAATTTTGTTAAATTACTTGCCATATTAAATCCTGCATAATATTTATTTGGACTAACCAAATCTTTAAATTTAACATCATATTGAACACTAAAGTTAATGCCAACTGCTTGTAAATCACCAATATCAGGCAATTTTGATAAGGTAATTAGCTGTTTAATATCAATAAAAGTTAAATCTATTTTAACATCACTTTCTTTAAACGAAATTGGATCACTATTTATATAATAGTTTGAATATTCATTTTTAATTTCCCGATTAACATTATCAAAGACTGCTCTAAAAGTTGATAAGAATTCATTTTTAATTGCTAAATCATCTTTATTCTTATCATCTAATTCATAAGTTTTGTTTTTGTCAGAAACTCGTGTATATGCTACTGACATATAAGCATTGTTTCGCTCAATATCTTCTTTAAAAGATAAGTTTTCAAAATTTTCTCTAACCTTCTGACTAATTTTATTTATAATTTCAATGTCTCTGAAACTATCATTCATTTCATCTTGGCCATCGCTATTATCTTTACTTGCTTTTGGAGTACAACTCATAACAGTAATTGTTCCACTTGTTGTTAATAAGAAAGTACCTAATAAACTTAATAAATTTTTCATAATTTACTCCTTAAGAAAATATTATTCATCTTATTTATTATATATTAAAAAACAAAAGAATACTACTTTGCTTTTTCCGCTAGTTCAATTTCCTTTTGTAATTCCGTACTAATTAATTCTTTTGTTAAATATTCCGCAGTTGTCGGTAACTCTAAATTAATTTTTGAAAAATAACATATTTCAATAATACCGCTTGCTAAGATAAAATCAAAGATATGACCGCCACCATCTTTTGCTGAATTAATAAAGTGTGCATGAAAACCATGTACTCCTAAAGTATTGGCGAAAGTAGGCGTTCAAAAACCAACAATATCTCCTTCTACATTACTACTGCTAACCACCGCTTGGTGCGCAGTTGCTGCTAATAATGTGGGATACGGTTTTTCTTGATATGAAACTGTCCGTGTCTTCATTTCTAAAAATGAGCCCTGAACTTTAATACCATAAAATAAATTTAGACTTGGCAAATTTTTAAGAATAATTTTTTGTAATTCTTCATAATTAGACTGCTCTGAAATAATAATTTTTTTATGCGCTTCAAAAAATGCCACCGAAGCAAAAGGCGTTGTCATATCTAAATTAACTAAATTTACCTTTCCATCAACTTTTAATTGATATGCAACTCCATTTAAGACAATTAATTCACCGTCTAAATGATCAAAAGTTCCTAAACCAAAATCACCTTGTTTTAATAAAGTATGAAAATCAAGTACTCCATCAAAATTACCGGCGGCTAAACTTGTAATTGTTGAAAATTGATAAATCTCTCCATATTTTTGAATCATAACTAATAAATCTCTTTCTCTAATAAAGTTTTTCCTAGTAAAATATTTTCACTATAATCAACAGGGATATCAATAACAACTGGTTTATTAGCCTTTAAAGCTTGTTGCAAAATATTTTCTAACTCACTTGGATGATTAACTCGCAATCCGATTGCCCCAAAACTTTCTGCATATTGAACAAAATCAACTGGTCCAAGTTCAACTCCTGATGTTCGATTATATTTCATATTTTGCTGAAAAGCAACCATATCAAAAGTACCGTCAGTTCAAATTAAATGAATAACGGGTAAATTTAAGCGAACAGCAGTTTCTAATTCCATTGCGGAAAATAAAAAACCTCCATCTCCTGACATTGAAATTACTTTTTTTCCAGGACGAACTAATGCTGCTCCAATTGCTCATGGCAAAGCAACACCTAATGTTTGCATTCCATTACTAAATAATAATGTCCGTGGCTCATATGAACGAAAATGACGAGCCATCCAAATATATAATGAACCAACATCAACAGTAACAGTCACATCATCACTAATTAATTTTCGAACAGTATGAATAATATGCAATGGCTGGGTTGAATCCGATTTTTCAGTATGTTTTAAATTTTGATTATTTTCTAATTGTAATTTTAAATTATCCAAAATTTTATTTTCATTTGAAGCTAATGCTAATTTATCAAATCCAGCCGCAAATTTTTGCAAAGTTTTTGCAATATCACCAACAAGTTCCAATGCTGGTTGATAATAATTGTCAATATCAGCAATCACTTCATCAATATGAATAATTTTACTATCTTTGTTTTTATTTCACACTTTTGGGTCATATTCAACTGGATCATAACCAATCGCAATAACTAAATCCGCATTATCTAATAAAATATCTCCTGGTTGGTTTTTAAATAACCCTACACGACCATAAAAATGTTGTTCTAATTCACGAGAAATAACTCCAGCCGCTTGGAAAGTTTCAACAACAGGTAATTTTGTTTTTTCAACAATTTTACGAATTGCTGCTGTTGTAACTGCATCTGAAGAACGCATCCCTAATAACAATACTGGCAATTTTGCCTGATTAATTTCAGCAATTAAATTAAGAATTTTTTCCTCGCACGCTGAACCCAAACCATAATTAGAGGAAAGAACTAACGCCTCATGACTAATATCTTCAGCATTAACAATATCTTGGGGTAATGAAACAAAGGCTGCCCCTTTTCGCCCTGTTGTTGCTTCCCGAAAAGCATTTGCCAAGACTTCTGAAATATTATTTGAATGAACTACTTCTTTACTATATTTTGTGATTGGTTGGAACAAAGCAGCATTATCCATTGCCTGATGCGTTCTTTTTAAACTATCTTCTCGCCCGACATTCCCAGCAATTGCCACAACAGGATCACCTTCCGTATTTGCTGTTACTAAACCTGTTGCAAGATTTGAAGCACCCGGTCCACTTGTAACTAACACAACTCCTGGTTCTCCAGTAATTCTTCCAACTGCCGCTGCCATGAATGCAGCATTTTGTTCGTGTCTTGTTAAAATTAATTTCGGCCCACGGTCAACTAAAACATCAAAAACCTTATCAATTTTAGCTCCTGGAATTCCAAATATATATTTAACATTTTGATTAATTAAGGTATCAACGACAATATCAGCACCTGTTTTTTTATTTTTACTCATTTTTATACCTCCTGAGTTTTATACATTAACATTATTAAAAAAATGAAATCTTAGAAAAAAAAATTTCAAAATTGAAATGTTTTTTAAGCTTTACCTTTACATCCAAATCAAGTTGTTAATTCATCAAAGGTATCTTTGATTGCTTCATAACCTGGTTTTAATAATTTCCGTGGGTCAAACCCTTTTCCATTTTCTGGTTTATCTTTGCCCGCTTCAATATATTTCCTTGTTGCTGCTGCAAAGGCAATTTGTAATTCAGTATTAACATTAATCTTACTAATTCCTAATGAAATTGCTTTTTTAACTTGTTCTTGGGGAATGCCACTGCCACCATGAAGAACCATTCCAATTTTGCTAGCTTTTTGAATATCTGCTAGAGCATCAAAATTTAATCCTGGCCATCCTGTTGGATATGGACCATGAATATTTCCAATTCCTGCAGCTAAGAAATCAATTCCTGTTGCAACCATTTCCGCTGCTTCTTTTGGATCACCAATTTCACCAGCTCCTACAACGCCGTCTTCTTCACCACCAATTGTTCCAATTTCAGCTTCTACTGAAACTGCGTTTGCTTTTGCATAAGCCACTACTTCTTTTGTATTTGTGATATTTTCAGCAAATAGATGATGACTACCATCATACATTACTGAAGAAAATCCAGCATCAATTGCTTTTTTACAACTTTCTACTGATTGACCATGGTCTAAATGGAGGGCCACTGGAACTTTGATGTCTAATGAGTCTAATAATGCATTCACCATTGCAACAACTAAGTTATAACCACCCATATATTTAATTGCCCCTTCTGAAGCCCCCAAAATAATTGGTGTATTTGTTGCTTGAGCTGCTTCCAATAAAGCTTTGGTTCATTCTAAATTATTAATATTAAAATGCCCAACCGCATATTTATTCGCATGCGCCTTGTTAATCATTTCACTAGCATTGACTAACTTTGCATGGTATTTTTGTCCCATAAATCTTTTCCCTTCTAAACATAAATTCTTACGCTATTATTATAAACTTTTTATTTGAAAAAATCGTATAAAATAAGGTATTTTGCGAATTTTAATTAATTTACCAAAAATTACCAAAAAAAATAGGGAAAAGAAATAATTTACTAAAATTTCTTTAATTTTGTCGAAAACTCTTGATATTTATAGAATATATCTAATTTTAGGTATATTTTTAATATATAGAGGTAAATAATTGATGGAAAAAATAATTACAGAATTAAAAAACAGTTTTACAGATGATCAATTTTTAGAATTTGCTGAAAAAATAAAAAAAGAAGCAGAAGTAATCAAAAAACAAAAACGTTTAAATGAAATTGATCAAAAATTTAGAGATAAAGGCATTATATGTCCTGATTGTAAATCTTATCATTGTGTTAAAAATGGTCATAATCCCGAAGGAAAACAAAAATATTTATGTAAAAAATGTCGTGCTAGTTTTGATGCTTTTCGTCATCATTTTACTTATTGAAGTCATTTAAATTATGAACAGTGAAATTTATTAATTCAAATTTCATTATTAGGACAATCTAGTAAAATAATTTCCCGTTTTATTAAAACAACACCAAAAACTGCTTGATATAATCGTCAAAAATTAATGCAATCAAAACAATTAGAAAATACTCAATTAAAATTTAAAAAATTAAATGGTCAAATCCAAATTGATGAAACTTTTATTAAAGAAATCCATAAAGGTAATTTTAAAGATAAATTTGATAAACGAAAAACTCATCTTGATCCATTTTCAACTAATACCAAATGCTGTATTCAAATGGTAGTTGATAGCAATAATAATATTTTTGTTCAATCCACCAATACCAAACGATTACAAAAACAATGAATTATTGAAAATATGAATAAGCAATTAATTAAAGAAAAATCAATAATTATTTCTGACATGCAACCATTATATTTATTAGTAGCAAAACAAACAAATTCTACTCTATATTCTACCAAAACTAGTACAAACCCTGATACTAGTTATCGAAAGTTAAATAAGATTAGTAAATTACAATCGAGTCTTAAAGAAGCCTTAATTCATTATCATGGTTTGGGTTTCACTAATATTCAAAATTATTTAAATCTATGAAAATGAAAATACCAACATAAAGGTTTAACACCAAAACAACAATCAACGGTATTATATTTTAACGTTTAAAAAATTTAAAGCAAAATCATGATCTTAAACAAAATTATTTTTCAAATTGTCATATTGATGATTTTTTTATTTCATCAAGAGTTTTCGACAAAATTAAAGTAAAATTTTGTTCGCTCTTTAAAATCATATGTTATTATGAGAGTACTATATGGCAACATATAGTAAACAAACAGAACTTATCATTACCTGATGGATGGGCCTCCTAAAAGGTAATTCCCAAAGATAGGTATCCGTTAGTAAATAGTTTTTTCTAAAGGGCACGCCTTATATAAGGTGTGCCCTTTTATTTTAATTTTTGGCAATGAGAACAATAATATGTCCCCCGCCCGTTGATAAAGATCTTATCGACTTTATTTTGGCACTTAACACATTCTATATTATTTCGTCCATGAACTTTTAATTGTTGTGAAAATTTTCCATCCATTCCTGGTTCAGGATGATAAGTTGCAATGGTTGTTCCGCCCTCGTCAATTGCTTTTTGTATTACAAGTTTTGTATTATCAATAATATTTTGATAATCCTCTTCAGTTAAATTCTTGGTCCTTTCCCCTGGGTGAATTTTTGCCGCAAATAAAATTTCATTGGCATAAATATTCCCAATTCCAACAATAACATTTTGTTCTAACAATGTTGTTTTAATTGGCTGTGACTTATTTTGCCAAGCATTTTGTAAATATGCAACAGTAATTCGTTCATCAAATGGTTCATATCCTAATTTATTTAATGGTGGTTGTTGTAAATACTCATCTTTTTGATATAAGTGCATTGTCCCAAATTTTCTCGTATCATGGTAACGTAATTGAAATTGATGATCAAGTTCAAATAAAACCATAATATGTTGCCACTCCCCTAATTCATCTTTTTTTGTGAAGAAATATTTTCCTTCCATTCGTAAATGGCTAATTAAAACATAATCATCTAAAATAAAAAGCAAATTTTTCCCCATTCGATCAATTTGATTAATTTTTTGCCCAACAATTTCTTTAATAAAAGTTTTTGAATCTGCTGGTGCTTTTATTATTTTATTTCAGAAAATTTGACAATCAGTAATTGTTTTACCCACAACATATTTTGTTAAAATACGGCGGACGGTTTCTACTTCTGGTAATTCTGGCATGTTGTTCCTTCTTTCTTAATTAACAGTTTAATTTTATTTTTATATGTTATAAAAATCAAGTTATCAATCTAATAACATTAAGATATAATAATTTTAAGAGATAGGAGGGGTAATATGCCCGAATGAGGAATTATTATATTTGTTATTAGTGCTATTGTCATTTTTGCAATCGCGATTTATGTTCCAATTATGTATCAAATTAGAAGCATAAAATTTAAAAGAGAACGAACAGTTGACCGTAAAATAACCGTTGACAAGTCAAACGAACATAGCCACTTATTATTGGAAAAAGCAATTAATCGTCCATTTTATAGTAAATATTTTACTAATTTAAAAAATGAATATGAAATAGAATCATTAAAAACAAAAATTGTTTTTAATTTAGATCTTTTCGAAAGTGATTATAAAAATATTATTGATATGTTGGTTACGGCAAGTGATAAAAAATATCGACCACTAATTACGTATTTAATTGATACTAATTTAAATCTATTAATAACAAATATCTTTTCTGAAGTGACTAATCATTTTATTATTCCTAATTTTGAAGTTTTAAATGAAAAATGAGAAATTATTAATGACGTTTCTGATGAATATTATGCCCAATGAATTTTGGATTTCCGACAACAAACAATTAATTTTATTTGTGACACTTATTTACCTGTTGTTTATCAAAATATTCTTACTCTGATTGAAACTAAAAATATTACAAAATATGAAAATGAAATTAAAGCAATTATTACGACAGAATATCAAGCAATAATTTTTAATAGTTTGGAAAAGAAATTTATTAGTTTAGCTACTGAAATGATTACAAATTTTGACAAAATTGATAACGATATTAATAATGACGAAGCAAAAATAAATTTATTAACAGTTGCTCAAAATTTTAGAGTTGATTTTGATAAAATTTATAATCAAAGTTTTAGTAGTTGTAAATTGTAAATCCAATTAGGACTTTTCCGACCCTTATTAACCAAATAATAACATCATTGGAAAATAATGCAACACTTTTTATGTTATTTTTTAATTTGTTCTTATTTTAGCACAGTAAAAAATAGTTTTAATAAACTTTTAAAATAATTCTACTTATAAATTAATGTCATATATTCAAATGCTTGTTTAGAAGTTGTTCAATTCAGACACGGTCGTAATTTATTATTAATCGTTTTCATTATTCATTGTAATTTATTATTATTAATTTTATTAAAATCAGTACCTGTAGGTAACCAATGCCTAATATCTCTATTCATTCTTTCAACATGTGGTTTTTGAGTTGGGGTTCCTGCATCACAAAAATAAACATTTGTATTAGTAATCTTTTCAATATCTTTTCATTTACTAAATTTTTTACCTTGATCAGTTATTATTCCTTTAATACATTTTTTAAAAATACTTTTCTTAAATATTTTTTTAATTGTTTTAATAACTTCTTCTGCTGTTTGTTCTTTAAGTTGTTCAGCAATAGTAAATTTTGTTAATTCTTCTGTAAAAGTAAGAATAGATGATTTATGGTCTGCACCAACTAGACAATCCATTTGAAATCATCCAAACTCATAACGATCATGCTTAGATTCTTCAATTGTTCTGTAATTAGATAATTTACCTCGATTATCATTTGCTTTAATTGTTTTTCTACGCTTCCCATGAAAATATAAATTTTTTTTGTTCAAATTAAATAATCCTAAATAAATATATTTATATAAAGTTTTAAAACACATTGGAAACTTTTCCTCAAATTCAATTTCATACATTTTGCAAAGTGTTTCAGGTGTATTATGTATAGTATTAAAATTCTTATTTAATCATTTAATTTGCTTAAATGTTAAAGTAATATGCTTTTTACATTTCTTTCTTTTTTTAAGATATATTTTTTGTGATGAGACTGCATCATATTGTTTAAAGTTTCTAAATTTTTTAATTTCTAATGATATTGTATTTTTACTTCTTTTCATATATTTTGCTATTTTTGATAAATTAGGTTGTCCATTCTTTTTTTAAATAAATCAGATAGTAATAAATCTTGCAATATTGCTTTTTCATCCATACTTAAATGTTTAAACTTTTTCATGACCCTAAATCCTTTCTGAAAATAGTTTTAACATAAAATTAAAAATTTATAAAATTTATCTTTAATTTTGTCGAAAACTCTTGATATTTATAGAATATATCTAATTTTAGGTATATTTTTAATATATAGAGGTAAATAATTGATGGAAAAAATAATTACAGAATTAAAAAACAGTTTTACAGATGATCAATTTTTAGAATTTGCTGAAAAAATAAAAAAAGAAGCAGAAGTAATCAAAAAACAAAAACGTTTAAATGAAATTGATCAAAAATTTAGAGATAAAGGCATTATATGTCCTGATTGTAAATCTTATCATTGTGTTAAAAATGGTCATAATCCCGAAGGAAAACAAAAATATTTATGTAAAAAATGTCGTGCTAGTTTTGATGCTTTTCGTCATCATTTTACTTATTGAAGTCATTTAAATTATGAACAGTGAAATTTATTAATTCAAATTTCATTATTAGGACAATCTAGTAAAATAATTTCCCGTTTTATTAAAACAACACCAAAAACTGCTTGATATAATCGTCAAAAATTAATGCAATCAAAACAATTAGAAAATACTCAATTAAAATTTAAAAAATTAAATGGTCAAATCCAAATTGATGAAACTTTTATTAAAGAAATCCATAAAGGTAATTTTAAAGATAAATTTGATAAACGAAAAACTCATCTTGATCCATTTTCAACTAATACCAAATGCTGTATTCAAATGGTAGTTGATAGCAATAATAATATTTTTGTTCAATCCACCAATACCAAACGATTACAAAAACAATGAATTATTGAAAATATGAATAAGCAATTAATTAAAGAAAAATCAATAATTATTTCTGACATGCAACCATTATATTTATTAGTAGCAAAACAAACAAATTCTACTCTATATTCTACCAAAACTAGTACAAACCCTGATACTAGTTATCGAAAGTTAAATAAGATTAGTAAATTACAATCCAGTCTTAAAGAAGCCTTAATTCATTATCATGGTTTGGGTTTCACTAATATTCAAAATTATTTAAATCTATGAAAATGAAAATACCAACATAAAGGTTTAACACCAAAACAACAATCAACGGTATTATATTTTAATGTTTAAAAAAATTTAAAGCAAAATCATGATCTTAAACAAAATTATTTTTCAAATTGTCATATTGATGATTTTTTTATTTCATCAAGAGTTTTCGACAAAATTAAAGAAATTTATTGACATTATTACGATTAATGATATTATTACATTGTAATATAGCATATGGATTTTTCCGACCCTAAATTGCTACTTAATTACAAAAATATAGACTTGCAAAAGTCTTTTTTTTATGTAAAATAAAGGTAATAAAAAAGGAACTTGTGAGAGTTCTTTTATTTATCAGATATTTATTTACTCTTTTATTTAATCATATTCATTAAATAATAGCAATTTTAATATGCAAAAAGGAGTAAAAAATGGTAACTTTTAAGACTATTTCGGGTAAAACTAAGGATTTTTTGCGTCAAAAAGCGGACAAATTGAGTAATAAAAGAGCATATTTATACTACTTAAAACTCCCATTTGATAATTGACAAGATGAAGTTGATACAAAAACCGTTGATTTTATTAGGGATACGATAAATCAATTAGAAATAGAATTGGAATTAGCTTTATTAAATGACCAATATGGCGGGGGTAAGAAAATATATGTTGAGAAATATGTTAAAGATACAAATATAAATAATTCAAATATTGTTGTTACCTTTGATAATGTCGAGTTACCAAAAATAAATGAGGTGATTAAAGATGCTTAAACATTTTTTACATTTAGATGAAATACCAAGATGATTTTATCAAAAGAATGTTCCTAATGCACCATGAAAAGAAATATATAACCCTGCTGATGAATATAATGAAATAGGAAGTCGTTTTAGTGCCAAAACATTTATGATTAAAGATAATTCGATTGGTAAATCATGTGCTATATCATTATTAGTAAATAAACCAATATTTATTATTGCAGTACAAAAAATGGGTAAAGATATTAGAAAAGGAGTATTTGAAAACATACAAAATACTCTTAATTCTATGAATATTAATTATAAAGTTAATTTATCTGAACACTCTTTTACATTAGATAATGGTACTTTTATTATTTGTAAAGGATTACACTCTCAAACTAAAAGAGAAAAATTAAAAGCCTTTGCTGATTTAGGTAAATATGAATTTGCTATTGAATGAAGAGAAGAAGCAGATCAATTAACACAAGAAGATATTAGTGAATTAACATTTGCAGTTCGTGGTGCTAAAAGAAAGTTTGTTATTAATTCATCTAACCCTGAATCATTAGGAAGATATATTATTAAATATTGTAATGAAATAATGCCATTTGATGAGCAACTAATGCGATTAAAATATGATCAAATAGGTAAATTTAAAATTAATTATTATGAAAAAAATAAGAAATTTACTAAAACAATTATTATTCATTATTCTAGTTGAAGACTTAATACTTATTTAGATGAAAGTGTTAAAAGAGACCAATTAGAAATGGAAAGAAGATGACCATCAAGAGCAAGAGTATGAAGTTGAGGATTGCCTGGGCAAGTACAAGGTGCTGTATTTGCTGAATATCTTAAATTTACTAAATTAACTTGAAATTTTGATAAAATCCTCGCTGGTGTTGATTATGCCCAAGCAGATAGTCCTAATGGACATAAAACAAGTGCTAGTTTATGAGTATATAATTCAAATTTAAAAAAAGTACATAAAATAGGTAAATATACTCACTCAAATGCAACTATGGACCATAAAAATATATTTGAACAAGCACATGATGTTATTCAATTTTATTTATCTAGTTTAAAAAATAGTACTATTTTTATTGAAAGTGGTTTAACTATTAATGTTGATTATGGTGGAGGAGGAGAAGCATTTATTGATGTTCTTAATGAAATAAAATTAAAATATAGATATGGTAAATTATTAAGATTTGAAAAAGTTGATAAAAGTATCTGGTTAGTTACTAATAGAGTTAATTCGTTTCTTGCAGTAATGATTAGTGATAAAATGACACATGATTTAATTTTAGAAGAAAGTAATACTGAATATCCAATGATTCAGTGAAAAGAAAAACCAAATGGTGGTAAAGAAGAAATAATAGATTTATATGATGATGAATTTGACTCTTGGATAGGTTAAGATAAATTGGACAACAATAATGTAGAGTAAATATTTATAATTAAATTACAATGGAGGTGTAATTATGGCAAAGAATCATTATACCGATGAATTTAAGCAACAAATTGTTGGTCTTTACAAAATGGGTCAAACTCCTGAACAATTAGCCAATGATTACCAAATTGGTAAATCTACTGTTTGGAAATGAGCTCACCAATTTAGTAACTCGGACTCATTTAAAGCTAAAGACAATAGAACGCCAGAAGAAAACGAATTAATTCAATTACGTAAAAAGTTAAACAATTAGAAATGGAAAATGACATTTTAAAGCAAGCAACACTGATAATCGGCAAAAAATAGCAATCATTAAAAATAACAAAGCAAAATATCCAATTATTAATTTATGTAAAACATTGAAATTGGCTAGATCAACATATTACTATCAATTAAAAGCAAATAATCCCAAGAATAATCAAAACATTGATAATGCTGTTATCAGTATTTTTCTAAAAAGTCGTAAAAATTATGGAACAAGAAAAATTAAAATCATGCTAGCTCAGCAAAATATTATATTATCTCGTGTAAAGATTAGTAAAATAATGAGAAAATATAACTTAATTTCAAATTATACAAAAATCAAATACAAACATTCAAATACAAGCAATGTTACATATAAATATAATAATTTATTAAATCAAGAATTTAATAATTATAAACTACATGAAGTTGTTGTCAGTGATTTAACATATGTTTTTATTAATAATAAATGATATTATGTTTGCTTTCTAATTGATTTATTTAATCGTGAAATTATTAGTTATGATGTTAGTTTACACAAAAATGCAAAATTAGTTAAAAATACCTTTAATAAACTTAACTTTACATTAAATGATATTAAAATATTTCACACTGATCAAGGTAGTGAATTTAACAACAATCTTATTTATAACTTTTTAACTAAAAATAACATTCAAAAGTCTTACAGTAAACCAGGTTGTCCTTATGACAATGCTGTTGCGGAATCAACATACAAAATTTTTAAAACTGAATTTATTAAAAATAATAAATTTAAAAACATTGAGCAGTTTAAATTAAAATTATTTGATTACATTAATTGGTACAATAATATTCGAATTCATAGCAAACTAAATTATTTAACACCAGTAAAATACAGAAATTATTACTCTACATAAAATTTGTCCAAAAAACCCTTGCCATTCCAGTTCTGTTAAAATTAATGATTGAACTGGTGGTTTTATTGGTTATGCAGATAATATAAATAATTTAACAGAAGAACAACAAATTGGTGTTAAATGAGCAACTGCTATATATACATTACATTGATTATCAAAAGGTACTGAATATCTTTTACAAGCAACAACATTTTTACAAGGTAGTCAGTCATATAATATTAATACTCCGCAAGATATGCAATTTGTTCCTGATGAAGTTCAAAAAATATTAATTAATGCTGGATTATATGAAAATATTCGTTTTGCTAATTTAAAAGAAAAAGATAAATCTTGATTTAGTAATGGATGAAGATATGAATTTGATGAAGGTAGTGGCTATGCTAGTTTTGATTGAGTAAGAAATAATTATATTGCTAATTTTAATATTACTTCAAGTGATAATTCAATTTTAATTAATTTTATTAATCGATTAGATGGTATTCCACAAAAATTAAATTTAGTAGTTAATCCTAATATTAAAATTAAAATTGATAATAAAAGTATTATTTATAATGCTAATAATGAATTATCAGTTCCGTTTGATAATGAATCAATTATTAATAAAAATGGTATATGATCAGTTTCAGATAATTATGCTCTTAAAAACGAAATAAAAAAATGAATTAAAGTAGATACACCTGATTTTAATCCTAATTCTTCTAAATCATATATTTTTAGTTATGATTTTAAAGATAAAATTATCAGAATAAGAATTAAAGGTGGCAGTGTAGGAAAAGAAGTTTGGAATGGTTGGCTAGAATTACTTTTAAATGAAAGTAGTGGTAAATATAATTTACCGTTGTTAATAGGTAATGATAGTGCTTTTTTTAATTTAAAAATTGAGTTAGCTGAATTGGAAACTGCTATTATAACATTAGATAGTAATATTATTGTCAATATTCAAGATATTAAAATTGAAAGTTGGGAATAAATTATGAATCAAAAAAATATTACAATTAAAAATGATAATGGTACTTATTGACAAAGATTAGGATTTGAACAAAGAAATCCAAGTCAAAGTTTTAAATCTTGAAAAAATCGTAAGTTTTTAAAATATGATAAATATCCATTTCATATTAAGAAAGCCTATATTATGCGTTATAATGCAATGTCAATTTTATATCATACTCCATTTTTAAGTTTATATGGATTATTTTTTACTAGTTTACATTTTAATTGAATTTCAAGTTTAGACCCAGTTAAAGAATTTATGTTTGGACAGCATGATATTACTGATGGTGGATTTTTTGGATATGCTGGTATTGCTATATCTTATCCAATTTTACATGGCACTGCATGATTAACGACTAAAATTCCTAAAATACCAGCAGTTAAATTACCGGTTGGTAAATGTTTAGAACAAGTATATAAAACACCAAGTTATTTATTATATTTAATATTATTTGGTTGATTAATATTTCGTAATTATCTTAAAAAACATAATGTTAATATTTGTCATAATTGTAAACAAACTGAAGATCAAGTTGAAAGTTGAAATCAATATTGTAGTAAAAAAGGATGAAATAATGGAAAAATGTAGTAATTGTAATACTACTTTAATTAAAGGTCAATTTAGATTATTTTTTAAAAAAGTAGTTTGTGATATTTGCTATATTAAATTAAACAATCCTTTGTTATAATTATATTGTCTTAAGGCAAAAATATAGATAAATAGAAAGGTGGCAATTTATGCTTACATCAACAATTGGTATTATTGTAATTGTTGCTTCTGTAGTAGGTGGGGTTGTTGCTAGTTTATTAATTACATTTTTAACAAAATTAATTAGTAATAAAACAGCTTCTAAAAAAGCAGAACGAATTACAGATGATTTCCGTGAAAAAACTGAAGAAAAAATCTTTACAGAAATTAAAGATGTTTTTGAAAGTATTGTGTTAGTAATGAATGATATTAAAAATCATTTTGGTGGTGTTGGAACTCAAAATATTTCTCGTGTTGAAACAGATATTAATGATTTAAAATTAGTAATTTCTAATTTAGAAAAATATGATAATGAAGAATTAATTGAAGCAACTTTACAACATAAATCAGCAAAACGAGATATTACTCATAAAGCACATAAAGTAGCAGGACTGAAAATAAAAAAATAACCAATTAAGGTTATTTTTTTATTTTGTAATATAATTAAGTTTTCTTCTCCATAAGTACTTTTATAGTATTCTCAATATTCGGTAGATTTAATATCAACATCTTCTTTATCAATTCCAGTTATATATTCCCCACGATAGTTTTTACATGGTCGATTACCTTGTTCACATCGATAACATAATATATAGTTATTCACTAGCTTTTACCTTTTTTAATTTATCATTTTTTTAACACAGGTATTGGCTCCAATTAAATAATCGTAATTGATATTTTTTGCTTTACTAAGGTTTGCTTTACTAATTGAATTTTTATATTCTATTGTCATAATAATTTCATTTGTTCGTTTATGTTTAATTTCTAATTTATTCATTATCTTTTTTCCTTTCATTTACAATATAATAATTTATAAAATGCTGTACTCGTTGGCTATGAGTATATAAACTAGGTAATTCATTTCATATTTTTTCTTGTTCTTTATTAAGATAAACATTAACATTCCTAATAATAACTTGTTGTTTTTTAGGTTTCATTATTTACCTTCATAATTAGCAATAATAATTGCGTCTCGTAAATGATTACTTATTTTTTCATTATTATATTTTCAACCTTTACCATATTGATAAGTTAAATTAGTATCTTTTTCATATTTTCATAAACAACCGTCATTATATTTACTTAAATTTTCTATATTTTTAACAACTGATTTAGTATATTTTGGTGATACTCAATGAAAATTTTCTATATTTTTATTTTTTATTTCTAAATAATCTATTGCACCAAGCAACCGCAATAAATCATCTCTGTCTTTTGAACCACTGACATTTGTATATAAACAATTTTCAATATTTAAAATATAATTATTGTATTTTCATAAATCAAATAATAAATCTATTATAAATTCAATATGTTTAAATCAATCTTTATTTGTAAATTCTATTTTTTCAGTTAATTTATTATCTTCATACACAACAATAGCAGTAGTACCAGTCCCTGATGGGTCAATACCTATTTTTATCAAGTTGCTCATTCCTCATCATTGTTATTAATTACTGGCACTACATTTGAAATATCTTCTTCTTTAACAACATTATCGCTATTGTCCGCTATTTCTGTATAAGATGGGGTATTTATATTATTTGAAAAGGGTTCATCGCTCATCTGCCCCTGATTTTTGGCGACAGTAATATCATTAAAAGGAATATATTCAAAATTACCATCTTCTTTAATTTCTTTTTCATCTAAATCAATATCTGAAATATCAATACCCATTTCTAAGGCTAATTTACGATATAATTTTGCTTCAACCATTTCTTTTGGTCATTTATTTCAAGGCGAATATTCACTATTACCTGATGGACTACTATTTTTTAAACGATCAATATCTGCTTTTCTTAATAAAATACCTTGATAATTCCCATTTTTATCTTTTGCAAAAGCATAAGCACCAATAATTTCATTATAATCACTAGTATTTGCATTAAAATTAATTTCATGCATTTTAGGGCAAGAATTTATAGTATCTCATTCAAATTTTTCACCTTTAAATATAATTGCTTTTCTTGGACTATAACCATTTTCTTCAATTTTTTTACAATAAACTTTACTATCAATAATAGTTGTTAATTTATTTTTAAATGGAATAATATTAAAATCTTTACTAAAAATTAATCCTTTATTACTTAATTTAATAATTCCTAATGCTGTAATTTTTGCATTATCTGCATTAGAAACTAATGACATATAACTATTACCATTTTTCATTTTTAATTCTTCTAATGCTAAAATATTTTCTTTTAAATATTTATCATTAACTTTTAATTCATATTTAACTATTGCACCATTAATATATTGTTGTAATTCATTTGCCATATTATTTTTCTCCTTTATTTATTTTAAAATTAATACCTTTAACTCCAATAGCATTCATATCTGCATTACTATCTCATTGTTCTTTAATTTCATTTTTAACTACTTTTTCATCTATTAAAAGATAACCTTTAATAAAAGAAATAAGTTCTAATCTATCTGCTTTTTGTAAAAAATCATCATTAATACCTAATATTTCAATATCTTTTACTAATAATTTATCTTTAATAATATTAATACCAACTTTTTTAATGGTTTTACCTCAAGTGATTTATCAAGTTGCTCAATTTCTTCCATTACACGAACTTGCTCATCTTTTATTTGATCTAAATCTAAACCCATATCTGTATTTAGATTATTAGCTTGCTCAATTAATTCTTGTTTTTTTAATTCTTGTTCTCTAAAAAATTCATTTTGTTTTTGAATTCGCACCTGATTAATATTATTTTTAATTTCAATTTTATTATTTTTAACCGAATTTTCAAAATTAATAATATTATTATGAATACGATTTAAATCATCTTTAAATACTTTAATTAAATCTAGTGGCTCTTTAAATACAATATCAACTTTACTTAAAGTGCTTGGAATATCTTTTAAATGTACATCTTTATAACCAGTAGTATTATATTGATTACGATGACGATATATAAATTCAACTAATTCATTACTATTATTATCAATTCACTTTTTAATTTGAATTGCTTTCAAACTTAATTCTTTAAAATCATCACCCTTAATTACAAAAGGGAATACTACATTTTGCACTATATTATTCATTATTTATCCTCATTTCCAATATAATTATTTTTTGGTTTTGTAAAATATATATATGTAAGATTATTTATTTGTTCTGGTGTTAATTTTTTATTTTCAACTTCAATTTCATATCGTTCCATAATTGCTGGACCATAATTTTGAGCAACTTCAGGATGATTATCGAACATTTCATTTAATATATCTTTTAATTCCATATTATTTTTCTCCTTTATTAAATAATTCGTTATATCTTTTAGGATCCATAATTTTTAATTTTTCTATATCAGAATATACTTCGTTTTCTAAATCAATAATTACTGTTTGATAATATTTTTCATTTTTAGCAGTTATTTTTGCTTCTTCTAATGTATAAAATGAATATGTAGTTAAATATTCATTTTTAATAATTAATAAGTATCTTTTATTCATAATTTATCACCTCATAATCTATTTCTTCATCTTCTAAATAATCACTAATTAAACCTTTAACTTCATCAATTTCATATCATTTCAAAGTCAAGTCAAAATCTATTGGCAATGAAACATAACCTATATTTGAATGTTTATTATCAAATTCAAGATATAAATGTAATAATCAATAATTATCATCACACTCAATGTCTGAATAAATAATACTTTTATCACTAATTTTTAATGCTTTATTATTAATTCATTTTTCATTTAAGTAATCACTAATACAATATGACATTTTTAATTCCTCCTAATTCTGTTTACCTAATGCTCAATGTTCTTGTGTTACTTCATTTTTTGAAACAGGATAACTTTTAAGCATTAATTCATTTAATTTATTAATAGTTTTTTTATTTAACTTTTTCATATAACCCTCCATTAATTAACTACAAAGTACTACAAATTGTAATTGTTTATATAGTTTTTCCACCAGACATATATGTTTTCCTTCTTCCGTTCCCATTTCAGGGATGAAACGCTCAGTTTTTGAAATTAAATCTACTTGCATTCATACGAAGGACCAAATGCTAAACGCAAATTTAATTGTTTAAGTCACTATCTCTTTTTTTATTGTCGTTTGATATTAGCCTTGGACTTATCACGACTATCGCTTAGTTATAAAAACCAGCGCCGATTTACATCTTTTCTCATACACTATTTCAGTACTTGCCTCGGCAGGCTGTGGAATAAAAAACACTTAGTTATAAATAACCGTTCCACTCTGCATTAAGTTTTATAAAATTTAAGTTTTAATAAACCAGTTTCATAATCAAAGATAATTTTTGAATTTTCTAATTTTTGATAAAATTGTTTTTGTTTTTTATCTTTTATACTATTCAATAAATTTCTATGTTTTTCACAAGTTCACAAAACTTTATTTGATACAAATTGTTTATTAGTAAATGATATTTTTTTATAACAATCATTAATATCACATATTTTTTGTTGTTTAATTACCATTACCTCCTTATAAGGATTGTTTTAAAATAAAAAAACAACCCTTTAATAAGAGTTGTTTTGTCCTAATTCGTTTTACAGTATACAAGTAATAAAATTGAAAAGATGTTAGACAAATAAAATATTAAATTACCTTATTAAAAAGGGGACGAAATTATAACGAAAATACTAGTGTTTTATTAGTATTTTTTTAATTTTTCGCATTATTCTACCTATCAACTATAACTAAGGAATTACTACTTATCAAATTGTGCCTTGAAGATGAATTTTTTTTAGATAAAATATTTAAAAAGGAGAACCTTATTATGCAACAATATTATCTAATTTTAGCCCAAAATAAAATTATTGAAACGGAACGTTTAATACTACGTCCAATCACTTTAGAAGATGCCAATAGTATTTTTGAATATAACAAAGATCTTGAAAACATCAAATATTTAATGTGACCACCACACCAAAATATTATAGAAACAAAAAATATAATTGCTCATATCTTTTTAAACCACCCTTTAGGGAAATGAGCATTGGAACTAAAAGACACCCACCAAATGATTGGAATTATTGACTTACGTTTAGAATTAAATATACCTAATGCAAAAATGGGTTATATTGTTAATAAAAACATTGAGGGAAAGGATATATTGTTGAAGCCGGAAAAGCAATTATTACATTATCTTTTCAAAAAATGAAATTGGAATGAATTTTTGCTGAATGTGATGTTGAAAACATTAGTTCAGAACGAGCAATGATTAAAATGGGAATGAAATATTTAGGAATGTTACCATGCCAAGTTACAACAAATTATGGTGAAAACCGTGACCATAAAAATTATGGCATAAAAAATGTTGCTATAACTTAATCTTATTTTAAGTCATATCAACTTGCGCCTGTTTTCATATCAACTAATAATTTAACATCTAACACTGTTGAATCTTCCATTAAAGATTTAACAATTGTTTTAACTTGTCCTAATTCATTCCGCGGCATTTCGAAAATTAATTCATCATGAATTTGAGCAATTATTTTAGCTTTTAAATTTAATTTTAAAAATTCTTGATCAATATTTTTTAAAGCAATTTTAATAATATCCGCCGCGCTACCTTGAATTGGCATATTCATTGCAATTCGTTTTCCAAATTCGCGTTGCATATAATTACGATCACTGATTTCTGGAACATAACGCTTTCTATTAAAAATCGTTGTAACATAACCATTTTGTTTACAAAATTCTACTTGACTATCAATAAAAGCTTTAATTGTCGGAAATTGCTGATAATAATTACTAATAATTTCTTTTGCTTTATAAACAGGAATATTTAAATCTGTTGCCAGTCCAAAATCACTAATTCCATAAATAATTCCAAAGTTTACAGCTTTGGCACTACGACGAATATTAGGCGTAATGTCTGATTTTTGTAAATTAAAAATTTTCATGGCGGTATTAGTATGAATATCTTGATTATTATTAAAAGCCATAATTAAATCTGTATCTTTTGACATATGAGCTAAAATTCTTAATTCAATTTGTGAATAATCACACGACAATAAAACATTATCTGTTATGGAAACAACAAAAATTCTTCGAACCTCTTTTTGCACTTCATCACGAATGCTAATATTTTGCATATTCGGTTCAACTGAAGAAAGGCGTCCTGTATTTGTTAATGTTTGTTTATAAATGGTATGAACTTTACCATCATTAAAAATATACTTTTCCATCCCTTTTAAATATGTTGAATATAATTTTTGATATTTACGATAATCTAAGATTTTAGAAATAATTAGATGAGTATCTTTTATTTCTTCTAAAACTTCTTGTGCAGTTGAACCTTTTTTCCGATCGGGTAATGATAAATCACAAAATAATAATTCGGAAACCTGTTTTGGGGAATTAGGATTAATTTCCTTTTGCCCAATCACATTAATTTCATTATTTAATTGCTGAACAATTTTCTCAATTCGTAATGTTTGTGCATTTAATTCTTGCTGATCAACTTTTACACCATTTATTTCCATTCGTGCTAAGGCAAAAGCCGTTGGTAATTCAATATCATAATATAAATTATATTGCTGATTAGTTTTTAATAAGTCAATAATCTTTGGTTGCAACTTATTAATATAAAATGCTTTTTCACCAATAAAATAACTTAGTTTTATCATATCAGTTGGAATTTGCTTTTTAACTCCTTTGCCATAAAATAACTCATTAGTTAATATTTTTTTTTTTCAAATAAATTAATATAAGTATCCAATGTATTCTTTGCATTAGAATTATATACATAACCAGCTAACATCATATCATAAGTAATATTTTTTATAGTGATATTATTCCGAGCTAAAGCAACAATTAAACTTTTTGCGTTATATGTCAACTTTTGATATTTTTCATCCTTCAAAAATTGGTGTCATAATTTATCATGCTTAGCATGAATATAATCAAAATAAAAAATCCCCTTTGAATTAACAATTCCAAAGCCAATAATTTCGGAAAGATGATAATTTTCATCAAACATTTCTAAATACACTGTAGTGTTATCTTCATTATATTCTTCTTGTCATTCTTCAATAATTTTAACTTCCAGTTTCGGATTTTGAAAGTTGTCTTGTTTATTATTAAATAATTTTGTTACAAATGAATTCATATTATATTTTAAATAAAATTCCATTAAGACATCTTGTTTCGGTTGAAATTGGGTAAATGCAAATGTTTTTAAATTTAGATCACAAAGAATTGTTGCAACTTTTTTACATAATAAAGCACTTGCCTTATTATTCAATAAATTTTGTTGTAAGCTCCCCTTTACCTGGGCAATATTATCATATAAATTTTCAATTGAATGATATTCTTTAATTAATTTTATTGCGGTTTTTTCACCAACACCAGGAACACCTTTTAAATTATCAGAAGGGTCACCCATTAACCCTTTTAAATCAGGAACTTGAAATGGTTCAACCCCTCATTTATCAGCCAAAGCTGTTTTATCAATGATATCAGCGCTATCTCCTTGGCGCGGAACTAAAACATGTATTTTATCGCTTATTAATTGGTATAAATCCTTGTCACTTGAGAAAATGTCAACATAAAAATCCTCTTTTTCTGCACGCTGTGCCAAACAACCTAATAAATCATCGGCTTCATAACCTTCTTGTTCCAAATATGGGATCTGATAACTATCCAAAAATTCTTTCACAATTGGAAATTGTACAATTAATTCTTCTGGTGTCTTACTACGGCCGTCTTTATAATTAGCTAATAAATCATGGCGAAAATTCTTTTTTCCTTTATCAAAAGCAACAACAACACTATAATAATTATTTGCTTTTAAAATTTTATTTAACATATTAGCAAAAGCATAAACCGCATTAGTTGGTGTCCCATCTAAACTCTTTAACATTTCACCACTATACGCTGTTGCATAAAATGCTCTAAAAAGTAGAGAATTCCCATCAATTAATAATACTTTATTCATCTTACAATCTCCTCATTTATGTTAA
This sequence comes from Spiroplasma endosymbiont of Stenodema calcarata, assembly GCF_964031205.1. Classification (GTDB taxonomy): domain Bacteria; phylum Bacillota_I; class Bacilli_A; order Mycoplasmatales; family Mycoplasmataceae; genus Spiroplasma. The sequence goes on from NZ_OZ035018.1 coordinate 1,457,531, forward strand.
ATTATAGCCTAATTTATTTTTAAAATATACTTTAAAAATAAATTATCATACCAAAAAGGCACCACCACTCCCAGACAACATAACATTTTCATATTCTTTTTTTAATGCTATATAAAATTGCTTTAACTTTGGATTAATTTTTAAAGCTGGTTGTTGTAACATATTAAAATAATTATTATCAATAAATTTCTTTGTTTTATAATATTTGTAATTGTTATCAAATTCTTGATAAACATCCTTTGTTATTGATGAAATTTTTGAATCAATAACTTTGAGATTAATAATTTCATATTTTGCAATTTGTTTCGATGTTAAATAAGTGATCCTATTCCCATAATGAGAAATAAGTGCTGGTTTTTCAAAATAAAAAAATAAAGCATCAGAGTTAAGATTTCTAATTAATTTTTTAACTTTTCTTGAATAATAATTAATTTTAAAAAGTTTACAAATTATTTTAATAACAGCAACAGCATTACTAGCCGAGTATCCTAATCCTGAACCAATAGTTGTATTTTTAATTAAATTAATATGCAACGGAATTGTTTTGAATTTTGGAAATACGGCAATAAACTTATAATAAGCATCTAAAACAGTATTATTATTTCAATCCAGTTCTTTCCTATTACAAGTAAAAATTGTTTGTTTTCCCCGATAAGGCACAACTTCAACCATATCATATTCTAATTTATAGGGAAAAATAATACTTTGAATCCGGTGCATTTTCTTTAATTTGTGTTTACGAAAAACCTTTAATGTTAAATTAAATTTACCATATGATCTAATTTGCATTACTGACCTTCTTTCTCATTTTGTTTTATTTCATTATATAATATATAAAAATCATGCAAGGTTAAACTTTCTGAACGTAAAGTTAAAGAATAATTTAGCCTTAATAAAATGGTTTGCGCCAATGTTTTATTATTAAGAATAGTTCCTAAATTATTTAAGATTGTTTTTCGTTTTGTGGCAAACATTGCTCGAATAAATTTAATAAAACTTTCCTCATTTTTTAAAGTAGGATATTTTCGATTTAATTTAAATTTTAAAACAATACTATCAACTTTGGGAACAGGAATAAAATTATTGCGTCCAACTACACATACTTTTTCAATATCACTGTAAAATTGGCAAACAATCGAAAGATTATTATATAATTTTGAATTTGGCTGCGCCATAATTCGTTCAGCAACTTCTTTTTGCATCATTAAAATAATTTCCTTTACTTTAGGATTTTTTATTTTTAATAATTTAAAAATAATTGGCGAAGTAATATAATAAGGAATATTTGAAATAATACTAATTGAATTATCATCTGTAAATTCCGTCGCAAATAAAGATTCTAAATCAAATGTTAAAATATCTCCCGTAAGAATTTTTACATTCTGATTTAGAAATTTTGTTGTTAAATATCTTACTAAGTCCGCATCAATTTCAACACAAACAAGTTTATTTGCTTTTATTGAAATTTGTTTTGTCAACGCTCCCATCCCCGGCCCAATTTCTAAAATATTAGTTTGTGGAAATTCAAAAGCACTATCAACAATTTTATTAATAAAGTAGGGATTTGTTAAGAAATTTTGTCCTTTACTTTTTTTGGCATTAATTCCTTCTACCCGCATTTCCTGATTTTGTTTTTTTTGCATAGCTTATTTCTCCTCCAAAATTTTAACTAAATCATTTTTTGTTACATTCATATAATTTAATCATTTAAACATTGTTTTATTATTTGTTGGTGGCAAGCTATAATAATTAATAATTTTTTGGCGTTTTATCTTTGCATCAATTAAATCAATATATTCACTTCATAATAAACTATTTCTAGTTTTATTCTTAAAAGTAACTAATTTAGCAATACTTTCCTTAATTGCAAGGGTTGAAGCCTCAGCAACTCCAACCTTTCCCCCTTTAATTGCATCATTTTTATTAAGAAAAGCATGAAAACAATTATTATCTAAATAATTACTAATAATTTTTCGTAATTTTTGGCCAGGATAATCGGGATCAGTAAAAATTATCACTTTATTATGTAAACTAATTTTTTTAATTAATTCTAATTTCTCTAATGTGATACCACTTCCTCCAGTTTCAATAATTTTTAAATCCGGAAAGATACTTTTCAATTTCGCTGTATCTGTCTTGCCTTCCACAACAATAAATATTTCCACTATCGCCTTTTCTCCCATAAAAATCTTTTTGATTCAATTTATTCCAATTTTATAGTATAATTATACTAGACTGTTATATTAAAATAATGATAAATTTTAAATATAGGAGTAGGAGGCAAAAGAAATATGGCTAATTATAAATTTGGAAAAGAGTACTCGTTTCTAGCATTAGACCTTGGTACAGCTAATACAGTAGCATATGTATCAGGACAGGGAATTGTTTATAACGAGCCTTCAATGATGGCATATGATACCTTAAGCAACACATTAATTGCCTTAGGAAATGAAGCATATAAAATGGTTGGAAAAACACACGAACATATTAGAATGATAACTCCCTTAGTTGATGGTGTTATTTCAGATATGGACGCTGCCCAAGACTTATTAAAACACATTTTTAGTAGATTAAAATTATCAGGAATTTGAAAAAACTCTCTAGTAATATTAGCATGTCCAAGTGGAGTTACAGAACTAGAACGTGGCGCTTTAAAAGCAATCGCAAAAGATATGGGTGCAAATCATGTTTTAGTTGAAGAAGAAGTTAAATTAGCAGCATTAGGAGCTGGTTTAAACATCGGATTAGCACAAGGAAACTTGGTAATTGATATTGGTGGAGGAACAACTGATATAGCAATTATTTCAGCAGGTGATATTGTAATTTCAAAATCAGTAAAAGTTGCTGGGAAACACTTAGACCAAGAAATTCAAAAATACATTCGTGCCGAATATAATGTTTTAATTGGAATCAGAACCGCTGAACAAATTAAAAAAGAAATTGGCGCACTAGTTAAAATAATTAATGAAAAACCAATTCGTGCCTTTGGACGGGACATTATCACTGGCTTACCACGTGAAGTAATGATTAAACCAGAAGAAGTTAAAAATGTTTTATTAGCACCATTTTCACGAATTACAGACTTATTAGTTGAAGTTTTAGAACAAACACCACCTGAATTATCCGGAGATGTTATTAGAAATGGAATCACAATTTGTGGTGGCGGAGCTTTGCTTCGTGGAATTTCTAAATATTTTGAATCAATTTTTCAACTAAAAGTAAAGATTGCAAATGATCCATTAATGGCGGTAATTGATGGAGCTAAAACATATGAAAAAAATTTAGGCGCTGTAATTGAACGAATCCAATTGCTTGAAGCAAATGAATACAAAATTTCATAAAAATTAAAAGTATGTTTTTAACATACTTTTTTTAAAAACAAAAAAAGATGATAAAATATAGGAAAAGTTAACAAAAATAAATAAATTACCGATTTTAATTGCAAATTACTCTGAATTTTATATAATAAAATTACTTGATATTGAATTTTTATTAAAATTGAGAAGTTTAATATTTAAGAAAAGTATTATATTATTTATTATTGCTGTATTTTTAACATAGCAATAAACGGAAGGAGACATTTTAACGATGGCAATATCAGAGGTATTTAAAAATACATTTAACATCACACCAAGGCCCCCTCGTAAATTTATCGCTATAGATTTAGGAACAACTAATTCAATTGCATATGTTGCAGGAAGAGGTATTATTTTTAACGAAGCATCAGTAATGGCATATGAAATTGGAACTAATAAGCTAATTGCATTAGGCAATGATGCTAAGAAGTTAATCGGGAAAACTCATGATAAAATTGAAATTTATGCACCATTACGTAATGGCGCAGTTACAGACTTATCCATTGCTGAAGAATTCATTCAACAAATAGGAAAAAAAGCGAAGGTGACTGATTTATGAAAAAATGCTATTGTTTTAATTGCATGTCCAAAAAATGTTACAGAATTAGAAAAACAAGCAATAATCAAAATGTGTAAAAACATTGGAGCAGATTTTGTTAAAATTGAAGAAGATTCATTAATGGCAGCATTAGGAGCTGGGGAAAACATTTTTGCACCAAAAGGAACTTTTATTTTAGACATTGGTGGCGGGAAAACAAGTTGCGCTATCATTTCAGCTGGGGGAATTGTTGAAAGCAAATCAATTAAAGCAGCAGGAAATTATATTGATGAAGAAATTTTAAAATACATTCGTGCTAAACATACAATTTCAATTGGAGTTGTAACAGCAGAACAAATTAAAAAACAAATTGGATCATTATATAAAACAAAAGAAAACAAAAAAATGATCATTTTTGGAAGAGACGTTGTTACCGGAATGCCAAAAGAGACAGAAGTTTTAGATACAGAAATTAGAAAGTTATTAGTAAGTATTTTTTCATCAATGACACAATTAATAACTGAAGTTCTAGAACAGACACCAGCAGAATTAGCGGGCGACGCTGTTGCTAATGGTATTTTAGTTACTGGTGGATGTGGCCAAATTGTAGGAATTAAAGAATTCTTAACAGAGTATTTCCAAATTCCAGTTCGTATCGCTAAAAATGCCGAAACATCTGTTATTGATGGTTGTATTGCATATGAGAAAAAAATTAGAGATGGATTAATCGAAGAAAATAAAAAAAATAGATAAACAAATTTATTTAGGATTAAGTTATGTTGTATTTAGCAGAACTTAATCCTTTTAATTTGTTTAAAAATTTAGGATAATTTTAACTCAGACAATATAAATATTTTTTATTTGAAAAAAATAGTTGAACTATGTTATCTTTATTTTAGATACTTAATGTTTAATTCTTTATAAAAAATAATTTTATAAAAATGATAAAATAAGACTATATAAGGTGAGGCAATAATGAAAAAGATATTAGCATTTTTAACAGCACTAACATTTACAACAGCAAGTACTACTACGATTATTAGTTGTTGAACAATTGATATCAGAATTCGCCAATCATTTGCTAGTTGAACGTACATTTTGAAAACTGATCAACCAATATTTGGCCAAGTTTTTAATAATGATAAAACTATTAATGAACCTTATTTCTCATATTGATTTATTCAACAAATATTAACTTCATCAATGCATATGGGCACTGATAAACCATGAAATCAATTGCTAAATAATAATAGTGGGATTGCTTGACCTTATCCTAATACAACAAATATTAAAGAAATTAATAGTAACTGATTTGATTATACAATTACTAATATTCAAAATGGAAAAATAAATGGCACCGATTTAAAAACTTTCTTTATCTATATGACAATTTATAATCCAGTTATTATTTTGGAAAATAGTCAAATTTTTAGATACCAATATGATCGTGACCAATCAGCTATTAAAATTGAATATTTATATAAGACAACAAATGATATTAACAATTATATTAAAACAATCAATGATGAATATATTTCTTTTTATAAAGAAACGATTGAAGTTAAATATTTAAAATTAATTCCATATTTTCTGCCAACTGAAGAAGCAAAACAACGAATTAAGAATTTAGTTGATACATTAATTCGAGTTTTAACAATTATGTCCCCTACTTTTATTGTTCCTTTAAATATTAATACCAATCGCTAGTAAAACTAATTATACAATTAATTTTTAAAAAGTTAAAAAATATGTTATAATTATTTTGTATTGTATTCTTTATTTACAACTAAATAATAGAATTGCAATTCATTTTTACTGGTTAATCAAATATATTAATCTAACTAAATAAAATTAACAAGAAACAGGAGGACAAAATTACATGGCTTTATTTAATAATAATACAAAAAAACCAGCTTTCGTTTCGATGGACTTAGGAACTGCTAATACATTAGTATATGTTTCAGGTTCAGGAGTTGTTTATAATGAGCCTTCAATTGTTGCTTACAGAATTAAAGAAAATAGAATTATTGCTGTAGGTGCCGAAGCTTATAAAATGATTGGAAAAGGAAACAAATCAATTCGTATTGTTAGACCAATGGTTGACGGAGTTATTACAGATATTCGTGCAACAGAAGCACAATTAAGATATATTTTTACAAAACTACGTATTACAAAGCAATTAAGACATTCAATTATGTTATTGGCTTGTCCATCGGTTATTACTGAATTGGAAAAAGCTGCATTGAAAAAAATTGCAATGAATTTAGGAGCATCTAAAGTTTTCGTTGAAGAAGAAGTTAAGATGGCCGCTTTAGGTGGAGGTGTTGATATTTACAAACCTGTTGGAAACTTAGTTATTGACATGGGTGGAGGAACAACAGATGTTGCTGTTATGGCCTCAGGAGATATCGTATTATCAAAATCAGTTAAAGTTGCTGGAAACTACTTAAATGATGAAATACAAAAATTTATTCGTTCACAATATGGCTTAGAAATTGGAGCTAAAACAGCTGAACAAATTAAAATTGAAATTGGATCATTATCAAAATATCCTGATGAACGAAGAATGAAAGTTTATGGACGTGATGTAGTTTCAGGATTACCAAGAGAAATTGAAGTAACCCCTGAAGAAATCAGAGAAGTATTAAAAGTACCAGTGTCAAGAATCATTGACTTAACAGTACAAGTGTTAGAAGAAACACCCCCTGAATTAGCCGGAGATATTTTCCGAAATGGAATTACAATCTGTGGGGGTGGAGCCTTAATTAAAGGTATTGACCGTTACTTTACAGATACATTACAATTGCCATCAAAAGTTGGTGAACAACCATTATTAGCGGTTATTAATGGAACACAAAAATTTGAATCGGACATCTTTGATATCTTAAGATTAGAATCAATGCATGTAAAAGAATTAAATTATTAAAATATTGTATTTATAAGTTATTATTAATATAACTATGAATAGTTATTATATTTTTAAGGAGGAAACAAACGTGAGACCAGAAACTAGACCATTTATTTCTCTTGACTTAGGAACTGCTAATGTTTTAGCATATGTTTCAGGACAAGGTGTAGTCTACAATGAACCATCATTAATGGCTTATAACAATAAAACAAATAGTTTAATTGCTTTAGGAAAAGCTGCCTATGATATGGTTGGAAAAACACACGGAGACATTAGAATGGTAACACCATTAGTAGATGGAGTTATCGCAGATATGGAAGCTGCACAAGATTTATTAAAACACATCTTTTCAAGAATGAAAATGATGAACATTTGAAAAAATGCTATTGTATTATTAGCATGCCCAAGCGGGGTTACCGAACTTGAGAGAGAAGCTTTAAAAAATGTTGCTAAAGAAATGGGCGCTGAATTAGTTATTATCGAAGAAGAAGCTAAAATGGCGGCTTTAGGAGCAGGAATTAACATTGGTTTACCTCAAGGACACTTAATCCTTGATATTGGTGGAGGAACAACTGATTTAGCTATTATTTCATCAGGTGATATTGTAGTTTCAAGATCAATTAAAGTTGCCGGAAATCACTTCGACGATGATATTCGTAAATACATTCGTTCAGAATACAACATTGCTATTGGGCAAAAAACAGCTGAAGAAGTTAAAAAAGCAATTGGTTCATTAGTTAAATACCATAACGAAAGATCAATGCAAATCTACGGACGTGATATTGTCTCAGGTTTACCAAAAGAAGCAAAAATTTCTTCTGAAGAAATTCGAAATGTATTATTAAATGCATTTTCTAAAATTACAGATTTAGTAATTGAATTATTGGAAAATACACCGCCTGAATTAGCTGGAGACATTATGAGAAATGGAATTACAGTTTGTGGTGGTGGAGCGTTAATTAGAAATATTGATAAATATTTCTTTGATATCTTCCAATTACCAACAAACGCTGCTTCAGATCCACTAAATTGTGTTATCGAAGGAACAAAAGTTTTTGAAAAAACAATTAAGAAAAACATTGAAAATGGCGTATATAATTTCCAGGAAAAAAGATTATTGTCAACATTAGGTAAAAAAAGAAAATAAATTAAAATAAAAAAATATTAGATTGCTCTAATATTTTTTTATTTTAATCTTAAATTGAATTATGCAAGATTAAATAATTTACGAGCATTTTTATTGGTAATTCGAATCATTTCTTCAACTGGCATACTTTTTAATTCCGCTAACTTTTTAACTGTATACATAATAAATTTAGGGTAATTTTTCTGCCCGCGGTATGGGTCAGGAGTTAAATATGGTGCGTCTGTTTCAACTAAAATCTTATTTAATGGCGCCATTTTAGCAACTTCCCGCAACTGTTCAGCATTTTTAAAAGTAATATTTCCTGCAAATGAAAGATAAAATCCTAAATCCAAAAATTTTTCAGCCATTTCAACGGTGCCATTATAACAATGCATCAAACCATTTGTAATTTTTTTTGTTTTTAATATTTCATAACAATCCTCATAAGCATCACGGCAATGAATTGCAACAGGAAATTTATGTTCTTTTGCTAATTCAAGTTGTTTAATAAACCAATCTTTTTGTAAATCTGATGAAACATTCTTATGATGATAGTCCAAACCAATTTCACCAACTGCAATTACTTTTTCACTATTTAATAATTGATCTAATTTTTTTAGATCATTCTCACCATATTTAGCAACATCTGTTGGATGAATTCCAATTGTTGCAAAAACATTATCATATTGCATGGCATGACGAACTGCCGATTTACTAGATTTTAAGTCATAACCAACATTATTAAGCCAATAGACACCGCTTATCTTGGCATCAGCAATTATTGCTGAAGTTTCTTCGTTCTCATATTCATGCGACATTAAATGACAATGTGTATCAAAGATTCCTTGCATATTTTCCTCCTATTTTCCTAGGCAATATTTACTAAAAATTGTTGACAATAAATCATCTTCATAATTTTCACCTAATATTTCACCTAATATTTCTCAAGCCTCATGTAAGTCAACATTAATAATATCAACCGGAAATCCACTCGTACTATTATTATATGCATTTTTTAGCGAATTTGCTACCTTCTCTAATAAAGAAATTTGTTTTATATTTGATAGAATCAACTGATCCTCTTTAATAATATCTTCCGTATTATATAATAATAAAATTTTATCAATTAAATCTTTAATATCCCGATTTAAAGCAGAGATGGCAACTAAATTTTTAGCTGTTCCGACTTTAGCAACATTAGGTAAATCATTTTTATTTAAAACTAGAAGATACTGTTTTGCTTTAATTAATTCCTCAACATCCCTATCCAAGTTAACTAAATCTAAATAATTATCCGCGACTATTAAAACTAAATCAGCAGTCTTAACTTGTTGTCGTGCTTTGTCGATCCCAATTTGTTCAATTTTATCGACTGTTTTTCGTAATCCAGCCGTATCAATAATATTTAAAGTTAATGGTCCTAAATTAATTTTCCCTTCAACAATATCTCTTGTTGTACCTGGCAAATCAGATACAATTGCCTTATCCTCATTCATTAAAGCATTTAATAACGATGATTTCCCTACATTTGGTTTACCAAGAATTAAAACATTAATTCCTTCATTAATGATTTTCCCAACTTTACTAAGTGTAACTAAATCATTAATTTTTTGTTGTAAAATAATTAGCCGTTGGTTTAATTGTTGTGTTGTTAAGTCTCCTACCCCATCATATTCCGGATAGTCAATATTTACTTCAATGTTGGCAATAATATCTAACAATTCATCACGATAAGCCCGAATTAAATGCGTATTCTTATTTTGTAAATTATTTAAAGCTATTTTAGCACTAGTATCATTTGTTGCATTAACTAAATCATTAATAGCATTTGTTTGCACCAAATTAAGTTTTCCATTCAAAAAAGCCCGTTGAGAAAATTCCCCTCTATTAGCTAACCGTGCCCCATTTTTTATCAATAACTTAATAATTTTGTTCGTAATTAAAATACCCCCATGACAATTAATTTCAATAATATCTTCTCCCGTAAAAGAATTTGGATTCTCAAAACAAACTAAAACAACTTGATCAATTACTTCACGATTATCTGATAAATAACCATAAAGCACTTGCTTACCATTAGGAACTACTACTTTTGAAAAAATCTTATTAATAATTTTATAACTATCAGCTCCTGACATACGGATAATTGCAATTGCCTGTTTTACTATCGCTGTTGCTGGAGCAATTATTGTATCTTCAAACATTTTTGAAACTCCTTTTTGCTTTGTTAAATTATATCAAACTTAAAAAATATAATAAATCTTATTTTTTATTATTATATTTAATAATAATTTGCCGGGCATTTTCTGGCCCAATTGATTTTGAAAGTAAATTCTCAGATTTTAGAATATTCTTATGAATTAATTTACGTTAGCTTTTATTCATAATCGGTAAAACATAGTTTTTTTGGATAACAAAATCTTATTAATTACTTTCTGCAAGCTTTCAATTAGCATTGATTCATCATAATTAAAAGCAATAATAATTTTGAAATTATTTTGAAATTTTCGACTAACGTATGTATGCAATAAATTTTCTAATATAAAAACAAAATCAAAAATATTAACTTTAAAATTAAAATCTTTAATATCTAATGTAATTAAAATTTGTTTATTATAATATGAAAAAGACATCTCATATTTTTCGGATAATAAGATATCTTTAATAATTAATTTTAGATGCTCTTCGCAAAAAGACATAATATCATCAATTTCAAAAAAGGTTACACGCAAGTATTCAAAAAAGAATCTTTTTGTAAATACTGTTTTTTTATAAAAATAGTTTTTACCCGAATTGTTTAAAAATTTCTTAAATTTCTTTTGGGATTTAAATTCTTTAACAAAAAGCATTACTATTTGTTTTTCTTCTTACTATGCAAAGAGAACTTTGATTTTTTTGGTTTTCTTTTTATTGGATTATAAGAAACTTTGTTCGTTTCTTTTACTTTTATTGGTTTTGTTTTTGTTACTTCAATAACTTCTGCATTATTAATCCCTGTTAATTTTGGTTTATGAACAAATAAACTTTTAATTTTTAATCATACTGATTCGCTATTTTTATTTCTTCTGTTCCGTCTTTTAACTCGTAAAAAATGAAAGGCTAATGTTTGTAAAACTTGAATTACCGCAGAAAAAATCCAATAAATAGCTACCCCTGACGCAATCGAAATTGTAACTACAAAGAAAACAATTATCATTACCCCTTGCATAATAAACTGACGCTTACGGGCTTTTTTTTGTTCCTTTGTAATCACTTTTGTTTTACGAAGATTAAAAATTGTTGGTAAAATCATCGACAAAACTTGAATTGGTAAATATACAAATATTAATGCCAAATAAATGTAGTTTCCACTTATAATCATGTCTCATGGTTTTTCAATCAAAGAAATTTGACCAATTGTTGCCATTTTTAACTCACGTGTTGCTCTAACAACAGTATACATCGCAATTAAGAACGGAATTGATAAAAATGAAGAACCAATCGTTGATAATGGCGATACTCCTTCTTTGCGATATAATTGCATCATTTCCATTTGTTGTTTTTGTTTGGCAGCCGGATCCTTTGAACCCTTATATTTTGCTTGAATTTCTGCCTGCTTAATTTGCATTAACTGCATCTTATCTTGATTACGCTGGGCTTTTCAACTGAACATTAAAGTAATTAATCGAACAATTAACGAAGTCAAGAAAATTGCTCCAATGATTCCTGCCCCATTGTCTAACCCACCAAAGCCATAAATTAAATTAACTAAAATTCAGGCAATTGGAAACACAAAACATCCATAAAATGGTGATGTTGTTTTTACAAAAGCATCTGCCCATGTTCTAATAGCTAAATAAGGATATTCATATAATTGGCCATTTTCAAAATGAAAAAAGTGCTCTTTTCCAACATTAGCATTTCCCAAAATAATTTCAAAGAAAACTCCAGGTTTATATACTCTTTGGCCAGAAACATCTAAAATTTGTGCTGTTCCAAATTTAGGAACCATCATTTGACCACAACCTCATAACATTGATATAACTAAAAAAAGATACAAAACTAATTTTGTTCATTTTCAGGCAATTGAATATCAAGGTTTTCGTGTTCTTTTCCCATCTGAGAAAATATAATCACGATAGTTCACTATTACGCCTCCTTTTTACATTTTGATTTGATTTAATAAGATTTTTTTATTAACTAAATAACTATTACTAAAATATGCTTTTCTAACAATAATGATTTGATCATAACCTTCTTTTGCTGAAAAGTCGAATGATAACATAGCTCTAATTTGTCTTTTTACTTTATTTCTAATAACAGCATTCCCTAATTTCTTACCAACCGATATTCCAAATCGATGATAATTAAGATTATTTTTGCTTAAATAAATAAAATAGGTGTTTGTTTTAATGAAAGAACGATTATTTATTATTTTCTGAAATTCATGATTTTTTTTAACAATAAATTTTTTTTTTCACATTTTTGCACAAAAAGAAAATAAAGTATTTTAGCAGCTAAACTAAGCTGATAATACTTTTCTTCCTTTTACTCTTCTTCTACTTAAAACTTTACGGCCTGCAGCTGACTGCATTCTTGCACGAAAACCGTGTGTTCGCTTGTGTTTAATTTTACTTGGTTGTCATGTTCTTTTCATTACTAACACCTCCTTATGGTACAAATTATTAAGACATCATATAAATATTATACGAATTAACAAAAAATATCAATTAAAATAATACTTTTTTATGTAAAATTACTGCGCCCAATTTTGTTACAACTATTTTATCAAATAATTCATCGGGATATCATTCCCAAGTCTTATAAAGACTTTATATTAATCTTACAAACCATTGTCCAGATGAATAATTAAATTTATTATATTAATTTTCTTTTCACAAAATAAAATAGTTCTTTGTCCAAAGCTAAATTTTACTAATTTTTTATATGCGATTGTTTTTCCCATATGTTAAATCAATTATAGTTAACGAAAGTAAATTTTTAACTCAGGTAAAATAAACAAAACCTTCCCCCAATTTTAACATACTTAATATCCACTAAAATCACGTTTCAATAACAAGTATTATTTTGCTTTAATTTTGTCGAAAACTCTTGATATTTATAGAATATATCTAATTTTAGGTATATTTTTAATATATAGAGGTAAATAATTGATGGAAAAAATAATTACAGAATTAAAAAACAGTTTTACAGATGATCAATTTTTAGAATTTGCTGAAAAAATAAAAAAAGAAGCAGAAGTAATCAAAAAACAAAAACGTTTAAATGAAATTGATCAAAAATTTAGAGATAAAGGCATTATATGTCCTGATTGTAAATCTTATCATTGTGTTAAAAATGGTCATAATCCCGAAGGAAAACAAAAATATTTATGTAAAAAATGTCGTGCTAGTTTTGATGCTTTTCGTCATCATTTTACTTATTGAAGTCATTTAAATTATGAACAGTGAAATTTATTAATTCAAATTTCATTATTAGGACAATCTAGTAAAATAATTTCCCGTTTTATTAAAACAACACCAAAAACTGCTTGATATAATCGTCAAAAATTAATGCAATCAAAACAATTAGAAAATACTCAATTAAAATTTAAAAAATTAAATGGTCAAATCCAAATTGATGAAACTTTTATTAAAAAAATCCATAAAGGTAATTTTAAAGATAAATTTGATAAACGAAAAACTCATCTTGATCCATTTTCAACTAATACCAAATGCTGTATTCAAATGGTAGTTGATAGCAATAATAATATTTTTGTTCAATCCACCAATACCAAACGATTACAAAAACAATGAATTATTGAAAATATGAATAAGCAATTAATTAAAGAAAAATCAATAATTATTTCTGACATGCAACCATTATATTTATTAGTAGCAAAACAAACAAATTCTACTCTATATTCTACCAAAACTAGTACAAACCCTGATACTAGTTATCGAAAGTTAAATAAGATTAGTAAATTACAATCGAGTCTTAAAGAAGCCTTAATTCATTATCATGGTTTGGGTTTCACTAATATTCAAAATTATTTAAATCTATGAAAATGAAAATACCAACATAAAGGTTTAACACCAAAACAACAATCAACGGTATTATATTTTAACGTTTAAAAAATTTAAAGCAAAATCATGATCTTAAACAAAATTATTTTTCAAATTGTCATATTGATGATTTTTTTATTTCATCAAGAGTTTTCGACAAAATTAAAGTTATTTTGTATAATTTGGTGGTTCTTTTGTAATTACAATATTGTGCGGATGTGATTCTTTTAATCCATTATTTGAAATCTCAACAAATTGCGCGGTTTTTTGCAAAGTCACAATATTTTTAGCCCCGCAATAACCAAAACCACTTCGTACTCCACCAATAAACTGAAAAAGAATATCACTTAGTTTTCCTTTTAATAAAACACGACCTTCAATCCCTTCGGGTACTAATTTTCGATTTTGATCTTGGAAATAACGATCAGCACTACCCTTTTTCATAGCGGCTAATGATCCCATCCCCATATATGTTTTATATTTTTTACCCTCAACAATCATTTCTTCTCCTGGTGCTTCGAAAGTTGAAGCAAACACTGATCCCATCATAACAGCAGCAGCCCCTGCCGCCAAAGCTTTAACAACATCACCAGAATACTTAATGCCCCCGTCAGCAATAACAGGTACTCCTTTTGGCGCACAAACGTCATAAACATCATTAATAGCAGTAATTTGTGGGACCCCAACACCAGCAACAATTCTTGTTGTACAAATACTTCCTGGTCCTACTCCCACTTTAATTCCATCCGCACCAGCAGTTATCAAATCTAGAGCCCCCTGCCTTGTAACAATATTCCCAGCAATAAGCTCAATCATTGGAAATATTTTTTTAATTTCTTTCACTATATCAATAATACCCTGACTATGCCCATGTGCTGAATCAACAACAATCACGTCAACGCCAGCCCCAACAAGTTTTTTAACCCGTGCAATTGTATTTTCATCAATTCCAACAGCTGCCCCCACTCGTAAGCGTCCTTGGTCATCTTTACAAGCATTAGGATATTCATCACGATTATTAATATCTTTAATTGTAATTAATCCTTTTAAAATATTTTTAGTATTAACAATCGGCAATTTTTCAATTCGATTATTTAATAAAATTTCTTTTGCTTGCTCTAAGTTAATCTTTTCATGTGTTGTAATTAAGTTTTCTACAGTCATAAAATCAGCAACTGGTGCTGATAAATCATGACAAGGTCAAATATCACGATTTGTAATAATTCCTAACAATTTATTTTCCTCATTAACAATTGGTAACCCTGAAATCCGATATTGCGCCATAATATTTTCTGCATCTTGTACAGTCATTGTTTGTTTTAAAGTAATTGGATTAATAATAAAACCTGACTCATTTCGTTTCACTTTTTCAACTTCTGCTGCCTGAGCATCAATTGATAAATTCTTATGGATAATTCCAATGCCACCTTCCCGAGCAATGGCAATAGCTAATTTAGCCTCAGTAACTGTATCCATCGCTGAAGATAAAAAAGGAATATTTAATTTAATATTCTTTGTTATTTTAGTTGTTAAATCAATCTGATAAGGTAAAATATCTGATTTTTGTGGAATTAATAATAAATCATCAAAAGTATAAGATTTTTTAATTTGCATCCTTTTCTCCTCCAAAATATTTAATACAAAATTGAATAAAAGAAACACGGCCTTAACAAATTAAAAAATAAATTAAGAACTATAGCAATTAATTTAAGGTTAATTGTAGAGACACCAGACCATATTTCTAGTATATATAGGAAAATATATTAAAATATATTATTTATAGTATTAAATTATAGTGATTATAGCAAAAAAAATAAAAATGTCCTAATAAAAACTGAATTTAAATTGTTTTCCACAGATAAAAATTTATAATAACAAAAAATGTTCATAATGTGGAAAAAGGCTCAAATAGTCAATAAAAATAACGTTTCTAGAAAGGGTATAAAAAATATTAACTGTGGAAAACTATTAATATTTATTAAATTAGTTTATTTTTAATACTTTTCCACATCTTTTATTTATAATTAAAAAAGATAAAAACTAATGGAGATGAAACAA